>NZ_JBNDMI010000004.1:2590000-4308407 GCF_050436505.1 Paraburkholderia sp. CI3
GCCGCCCGCGCCCGGCATGATCCCGAGCTTGATTTCCGGTTGACCGAACTTCGCCGTGTCGGCGGCGAAAATGATGTCGCACATCATCGCCAGTTCGCAGCCGCCGCCGAGCGCGAAGCCCGCCACCGCGGCAATGATCGGCTTACGGATCGAGCGAACCGTTTCCCAATTTCGCGTGATGTAGTCGCCCTTGTAGACATCCATATAGGAGTACGACGCCATCAGCCCGATGTCCGCACCGGCCGCGAACGCTTTCTCGCTGCCCGTCACGACGATTGCGCCAATCGACTCGTCGCCGTCGAACTCGCGCAACGCTGCGCCTAGTTCGTCCATCAGCGCGTCGTTCAGTGCATTCAGAGCCTTCGGACGGTTGAGCGTAATCAGTCCGACCCGTCCCCGCGTCTCAACCAGAATGTTTTCGTAAGCCATGCCGCCTCCATAAGGGTTAATCGCACGCGAAAAACGCTTCGCGCATCGTCTGTGGTGATGCTACCATTCCCCAACCAACCGGTCGGTCAATTATTCGACAGGTATTTCCCCAACGTACAGCCGAGCCTCTTTGCCATGACACATCCGCTATTCACCAAGCACGAAGACACGCTGCACAAAGCGCTCGCCGCGCTCGAAACGCGCGGCTACTGGAGCCCGTTCGTCGAGATGCCCAGTCCGAAAGTGTACGGGGAAACAGCCAACGCGGACGGCGAAGCCGCGTTCAAGGCGCTTCTAGACAAAACGTTCGACCTGGACCAACCGTCGACGGGAGAGACCGTCGGCGCAGAGGTTTCGCCGTTCGGCTTCCAGCTCGGCGTGCGTTACCCGAAAGCCGACCCGAGCGCGCTCATCGCCGCATCTGCCGCGGCGCAACGCGATTGGCGCGCCGCCGGCTCGCAGGCATGGATCGGCGTGAGCCTCGAAATCCTCGCGCGCCTGAATCGCGCCAGCTTCGAGCTCGGCTACAGCGTGATGCACACGACCGGTCAGGCGTTCATGATGGCCTTCCAGGCAGGGGGCCCACACGCGCAGGATCGCGCGCTCGAAGCGGTCGCGTATGCCTGGGATCAGCTGCGCCGTATTCCCGCCGACGCGCACTGGGAAAAGCCGCAAGGCAAAAACCCGCCGCTCGCGATGCACAAGCGCTACACCGTCGTGCCGCGCGGCATCGGCCTCGTGCTCGGCTGCTGCACATTCCCGACGTGGAACGGCTATCCGGGCCTGTTCGCCGATCTGGCCACCGGCAACACGGTGATCGTCAAGCCGCATCCGGGCGCGATCCTGCCGCTCGCGCTGACCGTGCGCATCGCGCGTGACGTGTTGCGCGAAGCGGGCTTCGATCCGAACGTCGTCACGCTGCTGGCCACCGCCCCGAACGACGGCGCCCTCGTCCAGCAACTGGCCCAGCGCCCCGAGATCAAACTGATCGACTTCACGGGCAGCACCCAGAACGGCACCTGGCTCGAGCGCAACGCGCACCACGCGCAGGTCTACACCGAAAAAGCTGGCGTCAATCAGATCGTCATTGACTCGGTCGACGACATCAAGGCGGCCGCGCGCAACATCGCGTTCTCGCTGGCGCTCTACTCAGGCCAGATGTGCACCGCGCCGCAAAATATCTACGTACCGCGAGACGGCATTCGCACCGCGGAAGGCACGCTCAGCTTTGACGATGTCTCCCAGGCGCTTGCCGGCGCGGTGCAAAAGCTCGTCGCCGATCCGGCCCGCGCCGTCGAACTGCTCGGCGCGATCCAGAACGAAGGCGTCGTGCAGCGCATCGACGAAGCCGCCGGGCTCGGCCGCGTTCTCGTCGCGAGCCAGACGCTCGACCATCCGTCCTTTCCGGGCGCTCGCGTGCGCACACCGCTCGTATTGCAACTCGACGCCTCGACCGACCGCGCCCAGTTCACGAGAGAATGGTTCGGGCCGATCTCGTTCGTCATCGCGACGGACTCGACCGCGCAGTCACTCGACCTCGCTGGCGACATTGCTGCCGAGCACGGCGCGCTAACGCTGGCGGTCTACAGCACGGACGACGCCGTGCTCGACGCCGCGCACGAAGCGTCGATCCGCGGCGGCGTCGCACTGTCGATCAACCTGACCGGTGGCGTGTTCGTCAACCAGTCCGCGGCTTTTTCGGACTTTCACGGCACCGGCGCCAACCCGGCCGCGAATGCCGCGCTTGCCGATGCCGCTTTCGTCGCCAACCGCTTCCGTGTCGTTCAAAGCCGCGTTCATGTTGAACCGAAAGCGGCGCCCGCGGTAGCTGGCTGAACGGCATAAGAAGGCTTCAGCACAACGCACGACTTCGTCCTATGCCGTTCGGCGGATGGACCGAGTCGTGCGCTCTGACTAACATCAGACATCGGATCGGCATCACGCGCCGACGCTAGTCGAGCGACCGTGCCCATCGGCCAAAGAGAGTTTGAGGAGACACCCCATGTCATATGAAGCGATCCGGCTGGACATCGACTCATCGAGCCACGTCGCCATCATCACGCTGAACCGCCCGGACAAGCTCAACAGCTTCACGCGCGCGATGCATCAGGAACTCGGCGCGGCACTCGACCAGGTCGAAAAGTCCGGCGCCCGTGCGCTCGTGCTCACCGGCGCGGGACGCGGCTTCTGCGCCGGCCAGGATCTCGCCGACCTCGATTTCACGCCCGGCGCGATGACCGACCTCGGCGCCGTGATCGATGAATACTTCAATCCGTTGATCCGCCGTCTGCAAGCGCTACCGTTTCCGGTGATCGCCGCGGTCAACGGCACGGCCGCCGGCGCGGGCGCCAATCTCGCGTTGGCCTGCGACCTGGTGCTCGCAGCTCGCTCCGCGAGTTTCATCCAAGCGTTCGTGAAGATCGGCCTCGTGCCGGATTCGGGCGGGACGTGGTTCCTGCCGCAACGCGTTGGCATGGCACGCGCGCTCGGCCTCGCGATCACCGGCGACAAGCTCAGCGCCGACACAGCCGAAAGCTGGGGCTTGATCTGGCAAGCGCTCGACGACGCCGAACTGGCTCCGGCCGCGGCAAAACTCGCTGCCCAGCTTGCCCAGCAACCGACGCGCGCGATCGCCGCGATCAAGCAGGCGATGCGTGCCGGCACGACGCAAACGCTCGACCAGCAGCTCGATCTCGAGCGTGATCTGCAGCGCCAACTAGGCGCCTCGCACGATTACGCAGAAGGCGTGCAGGCATTTATCGAAAAGCGCGCGCCGCGCTTCGAGGGGCGTTGAGATGTCCACGCAAACCACCCGCCCCGACCAGATGACTGCCGACGAACTCGCCCGCGCGACAGCTGCCGCGATGTACGAAAGCGACGCCTGCAGTCGCGCGCTCGGGCTCGAGATTCTCGAAGTGCGCCCCGGCTATGCGCGGCTGCGCATGGCGGTGCGCGACGACTTCCTGAACGGCCATCAGATCTGCCACGGCGGCCTGATCTTCACGCTCGCCGATTCGACCTTCGCGTTCGCCTGCAACACCTACAACATCAATACGGTTGCCGCCGGCTGCTCGATCGAATACCTCCGGCCGGTCTACGGCGGCGACGTGCTGAGCGCCGAAGCGGTCGAGCAGACATCGAGCGGGCGCACTGGCATCTACGATATTCGCGTCACGAATCGCGCCGGCGAGACCGTCGCGATGTTTCGCGGCAAGTCGGCGCAAATCAAGGGCAACCTGATTCCCGCCGGCGACTAACATTGAGCGGCGGCAAGCCAGAGCCGCCCTCGCGGACAACTGTCTGCGCGGCTCTCTGACGCCAACGCGTTACATATCAGACTCAGATACTGAGGCAGCAAGGAGACATTCGATGAGCACCGCTCTTCCGCTCGATCCGATCGAGACCGCCAGCCGCGACGAGCTCGCCGCGCTCCAACTCGAACGGCTCAAATGGTCACTCACCCATGCGTATGAAAATTCGCCGGTGTACCGGCGCAAGTTCGACGAAGCCGGTGTTCATCCGGGCGATGTCAAGTCGCTCGCGGACCTCGCGCGCTTTCCGTTCACGACGAAGAAGGATTTGCGCGACAACTATCCGTTCGGCATGTTCGCGGTGCCGCAGGAGCAGATTTCGCGAATCCATGCATCGTCTGGGACGACCGGCAAGCCGACCGTCGTCGGCTATACGGCGCGCGACATCGACACGTGGGCGAATCTCGTCGCCCGTTCGATACGCGCCGCCGGCGCGAAGCGCGGCGACAAGGTGCACGTGAGCTACGGCTACGGCCTCTTCACGGGCGGCCTCGGCGCGCATTACGGCGCCGAACGCGCGGGGCTCACCGTGATTCCGTTCGGCGGTGGTCAGACCGAAAAGCAGGTGCAGCTGATCCAGGACTTCCGGCCGGACATCATCATGGTGACACCGAGCTACATGCTGTCGATCGCCGACGAACTCGAGCGCCAGGGTATCGACCCGGTTAGCTGCTCATTGCGCATCGGCATCTTCGGCGCTGAGCCGTGGACCAACGAAATGCGCGAGGCGATCGAAAAACGCATGGGCATCGACGCGGTCGACATCTACGGTCTCTCCGAAGTGATGGGGCCGGGCGTCGCCTCGGAGTGCGTCGAGACCAAAGACGGCCCGACGATCTGGGAAGACCATTTCTATCCCGAGATCATCGACCCCGAAACGGGCGAGGTGCTGCCCGATGGCGAACTCGGCGAACTCGTGTTCACGTCGCTGACGAAAGAAGCGCTGCCGATCATCCGCTACCGCACGCGCGATCTCACGCGCCTGCTGCCGGGCAGCGCCCGCACGATGCGGCGTATGGAAAAAATCACGGGCCGCTCGGACGACATGATGATCGTCCGTGGCGTCAATGTGTTTCCGACGCAGATCGAAGAGTTGCTGCTCAAGCAGCACGCGCTCGCGCCGCACTATCAGATCGTACTGACGAAGGAAGGGCCGCTCGACGTGTTGACGCTGAACGTCGAACCGTGCCCCGAAAGCGCGCCGGATACTTCCGCGCTAACCACCGCGAAAAACGCGCTGGCGTACGACATCAAGGCGCTGATTGGCGTAAGCGCGGTGGTGAACGTGCTGGCCGTGAATGGGATCGAGCGCTCGGTGGGCAAGGCGCGGCGGGTGGTCGACAAGCGCAGATCGGGGCTCTAAGTCAGGCAACCGGCAACGACGCGCAGCGTAAGAGCCCAACAAAAAACGGCGTCACGCACGGATCCTGATCCAAACGTGACGCCGATTTCCACGACTTCTATTAACGGCTTCGCGGCAGCCTCCAACCCGCCTCCCGAAAACCGCTGTAACTCAAACGGCAGCCACGCTTCCACCTGCGCCCCACCGCCTCACGAATTCGGCAGCAACAACCACATCCGGCCACCCTGCTTCATCTTGCCAGCCAGATCACCGGCATCGTCGCCGAGGCCCCAGAAGTAGTCGGCGCGCACGCCGCCTTTGATCGCGGTGCCCGTGTCCTGCGCGAACACGAGGCGGTTCATCGGCGAGTTCGTCAGCGGCCGCGTGGTCTGCAGGAACACCGGCGTGCCGAGCGGAATCGCGCTCGGGTCGACCGCAATCGAGCGCTCCGGCGTCAGCGGCACGCCGAGCGCGCCGATCGGGCCGTCCGCGCCGCCGCTCGGCATACGTTCGGCCGACGGCATCTCGCGAAAAAACACGAAGCGCGGATTGGTGTCGAGCAATCCATCGACGCGCGTCGGATTCGCGCGTGCCCATGCCTTGATGCCCTGCATCGTCGCCTGCGCGGGTGTGATCTCGCCATGATCGAGCAGCCAGCGCCCGATCGACTTGTACGGCTGATCGTTGGTACCGCCAAAGCCGACGCGCATCACACTGCCGTCTTCCATCACGATGCGCCCGGAGCCCTGCACCTGCAAAAAGAATGCTTCGATCGGGTCGTCGACCCACACGAGTTCGTTGCCGCTGAGCGCGCCCGAGCGTTCGAGTTGGGCGCGCGCCGGCAACGGCGCCCCCGCGCGATAGCCGGCGGGCCAGCGGTACAGCGCGGTCTGATATACCCCATGCCGCGTGCGCGAGCCCCGCAGCAGTGGCTCGTAGTAACCGGTGACCAGACCGTCGAGCGTGCCGTCGCTATTCGCGAGCTGGAACGGCGTGAAGTAGGCTTCGAAGAAGGCGCGCGCACCGGTGACGTCGAGATCGTCGATTTGCGCGGCGGCCGCGCATGCACGCGACCAGTTCGGCTGACGCGCGAGCCTCGTGCAGTTTTGCCGCAACGCGGCCGTCGCGCCGATCAGCGAGTCGTCCTGCCAGCCCGGCACCTGCTGCCACGCAACCGCGGTCAAGCGCGACGACGCGATCTGGCCGGGGATGATCGCCGCGCCGCTCGGCGGCGAAGGCCGGAGCGCGCCGCCGCCACCGCAGGAGGCAAGCAACACCGCAACCGACAATGCACCGACCCACGCGCCGGCTCGGCGGACAAACCGCATACAATGTTCGTTCTTGATGGAAACCGCCATGTCTGATTTGTTCGACGAATACCCGATGCTCATCTTCGCGCTGGAATCGCTGCTCGCGCTGTTCCTGCTCGTCTTTATCGTTGTGTGGACGTCGTCTGGCAAGAAAAAAGCGCGACGTGCCAAGCCGGCGGAACGGTCCCAACAGCAAAAGCCGCAGTGACCCCGGCCGGCGGGTTGCATACAGAACCGCGCAACCCCTCGTGCATCAAGCGCTCGTCTGAGCGCTCATCCAACCACCCACTCAACTGCCCGCCGCGCCGCGCGCCGATACGAACTCATTAAAGACCGCGCAACACCGCGCCGGTTCAATGCAACGTTCGCGGCATGCGCAACACGAACTCCGGCACCGGCGCCTCGAAGCGCTCACCATCCTCCGCCACGCAGAAGTAATCGCCGCGCATCGTGCCGACCGGCGTCGCGATCACTGCCCAACTCGTGTATTCGAAATGCTCGCCCGGCTTGAGCAGCGGCTGATGACCGACCACGCCCAGGCCTTTGACTTCCTGGACGGTGTTTTCGCTGTCGGTGATGATCCAGTGACGCGCGATCAACTGTGCGGGCACCTGGCCGGTGTTACGGATGGTCAGCGTGTAGGCAAAGGCGTACTGGCGACGCTCCGGGTCCGATTCTTCGGGCAGGTAGTGCACCTGCGCCGAGACGCTGAATTCGTACTGGCTCATCCTGATTCCGATCTGATCAAACGGGCTGTGAAAAATCGTGGAAGGCCCGAACGCCAATGGTCTGCGGGTGCAGCGGCGATGCGGCGCTCATGGAATGGCATTCTGCTTGATGCGCGGCATGGCCGCAACCGGATACGCCTTTCGGCCAGCTGTGTCTAAGACGTTGGGACACGGCTGCTTTGCCGCGCCCAGTCTCCATGTCGTTTTTGCGCCGGCACTTTGCGAAGTTTCATCGCGCGATTCCGCCACGCCAACCGCGGCCAGCGCCCCGGTCTGCAGGCGCAAAACCGGTAAAATGGCGCTTTCCCGCTTGCATCGGCCCCCTGTCATGACGCAATTTCGCATCGCCCCCAGCATTCTCTCCGCCGACTTCGCCCGCCTGGGCGAAGAAGTCCGCAACGTCGTCGCCGCCGGCGCCGACTGGATCCACTTCGACGTGATGGACAACCACTACGTGCCGAACCTGACCATCGGCCCGCTCGTATGCGAAGCGATCCGCCCGCACGTGGACGTGCCAATCGACGTGCACCTGATGGTGCGCCCCGTCGACCGCATCGTGCCGGACTTCGCGAAAGCCGGCGCGAACCTGATCAGCTTTCACCCGGAAGCGTCGGATCACATCGACCGCACGCTGTCGCTGATCCGCGACCACGGCTGCAAGGCCGGCCTCGTGTTCAATCCGGCGACGTCGCTGAACTATCTCGATCATGTGATGGACAAGGTCGATCTCGTGCTGATCATGTCGGTGAACCCGGGCTTCGGCGGCCAGTCGTTCATCCCCGAGGCGCTCAACAAGCTGCGCGAAGCGCGCAAACGCATCGACGCGTACACCGAGCGCACGGGCCGCGACATCCACCTCGAAGTGGACGGCGGCGTGAAGGTCGACAACATCGCGGAAATCGCGGCGGCCGGCGCGGACACGTTCGTGGCCGGCTCGGCGATCTTTGGCCAGCCCGATCACAAGGTCGTGATCGACAAGATGCGCGCCGCCCTCGCGACCGTCCAGCGTTAAAAGCCAGCGCCTCATGACCACTCCGTATCCCGCCCCGACGTTTACCGGCCCGCGCCTCGAAGCCGCGATCATCGACCTCGACGGCACGATGATCGACACGGCCGACGACTTCACCGCCGGCCTGAACGGTATGCTCGCGCAGCTCGACGCGGAGGAAACGACGCGCGAGGAAGTGGTCGGCTACGTCGGCAAGGGTTCGGAGCATCTGATCCGCAGCGTGCTTGCGCCGCGCTTCGAAGCCGAGCACGCGCAAGAGCGCTTCGACGAAGCGCTCGCGATCTATCAGGCCGAGTACGCGAAGATCAACGGCGTGCACACGCGGCTTTATCCAGACGTCGAGGCCGGTCTGCGCGCGCTGCGCGACGCGGGCCTGAAGCTCGCCTGCGTGACCAACAAGCCGCACCGCTTCGCGCTCGAATTGCTGCAGCAGTACCGGCTTGCACCGTATTTCAGCGTCGTGCTCGGCGGCGACAGTCTCGCGAAAAAGAAACCGGACCCGCTTCCGATGCTGACCGCCGCCGCGCAGCTCGGCGTCGAGCCGAGCGCCACGGTGGCGATCGGCGACTCCGAAAACGACGCGCTGGCGGGCCGCGCGGCCGGCATGGCGACGCTGACCGTGCCCTACGGGTACAACCACGGCCAAGCTATACAAACGATAAAATCCGATGGTATAGTTGCCTCGCTGCTCGACGCCGCCAGGGCGATCGCAGCGCATCAATCCACGACTTAACAGTCCTTCATCCTCATGTTTCTGAATAAAAAACGGAGTCTGATTAGCATCGACCGGGGAGCCTGGCCCTGGCGTCGCTGGTCGCGCTAACCTCGCCTGAGGTACGCTGAAGCTCGACTTCGGCAACCGTTTTTTACTTCGCTGCGCTCACGCGCTTTTTCCATCGATCTGTTTTTGCGCAGCTGCATCGGCTGATTGAGCCTGCGCGTACCCGCAAGGTACCGTTGCTCACCCGCACCGCTCGCACGCGCCGATGGAAGACCCGCGCCGGTCGGTATCATTGTGTCGAGAACGTCGACCCGCGCCCCGACCGAAGGCGCTTAGCCCCGCTTTGCCCGACGCTTGCTGCCGCCGGACCACCGTACAGGATCGGAACATGACCGAACTCGAATTCCAGTCCCTCGCCAACGAGGGTTTCAACCGCATCCCGCTGATCGCCGAAGCGCTCGCCGACCTCGAGACGCCGCTGTCGCTGTACCTGAAGCTCGCGCAGACCGAGCGCAACGGCGCGAACTCGTTCCTGCTGGAGTCGGTGGTCGGCGGCGAACGCTTCGGACGTTATTCGTTCATCGGCCTGCCGGCGCGGACTCTCATGCGCACGCGCAACGGCGTGTCGGAAGTGGTCCGCGACGGCAAGGTCGTCGAGACGCACGACGGCGATCCGCTCGCGTTCATCCAGCAATTCCAGGCGCGCTTCAAGGTCGCGCAACGCCCGGGGCTGCCGCGCTTCACGGGCGGTCTCGCCGGCTATTTCGGCTATGACGCCGTGCGCTACATCGAGAAGAAGCTCGCGCACAGCGCGCCGAAAGACGACCTCAGTCTGCCCGACATCCAGCTGCTGCTGACCGAGGAAGTCGCCGTCATCGACAACCTCGCCGGCAAGCTCTATCTGGTGGTCTACGCCGACCCGACCCAGGCTGAGGCCTACACGAAAGCGAAGCACCGTCTGCGCGAACTGCGCCAGCGGCTGCGCGTCACCGTCGAGCCGCCCGTCGTGTCGGCCAGCGTACGCACCGAGATCTACCGCGAGTTCGCGAAAGACGATTACCTGGCGGCCGTGCGCAAGGCGAAGGAATACGTCGCCGCCGGCGAACTGATGCAGGTGCAGGTCGGCCAGCGCCTGATCAAGCCGTACCGCGACAATCCGCTGTCGCTGTATCGCGCGCTGCGCTCGCTGAATCCGTCGCCGTACATGTACTACTACAACTTCGGCGACTTCCACGTGGTCGGCGCGTCGCCGGAGATTCTGGTGCGCCAGGAAAAGCGCGGCGAGGACCGTATCGTCACGATCCGCCCGCTGGCCGGCACCCGTCCGCGCGGCAACACGCCCGAGCGCGATGCCGCGCTCGCTACCGAGCTGCTGAACGATCCGAAGGAAATCGCCGAGCATGTGATGCTGATCGACCTCGCGCGCAACGACGTCGGCCGCATTGCGCAGATCGGCTCGGTGGTTGTGACCGACAAGATGGCGATCGAGAAGTACTCGCACGTGCAGCACATCGTCAGCTCGGTCGAAGGCAAGCTCAAGAACGACATGACCAATTTCGACGTGCTGCGCGCCACCTTCCCGGCCGGCACGCTGTCGGGCGCGCCGAAGGTCCGCGCGATGGAGCTGATCGACGAGCTCGAGCCCGTCAAGCGCGGCCTGTACGGCGGGGCGGTCGGCTATCTGTCGTTCACCGGCGAGATGGATCTGGCCATCACGATCCGCACAGGCGTGATCGCCAACGGCAATCTATATGTGCAGGCGGCCGCGGGCGTGGTCGCCGATTCGGTGCCCGAATCCGAATGGCAGGAGACCGAGAACAAGGCACGCGCGGTAATGCGCGCCGCCGAGCAGGTCCAGGACGGCCTCGATAGCGACTTCTGACCGGAGACACACCATGCTGCTCATGATCGACAACTACGACTCGTTCACCTACAACCTGGTGCAGTACTTCGGCGAACTCGGCGAAGACGTGCGCACCTACCGCAACGACGAAATCACGCTCGATGAAATCGCCAGGCTGAACCCCGAGCGCATCTGCCTGTCGCCGGGCCCGAGCAATCCGCAACACGCGGGCATCACGCTCGACGTGCTGCGCGAATTCGCCGGCAAGACGCCGATTCTCGGCGTGTGCCTCGGCCATCAGGCGATCGGCGAGGCGTTCGGCGGCCGCGTCGTGCGCGCGCAGACCATCATGCACGGCAAGGTCAGCACGATCGAAACCGACTGCAAGGGCGTATTCGAAGACCTGCCGAAGCACTTTACGGTAACGCGCTACCACTCGCTCGCGATCGAACGCGAATCGCTGCCCGACTGCCTCGAAGTATCGGCATGGACTGAAGACGGCGAAATCATGGGCGTGCGCCACAAGGAACTGGCCGTGGAAGGCGTGCAGTTCCACCCGGAATCGATCCTGTCCGAACACGGCCACGCGCTGCTCGAAAACTTCGTCAAGCAGTCAAAGCTCGCCGTCGCCGGCAAGGCCTCGCATCACGCGGCGCCGCGCAATGCCTGACACAAGGAGAGACGAGATCATGTCCATTACGCCCCAGGAAGCCTTGCAGCGGACCATCGAGCACCGCGAGATTTTTCACGACGAAATGCTGCATCTGATGCGCCTCATCATGCGCGGCGAGCTGTCGCCCGTGATGTCGGCGGCGATCATCACCGGCCTGCGCGTCAAAAAAGAGACCATCGGCGAAATCACCGCGGCCGCCACGGTGATGCGTGAATTTGCGCGGCACGTCGACGTGCAGGACAACTCGAACTTCGTCGATATCGTCGGTACCGGCGGCGACGGCGCGCACACGTTCAACATTTCCACCGCGACGATGTTCGTGTCGGCCGCGGCGGGCGCGAAGGTCGCAAAGCACGGCAATCGCGGCGTATCGAGCAAGTCGGGCAGCGCGGACGTGCTCGAAGCGCTCGGCGTCAACATCGATCTGCAGCCGGAGCAGGTTGCGGCATCGATTGCGGAAACGGGCATGGGCTTCATGTTCGCGCCGAACCATCATCCGGCGATGAAAAACGTCGCGCCGGTACGCCGGGAACTCGGCATCCGCACGATCTTCAATATCCTCGGGCCGCTCACCAATCCGGCCGGCGCGCCGAATCAGCTGATGGGCGTGTTTCACCCCGACCTCGTCGGCATTCAGGTGCGCGTGATGCAGCGCCTCGGCGCCAAACACGTGCTCGTCGTGTACGGGATGGACGGCATGGACGAAGTGTCGCTCGGCGGCGCCACGCTGGTCGGCGAGTTGCGCGACGGCGAGATCCGCGAGTACGAGATCCATCCGGAAGACTTCGGCATGCAGATGGTGTCGAACCGCACGCTCAAAGTCGCCGACGCGGGCGAGTCGAAGGTCATGCTGCTCGACGCGCTCAGCAATAAGCCCGGCGTCGCGCGGGAAATCGTCACGCTGAACGCCGGCGCGGCACTCTATTCGGCGAACGTCGCGGCCACGATTGCGGACGGCATCGAACTCGCGCGCGAAGCGATCGCGAGCGGCAAGGCACGCGCGAAGGTCGACGAACTGGTGCGCTTCACCCAGCAATTCAAGCAGTAATCACGTAGCGAGACATTTATGAGCGACATCCTCGACCGCATCATCGCGGTCAAACGCGAAGAAGTCCGGGCGGCCGAGCAAAGCGTGCCGCTCGAAGAACTGCGGCTCGAAGCGTCGTCGCGCGATCTCCGCGACTTCGTCGGCGCATTGCGCGCCAAGCACACGGCGGGTCTCGCCGCGGTGATCTCCGAAGTGAAGAAGGCGAGCCCGTCGAAGGGCGTGCTGCGCGAGCACTTCGTGCCGGCCGACATCGCGCGTTCGTACGAGAAGCACGGCGCGGCGTGTCTGTCCGTGCTGACCGACGTGCAGTTCTTCCAGGGCAGCGTCGCCTATCTGCAGCAAGCGCGCGCCGCGTGCCAGTTGCCGGTGATACGCAAGGACTTCATCGTCGATCCGTATCAGGTGGTCGAAGCACGCGCGATGGGGGCCGACGCGATCCTGCTGATCGCCGCCGCGCTCGAAACCGCCGAGATGCAGGACCTCGAAGCGCTCGCGCATTCGCTGGGTCTCGCGGTGCTCGTCGAAGTGCACGACAGCGATGAACTCAAGGAAGCGCTGACGCTGAAGACGCCACTGATCGGCATCAACAACCGCAATCTGCGCACCTTCGAAACCTCGCTCGACACGACGCTCGGTATGCTCGACGCGATTCCCGACGATCGCATCGTCGTGACCGAATCGGGCATCCTGTCGCGCGACGACGTCGAGCGCATGCGCGCACGGAACGTGCATACCTTCCTCGTCGGCGAAGCGTTCATGCGCGCGGACGAGCCGGGCGTGGAACTCGCGCGGATGTTTTTCTGAGCGTCGTATCGACGTATCGACGTATCGACGTATCGACGTATCGACGTATCGGCGTATCGGGCGCAGAGAAATCCGCGCAACAAGGACACCCAGCATGGGCATGGAACGCGAAATCAAGCTGGCGCTGCCGGCTTCGCAGGTGGAGGCGGCGACGCAGTGGTTCGCCGCGCGCGCCGGCAAGAACGGACGCGCGATCAAGCTCGTGAACATTTACTTCGATACGCCGCAGTTGACGCTGGCGTCGTCAAAGAGCGCACTGCGTCTACGGCAGACCCCGGACGGCTGGCTGCAGACCTTCAAGACGGTCGGCACGGCGACGAACGGCTTGCATAGCCGGCACGAATGGGAATTGCCGGTCGCGGGCGCGAAGCTCGAAATCGAATCGTTGCTGAGCGCTTGCGACGAACCCGCCGCCGCGGATGCACTGAAACAGGCCGCGCCTGCGCTGATCGAGCTGTTCCACACCAATTTCACGCGCACGCTATGGCTGCTCGACTCCAACGGCGCTCAGATCGAGGCGGCGATCGATCAGGGCGACGTGCTTGCCGAAGTCGACGATGAAGCGCGCCGCGCGCCGATCTCGGAGATCGAGCTCGAACTGAAATCGGGCGACGAAGCGGCGCTTCACACGCTTGCCGCCGAACTCGGCAAACGGATTGCCGGCCTCGCGCCGGATGACATCAGCAAGGCGCAGCGCGGGTATCGGTTGCGCGCCGGGTGAGCGCGTTGCCCGAAACCCGCGGCACCTCATGCGCTCGCTTGCCGCAACTTGAGCTAGTCCGCGTTTGCTGCGACACTTCCCCGCCATGACCTCCGCTTCCCGCACCCGCTCCAGTTTGCCGCAGGCATCGCTGTTCGACGAGGTCGCGCCCGCCCCGGCCTCCGCCGCCCCCACCGCCGCCCCGCCCACGCTCGAAGCACAATTCGCCGCGCTACCAGCGGCCTGGCGCGCACACCTGAAACCCTTCATCGACAGCGACACCTACGCGCCGCTGTGCCGCTTCGTCGACGGTGAGCGTGCCGCCGGCAAAACGATCTATCCGGCCGACGTGTTCCGCGCGCTCCGCCTGACGAGCCCCGACGAAGTGAAAGTCGTAATCCTCGGCCAGGATCCGTACCACGGCGAAGACCGCGGCACGCCGCAGGCGCACGGTCTCGCGTTTTCGGTCGCGCCGCACGTGCGGCCGCCACCGTCGCTGCGCAACATCTTCAAGGAAATCGCCGCGAGTCTCGGTCACCAGACGCCGCAGCACGGTTGCCTCGACAGCTGGGCCAAACAGGGCGTGCTGCTGCTGAACACGGTGCTGACCGTCGAGCGCGACAGCGCCGCGAGCCACGCGAAACGCGGCTGGGAGAAATGTACCGACACGCTGATCCACGAACTCGCGACGCGGCATCAGAACCTCGTCTTCATGCTGTGGGGCGCGCATGCGCAGGCGAAGCGCGCGCTACTCGGCGGCAAGTCGCACTATGTGCTGGAGGCGCCGCATCCGTCGCCGCTGTCCGCGCATCGCGGCTTTCTCGGTTGCGGGCATTTCGCGAAGGCGAACGAATATCTGTTGCAGCACGGCCGGGAGCCGATCGACTGGCGTCTACCGGACGACGCGCAAATGCTTGCGTGAGAGCGTCGTCGTCAGAAGATTGCGATACACAACGAAAACGCCACGGAGGGTGAACCCATCCGTGGCGTTATTCTTTTGACCGCTCGCGCCGCATCGAAGCTGCGCAATGCGGCAGGACAAACCCGCTTAGACCGCGGCGATCGCTTCGCGTGCCGAGCTCAGCGCGGCGTTCGCGGCGTCCGGACCCAGGTTCAGGCCTTCGGCGTAGATGAAGTTCACGTCGGTCATGCCGAGGAAGCCGAGGAAGCTCTTCAGATACGGCGTCTGGCTATCGTTCGGCGTGCCGAGATACTTGCCGCCGCGCGCCGACACGACGTGGACCTTCTTGCCCGTCACGAGGCCTTCCGGGCCGTTCGCGGTGTAACGGAACGTGATGCCCGCACGTGCGATGAAGTCGAAGTACGTCTTCAGTTGCGACGAGATGCCGAAGTTGTACATCGGCGCACCGATCACGATGACGTCGGCGGCTTGCAGTTCGGCGATCAGCGCTTCGCTGCGTGCGGCGATCGCGGCCTGTTCCGGGGTGCGCTGGTCGGCCGGCGTGAAGAACGCGCCGAGCACGGCGTCGTCGAGGTGCGGCAGCGGTTCGGCTTGCAGGTTACGGACGACGACTTGCGCGCCCGGATTCGACTGTTGCAGCTTTTCCGTCAGCTCGTTGACGAGAAGCGTCGAGTTCGCGCCTTGCGAACGGGCTGCCGAGTTGATTTGCAGGATCGTGGTCATGGTTGACTCCAGTAGGGGCGCGCAGTGTTGCGCGAGTGAAGTCATTGTGTTTTTTTACCGGCCGGCGAAAAAGCCGTCCGGCGGCGAAGGATTGTTGCATGGGTAGAACAATCAACCGCCCTCCTCCACCGATTGACGACGGGACAGGCGACGATCGGTGGACCGCCCGGTGCGGCCCACCACCACGCCGCTCACATCGTCAGCCAGCGCCCGAGGGCTTTGCGCGCGGCGGGACGGTGATCGCTGACCGTGAGCTTGTAGCGCGCCACTTCGGGACCGTCGAGCTTCACCTGCGTGACCCGCAGCTCGTCGCGGCGGAACGCGTGCACCTCGACCTTCGCACCCGGCTGATAGCGCGTCAGCAGAGCATCGATATTCCCGCCGGTCACGCGCAGACCATCGATCGCGATCAGCACGTCGCCAGCGGAGAGGCCCGCCTTCTGCGCGGCGCTGCCCTCGTGCACGGTCGCGAGCGCGCAATCCGCGCCGCCGCGTAGCCGCACGCCGAGCGACGGCTTGCCGTTCTTGTCGACGTCCGGCGCGAGCGCCACGCCGAACGGCGCGAGCAGCGCGTCGAGCGGCAGATCGCGCGTGCCGCGCACGCCCTCGGCGAACAGTTCGGCCAGTTGCGCGCCGCTCGCTTCCGCGAAAATCGCCTCGATCTCGCTTTCGTCGACGCCGACCGGCTTGCCTCGATAAAAATCACGGCCAAAGTGATTCCACAGCAGACGCATCACGTCGTCGAGCGATTTCTGGTTGCCGGTCTGCGCGCGGATCGTCAGGTCGAAGGCGAGCGCGATCAGCGAGCCCTTCGTGTAATAGCTGACGATCGCGTTCGGCGCGTTCTCGTCCTGCCGGTAGTACTTGACCCACGCATCGAACGAGCTTTCGGCGACGCTCTGCTTGAGGCGCCCGCTGCCGCGCTGCACCCCGCCGATCATCTTGCCGAGCAGGCCGAAATAGTCGTCCTGCGAGATCACACCGCTGCGTACGAGAATCAGGTCGTCGTAATACGACGTGAAGCCCTCGAACAGCCACAGCATCGACGTGTAGTTTTCGACGCCGAGGTCATACGGCGCGAACACGGCCGGCTTGATCCGCTTCACATTCCACGTGTGGAAATACTCGTGGCTGCACAGACCGAGATAGGTCCGGTAGCCCTCGCTCATCGGCTCGCGGCCCTGCACCGGCAGATCGGTGCGATTGCAGATCAGCGCGGTCGACGCGCGATGCTCGAGCCCGCCGTAACCGTCGGTGACAGCCTGCGTCATGAACACGTAGCGCTCGACCGGCGCCTTCTTCGACTTCGGTTCGAACAACGCGATCTGCGCTTCGCAGATGCGCTTCAGGTCCTTGCACAGACGCTCCATGTCGAGCCCGATCACGCGACCGCCGATCACGACGTCGTGCGGCACGCCGTGCGCCTTGAACGTCGCGAGCGCGAATTCCCCGAGCGTCACAGGATGGTCGATCAATTCGTCGTAGTTCTGCGCGCGGTATTCGCCGAAGCCGTAGCGCTTCGTGCCGCGCGCTTCCGGCAGCGCGGTCGCGACGCGCCAGCCGCGATACGCGGCGCCCTGCGGCTTCTGGATATCGACCACGCACTGCGCGTCCTCATGGCCGAGCGGTGACAGGAACACGCTGGTGCCGTTGAAAAAGCCGATCGTGTCGTCCAGATGCGCGGCGCGCACCGACAGGTCCCATGCGTACACCTCGTAGCGCAGCGTCAAGGCTCCCTTGACCGGCGCGGCCTGCCACGTGTGCTTGTCGATCTTCTCGACGCGCACCTTGCGGCCCGCGTCGTTCACCGCGCGCAGCGTGACGATGTTGCGCGCGAACTCGCGCACCATGTAGCTGCCCGGAATCCACACCGGCAGCATGAAACGCTGGCCGGCCGGATCGGGATCGGCGACGGTCACGGTGACTTCGAACAGGTGGGCGGCGGGGTTACCCGGAACGATGGTGTAGCGGATCGGCTTCATCGGCGGCGCTTGGGAGTGTCAGAAGAGTGACGCGGAGAAGTTCGGGGCTCGATGCGAAAGGAGGCGCTGCGTGCGCCTCCTTCAGTTTGAACCTTGCATCTGTTGCGCGCCCGGGGCGGGCGTGGCGCTGTGGCCAGCGCGCTGTTCAGTGCACGGCCGACAGTTCCTTGTCGAGCCGATCTGCCGGCACCGCGCCGGGCAGGCGGCGACCGTCGGCGAGAAACACCGTCGGCGTGCCTTCGACGTTCATCGAACGGCCGAGCGCGAGGTTCTTGTCGATCGCGGCGGTGTCGCAGGTGGCGGCGGCGGTCGGCGCCTGACGGTCCTGCATCCACGATTCCCACGCCTTCGCGCGATCGGCCGAGCACCAGATCGACTTCGACTTGGCCGTCGAATCGGGCGACAGCACCGGGTACAGGAACGTGTAGACCGTCACGTTGTCGATCGACAGCAGCGTTTTTTCGAGCTGCTTGCAGTACGGGCAGTTCGGATCGGAGAACACCGCGATCTTGCGCGCGCCGTTGCCGCGCACGACCTTCACCGCGTTGCCGAACGGCAGGCTCGCGAAGTCAATGCGGTTGGTTTCCGACAGGCGTGCCTCGGTCAGATTCTTGCGCGTCTTCGAGTCGACCATATCGCCGAGCATCAGGTAGTCGCCGCTCGCATCGCTGTAGACGATCTGCGTGCCGAGATTCACTTCGTACAGGCCCGCGATCGGCGTCTTCGACACGCTTTTGATCGTCACGTCGGAAAGACGGGTTTGCAAGGTGGCCTTGAGCTTGTCGGTGGTCTGGTCGGCCTGCGCCGAGCAGCCGAGCGTAGCGGCACCGATCGCGAGCGCGGCAGCGGCGATGCGGAAGGTCTTTTTCATGCTGGAGTCCTGGAGTCAGTCGCGCACCTGCGCGTTTTTTACGTTCCGGCCGCGAGTTTCGGCCGCCTATCTGTTCAATCAGGCTCGATCAGGTTCGATCGGGGGTCGGATAAGGGGCGGATCGCAGCGCTTCGATCCGGTCATGATACCTGTCCCGGGCGCCGGTGACCGGCCATCGGCTATCCGCCCGACGCCTCGTTGCGGTTTACCCCAGCGCGGCCGACACGAGCCAGCGCTTGATGAATGGCTGCGCGCCGACGAACGCCATGCCGGTATTGCGCACGGCGCGCGCGAGCGGACCGGGCACCGAGAACAGTTTCTGCAGACCGTCGGTGGCAATCATCAGCGCGCGAATGTCTTCGCGGCGCGCGCGTTCGTAGCGACGCAGCAGCACCATGTCGCCGAGATCGCGGAACGACTCCTTGCCGCCGATCGTGCTCGCGAGCGCGGCGACGTCGCGCAAGCCGAGGTTCATGCCCTGTCCTGCCAACGGATGGATCAGATGTGCGGCATCGCCGACCAGCGCGACCCGCGGGGCGACGAGCCGGTCCACGGTCTGCAACGCCAGCGGGAAGCCCTGCGCGGGCGTCACGCAGTCGAGCGCACCGAACTGTTCACCGCTCACGTGCTCGACTTCGGCGGCGAGCCGCTCGGGATCGAGCGCGAGCAACTGCTCGGCGTGTTCGGTGCGCGCCGACCAGACCAGCGACACGTGGCCGTCCGGCATCGGCAGCAACGCGATGATCTCGCCGTCGCGGAACCACTGATACGCGGTTTCGCCGTGCGGCTTCGCAGCCTTGAAATTGGCGACCACACCGATCTGTCTGTAATCGCGGCGCACCATCTTCGAGCCGATCTGCGCGCGCACCCACGAGTGCGCGCCGTCCGCGCCGACTACCAGATCCGCTTCGAGCACGCTGCCGTTCGCGAGGCCGACGCTCGCGTTGTCGACGGAGAAATCGAGCGCCTGCGCGCGCGCGTCGAACCACGTGAGATTCGGCTGGAAGCGCAGCGCGGCATCGAGCGCGCGCTCGATCACCGACGACTCGACGATCCACGCAAGCTGCGGTACCGATGCCTGAAACGCCGAGAAATGCAGCTCGGCGTGCGCGTCGCCGTAGACGCGCATGTCGTAGACGGGACCGAGCCGTGTGTGATCGAGCGCCTGCCAGACCCGCAGCCGCTCGAGCAAGGCCTGCGAACTCGACGACAACGCATAGACGCGCGAGTCGAAGACAGCACCGGCGGGCAGCACCGCGCAAGGCTGCGCGAGCAGTGCGACGCGCAGTCCGGCTTGCGTGAGCGCGAGCGCCGCGGTCTTGCCGACGAGCCCGCCGCCGATCACGGCGGCATCAAAGGTCTGGTGGTGTGCGTTCATGCGCGCATTATAGCCGCGGGGGTTGCGGGGGACGGATCGACGGGCGCGGCCGTTGGGCGGTGTGCGCGGGGCCTCGCGGGCTCGTGCCGGACATGGTGTGTGGGGTGAGAGCTTGAGGTTGTCGGCGGGACTGTGCGAGTCTGATGCCGACCGCTCGCGCAACCCGCACTTCATGCGTTGGCGGCCACGCGCATTTGAGTCCCGGGCCGGTGGCCGCGCGGCCTCGATGCGTCGTGCTAATGCGTCGCGGCGCTTGCCGCGAGCGCCGCGTTCGCCTCGCGCATGCGCATGAAGTCGCGATTGGACGAGAGGTTGCGCCACGCGGCCGCCTCAAGCTCCGCCTTGCGATCGCGCTGATCGCTGCGTACCGCGCAGTCGGGGAACACGCGGTCGAACACGCGCCATAGCGAGTCGTAGTCGTTCTTATCGGCGAACCGCGCGATGTCGGCGTGATCTTCGTGCGACAGGTGGGTCGTCAAACAATCGATGGTCTGCCGGTCCGTGGTGGCCTGCGCTTCGTCGAAATTCGGCGCGACCCATGTCGCGACCGAGCCCACCACGACCGCGGCGACGACGCCGATCCCAACCCATCTGATGATTCCCACGCTGCTCCCCCGGAAATTAAGCTCTGCCGGCTCTGAACTGACGATTCTACAGTGGCTTCGCGCCAATGCGCCGGCGGGTCCGCGCGGGCGAACGGGTTACAATTGCGCTTTCCGTGAAAACTCGCACTCAATCGTCGAGCCAACGCCCCGATTCGGTGTCTTGTCCGCTCCGCTGAGCCTGCCGCGCCCCACCTTGCGCGAAGGCTTTCCGAATCCGCGCGCAGCGTCGAGCGCATCACGCAACCTACTGATTCACTGAAGGATTTCCATGAGCCTCAAATGCGGCATCGTCGGCTTGCCCAACGTCGGCAAGTCCACCCTGTTCAACGCGCTGACTAAGGCGGGAATCGCCGCCGAAAACTATCCGTTCTGCACGATCGAGCCGAACGTCGGCATCGTCGAGGTGCCGGACGCGCGGCTGAAGGCGCTCGCCGACATCGTCAAGCCAGAGCGCATCCTGCCGGCCGTGGTCGAGTTCGTCGACATCGCCGGTCTGGTGGCCGGCGCGAGCAAGGGCGAAGGCCTCGGCAACCAGTTCCTCGCGAACATCCGCGAAACCGACGCGATCACGCACGTCGTGCGCTGCTTCGAAGACGACAACGTGATTCACGTCGCGAACAAGATCGATCCGCTGTCGGACATCGAGGTGATCAACACCGAGCTCGCGCTTGCCGACCTCGCCACCGTCGAGAAGGCGCTCGCGCGCTATTCCAAGGCGGCCAAGTCGGGTAACGACAAGGAAGCCGCGAAGAACGCGGCGGTGCTGGAGAAGGTCCGCGCGCAGCTCGACCAGGCGAAGCCGGTCCGCGCGCTCGATCTGACCGATGAAGAAAAGGCTACCCTCAAGCCGTTCTGCCTAATCACCGCCAAGCCCACGATGTACGTCGCCAACGTGAAGGAAAACGGCTTCGAGAACAACCCGCACCTCGACGCGATCACGAAGTTCGCGGCTGCAGAAGGCGCGCCGGTCGTGGCCGTGTGCGCGGCGGTCGAAGCGGAAATCGCCGACCTCGACGAAGCCGACATGGAAGTCTTCCTCGCCGACATGGGCATGCATGAGCCGGGCTTGAACCGCGTGATCCGCGCGGGCTTCAAGCTGCTCGGCCTGCAGACCTACTTCACGGCCGGCGTGAAGGAAGTGCGCGCGTGGACGATCCACGTCGGCGATACGGCGCCGAAGGCGGCCGGCGCGATCCACACCGACTTCGAGCGCGGCTTCATTCGCGCGCAGACGATCAGCTTCGACGACTACATCACCTACAAGGGTGAACAAGGCGCGAAGGAAGCCGGCAAGATGCGCGCGGAAGGCAAGGAGTACGTCGTGCATGATGGCGACGTGATGAACTTTTTGTTCAACGTGTAAGCGCGAAGCAGCGCAAACTGCGCTGCGCGCTCAAGGCCCGCGAACCCTCAGGGGTTGCGGGCTTTTTTGTTTGCGCGCTACGACTTCCGCAACGCGTCGAGACAACGGGCCTTGATATGCGGATTTGCAGTCGTGACCGCCGAAACAGCGCGCAACGCTTTGGCCTTGTAGTTTTTCGGCGCATCGACAATAAACGGAATGCCGCACACACGCGATATCGCGAGAACGTGACTGTCGCCTTCGAGAGGGTCTACGACCTTCAGCACAGCTGCGGGATTTCTCGGCAACGCCTAGGCAAGAGCGATTCCCAAACCTTCCGCGTTCGCGCCGTCGGCCCCTATGGCCAGTTTGGGCGCAAGTGCAACCTAATCTGCGCGGCCTGTCCCGATCCGTTCGAAAAGCCTATCGACAACTGCTTCGTCCAGCGACCTGAAAAACGCGCTTGCCCCTTGCCGGCGGATCGCCGCCGATACCTCAGCAGGCGTGTTGCCTGGCACGGCCCCCACTGCTCCTGACTCGCACACCAAGATCAGCGGCGCAAGGAATTTTTTCATCGTTCCACCCGAAGCACCATTGCCCGAATATCCGCGAGCGACCAGGTTGCCGTCTCGGGACAGGTTTCCCGAAGTCTGGCGATACGTCCAAGTCATGTTGGACACCTCAATATCAGATCGAGCGATCGAGCTTACGGTATCGCCAGATGGGCGAATGTCGAAAGTGGGCATGGTCCGGGGAGCGCATCTATGCGGCACCACTCCATGACCTGCATCACCCGTGATCTTGCCGAATAGATTGCCGTTTATTTCTTTTCCCTGACAGCCAATGCTAAATTTCGGCTTCCGGCGCGCCACCACCCTTGGTCTGCGCCGCCCGGCATCCGCCGCCGGAATGTCATCGAACACAACTAGAATCGCGCGATTCGCGTCCGCGCCCCTTCCGAACCGGAGACAAATCGATGAATTACAAGCCGCTGTTCCGTTCACTTTCCGTCGCCGCTGTATTGAGCATCGGCGTCAGCCAGGCGGCTCACGCCGCGACCGAAATCCAGTTCTGGCACGCCATGGAAGCCGCACTGGGTGAACGTCTGAACGACATCGCGAACGACTTCAACAAATCGCAAAACGACTACAAGATCGTGCCCGTGTTCAAGGGCACCTACGACCAGACCCTCGCCGCCGGCATCGCCGCCTATCGCAGCGGCAATGCGCCGGCCATCCTGCAGGTCTACGAGGTCGGCACCGCGACGATGATGCAGGCGAAGAAAGCCATCGTCCCGGTCACGCAGGTATTCAAGGACGCGGGCCTGCCGCTCGATCAGAAAGCCTTCGTGCCGACCATCGCGGGCTATTACAGCGACTCGAAAACCGGCGAACTGATCTCGATGCCGTTCAACAGCTCGACGCCGGTGCTCTACTACAACAAGGATGCGTTCAAGAAGGCTGGCCTCGATCCCAACCAGCCGCCGAAGACCTGGGCCGAGTTGCACGCCGATGCGCAGAAGCTGAAGGCCTCGGGCATGTCGTGCGGCTACTCGTCGGGCTGGCAAAGCTGGATTCAGCTCGAGAACTACAGCGCGTGGCATGCGGCGCCGTTCGCGTCGCGTAACAACGGCTTCGACGGCATGGACGCGCAGCTCGAATTCAACAAGCCGCTGCAGGTCGCGCACATCCAGTTCCTGCAGAACATGGCGAAGGACGGCACGTTCACCTATGTCGGCCGCAAGGACGAACCGGTGTCGAAGTTCTATAGCGGCGACTGCGGCATCATCACGAACTCGTCAGGCTCGCTCGCGACGATCAAGAAATACGCGAAGTTCAACTTCGGCACCGGCATGATGCCGTACGACGACAGCGTGAAGGGCGCGCCGCAGAACGCGATCATCGGCGGGGCGAGCCTGTGGGTGCTGTCGGGCAAGGACCCGGCCGTCTACAAGGGCGTCGCGAAGTTCCTCGCCTATCTGGCCACGGCGCCAGTCGCCGCGAAGTGGCATCAGGACACCGGCTATCTGCCGGTCACGACCGCCGCGTATGACCTGACGCGCCAGCAGGGCTTCTACGACAAGAACCCCGGCAGCGACACCGCGATCCGCCAGATGCTGAACAAGCCGCCGCTGCCGTTCACGAAGGGCCTGCGTCTGGGCAACATGCCGCAGATCCGCACCGTGATCGACGAAGAACTCGAACAGGTGTGGGCGGACAGGAAGACGCCGCAACAGGCGCTCGACTCGTCCGTCGCGCGCGGCGACGACCTGCTGCGCCGCTTCGAAAAGGCCAGTAACTAAGCATCGCCTGCAGGCAGGGTTCCGGCGCTCCCGCGCGGGAACCCGTCGTTGCAGCACACTCTGGACATTCCGATGGAAAAGCGCTCCTACTTCGGCACCAGTGCGCTGCCCTACCTGCTCGTCGCGCCGCAGTTGCTCATCACGCTCGTGTTCTTCCTGTGGCCGGCGGGCGTCGCGCTCTGGCAATCGACGCAAACCCAGGACGCGTTCGGTACGTCGAGCGCGTTCGTCGGACTCGCGAACTTCAAACAGCTGTTCGCAGACCCGCTGTATCTGGCGTCGTTCAACACGACGATCGTGTTCTGCACGCTCGTCACCGTGTCGGGCCTCGTGATCTCGCTGCTGCTCGCGGTCTGCGCGGACCGCGTGACGCGCGGCGCGAAGGCCTATCAAACGCTGCTGATCTGGCCGTACGCGGTCGCGCCCGCGATCGCCGCGGTGCTGTGGTCGTTCCTGTTCAACCCGAGCATCGGCCTCGTCACGTATGCGCTCGCGAAACACGGCATCGTGTGGAATCACGCGCTGAACCCCGGTCAGGCGATGTTCCTCGTCGTGCTCGCGTCGGTCTGGCAGCAGATCAGCTATAACTTCCTGTTCTTCTATGCGGGCCTGCAGGCGATTCCGCGCTCGCTGATCGAAGCGGCCGCGATCGACGGCGCCGGTCCGGTGCGCCGCTTCTTCGGCATCGCCCTGCCGCTGCTGTCGCCGACCACGTTCTTTCTGCTGGTGATCAACATCACCTACGCGTTCTTCGACACCTTTCCCGTGATCGACGCGGCGACCGGAGGCGGCCCAGGCCAAGCCACCCGCACGCTGATCTACAAGATTTTCGCCGAAGGCTTCCAGGGGCTCGACATCGGCAGCTCGGGCGCGCAGTCGGTCGTGCTGATGATCATCGTCGTGGCACTGACCGTCGTGCAATTCCGCTTCATCGAACGCAGGGTTCAATACTCATGATCGAGAACCGACGCGGTTTCGACCTGTTCTGTCACGCGGTGCTGATCATCGGCGTCGCGCTGGTGGTGTTTCCGGTGTACGTCGCGTTCTGCGCGGCGACGATGAGCGAGCACGAGGTGTTCACGGTGCCGCTGTCGCTCGTGCCGAGCACGCATCTGTTCGAGAACATCGTCACGATCTGGACGCAGGGCACCGGCAACGCCGCGGCGCCGTTCAATCGCATGCTGTTCAACAGCCTCGTGATGGCGCTCGTCATCGCGATCGGCAAGATCGCCGTGTCGATGATCTCCGCGTACGCGATCGTCTACTTCCGCTTTCCGTTTCGCACGCTCGCGTTCTGGCTGATCTTCATCACGCTGATGCTGCCGGTCGAAGTGCGGATTTTCCCGACCGTGCAGGTGGTGTCGTCGATGCATCTGAGCAATACGTACACCGGTTTGACGCTGCCGCTAATCGCGTCGGCGACCGCGACGTTCCTGTTCCGCCAGTTCTTCAAGACGCTGCCGGACGAGCTGATGGAAGCCGCGCGCATCGACGGCGCGGGCGCGCTGCGCTTCTTCTGGGACGTCGTGCTGCCGCTGTCGCGGACCACGATGGCGGCACTCTTCGTGATCACGTTCATCTACGGCTGGAACCAGTATCTGTGGCCGATCCTGATCACCAGCCAGCAGTCGCTGATCACCGCGGTGATCGGCATCAAGGGGATGATCGCCTCGGGCGATACCGCGACCGAATGGCATCTGGTGATGACGGCCACGCTGCTCGCGATGCTGCCGCCGCTCGCCGTCGTGCTGACGATGCAGCGCTGGTTCGTGCGCGGCCTCGTGGATTCGGAAAAATGATCCGGTATGGCGGACAGCGATAAGCACTCGAAATCAAAGGCTAGAACGGCATGGCTGCACTGACTCTGCAAAGCGTTAAGAAAACCTACGACGGCAAACAGTTCGTGTTGCACGGCATCGACGTCGACGTCGCCGACGGCGAATTCGTCGTCATGGTCGGCCCGTCCGGCTGCGGCAAATCGACCTTGCTGCGGATGGTCGCCGGGCTCGAGCGCATCTCCGACGGCAGCATTTCGATCGCCGGCAAGGTCGTCAACGAGTTGGAGCCGAAGGATCGCAACATCGCGATGGTGTTCCAGAACTACGCGCTGTATCCGCATATGAGCGTGGCCGAGAACATGGGTTACGCGCTGAAGATCGCGGGCGTCGATCGTGCGCAGATCGCGAAACGCGTCGAAGCCGCCGCGCATATTCTCGAGCTCGGCGCGCTGCTGCAGCGCAAGCCGCGCGAGTTGTCGGGCGGGCAGCGGCAGCGCGTCGCGATGGGCCGCGCGATCGTGCGCGAGCCGGCGGTGTTTCTGTTCGACGAGCCGCTGTCGAATCTCGACGCGCGTCTGCGCGTGCAAATGCGCCTCGAAATCCAGCGTCTGCATGCGCGCCTCAAGACCACGAGTCTGTACGTCACGCACGATCAGATCGAAGCGATGACGCTGGCGCAGCGCGTGATCGTGATGAACCAGGGCCACGCCGAGCAGATCGGCGCGCCGACCGAAGTCTACGAGCGGCCGGCCACGGTGTTCGTCGCGAGCTTCATCGGCTCGCCGGGGATGAACCTGCTCGAAGGCCGTGTCGCGGACGACGGCTCGACCTTCGACGTCGCCGGCAACGGCCCGAAGCTGCCGCTCGCGGGCGTGCCGTCGATCGGCCGCGAAGTCGCGACAGGCCGCGAGTGGACGCTCGGCATTCGCCCCGAGCATCTGAGCCCGGGCACGGCCAACGCACCGTTCGCGACACTGAGCGTCGATTCTTGCGAAATTCTCGGCGCGGACAATCTCGCGCACGGCCGCTGGGGCAAGCACGATGTGACCGCGCGGCTGCCGCACGCGCGTCGTCCCGCGGCCGGCGAGGCGCTGCAGGTCGTGCTGCCCACGCAGCATCTGCACTTCTTCGATCCGGCGACTGGACGGCGCGCGAACTGAGACGCCCGCGGAGCGCCGCGACGGCGGCCCGCCGCCGGAGCCCCCCTGCCGCCCGGCCCTCGCCGCGAAGTACAATGCCACCTGAACCACATGCCGCGCGCGGCAGCGTGCGCCGGCCGGCGCCGGGTGTTCCGCCCGGCCCTCACACCGATTACCCATTCACCCCCGACTGCCCGCCCGCACGCGGCCGGCGTCGTCAACGTCTACTGCAAGCTAATGGCCCAATACGTTTTCACCATGAACCGGGTCGGCAAAATCGTGCCGCCCAAGCGCCAGATCCTGAAAGACATTTCGCTATCGTTCTTCCCCGGTGCGAAGATCGGCCTGCTCGGCCTGAACGGCTCGGGCAAGTCGACCCTGATCCGCATCATGGCCGGTGTGGACACTGAGATCGAAGGCGAAGCGACACCGATGCCGAACCTGAACATCGGCTATCTGCCGCAGGAGCCGCAACTCGATCCGCAGAAAACCGTGCGTGAAGCGGTCGAGGAAGGCCTCGGCGACGTGTTCAAAGCGCAGAAGAAGCTCGACGAAATCTACGCGGCCTACGCGGAGCCGGACGCCGACTTCGACGCGCTGGCCGCCGAGCAGGCGAAGTACGAAGCGATCCTCGCAACGACCGACGGCAGCGCCGAGCAGCAGATCGAAATCGCCGCCGACGCACTGCGCCTGCCGGCATGGGACGCGAAGATCGAGCATCTGTCGGGGGGCGAAAAGCGCCGCGTCGCGCTGTGCAAGCTGCTGCTGCAAAAGCCCGACATGCTGCTGCTCGACGAGCCGACCAACCACCTCGACGCGGAATCGGTCGAATGGCTCGAGCAGTTCCTGACGCGCTTCCCGGGCACCGTGGTCGCCGTCACGCACGATCGCTACTTCCTCGACAACGCCGCCGAGTGGATTCTCGAACTCGACCGCGGTCACGGCATTCCGTGGAAGGGCAACTACAGCAGCTGGCTCGATCAGAAGGAAGAGCGTCTGAAGCAGGAAGAAGCATCGGAGTCCGCGCGCCAGAAGGCGATCAAGAAGGAACTCGAGTGGGTGCGCCAGAACCCGAAGGGCCGCCAGGCGAAGTCGAAGGCGCGTATCGCGCGCTTCGAGGAACTGAACAGCCAGGACTACCAGAAGCGCAACGAAACGCAGGAAATCTTCATTCCGGTCGGCGACCGCCTCGGCAATGAAGTGATCGAGTTCAAGAACGTCAGCAAGTCGTACGGCGACCGGCTGCTGCTCGATAACGTCAGCTTCAAGATCCCGGCCGGCGCGATCGTCGGCATCATCGGTCCGAACGGCGCCGGCAAATCGACGCTGTTCCGTATGCTGACCGGCCGCGAGCAACCCGATTCGGGCGAAATCGTGCAGGGTCCGACCGTCAAGCTCGCGTACGTGGACCAGAGCCGCGAAGCGCTCGCAGGCACCAAGACCGTGTTCGAAGAAATCTCCGGCGGCGCGGACGTGCTGACGGTCGGCAAGTACGAAACGCCGTCGCGCGCGTATATCGGCCGCTTCAATTTCAAGGGCGGCGATCAGCAGAAGATCGTCGGCAATCTGTCCGGCGGCGAGCGCGGTCGTCTGCATCTGGCGAAGACGCTGATCGCGGGCGGCAACGTACTGCTGCTCGACGAACCGTCGAACGACCTCGACGTCGAAACGCTGCGCGCGCTCGAAGACGCGCTGCTCGAATTCGCGGGCTCGGTGCTCGTGATTTCGCACGATCGCTGGTTCCTCGATCGCATCGCGACGCATATCCTCGCGTTCGAAGGCGACTCGCAAGTCACGTTCTTCGACGGCAACTACCAGGAATACGAAGCGGACAAGCGCGCGCGTCTCGGCGAGGAAGGCGCGCGGCCGAAGCGCCTGCGCTACAAGCCGATCTCGCGTTAAGAAGCGGGCGGACGACGGCCCGTCTGGCGCGATGCCGGACGGGCCGCGGGGCATGCGCGTTGCTAACCGTCGCTAGATGGAGGCGCGCGTGAAAGTCTCGCGCACGCGACAGACGGTCAACACAGCGCCGCGCGACGCGGCGACGAGGAGACGGGCATGGCGATGTCGAAGGGCAGGCGCTGGATCGTCATCGTGGGCGGAACGCTTTTGGCGTTGGTTCTGATCGCGATCGGCGCGATGCGATTCGCGCAACAGGAAGTCAAGAATCGCGTCAGCGCGGCGCTCGGGCCGCTCGGCAGCGCCGACAGTATCGACGTCGGCCTCACCTCGGTACGCCTCACCCACGTCGTGCTAAAAGCGCCGCCTGGCTGGCCAGCGGGTGAACCGCTACGCGCCGACGAAATCACGATCACCCCGGACGTGCGCGATCTGATCGCGCGGCGCATGCATATCCGCGAGGTCGTCGTGCGCGGCTTCGACATGGCCGTGTTACGCACGAAGGACGGCTCGCTGAATCTGCTGCCGAACCTGCGCGAATCGCTGAACCGCGGCGATCAGCCGGGCAACGCCGGCACGGCGCCGCCGATCCCGCGCGAAAAGCTGGTCGACCATGTCCGCTTCGAACACGGCAACTTCCATTTCTACGACATGACTGTCGGGCCGCCGCCGTTCAAGGTCACGGTCAGCGACGCGAACGCGAGCGTCGACCATCTGCATCTGCCGGCGCTTACCGAACCGACCCATGTCAGCGTTCGCGGCTCGATGAAGGGGCCGGCGCATACGGGCACCGTGACGTTCGACGGCTGGATCAAAATCGCCAGCCGCGATTCGCAGACGACCAGCACGCTGCACGGCGTCGATATTGCGATGCTCGATCAGTATCTGCTGAAGAAGGCCGGCACGCGCGCACAGGTGACGGGCGGCACCGTCGATCTGACGATCGAATCGACGGTGCGGAACTATCATCTCCATGCGCCCGGCACGGTGACAGTCCACAATCTGCAGCTCGCCGAATCCGACAATCCGCTCGAGACGTTCATGTCGATTCCGACCCGCGCCGCCGTCGCGGCGCTGAAGACGCATAACGGCAATATCACGCTGCATTTCGTGCTCGACGGCGATCTGCGCGATCCGAAGTTCTCGGTGCGCGAAGGGATCCTCACGCGCATCGGCGCGGGGTTTGCGCAGGCGCTCGGGGTCAGCGTCGAGGGCGTCGCGAAGGGTGCGGGCGAGACCGTCAAGGGTCTCGGCAATGCGCTGAAGAATCTGCTGGGGCAGTAGCGGCGGCGGTCAGCTCAAACCGGCAAGCCCAACTCGCGCAGCTCGGCTTCCGTTTGCGCGGCGCTCGTGTGATGCACGCCGTGCCAGCCGAGCGCCGTCGCGGCTTCGGCGTTCTTCGCGTTGTCGTCGATGAAGACGAGTTCGGCCGGCTCGACACCGGGCATTTGCAGTTCGATGCGCCGGCGCATCTCCGCGAAGATCGCCGGGTCGGGCTTCACGAGTTTCACGCGCCCCGACACGACGACGTCGCGAAACCGCCGCAGCACCGGATAGTGCTCCCACGCGTACGGAAACGTCTCGGCCGACCAGTTGGTCAGCCCGAAGAGCGGCACCTCGGCCGCTTCGAGCTTTTCCATCAGCGCGATACCGTCGTCGAGCACACCCGCCACCATCTGGTGCCAGCGCTCATAGAACGCGCGGATCAGCGGTTCGTGATCGGGAAACCGCGCGATCAGCTCGTCGGTGGCTTCGACGATCGGCTGACCGCCATCCTGGCAGATCACCCAGTCCATCGAGCAGACGTGCGTGAGGAACCAGCGGCGCTCGACTTCGTCGGGAATCAGCTCGCGGTACAGGTACTCGGGACTCCAGTCGATCAGCACACCGCCGAAATCGAACACCACTGCCTTGATCGCCATGCACCACGCTCCTTTGGAAGGTCGTCGCTATGCTCAGATGGGTTGCGTGCGCAGTTCCAGCCACGCTTTCGCGTCGCCCGATACATGCGGCGCGAGGCGCGCGCGCACCGTCTCGTGATACGCGTTGAGCCACGCGCGCTCGTCGTCGCGCAGCAGCGACAGCTCGATGCAGCGCGCGTCGATCGGGCACAGCGTCAGCGTTTCGAACTTCAGGAAGTCGCCGAATTCGGTTTTTTCCGCGGCCACGTTCAGCACGAGGTTTTCGATTCGCACGCCCCACTTGCCCGGCCGATACAGACCCGGCTCGTTCGACGTGATCATGCCCTCCTCCATCGCGGTCCACGGTTCGGCCGGCGCGTAGTGCGAGATCACCTGCGGGCCTTCGTGCACGTTCAGGAAGTAGCCGACCCCGTGACCGGTGCCGTGGCCATAGTCGGCGCCGGCCTGCCAGATCGGTGCGCGCGCGATCGCGTCGAGCATCGGCGAGCGGATGCCGCGCGGGAATTGCGCGCGTGACAGCGCGATCATGCCCTTCAGCACGACGGTGAAATCGCGGCGCTGTTCGCTGCCCGGCGTGCCGACCGGGACGACGCGTGTGATGTCGGTCGTGCCGCTCAGATACTGGCCGCCCGAATCGATCAGCAGCAGGCCGTTGCCTTCGATCACCGAATGCGACTCCTCGGTCGCGCGATAGTGCGGCATCGCGCCGTTCGCATTGAAGCCCGCGATCGTCGCGAAGCTCAGCGACACGAAGCCGGGACGGCGCGCGCGAGCTGCCGTCAGACGCTCGTCGATCGTCAGCTCGGTGATGCGCTCGCGGCCGAGCGCGCTTTCGAACCACGCGAAGAATTCGGCGAGCGCGGCGCCGTCCTGCTCCATCGTCTCACGCACGTGCGCGGCATCGGCGGCGGTCTTGCACGACTTCAGGAAAGTGGACGGATTGACCGCCTCGACCACCTTGACCGACGACGGCACCGCCTGCAGCGAGCCGTACGTGATGCGGCGCGGATCGATCAGCAGCGTGCCGCCGGCTGGCAGCGCGGCAAGCGCGTCGGCGGTTTTCGCGTACGGCTCGACGCCGATGCCGTCGCGCGCGAGCACTTCGGCGAGCGCCGGCGACACCTTGCCGTCGGCGATAAATAACGACGCCCGATCCACGCCGATCAGCGCGTGCGCGACGAACACCGGGTTGTAGCTGACGTCGGCGCCGCGCAGATTCAGCAGCCAGGCGAGGTCGTCGAGCGTCGAGATGAAGTGCCACTGCGCGCCTTTCTCGACCATCGCGCGACGCACCTGCGCAAGCTTGTCCGCACGTGTGACGCCCGCTTGCGGCGCGGCGTGCTCGAAGACGGCGTCGGCGGGCAGCGCCGGGCGCTGCGCCCAGATCGCGTCGAACAGGTCGAGGTCGGTGCGCAATTGCACGCCGCGCGCGTTCAGTGCGGCGCTCAACGCGCGCGCGGCCGCGACGCCCAGCACCGCGCCGTCCACACCGACCGTGCCGCCGCTCGCGACGTTCTGCGCGAGCCATTCGAAATGCGGCGTCGTGAGCTGGCCGCCGGTCATCTTCATCAGCTCGACACCGCTGCCGGCGAGCTGCGCGCTTGCCTGCTCCCAGTAGCGGCTGTCGGTCCAGACGCCGGCGAAATCGGCGGTGACGATCAGCGTGCCGGCCGAGCCGGTGAAGCCCGACAGCCACTGGCGGCCTTGCCAGCGCCCTGGCAGATACTCGGACAGATGCGGATCCGCCGACGGCACGAGGTAAGCGGCAATGCCTTCGCGCGCCATCGCGGCGCGCAGGCTCGCGAGGCGCTCGGGAATGGAGGAGGTTTCGGGAAGTCGGGCGTTCATGGAGTTACCTGCAAGGATTCATCGACGGATTGACCGGCGCGTTGATTGACGCGACAAGAGGCCGACCGTCACGGCGACGGCGATGAGCGCGACGGCGGTGCATACCGGCCATTCGAGCATGTCGCCGTCATGGAAGAGACTTGTCACATTGCCGGCCATCCGCGCGACGCTCGTGCCGAGCACACCGGCCAACAGGGCGGCCCACCAGCGGGCGCGGCTCGCGCGGCGCTGCGGATGCAACCACCAGCCCGCGAGGCCGATCACCGCGCCGAGTACGAGAATGCCTGGCCAACCCATCAGGCGTCGACTCCAGACTGGGCGCTCAAACACGGCAAGATCAATTTCGGATTCGTCTCATAGGCGAAAGGAGCCGCCAACGCTAGCATTTTTGCCTCCTCAACTATACAAGTTCAGCACGGCGCTTTCCGCATAGCGGTTGAGTTTAGGGATCGGGGTGTGCTTAGGCAAGTTGTAAGTCTGACGAAAACGCCTCATGCTTCGCCCGTTGCCAGGCTGACGCAGCGCCATGCGCATCGCCCTTATCGAACCCGACGTGCAACACGCCAAACTGGTTGACCGGCTCATTTTCGCCGGCGGCCACGCGTGCCAGCACTTCACCACTAGCGCCACCTTCCTGCAGCGCGCTACCGACGAATTTTTCGACCTGTTGATCACCGAAAGTTGGGCCGGCGACCATTGCGCCGAAGACGTGATCCCGCGCGCGCGCTCCATTCTGCCGGGCCTGCCCGTCATGATGCTGCTGAGCGCACCGCGCGAATGCCAGATTGTCGCCGCGCTGCATGCCGGCGCCGACGACTGTCTCAGCAAGCCAGTGCGCGGCCCCGAAATGCTCGCGCGTGTCGAGGCGCTGCAGCGCCGTGCGGGCCTGCGGCGGCCGCCCAACCGTCGACGCGACGTGATCGGCGGCTATACGTTCGACGCGGCGAATTTGGCCGTGACATTCCGCGACCTGACCGTGATCCTGACGCCGAAGGAATTCCGCCTCGCGCTGGTGCTGTTCAACAATCTCGCGCGGCCGGTGTCGCGCGCGCATATTCTCGAAACCGTGTGGGCTCGCCGCCGTGACGTAAAGTCGCGCACCATCGACACCCACGCGTCGCGCGTGCGCAGCAAGTTGCAACTGCGCCCGGAGCTTGGCTACACGCTGACGCCGGTCTATGGTTACGGTTACCAGCTCGACGCGATCCCGCCGGAGAGCCTGACAGGCGCGAACTGACGCATGCGGGATATATGGCGGGCAGAATGTGAGTATCGTGGAAACGCTATAATATATGGCTGAACGATAGCTCCCCCAAATGCAGCTTCTAACGATCGGAATCAACCATCACACTGCGCCTGTCGCCTTGCGCGAACGCGTGGCGTTTCCGCTCGAACAGATAAAGCCCGCTCTGGATACGTTCAAAGGCATCTGGCTGGGCCACATGGCCCCCAACGCGCCCGAGGCGGCAATTCTGTCCACCTGCAACCGCACTGAACTCTACTGCGCGACCGACGACCTCGCCGCGCGCGAAGCGTCGGTGCAGTGGCTGTCGAAGTACCACAACCTCCCGATCGATGAACTCGCGCCGCACGTCTATGCGCTGCCGCAGTCCGAAGCCGTGCGCCATGCGTTCCGCGTCGCGTCGGGGCTCGATTCGATGGTGCTCGGCGAAACGCAGATCGTCGGACAAATGAAGGACGCGGTGCGCACCGCCTCCGAAGCCGGCGCCCTCGGCACCTACCTGAATCAGCTATTCCAGCGCACCTTCGCCGTCGCGAAGGAAGTGCGCAGCACCACCGAGATCGGCGCGCAGTCCGTGTCGATGGCCGCCGCCGCGGTACGCCTCGCCCAACGCATTTTCGACAAGATCGCGAACCAGCGCGTGCTGTTCATCGGTGCTGGCGAAATGATCGAGCTTTGCGCGACGCACTTCGCGGCGCAGCATCCGCGGGAACTCGTCGTCGCGAACCGAACCGCCGAGCGCGGCATGCGGCTCGCCGAGCGCTTCAACGGCCGCGCCATTCCGCTCTCCGAGCTCCCCGCGCGGATGCACGAATTCGACATCATCGTGTCGTGCACGGCGTCCACGTTGCCGATCATCGGTCTTGGCGCGGTCGAGCGCGCGGTCAAGGCGCGCCGTCACCGGCCGATTTTCATGGTCGACCTCGCGGTGCCGCGTGACATCGAACCCGAAGCCGGCCAGCTCGAAGACGTGTTCCTGTACACCGTCGACGACCTCGGTGCGATCGTCCGCGAAGGCAATGCGTCGCGCCAGGCCGCGGTCGCGCAGGCCGAAGCGATCATCGAAACGCGCGTACAGACCTTCATGCAGTGGCTTGATGCGCGCAGCATCGTGCCGGTGATCCGCCACATGCACACGCAGGCCGACACGCTGCGCCGCGCAGAGGTCGAACGCGCGCAGAAAATGCTCGCGCGCGGCGACGATCCGGCCGCAGTCCTCGAGGCACTGTCGCAATCGCTCACCAACAAGCTGATCCATGGTCCTACGCACGCGCTGAATCGCGCGAGCAGCGACAACCGCGACAAGCTGATCGAGCTGATGAGCGGCTTCTACAAACACCCCGGCTCTACCGAGCGTTAGCGGCGCAGTGCTCGCCGCACCCCCGCGCGCCACCGCCGTGGCTCGCAAAGTGCTTCCGCCCCGGGCATTCGCCCGTTCCCCTGGCCGCATCCATTCCGGAGTCCGCTCCGCTACCCGCCCGATGAAAACGAGCATGCAACGCAAGCTCGACCAGCTGACCACCCGGCTGGCCGAACTGAACGACCTGTTGAGCCGCGAGGACATCACCGCCAACCTCGACCAGTACCGCAAGCTGACGCGCGAACACGCGGAGCTCGGCCCGGTCGTCGAGCATTATGGGCTGTGGCGCCAGGCGCAGAACGACGCCGCCACCGCGCAGGAACTGCTCGCCGACGCGTCGATGCGCGATTTCGCCGAAGAGGAAATCCGCGCAGCACGCGATCGTATGGAGACGCTCGGCGTCGAACTGCAGAAAATGCTGCTGCCGAGAGACCCGAACGACGAGCGCAACATTTTCCTCGAAATCCGCGCGGGCACCGGCGGCGACGAATCCGCACTGTTCGCGGGCGATCTGCTGCGCATGTATCTGCGCTATGCCGAGCGCAACCGCTGGCAGGTCGAGATGATGTCGGCGAGCGAATCGGACCTCGGGGGCTATCGCGAAGTGATCGTGCGAATTGCCGGCGATGCCGCGTATTCGAAGCTGAAGTTCGAGTCGGGCGGGCATCGCGTGCAGCGCGTGCCGGCCACTGAAACGCAGGGCCGCATCCATACCTCGGCGTGCACGGTCGCGGTGATGCCGGAAGCGGACGAGATCGGCGAAGTCGAGATCAATCCGGCCGATCTGCGTATCGACACGTTCCGCGCGTCGGGCGCGGGCGGCCAGCACATCAACAAGACCGACTCGGCGGTGCGCGTGACGCATTTGCCGACGGGCATCGTCGTCGAATGTCAGGACGACCGCTCGCAGCACAAGAACAAGGATCGCGCGCTGAAGGTGCTCGCCGCGCGCATCAAGGACAAGCAGGCGCACGAGCAGCAGGCGAAGGAAGCGGCGACGCGCAAGAACCTGATCGGCTCGGGCGACCGTTCGGAGCGCATCCGCACGTACAACTTCCCGCAGGGGCGCCTCACCGATCACCGCATCAACCTGACGCTGTATCGCCTCGACGCGATCATGGACGGCGATCTCGAAGAACTGATCGCGGCGCTCGTCAGCGAGCATCAGGCCGAACTGCTGGCTTCGCTCGGCGACGCCGACTAACGCCCCGACAATGACCGACGCCTGCCCGGCTCCGCTCGACCCCACCGCTCTGCCCCCCACGGCCGAGGCGCTATTGCGCGCATCGCCGCTGCCGCCGCTCGAAGCGCGGATTCTGCTCACGCATGTGCTCGGTTGGCGGCGCACGCAGCTGATCACGCGCGGCGAGGAGCCGCTCGAACGCGCAAGCGTCGAGCGTTATCGCACGCTCGAGGCGCGGCGCACGGCCGGCGAGCCGGTCGCGCAGCTCGTCGGTGCGCGCGAGTTCTTCGGGCTCGAATTCGAAGTGACGCCGCACGTGCTGATTCCGCGTCCTGAGACCGAGCTGCTGGTGGAGACCGCGCTCGCGGCGATCGAACCTCGGCCGCGCCCACGTGTGCTCGATCTCGGCACCGGGACCGGCGCAATCGCGGTGGCAATCGCGTCGATGCGGCCCGACGCGCAGGTCTGGGCGCTCGACCGCTCGGCCGACGCGCTCGCCGTCGCCGCGCGCAACGGCGCGCGCCTGCTCGACGTGAAACGCCCGGGGGGCGCCGTCGTTTTCCTGCCCAGCGACTGGTACGGCTCGCTCGACGCCGCGTTGCGCTTCGATGCGATCGTCAGCAATCCACCGTATATCGCGAGCGGCGACCCGCATCTGCGTGAGGGCGATCTGCGCTTCGAGCCGCGCGGCGCGCTCACCGACGAGGCCGACGGCCTCAGCGCGATCCGCGCGATCGTTGCCGGCGCCCCCGAGCGTCTCGCCGCCGACGGCACGCTTTGGATCGAACATGGCTACGACCAGGCCGAAGCCGTGCGCGCATTGTTGAGCGAACGCGGTTTCGCCGAGGTCCGCTCGGCGCGCGATCTCGCCGGCATCGAGCGGATCAGCGGCGGCGTGCTGCGCGCCGCTGCGGCCTGAGCGCGGTCGCCGAGGCTAAAACCCCAGGCGCGACGTGGCTGCGGCCGCCCGTAGCGAAATCCGCTATCATTTCAGCCTATTCCCATCCTTTATCGGAACCGCAAGGTCAGTCATGGATACGCAACAACGCATCAAGCAAATCGTCGACGGCAACAACGTCGTTCTCTTCATGAAGGGCACGGCCCAGTTCCCGATGTGCGGTTTTTCCGGCCGCGCCATCCAGATCCTGAAGGCGTGCGGTGCCGGTGAAATCAAGACCGTCAACGTGCTCGAAGACGACGAAATCCGTCAGGGCATCAAGGTGTTCTCGAACTGGCCGACCATTCCGCAGCTTTACGTGAAGGGGGAATTCATCGGCGGCTCGGACATCATGATGGAGATGTACGAATCGGGCGAACTGCAGCAGCTGTTCGCCGCGGCCTGAGCGTTCTACGCTTCGTTCGCTTCATCAGGCGCCGCAAGCCATGCAGCAAGCACGCACCGCGGTGCCTCGCCGGCTGGTCGTCGCGATCACCGGCGCCACCGGCGCCATCTACGGCATCCGGCTGCTCGAGACGCTGCGGCGGCTCGGCGGCGTCGAGACCCACCTGCTGATTTCGAGCGCGGGTTGGCTCAACATCCAGCATGAACTCGAGTTGGGCAAGGAAGACGTGCATCCGCTCGCGGATGTCGTCCATTCGGTGCGCGATGTCGGCGCGAGCATCGCGTCCGGCTCGCTCGCGACCGACGGCATGATCGTCGCGCCCTGCTCGATGAAAACACTCGCGAGCATCGCGCACGGTTTCGCCGACAACCTGATCACCCGCGCCGCCGACGTCACACTGAAGGAGCGTCGCCGTCTCGTGCTGCTGGTGCGCGAAACGCCGTTCAATCTCGCGCATCTGCGCAATATGACGGCCGTCACCGAAATGGGCGGAGTGATCTTCCCGCCGCTGCCCGCGTTCTATAACCGGCCTGCATCGATCGACGAGATGGTCGACGACACTGTCGCACGCGTGCTCGATCTGTTTGCGCTGGGGCCGGCGTTGTCGCCGGCGTGGGAAGGATTGCGCGGCGCGCAGGATTAACCGCGACAACGCGGATTAACAACGGCTGCGACGCAATCAATTCCCGCCGAACCCATTTATCAAGCTGGCGTGTGGACCCATATTGGTAGCAACCCAATTTCTCCGTGCCGTGCTTACACGGCCGCGTTGCTGTCATGAACCGCTTACCTTCGCTTTTCCTGTCTCACGGCGCACCCACGTTGCCGATCGATCCGTCGATGCCGTCCGCCGAGTTCGGCGCGCTCGGCACGCAATTGCCGCGTCCCGAGGCAATCCTGATGTTGTCGGCGCACTGGGGCACCGCGCAGCCACTCGCGAGCATCGCGACGGCGCCTGAAACCATCCACGATTTTTATGGTTTTCCGCGCCAGCTCTATGAAATCCAATATCCGGCGCCGGGCGCGCCCGACATCGCACGTAGCGCCGCCGCGCTGCTCGGCGCGAGCGGCATCGTCGCGGACGTGCAGCCGCACGGACTCGACCACGGCGCATGGGTGCCGATGCTGCTGATGTTTCCACGAGCGGACGTGCCGATCGCGCAACTGTCGATCCAACCGCACAAGGACGCCGCGCATCATTTCCGCGTCGGCCGCGCGCTGCGTGCGCTGAAAGACGAAGGCGTGATGGTGATCGGCTCCGGCCAGATCACCCATAACCTGCGCGCCGCCGATTTCTCCGCGCGCCCGGAAGACGCCGATCCGCGTGTGGCCGAATTCACCGACTGGTTCGAGGACAAGCTCGTCGCGCGCGATATTGACGCGCTGCTCGACTATCGCCGCCAGGCGCCGCACGCGGTGTTGATGCATCCGACCGACGAGCATCTGTTGCCGGTATTCGCCGCGCTCGGTGCCGCCGACGACGACTATTCGCTCGCGATCCAGTCGCTCGGCACCTACCAACGCTCGCTCGCGATGACGAACTACGTGTTCGGGACCGCCTGATCCGGCGCGGGGGTCGCGCACAAAAGTCAACAAAAAGCCCGCCTGATCATTGATCAGGCGGGCTTTTTATCGGCCCCGAAAGACCCGCGTCGAGCGGATCTTCGGTTTCGACCGGCGCTCAATGCGCGCCGATGCCTTCGAGCACTTCGTCGTGCACGAGCTGCTCGTCCAGATACTCCGAACGATAGCCGCTGTTCACGCCCCAGAAGTAGAACACCAATGAGAAGGCGATCACGACGAGCATGTCCCAGCCGTACGGCAGAATGCCGAAGCCGCCAAACTCCTTGCTGCCGATCAGCGACAGGATCGCCATGATCGGCAGATACGCGACCAGCCACCAGGCAGCCTTCAGGTCACGGCCCCAGCCCTCGAAGCCCGACTTGGCCTGGAAGTAGAAATACACCGGCAGCGCGACGACCATCAGCAGAATGATTTCGCCGGTCAGCGGCCACCTCGCCCAGTACAGGATCAGCGACGCGCAGACGAACGCGAACGGCGCGATCACCTTCATGCCGGCGATGTGCAGCGGGCGCTCGAGATCGGTTGCCGCGCGGCGCAGTGCCATCAGGCTGATCGGGCCGGTCAGGTACGAGATCACGGTCGCGACCGAAATCACCGCCGCGAGCGAACTCCAGCCGCGGAAGAAGAACAGGAAGATGAACGAGACGAGCAGGTTGAACCACATCGCGTTGCGCGGAACGCCATAGAACGGGTGCACGTTACCGAACATCTTCGGCATCGTGTTGTTGCGCTCCATCGCGTAGATCATGCGCGAGGTGGTTGCCATGTAGGTCGTACCGGTGCCGCTCGGGCTCACGAACGCGTCGACGTACAGCAGGATCGCCAGCCAGTTCAGGTTCAGCGCAATCGCCAGTTCCGCGAACGGCGAAGCAAAGCTGAAGTGGCTCCAGCCCTTCATCACGTCGGCCGGATTCACGGCGCCGATGTATGCGATCTGCAGCAACACGTAGATCACGAGCGCGAGCAGGATCGAGCCGATCACCGCGAACGGCACGCTCCTGGCCGGATTTCGCGCTTCACCGGCCAGGTTGATCGGGCTCTGGAAACCGTTGAATGCGAACACGATACCGCTCGTCGCGACCGCGGTCAGCACCGCCGACCAGCCGTACGGCGCGAACGTGGTCGTCTGACCAAAGTTCTCGGTGTGGACGCCTGTCATCATCAGGCCGACGATCGTTGCGCCCGGGATCAGGAACTTGAAGATCGTGATCGCCGAGTTGGCGCGCGCGAACAGCTTGACGCCCCAGTAGTTGAGCAGGAAATAGATGATGACGAGCCCGGCGGACAACAGCAGGCCGTTGGTCGACAACGACCCGTCGACGAACAGCGCATGCGCCCAGGGATAGGGCCAGGTACTCATATATTGAATCGATGCTTCGGCCTCGATCGGGATCACCGACACGATCGCGATCCAGTTGGCCCACGCGCTGATGAAACCGACCAGCGCGCCGTGCGAGTAGCGCGCATAGCGCACCATCCCGCCAGATTCCGGAAACATCGCGCCAAGTTCCGCGTAGGTCAGCGCAATCGCGAGAATCACGACCGCACCGATGATCCATGCGCAAATCGCAGCCGGACCGGCAATTTTTGCAGCCTTCCACGCGCCGAACAGCCAACCCGAACCGATGATCGAGCCCAGACCGGTCAGCATCAGCGCGAATGGCCCGATGTTCCGTTGTATAGAACTTTTCAAGTCTTCTCCTAAATCAGAACCATGTCGGCACCGCGTGACATCGCTTGTGGCGGTGGGGACGGGATGACGCGCATGTAAGCGCGTCCAGATGCGGAATAGGTGCAACCGACGCGCGGCGCGTAGTTTAACGGTTGCACCGTGTTACTGCAGCGAAACCGCAGCCGAACCAAGGGTTCTTCCTAGCAAAAAGTTGTCCCCCTGCGCAAGCTTTGTAAGAAAATTTCGGATCAGTCCGGCAAAGTTTCGTCTAGGCTGTTGACCTTCGTCCGAATTCGCCGTATAACGTTCGGGCAGGATTTCAAGTGGCGAGTGAAGTGGTTCTTTCGTAGTTCGCCCATCAACGGTACTCCGGTTGGTCCCATTACCCCCTTCCTTGATTTTCATGCACCCCGGGCTTCGGCCTTATTCACCATCTTTAGGAAAAAGTAATATGGAAACCGGTACCGTCAAGTGGTTCAACGACGCTAAGGGCTTTGGCTTCATCACTCCGGACGGCGGCGGTGAAGATCTGTTCGCGCATTTCTCGGAAATTCGCACTGAAGGCTTCAAGACGCTGCAAGAAAACCAGAAGGTCACGTTTGAAGTGAAGACGGGCCCGAAGGGCAAGCAAGCGGCTAACATCAAGCCGGTGTAAGCTCCGCGCTTCCTTCTGGACGCAAAAAAACCCCGCCTTGGCGGGGTTTTTTATTATGGCGGCCAATCTGAATGCGCCGATTAACTTCGCATGACTTCGCAATTCGCGGCGGATTATTTGCTGATTATCCGGGATTATCCGAATACGCGCCGCGCATGAATACCGAGGCCAGTCGCCACGCTCGCGAGACGATCGCCGAACACCGCTTGCGCGTCTGGAAACGCCGCGGCCAACGCGCCCGACAGAAACGCGAGGCCGGTCGACCCGCCGGTGAAATAGATCGCGTCGACATCGCGCGGCGCGACGCCCGCCGCCTGCAGCGTGTCGCGCGCGGCCTGCACGATGCGTCGCGTTTCTTCCTCGCCTGCTTTGACGAGCTGCGCTTCGTCGAACGCGAGACGCAGATCCTCTTCCACCTGCTCGAGATCGATCACGGTTTCGCCGCCCGCCGCCACGCCGATCTTCGCCTCTTCCGCGTGGGCGGCGAGCGCGTGCCCGAAACGCTGCTCGACCACGCGCATCAGCCGGTCGTGGTGCTTCGTCTCCGTGAAAAGGTGCCGCATCAGCGCGAGTTCGCTGACGCGCTTCGGCGTGTAGACGGTGTTGATCAGGTGCCAGGTCGCGAGATCGAAATAAATCCGGTTCGGGATTTCGCGCCCTTGCGGATCGAGCGACTGGTAGCCGAGTTCGCGCAGTATCGTGGTGAGTTCGACGCGGCGGTCGAAGTCCGTACCCGCGACGTGCACGCCGTGGTGCGCGAGCACATCGTCCTTGCGCTCGACGCGCTTCATCCGTTCCGGCCCCACTCGCACGAGCGAAAAGTCCGACGTGCCGCCGCCGATGTCCGCCACAAGCACGAGCCCCTCGGCGCTCAGGTGCGATTCGTAGTCGAACGCAGCTGCGATCGGTTCATACTGAAAGTGGATGTCGCGCAAGCCGGCCGTGCGCGCAGCGGCTTCGAGCTGTTGCTGCGCCATCTGGTCGGCGCGCGGGTCGTCGTCGACGAAGAACACCGGGCGGCCCAGCACTGCGCGGTCGATCGCGCCGCCGGCGCTCGCCTCGGCCGCGCGCTTCAGGTGAGTCAGGAACGTCGCGATCACGTCGGTGTACTTGATCGCACTGCCGTCGCCGAGATCGGTCGTATTCTCGGCGAGCGGCGAGCCGAGAATGCTTTTCATCGAGCGCATCAGCCGGCCGTCGAAACCGTCGATGTAAGCAGCGAGCGCCGCGCGCCCGAATTCGCTGGTGTGTTCGTCGGTATTGAAGAAGACCGCGGTGGGCAGCGTCGTGTACGCGCCTTCGACCGGCGCCAGCTTCAGCTGCGGGCCGATCGGAACCGCGACGGCCGAATTGGAAGTACCGAAGTCAATCGCGCAATAGTTCATGGCAGGAATGGCCGCTCACGGCTGGCGCGCAAAGAAAGGGGAGCGGCTTTGTATCACGAAAACTCCGGCAGCATCAACTGAAGCTGCCGGGACGGCCGCAAGATCGTTTGAAATCATGGCGCGGAATGGATCTTGCTGCGTCCGACCGGATATGCCGCCCCATTTCGCCACCGAGGAGACTTCGCGTCATGAGCGTGCCGCCCACCGCCGCCGTCGATGAACGTCACGCCACGCTGATCGAAACCGATCTGCCGTCGCGACTGGACCGCCTGCCCTGGGGCCGCTTTCATACGCTAATCGTAGTCGCGCTCGGCGTGACGTGGCTGCTCGACGGGCTCGAGGTGACGCTTGCCGGCGCCGTCGCGAGCGCGCTGAAAACGAGCCCGGCGCTGCGCTTTTCGAATGCCGACGTCGGCCTCGCAGGCAGCGCGTACATTGCCGGCGCGGTGCTCGGCGCGCTCGGTTTCGGCTGGCTGACCGACCGGCTCGGCCGCCGCAAGCTGTTTTTCATCACGCTGACGCTGTATCTGGCCGCGACCGCGGCGACCGCGCTGTCGTGGAATCTGATGAGCTTCATGCTGTTCCGCTTCCTGACCGGCGCGGGTATCGGCGGCGAATACACGGCGATCAACTCGACGATCCAGGAATTCACGCCGGCACGCGTGCGCGGCTGGACCGACCTCGGCATCAACGGCACGTTCTGGGTGGGCGCGGGGCTCGGCGCCGCAGGCTCGCTGGTGCTGCTCGATCCGCACCTGCTGCCTTCCGACTGGGGCTGGCGCGCGTGTTTTTTCATCGGCGCGGTGCTCGCGCTGGCGATCCTGCCGATGCGCATCTGGATACCCGAAAGCCCGCGCTGGCTACTCACGCACGGCGACGAGCGCGACGCCCGCACGATCGTCGAGGGCATCGAGACGCGTTTTCGCAACGACGGCCACACGCTTGCCGACGACGCCCTCACGCGGCTGCGCCTGCGCGCGCGCGACCATACGCCGTTGCGCGAGGTGTTCCACACGCTGTTCAACGTGCACCGGCGCCGCGCGCTGGTCGGTCTTACGTTGATGACCGCGCAGGCATTCTTCTACAACGCGATCTTTTTCACCTACGCGCTCGTCCTCACCGACTTCTATCACGTGCCGGGCGACGACATCGGCTGGTATCTGCTGCCTTTCGCGCTCGGCAATTTCCTGGGGCCGCTCGTGCTCGGGCGGCTGTTCGACGTGATCGGCCGACGCAAGATGATCGCCGCGACCTACGCGATGTCGGCGATCCTGCTGACGCTGTCCGGCTACCTGTTCGAGCAGCAACTGCTGAGCGTCGTCACGCAGACGGTCGCCTGGATGGTCATTTTCTTCTTTGCGTCGGCAGCCGCGAGTTCCGCGTATCTGACCGTGAGCGAATCGTTTCCGCTCGAAATCCGCGCGCTCGCGATCGCGGTTTTCTATGCGTTCGGCACCGCGCTCGGCGGCATCATCGGGCCGGCGTTTTTCGGTCGGCTGATCGATACGCATCAGCGCAGCGAGGTGTTTTCGGGCTATCTGGTCGGCTCGGCGTTGATGCTCGCGGCGGCGCTCGTCGCGGCGATCTGGGGTGTCGACGCGGAGCGCAAGTCGCTCGAACATGTGGCCGCGCCGCTGTCCAGCGTGATGGATGGTGAGAACGGCATGGACGGCGCTGCATGAAAAACGCGCGGACCGTGCCGCGCGTGCCTGACTGCTTCGTTGCTCATCGACTGCTTTCTTCGCTTTACGCGAAATCGCGCGGCAAGCGCGGCGAATCCATCGCTCAGAACGCCTTCTTCCAGGCGCCGGCGTACGCGATATCCGCGAGCGCCGCGCGTTGACGCGGCGCCTTCTCGCGTTCGCGCAGGACCGGGTCCAGTTTGTCGACGTCGCCGTAATGGCCGAGCGAGATCATCGCGATCGGCTCGACGTCCTTTGGTAGTTCGAAGGCGGTACGGAACGCGTTCACGTCGAAGCCGCTCATCTGGTGCGCGGCGAGGCCGAGCGCGTGCGCCTGCAGCACCAGCGACATCGCCGCCGCGCCGGCGTCGTAGAACGCGCAGCGGTTTACGTCGCCCTTGTTGGTCATGGTGTGCGCGGTCACCGCGATCAGCACCGGCGCGAGCGCATTCCAGCCCTGGTTGAACGGCACCAGCGTGGCGAAAGCCTTCTTGAACGCGACTTCGTCGACGCTGCGATCGAATACGACAAAACGCCAGGGCTGCGCGTTATATGAAGACGGCGCCCAGCGCGCCGCTTCTAGCACGGCGCGCAACTGATCGCGGCTCACCGGCTCGCTCGAATACGCGCGAGGGCTCCAGCGGCCTGCAATCAGCTCGTGAATGGCAACTTCGGTTGAGGCGGGTTTGGTGGCCATGCGCTTCTCTCGGTAGAAATTCATGATCGTCGGGCGGCTGCCCGAGGCCACATAGCATAACGGGCTTTCGGTGCGCGCTCCAAGTTGCGGCGCGGCGCTATGCGTGCTGGCTGAGAAAACGCGCACGGCCCCGTTATGGGGCCGTGCGTCGTTGCTTCGCTGACGGTGAATCTGCGCGGCGCGCGAGGGCGCCTCAGATTGCCTGCGGCGTCGGCACCTTGGCTGGGCGGTTGATGCGCAGCACGATCACCGCGGCGATCAGACACAAGCCGCCGGAAATCATCGATGCGACCGTGTAGGTGCCAAGACTCGCACGCAGCATGCCCGCGCCGAGCGCCGCGAACGCCGCGCCGAGCTGGTGGCCCGCGACCACCCAGCCGAACACGATCGGCGCCGATTCCTTGCCGTAGACGTCGGTCGCAAGACGCACGGTCGGCGGCACGGTGGCGATCCAGTCGAGACCGTAGAACACCGCGAACAGCGGCAGTCCGAAAAAGTCGATGCCGAACGCGTGCGGCAGATACATCAGCGACAGCCCCCGCAGCCCGTAATACCAGAACAGCAGCACGCGGCTATTGAAGCGGTCCGACAGCCAGCCCGACATCGTCGTGCCGAACAGGTCGAACACGCCCATCGCCGCGAGCAACGACGCGCCCTGCACTTCGGTCATCCCGTAGTCGCCGCACATCGCGATCAGATGGGTGCCGACATAGCCATTGGTGCTCGCGCCGCAAATGAAGAAGCTGAAGAACAGCAGCCAGAAGTCGCGCGTTTTGCTCGCCGACGCGAGCGTGCCGAATGCGATCGCGAGCGGATTCTGCCTGGTGACGGTCGTCGTGACGGGCGCGTCATGCGGTTCGCCGTACGGGCGCAGCTGCATGCTGGCCGGATGCTCGGGCAGCAGGAACGCGACGAGCGGAATCACGACCCCTGCCGCGAGCGCGACGACCCACACGACCTGACGCCAGCCGTAATGCTCGGCGATGGCCGCGAGCAGCGGCAGAAACACCAGCTGGCCGGTCGCCGAGCTGGCGGTCAGGATACCCATCACGAGACCGCGGCGTGTCGTGAACCAGCGCGTCACGACCGTCGCCGACAGCGACAGCGCCGCTACCCCCGTCGAGCCGCCAACCATCACGCCCCAGATCAGCACCATTTGCCACGGATGCGTCATCAGCGACGACAGCGCGACACCCGCGGCCATGGTGCCGAGCGCGCTCAGCAGCGTGGGGCGCACACCGAAGCGCTGCATCGCGGCGGCCGCGAAAGGCCCCATCAACCCGTACAGCGCGATGTTCACCGAGATCGCGAGCGAGATCGTCGCGCGGCTCCAGCCGAATTGGTGCTCGAGCGGCACCATCATCACGCTCGGTGTCGCTCGCGTACCCGCCGCCGCGAGCAACACCAGGAACACCACGGCGACGGTCAACCAGCCATAGTGGAAGCGTCCGCCTATCAGTCGCGCAGCCCAGTTCATCGGTTCTCCCATCGACGCGGCCCGGGTGGCGGCGTCGTTCGTATTATTACGGCCTCGGTGAATGACTTGTGACAGATCGGTCACAATAGTTGCGATCTTAGTTACTGGTCGGTAACATGTCAAGGCGTCAATCTCATTCGGGTGACTTGCCATGTCCGACAGCGAAACCCCCAAGCCCGCCCCTACTCGTGCGCGGCGCGCGCGCGGCGCACAGACCGCCGGGCCGCAGGCGCAGCTGCATCTGCTGCGCGCGGCCAGCGAGTTGTTCTATCGCGAGGGCGTGCGCACGGTCGGCGTCGATGCGGTGGTCGAGCGCGCGGGCGTGAACAAGATGAGTCTGTACCGGCAGTTTTCGTCGAAGGCCGAGCTCGTGATGGCGTATCTGGAGCAGAAGGACGAGCAGTTCTTCCGCTACGCCGAGAAGAGCTTCGCGAAGCATCCGGGCGAGCCGGCGAAGCAGCTTCAGCAGTACTTCGACGACCTCGCGGTGCGCGCCTCGGTCGACGATTACCGCGGCTGCCCGTTCGTGAACGTGTCGGTGGAGTTTGCGGATACCGCGCATCCGGCGCGGCAGTTCGTGTTCCGCAACAAGCAGCGCTTGATGGCGCGCCTCGTCGAACTGTCGACAGCGGCCGGCGCCGGCGATCCGCAAACGCTGGCCGATGGGCTCGGTCTGCTGATCGAGGGCGTGTACGCGGCGAGCCAGACTTACGGGCCGGGCTGCGGGCCGATCCTCGCCGCGCCGAAAGTCGCCGCGCAGTTGATAGCCGCCGCTTGCGCGGAGAAGCCGGTTCGCTGAGCCAGTCCGTCAGCTGGGTCCTTTAGAATTGCGCGTTTTCCCGTCACATCCGTCCGCCATGCCGTTGCCCGCCGAATCCCACGATGCCGTTATCGCCGCGACCCGTCATTGGCTGACGGAGGCCGTGATCGGCCTGAACCTGTGTCCGTTCGCGAAGGCCGTGCATGTGAAGGGGCAGATTCGCTATGCGGTCAGCGAAGCGGACACGCTCGAAGCGGTGCTGACCGACCTGGAAGCCGAGCTCCAGACCCTCGTCGCCGCCGACCCCGCCGCCATCGACACGACGTTGCTGATCCTGCCGCGCGCGTTCGAGGACTTTCTCGGCTTCAACGACTGCCTGTTCTTCGCCGACCGGCTGGTCCAGCAGCTACGGCTCGAAGGCGTCATCCAGATCGCGAGCTTTCATCCGCATTACCAGTTCGAAGGCAGCGAGCCCGACGATATCGAAAACTACACGAACCGGGCGCCCTATCCGATCTTGCATCTGCTGCGCGAGGACAGCATCGAGCGGGCCGTGCAGGCCTTTCCCGACGCGGAAGAGATCTACGAGCGCAATCAGGAAACGCTGCGGCGAATTGGCCTCGCGGGCTGGGATGCGTTGATGAAGCGCTAAATGAAGCGCCAGGCCGCGCCTCAGGCCGGCACGAAAAATCGCTCCTTCAGCGCATCGAGCCCGAGCGCGTCCAGCACTTCGCCGAGCCGCTCAGCGGGCCGGCGCCGCGGCAGGTCCTTGTACTGCGCGATGATCAACTCGTTTTTCATCGAGTGTTCCCAGCCGACCAGCTCGGTCACGCTGACCTGATAGCCATGCGCTTCGAGCTGCAGGCAACGCAGCACGTTCGTGATCTGGCTGCCGAATTCGCGCGTGTGCAGCGGATGCCGCCAGATTTCCGTCAGCGCGTTCTTCAGAGCCTTGCCCTTGTTCTGCCGCAGCACGCCGGCCACCTCGGCCTGGCAGCACGGCACGACGACGATGTACTTCGCGTGCTTTTCGAGCGCGAAACGGAGCGCGTCGTCGGTGGCGGTATTGCACGCATGCAGCGCGGTCACGATGTCGATTTCGGCGGGCAGCCGCGTCGACGTGATCGACTCCGCCACCGACAGATTCAGAAACGACATCCCCTTGAAGCCGAGCCGCGCCGCCAGCTCTTCGGACTTCGTCACCAGCTCTTCGCGCGTTTCAATGCCGTAAATGTGCGAAACCCCACCAGCCACGTCCTGAAACTCCTTGAAAAACAGGTCGTACAGGATAAAACCGAGATATGACTTGCCCGCGCCGTGATCGACGAGCGTCAGCGCCCCCTGCTGGTCCTTCAGGTCCTTGAGTAGCGGCTCGATGAACTGGAACAGATGGTAGACCTGCTTCAGCTTGCGACGGCTGTCCTGATTCATCTTGCCGTCGCGCGTGAGGATGTGGAGCTCTTTGAGCAGTTCGACGGACTGGTTGGGACGGATTTCGTGGGTTTTGCCGGACATGTATGGGCCGCCATCAATTGCAGTGCGAACGTGCGACAGATGACGGAAAAAGAGAAAAGTTGCTGCCAGTTTACCCAAAGTGCGGCAATCCCAGCGAGTACGCCGTCCGGATCACGCGAGACAGGCGGTCCACTGGGAACACTTCCTGCTCGCAATGCGCTGCGCGGAAGTGTCTCGAGAATGGCCGAAAACAGCTTGAGCGCCGGCTGAGCCTGCGGGTGCAAGCCGCGTCGCCGAAAACAGGAAGCTGTCCGGCCGTGCAACCGGACACGCGAACCGGATGCATGTGGGAAGAGCGGTCCCGCAACAAGGGGCGAACGTTACGTAACCAGCAGCGGCCGGCTTTGCAACGGGTCGCGCGCTCGGATGATCACAGAAGAGGCGGCAATGGATACGGTACCCAACGGAAATGTCGAACAGAAGTTTCAGGAAATGATGGCGAAGCTCACCGCCGCGCCGGCATGGTCGGAGAAACAGCAACTCGAACTGGAGATGGCTCGCGACATCTCCACGGAAATGCTGCGGCTCGCCGAGGTTATGCGTGACGGCAACGTCGACCTCGAGACCTGCCTGACGATGCTCAAGTACGCCAAGGTGCTCGACTTCGTGATGACGACGCTCGCGTCGCGACGCGACATCAAGCCGCAGACGTTGCGGGTGATCTTCAAGCTCGCCGGGCTGAAGGTCGATGAGGCGTATCCGGGTTAGCGCGTCGGCATCCTGGTTAGATTGGCTTGGTATCGCGTTTCTCGTGTCACCACAAGACTGCTGCAACACGCCCGCACGCGGGCGGCTGGATGCCGCTCGCGACGCGGGCTTCCACACTCCCCTTCCACGGGTGTCTCAAGCGTGCCGCGCCTCGACGGGCGGCGTTCCCTCATGAAATAGCGTCTTCAGCTGCTCGCGCAGCTCCGGCGAATCCGCGTGCTTGTGAACGCTGACGGCATGCTGGACCGCGGCTTCGAGCAGTTCGCCGTCGCTGTCGGCGGATAGCGCGACAGTGCAGTTCGTTTCGCTCGGAAACTCGCGACAGTCGATATATTTGCGGGTCATGGCAATCTCCTTGAACCAGACGATCGACTCTTCCACCGAATTAACAGGTGATTCGCGTCCGCTGCCGGCGCGCGGCAGTGAAGCGCGCCGCAGCGGCTGCGTCGCAAGCGACGTGATTGGGGATTGACGCGAGGAACGACGCGAACGGCGTCCGATGGAAGATGTTTGAAAAGTATAGGTCGCGTGCGGCACGAGCCAAGCGGTGAACGCGATGCGCAACGGCCGGGAGAAAGACTGAATCCAGTATTTTCCGGTCTGGGGCGATCGAGCCCGGTCGCCTGGCCGAATAGCCGCCTATTTGCCAGTACCGGGCACAGTTCGACAGAGTTTGTCGGCGTTTGCCGCGCGCCGCGCGCGGTGTGACAATAGCGCCCTTCGCGCCGCATATCCGTTCGGTCACCGCGGCGCACCGCCTTTTCTCCCCGTTGATCCGCTGAACCGCATGTCAATCTCGCTCGATTCCGCCCGCGTCGCCGTGATCGGCGGCGGCCCCGCCGGCCTGATGGCCGCGGAGACGCTTGCCGGGCGCGGCGTGCAAGTCCACGTATATGACGCGATGCCGTCGGTCGGCCGCAAATTCCTGATGGCGGGCAAAGGCGGCATGAACATCACGCATTCGGAAGCCCTCGCGCCGTTTCTCGACCGCTACGGCTCGCGCCGCGAGCGCATCGCGCCGTTACTCGACGCGTTCGGTCCCGACGCGCTGCGCACATGGTTGCGCGAGTTGGGCGTCGAGACGTTCGTCGGCAGTTCGGGGCGCGTATTTCCGTCCGACATGAAGGCCGCGCCGATGCTGCGCGCGTGGCTGCATCGGCTGCGCGAAGCGGGTGTGCAGTTTCATATGCGTCACAAGTGGAGCGGCTGGGCGTCAACATCCGAAGACGGTGCCGCCCACGCGTTGCGCTTCGACACGCCCAACGGTGAGCAGACGATCAGCTGCGACGCGGTCGTGTTCGCGCTCGGCGGCGCCAGTTGGCCGCGTCTCGGCTCCGACGCCGCGTGGGTGCCGCTGATGACGTCGCGCGACGTGCCGGTGACGCCGCTGCGTCCCGCGAACTGCGGCTTCGACGCGGACTGGAGCCCGTATCTGCGCGAGCGTTTCGCGGGTCAGCCGATCAAGACGGTCGCGATTTCCGTCACCGGTGTAGACGGAAAAGTCCACAATCGACAAGGTGAAATACTTTTGACCGAAACGGGCCTCGAAGGGAGCCTGATTTACGCGTTGTCGGCGCCGATCCGCGAGCGGATACTCGCCGGCGGCGAGGTCACGATCGCGCTGGATCTCGCGCCAGGCTTGCCGCTCGAGCGAGTCGTGGAGGAAGTGACGCGGCCGCGAGGCTCACGCTCGATCGCGAGTCATCTGCACGGGCGAATCGGAATCGGCGGGGTCAAGCTGGCGTTGTTGCACGAGATTCTGTCGAAAGAAGCCTTCGCCGATGCGCGCGGCCTCGCCCACGCGATCAAGGCGCTGCCGATGCGACTGCTGCGCGCGCGACCGATCGAGGAAGCGATCAGTACGGCGGGCGGAATCCCGTTCGAGGCATTGGACGCGCATCTGATGATCGACCGGATGCCCGGCGCATTCTGCGCGGGCGAAATGCTCGATTGGGAGGCGCCGACCGGTGGTTATCTGTTGACCGCCTGCTTTGCCAGCGGGCTGGTCGCTGGCCGGGGCGCGTGCGCGTATCTGGAAGCGCACGGCACGTCGGCGTGACGCGCGCAGTCGCCGTCACCGCGCCTTGAGCCGCCACAACGACGTGACCTCGGCCGCTCGCGCAACATACAACGGATCGTTCTGATCGCTGGCCTTCGGATGCCGTGGACGAATGTCCTCGCGTCCCACGACACTGAGCCCCGCGTGCTCGATCGCCGCGAGCAGCCACTCGCGCGTACGCAGCCCAAGGTGCTCGGCGAAATCCGAAATGATCAGCCAGCCCTCGCCGCCCGGCGTCAGATGATCGGCGAGGCCGTTCAGGAAGCCGACCAGCATGCGGCTGTCCGGATCGTAGACCGCGTATTCGAGCGGCGACGCGGGCCGCGCCGGCACCCACGGCGGATTGCAGACGACGAGCGGTGCCCGACCGTCCGGAAACAGATCGGCCTGCACGATCTCGACCTGCTCGGCGTAACCAAGACGCGCGAGATTTTCACGAGCACACGCAAGCGCGCGCGCATCCTGGTCCGTCGCGACGATCTTGCGCACGCCGCGTTTGGCCAGCAGCGCGGCCAGCACGCCAGTGCCGGTGCCGATATCGAACGCGAGGTCCAGCGACGGCAGCGGCGTGCGCGCGACCAGATCGACGTACTCGCCGCGCACCGGTGAGAACACACCGTAGTGCGGATGGATGCGCTCGCCGAGCGCCGTAATCTCGACGCCCTTCTTGCGCCATTCGTGCGCGCCGATCAAACCGAGCAACTCGCGCAACGACACGACCGACGCGTCGCCGCTCACCGGTCCATAAGCTTCGATGCAGGCCTGCCGCACGTCGGGCGCGCGACGTAGCGGAATGGCGTAGTCGGCATCGAGCGGAATCAGGATCATGCCGAGCGTGCGCGCGCGCTGCGACTGCGCCTGCCGATGCTGGTTGAACGCGTCGAGCGGTGTGGCTCCCTGTTTGCGCGGCTTGCGTTCGAGCCGGCGCGTGACGGCCTGCAGCAGTTGGCGCGCGTTCTGGAAGTCGCCGCGCCACAGCAGCGCGGTGCCTTCGCAGGCGAGGCGGTAGGCCGAATCGGCGGTGGTGCGGTCGTCGGCGACGACGACGCGCTTCGGCGGCGGCACGGCCGCTTCGGAACGCCAGCGTGCGGTGCACGGGCCGTCGGCTTCTGGCCAGGTGAGAGTTGCGGGGCTGGTCATGGTGCAATGGAGTCGATGTGACGTCGCCGGCGACGTGGACCGCGACAGCGGACCGGAATGTCCGGCGGCTGCCCGCCATCCCGGGCGACGCCCGAATAGTACCGTACCGCCGCCGTGCGGATTCGCGGCGCAGCATGAATTGGTGACGGTGATGAGGTGAGTCTAGACGCACCGAAAGTAGACAATAATGTCTACAATCGACAAGGTGAAAGAGATATCGTGGTTTTTGAGCCATCGCGCGGCTCACCTCGCGCTGCCTTCGCACGTTTTGACGTGCGTGAAACCCTCGTCGTAAACAAGCCGGGCCAAGGCTTCGGTGATCGGCATCAGCAACGATCCGGGCAATTTCCACCGAAAAAGAAAAACCCCGCCAAAGCGTGTGCTTCGACGGGGTTTTCTAGCATTTCCAGTTACTGCTGATAAAGCAATCTGGTGCCGGCTGCAGGACTCGAACCCGCCACCTCATGATTACAAGTCAAGCGCTCTACCTGATGAGCTAAGCCGGCATGAGGCCGTGATTCTACTTCATTTCACGATCTTAAGGCGAGCCCTTCCGCCGCCTTTCGAGCCATCGTCGTCGGGCTGCGGTTTGTCGTCGGCGTCTGTGGCCTCGGCAGGGTCGGCGGGGGCGGTTTCGACGGCGCGCGGAGCCGCCGGCGTGTCAGCTTCGTCCGCGGCATCCGCGCCCGAATCCTGAGCCTCGCCGCCCGCCGATTCGACCGGGAACGCCATACCCTGGCCGTTCTCGCGCGCGTAGATCGCAAGAATATTGGCGACCGGCACTTCGATCTTGTGAGACTTGCCGGAGAAGCGCGCGTTGAACTCGATCCACTCGTTGCCCATCTGCAGCTGGCTGGTCGCCTCGAAGCTGATGTTCAACACGATCTCGTTGTCGCGCACGAACTGACGTGGCACGCGCGTCTGATTGTCGACGCGGACCGCAATATGCGGTGTGTAGCCGTTATCCGTGCACCACTCGTAGAGCGCGCGCAACAGATAAGGTTTCGTGGAAATCTCTTGCATCAACAGTCCTCTTGCGGGCGCGGGCGCGCATCGAAGCGATGCGACGTCCGCGCTCCAAAGCCAAACTCAACGACGCATCACCTTTTCCGACGGCGTCAGCGCTTCGATATAAGCCGGGCGGCTGAAAATGCGCTCGGCGTACTTCATCAGCGGCGCGGCGTTCTTCGACAGCTCGATACCGTAGTGGTCAAGGCGCCAGAGCAGCGGAGCGATCGCGACGTCGAGCATCGAGAACTCTTCGCCGAGCATGTACTTGTTCTTCAGGAAGATCGGCGCGAGCTGCGTCAGGCGATCGCGGATCGCGAGGCGCGCCTTCTCGTGATTCTTCTCCGCTGCCTTGCCCTTCTCGTTTTCGAGCGTGCCGACGTGGACGAACAGCTCTTTCTCGAAGTTGAGCAGGAACAGGCGGGCACGCGCGCGCTGGACCGGATCGGCCGGCATCAGCTGCGGGTGCGGGAAGCGCTCGTCGATGTACTCGTTGATGATGTTCGATTCGTACAGAATCAGGTCCCGTTCGACGAGAATCGGCACCTGACCATACGGATTCATCACGGCGATGTCTTCCGGCTTGTTGAACAGGTCGACGTCGCGGATCTCGAAGTCCATGCCCTTTTCGAACAACACCAGCCGGCAACGCTGGGAGAACGGGCAAGTAGTGCCGGAATACAGAACCATCATGTTTACGTTTCCTCAAAAAGCTGAAGGGCCAGCGCGCGGAAAAACCGTTCAGCAGGTCTTTCCTGGCGCCGGCCCCACGCCATGTAGCGGCGTGATTATTTGATATGTTTCCAGTACGCGGCGTTCAGTCGCCAGGCGAAAAAGCTCAGGATACCGAGGAACAACAGCACCCACACGCCAAGTTGCTTGCGGGTTTGCTGCGTCGGTTCGGACATCCATGACAGGTACGACACGAGGTCGGCCACAGCAGAATCATAATCTACCGGCGACATCGTCCCCGGAGTCAGTTGCTGGAAGCCGAGGAATTTGTGTACTTTTTCGCCGGTTTTTTCGTCGGTTTCGTCGCCGAATTTCGCCGCACGCTGCCCCTGAAGCTGCCACAGCACGTGAGGCATGCTCACGTTTTGGTACACCAGATTGTTCCAGCCGGTCGGCCGCGTATCGTCGCGATAAAAACTCCGCAGATACGTGTAAAGCCAGTCCGTGCCGCGCGCCCGCGCCTCCACCGACAGATCCGGCGGCGTCGCCCCAAACCACGCTTTCGCGTCCTCCGGGCGCATCGCCACGGTCATCGTGTTGCCCACCTTGTCGGTGGTGAACAGCAGGTTCGCCTGGATTTCGTTCGGCGTGATGCCGAGATCGGTCAGGCGGTTGTAGCGCATCAGGTTCGCGCTGTGGCAATTCAGGCAGTAGTTTACAAACAATTGCGCGCCGCGCTGCAAAGAAGCGAAATTGTTCGTGTTGTCCGGCGCGCGTTCGAGCGGGAAATTCTCGTCCGCGTGAACCGGAGCGGCCAACAGCGCAAGCATGGTCGCGCCGACCAGCGCGCACATCGAAAGCAGTTTTTTCATCTTCATGTGCTCCTGGCTCGCGATTAGTGAGGCTTGAACCGCACCCGCTCGGGCGGCTGCTTGAACTTGCCAAGCCGGGTCCAGAAGGGCATGCCGAGGAAAAACGCGAAGTAGATCAGCGCGCAGATCTGGGCGATCAGCGTCGCGGCCGGCGATGGCGGTCGCGTGCCGAGGAAGCCAAGCGTCAGGAACGCGATCACGAAGATCCCGAAGAAAACCTTGTGGAAGAACGGCCGGTAGCGAATGGACCTGACCGGCGACCGGTCGAGCCACGGCAGGAAGAACAGCGAAATCACCGCACTGCCCATCACCACGACGCCCCAGAACTTCGATTCGGTGAACACCATCGCGACGATCACCAGCACCGCAAGCACCGGCAGGCCGAGCTTCCACTTGCCGCGCGCGCGCACGAGCGCCAGCAATCCGAGTAGCGCGATGACGATCATCAGCACGATCTTGAATGGATCGGTAGTGGCGCGCAGCATCGCATAAAAGGCGGTGAAGTACCACACAGGCGCAATTTCCGGCGGCGTCTGCAGCGGATTCGCGGGGATGAAGTTGTTGGCTTCCAGGAAGTACCCACCCATTTCCGGCGCGAAGAAGATGATCGCGGCGAAGATCAACAGGAAGATCGCCACGCCCATGAAGTCGTGCACCGAGTAGTACGGGTGGAACGGAATGCCGTCGAGCGGCACGCCATCCGGGCCCTTCTTGGCCTTGATCTCAATGCCGTCCGGGTTGTTCGAGCCGACTTCGTGCAGCGCGACGAGGTGCGCGATCACGAGGCCGATCAGCACCAGCGGAATCGCGATCACGTGAAACGCGAAGAAGCGGTTCAGCGTGACGTCGGAGACCACGTAGTCGCCGCGAATCCACAGCGACAGATCCGGTCCGATGAACGGAATCGCCGAGAACAGGTTCACGATCACCTGCGCGCCCCAGAACGACATCTGCCCCCACGGCAGCAGGTAGCCGAAGAACGCCTCGGCCATCAGGCTCAGGAAAATCAGGCAGCCGAAAATCCACACGAGCTCGCGCGGCTTGCGGTACGAGCCGTACAGGAGCCCGCGAAACATGTGCAGATACACGACGACGAAAAACATCGACGCACCCGTCGAGTGCATGTAGCGGATCAGCCAGCCCCACGGCACCTCGCGCATGATGTACTCGACCGACGAGAACGCGAGCGTCGCGTCGGGCTTGTAGTTCATCGTCAGGAAAATGCCGGTGACGATCTGGTTGACCAGCACCAGCAACGCAAGCGAACCGAAGAAGTACCAGAAGTTGAAGTTCTTCGGCGCGTAGTACTCGGAAACGTGCTTCTTCCACGTGGCAGTCATCGGGAAGCGCTGGTCGATCCATCCAGCCAGCCCGGTCGTCTCTACTTCGTGTTCGCTCGCCATTACGCTTCTCCTTTTTCGTCCTTCCCGATCACAAGGGCCGTCGCCGACGTGAACATGAAGCGCGGGATGTCGAGGTTCTGCGGAGCGGGTTTGTTCTTGAAGACGCGGCCGGCCATGTCGTAGGTCGAGCCGTGGCACGGGCACAGGAAACCGCCGGGCCAGTCGTCGGGGAGATTCGGCTGCGGGCCTTCCTGGAAGCGCGGCGTCGGCGTGCAGCCCAGATGCGTGCAAACGGCGACGGCAACCAGCAAATGCTTGTTCTCGGCGCGTGAACGGAATTCGTTGTTGCAGTAGTCCGGCAGCGGCATCGAAAACGGATTCAGCGAGTGGGGGTCCGCTACCTGGCTGTCGGCTTTTTGAACATCGGCGAGCATGCGGTCCGTGCGGTTGATGATCCACACCGGCTTGCCACGCCAGGCGACCGTCATCATGTCGCCGGGCTTCAGACCACTGATATCGACTTCGACCGGGGCACCTGCGGCCTTGGCCTTTTCGGATGGTGCAAAGGAACTAACAAAGGGTACGACAACGGCAACACCTCCTATGCCGCCTGCTACGGTCGTCGCTACCAGCCAGTTACGGCGGCTGCCATCGACGCGTTCCTCTTCTTTGTCTCGCATCACACGCCCCACTTCTGAGTTGGATTTTTCCTTCACGTCGCTTCTACCGCCGCTAGTTTGCTCGAATGGAGTCGCCATTTACAAGGGCCGATTGCCAAAAACCGTGCGAAGCCCTTGATAACTCAGGGTTTGTCCGTACCGATCGCAAACTTTTTCGCACCTCCTTTTAAGTGCCTTCTGCGGTATTCCTGCTTTGTTCTTCGTTAATGCAATTCGCAATTCAAACGGGATTGGGGATATCGATAAACAGATGTTCGATATCGAACGATTCGGACAGATGCTTGCCCACCGCCTGCACGCCGAAGCGCTCGGTCGCGTGGTGGCCAGCTGCCAGAAACGCGACGCCGCTTTCCGCCGCCGTATGCATCACCGACTCCGATACCTCGCCGGTCACGTAGACGTCGACACCCGCGTTGATCGCCGCGTCGAACATGCCTTGCGCGGCGCCCGTGCACCAGCCGACGCGGCGCAGCTCCATATCCGGATCGCCGAACACGAGCGGCGTGCGGCCCAGTGTCTGCGCGATCTCCGCGGTGAGGTGCGACAGCGTGATCGGCATCGGCAGCGTGGCGAGCCAGCCGAGATCGTTGTCGCCGAAACGCGCGTCGCTGATCCAGCCCATCTTCTCGCCGATCTGCGCGTTGTTGCCGAACTCGGGATGATCGTCGAGCGGCAGATGGTAGGCGAACAGGTTCAGGTCGTTGGCGAGCAGCAGCTTCAAACGAGCATGTTTGCGGCCGGTGATCTGCGGTGCCTCGTTGCGCCAGAAGTAGCCGTGATGGACCAGCACGGCGTCCGCGCCCCAGTCGAGCGCGGCCTCCAGGAAGGCCACCGATGCGGTAACGCCGGTCGCGAGCTTGTTGATCCGGCGGCGTCCTTCGACCTGCAATCCGTTCGGGCAATAGTCCTTGAAGCGCGCGGTTTCAAGGAGATTGTTCAAGTACAATTCAAGTTCAATCCGATCCATATAGACCTCTAGTCTTCAGATGCTTAGACGCTTCTGGCTGTTATTTGCCCAAGCGGTGACGGTGCTGTTGGCGCTGATGTTCATCATTGCGACCCTCAAACCGCAGTGGCTGCAGCGTCAAGGACAATTCGGCAGACAACTCGCCGAACCGATCGTCGCGCTACGGGAAGTGGCGCCGGGCATCGGCACTGGCCATGCCGAAACGTCCTATGCCGAAGCGGCGCAAAAGGCCATGCCCGCGGTCGTCAACGTGTTCTCCAGCAAGGATGGCTCGCTGCCTCCCGACCCGCGCGCCAAAGACCCGCTGTTCCGCTACTTCTTCGGCGACAGGAACAATCGCAAGCAGCAGGAGCAGCCTGCCTCGAATCTCGGCTCAGGTGTGATAGTGAGTTCGGAAGGTTACATTCTAACGAACCAGCACGTCGTCGACGGCGCCGATCAGATCGAAATCGCGCTCGCCGATGGCCGCACCGCCAGCGCGAAGGTCATCGGCATCGACCCCGAAACCGATCTGGCCGTGCTAAAGGTCAATATGACCAATCTGCCCACCATCACGCTCGGCCGGATGGACCAGACCCGCGTCGGCGACGTCGTGCTCGCGATCGGCAATCCGTTCGGCGTCGGGCAGACCGTAACGATGGGCATCGTCAGCGCGCTCGGCCGCAACCATCTCGGCATCAATACGTTCGAAAACTTCATCCAGACCGACGCCCCGATCAACCCCGGCAATTCGGGCGGTGCGCTCGTCGACGTGAACGGCAACCTGCTCGGCATCAACACCGCAATCTACTCGCGCTCGGGCGGCTCGCTCGGCATCGGCTTCGCGATTCCGGTGTCGACCGCGCGCAGCGTGCTCGAGAGCATCATTACGACCGGCACGGTCACGCGCGGCTGGATCGGCGTCGAACCGCAGGACGTCACGCCGGAAATCGCGGAGTCGTTCGGGCTCGATCAGAAGTCGGGCGCGATTGTCGCGGGCGTGCTGAAAAGCGGCCCGGCCGACCGCGCGGGCATCAAGCCCGGCGACATCCTGACGAGCGTAAATGGCCAGGTGATCACCGATACCACGCGTCTGTTGAACGTGATCGCGCAGATCAAGCCCGGTACGGCGGCGAAAGTGCATCTGGTGCGCAAAGGTCATCAGATCGATCTCGACGTGAAGATCGGCAAACGCCCGCCGCCGCCGAAACAGGCGCAAGACGATAACGGCGGCGATCAGCCGGATGACGAAGGCGGTTGAAGTAATGCCGCGATTCCACGCAATGAATAAGGGCAGTCCGCAATGAACTGCCCTTTTTCATTTGACACCCGGCACTGACTCGCGGCACCTCAACTGGACGGCGGCGGACTCGCATCCTCCACGACCACCGGCTGCTTGCCGACGATCAACCGCGCCGCGACGATGCCAGCTTCGTACAGCAGAATCAGCGGAACCGCGAGGATCAGCTGCGAAAACACGTCCGGCGGCGTTACGACGGCCGACACCACGAACGCGCCGACGATCACATACGGCCGGATCTCCTTCAGCTTCCTCAGCGTCACCACGTTCATCCGCACCAGCAGCACGACGACGATCGGTACCTCGAACGTGACGCCGAACGCGATGAACATCGTCAGCACGAAGCTCAGGTAATTGTTGATATCGGTTGTCATCTCCGCGCCAAGCGGCGCATTGTAGTGCGCCATCACGCGGAAGATGGTCGGAAACACGACGAAGTACGCGAACGCCATGCCGCACAGGAACAGCGTGTAGCTGCTCGCGACGAGCGGCGCGACGAGCTTCTTCTCGTGCTGATAGAGCCCAGGCGCGACGAACGCCCAGATCTGGTACAGCACGACCGGCAGCGCGATCACGAAGGCGACCAGCATCGTCACCTTCATCGGCACGAAGAACGAGCCGGTGACGTCGGTGACGATCATCTTGCCGTCCTTCGGCAGATTCATCATCAGCGGACGGGCGAGCAGTTTGAAGATGTCCGGCGCCCAGTACACGAGCCCGATGAACACGACGACGACGGCGAGCCCCGCACGGATGATGCGGTCACGCAGTTCGACGAGGTGGGAAATGAAGGTCTCTTCAGTGCCTTCGTTCTGGGATTGCTGGGGGTCGCTCACACCGGCCCTCGGTTGGGGATTGTCGATCTGAACATCAGAAAAACCGCGTCGGACGACGCAGGTTGGCAGGTGTGTGCCGCGCAACGCGCGCGGCGCCCGACTGCACGCGCGTGCGCCGCAGGCTCGCTCGCTTGTACCAGGTGGGCGTGGCGCTCTGCTGGACGCGCCAGGTCTTGCGTTTGGGCGCGGCGGCCGGCGTACTGACGGGCCACGAGGAGGCACCCGCGCTGCCGCTGGCCCCGCTGCCGGCGTCTTCGAGCGCGCCGCCGGCGATGCTCGGCGACACCGACGTACCGCTATTCCATGCTTCGTTCAGTTCATTCTCGTGCTTGCGCACATTGTCCTGAACCGCCGTTTGGACATTGCTCGCGGCCTTCTCGAACTCGGTCTTCATGCGCCGCAATTCGTCGAGCTCGATTTCGCGCGTGACTTCGGCCTTAACGTCGTTGATGTACCGCTGTGCGCGGCCGAACAGCGCGCCGGCCGTGCGAGCGACACGCGGCAGGCGCTCAGGCCCGAGGACGACCAGCGCGACGACGCCGATCAGCGCCATCTTGGTTAGACCGAGGTCCAGCATGAAATGGAATGTCCGTCAGAAACGCGGGAACGGCGCGAAGGCCGCGGCTTAGCGGTAATCGCTCGATTGCTGCGTCTTTTCCTTCGCTTCGACGTCCACCGCGCCGTTGCGCGGCAGCTCGCGCTGCTGCTGTTGCGCGTCGGCCGACGACGAATCGGCTTCCTTCACGCCTTCCTTGAAGCCCTTCACGGCGCCGCCCAGATCGCTGCCGATGTTGCGTAGCTTCTTCGTGCCGAACACGAGCGCGACGATCAACAGAACGATCAACCAATGCCAAATACTCAACGAACCCATGACTACTCTCCTTAACCCCGGCGCCGCATCTTGATGCGGCCAATTTGCATAACCTGAAGCGCGTGCGCTTCGTCTCGATATATCTCTACGTTACCTCAGGCTGCACCGCCTCGCTCGCAATGCGGCCGTCTTCGCCTGTCATTGTGGCCACACGATCGCGTCGACGTTATTACACAGCGGTAAAAACAACGGCGGCGCTATTGTCCTCGACCAAAACTCGCGGCGGTGCGCACTTGCCACGCAGCGCGCCTGACGCGTGAACCGGCGCTCAGCCCATGCGTTGCCAGGGACGCGGTCCCGCGAGAATGTGCGCGTGCAGGTGATACACCTCCTGACCACCGCCCGGACCGGTATTGATTACCGTGCGAAAGCCCGTTTCGCCGCCGTTATAGGCGACCCCCAATTGTTCGGCCAGTCGCGCGGCCAGGACAAGCATTCTACCAAGCAGAGGCGCGTCGCTTTCCGTGCAGTTCGACAGCGTTGCAATGTGCTTGCGAGGAATCACCAGCACATGCGTTTCGGCCGCCGGACGGATGTCGCGGAAGGCGACGAACTCGTCGTCTTCGTGGACCCTGGTCGACGGGATTTCGCCAGCGGCAATCTTGCAGAAAAGGCAGTTCGGATCGTGACTCATCGTATTCCTGACGCGGTAAGACTTGGGCGAGCGAAGCCGCCCGCGCCGAGGTTCGATCCGAAAGCCGGCCCGCCCATACGGACCGGCTAGCGTTCAGACCCAACTGGCCGGATTCGCGAACGGCTTGTTATCGTACAGATACAGCCAGCCTTTGATAATACGGTACAACATCCATATGCTGACTGCCCACAGCACCGGAATGCCGATCACGACGAGCAGCAGCAACGCGCCGATCGCGTAACCGACGAGGCCCAGCCAGAACGTGCGGATCTGCCATTCGAAGTGCGCTTCGTACGGCGTGCCGGCCACGTCCGACCGTTTGACGTAGTTGATGATGATCGCGACCAGAATGGTGAGCCCGCCGGTCAGCCAATGGACCGCATACAGCGCGTACAGCACGTGCGTGAGCGTGCGCAGGCTGCGCTCGCGCTCAGGCTCCATCGCGTGGCGGTAGACCGGCGGCGGATAGCTTCCTTGCGGCTGTTCCATGCTTGCGTCCTCCCGGAGGTGCGGTTACCGCTATATTGGCGCCGGCGCGCGCGACTTCAAGCGGAAACGCCAGATTTCCGCTCCGGCTGCTCAGTCGCCGTTTTCCTCGCGCTCGCGGCTCTTGCGCAGCGCCTTTTCCTCGATGCCCGACAGGCCTTCGCGACGCTCGAGTTCGGCGATCACGTCGGCGGGGCTCAGATCGAAATGCGACAGCATCACGAGGCAGTGGAACCACAGGTCCGCAACCTCGCCGACCAGCGCCTTCGGTGCGCCGCCCTGGCGCACGTCCTTTGCGGCCAGCACGACTTCGGTGGCTTCTTCGCCGATCTTTTTCAGCACCGCGTCGTCGCCCTTGTGGAACAGGCGCGATACATACGAGATGTCCGGATCGCCGCCCTTGCGGCTGTCGATCACCGCCGCGAGGCGCAGCAGCGTGTCGAGCGTGGAAGCCGTGGCGGGCGACGGGTTTTGCGTGGATTGCGTCATTTGTAGATGTGTTCGGGGTCTTTCAGCACGGGATCGACGGCCTGCCAGTCGCCATCGTCCACCGAGCCTTCGAATTTCTGGAAAAAGCACGAGTGGCGGCCGGTATGGCACGCGATGCCCGATACCTGCTCGACTTTCAGCAGCACGACGTCTTCGTCGCAATCGAGTCGCACTTCATGCACATGCTGCACGTGGCCCGACTCCTCACCCTTGAACCACAGGCGCTGGCGCGAGCGCGAGAAATACACCGCGCGGCCGGTCTCGACGGTCTTCGCGAGGGCCTCGCGGTTCATCCACGCGAACATCAGCACGTCGTTCGTCGACGCTTCCTGCGCAATCACCGGCACGAGGCCGTTCGCATCCCACTTGACCTTGTCGAGCCAGTTCACCGCCGAAGGATTCGTCACGTCACAACCTCACCGAAATGCCCTGATCGGCCATGAAGCGCTTGGCCTCGCCGACCGTGTGTTCGCCATAGTGGAAGATGCTCGCGGCGAGCACCGCGTCCGCGTGACCGCTCTTGATGCCATCGGCGAGATGCTGCAGATTGCCGACGCCGCCCGAGGCGATCACCGGCACCGGCACCGCGTCCGACACCGCGCGAGTCAGCGCGAGGTCGAAGCCGCTCCTGGTGCCGTCGCGATCCATGCTGGTCAGCAGGATTTCGCCCGCGCCCAACTCGGCCATCTTGCGCGCCCATTCGACCGCATCGAGACCGGTGGCCTTGCGGCCGCCGTGCGTGAACACTTCCCAGCGCGGCGTTTCGCCGTCGGCCGACACGCGCTTCGCATCGATCGCGACGACGATGCACTGCGAGCCGTATTTGTCGGTCGCGTCCTTCACGAGTTGCGGATTCGCTACCGCCGACGAGTTCATGCTGATCTTGTCGGCGCCCGCGTTCAGCAGGCGCCGCACGTCTTCGACCGCGCGCACGCCGCCGCCGACCGTCAGCGGAATGAACACCTGCGAAGCGACCGCCTCGATGATCGGCAGAATCAGGTCGCGCTGATCCGAGGTCGCGGTGATGTCGAGGAACGTCAGTTCGTCGGCGCCCTGATCGTCGTAACGGCGCGCGATTTCGACCGGGTCGCCCGCGTCGCGCAGTTCGACGAAGTTGACGCCCTTGACCACGCGGCCCGCGGTGACGTCGAGACAGGGGATGATGCGTTTAGCTAGAGCCATGATCGTGCAATTCTGCCAATATCGCTGATGAGGCCGCTCGCTTGCGGGCAAGCGGCACGGTGCCGGCGCGAGCGGTTGCGTCGCGCCGCGAGTGAGGTGCCGGCCGGAAGCTGGCGAGGTTCCGGGCGCTTAATCGTGCGACGCGCGTTACAGGCAAGCCATCGTTCGAACGAGCGCCGCAAGTCGACACGAGCGCAACGCCGGCGGCCCGCACAACCTTGCCCAGCACGCGCAGCCGACGCCGTGCTTAAGCGTCGTCCGCTTCGCGCAGCTTGTCCGCGAGCGTCTGCGCGGCCGCGAAGTCGAGGTCGCCCGAATAGATCGCGCGGCCGCAGATTACGCCCTCGATGCCCTCGCCTTCGACTTCGCACAGCGATTCGATGTCCGCGAGGTTTGACAGACCGCCGCTCGCGATCACCGGAATCTTGACCGCGCGCGCAAGGCGCACCGTCGCTTCGATGTTGATGCCTTGCAGCATGCCGTCACGGCCGATGTCGGTGTAGATGATCGACTCGCAGCCGTAGTCCTCGAACTTGCGCGCGAGGTCGGCCACTTCGTGACCGGTCAGCTTGCTCCAGCCGTCGGTGGCGACCTTGCCGTCTTTCGCGTCGAGGCCGACGATGATGTGACCGCCGAACGCGGTGCACGCGTCCTGCAGAAAGCCGGGGTTCTTCACCGCGGCCGTGCCGATGATCACGTACGACAAACCGTCGTCCAGATAGCGCTCGATCGTGTTCAGGTCGCGGATGCCACCGCCCAGCTGAACCGGAATCGCGCCGCCCACTTCATCGATGATCGCCCGGATTGCATCGCCGTTCTTCGGCTTGCCGGCGAACGCGCCATTCAGATCGACGAGATGCAGACGACGCGCGCCGCGGTCGACCCAATGTCGGGCCATTGCCGCCGGTTCCTCGGAGAAAATCGTCGCCTGGTCCATATCGCCCTGTTTGAGGCGTACACACTGACCGTCTTTCAGGTCGATGGCGGGAATCAGCAGCATAGCAATCGGGTGTTATCTGGGAGTGGATTGAAGGTCGGCGGCAGCGGCTGGCGAGTCAGCCCGCCGCAATACCGTCTCGCTAGTTTAGTACAACTCGTTCGGCGCTCCAGTGGGGCGCCGGTCGGATGCGGGACCGCGGCACCGCGCGACGCGCGCGCGGCAACGGGATGAAAAAAGGCGTTCACGGGTTCCAGTGCACGAAGTTGCGATACACGCGCAAACCCGCCTCGGCGCTCTTTTCAGGGTGGAATTGGGTGGCAAAGATGTTATCCCGCGCTACCGCCGAGGTAAAGGGCACGCCGTAGACCGTTTCGCCCGACGTATGCGCCGGGTTGTTCGGAACCACGTAGTAGCTGTGCACGAAGTAGAAGAACGCGTTGTCGGCGACACCGTCCCACAGCGGATGCGGCTGCGCCTGACGCACGCGGTTCCAGCCCATCTGCGGGACCTTGAAGCGCGAGCCGTCGTCCTGCACCTGGCCTTCGAGCTCGAAGCGCACCGCCTTGCCGGGCAACAGACCCAGACCCGGCGTGTCGCCCTCGGCGCTCCAGTCGAACAGCATCTGCTCGCCGACGCACACGCCCATCAGCGGCTTGCTGCGCGACGCCTCGACGACCGCTTCCTGCAAACCGGACGCGCCGAGACTGCGCATGCAGTCGGGCATCGCACCCTGGCCCGGCAGCACCACGCGGTCGGCCGAGCGGATCGCTTCCGGACGATCGACGATCGCCACGTCCGCTTCCGGCGCCGCTTTACGCAGTGCCTGGGCAACCGAGCGCAGGTTGCCCATTCCGTAATCCACAATCGCTATCGAAGTTTTCATTTCAAGTTTGGCCGCTCTTCCCTCGATCCATCGATGCCGCCGCGCGGCGTCAAACGACGTGCCGGCAAATGCGGTCCTGCCCGATGAATCGCTTGAAGGTGAGTGGCCTGAAGACGTTGGAGGCGGTGAAACCCGTGTTAAAGCCTGCTACGGCCGTTACGTTAGAGGCTGCCCTTGGTCGACGGAATCTGTCCGGCCGCGCGCTCGTCGAGTTCGACGGCCATGCGCAGCGCACGCCCGAATGCCTTGAACACCGTTTCGATCTGATGGTGCGCGTTGATGCCACGCAGGTTGTCGATGTGCAGCGTCACGCCGGCATGGTTCACGAAACCGCGGAAGAATTCGATCGACAGGTCGACGTCGAACGTGCCGATGCGCGCGCGCGTGAACGGCACGTGAAATTCGAGGCCCGGACGGCCGGAAAAATCGATCACGACGCGCGACAGCGCTTCGTCGAGCGGCACGTAGGAATGGCCGTAGCGGCGGATGCCCTTGCGATCGCCGATCGCCTTCGCGACGGCCTGGCCGAGCGTGATGCCGGTGTCTTCGACCGTATGATGATCGTCGATATGCAGGTCGCCATGCGCTTCGATCTCGAGGTCGAACAACCCGTGGCGGGCGATCTGGTCGAGCATGTGGTCCAGGAACGGCACACCGGTGGCCAGCTTCTGCTGGCCGGTGCCGTCCAGGTTGATCTTCGCACGGATCTGCGTTTCGCTGGTGTTGCGAACGACTTCCGCAAGGCGCATGGCAATTCCTCGAATCTGGCTTAAAAGCGCTAGTAATGTGGGATGGACAAACTGGCGGGCTGCTCAGTGCAGCCGTTCAACGCAGCGGCTCAGTGCCGCCGCTCGATGCGGCGGGTTACCGCAACACGAGTTTCAGGCCGGCGAGCAACTGGGCGTTCTCGTTCGGCGAACCGACGGTCAAACGCACGCAATTGGCCAGCAATGGATGCATTTTACTCACGTTTTTGATCAGAATCCGCGCCGTTAGCAGGGTTTCGAACAATACCGACGCATCGGGCACCCGCACGAGCAGGAAGTTGCCCGCGCTAGTGAACACTTCGGCGCCCGGCAGCGCGGCCACCGCCTGCGCGAGTTTCTCGCGTTCGTCGCGCAATTGCGCGGCCTGCGCATCGAGCACGCCGATGTGGTCGAGCAGGAAATCAGCGGCGGCCTGCGTCAGCACGTTGGTGTTGTACGGCGGGCGGACCTTGTCGAACTCGGTCAGCCACGCGGGCTTGCCGACCAGGTAACCGAGGCGAATGCCGGCGAGGCCCAGCTTCGACACCGTGCGCATCACGACGACGTTGTCGAACTGGTCGGCGCGCGGCAGCCAGCTCTTCTGCGCGAACGGCTGATACGCCTCGTCGATCACGACGAGGCTCCTGCCCGCCGCGGCGATGATGCGCTCGATTTCGGCGTCATCGAACAGCGTGCCGGTCGGGTTGTTCGGATACGCGAGATAGATGATCGCCGGTTCATGCTCGGCGATCGCCGCGAGCATCGCGTCGGTATCGAGCGTGAAGTCGGCTTTGAGCGGCACGCCGACGAATTCGAGATTCGCCAGCCTCGCCGACATCTGATACATGACGAAGCCCGGCACCGGCGCGAGCACCTTCGCGCCCGGCTTCGCGCACGCGACCGACATGATGCTGATGATTTCATCCGAGCCATTGCCGAGCAGCACGTCGCACCCCGCCGGCACGCCCATCACGTGACGAATGCGCTCGATCAACTGCTCGGGGCGCGGCGCCGGATAACGGTTCAACGCGACGCCGGCCAGACGCTCGCCGAGATGCGCGGCAAGTTCCGGCGGCAGCGGAAACGGGTTTTCCATCGCGTCGAGCTTGATGAAGCCGGTGGCGTCGGGAACCGGATAGCTCGTCATTGCGAGCACGTCGCTGCGGATGATGTCTTGAGGTGTCGTCATAGGTTCGGGGGCCGGGCCGTGCTAAAGACGCCGGGTCGGCGTCGTCGGCGTGGGGCGCTCGGGTTGGTCTCTGTCGTCGTTATTGAACGGGGCGGGTGGGCTCGTGCCGTCGCTCGAGCGGGTGGAAGCCGGAAAACATGGAAGCCGGTCGATGCGGCGGCGGTTGCCGCCCTCGCCGCTTCTCCTGCTCCCGCTTACACCTGCTTGAGCTCCGCCGCGCGCCAGCGCGATCAGCGCTCCGCCTCAGCCGCGTTCGTTGTTGTTCTGCCGCATCCGGTATTCGGCGCTGCGTGCGTGCGCTTGCAGACCTTCGCCGTATGCCAGTTCCGCGGCAATCTCGCCGAGCGTCTGCGCACCTTCCGCGCTGACCTCGATCAGGCTCGAACGCTTGAAGAAATCATAGACGCCGAGCGGCGACGAAAACCGTGCGGTACGCGACGTCGGCAGCACATGATTCGGGCCCGCGCAGTAGTCGCCGAGGCTCTCGCTCGTGTAACGGCCAAGGAAGATCGCGCCTGCGTGACGGATCTGCTGCGCCCACTGATGCGGCTCCAGCGCCGAAATTTCAAGGTGCTCCGGCGCGATGTCGTTGGCGATCGCGCAGGCCTCGGCCATGTCGCGCACCTTGATCAGCGCGCCGCGGTTTTCGAGCGACGTGCGGATCACTTCGCGGCGCGGCAGGGTGGGCAGCAGTTCGTCGATCGCTTCCTGCACGCGCGCGATGAACGCGTCGTCGGGGCACAGCAGGATCGATTGCGCGAGCTCGTCGTGCTCGGCTTGCGAAAACAGGTCCATCGCGACCCAGCGCGGGTCGGTCGTGCCGTCGCACAACACGAGGATTTCCGACGGCCCGGCGATCATGTCGATGCCGACCGTGCCGAACACGCGACGCTTCGCCGACGCGACGTACGCGTTGCCGGGGCCGCAGATCTTGTCGACCGCGGGCACGGTCGGCGTGCCGTACGCGAGTGCAGCTACCGCCTGCGCGCCGCCGATCGTGAACACGCGATCGACGCCACCCAGCAGAGCCGCCGCGAGCACGAGCGGATTCTTCACGCCTTCCGGCGTCGGCACGACCATCACGATTTCGCGCACGCCGGCCACCCGCGCCGGTATCGCGTTCATCAGCACCGACGACGGATACGCGGCCTTGCCGCCCGGCACGTAGATCCCCGCGCGATCGAGCGGCGTGACCTTCTGGCCGAGCACGGTGCCGTCCGCTTCGGTGTACTGCCAGCTATGGCTGCCGCACTCGATCTTCTGCTTCTCGTGATAGCCGCGCACGCGTGCCGCCGCCGCTTCGAGCGACGCGCGCCGCTTCGGCTCGAGACTTTCGAGCGCCGCCTCGAGTTCGGCCATCGGCAGTTCGAGCTCGGCCACGCTTTTCGCATCGACGCGATCGAAGCGATTCGTGTACTCGAGCACCGCCTCGTCGCCGCGCGCCTTCACGTCGTTCAGAATCTGCGCGACCGCGCGCTCGATGGCTTCGTCTCCGCTCGCCTCGAACGCGAGCACCGCATGCAGCGACTTGTGGAAGTCGCGAGCGATGGAATCGAGTTTGCGAATCTTGGTAGACATACAGGTATCCGTTTCGGTAAGGCGCGCTATCAGTGCAACGTCACATTGCCATCGTCCGTCAGGCCGCCGGGGCGGCGGTTTTCGACGAAGCGTTGGCAAACGCGTCGAGAATCGGCCGCAACGCGGCGCGTTTGAGCTTCAGCGCTGCCTGGTTCACGACGAGACGCGACGAAATCTGCATGATCTCCTCCACCTCGACCAGATTGTTCGCGCGCAGCGTATTGCCCGAGCTGACCAGGTCGACGATCGCGTCGGCGAGACCAACCAGCGGAGCGAGTTCCATCGAACCGTACAGCTTGATCAGATCGACGTGTACGCCCTTGGCGGCAAAATGCTCACGAGCGGTTTCAACATACTTGGTAGCGACCCGCAGACGCGCGCCCTGGCGCACCGCGTTCGCATAATCGAAACCGGCCGCGACCGCGACCGACATGCGGCAACGCGCAATGTCCAGATCCACCGGCTGATACAGGCCGCTGCCGCCATGCTCGAGCAGCACGTCCTTGCCGGCCACGCCGAAGTCGGCCGCGCCGTACTCGACATAGGTCGGCACGTCGGTCGCGCGCACGACGATCACGCGCAGGTTCGGGTCGGTGGTCGGCAGAATCAGCTTGCGCGAGCTCTCCGGATCTTCCGCTACCCCGATGCCGGCCGCCGCGAGCAGCGGCAGCGTTTCCTCGAAGATACGCCCTTTCGACAACGCGAGCGTGAGCGGCGCGCTGACCGCCGGCGACGACGACGTCTGCGGCATCGAACTCATGCCCCGCTCCCGGAAACCCGGCGCACCATCGCGCCGATCGCATTGAGCTTCGCTTCCATGCGGTCGTAGCCGCGATCGAGGTGATAGATGCGGTCGATCAGTGTCTCGCCCTCGGCGCGCAGCGCGGCGATCACAAGACTCGCGGACGCGCGCAGATCGGTGGCCATCACCTTCGCGCCGGACAGTTTTTCGACGCCGGTTACGAGCGCGGTGTTGCCGTCGATCGTGATGCTCGCGCCGAGACGGTTCAGTTCCTGGACGTGCATGAAACGGTTTTCGAAGATCGTCTCCACGACTTGCGACGTACCGTCCGCGATCGTGTTGAGCGCCATGAACTGCGCCTGCATGTCGGTCGGAAACGCCGGGTATTCGGAGGTGCGGAACGTGACCGCGCTCGGGCGCTTGTCCATGCACACGCGCATCCAGTCGTCGCCTTCCTCGACCGTGACGCCCGCTTCGCGCAGTTTTTCGGTGACGGCTTCGAGCAGCAGCGGACGCATCTTGCGCAGCATGACGTCGCCGCCGGCCGTCGCGACCGCGCACAGGAAAGTGCCCGCTTCGATGCGGTCCGGAATCACCGTGTGCTTCGCACCGTGCAGCTTGTCGACGCCATGGATCACCAGACGGTCGGTGCCGATGCCTTCGATCTTCGCGCCCATCGCGACGAGCAGACGCGCGAGGTCGACCACTTCGGGTTCGCGCGCGGCGTTCTCGATGACCGTCTCGCCTTCGGCGAGCACCGCCGCCATCAGCAGGTTCTCGGTACCGGTCACGGTGATCATGTCGGTGACGATGCGCGCGCCCTTCAGACGCTTCGCGCGCGCTTCGATGAAGCCGTGCTCGATCGTGATCTCGGCGCCCATCGCCTGCAGACCCTTGATGTGCTGATCGACCGGACGCGCGCCGATCGCGCAGCCGCCCGGCAGCGACACGCGCGCATGACCGAAGCGCGCGACGAGCGGACCGAGCACGAGAATCGACGCGCGCATCGTCTTCACCATTTCGTACGGCGCGACGAGGTTGTCGACCTTCGACGCGTCGAGCGCCACGCGCCCTTCGCCGGCTTCGATACGCACGCCCATCTGGCCGAGCAGCTTGAGCATCGTGCGCACGTCCTGCAGATCGGGCACGTTCTCCAGATGCACCGGATCGGCGCTCAGCAGACCCGCGCACAGGATCGGCAATGCCGCGTTTTTCGCACCCGAGACGACAACTTCACCGGAGAGCGGGTAGCCACCTTCAATGATGAGTTTATCCATGCCTGTCGGTTCCTGATCGGCCCGGTTCGCGTCCGGACCTGCTTTGTCTGTGTTCGGCGCGCCGCTAGCGGTGTCGCGCCCTTCCTGAGTAATTCGCACAAAATTTCCAGATTACGCGTTCTGCCATTCGGCGGGCGTCAGCGTCTTCATGCTGAGCGCGTGGATTTCTTCGCGCATGCGGTCGCCGAGCGCCGCATACACGAGTTGGTGACGCTGGATCAGGCGCTTGCCTTCGAAGTTCGGCGAGACGATCGTCGCAAAGAAATGCTGACCGTCGCCTTCGACTTCGAGATGCTCGCACGCGAGTCCAGCTGCAATGTACTGTTTGACCTGTTCGGGAGTCGGCAACATGAGAGAAGCTCCTCGTCAGTGGCGCAGCTTGTAGCCGGTAGCGAGCATACGCATCGCCACGGCGGCCAGCACCACGAAGAAACCGGCGACGATCGCGAGGCTCACCAGCGGGTCGATATCCGACACGCCGAAAAAACCATAGCGAAAGCCGTCGATCATGTAGAAAAACGGATTGAGCCGCGATACTTCGCGCCATCCGGGCGGCAGCGTATGCGTCGAGTAGAACACGCCCGACAGGAACGTGAGCGGCATGATCAGAAAGTTCTGGAACGCGGCGAGCTGGTCGAACTTCTCGGCCCAAATGCCGGCGATCAGACCCAGCGTGCCGAGAATCGCCGAGCCGAACATCGCGAACACGATGATGTAGAGCGGCGCGGTGAAGGCGAGCGGCACGAACCAGATCGTCACGATGAACACGCCGAAGCCGACACACAGCCCGCGCGCCACGGCCGCGAGCACGTAGGCCGCGAACATCTCGTGGTGCGACAGCGGCGGCAGCAGCACGAACACGAGGTTGCCGGTGATCTTCGATTGAATCAGCGACGAAGAACTATTCGCGAACGCGTTCTGCAGCACGCTCATCATCACGAGGCCCGGAATCAGGAAGCTCGTGTATTCGACGCCCGGATAGACCTGCACGTGGCCGCGCAGCGCGTGGCCGAAGATGGTCAGGTAAAGCAGCGCGGTGATGACCGGCGCGAGCACGGTCTGGAACGACACCTTCCAGAAGCGCAGCAGTTCTTTGTAAAACAGCGTGCTAAATCCACTGTACCCGCTCATGCAAGCCCCTCGATCACTTCTGGACCGTTCATCACCTGAACGAATACGTCTTCGAGGTCGGCCTTGCGGACCTCGATTTCTTCGAATGTACAACCGGCCGCGCGGCATTGCGCGAGGATGCGCTCGACCTCGTCGTAGCTCGTCAGGCGCAGCAGATGCTGGCGGCCATTGCCGTTGCCGGCGCCGCTTTCCGCCTCGAGCGGACGCAGCTCGGCGGGCAGCACGCCCTGCGCGAAGCGAACGAACAGTTGCATGCCGGCGAAACGCTGCAGCAGTGTGCTGGTGCGATCGAGCGCAACGACCTCGCCACGGCGCAGCATCGCGATGCGGTCGCACAACGATTCGGCTTCTTCCAGATAGTGCGTGGTCAGCACGATCGTGTGGCCTTCGCGATTCAGGCGCGAGATGAACTTCCACAGCGTCTGGCGCAACTCGACGTCGACACCCGCGGTCGGCTCGTCGAGCACGATCACCGGCGGGCGGTGCACGAGCGCCTGCGCGACCAGCACGCGGCGCTTCATGCCGCCCGACAGCGCGCGCATGTTGGCATCGGCCTTTTCGGTGAGATCGAGATTGGCCATGATCTCGTCGATCCACGCGTCGTTGTTGCGCAGCCCGTAGTAGCCGGACTGGATGCGCAAGGTTTCGCGCACCGTGAAGAACGGATCGAACACGAGCTCCTGCGGCACCACGCCGAGCGCGCGGCGCGCGTTGCGGAAATCGTCGACGACGTCGTGACCGCGCACCGCGATGCTGCCTTCGTCGGCGCGCGCGAGACCCGCGAGTATGCTGATGAGCGTCGTCTTGCCCGCGCCGTTCGGACCGAGCAGTCCGAAGAACTCGCCTTCTTCGACCGTGAGGCTGACGCCCTTGAGCGCCTGCAAGTCCTTGTAGCGCTTCTTGACGTTACGAATTTCTATGGCTGACATGACTATGGGCCGCGTGCGTCGCGGCGCCTGAAGTAGCCCCAATGGAGCTTGGGGACGCGCAAATGCTGGAAGAAACGGGAACCGGGGCCGATTAGGGGGCCAGTTCGACGCCCCAAAAAAACGTTTGATTATAGGGCAAAAACTGACACCCCCGGCCTGGCCGGAAGGAGGGAGACGACGCTAGAGGAGCGTCAATGTCGCACTGACGCAACCATGCTGGAGGCGCCAGAAGAGAGAAGTGTATCGACGCCGTAGGCCTGCGCGAGACTGGCGAGCCCAGCCGGCAGATTGACGATTTCGAACTTGCCGCCGCGCGCCGCCGCGCCCCGCACCCACGCGAGCAGGACGGCGAGCGCCGACGAATCGAATTGCGTGAGCGGCGCGCAATCGACGCCGCCCGCACCCGCCGCGATGCGTTGCAGACCCGCCGCGAGCGCGGCCTTCGCGCTCTCGTGGGTCAGCGTCGTGCCGCTGTCGAAGCGGTTCGCAACCGGGTTCAGCACGTCGCTCACGACTGCTTGCCCGCGGCGAGTTGCTGATTGCGCTGCGTGAGGAACTGGATCAGTCCGTCCACGCCCTTCTGCTGGATCTGCTCGTTGAACTGCTGCTGATACGCCTGGATCAGCCACGCGCCGAGCACGTTGATGTCATACACGCGCCAGCCCTGCGCCGTCTTGTACAGGCGGTAGTCGAGTTCGATCGGCTGGCCGTTGTTCATCACGACCGAGCGCACCACCGTGTCGGTGTCGTCCGGGTTCATGCGGAACGGCTTGTACTGGATCTGCTGGTCGCGCACCTGCGCGAGCGCGCCCGCGTACGTGCGGATCAGCAGCATCTTGAACTGCTCGACCACCTGGTTCTGCTGTTCGGGCGTCGCGGTGCGCCAGTTGCGGCCCATCGCGAGCTGGGTGGTGCGGCGGAAATCGGTGTACGGCAGGATCTTTTCGTTGACGAGCGCCGTGATGCGCTTGATGTCGCCCTGCTGGATCGACTTGTCGCCCCGAATCGCGTCCATCACCTGCTGGGTGACGGTCTTGATCAGCGCGTCGGGCGCGCTGGTGTCGACGGTTTGCGCCGATGCGCCCGCGCTGATGAACGAAAACAACGCGGCAAACAACGGAATCAGGAAGAATTTTTTCATATCGAGCTTTGCCTCAAAAATAATGCAACAGTTTGAACCGACCTTATCACGCGAGTTCGACGGCAATCCATGCGCAAACTGCGAGAGTCGTATCGATCTGTTACGGCTGCACGTTCAACGCAATCTGAAGGACGGGAAGTTGAAGCGCGTGGGCGGCACCAACTGACCGGCCGGAATTTGCGTTTCCGGGCCGCCTTTCAGGTCGAGAGGCGGTGTTTCGGCGCCCGACGCGGCCTCCGGTGCCGACGCGCCTTGCGGCGTGCCCACGGCCGCGCCGGATGCGGGAGCCGGCTTGGCCGGCGCACCTGCCGCGCCCGTCTCGCCTTCGTCGTACTTCGGCAGCGGCGCTTCCTCTTCGTAGCTCGGCAGTTCCTGCGGACGCCGGCGGTTATCCGACAACAGATACTGCCGGCGCTGCAGATACGCGTTACGCACGAACGAGTATTTGTCGAGCGCCGCGCCTTCCAGCAGGTTGCTCGCTCCGAGCAGGTTCGCGCGCGTGTTGACGATGTTCAGGCCATACAGCGCCCAGCTCAGGCCCGGCGGGTCGACGTAGCTGAGCGGGTTCACGTAGTAGTTGCCGAGCGAGCCGACCGCATCGCGCACCGTGCTCGGCCCGAACAGCGGCAGCACCAGATAGGGGCCCGCCGGCACGCCGTAGTGGCCGAGCGTCAGACCGAGGTCGTTGTCGTGCTTCGGGAGCTTCGCGAGCGTCGCGACGTCGAACAGGCCGCCGACGCCGAACAACGTGTTGATCACGATCCGCATGATGTCGGACACGCCGTCGGCGATGCGCAGCTGCAGCAGGTTGTTCGCCGCGATATAGACGTCGCCGATGTTCGAGAAAAAGTTCGTCACGCTGTCGCGAACCGGCTGCGGCGTGACCCAAACGTAGCCCTGCGCAACCGGCTTCAGCGCGTACTGGTCAATCTTGTCGTTGACGGTGAAGATCGTACGGTTCAGCCCTTCGAACGGGTCGCCCTTGGTAGGCGTCTGCACGGTCGTGCAACCGGCGAGCAGCGCAGCCGCCACGGCGACCTTGCCAAACTGTAGGACGCGCGCGCCGCTGCGCGCGGTCTGCAGTGTCGTCTGCATCTAATTCTCCTTGTTGGCCTTACTGGCCGGCAGCGCCGGAGGCCGGCGCGCCCGGCGCCGGTGCAGGGGCGGATGCGGCGGGCTTCGCCGCGCCGGAATCCGCGGCCTTGCTATACAGGAACTGGCCGATCAGGTTTTCCAGCACGATCGCCGATTGCGTCATCGAGATCGTATCGCCGGCCTTCAGCATTTCCGAGTCGCCCCCCGGCTCGAGCCCGATGTACTGCTCGCCGAGCAGACCCGAGGTCAGGATCTTCGCCGAAGTGTCCCTCGGAAACTGATATTGCTTGTCGATATCGATCGTGACGAGCGCCTGGTAGGTGTTGCTGTCGAAGCCGATCGACGCGACCCGGCCGACCGTCACGCCGGCGCTCTTCACCGGCGCGCGTGGCTTCAGCCCGCCGATGTTGTCGAACTTCAGCTTGACCGGGTAGGTTGCCTGGAACGACAACGAGCTCATATTGCCGGCCTTCAGCGCAAGAAACAGCAACGCCACGAAACCCAGCACCACGAACAGGCCGACCCAGAAGTCGAGAACATTCTTTTTCATCGTCATCCCAAAGTGAATCCGCCGCGCCGCCGCCACCTCCCGCCGTGCGCGGCGCATCATGCACCGCCGGCAGCCGGCATGCTGCGCGGTCTTAGCTGAACATTAGTGCGGTCAGCAGGAAATCGAGCCCGAGCACCGCGAGCGACGCGTACACGACCGTGCGGGTCGTCGCGCGCGACACGCCTTCCGGCGTCGGCTTCGCCTCGTAGCCCTGAAACAGCGCGACGAAGGTCACCGCGAGGCCGAACACCACACTCTTGACGACCCCGGCGCCGACATCGCGCCACACGTCGACGCCGCTTTGCATCTGCGACCAGAACGCGCCGGCATCGACGCCGATCAGCAGCACGCCCACCACGTAACCGCCCAGAACGCCGACCGCGCTGAAGATCGCGGCGAGGATCGGCATCGACACGATGCCGGCCCACAGGCGCGGCGCGATCACGACCTTGACCGGATCGACGGCCATCATTTCCATCGCGGTGAGCTGCTCGCCCGCCTTCATCAGGCCGATTTCGGCGGTCAGCGACGTGCCCGCGCGCCCGGCGAACAGCAGCGCGGTCACGACCGGCCCGAGCTCGCGCACGAGCGACAGCGCGACCAGCAACCCGAGCGCCTGCTCGGAGCCATAACGGTTCAGCGTGTAATAGCCCTGCAGCCCGAGCACGAAGCCGACGAACAGCCCCGACACCGCGATGATCACGAGCGAATAATTACCGACGAAGTGGATCTGCTTCGTGACAAGACGCGGGCGGCGCAGCAGCGGGAAAAATTCGAGCACGAGCCGCAGGAAGAAGCGCGTCGCGTAGCCGGCGGTGCCGAGCCCGGTGATGACCGAGCGCCCGATCGTACTGATCATGACTGGCCTCCGCCCATGCCGAAGTCCGCCTCGAGCGGCGTCTGCGCCGGATAGTGGAATCTGAACGGGCCGTCCGGCGCGCCGTCGATGAACTGCCGCACGGTCGGATCGGTCGACGCGCGCAGTTCGTCGGGCGTGCCCTCGGCAAGCGCACCGCCGTTGGACAGGAAGTACACGTAGTCGGCGATCGCGAATGATTCCGGCACGTCGTGCGTGACGAGAATCGACGTGGCGCCAAGCGCCCGGTTCAGCGTGCGGATCAGGTTCGCGGTGATGCCGAGCGAGATCGGGTCGAGACCGGCGAACGGCTCGTCGTACATCATCAGTTCGGGGTCGAGCGCGATCGCGCGCGCGAGCGCCACGCGCCGCGCCATGCCGCCGGAAATCTCGGACGGCAGCAGGTCGCGCGCGCCGCGCAGGCCGACCGCGTTGAGCTTCATCAGCACGAGGTCGCGCAGCAGTTCTTCGGGGAGATCGGTATGCTCGCGCAGCGAGAAGGCGACGTTTTCGAACACCGACATGTCGGTGAACAGCGCGCCGAACTGGAACAGCATGCCCATCTTGCGGCGCAGCGCGTAAAGGCCTTCGCGCGTCTGCTCGCCGATGTCCTCGCCATGGAACAGCACCTGGCCGCGCTGGGCGCGCACGAGGCCGCCGATCAGCCGCAGCACCGTGGTCTTGCCGCAACCCGAGCCGCCCATGACCGCGACGACCTGACCGCGACGAAAGCGCAGATTCAGATTCGACAGGACGAGCCGGTCGCCGTAACCGAAGTCGACGTCGCGCAGCTCGAGTAAGGTCTCGGGATAGGAAGGCACCAAACTGACGATCCTTTTACAGGGAAGGCCGAATTATAGGGCCATCATGCAAAAGCTGCCGTGAGGTGCCCCGTTCCGTGACTATGCCTGACGATTATTGCGTAAACTTGTGTCGCAGCGCAGACAAGGCGGCGGCCGGGTCGGGCGCTTCCGTCACCGCGCGCACCACGGCCGCGCAGCCGACACCGGTCGCGAGCACGTCTGGCAGCACCTGCAGATCGATCCCGCCGATCGCGACGAGCGGCACCACGCCGTCGAGCAGCCGCACATAGCGTGCGAGGCGGCGCAAGCCCTGCGGCGCGGTCGGCATGACCTTGGTCGTGGTCGGGAACACGGCGCCCAATGCAATGTAGCTCGGCCGGAAATGTAGCGCCTTCAGCATCTCGTAGAAGCCGTGAGTGGACAGGCCCAGGCGGATGCCCGCGTCAGCCAGCGCGGACAGATCCGCGGTATGCACGTCTTCCTGGCCGAGGTGCACGCCGTACGCGCCCGCCTCGAGCGCCGCCTGCCAGTGATCGTTGATGAACACCTGCGCGTCGTGCGCGCGGCCGGCCGCCACGCAGCGCGCGATTTCGCGCTTCAGCTCGTCGGCGGGTTCGGCCGACTTGCGGCGCAACTGCACCGTCTTCACGCCGAAGCCGACCACCCGTTCGACCCAGTCCGCGGTCGGCAACACCGGATACAGGCCGAGCCTTGCCGGGCAGCGCGGGAACGCCTTGGCGGGTGCCGCCGGCAGGTCGGTAAGGCGCGGAAAGCGAGCGAGGTCGGCCGGGAAAGCATCGTCGGCGCCGGTCTCGTCGCCATCGCGCCACGCGAGCGCGAGCACCAGCGCGTCGTGCGGATCGAAACCGCAGTCGAGGAACGCGGCAAGCGCGGGAATCCAGTCTTCCGCCAGATGGCCTTCGAGGCCGTACTTCTCGCCGCCCAGATGCAGCGTCGCGCGGTTTTCCGCGGCGACGATCACGCCCGCACCCCGCGTCAGCCAGCGCGCGATTTGCTCACCGTGCTGCTGTGCGTCGGCGGTCACGATCAGGTCGCCACCGTTCGGTTCGTCGGGTGCGATCAGGCAGATGCGCCACGGCGCGTGCGTCGGCGGCCAGTCGCCGAGACGGGCGCGGATGCGCTCGGCGGCTTCGATGAGTTCGTCGGCCGTCGGCCAGAACAGATCGCGGTCCTTCAGCGTCAACGACTGAGTCATGCGGCACCTCCATCCTGATGCCAGAACGGCATGCCGACCACCGGCGTGCTCGCGTGCGCGCTCTCGCGCTCGGCCATCGGGCCCGCAAGATACGCTTGCCGACCCGCCTCGACGCCCAGCGCGAACGCGCGCGCCATCGCGTCGGGGTGGGTCGCCTGCGACACGGCCGTGTTCAGCAGCACGCCGTCGAAGCCCCACTCCATCACCTGGGCCGCATGCGACGGCACGCCGAGCCCGGCGTCGACGATCAGCGGCACGTCCGGCAGCCGCTCGCGCAACACGCGCAGCCCGTATGGATTGATCACGCCCTTGCCGGTGCCGATCGGCGCGCCCCACGGCATCAGCGCCTCGCAGCCGGCGTCGAGCAGACGGCGGCCGATCACCAGATCTTCGGTGCAGTACGGCAGCACCTTGAAGCCATCCTTGACGAGCCGCGCGGCGGCTTCGATCAGGCCGACCGGGTCGGGCTGCAGTGTGTAGTCGTCGCCGATCAGTTCGAGCTTGATCCACTCGGTCTCGAAGATTTCGCGCGCCATGTGCGCGGTCGTCACCGCTTCACCAACGCTCAGGCAACCCGCCGTGTTCGGCAAGAGCGGCACGCCATGGCGCTTGAGCAGATCGAAGAAGCCGGCTTCGGCGTGGCCCTCGTTCATCTGACGGCGCAGCGCGACCGTCACCATGCCGGGGCGCGCGGCGTCGATCGAATCGGACAGCGATTGCAGCGACGGATAGCGCGATGTGCCGAGCAGCACGCGGCTTGCAAAAGTTTGACCGTATAGCGTCAGCGCGTCGGCGGTCTCGTGAGAAGTCATTTGCATCATCCTGGTTTGCCCTCGCGGCTAGAACCGACCGCCTTGCGGCAATGGGTTTTCGGCGACGGTTGTTGCGTTCGGTAAGCGAGAGGCTGGCGCGGTCGCGCTCAGCCGCCCGCGACCGGCTGCACGACGTCGAGCCGGTCGCCCGTTTGCAACGCGCGCGCCGCATGCTGCGCACGCGCGACGAAATCGCCGTTGAGCGCGACCGCGAACGGCGGACGCGCGCCAAAGGCGGCGAGCGCATCAGCGACAGTCGCGCCCTCGGGCAGCGACAACGGCTTCTGATTGATATGAATGTCCATGGTGTTCGAATACGGTTCAATCGATGGCGCAAGCGGCATCGCGCGCGGCACGTTGGCCGCTACGCTCGGGTCGGCTCGCGCGCGAAATGCTGCTGGAACAGCTCGCTCCAGCGTGAGTCGCGCCGCCAGCCGGCGAATGCGTCGGCATCACCGACGCGGCCGTCGAGCAGCGCGCTCGCGAAGCGCACGGCTTCGTCGGCGACTTCGGGCGCGATCATGTAGCCGTGCCGGTACAGGCCGTTCACGCGCAGCGTGCGCGCGCCGTCCCACAGCAGCGCGGGACGATGATCGGGCAAGGTCGGCCGGCACTGCGAATTCAGCTCGAGAATGCGCGCCTCGCCGAAGCCCGGGTGCACCGAAAACGCCGCGCTCAGCAACTCGAGCGCCGAACGCACGCTGACGGGCGACATGTCCTCGCCCTCCACCTCGGTCGCGCCGATCACGTAGAGGCCGTTCTGCTTCGGCGCGATATACAGCGGGTAACGCGGATGCAGTAGCCGCACCGGGCGCGTCAGCTGCAGGTGAGGCGCATGCACGCGCGCAACTTCGCCGCGGATGCCGCGCAGCGTCGGCAGCACCGGCTTCGCGCCGAGCCCGCGGCAATCGATGGTGATGCCGGCCTCGGGCAGCGCCGCGTCGTCGATCGGCGTGTTCCAGTGCGTGTCGACGCCGCGCTCGGCAAGCCCGGCCGCAAGCGCGGACAGCACCTGGCGGTTGTCGAGCTGGCCTTCTCGCGGCAGCAGCCAGCCTTGGCTGAAGCGGCCGGCCAACGCGGGTTCGGCGGCGCCGAGCTGCGCGCCCGCCAACGCGACGAAGCCGCCGTCGAGCAACTCGGCCGGCGCGTTCGCACGCACGCGCCGCTCGAATAGCGGCGCCTCGGTGCGATCCGCGTGATGCCAGACGACGAGCGTGCCGTTGCGCTGGAAAAACACCGGCTCCGGCAGTTCGGCAAGCACGCGCGGCCAGCTTTCGAGCGAACTCGCGCCAAGCCGCGTGATCAGCAGCTCGGCGCTCGCGGCCTCTGCCAGCGGCGCGAGCATCGCGGCGGCGACCCACGCGGCAGCCTGCGAACCGGTGGCATCGCCGCGCTCGTAGAGCGCCACGCGATGCCCGTCGCCAGCGAGGCGCCACGCGACCAGGCGGCCGCACAGGCCGCCGCCGAGCACGGCGAAATCGGGTCGGGCGGGACGGTTCATCGCGCGCGATCCGTTCGACTGCGGTGGGCAAAACCAAAACGGCACGGCTCGCCCGAGGCGGCGTGACGAAGGGAAAAATGCATGTCTGAAGAATAGGCGGTCATCGAGTCCTTTCCGTACGGCCAAAAACGCACGTACCCAGGACGAAACCGGCGGGTGAAGCCGGCCGGTCACGACGTGCACATGTGAGCTGCGCTCGCCGCCCGGCGGGGAATGGAAGACGGTTGCTTCCGGAAACTTCCCGCGCCGGTATTACCCGGATCGGGTGCAAAGGGTCTCTCTCAGCCTCGCCGCCCCGGCATGAAAGTCATGCCGCCTGTGGGCGAAGCACCCCTGTTTCGTCGAAGGTCATTAGACCATAAAAGGCGCGGCGCCCGCAAACCAACGCTCCGCGGTCGCCACCCCAATTTTGATCTGGCACCGTCTATCGAGATGCCGGTGCGAAGCGGCCCGGCGCTCTGGCACAATGCCGTGACCGGTGCCGCAAAAACGCGGCGCGCGCGGCGCTCGTGGCCGCATGCGTGGCGGCGGCACCCCAGCGGATGCCGGCCCCGAAAATTAATTTTCGCTTAAGGGCGTCACGCCAGAATCGGGCGCCAGTCCGGACTCGCGTTCATCGAGCGTGATGGCGCGATGCCCGGCCAGGTATCGCAGACCCGCGGCAGCCACGCCCTCGCGAAGGGGCCTGCAGTTCGCGGGATCGCCCGACATGGGTCAACCAGATTGGACCCGTACGCCGGAATGGCACTTCGGGTCAGCACTTCATCAGGACGCTCATGACACCACATACTTCCGCCAGCCCCGCGCTGCCGCCCGACGAAAAGGTCTCCGCGTGGACCCTGATCAAGCCCTACTGGGTTTCCGAGGAACGAGGCATCGCGTGGGGGCTGCTCGTCACGATCATCGTGATGAACCTGCTCGTCGTCTGGATCAACGTGCGCCTGAATAGCTGGAGCAGGGACTTCTACAACGCGCTGCAGGCGAAGAACGTCCACGACTTCCCGCACCTGCTGATGATCTTTACCGGACTCGCGTTCGGTTTCATCATCCTCGCCGTGTATGGACGCTATCTGCGCCAGATGCTCGGCTTCCGCTGGCGTCAGTGGCTGACCACCCGCTACCTGAACGAGTGGCTCGACGACAGCGCGTTCTACCGCATCGAGCGCGACCGCCTCGCCGACAACCCCGACCAGCGGATCAGCGACGACCTGCAGTCGTTCGCGACCACCACGCTGTCGCTAACGCTCGATCTGCTGTCGACCGTCGTCACGCTCGTGTCGTTCATCACGATCCTGTGGTCGCTCGCGGGCGCGTTGAGCATCTCGCTCGGCGGCATGCCGCTGCAGATCCCCGGCTACATGGTATGGGCCGCCGCGCTGTATGCGGTGGTCGGCTCGCTCGTCACGCAGAAGGTCGGCCATCCGCTCGTGTCGATCAACTATCAGGCGCAGAAAGTCGAGGCCGATTTCCGTTTCGGCTTGATCCGGCTGCGTGAGAATGCCGAGCAGATCGCGTTCTACAACGGCATGGAAACCGAGAAGACGAACGCGCGCACGCTGTTCGGCCGCATCCGCGACAACTGGTGGCAGGTGATGAAGTACACGAAGCGCCTGACCTTCGTGCTGAGCTTCTACGGCCAGATCGCGATCATTTTCCCGATCGTCGTCGCCTCGCCGCGCTACTTCGCGGGCGCGTTCACGTTCGGCGTGCTGATGCAGATTTCGAGCGCGTTCGGCACGGTCAGCGATTCGTTCTCGTGGTTCATCAACAGTTATACGAGCCTCGTCGAATGGCGCGCGACCGTGAACCGGTTGCGCGAATTCAAGCGCGTCGTGCATTCGCCGCGTCTGAAGGAATCGGTGTCGCCGGCCACGGAACATGGCGGCATCAATCTGCATTTCGTCGACAGCAACACGCTTACCACCGACAGCCTCCAGCTCGCGCTGCCCAATGGCAACCCACTGTCGCGCATCCGCGATATCGCGATCCGGCCGGGCTCGCGCTGGCTCGTGCGCGGTCCGTCGGGCGCCGGCAAGAGCACGCTGATGCGCGCGCTCGCGGGCCTGTGGCCGTTCGGCGACGGCTCGATCGACGCACCGGTCAACGCGCGCATGATGTTCATCCCGCAGGTCAGCTACATGCCGATCGGCACGCTGAAGGCGGCGCTCGCGTATCCGTCGGCGGCGGACACATATAGCGACGACGAATGTCGCGACGCGCTCATCACCTGCCATCTGCCGGAAATCGCGGACCGTCTGCAGGAAACGGCGCACTGGACTCGCGTGCTGTCGCCGGGTGAGCAGCAGCGCTTCGCCGCCGCGCGCGTGCTGCTGCACAAGCCGGACTACCTGTTCCTCGACGAAGCGACCAGCGCGCTCGACGCGGAAAACGAGGCGCGGCTCTATCGGCTGTTCACCGAGCGGTTGCCGAAGGCTGCGATCGTCAGCGTCGCGCATCGCGAATCGCTCGCAGCGTTCCATGACGAAACGCTCGACGTCGAGCGTTCCGTCGAAGCGGTAGCGGCGTGAGCGACGCGAGCGGCGCTCACGTCAGCGAAGCGCACGGCACCGCCGCTCGGGTCGTGCTGATCACCGGCGCCGGTTCCGGCATCGGCGCGGCGCTCGCACGGCGCCTCGCGGCGCCGCATACGTCGTTGATGCTGCACGCGCGCGGTGCAGACGACGCCTCCCGTCGACGGCTCGTGCAGGTTGCCGCCGACTGCACGGCAAGCGGCGCACGCTGCGCGACCGTATTCGGCGACCTCGCCGAGCGCGGCGCGACGGAGCACGTGATCCATCAGACGCTCGCGAGCTTCGGCGCGCTCGATCAACTGGTCGCGAACGCCGGCCATGCGCAGCGCCAAACGCTGGCCGCGCTCGATCCCGACACCTTCGGCGCCGCCTTCGCCGCGATGCCAGCCGCCTTCGCCGCGCTCGTGCGGCGCGCGATGCCCGCGCTCGAAACATCGAAGCGCGGTCGCGTGGTCGCCTTGAGTTCGTTCGTCGCGCATCGCTATCGCGCGGATGCGCCATTCGCCGCGACGGCGGCCGCGAAAGCGGCACTCGAAGCGCTTGCGAAAACGGCGGCCGCGGAGCTCGCGCCGCTCGGCGTGACCGTCAATTGCGTGGCGCCGGGCTACACGCGCAAGGATCGCGGCCCAAGCGCCGACAACGCGGCCGTGTGGGCGCACGCCGCCGAAGCCACGCCGCTCGGTCACGTTGCCGAACCGGACGACGTCGCCGCGCTGATCGCATTCCTGCTGTCCGACGCGGCACGCCACATCACCGGCCAGGTGATTCACATCGATGGCGGCTTGACGCTCGGTTAAGCCTCGCCTGCGCGCCGGCACCTCCGGACGCAACATCCGGAAAGACACGAGAAGAGTTCGAAAGCATTTGCGGAGCGCGCAAGCTGTTCCGCGCTTTGAAAATGCCTGCGAGCAGCGACGATAGTCGTACGGGCCGCGCCATGCGCCGGCCGTCGTTGATGTCAGTCACGTCTTTCATCGCAACCGCTCTTCGGACTCCTCGCCCATGTCATTCGCTCGCCGTGTTTCACCTTTGCTCACGTCTTTGCTCCCGCGCATCGCGCTCGCCTGCGGCGCGGCGCTGCTGCTCACGAACGCCGTCGATGCCGCGCAAACGACCGGGCCGAATCAACCCGCCGATATCTGCGCGGCGCTCACGCACATCGTCGATGCGAGCGATTTCCGGCAACTGCCGGGCGAGGCCGCCGCGCAACTGCCGGGCGTCTCCCATCCCGACGATTGCCGCGCCAGCCCGCACGCGTACGACTGCCACTGGCGCGCGCACTGGCAAGCCGACGGCGTCATCAACGATCCGCTCGAAGAACTCGGCGCCGACATCGCCGCCTGCTTTCCGCGCGTCGTGCACGACGTCAACACACCCGTGCGCCAGCATTTCGTTGTGACCACCGACGCCCGTCGCGTGAACGTCACCGCGAGCGTGCAAGGTCAGAACGAACTGCGACTGCGCGTGACGCGCTGAGCGCGCGGCCGTCGCTGCTTTTGATGCTCCATCGCATTTCGTGACCGGGATCGGGCGCTGCCTCATGACCTCGTCGCCGACCGTGCGCGCGCCAGCGGCAACCAGGCATTCGCGCCTGTGTCTGGTCGCCTCGCTGATATGCCGGCGTCGTTGCGCCCTCGCCGCCTTCGCCGCGACGCTGACGCTCGCGCTCGACGGCTGCGCCTGGACGCTGATCCAGGCCGCCGACGCCACCGGCTCCGTCATCCAGGCCGGCTACGCGATCGCGTCGAACTACTCGTCGCCGACCTTCGTCAACGGCCGGCCCGCGGATTTGCAGCACGTCTGCATCGAAGTGAACCCGACAGTGTCGGTCGGCGATTTCGTGCCGGCGCTGCAGCTCGCGCTCGAGCGGCGCGGTATTCGTTCGGACGTCTACAATCCGGGCACCTCGCCGGCCGGCTGCGAAGCGCGGCTCGTCTACAACGCCGCGATCGACTATGGCCGCCGCTCGTTCAGCGACGAATCGATCCAGTACCTGTCGATCATCGATCTGACGCTGATCCAGAGTGGCCGCATTCTGGTCACCGCGCGCTATCAGACCGGCGGCCTGAACTCCGACCGTTTTTCGTCGGCCTCGGTCAAGCTCGGCGGACTGATCGAGCGGATGGTGGTCGATCGGACCGATTTCCCGCGTCAAGCGCAGCAACAGCAGACCCTGCAAACCTCGCAGGCCTTCCCGCCGCCCCACTGAGAGCTCGCGGCCTTGCTTTCGCTTGCAGCGCCTTACACGGGAAAGGATTGGAAAGCGGTATACGCTTTGCGCGGCCCGTGCGCATCACTAAGATGACCTGAATGAACCAGACCATCCTGATCGTCGATGACGATCCCGTCGTACGCGAGCTCGTCAGCGAATATCTGCACGGCCGCGGCTTCAAGGTCGCCACGCTGGAAAATGGCTTGGCGTTGCAGCGCAGATTGCAGCAGGAGCGTCCCGCGCTCGTCGTGCTCGACATCATGATGCCGGAGCTCGACGGCATCAGCGCGCTGCGCGCCTTGCGTGTCGCCGGCGACGACATTCCCGTGATCCTGCTGACCGCGCGCGCCGATCCGATCGATCGCGTGATCGGCCTCGAACTCGGCGCCGACGACTATCTCGGCAAGCCTTTCGAACCGAGCGAGCTCGTCGCGCGGATTCGCACCGTGCTGCGGCGTCGCGGCTCGATCGCGCCGGGCGCGCCCGAACAGCGCGCGCCCTATCATTTCGGCCGCTTCGAAGTGAACTTCCCCGCGCGCGAACTGCGCCGCGACGGCGAACGCATCACGCTGCGTTCGAGCGAATTCGCGATGCTGAAGGTGTTCGTCACGCATGCGATGACCGTGCTCACGCGTGCGCAGCTGCTCGAAAAACTGCACGGCAATAGCGAAGCGCATCGCAACCGCAGTCTCGACGTTTCGATCTGGCGCTTGCGTCGATTGATCGAAGTGGACCCGTCGGAACCGCGCTACGTGCAGACGGTGTGGGGACGCGGCTACGTGTTCGTGCCGGACGGCGAGATCGGCGCGGCCGAACGCGGACTTGCGCCGCCGCTCGGTTAGCGGCGCCTGATGGCCGAAGCCGGTTGATGCGGCCCACGCGTCGCACGTAACGCGCAGCGCGGTGTCGCGCGCACCGCGCTCACCCGGCTGACGGTCAAAACGTCAGCACACTCAGAAACATCCTCTGCAGCCAGCCCATCGTCGTCGCATCGTTGACCATGCCGAGGCCCGCCTGCTCGATGCGCGCATTTGGGACCTTGCTCGACGCGACGTAATTGCCTGCTTCGATGTCCTTGGGATTGACGATGCCCGAGAGTCGAAGACGGTCGCGGGTCCCGCTCATCGCGATCACCTTCTCGCCTGACACGACGAGATTGCCGCCCGACACCGTGCCGATCACGGTGACGGCTAGCGTGCCCGTCATGTCGCTGATGTCGCTCAGATTGCCCTGCCCTTTGTAGTCGGTGCTGGCAGAGCCGATGTTGAACAGTTTGGCGAGTCGCGCGGCGGCATTCGTCGATTGATCCGCGGCAGTCGCGGAGATGCTGCTCGTGCGGTTCGCCGACGCGCTGGCGCTGTTGTTGCCGCTATACGATTCCGACAGCCGGATCGTCAGCACATCGCCGACGTGCTGCGCGCGCGGCGTCTCATACAGCAGCAGCGGCGCGCCGGCCTGATAGATCGCGCCTTGCGTGTTGACGTTCAACGGCGCGGACGCGAGCGGCGGCGCCATCGGCGTTTCGACGATCGACCTGGTCTGCGCGCTCGAACAGGCCGCGAGACAGCTCGCGGCGCCGAGCACGAGGGTGAGACGTAGCGCGGTCATGCTGGCTCCGTGGCGGAAAGGATGAAAGGAGTCGAAGTGAGGCGGCCTATCCGGACACCGCCCGGTTTCGGCGTTGGGATCGCACCGGTAATCAGGGTTGCCTGGTAATCGTCAGCCCGCGTCAGCCCGCGTCGGCGCCGCTCGCCTGCCATTGCCGCACGAGCGCTTTCATCCACGCATCCGAGCCCTTCAGCAGATACGTGAGCGTGCCGTTGCGGCTGCCGGGCAGAAAGCACAGCGTGATCGAACTCACCGCGTTCTCCCATACGTACATCGGCATCGCGCCCGGCGCCGCCGCGTTGCGCGTCGCGAGACGCGGCGGCCCGTAACGATCCTCGAGCGCGTCGCGCAGATCCTCCGCGGTCAGCTCGTCGATCACGAACGACATCTCGTAGAGACGCAGCGCGCCCTGCCCGTCGATGCGCGCGAAGCGCATCACGTGTTCGAGCGCCGGCGCACCATCGACCACGGCCTGCGACACCGCCCAGCGTTCATCATCGCGATGCCCCCAGCGGCACGCGACGCTCAGGCTATCGTGCGACTTCAGCCGCATGCCGAGCGCTCCGGCCTGCACGTCCGTCTCGCAGATCGGCACGCTGCCGACCGGCGTCGCGCGCACGGTCGAGCCCGCGCGGAATTCGTCAATCGTGATGCCGAGCGCGACGCCGCGAAACGAAAACGGCGCGTCCGGCGAGCGCCGCCGCGTGTCGGTGACGACGCTATTCGATGCCGCGATGGCCGCCTTCGCACTGCGCGCGACGAGCTGTGCATGCGCGGCGCACGACAGCACTCCGCCGAGCAGCATCAGTGCACCAACCATCCGGGTGAGCGTCATGATTCAATCGATCGCGGAAGCGCACATGTCGAACGGCGTCGCCGCCGCATGGCCGACGACCGGCAGCACTTTCAGGGTCGCCGCCGTGACCCGGCACGGCAGCGCAGCGGCGCCGCAGCCGCCGAGCGGCAACAGCAGCGCGCCGGCAACGAGCCACGCCACGGCGCGCCGCCGCTGCTCAGTAGTTCTGGATAACGGCACGCGAACCTCGCCGATTCACGCAGTCGTGTTGACCAGATGGCCGATGAGCCCCGTGCCCGGCGCAGGCAGTGCAGGCTGCCCGAGCCCGGCGCTCTGCTGCGATTTCGCCGCTGCGCCCGTGGAGCTTGAACTGGCGGACTTCTCCGTGGCCGGCTTATTCGCCAGCGAGGAGAAAGGCGTGGAACTGAGCGTATTGTGGATCGTCATGATGGACCTCGCGAAGGCGCGCATTGCGCACCGGTATCGGTTGAACGCCGCGCGCCGTCGTCCGAGGCAGCGGGCCTCGTTCAGCGTGCGGCGCGACCTGCTGCGGAACGAATCATCGCGCCGCGCGGGTGCCGACGATTGGCGAAGCAAAGCACGCTTTCGCGCGGTTGTTACGATCCGTTCCGTGGGCTTGCGAGAGCTTTCGAGTGCTTGCCAACTGTTGTCATCGCGTGCCTGTCGTCGCGCAGAGCCGGATCAGGCAGTGCTAAAGTAAGCGCTGCACCTTCGCTGATCCGCCCCGGCGCGAGCCCGCCAGCACCGAGCGGCGCATAGTAAGCGTTGGTAAGGAAATGCCCGGTCGCGCGTCGGGCGGCCCAGTCTAGAATTTCGCCATGAATCCACAGGTCCTTATCGTCGACGACGATCCGGTCGTACGCGATCTGCTTTGCAAGTTTCTGCAGTCGAACGGCTTCGATGCGTCCGTGCTGCATGACGGCACCCATTTGCAGCGTCGTCTCGAGCGTGAGCGGCCGTCGGTCGTCGTGCTCGACATCATGATGCCGAACACCGACGGCCTGCGCGCGCTCACCGCGTTGCGCGCCGCCGGCGACGACATCCCGGTGATCTTCGTGACCGCGCGCGGCACGGTGGCCGACCGCATCGTCGGCCTGTCGCTCGGCGCGGACGACTATCTGACCAAGCCGTTCGATCCGCGCGAACTGCTCGTGCGGATCCAGACCGTGTTGCGCCGGCGCGGGCCGTCCACCACGAGCGCGCCCGAAGCACGCAAGCGCTATCGCTTCGGTCCATTCGAACTGGACTTCGCCACGCGCTCGCTGACCCGCGACGACGCCAAGCTGCCGCTGCGCGACAGCGAATTCGCGCTGCTGAAGATCTTCGTCAACAATCCGTACAAGGTGCTGTCGCGCGTGCTGATTCACGATCTCGTGCATCGCGACAACCTCGCGTTCCGCGACCGTAGCCTCGACGTACCAATCTGGCGCCTGCGCCGCGTGATCGAAGACGACCCGTCGAACCCGTGCTACGTGCAAACGGTGCGCGGCAAGGGCTACGTGTTCGTGCCCGACGCCAACGGCACACCCTTCGAGGACGGGGCCGCCCCGAGCGCATGAGAAATCCGCTGAACACGCTGTTCGGCAGAATGGCGTTGCTGTCGGCTGCGGTGCTGTTCGCGATTCAGGCGAGCTGGTTCGTGCTGGTGACGATGCAGCCGCCGCGCCACGAAATCGACGGCTTCGCGCGCGGCATTCTGCTCGTGCTGCAGGCGATCAACGGCGAGCCGATCAAGGGCGCCGCGCTCGCGCCGGCGATGCGCGTGCATCTGGTGCCCACCTGGAACATGCCGACCAGCGTGCATCTGGGCGAGCCGCACGAGCATATGGTGGTCGAACTAAGCCGGCACCTGCGTGAGAACCTGCCGGCCGGCACGCAGATCGCCGTCGACGATCTGCGTCCGCCGCAACTGTGGGTGCTGGTCCCGGGCAAGTCGAACTGGGTCGTCGTGCCGGTCGACCTGCCGCCGCCGCCGCGCTTTCTGATCGAATCGGTGTCGATGCTGGTCGCCGGGCTGATCCTGTCGTTGTTCGCGGTGTGGCAGATGCAACGGCCGTTGTCGCGCGTGGCCGATGCGTCGCGCGCGTTCGGCTCGGGCGGCCGGCCCCAACCCGTGCCGGTGCAGGGCCCGCGCGAGCTGCGTGACCTGATCGGCTCATTCAATGACATGATGCGGCGCCTGAACGAAGCCGGCGACGACCAGGCGGTGATGCTCGCCGGCGTCGCGCACGATCTGAAGGCGCCGCTCACGCGCCTGAAGCTGCGCGCAAGCGTGCTGGTCGACGAAAACGAGCGCGCGGGCCTGATCCGCGACGTCGATTCCCTGACCAACATCGTCCAGCAGTTCCTCGAATTCGCGGGCCAATCGGCGGACGCCGGACCGCCCGTCGAAGTCGACGAGTTCTTGCGCGAGCAGTTTTCCTCGGGCGATTACGCGGAGGCCGCTGAAACCGCCGAAGCGGCGGACCCCGCCGAAACCCCGCTGTTCGCGCTCGATCTGCGCGCCGGCCCCTCGTTCACGCTGCCGCGCACGCTGCTCGACCGGCTCGTGACGAACCTCGTCGACAACGCGCTCGAACACGGCATACCGCCGGTGGAAATCTCGACCGCGTGCAACGACCGTCATTGGACGATCAGCGTGCGCGACCACGGCGCCGGCATTCCCGACGACCGCATTGCCGCGGCGATGAAGCCGTTCGTGCGGCTCGACGCCGCGCGCGGCGGCGAAGGCCATTGCGGGCTCGGTCTCGCGATCGTCGCGCGGCTCGCGCACGATCGCGGTGGACGCTGCCTCGTGCGAAATCACGCGCAGGGTGGGCTCGAAGTACGGATCGAATTGCCGGTGGACCCGGCGCTGTCGTAAGGATGCTCGCAGGCAAACGCGGCGCGCACCGGACACTTACCTGCCCTTACCGCATCGACTGTTGCGTGGGGTGCGGCCTTATAGTCACCCCCGGCAACCTTGATGCAGCCCTTCCCGGTCCGCCCGCACCTCTGCGGCGGACTTTTTTTTTGCGCTGTAAGGAAGGCCACCAAAGCGCGCCAGCGAAGCGCGTCAATGCACGAGCCGATTGCGCAGCGCGTCGACCGTCGCCGTGGAAAGACCGAGGCCTTGCGTCAGGTAGCTCGCCATCGTGCCGTAGCTCGCCTGCACCTGGTCGAAGCCCGCCTGCAGATAGTTCTCGTCGACGTCGAGCAACGGCGCTCTCGCCGTCGCGATGGCCGCGCCTTCCTGCGCGCGCAGCGTGGTGGTTTGCGCGGCGATCGATGGCGCGAGATAGACGTTGCTGAGCAGGTAGTCCTGCATGATCACGTCGAGCGGAACGTTGGCGATGCTGAGCAGCAGCGCCGCGACCCAGCCCGCGCGATCCTTGCCCGCGTTCGAGTGGAATAGCTGCGCGCCCGTGCCGTCGGCGAGCGCGCCGAGCAGCGCGCCATAGGTGGCTCGCTGCGGGCCGCCCGTCACATATGCGCGCGCCTGCGCCTGCATGAACGCGACGGCGTCGACGGGAGAATCGACCGGGGGCGCGACGAAGTCGTTCGTGCCGAGCACGTTCAGCGTCGAGGATGTCGCGCCGCTCGGCAGCACGTCGGCGGTGCGCGCGATTTCGGCGGGCGTGCGCAGGTCGTAGACCGACACGATACCGAGCTTGTCGAGCGTCGCCGTGTCGGTGCCGCTCAGCGTCAGCGCGTTCGCGCGATAGAACACGCCGCGCCGCATCTGTTTGCCGTCGACGGTCAGATAGCCGGCACCCGCGCCGCCGACATCGCGGAAGTTGCTGACCGACACGAGCCGCGGCGTAGCCGGCTGATCGGCTTCGAGACTACCGCCGCAGGCGGACAGCAGGGTGCTGCCGAAACCCGCGGCCAGCATCGCACCGGCCGAGCCCCTCAGAAAGCGTCGCCGCGCCGCCGACGCTTCGCCGGGCATGCCGCGCTCCACGGGCACGGTCGTGCTCGCAAAGGCGCGGAAAGGCGAACGGTTTTTCGCGGTAACGGACATCGGGGGCGACAGGTGTATAGGAGGATTGCGTGGGGCAGCCGGGGCTGCAGACGCAGTTTAACGTTGACCAGGAAGTTTTGCGTTACATCGTAGGGGTTAGTAAGAAAAAAGAGGGACGGTTGGCCCACTGATTTCCGTTCCCTTGCGGTGCCTTATCGGTCGTTACCGCGCGCACGCCCTTTTTGACCCCAACTGGCCTCACGACGCCGCATCCCCGTAGAATACGGACACCCTCCCATCCGGCCCCCGCAGGCACAAGAAACCTGGAGACCACAACAAAACATGTCTTCTCTCCAATGGTTCACCGAGCTGACCCCGCGCGAGCGTCGCACGCTATTCGCCGGTTTCGGCGGATACGCGATCGACGCGTTCGACTTCATGATCTACTCGTTCCTCATTCCGACGCTGATCGCGACGTGGGGCATGAGCAGAAGCGAAGCAGGCATGATCGCCACCAGCTCGCTGATTTCGTCGGCGATCGGCGGCTGGCTCGCCGGCATTCTTGCCGATCGCCACGGCCGCATCCGTGTATTGCAATGGACGATCGCCACCTTCGCGATCTTCACGTTCCTGTCTGGCTTCACGCAGTCGTTTTGGCAGTTGCTCGCCACGCGTACGCTGCAGGGCATCGGCTTCGGCGGTGAGTGGTCGGTCGTGACGATCATGATGGCCGAGACGATCCGCTCGCCACAGCATCGCGCAAAGGCGGTCGGCACCGTGCAGAGCAGCTGGTCGTTCGGCTGGGCGGCCGCGGCGATCGTCTACTGGGCGGCGTTCGCGCTGCTGCCGGAACAGTACGCGTGGCGCGCGTGCTTCTGGGTTGGCCTGCTGCCCGCCGCATGGATCATCTATATCCGCCGCAACGTCAGCGACCCCGACATCTTTGTCGCGACGCGTCGCGCGCGCGAAAGCGGCATCAACACGTCGCACTTCATGCAGATCTTCTCGGCCGAGCATCTGAAGACAACTGTGCTCGGCAGCGCGCTGTGCACCGGCATGCTCGGCGGCTACTACGCGATCACGACGTGGCTGCCCACCTATCTGAAGACGGAGCGCCATCTGTCGGTGTTCAATACGAGCGGCTATCTGATCGTGCTGATCGTCGGTTCGTTCGCCGGCTATATCGTCGGCGCGATTCTGTGCGACAGGATCGGCCGGCGCGCGTCGTTCGTGCTGTTCGCGGTCGGCTCGTTCGTGCTCGGCATGGTCTACACGATGCTGCCGATCACCGACACGATGATGCTCGCACTCGGCTTCCCGCTCGGCATCGTCGTGCAGGGGATTTTCGCGGGCATCGGCGCGTATCTGTCGGAGCTGTATCCGAACGAAATCCGCGGCTCGGGGCAAGGCTTCTGCTACAACCTCGGGCGCGGGCTCGGCTCGTTCTTTCCGATACTCGTCGGCACCTTCGCGCAGACGATGACGCTCGTGAAGGCGATGGGCATCGTCGCGGGCTCGGGGTATCTGCTCGTGATCGTCGCCGCGTTGTGCCTGCCGGAAACGAAGGGCAAGGTGCTAGGGGCGGCCGGCTCCGCCGCTTGAGATCGTCTGACACCGCAGTTCCCAATCATGAAAACGATCGTACTCGGCGGCGGCGTCATCGGCGTCGCCACTGCTTTTTATCTGTGCCAGCAAGGCTGCGACGTGACGGTGATCGAGCGCGAACCCGACGTCGCCCTGTCCACGAGTTTCGGCAACGCCGGCGTGATCGCGCCGGGCTACGTGACGCCATGGGCCGCGCCCGGCATGCCAGCGAAAATCCTCAAGTACCTGTTCAAGCCGGCCTCGCCGCTGATCTTCCGGCCGACGCTCGATCCGGCCCAATGGCGCTGGATCGCGCGCTGGCTGCGCGAGTGCGACCTCGACCGCTTTCGCGTGAACAAGCAGCGTATGCAGCGCATCGCGTACTACAGCCGCGCTTGCCTGCACGAATTCCGCGGCCGTCATCCGTTCGACTACGGCCGCAGCCAGGGCTATCTGCAACTGTTTCGCAGCGAGTACGACGTCGAACTCGCGCAGCCGGCGCTCGCGGTGCTGCGCGATGGGGGCATCGTGCATCGGGAAGTCAGCGCCGCGCAGTGCGCGGAGATCGAGCCGGGTCTGCACTGGGCGCGTCAGGCGCCGTTCTCGGGTCTCTATCTGCCCGACGACGAAGCCGGCGACTGCGCGCGCTTCACCCGCGAACTGCGCGCGATCTGTGAACGCAATGGCGTGAGCTTTCGCTTCGACACGCGCGTCACGTCGCTCGATGTCGAGGGAGCGACGGTGCGCGGCGTGCATATTCAAAGCGAGCAGGGCGCGCAGACGCTGCCGGCCGACGCGGTGGTCGTCGCGCTCGGCGTCGATAGCGCGGCGTTGCTCGCGCCGCTCGGCGTGAAGGTGCCGCTCTATCCGGTGAAGGGCTATTCGGCCACGCTGCCTGTGACCGACGAGGAAAAAGCGCCACGGGCGGCACTGATGGACGAATCGCTGAAGACGGCGATCACGCGCTTCGGCAACCACCTGCGCATCGCGGGTACGGCGGAGCTCGGCAATCGCCAGACGACGTTGCGTGAGCAGGCGCTGCAAACGCTGCTCACGGTGCTGCGCGACTGGTTTCCGCACGCGGCCAATCCGACTTCCGCGCACTTCTGGGTCGGCCGCCGGCCGATGACGCCCGATGGCGCGCCGCTGCTCGGCCCGTGCAACATCGACAACTTATGGCTGAACCTCGGGCACGGCTCGACGGGCTGGGCGATGTCGATGGGCTCGGCGCGCGTGGTCGCGGATCTGATCGCGCAGCGCAAACCGGAGATCGATCTCGACGGACTGACGCTCGCGCGCTATCGCCAATGAGGCGGACATAACGCACCGCGACGAGGCAAAAGAAAACCGGGCTCCCCCTTTCAGGCGAGCCCGGTTTCTTTTTTACTGCATTGCTTTCCCGCTACAGGTGCCCTTCATGGGGCGCCTTGTCGTCTCCACGTCTTCCTGCAAATCGTGGCCGGCGCGCGCGGCATGGAACTCCAGGCACGCACACCGGCTGAAGACGCTTAACGCGGCAGTTCCGAATGCCCCATCAGGAACGCATCGACCGAACGTGCGCACTGACGGCCTTCGCGAATCGCCCACACCACGAGCGACTGGCCACGGCGCATGTCGCCTGCCGTGAACACCTTGTTCACCGACGTGTAGTACGCCTTGTCGCCCTCGGTCGTGGCGCGCACGTTGCCGCGCGCATCCTTGTCGACGCCGAACGCTTCGAGCACCGGCGACACCGGCTGCGTGAAGCCCATCGCGAGCAGCACGAAGTCGGCCTTCATTTCGAATTCGGAGTTCGGCACTTCGACCATCTTGCCGTCCTTCCATTCGACGCGCGCGGCGATCAGCTTCTCGACCTTGCCGTTCTTGCCTTCGAGACGCTTGGTCGCGACCGCCCAGTCGCGCTCGCAGCCTTCCTCATGCGACGACGACGTGCGCAGCTTGATCGGCCAGTACGGCCATACGAGCGGCTTGTTCTCTTCTTCCGGCGGCTGCGGCAGCAGTTCGAACTGCGTGACGCTCTTCGCGCCGTGACGGTTCGACGTGCCCACGCAGTCGGAACCGGTATCGCCGCCGCCGATCACGACGACGTGCTTGCCCTTCGCGACGAGCTGGTTCGGCACTTTGTCGCCGGCGTTGACCTTGTTCTGCTGCGGCAGGAATTCCATCGCGTAATACACGCCTTCGAGCTCGCGGCCCGGCACCGGCAGATCGCGCGGCGTTTCGGAACCACCGGCGATCACGACCGCGTCGAACTGTTCGTTCAGTTCGGCCGGCGTGATGGTTTCCTTCGCCGTGTTGCCGATGTGCGCCGGCAGCGAGTCCGGCTTGCCGATGAACACGTTGGTGCGGAACGTCACGCCTTCGCCTTCCATCTGGCGCATGCGGCGGTCGATCTGCCACTTCTCCAGTTTGAAGTCGGGGATGCCATAACGCAGCAGGCCGCCGATCCGGTCGTTCTTCTCGAACACGGTCACGTCATGACCGGCGCGCGCGAGCTGCTGCGCGGCCGCGAGACCCGCGGGGCCCGAGCCGACCACGGCGACCTTCTTGCCGGTCTTGTGCTTCGGCGTTTGCGGCGCGACCCAGCCTTCGGTCCAGGCTTTGTCGATGATCGCGTGCTCGATCGACTTGATGCCGACCGGGTCGTCGTTGATACCGAGCGTGCACGCAGCTTCGCACGGTGCCGGGCAGATGCGGCCCGTGAACTCGGGGAAGTTGTTGGTCGAATGCAGCACTTCGATCGCGTTCTTCCAGTCCTGACGGAACACCAGGTCGTTGAAGTCCGGGATGATGTTGTTGACCGGGCAGCCGCTGTTGCAGAACGGAATGCCGCAGTCCATGCAACGCGCGCCTTGAATCTTCGCTTCGTCGTCGGTCAGTGCCGCGACGAATTCCTTGTAGTGCTTCACACGCGTGAGCGGAGCCTCGTACGTCTCGTGGCGACGTTCGAACTCGAGAAAACCGGTTGCCTTGCCCATGTGGTTCTCTTCTCTATCTGTATCTAGGGGTGATCTGGACCCGCCGCGCGTCGATTGGTCGGAACGCGGCGGGTACGTCTAAAGTTGACTTCCGTGAAGGCAGCTCAGGCGGCGAGCACTTCGCTGTTCGCCTTCTTCGCGGCGAGTTCGCCGAGCGCGCGCTTGTATTCGGTCGGGAACACCTTCACGAACTGACGGCGTGCCGCGTCCCAGTTTTCGAGCAGCGCCTTCGCGCGCGGAGAGCCCGTGAACTGGAAGTGACGCTCGATGAGCCCCTTGAGCAGCGCTTCGTCGGTCGCGCCGCGATGCCACACGCCCTGATCGACCGTGCGCTCCTGTTCGGCCTGTTGCAGCACCGGTTCGAGCGCGACCATCGACTTGTTGCACTTGCCCGCGAACATGCCGTCCGGATCGAACACGTACGCGATGCCGCCCGACATACCGGCCGCGAAATTACGGCCCGTCTCGCCGAGCACGACCACCGTGCCGCCCGTCATGTATTCGCAACCGTGGTCGCCCGTGCCTTCGACGACCGCCGTTGCGCCCGAGTTACGCACGCAGAATCGCTCGCCGGCCACGCCGCGGAAGAAGGCTTCGCCTTCGATCGCGCCGTACATCACCGTGTTGCCGCAGATGATGTTCTCTTCCGACTTGCCGCGGAAATCGTTGGTCGGACGGATGATGATGCGGCCGCCCGACAGGCCCTTGCCCACGTAGTCGTTGCCGTCGCCGACCAGATCCAGCGTGATGCCCTTCGCGAGGAACGCGCCGAAGCTCTGACCCGCGGTGCCCTTCAACTGGATGTGGATCGCGTCGTCCGCGAGACCTTCGTGGCCGTACTTCTTCGCGATCGTGCCCGACAGCATCGCGCCGACCGTGCGGTTCACGTTGCGCACCGGCTGGATGAACGACACGTGCTCGCCCTTCTCGATCGCGGCCTTCGCCTTCTCGATCAGCGTGTGATCGAGTGCGCGGTCGAGGCCGTGATCCTGCACGTCGACGTGCTTGCGCGCGACTTCCGCCGGCACTTGCGGCTGATAGAACACGCGCGAGAAGTCGAGGCCCTTCGCCTTCCAGTGCTCGATACCCTTCTTCGTGTCGAGCAGTTCCGCGCGACCGATCAGGTCGTCGAACTTGCGGATACCGAGTTGCGCCATGATTTCGCGCGCCTCTTCCGCAATGAAGAAGAAGAAGTTCACGACGTGTTCCGGCTGGCCCTGGAACTTCGCGCGCAGCACCGGATCTTGCGTCGCGACGCCGACGGGGCACGTGTTTAGATGGCACTTGCGCATCATGATGCAGCCTTCGACGACGAGCGGCGCCGTCGCGAAGCCGAACTCGTCAGCGCCGAGCAGCGCGCCGATCACGACGTCGCGGCCGGTCTTCATCTGACCGTCGGCCTGCACGCGGATACGGCCGCGCAGTTGGTTCAGCACCAGCGTCTGCTGCGTTTCGGCGAGACCCAGTTCCCACGGCGTGCCCGCATGCTTGATCGACGACAGCGGCGATGCACCCGTGCCGCCGTCATGACCGGCGATCACGACGTGGTCGGCCTTCGCCTTCGCGACACCCGCGGCAACCGTACCGACGCCCGACTCCGACACGAGCTTCACCGAGATGCTCGACGACGCGTTCACGTTCTTCAGATCGTGAATCAGCTGCGCCAGATCTTCGATCGAGTAGATGTCGTGGTGCGGCGGCGGCGAAATCAGGCCGACGCCCGGCACCGAGTAACGCAGCTTGCCGATGTAGTCCGACACCTTGTGACCCGGCAGCTGACCACCTTCGCCCGGCTTCGCGCCCTGCGCCATCTTGATCTGGATCTGGTCGGCCGACGCGAGGTACTCCGCCGTCACGCCGAAGCGGCCCGACGCGACCTGCTTGATGCGCGAGCGCAGCGAATCGCCTTCCTTCAACGGAATGTCGACGACCACTTCGTCGCCGATCACGGACTTCATCGTATCGCCGTTCTTGATCGGAATGCCGCGCAGTTCGTTGCGATAACGGTTCGCGTCTTCACCGCCTTCACCGGTGTTCGACTTGCCGCCGATGCGGTTCATCGCGACGGCGAGCGTGGCGTGCGCTTCGGTGCTGATCGAGCCCATCGACATTGCGCCGGTCGCGAAACGCTTGACGATTTCCTTCGCCGGTTCGACTTCGTCGAGCGGGATCGCCTTGGTCGGATCGAACTTGAACTCGAACAGGCCGCGGAAGGTCATGTGGCGCTTGGTCTGATCGTTGATCAGATGCGCGTATTCCTTGTACGTCTGGTACGAGTTGCTGCGCGCCGAGTGCTGCAGCTTGGCGATCGCATCCGGCGTCCACATGTGTTCTTCGCCGCGCACGCGGTACGCGTACTCGCCGCCCGCGTCGAGCATGTTCGCGAGGACCGGGTTGTCGCCGAATGCTTCGCGATGCAAACGGATCGCTTCTTCCGCGACGTCGAACAGACCAATGCCGCCGACTTTCGACGACGTGCCGTGGAAGTACTTCGACACCAGATCCGCGGCAAGACCGACCGCTTCGAAAATCTGCGCGCCGGTGTACGACATGTAGGTCGAAATACCCATCTTCGACATGACCTTCTGCAGGCCCTTGCCGACTGCCTTCGTGAAGTTGTAGACCGCCTTCTCCGCCGACAGGTCGCCCTTCAGGCCGGCCGCGAGCTGGCTCAGCGTTTCCATCGCGAGGTACGGGTGCACGGCTTCCGCGCCATAGCCCGCGAGCAGCGCGAAGTGGTGCGTTTCACGCGCCGAACCGGTTTCGACGACGAGACCCGTACTCGTGCGCAGACCCTGCTGCACGAGGTGCGTGTGGATCGCGGCCGTAGCGAGCAGCGCCGGAATCGCGACGTTGTCGCGGTCGGTCTTGCGGTCCGACACGATCAGCATGTTGTAGCCGGACTTGACCGCATCGACGGCTTCCGCGCACAGCGACGCAAGGCGTGCCTCGATGCCTTCCTTGCCCCAGGCGACCGGATAGCAGATGTTCAGTTCGTACGAGCTGAACTTGCCGCCCGTGTACTGATCGATCGCGCGGATCTTCGCGATGTCCTTGAAGTCGAGCACCGGCTGCGACACTTCGAGACGCATCGGCGGGTTGATATTGTTCGTGTCGAGCAGGTTCGGCTTCGGGCCGATGAACGACACGAGCGACATCACCATGTTTTCACGGATCGGGTCGATCGGCGGGTTCGTGACCTGCGCGAACAGCTGCTTGAAGTAGTGATAGAGCGTCTTGTTCTTGTTGGACATGACCGCGAGCGGCGAGTCGTTGCCCATCGAGCCGACGGCTTCCTCGCCCGCTTGCGCCATCGGCGCCATCAGGAACTTCAGGTCTTCCTGGGTGTAGCCGAACGCCTGCTGGCGATCCAGCAGCGCAGCAGCTTCGCGGCGTTCCGTCACGACGTCTTCGGCCTTCGCCTCGATCTCGTCGAGCTTGATGCGCACGGCGTCGATCCAGCTCTTGTACGGCTTGGCGTTCGCGAGGTTGTCCTTCAGTTCCTTGTCGTCGATGATGCGGCCGTGCTCCATGTCGATCAGGAACATCTTGCCCGGCTGCAGACGCCACTTCTTGACGATTTTCGACTCGGAAATAGGCAACGTGCCGGCTTCCGACGCCATGATGACGAGGTCGTCGTCGGTGACGATGTAGCGCGCCGGGCGCAGACCGTTACGGTCGAGCGTCGCGCCGATCTGGCGGCCGTCGGTGAACGCGATGGCGGCGGGGCCGTCCCACGGCTCCATCATGGCGGCGTGGTATTCGTAGAACGCGCGGCGATTTTCGTCCATCAGCGTGTGCTGTTCCCAGGCTTCCGGAATCATCATCATCATCGCGTGGACGAGCGGGTAGCCGGCCATCACCAGCAGTTCGAGACAGTTGTCGAACGATGCCGTATCCGATTGGCCCGGATAGATCAGCGGCCACAGCTTCGGCAGATCGTCGCCGAGTACGTGCGAGGCGATCGCGCCGGTACGCGCGTTCAGCCAGTTGACGTTGCCCTTCACCGTGTTGATTTCGCCGTTGTGGGCGATCATGCGGTACGGGTGAGCCAGTTCCCACGCCGGGAACGTATTGGTCGAGAAGCGCTGGTGCACGAGTGCGAGCGCCGAGATGGTGCGGTCGTCCTGCAGGTCGCGGTAGTACACGCCGACCTGGCCCGCCAGCAGCAGACCCTTGTAGACGACCGTGCGCGCCGACATCGACGGCACGAAGTATTCCTTGCCGTGCTTGAGCTTCAGCGCCTGGATGCGATGGCTCGCGGTCTTGCGGATGATGTACAGCTTCCGCTCGAGCGCGTCGGTCACCATGATGTCCTTGCCGCGGCCGATAAAGATCTGGCGGATGAGCGGCTCGCTCGCCTTCACGGTCGGCGAGATCGGCATGGCGTGGTCGACCGGCACGTCGCGCCAGCCGAGCACGACCTGACCCTCGGCCTTCACCGTGCGCTCGAGCTCCTGTTCGCAGGCGATGCGCGACGCGTGCTCCTTCGGCAGGAAAATCATGCCGACGCCGTATTCGCCAGCCGGCGGCAGCGTCACGCCCTGCCGGGCCATCTCTTCGCGATAGAAGCCGTCCGGAATCTGGATCAGGATGCCCGCGCCGTCGCCCATCAGCGGATCGGCGCCGACGGCGCCCCGGTGATCGAGGTTCTCGAGAATCTTCAGGCCCTGCTGGATGATTTCGTGACTCTTGTGGCCCTTGATATGGGCGACGAAGCCGACGCCGCAGGCATCATGCTCGTTTTGCGGGTCGTACAGACCTTGGGCGGCGGGAACCGGGTGAATCGGTTGCTGGTGATCATTCATGGGGACACCGTCTGTGAGGAGGCCGGACAGGCCGTTAAACCATTGTGCTTTTGCCGCAGTGCGCTTCGCGACCACGACGGCGCTCTTCTCGCAGCAAGACTGCGCGGGACGAAAAGCGTCGGAAATCGGAATATACGCGACGAATCAAGGAAATAGCAAATAAAACCTAATGATCAGCCCCCGATTATCAAATTGGTGCAGTGCGATTATTTTTTATTGGTGCCACATCAACTTGGGGCAAAAGAAAACGGCATCCGACGTGCCGTCTTCATGCAGTCCCTTGATGCAAAACACTTTAATCGGATTTAAAGCGGCTCTATCGGCGCCGCCGGGGTATCGCCCTGCCGCCGCCTCACTGCGTATGCGGCGTCTCGCGCACCTTGCGTGGCCGGCCACGCGGTAGGGGTGACACACGTCGGTTGGCGGCGCGCGCCGCCCATTCGCGGTACGTGTCGCTGCCGAGCACCCAGCCCTTCAACGTGGCTTGCTGGAGCTGGCTTGCCTCGCGCTCGTCGAGCGGCTGCTCGCACAGTTCGCGATAAGCACGCTGTCGCTCGAACGGCGTATTGCCGAGCGACCAGTAAAGGGGGTGATCCGTGATCAGACTGTCGAGGGTGAGGCCGATGTGATGACGGTAGCTCGACCAGCGATAATCCTCGGCCGCGTTGACCAGTTGCAAGCGCACCGGACACATTTCCACGACCCGGCTCGCAAGCAGGAAGTAGCGCTCACCCTCGATCACGGTGGCCCGGTAACGGCCTTCCCACAAGGTGCCGCGACGCGCATAGCGCCGGTTGAAGTGCGCGACATAGCGCCGCCCGACGGCCTGCATCGCCTTGGGCAGGCTCGACTCCTCGGTGGGCGTGACGAGCAGTTGCACGGCGCCCGGCATCAAGGCGTAAGCGTGGATCGAAAGGTGATGGTCCCGGGAGGCCGCCTTCAGACAGTCGATGAAAAGCTCGTAGTCCTGGTCGTCGACGAAGGCGGGCTGCTGGTCGAGCCCGCGCAGGATGACGTGCTGCGGCTGGTCGGGGACATAAAGACGTGCAAGCCGTGCCATGCTGGAGTGTCCAATAGTCGCGTTGGTATATACCCGAAGGTCCGAAGAGCCGCATGGGCGCAAGGTTCGGCGCCATGCGGCCAAGCCAGAAACCACGCGGAGCTTAGGGAGAAAACTCTAACCGCCGCGTATGGTTTGTTTCAAACGTTGTAGTCATAATGAGCGGGCCTTTTTTGGAGGAGCACATATGAAATTAAAACAGGCCGTAACGGGGATGGCAGTGCTAGCCTGCATGAGCACGGCAGCGCACGCACAATCGGCCGGCACCATTTACTTCTCGACGGGCTGGTTCCATCTGGCGCCCCAATCGAGCAGCGACCCACTGACCGTGACCAGCATTGGCGGTAGCCCAACCAACATCACCGAAGCCAACACCGGCGCCTCGCTGAGTTCGGCCGATACCATCGGTTTCACCGCCGGCTACTTCGTCACCGACCATATCGCAACCGAATTCGTCATTGGCGTCCCCCCTACTTTCGATCTGTTCGGCACGGGCAGCTTCGCGCAGTTCGGCAAGCTCGGGCAGGCCAAACAGTGGAGCCCGACGCTGCTGTTCAAGTACTACTTCAACGCGCCGACTGCTTCGTTCCGCCCGTATCTCGGTCTCGGTGTGAGCCGCATCTGGTTCACCGACGAACACATTTCCAACAGCGCATTCGAAGCCAACGTTCTGCATGGTCCGACCAGTGTGTCGACGGATAGTTCGTGGGAACCTGTGTTTAATGCGGGCTTCACGTACGCCTTCAATCAGCATTGGTTCGCCGGCGTGTCGATCTCGTACCTGCCGCTCAGCACGACCGCAAAGCTCACTTCGGCATCGGCCACGCCGGTCGGCACGCTGACCGTGCAATCGCAAACCAAGATCAAGCTGAACCCGATCGTCACTTACGTCAACGTCGGTTACCGTTTCTAACGCTTCGCTAGAGCGGGTAGCTTGAATTAGGGTAGTCGAATTTTCGCGACCTGGGGAACGCCATCATCGAACCGATCACGGCGTTTGCATTTGGCGTCTCTGTTGCATCGGGATGGCAGCGTCATCCGGCATCAGCGTTTGTAAATTTGACGCGAATTCGGCGCGTCCATGTGCAAAATCCGGCGACGATACGGGCACGCCCCATCCTGTCGCGAGCCGCACGCGTGCAGCGGTACCGGCGATGCAGCGCTTGGCATCGAAGTTGCGTTTAGATGGCGTTTCCTACGCGACGACGTGATACTGCGTCTGCGCATAGCGTGTCCGCGCGACGATGCGCGGGGCCTTTCAACTCATCGACGGAGCGACCATGACAGCACTTCCAAATACGCGAGACGCCCTCGGCGAATCCTGGACCAGCGCGAGTCGCCGCGCGCGGCGCATCGCTCGCCACAGCCGCCACGCGGCCGAAGACATCGCGGTCGAGTTGCGCACCCTGCTGTCGGAACTCGAATCGACCTTGGCCGACGGCACGCAGGCCGACGCCGTGGCCCTGCGCGGCAGGCTGCGCAAACAGTTGGACGCCGCGCGCGAGCGGCTGAACGACACGCGCGACGCGATGCGCGATCGTGCGGGCGTGGCGATCTCGGACGCCGATCACTACGTGCATGAAAATCCGTGGCAGACGATTGCGATCGTCGGCGGGCTTGCGCTGGTGGCGGGGGCGCTGTTCGCGTCCCGTTCGCGATGACGCTGGCTTGCGCGGTTTGACGGTGCTGGCAAGGCGGCGCGACGGCCGCTTCGATGCGGCAACGCTGAACGTTACCCCCTTGCCGCGCCCAGCCGCCAGCGGCTAGTTATCGTCGATCACGAACAGCCGCCGATACTCCTTCAGCGCGTAACGATCGGTCATCCCCGCGATGTAATGCGCGATCAAACGCGGCTGACGCGTCGCATCGGCCGACTGATAGTCCGGCGGCAGCAGCCGCGGGTCGTCGGTGAACGCGTCGAACAGGCCGACCACGACGCGGCGTGCCTTGTTGGCCATGCGCATCACGCGATAGTGACGGTACATGTTTCTGAACAGGAAGCGCTTGAGCGCCGCGGCCTGCGCGGCGATCGCATCACTGTGCGCGACGAGCGGGGGCGCCGCGCGCACGTCGTCGAGTGACGCCGGCGCGTAGCGCGCGAGATTGGCCCGCGTCGTTTCGATCAGATCGACGATCAGCGTATTGATCACGCGCCGCACCGTCTCGTGAATCAGCCGACGCCCCTCGATCTGCGGATAGTCGCCGCGCGCCGCCTCGCAGTGCGTCTGCCAGAGTTCCACTTCGGCGAGCTGCTCGAGCGACAGCAGACCGGAGCGCAGCCCGTCGTCGACGTCGTGATTGTTGTACGCGATTTCGTCGGCGACGTTGGCGATCTGCGCTTCGAGCGACGGTTGCCGCCCTTCGAGAAAGCGCTCGCCCAATGTCCCGAGCCTGCGCGCGTTGTCGCGCGAGCAATGCTTGAGAATGCCCTCACGCGTCTCGAAGCACAGGTTCAACCCATTGAACGCTCCGTAGTGCTCTTCAAGTTCGTCGACGACCGTGAGGCTCTGCAGGTTGTGCTCGAAGCCGCCATGCTCGCGCATGCATTCGTTCAACGCATCCTGGCCGGCATGGCCGAACGGCGTATGGCCGAGATCGTGCGCCAGCGAAATCGCTTCGACGAGATCTTCATTGACGCGCAGATTGCGCGCAACCGAGCGCGCGATCTGCGCAACTTCGAGGCTATGGGTGAGGCGCGTGCGAAACAGGTCGCCCTCGTGGTTGACGAATACCTGAGTCTTGTACTCGAGCCGCCGGAATGCGGTCGAGTGGACGATGCGGTCGCGGTCGCGCTGAAACTCGGTACGCGCGCTCGGCGCGGTTTCCGCATAGCGACGCCCACGCGACTGGCTCGAATGCGCCGCGTACGGCGCGAGATGCGCTTCGAGCGCCTGCTGGGTCGGCGCGGGGACGGCGGGTGTGGCAACCGCGGCAGCGGCATCCGCGGTGCTGACCGTGGCGGCGATGACGCCGTTCCCGGCGCCTGCGCGCGCGCTCGTCGTGTCATGCTGGATATCGTCGCTGCGCCTGTCAGTCACCGGGTCCTCCGAAACATGGGCGGCGCCTCGTGACGCGGGTGCGTGAAGCGTGGCTGCAGGGCCGTGTTGAATCTAGACGGCGGCGGCCAGCGTCGCATGCACGTCGGCGTCGGGCGCGCGGGTGATCAGTGTCTCACCGAAACGCTTCAGCAGAATGAACTTGACCGCGCCGGCTTCCGCCTTCTTGTCGATCTGCATCAGCTCGATGTAACGATCCGCGCCGAGCGCGGGAGCACGCGTGGGCAGATGCGCGGCAAGCACGACGTCGACGAGCCGCTTGCGCGACGCTTCATCGAGATGGCCGAGCCTCACCGACAGATCCGCCGCCATCACCATTCCGCAGCCGACCGCCTCGCCGTGCAGCCACTCGCCATAGCCGAGTCCGGCTTCGATCGCGTGGCCGAACGTGTGACCGAAGTTGAGGATCGCGCGCAGACCACCTTCGCGCTCGTCCTGGGCCACCACCGACGCCTTGATCTCGCACGAGCGTTTGACTGCCTCGGTCAACGCCTCCGGTTCGCAGCGGTTCAAAGCCTCGATATTGGCCTCGATCCAGCTGAAGAATCCGGCGTCGGCGATTGCGCCGGTCTTGATGACCTCGGCGATGCCCGCCGCGAGTTCGCGTTCGGGCAACGTACGCAATGCGCCGATGTCAGCGATCACCGCCCGAGGCTGGTAGAACGCGCCGATCATATTCTTGCCCAGCGGATGATTGATGCCGGTCTTGCCGCCGACCGACGAATCCACCTGCGACAGCAACGTGGTCGGCACCTGGATGAACGGCACGCCGCGCATGTAGCAGGCGGCGGCAAACCCGGTCATGTCGCCGATCACACCGCCACCGAGCGCGATCAGCGTGGTCTTGCGGTCGGCGCGCGAGCCGAGCAGCGCGTCGAAGATCAGGTTCAGCGTCTGCAGATTCTTGTGTGCTTCGCCGTCCGGCAAAACCACCGTGGACACCTGCTTGTTCAGCGGCGCAAGCGCTGCGCGCAGCTTGTCGCCGTAGAGCGGATCGACGGTGCTATTGGTGACGATCGTGACCGAGTTGCCGGCGATATGCGGCGCGAACAGCGCGGTCTGGCCGATCAGGCCGGCACCGATATGGATGGGGTAGGCGCGCTCGCCCAGTTCGACGTTGACGGTAATCATACGGTCCATTATGACGCAGGATGTTTGGCGACGCCGGCCATCTCGAGCTGCATCAGAACCATGTTGACGAGTCCGTTGACCGAGGGCCGGCCGGTTTCGATCACGAAGTGCGCGCATTCGCGGTACAGCGGGTCGCGCACTTCATAGAGCGCTTCGAGGCGCGCCTTGGGGTCTTCCGTTTGCAGCAGCGGGCGATTCTTGTCGCGCCGCGTGCGCAGCCACAGGTCATGCGGATTGGCGCGCAGATAGATCACGAGGCCACGGCTTTTCAACGCTTCGCGGTTTTCCGGCCGCAGGACTGCACCGCCGCCGGTCGCGAGCACGATATTGTCGCGCCCGGTCAGCTCGGAGATCACGCTCGCTTCGCGATCGCGAAAGCCCGCTTCGCCCTCGAGCTCGAAGATCACGGGAATGCGCGCGCCCGTGCGCGCCTCGATTTCGTGGTCGGAATCGAAGAACGGGCGCTCGAGACGGCGCGCAACCGCCCGACCCACAGTGGTTTTTCCTGCCCCCATGAGCCCTACGAAAAAAACATTGGCGTGTGCGTCCCGCGCTTGCAACGGTGTCCTCTGGCTAATCCGGTGTAGTTCGTGCCGCAGCTTACTGGCAAAGCGGCTGCCTTGTCGAGCCTGCGCGCCGCCGGCGGACGGCGGTGCATGCGTGCCCTATATGCCCTAATTTTCCCGCACCACGCGCGGCGTGATGAAAACCGCCAGTTCGCTACGCGTGTCGCGATGAGTCCGATGGCGGAACAATGCGCCCAGAACCGGTATTTTGCCGAGGAGGGGCACCCGCTCGACGTCGTCACGGTCGTCGGTCTCGTAAATTCCGCCGATCGACACCGTACCACCGTCCTCGACCTCGACGCGCGTTTGCACGTGCTTGGTGTTGATCGCGGGCCCGGCGTCGGTCTGCTCGCCGACGCTGTCCTTCGCGACGTCGAGATCGAGCACCACGCGGCCATCCGGCATGATCTGCGGCTCGACCTCCAGTTTGAGCGTCGCCCGACGAAACTGCACGCCCGATACGCCCTGGCCGACCTTCGCCTGATACGGCAGCTCGGTGCCCTGCTCGACGATCGCCTTCATCCGGTCCGCGGTGACGACCCGTGGGCTCGACACGATTTTCCCATGCCCTTCGGACTCGAGCGCCGAGAGTTCGATATTCAGCAGCCGGGTCGCGTGAGCCGCGAACAGCGTGAGGCCGGCGGTCGCGGCATCGAATCCGGAGATCGGTCGGGCCGACAGATCGTACACGGAGCCGTCCGTTCCACCCGTCAGCCCTCTCGACGTACCGTCCGCGCTGGTGCCGGCGAGCGACAGCCGCACCCCGAGATTGCGCGAAAAGCCCTGGTCGCCTTCGACGATCTGAGCCTCGATCAGCACCTGGCGAGTCGGCCGGTCGACGGAAGCGATCAGCGTCGCGATCTGCTCGAGCCGCCCCGCGAGATCGGTGACGAACAGCAGATTGGTGCGCGGATCAGCGGTGACGGCGCCACGTTTGGACAGCACGCGCTGGGTGCCGGAACCGGTCAGCAGGCGACGCACGTCCTCGGCGTGCGCGTAGTGCAGCTCGAACGTGCGGCTCGCGAGCGGCTCGAGGTCCGCGGCGCGCGCGTGGGCTTCGAAGCGCTGACGTTCGCGCGCGGCGAGCTCGGCGGCAGGCGCGACCCAGATTACGTTGCCGTGGCGCTCCATCGCCAGATTGTTGACGTCGAGCAAGGTGTCGAACGCGGTGCGCCACGGCACCTTGTCGAGACGTATCGACACGGCGCCGCGCACTTTGTCGCTGGCGACGATGTTCAGGCCGGTGAACTCGGCGAACGCTTTCAGGACCGCGCCAAGTTGCGCACGCTGAAAGTTCAGCGAGATCGGCTCGTTGCCCGCGGGAAGGCCCGAGTCCGCACTCGCCGATGCGTCGGCGAGGCGCGGCCGCGGCGGCAGCGGGACCGGCGGGCCTTCGAGACCAGGCGTGCCGGCACTGTCGTCGCGAGCCGGGGTGGCGGGTTGTCCTGGCGAAGGCGGCGGCATCGGGCCGTTGGCGACGTCGTCCGGGGAGGCGTCGGGCCCTATCGCGGAACGCGCGGCCGGCTGGAGCGTGTCCGGCTCCTGGGCCGCGCCTGGCGTGGAAACGTCGCCGAACGGATTCGCCGCCTGGCCGACGCCGCCGCTCGGCAGCGGCGCCGTCTCGTAGGTGGTGTTGGCCGACACGGCCGGGTCGTCGAGCGCCGCGTAAGTCGGCAACGGCGGCAGCAGCAGTGGCGTCGCTGCCTGTGCGACGCCGGCACCCAGCGTCGCGGCGACGTAGAGCCCGAAACACCGTCCGGAGACGACGCGGACCTCTCGTCCGACGCCCAGCGTCGCGACGCTCCATCGCTTGAGCGGGCGCATCATGACGCCTCCGTCAGCGTCAGCGTACGCGTCGCGCCGCCGTTCGCGAGCGTAATGCCAAGCGCGTCGAGCTGTGTGACCCGCTCGACGCCCAGTCGTTGCCCGGCCGCGACCGTCGTCGTGCCGTCTGGCGTGTCGAGCAGCGCGAGCCCGCGGGTACGATCGCGCAGCAAACCGACAAGGCGCAACTCAGAAGCATCGCCCAGCTCGCCGCTCGCGGAGATCTGCGACTTCGCAAACGGATCGAAGAACACGAGGCCTTCGTCGTCATCGTCGGCAGCCTCGTCGGCGTCAGGGCTCGCCTCGGCGCTCGCAGCCGGGGTGTCGGGCACCGGTCGCAGCGCAGCGTACACCTGCAGCGTCGCGGCCACCGCGAGCCCTTTGCCGTCCTGCTTGACGGTCACGTCGACGGGAACGATCAGCACCGGCAGTTGCGCGAGCCCGTGGAAAAACGCCATCAGGTGAACGAAGTCGGTGCGCGCGGTGAGCTGCAGCGCGCGCATCCGCTCGACGCCCTCGCCGCTCGCCGCGCCCGGTTCCACCGCAAGCAGCGCGACGCCGCTTTGCGTGGCCAGCTCGGAGACGATGCGCACGTCGTCGGCGGAGTTCCACGACACGGCGCTCGACGCCGTGGCCGGCATCGCCGCGGCTGCACGGCGCAGCGACGGCAGCTGTGCGAGCGTGTGCCGCGCGTCCGCGAGACGCTGCGTGCTGAGCGCGAGCGCCGCGCGGCTCGCTTCCAGCCCGGCGAGATCAGCCGCGTTCCAGCCGTACGCGCCGACACCGAACACGAGCGCGGCAAGCGTCGCCGCGACGAGCCAGCGACGGCGCCGGCTCCACGCCTCGAGCGGCATACGCGCCCGCTTGACCCAGCGCGAAAAACCCGCGGACCCATCCGCCGCACCACCCGCCTCGAAAAAGGTCGTGCTCATCGCGCACCTCCCGTTCGTGCGGCCTTCAGGGCGCGCGTCGCTTTGTGCGGCGGATCGCCCCAGCGCAGGCGCGCATCGAACTCCACGGGTCCGCCTATCGCCTGTTCCGTCGACGCGCCGCCCTTCCCCGTCGGCCGATGCAGATCGCGCATCTCCGCGCCCTGCACGCCGTGGATCGCGCCGAGCCGCTTGAGCCACTCAGCCGACGCGATATGGTCACTCGAAGTCGCCAGCAATTCAGTCTCGTACTCGCGCTGGCGCAACTGCCGCAACACGACGCGATCGCCGGGTTCGAAGCTCAGCGTGTCGAGCAGATCGCGCAGATGTGCGAGCGGCCTTGCGAGACTCGCGGCGCGCGCCGCGGCTTCGCGCTCATCCTGTTCGGCCCGCGACAGCTTCGCGTGCTCCGCGAGCGGCACGGCGAGCGGAGTCAGCGCCTGCCCGGCCGCCGCGCGCCGCGCATCGAGCCGCGCTGCGGCGAAGCTCTGCCAACCGGCGACGAGCAACACACCCGCGGCACCGACACAAGCGGCCACAGCCCAGTCGCGCATACAGCGGCGCCGCGCGAGTCGCGCGTTGCGTTGGCGATACGGCAGCAGATTGAAGCCGCCCAGCCACGGTACAGCGGCGCGCTGATCGGCACTCGCGGCGACGCCAGACGAAAACGACAGAACGGCCTTCATTCCAGCACCCCGCGCAACGCGAGCCCAAACGCGACCGCGCCAGCCGGCTCGTGCAGCAAGGCGTCGTCGAGCGGCCGCGCGTGGCTGCCGAGCAGCGCGCATTCGAACGGCAGCGCCGAGCAGCCGAGCACGTCGCCAATATCGGCGAGTGAAAAGCCGACGCCGTCGAGCAGATCGATTTCGCCGCCAATCAGCGCGCAGTCGAACTCCGGCCCGTGCGTGAGATCGCGCAACGCGTCGGCGAGATCGGCATGCTCGGGCGCCGGGTAGCGCATCTCGCCGACGCTCGCGCCATCGACGACGCTCCAGCCGTACACGCCGTCCGTACCGACCCACACCGCCGCGTACGGCTCGTTCGGGTCGAGCTCGCGACTGGCCGCATGGCGCAGCGCGCGCAATGCCGCATGCGGTTCGCCATCGATCGCGGACAGCGAAATCCCTGCGGTCGCGGCGCATTCGATCCGCGCTTCGAGATGCTGACGCGCGGTCGCGGCGATCTTCACCGAGCGCACCGGCGACGGCGTCTCGTCGACGTACCAGTCGACCGCGAGCGCATGACGCTCGAGGCCGGCGATGCGCTCCGCCTCTCCCATCACCGCGGGCGCAAGTCCGGCGAGCGCAACGCCGCCGTCCTCCGCCTCGCAGTCGCTCTGAGCGGCGAGCCGCGCGAGCGGCACTGTCGTCGTCAACGTGGCCGACGAAGGCACGGCCATCGCGCAGCGCAGCGCGTGCGTCGCGCACACGCGCGGCAAACCGGCGAACGCATCGCGCAACGCCCGCGCGACGGCCTGCCGATCGACGATCTCGGCGCCCGCCATGGTGCCGGCCGCGAACGGCACCGTGCTCATATGTTCGAGATGCAGCGCGCCCCGGGCGCGTTGACTCACCACGACGAGACGCACGTTTTGCGAACCGACATCGATGCCGGCGGCGAAACGCTGCCGGCCCTCCCGCACCGCCTGAAGCCATGAATTTTTATAGGCCATACCGCCCTCCCTCTGACTCACGCGACGAACCATTCGAACGCGAGTAACGAGGGATCATTGTCGGCAGACGCACGTCCTAACGACATTCAGCCGAATGGCTAACGCGGATGCGAAGCCGCCCCGAGCGACATCAAAGCGACTACAGTTGGGACTACGGCGAAGTCATTCCCGCGCCGCCTTGCGTGTGCCGATTGCGCGTTATTCGTAAGCTTGTCGAAAGCAGAAAAACCCTGGCGGCTATAATCGCGGGACTGTTTTTCCGGTACTCCTATGCAAGCCACGTCTCCTGCGTCCCCACCGCCCGCGCCGAAAAAGCGCAAACGTCCGTTATGGCTGAAGCTGATCCTTGGCTTTGTCGGGTTGATCGTGGCGGGCATCGTCTGCGTGGCGCTGGTGCTCGGCTATGCGCTCGTCGTCGCGACGCCAAACCTGCCGTCACTCGATGCATTGACTGACTATCAGCCCAAAGTGCCGCTGCGAATCTATACGGCCGACCACGTGCTGATCGGCGAATTCGGCGCGGAGCGGCGCGACATCGTGCACATCCAGGACGTGCCCGACAGCCTGAAGAAAGCGATCCTCGCGATCGAGGACGCGCGCTTCTATGAGCACGGTGGCGTCGACCTCACCGGCATCGCGCGAGCCGGCTTCGTCGCGCTGACCAACGGTCATGCGACGCAAGGCGCGAGCACGATCACGATGCAGGTCGCGCGCAACTTCTTTCTGTCCAGCGAGAAGACGTACACGCGCAAGATCTACGAGATGCTGCTCGCGTACAAGATCGAGTCGAAGCTGAGCAAGGATCAGATTCTCGAGGTGTACATGAATCAGATCTATCTCGGTCAGCGCGCGTACGGTTTCGCGAGTGCCGCGCGCGTGTACTTCGGCAAGGATCTGAAGGACCTGACGCTCGCCGAATCGGCGATGCTCGCCGGTCTGCCGAAGGCGCCCTCCGCGTATAACCCGGTCGTCAATCCGAAGCGTGCGAAGGTGCGCCAGGAGTACATCCTGCAGCGCATGTACGAATTGCACTACATCACTCAGGAACAGTACGACGAGGCGAGCCGGCAGCGGCTCGTCGTGAAGGGCATGGGCAAGGAGTACAGCGTACACGCGGAATACGTCGCGGAAATGGTGCGGCAGATGATGTACGCGCAGTATCGCGAGGAAGCCTACACGCACGGCCTGAACGTCGTGACCACGATCGACTCGGCCGATCAGGACGTCGCCTACCACGCGGTGCGCAAAGGCTTGATGGACTACGAGCGCCGTCACGGCTATCGCGGCCCGGAGGCGTTCATCGATCTGCCGGCCGACGCCGACGAGCGCGAGCAGGCCATCGACGACGCGCTGCTCGAACATCCCGACAATGGCGAAATCATCGCGGCCGTCGTCACGGCGGCGGGCCCGAAGCAGGTCCAGGCGGCGTTCATCGACGGCAATGTCGCGACCATTCAGGGCGACGGCCTGCGCTATGCGCAGTTCGCGCTCGGCCCGCGCGCGCAGCCGAATCAGCGCATCCGGCCCGGCGCGATCGTGCGGCTCGTGAAGAACGACGAGGGCGACTGGTCGATCACGCAATTGCCCCAGGTGGAAGGCGCGTTCATCTCGCTGGTGCCGCAGGACGGTGCGATCCGCTCGCTGGTCGGCGGCTTCGACTTCAACAAGAACAAGTTCAATCACGTTACGCAGGCGTGGCGTCAGCCGGGCTCCAGCTTCAAGCCGTTCATCTATTCGGCGTCGCTCGAAAAGGGCCTCGGGCCCGCCACGATCATCAACGACGCGCCGCTCTTCTTCAGCGCCGCCGAAACCGGCGGCCAGGCGTGGGAGCCGAAAAACTACGGCGGCGGCTTCGACGGTCCGATGACGATGCGCACCGCGCTCCAGAAATCGAAGAACCTCGTGTCGATCCGCATCCTGAACCAGATCGGCCCGAAGTACGCGCAGCAATACATCACGCGGTTTGGCTTCGACGCGGACCGTCATCCCGCCTATCTGCCGATGGCGCTCGGCGCGGGTCTCGTGACGCCGCTGCAAATGGCCGGCGCGTTCTCGGTGTTTGCCAACGGCGGCTACCGGATCAATCCGTATCTGATCGCGGAGGTCACCGATCAGCGCGGCATCGTCGTCGCGCACGCGCAGCCGCTCGTGGCCGGGCAAAGCGCGCCGTTCGCGATCCAACCGCGCAACGCCTACGTGATGAACAGCCTGCTGCAAAGCGTCGCGCAGCACGGCACCGGGGCGAAGAGCAACGTGCTCAAGCGCACCGATCTCGCCGGCAAGACCGGCACGACCAACGATTCCCGTGACGCGTGGTTCGCCGGCTATCAGCACACGCTCACCGCGATCGCGTGGATCGGCTACGACAACCCGCGCAGCCTCGGCGACAAGGAAACCGGCGGCGGCCTGGCGCTGCCGGTGTGGATCGAGTACATGGGACGCGCGCTGAAGGGGGTGCCCGAGTACAAGATGCCACGCCCCGACGACGTCAGCGAAATCGGCTCGGAGCTTTATTTCGACGAGTTCACGCCGGGCCACGGTTTCATCGCGACGGTCGGCGTCAGTCAGGCGACGCTCGATGCCGAGGCGAGCGCGGCAGCCGCCGCTCCGGAACAGGTCGGCGAACAGGAAAAGCAGGACATCATGAATCTGTTCCGCGGGCACTGAGGCTGCGTCGATGTCCCGCTAGAAAAGAAAAAACCGCCGCGTTCGTTACGCGGCGGTTTTGTTTTGAGAGCGTCTCGCGCTTATTACACCGCGCTCATAGCGCGGCGATCCGCACCGGCTCGCCAGCCTGCTGCGTCGCATACTGCGACAGCGCCGCGAAAAACTCCGCGCCGCTGCGCGTGTCGCGCCATTCACCGTCGACGAAACGGAAGTGGAAACCGCCGGCCTTCGCCGCGATCCAGATCTCGCTCATCGGCGGCTGAAGGTTGACGATGATCTTCGTGCGGTTCTCGAATTCGAGCGTCAAAACGTTGCCGCTGCGCTCGAGCTCGATGTCGGCGTCGATGTCGTCGAGCGCGCTCTCGATGGCGGCCAGCACGGCTTCCGCACGGGTCAGGTAATCACTATCGGACATGCTAAACTCCATCGATTATTCATTCAGGGACAGTCATGCGAGTCGTAACTCGGATGCGCGCGGCAGCGCCCGGCCGCGCGATTGTAGCGGTTTTAGTCATTCTCGCAGGTTGTGCGCTTACCGGCTGCGGCCAACGCGGCTCACTCTATCTGCCGACCGTACCGCCGATGCCTGCCCCGCCGGCTCACCGCACGCAAACGCCATCGACCGATCGAACGCAACCGGCTAGCGGCAGCGCGGCCGACACGGGTTCGATCCCGGACACCTCGGGCACGCCGCTCACGCTCGCCCCCGAAGACCAGCTCGCGGCGCCGCCCGCTTCGGCGGCATCGGCTCCCGCAGTGCCGCTGCCCGCCTCTGCCGTCCCTTCCGTTCAATAAGACTTTCGCATGACTCGATCCGCATTTGACTACGTCGACGGCGTATTGCACGCCGAAGGCGTGTCCGCCGTTTCCCTCGCCGAGCAGTTCGGCACGCCGCTCTACGTCTATTCACGCGCCGCGCTCACCGCTGCGTGGAACGCCTATGCGGGCGCCTGCGCGGGGCGTCGCGCGAGCGTGCACGTGGCCGTCAAGGCCAACAGCAATCTCGCGGTGCTGAACGTGTTCGCGCGCCTCGGCGCGGGCTTCGACATCGTGTCGGGCGGCGAGCTCGCGCGCGTGCTCGCGGCTGGCGGCAAAGCGGAAAACACCGTGTTTTCGGGCGTTGGCAAGCAGGCAAGCGAAATGCGCGACGCGCTCGCGGCGGGCGTCAAATGCTTCAACGTCGAATCGATTCCCGAACTCGACCGCCTCAACGCGGTGGCGGGCGAGATGGGCAAGAAAGCGCCGGTGTCGCTGCGCGTGAATCCCGATGTCGATGCGAAAACGCATCCGTACATTTCCACCGGACTCAAGACCAACAAGTTCGGCGTCGCGTTCGAAGATGCGCGTGCCACCTACCAGGCGGCCGCGGCGATGTCGAATCTCGAGGTGATCGGCATCGACTGCCATATTGGCTCGCAGATCACCGAAGTCGCGCCCTATCTCGACGCGATCGACAAGGTGCTGGAACTCGTCGAGCAGATCGAGCAGGACGGCGTGTCGATTCGCCATATCGACGTCGGCGGCGGTCTGGGCATCACCTACGACGACGAAACGCCGCCGGAAATCGGTGAGTTCGTGCGCACGGTGCTCGATCGCATCGAAGCGCGCGGCCACGGTCACCGCGAAGTCTATTTCGAGCCGGGCCGCTCGCTGGTCGGCAATGCGGGCGTGCTGCTCACACGTCTCGAGTTTCTGAAGCCGGGCGAGGACAAGAACTTCGCGATCGTCGACGCGGCGATGACCGATCTCGCGCGCCCCGCGATGTACGACGCCTATCATGCCATCGAGCCGGTCGTGAAGCGCGACGTCCCCGCGCATGTGTACGACGTGGTCGGCCCGGTCTGCGAAAGCGGCGACTGGCTCGGCCGCGAGCGGCTGCTCGCGATCGAACCCGGCGATCTGCTCGCGATCCGCTCGGCCGGCGCGTACGGCTTCGTGATGAGCTCGAACTACAACACCCGTGCGCGCGCCGCCGAGGTGATGGCGGATGGTACACAGGCGCATGTGGTTCGCGCGCGCGAAGAGGTCAAGCAGCTGTTTGCGGATGAAACAATACTGCCGGCGTAAACGTCAGTACCTGCGGCAGAGCGCGAAGGTCGAGCGCAGCAACGAAAATGGCGATGCCACGGTGGCATCGCCATTTTTATTTGAAACAGCGTGACGCCAATAAACTCGCCATCATCGTCGGCGCGTTCCCATCCTCCGCTCACGTATCCACACCACCAGCCGCCATCCCAGCAACGCGATCATCACCGCGCCGTAGATCTTCGGCAGCAGCAGGTCGTGCTTGCCCGCCTTCATCCACCAGAAATGCAGGATCGCGAGCACGCCGATCGCATAGATCGCGCGATGCAGCGTCTGCCAGCGACGTCCGAGCTTGCGCACCATCGCGCGCGGCGACGTGACCGCAAGCGCGATCAGCAGCACGAACGCGGTGAAGCCCACCGTGATGAACGGCCGCTTGCCGATGTCCTTCAGAATCTCCGCAACATCGAACCACTTGTCGAACCACAGGTACGTGGTGAAATGCAGCGTCGCGTAGAAGAACGTGTAGAGCCCGAGCATGCGGCGGAAACGCACGAACGCGGCGACGCCGGTCAGACGGCGTAGCGGCGTCACCGCGAGCGTGATGCACAGGAACACGAGCGTCCACAGGCCGGTCGAGCGTGTGATGAATTCAATCGGATTCGCGCCGAGCCGGTCGGTCAGGCCGAACAGCACGAGGCGCGCGAGAGGATAGAGCGCCGCGATGAAGACTGCGACTTTGGTGGGCACGACCCAGCGCGCGCCGCCGGTGGAACGCGGCTTCGCCGCCGACGCCGACGACGTCCGCCGCGTCGCAGGCTCGGTGCGGGTGACAGTTTGCGTATCGGAAACCATCGCGCTCGCCCTAGAAGTTCTTCTTCAGGTCCATGCCCTGATAGAGCGACGCGACCTGATCGCCGTAACCGTTGAACATCAGCGTCTTGCGTTTCGGCGTGAAAAAGCCGTCTTCGCCGATGCGCCGTTCAGTGGCTTGACTCCAGCGCGGATGATCGACATTCGGATTCACGTTCGAATAAAACCCATATTCGTTCGACGCGTACGTGTTCCAGCTCGTCGGCGGCTGCTTCTCGACGAAGCGGATTTTCACGAGCGACTTCGCGCTCTTGAAGCCGTACTTCCACGGCACCACGACGCGCACCGGCGCGCCGTTCTGATTCGGCAGCACCTGGCCGTAGAGGCCCATCGTCAGTAGCGTCAGCGGATGCATCGCCTCGTCCATCCGCAGGCCTTCGGAGTACGGCCAATCGAGTATGGGTGCCGACAACCCTGGCATCTGCGACGGATCGGCGAGCGTGATGAACTGCACGTACTTTGCATTGCCGGTCGGCTCGACGCGTTTGATCAGCTCCGACAGCGAGACGCCGATCCACGGCACCACGATCGACCAACCTTCGACGCAGCGATGCCGGTACACACGCTCCTCGAGCGGCGCGAGCTTCAGCAGATCGTCGATGTCGTACACCTTCGGATTCTTGATCTCGCCCTCGACGCTCACCTTCCACGGATGCGGCCGCAACGTGCCCGCGCGCTGCGAGGGGTCGGATTTATCGGTGCCGAACTCGTAGAAATTGTTGTAGGTTGCGATGTCCTTGTACGGCGTGATCTTGTCGAGCGCGACGAACCTGGTGTTGGTTTTCGCCGCGAGCTTCTGCGCCTTCGGATCGGGCGACGAGTAGGTCGCGAGCGCCTCGCCGCTCACGCCGATCAGGCTGCCGAGCGCCATCGCGCCCGCCGCCTGCAGGATGCGTCGCCGGTTCTCGAATACGTGCCGCGGCGCGATTTCGCTGCGCGCGATGTCATCGCCGGTCAGTTGAATTCTGTCGCTTCGCTTGATCCACATCGTGCTGCTCCTTGCCGGCCCGCCGCGTCGCGCGCGTTGCGGAGCCTTATTGATGATCGCCCCTTTGGGGGCGTCTGTCATCCACGGGTAGTTGCTCAGGTGCTCGACTGGCGAACACCGGGGCGCAACGAATATTCCATCGGCCATAAAAAAACCGCCGGTGCGAAAGCACGCGGCGGTTCTTAGTCGGTTCAGCGCGACGGATCTTACAGCTTGCCGTAGCTATGCAAGCCCGACAGGAACATGTTCACGCCGAGGAACGCGAAGCTCGTGACCAGCAGCCCGGTCAGCGCCCACCACGCGGCGAGCGCGCCGCGCAGGCCCTTCATCATACGCATGTGCAGCCAGGCCGCGTAGTTCAGCCACACGATCAGCGCCCACGTCTCCTTCGGGTCCCAGCTCCAGTAGCCGCCCCAGGCTTGGGCGGCCCACAGCGCGCCGAGAATCGTCGCGATCGTGAAGAACGCGAAGCCGACCGCGATCGACTTGTACATCACGTCGTCGAGCACGTCGAGCGCCGGCAGACGATCCGCGAGCACGCCGCGTTCCTTCGCCAGATATGCGACGCCGACCATCGCCGACAGCGCGAAGCTGCCATAGCCGATGAAGTTCGCCGGCACGTGAATCTTCATCCACCAGCTTTGCAGCGCCGGCACGAGCGGCTGGATCTGCTGCGCGTCGCGCGCGACCGAGTACCACATCAGGAAGCCGACGGCTGCGCTGATCACGAGCAACACGAACGCGCCGAGCGCGCGCGTGTTGTAGTGCTGCTCGTAGTACAGATAGAACAGCGCGGTGATCAGGCTGAACAGCACGAACACTTCATAGAGGTTCGAAATCGGAATATGGCCGACATCCGCGCCGATCAGATACGACTCGTACCAGCGCACCATCATACCGACGAAGCCCATCAGCACCGCCGCCCACGTCATCTTCGAGCCGATCGCGGCGCCGGTCGGCGAGCGCGACAGCAGCGCGATCCAGTAGAACCCGGTCGCGAATACGAAGAGCGCGCTCATCCACAGGATCGCGGACTGACTCGAGAGGAAATACTTGAGGAAGAAAGCGTTGTCGGCGCGGCTCAGATCGCCGTGGTAGATCTGGATTGCGAGCAGCGACAGCGCGGCGATTCCCACCATCAGCGGACGCACCGGCTTCCAGCGCCAGCCGAGCACGACGAAAACCGGCACCGAGCACATCAGCACGAGTTTGTCGTAGTAGTTCATGAACGGGTAATAGCGCGACAGCGCGAACCCGGCGCCCCCGACGAGCGCGAGCGCGAACAGCCAGTCGACGATACCCAGGCGTTTCAGGAACGGCCGTTCGTCGAAGTTCGGGAGTTCGGGCGTGCTGCTCGCAAACGCCTTGTCGGCGCGTGAAGCAGAAGAAGAGGAGGAGGAAACCTGAGTCAAGTCCATGATCTTACCGGGTCGAATCCTGTGAGCTTGCCGACGCAGCGGCGGCCTGACCGGCCGGGCTGGCATCGGCTGCTTCGATGAGTTTCGCGCCCAATGCGGCGCTCACGGCGGCCCGCGTCTGGACGAACTCTTTCTCGAAGTCTAGCGTCTTACGCGCGCTCGACATCGCCATTACGACGCTCGTGCCGTGGTCCGTGTCCTTGAGCCAGAACCACAGACGCCGTTCGCGAACGTAGAACATCGAGAAGATGCCCAATACGAGAAGCAGGCTGCCAAGATACACGACTTTTTTGCCCGGCGCGCGCGTCAACTGAAATACCGAAGCTTGCACCTGCTTGAATGAGTCAAGCTGCAAATAGACCGGCGATCCATACAGAAAGCTGTCTGAAATCGCATTAAGCGAACTCTGGATGAAGCGGCTCGTGTCCGTATCGGCCGGCGCGGCGGGCTCGCCGAGCCGCTGGCGCGACAGTTGCCACAAGTCCCACGTCACGCCTTCGAGCATGCGAAGCAGCAGGCCCGCGGCCTTTTCCTGCTCGCCCTTCGGTACCGAGCGGTCGATAAACCCAGCGACCGCCTGGAAGCCGCCGAGCGTTGCGCCATTCGGCATCTTCATGCTGCTGTCGGCGCCCGCAAAAAGGGTCAGAACCCGCAAGGCGCTTTCCTCCAGATGTTGCTGCAACTCCGCATTTGAAACCGGCACCGAACGCTGCGCGAATTGATGAGCGGCGATGGCCCGTTGGTTCGGGTCTTCCAGCGTGGCGCGCAGATTCATCCATTCCTTGAGCGTGCCGCCGCTATCGGCGGGAATGCGCAGGTAGCGGAACGGGTCGTCGGGATTCAAGCGCATGCCGGCGAGGAACATTTTCTCGCCGTTCACGTCGACGGGCAGCATGTAGTTGTTGTATTCGCGCGCCTGGCCATCCTTGCCGCGAATCTTGTACTGCACCGACGGGCCGACGTTGTGCAGATCGAGCGGCTTCGACGTCTTCGCGCCGGAGCCGAGGCGCTCGTCGAACGCTTCCTTCAGCGAGTGCTGCGCGACAACCCCGCGCGCATCGTTCTGCCCGTTGCCGTTCGAGATGTTTTCGACGTTGATCGCGCGGAAGTCAGTGAATTCGACGCTCTGGCCATCGGCCAGCGGCGTGGCCGAGCTCAACGGCGCGCTGCCGCCGATCGTGCCGCCAAACGGCGCGGGCTTTGCACTCGGGCCGGACATCGGGAAGGCAGTCATCTGCATCTGCGAGCCGCCGTCCTGGAAGCTCGATTGATAAATCGACACGCCGTCGTATTCGAATGGCTTGTTGACCTCGACGCGCGCCGGCACGCGTGCGCCGGTCTTGTGATCAATCACGACGATGTCGCTCGCGAACAGCTTCGGCATGCCGGTCGAGTAGTAATCGACGATGAACTTGTTGAGCTCGATCGAAAACGGCAGGTCCTGGATCAGCGAACCATTGGGCTGATTCAGGATCGCGGTCGACACGTGCTGCCCTTCGGGTACCCACGCGTAGCCGCGGAACGTCGGGTTCGATTGCGACAGCCGATGCTCGGGCGAAATCTCGTTGATCACCGTGTTCGAGTTGATCGGCGACTTGTCGAACAGCCACATTTGCAGCTTGATCGGCAGATTGCTGTCGAGCAGGCCGCCCAAGCAGATCACGACGATCGCGAGGTGCGCGAAGATGTAGCCGAACTTCGTCAGCGCGCCGCGCTTCGCGGCGATCAACGTCGCGCCGTCCGACTCGCGCGTGACGAACTTGTAGCCGAGCTTCGCCGACAACCTTGCGAGCACCGCTGCCGACTGCGCGCGCGTGCCGTGCACCGCGAACTCACCCTTGTGATGGAACGCGCGCAGGCTGCCTTCTCGAACCTTGTCCTTCCAGCTCTTCGCGTCGGCGACCATCTTCGGCGCATTTCGGATCACGCAGAGCGACACAGACACCATCAGGAAGCCGAGAATCAGCATGAACCACCACGAGCTGTACACCGTGTAGAGGCTCAGCGCGCGGAAGATGTCCGCCCAGAACGGACCGAACTGGTTGACGTAGTTGGGATACGGATCGTCCTGCGTGAGGACGGTACCGATGATGCTCGCGATCGACAGAATGACCAGCAGCGCAATGGCGAAACGCATCGAGCTCAGGAGCTCGATGGCGCTGCGCATGACGCGATTGCCCGACTTCGACTGCAGACCCGACGTGGTGACGCTCATTCAAACTCCGACTGAACAGCAAAAAAGGGTGAAGGGCTGTCGTAGCGACGACACCCTCACCCTTTTCTTGTTTTTCACCGGCCTCGCCGGGCCGGTTGGATTTGCGCGGACGAAGCGCTTAATGCAGGCCCGCGATGTAGTCGGCAACCGCTTTGATTTCGTTGTCCGACAGACGCGATGCTATCGCATGCATCGCGTCGTTGTTATTACGAGCGCCCGGACCTTGCGTGAACGCGGTCAATTGCGTCACCGAGTACTCGGCCCACTGCCCCGACAGGCGTGGATACTGGATCGGAATACCCTGCCCCGTGGGCCCGTGACAGGCCGCGCAGGCCGGCACCCCGCGGTCGGCAATTCCACCGCGATAGATCTGCTGCCCCACCGCGACGGTCTTCTTGTTGTGCGCATAGCCTGGCTTGGGCGTCTGCGTCGAGAAGTAAGCCGCGACGTTGATCATGTCCTGATCGGAAAGCGCGGCGGCCATGCCCGCCATGATCGCATTGTTGCGCGCGGCCTGTTTGGCGCCCGGCTGCGCCTTGAAATCTCTGAGCTGCTTGACGAGGTACTCAGGATGCTGGCCCGCCAGTTTCGGGTATGCGCCGCCGGCACTGTTGCCGTCTGCGCCGTGACATGACGCGCATACCTGTACCGCGATTGCCTGCCCCCGATTGATGTCCGGCTTTGCCGGATCTGCTGCTCGTGCCTGAATTGCCAAACCTGAAAGACCTGCCGTTACATGAAGCACCATCAGAGTCTTGCACAGTCGATTCATTCGCACACCCTGTCTCGTCTTGTGGGATTTTAGATGTTCTGCAAAGTACGACGACGGCGACCGAGTGACCGCCAGGAGCCGCCAAGGCACGTGGGGCGGCCTCCTAAGGTTTTCAGTAAACCATCGTATTGTACAATAACTCGCTAATCGCTTAGACGCCAGTCGGGCTTGACCCCGTTCCCGCTGCGGGCTCCGCAGCTTCTCCAATCTGGCTTCCACCATGCCCTTCCTGCTCCACGAATCCCGCTTCTATACCACCGTCAATCATCTGCGCGACCTGCCGGCCACCGCGCAGCCCGAGATCGCTTTCGCGGGACGCTCGAACGCGGGCAAATCGACCGCGATCAACGTGCTCTGCAATCAGAAGCGACTTGCATTCGCAAGTAAGACGCCTGGCCGCACGCAGCACATCAATTATTTTTCGGTTGGCAAGGCGGATGAGCCGACCGCCTATCTGGTCGACCTGCCGGGCTACGGTTATGCGGAAGTGCCGGCTGCGGCGAAGGCGCACTGGGAAGCGCTGCTGTCCACGTATCTGCAATCGCGCTCGCAACTGCGCGGCATGATCCTCATGATGGATTCGCGCCGCCCTCTGACGGATCTCGATCGGCGCATGATCGAGTGGTTCGCGCCGACCGGCAAGCCGATCCACACGCTGCTCACCAAATGCGACAAATTGACGCGCCAGGAAAGCACGAACGCGTTGCGCACCGCGCAGAAGGGACTGGCCGAATATCGGGCTGCGGGCTATCGCGGCGAACTCACCGCGCAACTGTTTTCGGCGCTCAAGCGAACGGGGCTCGATGAAGCGCATGAGCTGATCGAGAGCTGGCTGATCCCGGAGGCAGCGGGCGAAACAGGCGAAACGCCGGCCGCGGGCTGAACGCATATCAATGCAGGAATTCCGCGGCACGCGTGATATGCCTGTAAAACCCGCGTCAGAGCGCGTTTGCGGCCGCGCATAAAAAAACCCGCCGCTTGAACGGCGGGTCAAACAGCCTAATCGAAAAACGACAGGCACCCGCTCAGGGAGGAGAAGCGGGGAGGTCAGCGCTAGGCGCCTTGCTCGATCGGTATCATATACCATTGTCTCGAAAAGTTTCCGGGAGCGGAGCCAGGTGCTATTTGTCCACTCCACCTATCCACGATCTTCGATTCGATATGAGCTTCTACCCGCACTACCGTCCGCGCCGCATGCGCCGTGACGACTTCTCGCGTCGCATGATGCGCGAAAACATCCTCACGACCAACGATCTGATTTACCCCGTGTTCATCGTCGAGGGAACCAACGTGCGGCAAGCCGTGCCGTCGATGCCGGGCGTCGAGCGTGTGTCGGTCGATCTGCTGATGGGCGTCGCCGGGCAGTGCGTCGAACTGGGCGTGCCGGTGTTGTCTCTGTTTCCCGCGATCGAGCCCTCGCTGAAAACACCCGAAGGCCGTGAAGCGGCCAACCCGGCGGGCCTGATCCCGCGCGCGGTGCGTGAGTTGAAGAAGAATTTTCCGGAGCTCGGCGTGCTCACCGACGTGGCGCTCGATCCGTATACGAGCCATGGTCAGGACGGCGTGCTCGACGAAGCCGGCTACGTGATCAACGACGAAACCGTCGAGATCCTCGTCGAGCAGGCTCGTGCGCAGGCGGAAGCCGGCGTCGACATCGTCGCGCCGTCGGACATGATGGACGGACGCATTGGTGCGATCCGCGAAATGCTCGAGAGCGAGGACCACATCCACACGCGCATCATGGCGTACGCGGCGAAGTACGCTTCGGCGTTCTACGGCCCGTTCCGCGATGCCGTCGGTTCCGCGACGAACCTCGGCAAGAGCAACAAGATGACCTACCAGATGGACCCGGCAAATTCGAACGAGGCGCTGCGCGAAGTGCAGGCCGACATCAACGAAGGCGCGGACATGGTGATGGTCAAGCCGGGCATGCCGTATCTGGACATCGTGCGTCGCGTGAAGGACGAGTTCCAGTTCCCCACCTACGTGTACCAGGTAAGCGGCGAATACGCCATGCTGAAGGCCGCCGCGCAGAATGGCTGGCTCGATCACGACAAGGTGATGATGGAATCGCTGCTCGCGTTCAAGCGTGCAGGCGCGGACGGCGTGCTGACGTATTTCGCGCTGGATGCCGCGAAGATCCTGCGTTCGCAGAAGTAAGCCAGGCGCAGTTTAGCGCGCGGCCGTCGAGAAAAAAACGGAGGCGAACCTTAGGGTTTCGCCTCCGTTTTTTGTGCGGCCGTTTGCGAAGCGGCGGTCTTGCAACGCCCCGCGGCCTTCGATTACACCCCCGATGCACTCGCCCGATCCAGTGTGCGCAGGAATTTATCCGCCGATTCGTAGCCGACCACCCGCAACACTTCCTTGCCACCCTGATCGAAAAAAATAATCCCCGGCGGCCCGAACAGATTGAAGCGCTTGAGCAGCGCCTGGTCGTCGGTATTGTTCGCAGTGACGTCGGCGCGCAGCAGATTCATCTGCTTCAGCTTCGCCTGAACGCGCGGGTCTCTGAAGGTGAATTTCTCCATCTCCTTGCAGCTCACACACCAGTCCGCGTAAAAATCGAGCAAGGCTGGCTGCGCCGCCGTTTTGACGGCCTGGTCGAGCTGATCCGATGAACGTACCGGCGCGAACGTCAATTCGCTTTGCGGCGCCGGCGCGGCCGCGCTGGAGCCATCCTTCGCGATGCTCGCCTGATTGCCGACGCGAGCCGCGAGCACCGCCAGCGGTCGCAGCGGATCCAACGATCCCGCCGCGAGGCCAACTAGAAGCGCGGCTGCCCAAACCGCCATCACGACGCCGACCGCCCGCCCAAGCCGGTGCCATATCGAGGCGCCTGCAACCGACTTGGAAAACAGGCCGAGCGCAACCGCGGCGATCAGCAGCCAGAGGGCGCTCAACAGCATCGACGCCGCCCCGCCGAGCACCGGCCAAACGATCCACAGCGCCGCGGCCAGCAGAACGACGCCAAAGAACACTTTTACGCTGTCCATCCACTTGCCCGCGCGCGGCAGCAGTGTACCCGCGCCGAGGCCAATGATCAGCAGCGGCAGCCCGAGCCCGATGCCCATCGAGAACAGTGCCGCGCCACCGAGCACGGCGTTGCCGGTATGCGCGATGAACGCGAGCACCGCAAAAAGCGGCGCGGTCATGCAGGCGCCGACCACCAGCGCCGACAGCGCGCCCATCACGGCGACCGCGGTAAATTTGCCACCCGAGCGTCCCGCTGACGCGCTCGACATGCGATCGCGCCAGCGCGGCGGCAGTTCGAGATCCACACCGGCGATCAGCAGCAGCGCGAAAATCGTCAGAAGCCCGCCGAACGCGCCGAGCACCCACGGGTTCTGCAGCCATGCGCCGAGACTCTGCCCGACGAGTGCCGCCACGACACCCAGCACCGTGTACACGAGCGCCATCCCGACTACATACGCGAACGACAGCGCGAAGCCACGCCTGCGCGTGACGCGCGCTCCCTCACCGATGATGATTGCCGACAGAATCGGAATCATCGGATACGAGCACGGCAGCAAGCTCAGAATGGCGCCGGCAACGAAATAAAGCCCGACGATCGCAAAAAAACCGCCACGCTGCAGCAGCGACTGCGCGTAATCGGCGCTGGTGGCGCGTTCGTACCAAGGTTCGTCGTCAGTGGCGGCGGATTGTTGCTCGGTTGGGGTCGCCGCCCCGCTGCCAGCCAGCTGCAGCGCCTCGCTGCTCACGTGGTACACGCGCTCCATCGGGGGGTAGCAGATGCCCGCGTCGGCACAGCCCTGCGACGTCACCGCAAGATCGAACGGTCCGGCAGCCTGCTTGACCGGAATACGAATCGTCAGCTCGTTGCGATACGTCTCGACATTCTTGTTGAATGTCTGATCGAACTTCACATGACCGCCTGGCAGTTCAGGGTCGCCAAGCGTCGCCGTGCCGTTGCGTGTCGCGAACGCGAAGCGCTCGCGGTACATGTAGTAGCCGTCCGCAATCTTGTAGGTGACGACGACTTGGCCGGGGGCCTCGGTCGCGCTGAACCGGAACGCGACGGACGGGTCGAGGAAGTCGTCCGCGGCGCGCGCGAGCGTGGCGACTTGCGCGAGGAACATGCAGCCGAGCAGAAAGAATGCGGTGCGCAGCGCAGCGCGCGCGCGCCGGTCGAGACCGTTAAACATGAACAGGGCGTTGGGTTTCAGCAGTGATCCACTGGCCGTAGGCGGCGGAGGCCGTCGCTTGCCATGAGAGGATTTCCGGCGTGCCGTAGGGATGGTGAGCCTGAATGTATTGCTCCAGTTCGAGCGCGCGAGCGGCGCTGGTCTTGAACAGCAGCTGGATTTCCTGCGCGGTTTCGATCGCGCCCTGCCAGTGATAGCTCGACTGCACGCTGCCTAGCTGGGTGACGCACGCGCAAAGGCGAGCGGCGAGCGCGTCGGCTGCGAGCTTTTGAGCGCCGGCCGCATCCGGCACCGTTGTCAGCACCAAGGTCACATTCACACTCACACCAAGCTCCGGCGGCGCAGGATTTCGATCCCTATATCGTATCACCTGGCCCTGTCGCCCTGCAGGGCGCCACGCGGTGCGGCCGCGACATTTGGTCACTGCGAAGCAGCTTTCGCTATCAATGAAAAATCCGCCGCAGAAAACAAAAAAGCCAGGCGATGCGCCTGGCTTTTTGTCGAAGCAGAAAGCTTACTCAGCTTCTTGCACTTCCGTTTCTTCAACTTCCGGACGGTCGAGCAGTTCGACCAGTGCCATCGGCGCATTGTCACCAATGCGGAAGCCGAACTTCAGCACGCGCAGGTAGCCGCCCGGACGGTTTGCGTAGCGCGGGCCGAGCACGTCGAACAGCTTCGTGACCGAGTCACGATCGCGCAGGCGGTTGAACGCCAGACGACGGTTTGCGAGCGACGGCTTCTTGCCGAGCGTGATCAGCGGCTCGACGACTTTACGAAGTTCCTTGGCCTTCGGCAGCGTGGTCTTGATGACTTCGTGCTCGATCAGCGAGTTGGACATGTTACGGAGCATTGCCAAACGGTGGCTGCTCGTGCGGTTCAGTTTCCGCAGACCATGACGGTGACGCATGTTAATTCCTTCAGTTCAAAGTTTTGGTCCAGCTCTTCTATCGCACTCGTTCTGCAGCATCGACTACAAACAGTGAGCGCACGGGCCGGTAGTGACTAAAGACAAGACGCGGATTTTAAAGGAAAATCCGCGCCTTTGCCAGTACAGTACAGCGGTGCAATTCGCGGGTCACACCCGACCGAGTTGTCCGCTTACTTGTCGAGACCAGCCGGCGGCCAGTTTTCGAGCTTCATGCCGAGCGTCAGCCCACGCGATGCCAGAACTTCCTTGATCTCGTTCAGCGACTTGCGACCCAGATTCGGAGTCTTGAGCAGTTCGTTCTCGGTACGCTGGATCAGGTCGCCGATGTAGTAGATGTTCTCGGCCTTCAGGCAGTTCGCGGAACGAACCGTCAATTCGAGATCGTCGACCGGACGCAGCAGGATCGGATCGATCTGCGGTGCGCGCGACGGCGCTTCCGCCGCTGCTTCGGTACCTTCCAGCGCCGCGAACACCGACAACTGATCGACCAGAATGCGCGCCGATTGTCGGATCGCTTCTTCCGGCGAAATCACACCGTTGGTCTCGATGTTCATCACGAGCTTGTCGAGGTCGGTGCGCTGCTCGACGCGAGCGCTTTCGACCGCGTAGCTCACGCGACGAACCGGCGAAAACGAGGCGTCCAGCACGATCCGGCCGATGATCTTGGCCGACTCTTCACCGTAACGACGCACATTGCCCGGCACATAGCCGCGGCCCTTTTCGACCTTGATCTGCACGTCGAGCTTGCCGCCCTTCGACAGATGCGCAATCACGTGATCGGGATTGATGACTTCGCAATCGTGTGCGAGTTCGATATCGCCGGCCGTGACCACGCCTTCGCCTTCCTTCCGCAGCGTAACCGTCACTTCGTCACGATTATGCAGTTTGAAGACGACGCCCTTCAGGTTCAACAACAGGTTGACCACATCCTCTTGCACACCGTCGAGCGTCGAATACTCGTGCACGACGCCTGCAATCGTCACCTCGGTCGGGGCATAGCCCACCATCGACGACAACAGCACGCGCCGAAGCGCGTTACCCAAGGTGTGGCCATAACCGCGCTCAAACGGCTCCATGACCACTTTCGCGTGGCTTTCGCCAAGCGATTCAACTGCAATAATCTTGGGCTTCAACAAACTGGTTTGCATAGGTTTTCCTTTTCAATACCCTCGGCTCGTTACACCGATAAGGCTGACCGGTAACAACCTGAAAATAAACAGCCGAGACGCCCCCTTGCGCAACGCAATCAGGGCGCCCCGGCCGTCAATCCGATTACCGCGAATACAATTCGACGATCAGGCTTTCGTTGATGTCGCCAGCGATGTCGCTGCGTTCCGGCTTCTGCTTGAAGGTACCTTCGAACTTCTTCGCGTCGACCGCGACCCAGCTCGGCATGCCGCCTTGCTCAGCGAGCGACAGCGCCTCAATGATGCGAGCCTGCTTGCGCTTCTGTTCGCGCACGGCGACGACGTCCCCAGCCTTCACTTGCATCGACGGGATGTTCGTCACGACGCCGTTCACCGCGATTGCCTTGTGGCCAACGAGCTGACGTGCTTCAGCGCGCGTCGAGCCAAAGCCCATGCGATACACGACGTTGTCCAGACGCGATTCGAGCAGTTGCAGCAGGTTCTCACCCGTGTTGCCCTTCAGGCGGTCTGCTTCAGCGAAGTAGCGACGGAACTGGCGCTCGAGGACACCGTAGATACGCTTTACTTTTTGCTTCTCGCGCAGCTGAGTGCCATAGTCGGACGTACGTGCGCCCGAGGTACGGCCGTGCTGGCCAGGCTTGCTGTCAAGCTTGCACTTGTCAGCGAGCGAACGGCGCGCGCTCTTCAGGAAGAGGTCAGTGCCTTCACGGCGGGACAGCTTGGCCTTGGGGCCGATATAACGTGCCACGTTGATTCCTTCTGTGATTTATCACGCGAATGCTTCCACTCGCGCTAGTCCGAACCCTTTGAGTCGAACGGTGGGCTTAGTCAATTCAATAACGCGCGCAGCCCGCCACCGCGCAAGGCGGCAACAGGCGCTCGAAAAACCAGCGTCTTAGATACGACGACGCTTCGGCGGACGGCAGCCGTTGTGCGGGACCGGCGTCACGTCGGAGATCGCGGTGATCTTGATGCCAAGACCATGCAGCGCGCGCACCGCCGATTCCCGGCCAGGACCGGGGCCCTTGATCCGCACTTCGAGGTTCTTCACGCCGTATTCCATCGCCACGCGGCCAGCTGACTCAGCTGCGACCTGAGCTGCAAACGGAGTCGACTTACGCGAACCCTTGAAGCCCTGACCGCCCGACGTTGCCCAGGCAAGCGCGTTGCCTTGACGGTCGGTGATCGTGATGATGGTGTTGTTGAACGACGCGTGAACGTGAACCACGCCCTCGGCGACGTTCTTCTTGACCTTCTTGCGAACGCGTTGCGCCGCGGAGTTGTTCGAAGCCTTAGCCATTACGTTTTCCTGTAACTGTCAGTTCCGCTTACTTCTTCAGCGATTGCGCTGCACGACGCGGACCCTTGCGCGTACGGGCATTCGTACGCGTACGCTGGCCGCGCAGGGGCAGACCCTTACGATGCCGCACGCCACGATAGCAGCCGAGATCCATCAGGCGCTTGATGTTCATCGTCGTTTCACGGCGCAGATCGCCTTCAACGATGAACTTGCCGACTTCTTCACGCAGCTTTTCGAGGTCTGCGTCAGTCAGGTCTTTGACCTTCTTCGAAAATGCCACACCAGCAGCGACGCAAATGTCGCGCGAGCGCGTGCGACCGATACCGTAAATAGCCGTCAGGCCGATTTCAGTATGCTGGTGATTCGGGATGTTAACCCCTGCGATACGAGCCATTGTTTTTCCTCAAACAAAAAGCGCAAGCAAAAGCGCGGCGTTCAGCCTTGACGCTGTTTGTGGCGCGGATCAGAACTGCAAATCACGCGCACAACGCCTTTGCGCTTGATGATCTTGCAATTGCGGCAAATGCGCTTAACCGATGCCATCACTTTCATGATATTACCCTTTTTTCAAATCACTTCGCCCGGAACACGATCCGCGCACGCGACAGATCGTAAGGCGTCAATTCAACCGTCACCTTGTCGCCCGGCAAGATCCGGATGTAGTGCATCCGCATTTTGCCGGATATGTGTCCCAACACGACATGGCCGTTTTCCAGCTTCACCCTGAAGGTAGCGTTAGGCAGGTTTTCGATTACTTCGCCCTGCATCTGGATAACATCGTCTTTGGCCATAAGTCCTTTCAACGCATCGGGACGCCGCCGCCTTTGAAATTAGCTTTCTTCAGCAGCGATTCATACTGTTGCGACATAACGTACGACTGCACCTGCGCCATGAAATCCATTGTGACGACGACAATGATCAGCAGCGACGTTCCACCAAAATAAAACGGCACGTTCCAGCGCAGCACCAGAAATTCAGGCAGCAGGCAAACGAACACGATGTAGATCGCACCGGCAAGCGTCAAACGCGTGAGGATGCGGTCGATATATCGCGCCGTCTGATCGCCCGGGCGGATACCTGGGACGAAAGCGCCGCTCTTTTTCAGGTTGTCGGCCGTTTCCCTGCTGTTAAACACCAGTGCAGTGTAGAAGAAGCAGAAGAAGACGATCGCCAACGCGTACAGCAACACGTACACCGGTTGACCGGGCTTCAGGGCTTCGGCAACGTTGTGCAACGTGTCTGCGAACCAGCTGGTACGCGAACCCGAACTGAACCAGTTCAGGATAGTTGCCGGAAAGAGAATGATCGACGATGCGAAGATCGGCGGAATCACGCCCGACATATTCAGCTTCAGCGGCAAATGCGAAGACTGGCCGCCGTAAATCTTGTTGCCCACCTGCCGCTTCGCATAATTCACAAGTATCTTGCGCTGGCCGCGTTCGATGAACACCACCAGATAGGTCACAGCAGCGATCAGCGCGACGACGATAATCGCCGAGATGATGCTCATCGAGCCGGTTCGCACCAGTTCAAAGAGACCACCGATTGCGTTCGGGAAACCCGCCGCAATACCGCCGAATATGATGATCGAGATACCGTTGCCAAGCCCGCGCTCCGTGATCTGCTCACCCAGCCACATCAGGAACATCGTGCCGGTCACCAGCGTCACGACCGTCGTCAAGCGGAAAACCATCCCCGGATCGATCACGAGGCCCGGCTGATTTTCCAGAGCGACGGCAATACCGAACGCCTGGAACGTCGCCAGCACAACCGTGAAGATCCGCGTGTACTGCGTAATCTTTCGCTGACCTGCCTGCCCTTCCTTTTTCAGCGCTTCGAGCTGCGGCGAAACAATCGCCAGCAACTGCATGATGATCGACGCCGAAATGTACGGCATGATCCCCAGCGCGAAAATCGTGAACCGCGAAAGTGCGCCACCCGAGAACATGTTAAACATGCCAAGGATGCCGCCCGACTGGCTTTGGAACAGTTTCGCCAGTTGGTCCGGGTCGATACCCGGCACCGGAATATGCGCGCCGATACGGTAGACGACTAGCGCCAGCAGCAGGAACACTGCTCGCCGGCGCAGATCGCCAAACTTCGCCGCGCTGCGACCGGGTTTTGCGAGACTCGGGCTGTTAGCCAAGTACCTTCTCCGATGCAAGTGCTAGTGACGGCAATTAACTTGCGCGTTACTCGGCAAAAGAGCCACCGGCTGCCTCGATAGCAGCACGTGCGCTCTTCGTCGCACCCAGACCCTTCACAACGACCTTGCGCTTGAGCTCGCCCGTTGCAATGATCTTGGCGCTACGGATCAGCTCGCCGACGAGGCCGGCTTGCTTGAGAGCCAGCAGATCGATTTCGTCGACCGGCAGCTTCTCCAGATCCGAGAGACGTACTTCACCGACGAATTCCTTCGTCAGCGAGGTGAAGCCACGCTTCGGCAGGCGACGTTGCAGCGGCATTTGACCGCCTTCAAAGCCAACCTTGTGAAAGCCGCCCGAACGCGACTTCTGACCCTTGTGACCACGGCCAGCGGTCTTGCCGAGGCCGGAGCCGATGCCGCGACCAACGCGGCGCTTTGCGTGCTTCGCGCCTTCGGCCGGCTTCAGGTTATTCAATTCCATTATCAACTCCTTGAGTCCTGGTCAGCCGCTTAGCTGATGACCTTAACGAGGTACGAAACCTTGTTGATCATGCCGCGCACAGCCGGCGTATCCTGCAACTCGCTAACCGAGTTGAGTCGGCGCAGGCCCAGGCCACGCACCGTTGCACGGTGCGATTCACGGGTGCCGATCAGGCTCTTGACGAGCTGGACCTTGACAGTTTTATCAGACATGGTGTCCACCTTTAGCCCAGAATTTCTTCGACGGACTTGCCACGCTTCGCAGCGATGTCGGCCGGCGTGGACTGCTTGCGCAGACCATCGAGCGTCGCACGAACGAGGTTGTACGGGTTCGTCGAGCCGTGGCTCTTGGCCACAACGTTCTGCACGCCCATCACGTCGAACACGGCGCGCATCGGGCCGCCCGCGATCACGCCGGTACCGTCCTTCGCCGGAGCGAGGAGGACCGTCGATGCGCCGTGCTTACCGTGCACTTCGTGTTGCAAGGTACCGTTCTTCAACGGCACCTTGAACATGTTGCGGCGAGCCTGTTCCATCGCCTTCTGGACAGCGACCGGCACTTCCTTCGCCTTGCCCTTGCCCATACCGACGCGGCCATCACCGTCGCCAACCACGGTCAGTGCAGCGAAGCCGAGAATACGGCCACCCTTCACGACCTTGGTCACGCGGTTAACCGCGATCATTTTTTCACGAAGGCCGTCGTCGCGTTCGTCAGCCTGAACTTTAGCTTGCATCTTTGCCATGACGAATTCTTCCCTTAGAACTTGAGTCCGGCTTCGCGCGCCGCGTCAGCCAGCGCTTTCACGCGGCCGTGGTAACGGAAACCCGAACGGTCGAAGGCGACGGATTCGATGCCGGCAGCCTTAGCCTTTTCTGCAATGCGCTTGCCGATCAGGGTGGCAGCAGCAACGTTGCCGCCCTTTCCCGATTGATCGGCCAGTTGCGCACGCACTTCGGCTTCGAGCGTCGACGCGCTAGCGAGCACCTTGGTGCCGCACGGCGAGAACACTTGCGCATAGATGTGCGTGTTCGTGCGATGCACGGCGAGACGCGCGACCTGCAGCTCAGCGATCTTGATACGCGTCTGACGAGCGCGGCGCAGGCGAGATTGAGTCTTATCCATGATTGCGCACCCTTACTTCTTCTTCGTTTCTTTGAGGATCACAACCTCATCGGCGTAACGCACGCCCTTGCCCTTGTAGGGCTCCGGCGGACGGTAGCCGCGCACTTCTGCAGCGACTTGACCGACTTGTTGCTTGTTGATCCCCTTGATCACGATTTCGGTTTGCGACGGGGTTTCTGCCTTGACGCCAGCCGGCATCTGGTGCACCACCGGGTGCGAGAAACCCAGCGACAGGTTCAGCTTGTCGCCTTGCGCTTGTGCGCGGTAACCGACGCCAACCAGCGTCAGCTTGCGCTCGAAACCCTTCGTCACGCCGTGCACCATGTTCGCAACCAGCGCGCGCATCGTGCCCGACATCGCATTCGCCTCGCGGCTTTCATCGACCGGCTCGAACTTCAGCGTGCCGCTGTCGTTCACTACCTTCACGAGGCTGTTGGCAGCCTGCGAAATCGTACCCAGCGGACCCTTGACAGTAATGCTGTCGGCGCTCAGGGCCACTTCCGCGCCTTGCAGCGCGATTGGGCTCTTACCTACTCGAGACATGTTTCTCTCCTTTCGGCCTTAAGCGACATAGCAGATGACTTCGCCGCCAACGCCCGTTGCACGTGCCTTGCGGTCCGTCATCACGCCCTTCGGCGTCGACACGATTGCCACGCCCAGGCCATTCATGACCACGGGGATGTCGTTACGGCCGCGGTACACACGCAGACCAGGCTTCGAGACGCGTTCAATGCGCTCGATGACCGGACGGCCAGCGTAATACTTCAACACGATGTTCAATTCCGACTTCGCACCTTCGGACTTCACTGCGAAATCGTCGATATAACCCTCGTCCTTCAGGACCTGCGCAATCGCAACCTTGACTTTCGACGAGGGCATAGTCACCGAAACCTTCTCGACCATCTGCGCATTGCGGATGCGAGTCAGCATATCGGCGATAGGATCACTCATGCTCATTTATGTTTCTCCTATTACCAGCTCGCCTTGGTCAGGCCAGGGATCTCGCCGCGGAACGCGATTTCGCGAATCTTGTTACGCGCCAGCCCGAATTTACGGAACGTGCCACGCGGACGACCGGTAATTGCGCAACGGTTGCGCTTACGGGTCGGGTTAGAGTTTCGCGGCAGTTGCTGCAGTTCCAGGCGTGCTGCGTAATGCTCTTCTTCCGACTTGCTCGTATCGCCAATGATTGCCTTCAATGCTGCACGCTTGGGAGCGTACTTGGCGGCGAGGCGAGCACGCTTCTTTTCACGTTCGATCAGTGCCAGTTTAGCCACGGTAACCTCAGTTTCTGAACGGGAACTTGAAGCTGGCGAGCAGAGCCTTTGCTTCGTCGTCAGTCTTCGCAGTCGTCGTGATGCTGATGTTCAGCCCACGCAGTGCGTCGATCTTGTCGTAGTCGATTTCGGGGAAAATGATCTGCTCTTTCACACCGACGTTGTAGTTGCCGCGACCATCGAACGCCTTGCCCGACACGCCACGGAAGTCGCGCACACGGGGGAGCGCAACCGTCACGAAACGGTCCAGGAATTCGTACATTGCCTGGCCACGCAGCGTGACCATTGCACCGATCGGATAGCCCTGACGGATCTTGAAGCCAGCGATTGCCTTGCGTGCCTTCGTGATCACCGGCTTCTGGCCCGCGATCTTCGTCAGATCGCCAACGGCGTTTTCGATGATCTTCTTGTCAGCGATCGCTTCGCCAAGGCCCATGTTCAGGGTGATCTTGGTGATGCGCGGCACTTCCATCACGGACTTGTAACCGAACTTCTCGATGAGGCCGGGTACAACCTTCTCTTTGTAAAACTCTTGCAAACGAGCCATTTTTTACTCCGCAGCGTCAGGCGCTCAGTACGGCACCGGTCGTCTTCAGGAAACGGACCTTCTTGCCCCCTTCGACCTTGATGCCTACACGCGATGGCTTGCCATTCGCGTCCACCAATGCGACGTTCGAAATTTGCAACGGCATCGTCTTGGCTTCCACGCCGCCCGTCGTACCCTTCATCGGGTTCGGCTTGACGTGCTTCTTGACGAGGTTGATGCCCTCGACAGTCACGGTCTCGCCGTGAACGGCCAGCACCACGCCACGCTTGCCCTTATCTTTGCCGGTGATGACGATAACTTCGTCACTCTTGCGAATCTTGTTCATCGCGACTCCTTACAGCACTTCAGGCGCCAGCGAAACGATCTTCATGAATCGTTCGCTACGCAACTCGCGCGTGACAGGCCCAAAAATACGGGTACCGATCGGTTCGAGCTTGGTGTTGAGCAACACAGCCGCGTTGCCGTCGAACTTGATCAGCGAGCCGTCCTGACGACGCACGCCCTTGGCGGTGCGAACCACCACGGCGTTGTAGATTTCGCCTTTCTTCACGCGCCCGCGCGGCGTTGCCTCTTTGACAGTCACCTTGATGATGTCGCCAATGCTGGCATAACGACGCTTCGAGCCGCCGAGCACCTTGATGCACATGACTTCACGTGCACCCGTGTTGTCGGCCACTTCAAGCCGAGTTTCGGTCTGGATCATGGTTTATCTTTCCCAACTTAATCCGGTCACACCACCATGGCGCTTCCCGGTCAGTCTTGGTCCCGTCAGCCGATCGGCTGCTTGGGTTAGAACAGCAGCGACGGCAAACGAAACCCGCCATCGCAATCCGGTGAATCCTTCGGTCTAGGCTGGCGCCCGAACCGCTTCCCCCACCAACTTCGCCCGCGACGGGGCTCCCACAAAGAGGGAAGACCGAGATTATATCAAATAATCTCGGTCTTGCAAGCGAAACTTACTGCGATTTCAACTACTTCTACAGCTTTGCGACATTAGATGACGCGAGCAGCCTCGACCAGGCGAGCCACAACCCAAGCCTTCGTCTTCGAAATCGGACGAGTTTCCTGGATTTCAACGAGGTCGCCCTCGTTGTACGTGTTCGCGTCGTCATGCGCGTGGTACTTCTTCGACCGCACGACGTACTTGCCGTAGATCGGGTGCTTCACGCGGTGCTCGACCAGCACGGTAACCGTCTTGTCCATCTTGTTGCTGACGACCTTGCCGACCAGCGTCCGCTTGAGCGAGGTTTTTACGCTATCGTTCATTTCTGGTTCGCCTTCTCAGTCAGGACGGTCCGCACACGCGCGATGTCGCGACGGACCTTCTTCAACTGGCTCGTGTTCGTGAGCTGCTGAGTCGCGAGTTGCATGCGCAGGCCGAATTGCGCCTTCAACAGGTCCGACAGCTCCTTGTTGAGCGCGGCCTGATCTTTCTGGTGAAGTTCGGAAGCCTTCATGATTTGCTCCTTAGGCGCCGAGCTGACGCACGATAAACGTCGTCTTCAGCGGCAGCTTCGCTGCAGCCAGACGGAACGCTTCGCGCGCCAGTTCTTCGGTTACGCCGTCCATTTCGTACAGCATCTTGCCCGGTTGAATCTCAGCGACGTAGTACTCCGGGTTACCCTTACCGTTACCCATACGCACTTCCGCCGGCTTGGTCGAGATCGGCTTGTCCGGGAAGATCCGGATCCAGATGCGGCCACCGCGCTTGATGTGACGCGTCATTGCACGACGCGCCGCTTCAATCTGGCGCGCGGTCAGACGGCCACGACCGACAGCCTTCAGGCCGAACTCACCGAACGACACCGCGTTGCCGCGGGTAGCAACGCCGGTGTTACGACCTTTCTGCTCTTTGCGATACTTTCTGCGTTTCGGTTGCAGCATCGTTATTCTCCAGTCTTCCCGTCGCCGCCGGCACCGCCAGCACGTCGGGGAGCGCCACGGCGTGCACCTGCCGGGCCACCACCTTCACCATCACGACGCGGACGGCGATCGCCACCCGGACGTGCGTTGCGGCGCGGACGCTTTTCTTCGGCGACTTCTTCGACCACCGGTGCGTCGTTGCGGCCGAGCGTGTCGCCCTTGTAGACCCACACCTTCACGCCGATGATGCCGTACGTCGTCTTTGCTTCCGACGTTGCGTAGTCGATATCCGCACGCAGCGTATGAAGCGGCACGCGACCTTCGCGATACCATTCCGTACGGGCGATTTCGATACCGTTCAGACGGCCAGCGCTCATGATCTTGATGCCTTGAGCACCCAGACGCATTGCGTTCTGCATCGCACGCTTCATCGCGCGGCGGAACATGATCCGGCGCTCGAGTTGTTGCGTGATCGAATCAGCGATCAGTTGCGCGTCCGTTTCCGGCTTGCGGATTTCTTCGATGTTGACGTGAACCGGAACGCCCATGCGCTTTTGCAGCTCGGACTTCAGCAGTTCGATGTCTTCACCCTTCTTGCCGATCACGACACCCGGACGCGAGCTGAAAATCGTGATACGCGCGTTCTTTGCAGGACGCTCGATCACAACGCGGCCGACGGACGCGTTCTTCAGCTTCTTCTTCAGGTATTCCCGAACACCGATGTCTTCCTGCAACATCGCCGCGAAATTGTTGTTGTTCGCGTACCAACGCGAAGCCCAATTGCGGCTGACGGCCAAACGGAAGCCAGTCGGATGAATTTTCTGTCCCATCGTATGGCCCCTTAATTCCCGACCGTCACAGTGATGTGACAGGATTGCTTCTCGATGCGGTTACCGCGGCCTTTAGCGCGCGCGGTGAAACGCTTCAGCGATGCTGCCTTGTCGACGTAGATGCTCTTGATCTTCAGCTCGTCGATATCGGCGCCTTCGTTGTGCTCCGCATTCGCGATCGCCGACAGCACGACCTTTTTCACGATCCCCGCAGCCTTCTTCGGCGAGAACGTCAGAACGTTCAGCGCCTTGTCGACCGGCAAACCGCGGATCTGGTCAGCCACAAGGCGCGTTTTCTGCGCCGAGATGCGGGCACCGCGATGAATTGCTTTCACTTCCATCTTGATTGCCCCTTATTTCTTGGCCTTCTTGTCGGCCGCGTGTCCCTTGAACGTACGGGTCAGTGCGAACTCGCCAAGCTTGTGGCCGACCATGTTTTCCGTGACATACACCGGAACGTGTTGACGGCCGTTGTGAACGGCGATCGTCAGGCCGATGAAGTCCGGCAGGATCGTCGAGCGACGCGACCAGGTCTTGATCGGTTTCTTGTCACGCGATGCTGCAGCCGCCTCAACCTTCTTCAGCAAATGGGCGTCGCAGAACGGACCTTTCTTAATAGAACGTGCCATTGCCTACTCCTTAACGCTTGTGACGGCGCTGGACGATCATGCTCGTCGTGCGCTTGTTGCTGCGGGTGCGATAGCCCTTCGTCGGCGTGCCCCACGGGCTCACCGGATCGCGGCCTGCCGCAGTCTTGCCCTCGCCACCACCGTGCGGGTGGTCGACCGGGTTCATTGCAACGCCACGCACCGTCGGGCGGATACCACGCCAGCGGTTCGCACCAGCCTTACCGATTTGACGGAGGCTATGCTCTTCGTTGCCTACTTCACCGATCGTTGCGCGGCATTCAACGTGAACGCGGCGGATTTCGCCCGAACGCAGACGAATCTGCGCGTAGATGCCTTCGCGAGCCAGCAGCATCGCCGACGTACCCGCCGAACGCGCCATTTGCGCGCCCTTGCCCGGCAGCATTTCGATGCAGTGAATCGTCGTACCGACCGGGATGTTGCGGATCGGCAGCGTGTTACCTGCGCGGATCGGCGCCTCCGAACCCGACATCAGCTGTTGACCGACGGTAATACCCTTCGGAGCGATGATGTAGCGGCGCTCGCCGTCTGCGTACAGAACCAGCGCGATGTTCGCGCTACGGTTCGGGTCGTACTCGAGACGCTCGACCTTTGCGGGAATACCATCCTTCGTGCGACGGAAGTCGACGACACGATAGTGATGCTTGTGACCACCACCCTTGTGACGCGTGGTGATGTGACCGTTGTTGTTACGGCCGGCGGTCGACGACTGCGTGTCGAGCAGCGCTGCGAACGGCTTGCCCTTGTGCAGTTCCTTGTTGACCACCTTGACCATCGCGCGGCGACCCGGCGAAGTCGGCTTAACTTTCACGATTGCCATGATTACTTGGCCTCCGCTTCAAAGTTGATTTCCTGGCCGGGCTTCAGGCAGACGTACGCCTTCTTCACGTCCTTGCGCTTGCCCATGAAGCGACCAAAGCGCTTGGCTTTGCCCTTCGCGACCAGCACGTTGACGGAATCGACTTCCACCTTGAACAGCAGCTCGACTGCAGCTTTCACTTCCTGCTTCGTGGCATCCGGCGCGACTTCGAACACAACCTGTTCGTTCTTGTCGGCCACCAGCGTCGCCTTTTCGGAGACCACCGGCGCGAGCAGGACCTGCATCAAACGATGATCGTTCTTGCGAATCTCGCTCATGACAGCAACTCCTCGATCTGGGCGACCGCAGCCTTCGTGATCAGGATCTTCTTGAAGTAGATCAGCGACAGCGGGTCGGCGTAACGCGGCTCCACAACCGCCACGTGGGCGAGGTTGCGCGACGCGAGGTACAGGTTTTCGTCAACCGTGTCGGTAATCACCAGCACGGAATCGAGACCCATCGCCTTGAATTTTTCGGCCAGCAGCTTCGTCTTCGGCGCTTCGAGCGTCAACTCGTCGACCACCGAGATGCGGCCTTCGCGGGCCAACTGCGAGAAGATCGAGCAGAGACCTGCACGATGCATCTTCTTGTTGACCTTGTGCGAAAAGTTTTCTTCCGGCGAATTCGGGAAAATACGGCCACCGCCGCGCCACAGCGGGCTCGACGACATACCGGCACGGGCGCGGCCCGTACCCTTCTGGCGCCACGGCTTCTTGGTCGTGTGTTTGACCTGCTCACGATCCTTCTGCGCGCGGTTGCCGCTACGGGCATTCGCCTGGTACGCAACCACCACCTGGTGAATCAGGGCTTCGTTGTAGTCGCGGCCGAACACGACGTCCGACGCGCTAACGCCTGCACCTTCCTGACCATTGGCATTCAGGAGCTTAAGTTCCATTATTTCGCTCCTTTCACGGCACGCGTCTTCACGGCCGGCGTAACGAATACCTTGCCACCCTTCGCACCCGGAACGGCGCCCTTGACCAGCAGCAGCTTGCGGTCAGCATCGATACGAGCGATTTCGAGGTTTTGCACCGTTACCTTCTCATCACCCATGTGACCGGTCATGCGCTTACCCGGGAAAACACGACCCGGATCCTGCGCCATACCGATCGAGCCCGGCACATTGTGCGAGCGCGAGTTACCGTGGGATGCACGGCCAGACGAGAAGTTATAACGCTTGATGGTACCGGCGTAGCCTTTACCGATCGACACGCCTTGCACGTCGACCTTCTGGCCCACTTCGAACAGCTCGGGACCAACCACGGCGCCGCTCGACAGTTCGGCAGCCTTAGCGGCATCGACCTGGAATTCTTTGAGGATTTCACCGGCTTGAACACCGGCTTTGGCGAGATGACCTGCCAACGGCTTCGTCACGCGGGATGCACGGCGCGTACCGAAGGCAACCTGCACGGCCGTGTAGCCGTCGGTTTCAACAGTCTTGATCTGCGTCACGCGGTTGTCGGACACGTCCAGCACGGTGACGGGAATTGAATCCCCTTCAGCCGTGAAGATACGGGTCATGCCAACCTTGCGACCTACGAGTCCAAGGCTCATCGTTTTCTCCATTCCCGACTGCGATTGGTCGGGGCTAATTTACAAAATGCCGGCACCGCTTCGGGCATGAAACCATGCTGCAGGACGCCGACTTTTTTACGCAAATGCGCGAAAAGCTCAATAGTATAGCGAGCCTTTTCGTTTTCCGCAAGCAATCAATGACTTAGCGTTGCCCGGGTGGCCGGGCAAGGGCTGGAAGCCTTACTGCAGCTTGATTTCAACGTCCACGCCAGCCGGGAGATCCAGCTTCATGAGCGCGTCGACGGTCTTGTCCGTCGGGTCAACGATGTCCATCAGACGCTGGTGGGTGCGGATTTCGAGCTGGTCACGCGACGTCTTGTTGACGTGCGGCGAACGCAGGATGTCGAAGCGTTGAATGCGGGTCGGCAGGGGTACGGGACCACGAACAATCGCGCCAGTCCGCTTTGCCGTATCGACGATTTCAGCTGCCGATTGGTCGATCAGGCGATAGTCGAAAGCCTTCAGGCGAATGCGGATTTTCTGGTTCTGCATGACAAATTCCTTGAAAAGAGCGAGGCGATATTGCACCGCCGATTAGAAAAAGAACGTAGGCTCGGACGCTCGCGCGGAGCGAGTGCCCGAGCCCGGGCGCTACAGACTGCTACAGCAATTGTCGATTTTACTCGATGATCTTGGCGACGACACCAGCGCCGACCGTACGGCCACCTTCGCGAATTGCGAAGCGCAGACCTTCTTCCATCGCGATCGGGTTGATCAGTTTCACCGTGATCGACACGTTGTCGCCCGGCATCACCATTTCCTTGTCCTTCGGCAGCTCGATCGAGCCCGTCACGTCCGTCGTACGGAAGTAGAACTGCGGACGGTAGTTGTTGAAGAACGGCGTGTGACGGCCGCCTTCGTCCTTGCTCAGCACGTAGACTTCAGCCGTGAAGTGCGTGTGCGGGTTGATCGAACCCGGCTTGGCCAGAACCTGACCACGCTCCACGTCTTCACGCTTCGTGCCGCGCAGCAGGATGCCAACGTTGTCGCCTGCCTGACCCTGGTCGAGCAGCTTGCGGAACATTTCCACGCCCGTGCAGGTCGTCTTGGCCGTTGCGCGGATACCGACGATCTCGATTTCCTCGCCAACCTTGATCACGCCGCGCTCGACGCGACCCGTCACCACCGTGCCGCGACCCGAGATCGAGAACACGTCTTCCACCGGCATCAGGAACGCACCGTCAACCGCGCGCTCCGGCGTCGGGATGTACGTGTCCAGCGCATCGGCCAGGTTCATGATCGCTACCTCGCCCAGCTCGCCCTTGTCGCCTTCCAGCGCCAGCTTGGCCGAACCCTTGATGATCGGCGTGTCGTCGCCCGGGAAGTCGTACTTCGACAGAAGTTCGCGAACTTCCATCTCGACGAGTTCCAGCAGCTCGGCGTCGTCCACCATGTCGCACTTGTTCAGGAACACGATGATGTACGGAACGCCAACCTGACGCGCCAGCAGGATGTGCTCACGCGTTTGCGGCATCGGGCCGTCGGCAGCCGAGCACACCAGGATTGCGCCGTCCATCTGCGCCGCGCCCGTGATCATGTTCTTCACGTAGTCTGCGTGGCCCGGGCAGTCGACGTGTGCGTAGTGGCGGTTAGCCGTTTCGTACTCGACGTGCGCGGTATTGATGGTAATGCCACGCGCCTTTTCTTCCGGCGCCGCGTCGATCTGGTCGTACGCCTTCGCTTCGCCGCCAAACTTCTGCGTCAGGACCGTCGTGATCGCCGCCGTCAGCGTGGTCTTGCCGTGGTCAACGTGACCGATCGTGCCCACGTTCACGTGCGGCTTGGTCCGCTCGAATTTACCTTTAGCCATGTTTCTCTTCTTTCAGAAAGTTAATCGTTGAATGACTTTGCCGCGCGATTACTTCGACTTCGCGTTGATGATCGCTTCCGACACGTTACGCGGAGCTTCAGCGTAGTGCTTGAACTCCATCGTGTACGTTGCGCGGCCTTGCGTCAGCGAACGCAGAGACGTCGAGTAGCCGAACATTTCCGACAGCGGCACTTCGGCGCGAACGATCTTGCCGCCGCCAACCATGTCATCCATGCCCTGAACAATACCGCGACGGCCAGAGAGGTCGCCCATCACGTTGCCCATGTAGTCTTCTGGCGTTTCGACTTCGACAGCCATCATCGGTTCGAGGATGACCGGCTGTGCCTTGCGCATCGCTTCCTTGAACGCCATCGAACCGGCCATGCGGAACGCGTTTTCGTTCGAGTCGACATCGTGGTAGGAACCGAACGTCAGGTGAACCTTCACGTCCACGACCGGGAAGCCCGCCAGCACGCCGGCCTTCAGCGTTTCCTGGATACCCTTGTCGACTGCCGGGATGTATTCACGCGGAATCACACCGCCCTTGATCTCGTCCAGGAACTCGTAGCCCTTGCCTTGCTCGTTCGGCTCGAGCGTGATGACCGCGTGACCGTACTGGCCGCGACCACCCGACTGCTTGACGAACTTGCCGTCAACGTCTTCCGCCTTGCCGCGAATCGTTTCGCGGTAAGCCACCTGCGGCTTGCCAACCGTTGCTTCGACGCCGAACTCACGCTTCATCCGGTCGACCAGAATTTCCAAGTGGAGCTCGCCCATGCCCGAAATAATGGTTTGACCCGATTCTTCGTCCGTTTGAACGCGGAACGACGGATCTTCCTGCGCCAGACGGTTCAGGGCCAGACCCATCTTTTCCTGGTCCGGCTTCGTCTTCGGCTCAACAGCCTGCGAAATCACGGGTTCCGGGAAAACCATGCGCTCGAGCACGATCGGACTCGTCGGATCGCACAGCGTGTCGCCCGTGGTCGCGTCCTTCAGGCCGACCGCAGCGGCGATGTCGCCTGCGCGCACTTCCTTGATTTCTTCGCGCTGGTTCGCGTGCATCTGCAGAATACGGCCCAGACGTTCCTTCTTGTCCTTGGTCGCGTTCAGCAGGGTGTCGCCCGAATTCACAACGCCAGAGTACACACGGAAGAAGATCAGTTGGCCGACGAACGGGTCGGTCATGATCTTGAACGCCAGTGCCGAGAACTTTTCGTCGTCAGCAGCGCGGCGCTCACCCTTTTCACCGTTTTCCAGCTCGCCGGTAACCGGCGGGATGTCGATCGGCGACGGCAGGAAGTCGAGCACGGCGTCCAGCATGCGCTGCACACCCTTGTTCTTGAACGCGGTGCCGCACAGCATCGGCTGGATTTCGCAAGCGATCGTACGGTCGCGCAGACCCTTGATGATTTCCTCTTCGGTCAGCTCACCCGACTCGAGGTACTTGTTCATCATGTCTTCGTTCGCTTCCGCCGCGGCTTCGACCATCTTTTCACGCCATTCGTTGCATGTGTCGACGAGCTCTGCCGGGATGTCTTCGTACGAGAACTTGGTGCCTTGCGACGCGTCGTCCCAAATGATCGCCTTCATCTTCATCAGATCGACGACGCCCGTGAAGTTCTCTTCCGCGCCGATAGGCACGACGACCGGAACCGGGTTCGCCTTCAGACGCAGCTTGAGCTGGTCGTAGACCTTGAAGAAGTTCGCGCCGGTACGGTCCATCTTGTTGATGAACGCGAGACGGGGAACCTTGTACTTGTTAGCCTGACGCCACACGGTTTCCGACTGGGGCTGCACGCCGCCCACAGCGCAGTACACCATGCACGCGCCGTCGAGCACGCGCATCGAGCGCTCGACTTCAATCGTGAAGTCGACGTGACCCGGGGTGTCGATGATGTTGATGCGGTGTTCGGCGCGGTCGCCCGCCATGCCCTTCCAGAATGCCGTGGTAGCAGCGGAAGTAATCGTGATGCCGCGCTCCTGTTCCTGCTCCATCCAGTCCATGGTGGCAGCGCCGTCGTGAACTTCACCAATCTTGTGGTTCACGCCCGTGTAGAACAGAATGCGCTCGGTCGTCGTCGTTTTGCCGGCGTCGATGTGAGCGCTAATACCGATGTTACGGTAGCGCTCGATAGGAGTCTTGCGAGCCACTTTGATCCTCTATTGGGATGACGCGATGCGAGAGATGCCCATCGCGCTGTAACACAAACGGGCGAGGCGCCTTTGAAGCGCACCCGCCCGGAATTTCTTTCCGTTTTCCGCTAAACCCGGGGTGGGGAAGCTTAGAAACGGAAGTGCGAGAACGCCTTGTTGGCTTCTGCCATCCGGTGAACTTCGTCGCGCTTCTTCATCGCGCCGCCACGGCCTTCAGCCGCTTCGGAGAGCTCACCTGCCAGACGCAGGGCCATCGACTTCTCGCTGCGCTTCTTCGCGGCTTCACGCAGCCAACGCATCGCCAATGCCATACGACGCGACGGGCGCACTTCGACCGGAACCTGATAGTTCGCACCACCAACGCGGCGGCTCTTCACTTCGACCACCGGCTTGACGTTGTTGAGCGCTACCGTGAACACTTCCAGCGGGTCCTTGCCACCCTTGGTCTGGATCTGTTCGAAAGCGCCGTACACGATACGCTCGGCAACCGACTTCTTGCCGGAGAGCATCAGCACGTTCATGAATTTTGCTACATCAACGTTGCCAAACTTCGGATCCGGCAACACTTCCCGCTTGGGGACTTCGCGACGACGCGGCATGTTTCTTCCTTTACTTTTCAGTTGGAGCTGCTTACAGCCCCGCGGCCACCAACTAACCCGATTCATCCGTAAGACTAACCAGCCTGGTCGGGTGACCACTTACTCGATAGCACCGGCGATTCCGGCACCATCGCTATTACCGCCTTTGCAGGCGACCTGAAACTACGATCGACCGGCTAATTACTTGCCAGCCTTGGCACGCTTCGCACCGTACTTCGAGCGAGCCTGCTTACGATCCTTGACGCCCTGGGTATCCAGCGAGCCGCGAACCATGTGGTAACGCACACCCGGCAAGTCCTTCACACGGCCGCCGCGAATCAGCACGACCGAGTGTTCCTGCAGGTTGTGGCCTTCGCCACCAATGTACGAAATGACTTCGAAGCCGTTCGTCAGACGAACCTTGGCGACCTTACGGAGTGCCGAGTTCGGCTTCTTCGGCGTCGTGGTGTACACACGGGTGCACACGCCGCGACGCTGGGGGCAGTCCTGCAAGGCCGGGCTCTTGCTCTTCGTCGTTTCCGACGTGCGGCCTTTGCGAACCAGTTGATTGATGGTTGGCATTGATTATTCCTGAAATTGAACAAAATCGACGCATCGGTTTCCGGGCAAAGCGGAAACGCCCGCGAATCGAACTTCCGGCTGGCCCGCTCACGCACGAACTGAAGTTGCGCGTAGCATTCCAAGAACCGGAACCTAACATAATATTCCGAAAATACTAAGGGAGTCAACAGGTTGCAGTGTTTCGCCCCCGTCAATCCGGCTAAACAGCCAGACGACGTCAGTCTGCCGCTACGACGTGCAGTAATTCGTAGCCGAAACGGTCCAGTTTACGCGCCCCCATGCCCGGAATCCCGCGCAGATCGTCGATCGAATCGGGGCCGAGACGGGCGATTTCCGCGAGCGTCGCGTCATGGAAAATCACATAAGCCGGCACTCCGTCGCTCTTCGCGGTTTCTGTGCGCCACATGCGTAGACGCTCCCAGCGGGCCCGCTCGCGAGGGCCCATGCCAATGGTCGGATCGGCGCGCTCGCTCGTACGACCCGACGATTGACGCGTGCGTGTCGGCTTGACGTAGCGACGCATCGTCACCTTCTGCTCGCCCTTGAGCACCGGCTTGCTCGCCTCCGTCAGCACGAGCGAACCGAAGCCCTCGTGGTCGACCGTCAGGTAACCGAACGCGACGAGTTGGCGAAAGATCGCACGCCACTCCGGCTCACCGAGCGCCGCGCCGATACCGAACGTGGTCAGCTTCTCGTGGCCACGCTGCAGGATTTTTTCGCTGCGGTTGCCACGCAAAATATCTATCAGGTGTCCGGCTCCGAAATGAAAGCCGCTCGCACGCTGCGCGCGAAACACGCACGACAGCGCCATCTGAGCCTCGCGCGTTGCATCCCAGGTCGGCGGCGGCTCGAGGCAGTTGTCGCAGTTGCCGCACGGCTGGCTCGTTTCGCCGAAGTACGCGAGCAGGCGCACCCGCCGGCAAGTCGCCGTTTCGCACAAACCGAGCAGCGCGTCGAGCTTGCCGGTCTGGACCCGCTTGTGCGCGTGGTCTGCTTCGGATTCGTCGATCATCTTGCGCTGCTGCACGACGTCGCCGAGCCCGTAGGCCATCCACGCGTTCGACGGCAGTCCGTCGCGGCCCGCGCGGCCGGTCTCCTGGTAGTACCCTTCCACGCTCTTGGGCAAATCCAGATGCGCGACGAACCGCACGTCGGGTTTGTCGATGCCCATGCCGAACGCAATCGTCGCGCACATCACGATGCCTTCCTCGCGCTGGAACATCTCCTGATGTTTCTGGCGCACCTCGAACTCCATGCCGGCGTGGTACGGCAGCGCGCGCATGCCCTTTTCCTTCAGCCACTCCGCGGTTTCCTCGACCTTGCGGCGCGACAGGCAATAAACGACGCCCGCGTCGGTCGTACCGTCGGCTTTCGTATGCTCGGCGCGGATGAAGTCGAGCAGTTGCGTGCGCGCGTTGTCTTTTTCGGCGATGCGATAGCGGATGTTCGGCCGATCGAAACTCGACACGAACACGCGCGCATCTTCGAGCGCGAGACGGTGGATGATTTCGTCGCGCGTGATCGCGTCGGCGGTCGCCGTCAGCGCGATGCGCGGGACATTCGGAAAGCGCTCGTGCAGCACCGACAGCTGAATATATTCGGGCCGGAAATCGTGTCCCCATTGCGACACGCAGTGCGCTTCGTCGATCGCGAAAAGACCGATGCGCGTGCGTTCGAGCAGTTCCTGGAAGCGCGGCGTCATCAGCCGCTCCGGTGCGACGTAGAGCAGATCGATGTCGCCGTCGCGGAGCGCCCGCTCGGTGGCCACCGCCTCCGCGCTCGACAACGTTGAGTTCAGGTACGCGGCCCGCACGCCGACTTCGGTCAGCGCGGCCACCTGATCCTGCATCAGCGCGATCAGCGGCGACACCACGATGCCGGCGCCAAAGCCGCATTCGCGCCGCACCAGCGACGGGATCTGATAGCACAGCGATTTGCCGCCGCCCGTCGGCATCAGCACAAGGCAATCGCCACCGTCGGCGACGTGCTCGACAATTTCGCCCTGCTGCCCTCTGAACGCGGGATAACCAAAGACTTCATTGAGGATTTCGAGCGGTCGGGACATGTATTTGAGAGAGACGGCGAAAGGAACGGCACGCAGGCGGTGAGACGAATTTTACCAACCCATTCGTGCCGCGCCCGCGCTTTGCGACAACGTTAGCCATCGGGCCTAGGACTGCTCCGGCACGTGGCACCCATGCACCCGCAAAAAGAGCAATCGGGTAGGGTGAGGGGTCACCCCCTCAGCCCTCCCACACCACCGTACGTGCGGTTCCGCATACGGCGGTTCATCAAGAACGCTGGAGGCGTCGCTGGGTGTCCAGCAGCGAGACCAGCCCCTGTCTATCGAAGAAGCGTTTCGGGAAGGCGTCGCGCATGTGGCGCGCCCCAGCATTCCACCACGGCCCCTGGCCGTTGTGCGCTGAGCGCCATGCGCGATCCTCCGGCAACCCCTGTCGACGTAGCATGGTGGTTCGGCGCTGGCGGTGTTTGGCCTGCCGCCAGAGAAGGCAGCGCAATCGCCGCCTTAGCCAACCATCCAGATCCTCCAGCGCGCGTTTGCCTTGCGTGAACCGGAAGTAGTTGACCCATCCTCGAAGCACCGGATTCAGTGTTTCGATAGTGTGGCTCAGACTCCTTCCCCGCCCCTCCCTCAGCAGCGTCTTCACGCGCGCCGTGAGCCGTTTCAGGCTTTCCGGCGCGATGCGCAGCCGTGCCTGTCGATGAACCGTCAGACTGTAGCCAAGGAATTTACGTGTCCACGGGCGGCTGCATGCGCTCTTCGCATCGTTGACCTTCAGCTTCAGGCGCTTCGCGAGAAACGTCGTCAAGTCAGTCAACAGTCGCTCTCCTGCCGCCTTGCTTCGGACGTAGATGTTGCAGTCGTCCGCGTAGCGGCAGAACGCATGCCCACGCCGCTCCAGTTCGCGGTCCCAATCCGTCAGCAGGATGTTCGACAGTAACGGCGAGAGTACGCCACCAACAACATAGCAAACTCGCGAGTAAGATGGGCTCTGCGCATTTCAAGGGAGTGTCTGGCGCCGTGGTCCAGAGGATGTCCTGACGTCGATGCGGTGCTCGTCCTTGAGACCGTTGCTCCCGCTGACCGGGAGACACATCAATGACACGAGGACGACGTAAGCACTGGCACGTGCGTCTCGCTTTCGAGCCGAACCGCTTCGCCCGCGAACAGTTGCAGAAGACGTACGAGCAGCTCAGCCCGATACAGGCGCGCAGCACGGCGCAGGCGCCGGTTGCGAAGCGCGCCTCACCTAAACGCACGGCTACCACGCGGGGGATACAATGAGCACCGCCGCAATGGTTGCGCTCTATGCGCGAGTATCCTCGGAACAGCAAAGCAAACGCGGCACCATCGACAGCCAGATCGCGACATTGAAGGAGCGCATTTCGGCTGACGGTGCGCAGATCGTCGAGGACATGTGTTTCGTCGACGCCGGCGTGAGCGGCGCGACGCTGATCAGGCCACAGCTGGAGCGACTCAGGGACTGTGCCGCGCTCGGGGCGATCGATCAGCTATACATCCTGTCACCAGACCGTCTGGCGCGCAAATATGCGCACCAGGCGCTGCTGATGGAAGAGTTCTCGGCCTGCGGCGTCCAGGTGGTGTTCCTCAATCACGCAATCGGTACGACGCCGGAAGAGTCGCTGCTATTGCAGATGCAGGGCATGATTGCGGAATACGAACGGGCGAAGATCGCCGAGCGTCACCGTCGTGGCAAGCTACACGGCGCAAAACGCGGCAGCGTCAATGTGCTGTCCGGGGCACCCTACGGCTACCGCTACATTCGCCGGCAGCTCGACGGAACGCCGGCCCGGTACGTTATCGAATTGCCCCAGGCTGCAACGATCCGGGCGATCTTCCAGTGGGTGGGGATGGAGCGCCTGAGCATAGGGGAAGTGGTACGCCGCCTTACCGAATCGGGTACTGTGACGGCGTCGGGCAAGCCATACTGGGACCGCAGCGTAGTGTGGGGGATATTGCGTAACCCGGCGTACATGGGGCGGGCTGCGTTCGGCAAGACGCAGTCGCGCGATCACCTGCAGGTACGCGTGCGTGCCCAGCGTCACAGTGCCGACGTGCCCAGAAAGCCGCACTCGACAACACGCACTGACCCGCAGGACTGGATCGAGATTGCGGTGCCGGCCATCATCAGCGAGGCGCTGTTCCAGTCGGCTCAGGAGCAGCTTGCCGAGAACCGCAAGCTGGCACGCCAGAGGCGCAATGGTGCGCCCCTACGCCTGCTGCAAGGGTTGACGGTTTGTGGCCAGTGCCGTTACGCCTATTATGCAAAGAAAGTGAGCAAGGCTGCGGCCAAGGGACATCAGCGTGACTACGCTTATTACCGCTGTGTTGGAACCGATGCCTACCGTTTCGGTGGCCATCGCATCTGTGACAATCTTCAGGTACGCACCGACAGGCTCGACGATCTGGTTTGGCAGCAGGTCGTCGAATTGCTCAGGCATCCGGAACGATTGAAGAACGAATATGAGCGCCGGCTGGACATGATGGAACGCAATGAAAAGGGCGGCTTCGACACGGCCAGCCTGGAAAAGCAGCGGCTTCAGCTGGAAAAAGGCAAGTCCCGGCTGATCGACAGTTACGCTGACGGCATCATCGACAAAACGGACTTCGAGCCGAAGATGCAACAGTTGAAGAACCGGCTGGAACAGATTGACGGGCAGATCCAGGAATCTCGGCGCCATGGGGTGGTGCAAAGCGAGCTGTTCCTGGTCATCAACCGGCTCGAGGAATTTGCAACTGCTGTCACCGAAAAACTGGATACGATCGATCTCGAAATGAAGCGCAAGATCGTATTGGGGCTGGTCAAGCGCGTCGAAATCCACAAGGATGAAATCGTCGTTGTGTTCCGCGTCGACCCACAGCCGCAGGTTCTCAGCAGCGAGAATTCCAATGATTCAGACGACGGAGTGAAAAGTATGCAACATTGTACGAGGCGTAAGCGGTCCGCCTTGCGGTGTCCCTTCCCGTCGCGCCTGCGCGATCCCGTTGCGCATCAGCCCCGCCTCCAGATACCGCCGGATCAGCTTGAGCACCCGATCATCCGTGACCTGCCGGGCCAACCGCGACATCAGAATGTCGTGATTTACCCGGTCGAAGAATTTCTCCAGATCGATATCCACCACCCAGCGACGGCCTTCCTGCACATACCGCTGTGCCATCAATACCGCCTGCTGCGCACTGCGCCCCGGCCTGAAGCCGTAGCTCGACCCAGAGAACCCCGGCTCGAAGATCGGCTGGAGTATCTGGTGCAGCGCCTGCTGAATCAGGCGATCCAGTACCGTCGGAATGCCCAGCGTCCGTACCCCGCCCGCAGGCTTCGGTATGTCCACTGCACGTATCGCCTCCGGCATGTATCGCCCTTCCAGCAGCGCCGCCTTCACGCTCGGCCAGTGCATCTTCAGCCAGTCTGCAAATTGCTCCACCGGCAGGCCATCGACCCCCGGTGCGCCGCGATTGCTAACTATCCGTCGATACGCTGCCCACAGGTTGCTGCGTTCAACCACCGCCTCCATCAGCGGTGGCCCCTCCGCTTTCCTTTGCCCGGTAGCCGCCGTGCCAGCCTCGACACCACGAACGCTCCCCCCGGAATTCCGTCCCGGTCCTTGCATCGTGGCCCCGCTTACGCGGGCTTGCGCTTCGTCGGCTCGCATCGAGTCTCTACCGTCCTGATCGCGGTCCTTCATGTTCGGGCCTTCGGCCTTGCGACCTACTATGCCCTCTGCTGACTTCTGCACGACCATCCCGGCGCCTCTCGACGCCAGTAGCACACGGCAGCCGTGCAGATCTCCCCGGGTATGACGCACCCACCTTCACGCTTATGCCCGTCGGATATACGCCGCATCGTTCCGTGCAAGTATTGGACTTTGGCCTTTTTTGCTGCCTCATCCCAACGCGTCGCCTCGTATCCGCTTCCTGTTCGTCAGGCCAGCGCTTTGCCTCGGGCTTCCTTCAGACTCGCAGTCGCCCACGAAACCCTTGCCTCTGGCTAACACTTCCCCTTGCCGGGTGTGTGGAGGACTTTCACCTCCCAGTGACTGCGCCCTGCCGGGCGCACAAAAAAAAACCGCTCAGTCGAAACTGAGCGGCCTTCGTGGCTCGTGAGGCAAGGCGGCTTGCGCCGCCAGCACTTACTCGCCCGAGTGTTGCTGTTCGGCAGCCGGCGTTTCCGGCGTACCGAATTCGAACGACTCTTCCGCTGCGATCTGATCGAAACGCTCGCGGTCGGCCAGTTCCTTGCTCTTGCGCGCCTTGTGGAACGCGAGACCCGTACCGGCCGGAATCAGGCGGCCGACGATCACGTTTTCCTTCAGGCCACGCAGGTCGTCGCGCTTGCCCATGATCGCCGCTTCGGTCAGCACGCGGGTCGTTTCCTGGAACGACGCCGCGGAGATGAACGAATCGGTCGACAGCGACGCCTTCGTGATACCGAGCAGCACGTTTTCGTACGTTGCCGGACGCTTGTCTTCCGCGATCATACGGTCGTTCTCGTCGAGCATGTCCGACCGCTCGACCTGTTCGCCCGGGATGAAACGCGTGTCGCCGTTGTCCGAAATCTGCACGCGGCGCAGCATCTGGCGCACGATCACTTCGATGTGCTTGTCGTTGATCTTCACGCCTTGCAGACGGTACACGTCCTGCACTTCGTCCACGATGTAGCGCGACAGCGCCTCGACGCCCTGCAGACGCAGGATGTCGTGCGGATCCGCCGGTCCGTCGACGATCATTTCGCCCTTGTTGACGACCTGACCATCGTGCACCAGAACCTGCTTTTCCTTCGCGATCAGGAACTCGTGCTGGTTGCCCTCGAGGTCCGTGATAACGAGACGCTGCTTGCCCTTCGTGTCCTTACCGAACGACGTCGTACCCGTGACTTCCGCCAGGATACCCGCGTCCTTCGGCGAACGTGCTTCGAACAGTTCCGCCACACGCGGCAGACCACCGGTAATGTCACGCGTCTTCTGCGATTCGGTCGGGATACGTGCGAGCACTTCGCCGACCTGCACCTGCTGACCGTCCTTCACGGTGATCAGCGCGCCGACCTGGAAGCCGATCTGCACCGAGTGCTCGGTGTTCGGGATCTTCACTTCCTCGCCATTCGCATCGAGCAGCTTGACCTGCGGACGCACCGTCTTCGACGCCTGCGAACCACGACGCTTCACGTCGATCACGACGAGCGTGGACAGACCCGTCACGTCGTCGATCTGTTTCGCGACCGTCACGCCTTCCTCGACGTTCTCGAACTTCACCGTACCACCGTACTCGGTGATGATCGGACGCGTCATCGGATCCCACGTGGCCAGTTGCGTGCCAGCCTTGATCTGCGCACCGTCGAGCTGCAGCAGCGTGGCGCCGTACGGCACCTTGTGACGCTCGCGCTCGCGGCCGTGATCGTCGGTGATCATCGCTTCACCCGAACGCGAGATGACGATCTGCTCGCCCTTCGCATTCGTGACGTAACGCATCGTCGACGTGAAACGCACCGTACCGTTCGACTTCGCTTCGACCGACGATGCCACCGCCGCACGCGACGCCGCGCCACCGATGTGGAACGTACGCATCGTGAGCTGCGTGCCCGGTTCACCGATTGACTGCGCCGCGATCACGCCGACCGCTTCGCCGACGTTCACCAGCGAGCCGCGGCCGAGGTCGCGACCGTAGCAGGCCGCGCACAGACCGTAGCGCGTTTCGCAGGTCAGCGGCGTGCGCACGCGCACTTCGTCGATGCCGAGGCGTTCGATGTCTTCGACCGCATCTTCGTCGAGCAGCGTGCCCGCTTCGAACAGCGTTTCCTGCGATTCCGGGTTGACGATGTCAGCCACGGCCACGCGACCCAGGATACGGTCACGCAGCGCTTCGACCACTTCACCGCCTTCCACGAGCGCCTTCATCGCCACGCCGTTCGACGTGCCGCAATCCTCCTCGACGACGACCAGATCCTGCGTCACGTCGACGAGACGACGCGTCAGGTAACCCGAGTTCGCGGTCTTCAGTGCCGTATCAGCCAGACCCTTACGTGCACCGTGGGTCGAGATGAAGTACTGCAACACGTTCAGACCTTCGCGGAAGTTCGCCGTAATCGGCGTCTCGATTATCGAGCCGTCCGGCTTCGCCATCAGACCGCGCATACCGGCCAGCTGACGGATCTGAACCGCGGAACCACGAGCGCCTGAGTCCGCCATCATGTAGATGGAGTTGAACGACTCCTGACGCGTCTGGTTGCCGTCGCGGTCCGTGACCGGTTCCGTCGACAGCTGCTCCATCATTGCCTTGCCGACCGCTTCCGACGTCGCCGACCAGATGTCGACCACGTTGTTGTAGCGCTCCTGCGCAGTGACGAGACCCGACATGTACTGACGGTCGTATTCCTTCACCTTCTTCGCGGCGTCGCCAACGATGGTTTCCTTCTGCGGCGGTACGAGCATGTCGTCGACGCAAATCGAAATACCAGCACGCGTTGCCAGACGGAAGCCTGACTGCATCAGTTGGTCGGCGAAAATCACCGTCTCACGCAGACCGCACTTGCGGAACGCGGTGTTGATCAGACGCGAGATTTCCTTCTTCTTCAGCGGCTTGTTCAGCACCGAGAACGGCAGACCCGGCGGCAGGATTTCCGACAGGATCGAGCGGCCAACTGTGGTCGCATACAGCGTGATCTTCGGCACGAACGCCGGCGCGCCTTCCGACTTGTCTTCGTTGTGGACCATTTCGGTGATCCGCACGTTGACGCGCGAGGCCAGTTCGACTTCCTTGTTCTCGTACGCGCGCAGCACTTCCGACACGCCCGTGAACGTCAGGCCTTCGCCCTTGCCGTTCACCGCTTCACGCGTCGCGTAGTACAGGCCGAGCACGATATCCTGCGACGGCACGATCGACGGATCGCCGTTAGCCGGGAACAGTACGTTGTTCGACGCGAGCATCAGCGTGCGCGCTTCCATCTGCGCTTCGAGCGACAGCGGCACGTGAACGGCCATCTGGTCACCGTCGAAGTCGGCGTTGAACGCCGCGCAAACGAGCGGATGCAGCTGGATTGCCTTACCTTCGATCAGCACCGGCTCGAAAGCCTGGATGCCGAGACGGTGCAGCGTCGGCGCACGGTTCAGCATGACCGGATGTTCGCGGATCACCTCTTCGAGGATGTCCCACACCACCGGTGTCTGGTTCTCGACCTCCTTCTTCGCAGCCTTGATGGTGGTAGCGACACCCATCACTTCTAGCTTGTTGAAGATGAACGGCTTGAACAGTTCGAGCGCCATCAGCTTCGGCAGACCGCACTGATGCAGCTTCAGCGTCGGGCCGACCACGATCACCGAACGGCCCGAGTAGTCGACACGCTTACCGAGCAGGTTCTGACGGAAGCGACCGCCCTTACCCTTGATCATGTCCGCGAGCGACTTCAGCGGACGCTTGTTCGCACCGGTCATCGCCTTGCCGCGACGGCCGTTGTCGAGCAGCGAGTCGACGGCTTCCTGCAGCATCCGCTTTTCGTTGCGGACGATGATTTCAGGCGCCTTCAGCTCGAGCAAACGCTTCAACCGGTTGTTACGGTTGATCACGCGGCGATACAGGTCGTTCAGGTCCGACGTCGCGAAACGGCCGCCGTCGAGCGGGACGAGCGGACGCAGTTCCGGCGGCAGCACCGGCAGCACTTCGAGGACCATCCAGTCCGGCTTGATGCCCGAACGCTGGAACGCCTCGAGCACTTTCAGGCGCTTCGCGTACTTCTTGATCTTCGCTTCCGAGCCGGTGTTCTTGAGCTCCGTGCGCAGCAGCTCGACCTGCTCGTCGATGTTGATCGCGCGCAGCAGTTCGCGAATACCTTCCGCGCCCATCTCGGCACGGAATTCGTCGCCGTATTCCTCGACCTTGTTGTAGTAATCCTCTTCGGTCATGATCTGCCGCGCTTTGAGCGGCGTCATGCCCGGATCGATCACCACGTATGCTTCGAAGTACAGCACGCGCTCGATGTCGCGCAGCGTCATGTCGAGCACCATGCCCAGACGCGACGGCAGCGACTTCAGGAACCAGATGTGCGCGACCGGCGAGGCCAGCTCAATGTGGCCCATTCGCTCACGACGCACCTTCGCGAGCGTCACTTCGACGCCGCACTTCTCGCAGATCACGCCGCGGTGCTTCAGGCGCTTGTACTTGCCGCAAAGGCATTCGTAGTCCTTGATCGGACCGAAAATCTTCGCGCAGAACAGACCATCGCGCTCCGGCTTGAACGTGCGGTAGTTGATGGTTTCCGGCTTCTTGACTTCACCGAACGACCACGAACGGATCTTGTCCGGCGAGGCCAGACCGATCTTGATCGCGTCGAAAACTTCAGGTTGTTGGACTTGCTTGAATAGATCGAGCAAAGCTTTCATCGCTTCTCTCCAGTAGTCCGATTAGTTCCGGTCCAGGTCGATGTCGATACCCAGCGACCGGATTTCCTTCACCAACACGTTGAACGACTCAGGCATGCCGGCATCGATCACGTGATCGCCCTTGACCAGGTTCTCGTAAACCTTGGTCCGGCCCGTCACGTCGTCCGACTTCACCGTCAGCATTTCCTGCAGCACGTACGATGCGCCGTACGCTTCGAGCGCCCACACTTCCATTTCACCGAAACGCTGGCCACCGAACTGCGCCTTACCGCCCAACGGCTGCTGCGTGACGAGCGAGTACGGGCCCGTGGAACGCGCGTGCATCTTGTCGTCGACCAGGTGGTGCAGCTTCAGGTAGTGCATGTAGCCGACCGTCACCGTACGTTCGAACATCTCGCCCGTGCGACCGTCGAACAGACGCACCTGGTTCTTCGACGGCGTCATGCCGAGGTTTTCAGCGATGTCGTCCGGGAACGCCAGATCCAGCGCGCGGGACATTTCTTCTTCCGTCGCACCGTCGAACACCGGCGTTGCGAACGGCACGCCTTCGCGCAGGTTCTTCGCCAGTTCGAGGATTTCGTCGTCGCTGAAGCTGTCCAGCTCTTCGGCGCGGCCCGATTCGTTGTAGATCTTGATCAGGAATTCGCGCAGTTCAGCGATCTTCGCCTGACGCTGCAGCATTTCGCCGATACGCCAGCCGAGACCCTTCGCGGCCCAACCCAGATGCACTTCGAGAACCTGACCCACGTTCATCCGCGACGGCACGCCGAGCGGGTTCAGAACGACGTCAGCCGGACGGCCGTCGGCCATGTACGGCATGTCTTCGATCGGCACGATCTTCGACACGACACCCTTGTTACCGTGACGGCCTGCCATCTTGTCGCCAGGCTGCAGACGGCGCTTCACCGCCAGATACACCTTGACCATCTTCAGCACGCCCGGCGGCAGTTCGTCGCCTTGCGTGAGCTTCTTGCGCTTCTCTTCGAACGCGAGGTCGAACTGGTGACGCTTCTCTTCGATCGAGTTCTTGATCGCTTCGAGCTGGGCCGCTGCTTCTTCATCCGCGAGCCGGATGTCGAACCAGTGATAGTGGTCCAGATCTTCGAGGTAAGCTCGCTCAATCTTCGTGCCCTTCGCGAGCTTCTTCGGACCGCCATTCGCGACCTTGCCTTCGAGCATGCGCGCGAGACGCTGGAACGCATCACCTTCCACGATACGCAGCTGGTCGTTCAGGTCAAGACGATAGCGCTTCAGTTCATCGTCGATGATCTGTTGCGCGCGCTTGTCGCGCTGGATGCCTTCACGCGTGAATACCTGCACGTCGATCACGGTGCCGCTCATGCCCGACGGCACGCGCAGCGACGTGTCCTTCACGTCCGACGCCTTCTCACCGAAGATCGCGCGCAGCAGCTTTTCTTCCGGCGTCAGCTGTGTTTCGCCCTTCGGCGTGACCTTGCCGACCAGCACGTCGCCCGCTTCGACTTCCGCGCCGATGTACACGATGCCCGACTCGTCGAGACGGCCAAGCTGCACTTCGGCGAGATTCGAGATGTCGCGCGTGATTTCTTCCGGTCCGAGCTTTGTGTCGCGTGCAACGACGTTCAGTTCTTCGATGTGAATCGACGTGTAACGGTCGTCCGCAACGACCTTCTCCGAAATCAGGATGGAGTCTTCGAAGTTGTAGCCGTTCCATGGCATGAACGCGATCAGCATGTTCTGGCCGAGCGCGAGCTCGCCCAGATCGGTCGATGCGCCGTCAGCCAGCACGTCGCCGCGCGCAACCTTGTCGCCCATCTTCACGATCGGACGCTGGTTGATGTTCGTGTTCTGGTTCGAACGCGTGTACTTGATCAGATTGTAGATGTCGACGCCGACTTCACCCGCGACCGCTTCGTCGTCGTTCACGCGAATCACGATACGGCCCGCGTCGACGTAATCGACCACACCGCCACGCAGTGCCTGAACCGTCGTGCCCGAGTCGACCGCCACGGTGCGTTCGATGCCCGTACCGACGACCGGCTTTTCCGGACGCAGACACGGGACGGCCTGACGCTGCATGTTCGAGCCCATCAATGCGCGGTTCGCGTCGTCGTGCTCGAGGAACGGAATCAGCGAAGCTGCGACCGACACGATCTGCGACGGCGCCACGTCCATGTACTGAATGCGGTCCGGCGTGACCATCAGCGTTTCGCCCGCTTCACGCGACGACACGAGTTCGTCGGTCAGCGTGCGGTCGTCGGCCACCGCCGCGTTCGCCTGAGCGATCACGTAACGGCCTTCTTCGATCGCCGACAGATAGTCAATCTGGTCGGTCACCTTGCCGTCCGCCACCTTGCGATACGGCGTTTCGAGGAAGCCGTATTCGTTCAGGTGCGCGTACAGAGCGAGCGAGTTGATCAGACCGATGTTCGGACCTTCCGGCGTTTCAATCGGGCACACACGGCCGTAGTGAGTTGGGTGCACGTCGCGGACTTCGAAGCCTGCGCGCTCACGAGTCAGACCGCCCGGGCCTAGTGCAGAAACACGACGCTTGTGCGTGATTTCCGACAGCGGATTGGTCTGGTCCATGAACTGCGACAGCTGCGACGACCCGAAGAACTCGCGAATCGCCGACGAGATCGGCTTCGAGTTGATCAGGTCGTGCGGCATCAAGTTTTCGCTTTCGGCCTGGCCGAGGCGTTCCTTCACAGCACGTTCGACACGCACGAGGCCCGCGCGGAACTGGTTCTCAGCGAGTTCGCCGACGCAGCGCACACGACGGTTGCCGAGGTGGTCGATGTCGTCCACTTCGCCCTTGCCGTTGCGCAGCTCGACGAGGATCTTGATCGTCGCGAGAATGTCGTCGTCCTGCAGCGTCATCGGACCGACGATTTCATCACGGCCGACGCGCCGGTTGAACTTCATACGACCCACCTTCGACAGGTCGTACGCTTCTTCGCTGTAGAACAGACGGTTGAACAGTGCCTCGACCGCTTCTTCGGTCGGCGGCTCGCCCGGACGCATCATGCGGTAGATCGCGATACGTGCGGCCATCTTGTCGGCCGTTTCGTCGATACGCAGCGTCGACGAGATGTACGGACCCTGGTCCAGATCGTTCGTGTAGAGCGTCTGGATGTCCTTGATCTTCGCTTCGCGCAGCTTCTCGAGCACGGATTCGGTAATTTCGTCGTTGGCGTTCGCGATGACTTCACCCGTATCGCCGTCGATCACGTTCTTCGCGAGCACGCGGCCGAGCAGATAATCTTCCGGCACCGAGATGAACTTGGTCTTCGCGTTATCGAGGTCGCGAATGTGCTTGGCGTTGATCCGCTTGTCCTTCTGGACGATCACGTTGCCATCGCGGTCCGTGATATCGAAGCGCGCGACTTCACCGCGCAAACGCTCCGGCACGAATTCCATCTGCGCGCCTTCCGGCATCAGCGTGAAATTGTCGAACACGAAGAAGTTTGCGAGGATCTGTTCCGGTGTCAGGCCGATTGCCTTTAGCAGGATCGTAACCGGCATCTTACGACGACGGTCGACGCGGAAGTACAGCACGTCCTTCGGGTCGAATTCGAAGTCGAGCCACGAGCCACGGTAGGGAATGATACGTGCCGAAAACAGCAGCTTGCCCGAGCTGTGCGTCTTGCCCTTGTCGTGTTCGAAGAAAACACCCGGCGAACGGTGCAGCTGCGAAACGATCACACGTTCGGTGCCGTTGATGACGAACGAACCGGTCGGCGTCATGAGCGGGATTTCGCCCATGTACACTTCCTGTTCCTTCACTTCTTTGACGACCGGCTTGCTCGGTGATTCTTTGTCGAGCAGCACCAGACGCACCTTGGCGCGCAGCGCCGAGCAGTACGTCAGACCGCGCTGCTGGCATTCCTTGATGTTGAATGCCGGCGGCGACAGCATGTAGCTGACGAACTCAAGACGCGCGAAGCCGTTGTGCGAAACGATCGGAAATACGGAAGTAAACGCGGCCTGCAAGCCTTCCGGCTTGCGTTGCGTAGATGACGTATCTGCTTGCAGAAACGTGCTGAATGATTCAAGCTGGGTAGCCAGCAGGAAAGGTACTTGGTGAACGATGGGGCGCTTCGCAAAACTCTTGCGAATACGCTTCTTCTCGGTGAAGGAATATTGCATACGATCTCCGAATCACGGCGGGCATAGTTGTCGAGGCAGGATACCTTGATGAGACAACCCGAGTGTTCACCGACTGAGACCCGATGGCCGTCCGATGGCTTGAACGAGCCTAGAAGCTTGGTGGTTGGCCGCTACCAACCGCTGGCTGACGGCAGCGGATGCCTGTGTCGCCCGCTACCCGACCAAACTCGCCTTCTGCAGTCGCTTCAGAAGACAAAGAGAAATGCCGGTCAAAATTACCGTGGGCGTTTTTCTTTGGCTTCTGGGAATCACATTCCTGCCGGCATACGCCCGCAAAAACGCGTCCTCCACAAAGCACAAAAAGGCCGGCGGTGAAAAACCGCCAGCCTTCGCACAGCGCGTTGAAGCTTACTTGATTTCAACCTTCGCGCCGGCTTCTTCCAGCTTCTTCTTGGCTTCTTCAGCAGCAGCCTTGGGCACCGCTTCCTTAACGGGCTTCGGTGCACCGTCGACCAGATCCTTCGCTTCCTTCAGGCCGAGACCCGTCAGTTCGCGAACAGCCTTAATGACCGAAACCTTGTTTGCACCGGTTTCAGCCAAGATGACCGTGAATTCGGTCTGCTCTTCAGCAGCAGCAGCGCCGCCGGCTGCACCTGCCGGGCCAGCCACTGCAACAGCAGCTGCCGAGACGCCAAACTTTTCTTCGAACGCCTTGACCAGCTCGTTCAGTTCCAGAACCGACATCGAGCCTACGGCTTCGAGGATGTCTTCTTTTGCGATTGCCATTTGAAATACTCCTAAATTGAATTCGGATACAGCCAGCGATCAATCACGCTCGACTGAAGTGCATTACGCAGCGGCTTCTTCGCCTTGCTTCTTTTCTGCCAGCGCGGCCAGAGCGCGCGCGAAGCCAGAAACAGGTGCCTGCATAACGTACAACAGCTTGGAGAGCAGTTCTTCGCGGCTCGGGATGCTTGCCAGCGCTTGCACGCCAGCCTTGTCCATCACCTTGCCTTCGTAGGAACCAGCCTTGATGACCAACTTGTCATTGCTCTTGCTGAAGTCATTGACGACCTTAGCAGCAGCAATCGCATCTTCCGAGATGCCGTAGATCAGGGGGCCAGTCATCTGCTCTGCCAGCGGAGCAAACGGGGTACCCTCGACGGCGCGACGCGCCAGTGTGTTCTTCAACACGCGAAGGTAAACCTGTTGCTCACGCGCCTTCGCGCGCAGCTTGGTCAGATCGCCAACCGCGATTCCACGATACTCAGCCAGAACCACGGTCTGAGCTTTCGCGACTTGCGCGGCAACCTCAGCGACGACGGCCTGCTTGCTTTCTTTGTTTAGTGGCACGGTTAACCTCCAGATTCGATACACGCAGCGTGCGCCTTGTGTACCGCATTCAATAACGGCGTCCGACCAGTCAGGAGTATTTCGACCGTCAAAAATCCGTATCGCTACAGACATCCAACGGCTTCATCACTACAAAACCTTTTCGGGTTCGCCATCTGCGTTGGCTTTACATTAAGGACCCGCCTACTTGCTGCGTGCCCACCAACGGTCTTTGACAACCGGTCGCGCGATGGAGACTGCCACCTCGCAACCGCCCAAAGCCCTTAAAAGCCGCCCCAACTCGCGCCGGAGCGGCGAAATTCATTACTGGGCAGCGATCGACGTCTGGTCGACACGAACACCAACACCCATCGTGCTCGACAGAGCGACCTTGCGCAGATACACGCCCTTGCTCGTTGCCGGCTTCGCCTTCTGCAGCGCTTCGATCAGCGCATTCAGGTTGTTGCGCAGTGCTGCCGGTTCAAACGAAGCGCGGCCGATCGTTGCGTGGATAATGCCGGCCTTGTCGACACGGAATTGCACCTGACCAGCCTTGGCGTTCTTGACCGCGGTCGCGAGGTCCGGCGTGACCGTGCCAACCTTCGGGTTCGGCATCAGGCCACGCGGGCCGAGAATCTGCCCGAGCGTACCGACGATACGCATCGTGTCCGGCGAAGCGATCACGATGTCGAAGTTCAGGTTCCCGGCCTTGACCTGTTCGGCCAGGTCTTCCATACCGACGACGTCAGCACCAGCGGCACGAGCCTGCTCAGCCTTTTCGCCCTGCGCGAACACAGCGACGCGGACCGACTTACCGGTACCAGCGGGCAGCACGACCGAGCCGCGAACCACTTGATCCGACTTCTTTGCGTCAATGCCGAGTTGGACGGCGACGTCGATCGACTCGTCGAACTTCGCGCTTGCGCATTCCTTCACGAGCGACAGAGCGTCTTCGATCGGGTACAGCTTCTGACGATCCACTTTGGCTGCAAATGCTTGCAGACGCTTCGAAAGCTTAGCCATTTACACGCCCTCCACGGTGATGCCCATCGAGCGGGCGCTACCAGCGATCGTACGAACCGCTGCGTCCAGATCAGCAGCCGTCAGATCGGGCATCTTGGTCTTGGCGATATCTTCAGCTTGAGCGCGGGTGATCTTGCCCACCTTGTCGGTATGCGGCTTGCTCGAACCCTTGTCGAGCTTCGCTGCCTTCTTGATCAGAACCGTAGCCGGCGGCGTCTTCAGAACGAACGTGAAGCTCTTGTCCGCGAATGCCGTGATCACGACAGGAATCGGCAGACCCGGTTCCATCGCTTGAGTCTGCGCGTTGAACGCCTTGCAGAACTCCATGATGTTCAGGCCGCGCTGACCCAGTGCCGGACCAACCGGCGGCGACGGGTTGGCTTTACCTGCAGGAATCTGCAGCTTGATAAAGCCGATAATTTTCTTTGCCATTTCGAGAACCTCTGTGGAACGCCGCCTTACGGGCGGACGCTCAGTGAGTAGTAGCGCGTGTTCGCCGACAAACTGGCTAGTTACGCTCCTCAACGGCCATTACGCGGACCGTAAGCGCGAAATACGGAACGCACCTAGCGGTGCGTTCCGTAAAATCTAGACTACAACTTTTCGACTTGGCCGAATTCCAACTCGACCGGCGTTGCGCGGCCGAAGATTGTAACGGAAACACGGACTCGCGACTTTTCGTAGTTCACTTCTTCGACGCTGCCGTTGAAATCTGTGAACGGGCCTTCTTTCACGCGCACCATCTCGCCTACCTCAAACAGGGTCTTCGGACGCGGCTTCTCCACGCCCTCCTGCATCTGCGACATGATCTTTTCAACTTCCCGAGGGGAGATCGGGCTCGGCCGATTACGCGCCCCGCCGACGAAGCCGGTCACCTTCGCCGTATTTTTCACGAGGTGCCACGTTTCGTCTGTCATTTCCATTTCGACTAAAACATAGCCCGGGAAGAAACGACGTTCGGTTACTGATTTGTGACCGCCCTTTACCTCAACAACCTCTTCCGTTGGAACGAGGATCTGGCCGAACTGATCCTGCATACCTGCCCGCTCGATGCGCTCCTGAAGCGCTCGTTGCACGCTCTTCTCCATACCGGAATATGCGTGCACTACGTACCAACGTTTGCCGCTCGGGGATGCCGGAGTATCACTCATATCATTTCCAACCCAGAATCGCCGAGAAAATCGCCCACTCAATGGATTTATCACAAACCCAGAGGAAGATAGCCATCACGACTACGAAGCCGAAGACCACGAGTGTTGTTTGGGTCGCCTCTTTGCGACTCGGCCAAACTACCTTGCGGACCTCTTTGTATGAGTCATTGGCGAAAGCGATGAAACCCTTGCCAGGCGCCGAGAGAAGACCGACTGCGACACCCGCGATCGCACCAACAGCCAAGGCGGCTCCGCGGATGTACCATTCCTGGCCATTAAGCCAGAAGAACCCCACGAACCCGGCCAAGACCAGCAACACACCTGCGATCAACATCAACTTGTCGCCGGATGTATTTACAGTTTCGACGGAAGGATTCGCCATAACACCTTAACAAGCGCCACTACGGCGCGATAGTTGGCAGGGGCAGAGGGAATCGAACCCCCAACCTTCGGTTTTGGAGACCGACGCTCTGCCAGTTGAGCTATACCCCTAAACCATTTGGGGTTGACGACACCGCCAACCCCGATACAACCGATTATCGAGAACTCTCTGGCGTTACTCGATGATCTTGGCGACGACACCAGCGCCGACCGTACGGCCACCTTCGCGAATTGCGAAGCGCAGACCTTCTTCCATCGCGATCGGGTTGATCAGTTTCACCGTGATCGACACGTTGTCGCCCGGCATCACCATTTCCTTGTCCTTCGGCAGCTCGATCGAGCCCGTCACGTCCGTCGTACGGAAGTAGAACTGCGGACGGTAGTTGTTGAAGAACGGCGTGTGACGGCCGCCTTCGTCCTTGCTCAGCACGTAGACTTCAGCCGTGAAGTGCGTGTGCGGGTTGATCGAACCCGGCTTGGCCAGAACCTGACCACGCTCCACGTCTTCACGCTTCGTGCCGCGCAGCAGGATGCCAACGTTGTCGCCTGCCTGACCCTGGTCGAGCAGCTTGCGGAACATTTCCACGCCCGTGCAGGTCGTCTTGGCCGTTGCGCGGATACCGACGATCTCGATTTCCTCGCCAACCTTGATCACGCCGCGCTCGACGCGACCCGTCACCACCGTGCCGCGACCCGAGATCGAGAACACGTCTTCCACCGGCATCAGGAACGCACCGTCAACCGCGCGCTCCGGCGTCGGGATGTACGTGTCCAGCGCATCGGCCAGGTTCATGATCGCTACCTCGCCCAGCTCGCCCTTGTCGCCTTCCAGCGCCAGCTTGGCCGAACCCTTGATGATCGGCGTGTCGTCGCCCGGGAAGTCGTACTTCGACAGAAGTTCGCGAACTTCCATCTCGACGAGTTCCAGCAGCTCGGCGTCGTCCACCATGTCGCACTTGTTCAGGAACACGATGATGTACGGAACGCCAACCTGACGCGCCAGCAGGATGTGCTCACGCGTTTGCGGCATCGGGCCGTCGGCAGCCGAGCACACCAGGATTGCGCCGTCCATCTGCGCCGCGCCCGTGATCATGTTCTTCACGTAGTCTGCGTGGCCCGGGCAGTCGACGTGTGCGTAGTGGCGGTTAGCCGTTTCGTACTCGACGTGCGCGGTATTGATGGTAATGCCACGCGCCTTTTCTTCCGGCGCCGCGTCGATCTGGTCGTACGCCTTCGCTTCGCCGCCAAACTTCTGCGTCAGGACCGTCGTGATCGCCGCCGTCAGCGTGGTCTTGCCGTGGTCAACGTGACCGATCGTGCCCACGTTCACGTGCGGCTTGGTCCGCTCAAACTTACCCTTGGCCATTTTCGACTCCTAAGAGGATTTTCCGTACGTTGCGCCGGGCGCAAACAATCACCGATTACTTCTGGTGCCCATGGGCAGGATCGAACTGCCGACCTCTCCCTTACCAAGGGAGTGCTCTACCACTGAGCCACATGGGCGCTACCTCTGTGTTGCTGGAGCGGGTGAAGGGAATCGAACCCTCGTCGTAAGCTTGGAAGGCTCCTGCTCTACCATTGAGCTACACCCGCAAGGATCATGGATTCCCAACAACTGCTACATCTTGCATTCTGGTGGAGGAGGTTGGATTCGAACCAACGTAGGCGTAAGCCAACAGATTTACAGTCTGCCCCCTTTAGCCACTCGGGCACCCCTCCGCAGAGAACTAACGATTATGGGGGAACAATGTCTCTTTGTCAAGGGCTGCTTGACCGTTCCGATCCCAACGCTCTCACTTATATAGTGATTGGCTGTTAGCCGTCCGTAAACGCAGAAACCCCACCGCGGCGGGTGGGGTTTCTGACTGGGGAGGAGCCTGACGATTACCTACTTTCACACGGGCAATCCGCACTATCATCGGCGTGGAGTCGTTTCACGGTCCTGTTCGGGATGGGAAGGGGTGGGACCGACTCGCTATGGTCATCAGGCATGACGGGTTGCTGCGTCGCAGGGCTGGAGTCAACCGCTTGCGCCACAGCCAATCGGGAAGAAGCGTAAAGGATTCGAGTGTGGGGGGGTTGTGTTGTTTCTGGCACAACACTGAATCCCAACCGTGCGTTTCTGTTAGCTCCCGCGGGAGTTCACACCAATCCCCTTCGGGGATCGGACCGGCGTCAGTGCTCAAGCACTAACGCGGGTCGAGACACACCTGTTATAGGATCAAGCCTTACGGGCAATTAGTATCAGTTAGCTCAGTACATTACTGTACGTGCACACCTGACCTATCAACGTCCTGGTCTTGAACGACCCTTCAAGGGGCTCGAAGCCCCGGGGATATCTCATCTTAAGGCGAGTTTCCCGCTTAGATGCTTTCAGCGGTTATCTCTTCCGAACATAGCTACCCGGCGATGCCACTGGCGTGACAACCGGTACACCAGAGGTTCGTCCACTCCGGTCCTCTCGTACTAGGAGCAGCCCCCTTCAAATATCCAGCGCCCACGGCAGATAGGGACCAAACTGTCTCACGACGTTTTAAACCCAGCTCACGTACCTCTTTAAATGGCGAACAGCCATACCCTTGGGACCGGCTACAGCCCCAGGATGAGATGAGCCGACATCGAGGTGCCAAACACCGCCGTCGATATGAACTCTTGGGCGGTATCAGCCTGTTATCCCCAGAGTACCTTTTATCCGTTGAGCGATGGCCCTTCCATACAGAACCACCGGATCACTATGACCTGCTTTCGCACCTGTTCGACTTGTCAGTCTCACAGTCAAGCACGCTTATGCCATTGCACTATCAGCACGATTTCCGACCGTACCTAGCGTACCTTCGTACTCCTCCGTTACACTTTGGGAGGAGACCGCCCCAGTCAAACTGCCTACCATGCACTGTCCCCGACCCGGATCACGGGCCAAGGTTAGAACCTCAAACAGATCAGGGTGGTATTTCAAGGACGGCTCCATTGAGACTGGCGTCCCAACTTCATAGCCTCCCACCTATCCTACACAGACCGGTTCAAAGTCCAATGCAAAGCTACAGTAAAGGTTCATGGGGTCTTTCCGTCTAGCCGCGGGGAGATTGCATCATCACAAACACTTCAACTTCGCTGAGTCTCGGGAGGAGACAGTGTGGCCATCGTTACGCCATTCGTGCAGGTCGGAACTTACCCGACAAGGAATTTCGCTACCTTAGGACCGTTATAGTTACGGCCGCCGTTTACCGGGACTTCAATCAGGAGCTTGCACCCCATCATTTAATCTTCCGGCACCGGGCAGGCGTCACACCCTATACGTCCACTTTCGTGTTTGCAGAGTGCTGTGTTTTTATTAAACAGTCGCAGCCACCAGTTTATTGCAACCCTTTCACCCTTCTGGCGCAGGCCAGTCAGGCTATGAGGGCGTACCTTATCCCGAAGTTACGGTACCAATTTGCCGAGTTCCTTCTCCCGAGTTCTCTCAAGCGCCTTAGAATACTCATCTCGCCCACCTGTGTCGGTTTGCGGTACGGTCACTGTGAAACTGAAGCTTAGAGGCTTTTCCTGGAACCCCTTCCAGTTGCTTCGTCGCCTAGGCGACTCGCCTCGCACCCTTGAATTGCGCGCCCGGATTTGCCAAAGCGCCTTCTCCAATGCAAGGACCGGGACTTCCAACACCCGGACAACCTTCCGCGATCCGTCCCCCCATCGCATTTCACAATGGTGCAGAAATATTAATCTGCTTCCCATCAGCTACGCATTTCTGCCTCGCCTTAGGGGCCGACTCACCCTACGCCGATGAACGTTGCGTAGGAAACCTTGGGCTTACGGCGAGGGGGCCTTTCACCCCCTTTATCGCTACTCATGTCAGCATTCGCACTTCCGATACCTCCAGCACACTTTCCAGTGCACCTTCGCAGGCTTACGGAACGCTCTCCTACCATGCACATTACTGTGCATCCGCAGCTTCGGTATATGGCTTAGCCCCGTTACATCTTCCGCGCAGGACGACTCGATCAGTGAGCTATTACGCTTTCTTTAAAGGGTGGCTGCTTCTAAGCCAACCTCCTGACTGTTTTAGCCTTCCCACTTCGTTTCCCACTTAGCCATATTTGGGGACCTTAGCTGGCGGTCTGGGTTGTTTCCCTCTTGACACCGGACGTTAGCACCCGATGTCTGTCTCCCGTGATTGCACTCTTCGGTATTCGGAGTTTGCTATGGCGTAGTAATCCGCAATGGACCCCACAACCATGACAGTGCTCTACCCCCGAAGGTGACACACGAGGCACTACCTAAATAGTTTTCGGAGAGAACCAGCTATTTCCAGGTTTGTTTAGCCTTTCACCCCTATCCACAGCTCATCCCCTAACTTTTCAACGTTAGTGGGTTCGGTCCTCCAGCACGTGTTACCGTGCCTTCAACCTGGCCATGGATAGATCACCTGGTTTCGGGTCTACACCCAGCGACTGGACGCCCTGTTCGGACTCGCTTTCGCTACGCCTGCCCTAATCGGTTAAGCTCGCCACTGAATGTAAGTCGCTGACCCATTATACAAAAGGTACGCCGTCACCCCGCTTTAAGCGCTCTCGCGCTTAAATCCACTTCAAGCGCGCAGTGGTCATGTTTCAGACTTGATGTCTTTTGACGCATTCATTTCATGAATGCGCCGAAAGCGCTTAAAGCGGGGCTCCGACTGTTTGTATGCATGCGGTTTCAGGATCTGTTTCACTCCCCTCCCGGGGTTCTTTTCGCCTTTCCCTCACGGTACTGGTTCACTATCGGTCGATCACGAGTATTTAGCCTTGGAGGATGGTCCCCCCATCTTCAGACAGGATTTCACGTGTCCCGCCCTACTTCTCGTACACCCAGTTCTTCCATGCTGTTTTCGTCTACAGGGCTATCACCTGCTATGGCCGCACTTTCCAGAGCGTTCGACTAACAATACGGATAACGTGTACCGGCTGATCCCATTTCGCTCGCCACTACTCTGGGAATCTCGGTTGATTTCTTTTCCTGCGGTTACTTAGATGTTTCAGTTCACCGCGTTCGCTTCACGTAGCCTATGGATTCAGCTACGGATACTCCATTAGGAGTGGGTTTCCCCATTCGGACATCTCCGGATCAATGCTCGTTTGCCAGCTCCCCGGAGCTTTTCGCAGGCTACCGCGTCCTTCATCGCCTGTGATCGCCAAGGCATCCACCACATGCACTTGTTCGCTTGACCCTATAACGGGTGTGTCTCTGTGTCGACCCACGTTAGCGCTTTAGCGCTTACGTGGGTCCCATCCCCGGAGGGGATAGACGCACTCGCTACAGGTTGAGTATTCGTGTTGCGCCGTATTCCAAGGCAATCTTTCGATCACCTTTAAAATACATCGATACAATCACAACCCTGATTCACCTACTCGGCACCCATCTCCAGGCGCCTTTCGTGAATCTCTTTACTACTTCTTCCTGATTGTTAAAGAACGGCAGCCGGTATGAAGCCTGTGCCTCATACCGCTCTGACTGGCTCAATCGCCAATGCGCAACGCTCTGCCTTCATGCAGAACCCTGCGCATTGAGGATTGGTGGAGGATGACGGGATCGAACCGACGACCCCCTGCTTGCAAAGCAGGTGCTCTCCCAGCTGAGCTAATCCCCCAGTCCCACAGATATTCCAGCGGCCCCAGCCCTTCAGCTCACCAGACAAGACCGTGGTGGGTCTGGATGGATTCGAACCATCGACCCCCGCCTTATCAAGACGGTGCTCTAACCGGCTGAGCTACAGACCCCTGAAGTCTGTCTGCGTTGCTTCTAACCACAGCCGATAAGCGTGAGCACTTGAGTGCAATGAATGCACAGCTCTGGAAAGGAGGTGATCCAGCCGCACCTTCCGATACGGCTACCTTGTTACGACTTCACCCCAGTCATGAATCCTACCGTGGTGACCGTCCTCCTTGCGGTTAGACTAGCCACTTCTGGTAAAACCCACTCCCATGGTGTGACGGGCGGTGTGTACAAGACCCGGGAACGTATTCACCGCGGCATGCTGATCCGCGATTACTAGCGATTCCAGCTTCACGCACCCGAGTTGCAGAGTGCGATCCGGACTACGATCGGTTTTCTGGGATTGGCTCCACCTCGCGGCTTGGCAACCCTCTGTTCCGACCATTGTATGACGTGTGAAGCCCTACCCATAAGGGCCATGAGGACTTGACGTCATCCCCACCTTCCTCCGGTTTGTCACCGGCAGTCTCCCTGGAGTGCTCTTGCGTAGCAACTAGGGACAAGGGTTGCGCTCGTTGCGGGACTTAACCCAACATCTCACGACACGAGCTGACGACAGCCATGCAGCACCTGTGTTATGGCTCCCTTTCGGGCACTCCCGCCTCTCGGCAGGATTCCATACATGTCAAGGGTAGGTAAGGTTTTTCGCGTTGCATCGAATTAATCCACATCATCCACCGCTTGTGCGGGTCCCCGTCAATTCCTTTGAGTTTTAATCTTGCGACCGTACTCCCCAGGCGGTCAACTTCACGCGTTAGCTACGTTACCAAGCCAATGAAGGCCCGACAACCAGTTGACATCGTTTAGGGCGTGGACTACCAGGGTATCTAATCCTGTTTGCTCCCCACGCTTTCGTGCATGAGCGTCAGTATTGGCCCAGGGGGCTGCCTTCGCCATCGGTGTTCCTCCACATCTCTACGCATTTCACTGCTACACGTGGAATTCCACCCCCCTCTGCCATACTCCAGCGCTGCAGTCACCAATGCAGTTCCCAGGTTAAGCCCGGGGATTTCACATCGGTCTTACAGCACCGCCTGCGCACGCTTTACGCCCAGTAATTCCGATTAACGCTCGCACCCTACGTATTACCGCGGCTGCTGGCACGTAGTTAGCCGGTGCTTATTCTTCCGGTACCGTCATCCCTCACGGATATTAGCCACGAGGTTTTCTTTCCGGACAAAAGTGCTTTACAACCCGAAGGCCTTCTTCACACACGCGGCATTGCTGGATCAGGCTTGCGCCCATTGTCCAAAATTCCCCACTGCTGCCTCCCGTAGGAGTCTGGGCCGTGTCTCAGTCCCAGTGTGGCTGGTCGTCCTCTCAGACCAGCTACAGATCGTCGGCTTGGTAGGCCTTTACCCCACCAACTACCTAATCTGCCATCGGCCGCCCCTTGAGCGCGAGGTCCCGAAAGATCCCCCGCTTTCCTCTCCCGAGCGTATGCGGTATTAATCCGGCTTTCGCCGGGCTATCCCCCACTCCAGGACACGTTCCGATGTATTACTCACCCGTTCGCCACTCGCCACCAGACCGAAGTCCGTGCTGCCGTTCGACTTGCATGTGTAAGGCATGCCGCCAGCGTTCAATCTGAGCCAGGATCAAACTCTTCAGTTCAAACCTGTTACTGTGTTCGGGCTCTCTCGAACCCGGTCGCTCACTCAACGTACTGACGATGATTGATCCGTCTTTCGACAGACAAACCTTCCTCTAATACTGTGTGAGGCTTCTGATACTTCTGCCTGACAGCAGATTCCGGAGAATCCGCCGCCGCATTCCGCATCAAGCGCCCACACTTATCGACTGTTAGTTTTTAAAGATCGGTCCGCCAAACCCGCCGCGCCTGAACCACCTGAACCACCACTACCCGGCACTGCTTCGTTTGCGTCGCTGCGTCTGCAGCAGAGAAGCGAGATTATGGAGAACTTCCGTCGGATCGTCAATACCCGTTTTTGCTTTCGCTTAAAAAAGTTGCCGCTCACTTCCGGGTCGCATCCACCACGACCTCGACAGGAACTGCAGCGGCCATAGCCGCGTAGCCCGCGTCGCTAGGATGGATGTGATCGCCGCTATCGAAAGCGCGCTGCAGACGCTCCGGCTGCGCCCGATCGCGCAACGCCGCGTCGAAGTCGACGACGCCATCGAAAGCACGACTAGTCCGGATCCACTGATTAACCGCGAGTCGGATGTTTTCCCGCTCCGGTGGCAGCGACGCCGGCGTCAGCGTCGCGCCGAACATCTTGACACCGTTGCGCCGCGCGGCCGCGATCACTCGCTGGTAACCGGCGATCAGATCGGCAGCCGTGACCGACGTATGAGGAAAATCGCAGTCGAGCCCGCCATGAGGCGGCATTGCCGCAAAGTTGATGTCGTTGATGCCAATCAGCAGGATCGCCGCTTTGACGCCTGGACGTCGCAAAACGTCGCGCTCGAAGCGGCTCGCAAGCGCGTCGCCATAGCAAGGCGAGTCGCTCAGGAGCCGGTTGCCGCTGATGCCGAGATTCACGATCGCGGTCGACTGCGCGCCGCTCGCCGCCAGCCGCCGAGCCAGCGCATCCGGCCAGCGACGGTTCTGGTTGAGGGTGGAGCGCATGCCGTCGGTGATCGAGTCGCCGATCGCGGCCACGGCAAGCGACGGTGCCGCCGCCTCCACCGACAAACCCGTGACCCACACATATTGCGTGAAGCGGCCGGGAAACGCCGTGGCGGACGTGTCGGTGGTGTGATTGCCGGGCCCGGACACATAATTCACCTGATTCGACACTCGGTGCCATGCGACGATCCGCTGCTCCGGTCCCACGAACGCACTGATCGCATATGGCGCGCCCTCGACGACATCGATCGCGACCGGATCGCTGTCCACCTCGCCGCCAGGCGGAACGCTGACCGCGCCCTTACCGCCAAACGTCACCCGACTGCCGGCGCCCTCGACTGCTGCCGCGCCACCGGCGGAGCGCGCGATGCGCAGTTCGTCGATGACGAGAGGCGTCTTGCCGTACGCATTGCTCAGATGAATTCGCGCCACCCTCCCCGACAACGTCGGATACATGATTTGCCGAACGGTGCGCCCGGCGACTTCCGGCGCGCGATACAGCGGTGGCAACTCGGCCCGCTGTGGAATCGGTTGCAGCGCGGTCGCCCAAACGGCGACCCAATGCTCGGACGCTTCGGCAGCGAACGCACTCGAGGAAACGACAAACGGGGCAAATTGGGCGAGCAGCGCCGCGCCGCATGCGGCAGCCAAGGTGCGAATGGTCATTCGGAGGATCGGTTCGAGGCGAAACGCGCATTGTGCCCGAACGACGCGGCAATCGCCGGCAATCGCCGGCAGGTCCGCTTACCCCGGCGCCCGGCGGCTGTGCCGGCTCGGACTCACGCCGTTTGCTGGCTCATGATCTTCAGCGCGACCGCTTCGGCGACCTCGATTCCGTCGATTGCCGCCGAGTAGATCCCGCCCGCATACCCCGCACCCTCGCCCGCCGGATACAGCCCGTTGACGTTGACACTCTGGTAGTCGTCGCCGCGACGCACGCGTACCGGCGACGAAGTTCGCGTTTCAACGCCGGTCAGCACCGCATCATGCATCGCGAAACCGGCGATTTTCTTCTCCATCTGCGGCAGCGCTTCGCGAATCGCTTCGATCGCGTAGTCGGGCAGCGCGGTGCTGAGATCGGTTGGCCGCACGCCCGGCTTGTATGACGGAACGACCGAGCCGAGTGAAGTGGACGGCCGCCCCGCGATGAAGTCGCCGACCAACTGCCCTGGAGCCATATAGTTACCGCCACCGAGCTCGAACGCCCGCTCCTCCCACTTGCGCTGGAACGCGATGCCGGCGAGCGGCCCGCCCGGGTAGTCGTCTGGCGTAATGCCGACCACGATGCCCGCGTTCGCGTTGCGCTCCGCGCGCGAGTACTGGCTCATGCCGTTCGTGACGACGCGCCCCAGCTCGGACGTGGCCGCCACCACGGTGCCGCCGGGACACATGCAGAAGCTATAAACCGCTCGCCCGTTGCTGCAGTGGTGCACCACCTTGTAGTCGGCTGCGCCGAGCTGTTTGTGACCGGCAAATTTCCCAAAACGGCTCCGATCGATGATCCCTTGCGGATGCTCGATCCGAAAACCGAGCGAAAACGGCTTCGCCTCGACGTGAACGCCGCGGTCGTACAGCATCTGGAAGGTATCGCGTGCGCTATGGCCGACCGCCAGCACAACGTGGTCGCAGCGCAGCGTCTCGCCGGTCGACAGCTTCAGCCCGCGCACCTGGCCGTTGTCGATGTCGATGTCCTCGACACGCGTTTCGAAGCGCACTTCGCCGCCCAACTCGTGGATGCTCGCGCGCATCTTCTCGACCATGCTGACGAGACGAAACGTGCCGATATGCGGCCGGCTCAGGTACAGGATGTCCTCCGGCGCACCGGCCCGCACGAATTCGTCGAGCACCTTGCGGCCGTAGTGTTTCGGGTCCTTGATCTGGCTGTAGAGCTTGCCGTCCGAAAACGTGCCCGCGCCACCTTCACCGAACTGCACGTTCGACTCGGGATTCAGCACCGATTTGCGCCACAGGCCAAACGTGTCCTTGGTGCGCTCACGTACGGCCTTGCCGCGCTCGAGGATGATCGGCCGGAAGCCCATCTGCGCGAGGATCAGGCCCGCGAACAGTCCGCACGGCCCCATGCCGATGACGACCGGACGCTGCGTGCTCAGTTGGGCGGGCGCTTCGGCGACGAACTTGTAGCTCATGTCGGGCGTCACGCCGCAATGCGGCACGTCGGCGAGCCGTTTCAGCGCGGCCCCTTCATCCTTGACCTCGACATCGACGATGTAGGTGAGCTTGATGTCGGCGCGCTTGCGCGCGTCGTGCGCGCGGCGAAACACGGTGTATCGGATGAGCCCGTCCCGCGCCACGCCGAGTTCCATGAGGCGCGCACGGATGGCGGCTTCGAGGGCGCTTTCGGGATGATCGAGCGGGAGTTTGATTTCGCTTAGACGTAACATGAGTACCGGAGACGCGAGTGGGCCGCAAATCGCGGCCAATTCGCAATTTTACCGGTAAGTGTCGGCGCGGGGTGACGGCCGGTCATGAAGCGCCGGCCCGTCGAAACCGGGCAAACCAGCATGCATGCTTCGACGCCCTCAATGAGCTATCAGCCCCAACGTCTCTTCACAAAAAATTTATTAACCGACCGGTCGGTTGGTTTATACTACGCCGACACAGACCACTCCTCCAGAGAGAGCGTCCCTCATGTACACCCAATCCCTCGATATCCCCGGCAACGTCGCCCCGCTGGACGCGGACGCGAATTCGCCCGAACAACAGGCTCGCTTCGACGCGGTCATGAGCGCCGACGGCAAGATCGAGCCGCAGGACTGGATGCCCGACGCGTACCGCAAAACGCTGGTGCGGCAGATCTCGCAGCATGCGCACTCGGAGATCGTCGGCATGCTGCCCGAGGGCAACTGGATCACGCGCGCGCCGAGCCTCAAGCGCAAGGCGATCCTGATCGCCAAGGTGCAGGACGAAGCCGGCCACGGCCTCTATCTGTATAGCGCCGCCGAAACGCTCGGTGTCTCGCGCGAGCAGTTGATCGACGCGCTGCACGCGGGCAAGGCCAAGTATTCGAGCATCTTCAACTACCCGACACCCACCTGGGCCGACGTCGGCGTGATCGGCTGGCTCGTCGACGGCGCGGCGATCATGAACCAGATCCCGCTATGCCGCTGCACGTACGGCCCGTACGCCCGCGCGATGATCCGCATCTGCAAGGAAGAGTCGTTCCATCAGCGCCAGGGCTTCGACGCGCTGCTCGCGATGATGGCCGGCACCGAGGCGCAGCGCGAGCTGGTCCAGCAGGCGGTGAACCGCTGGTGGTGGCCGGTGCTGATGATGTTCGGCCCGAGCGACAAGGATTCGGTCCACAGCAACCAGTCGGCCAGATGGGGCATCAAGCGCATCACCAACGACGACCTGCGCCAGAAATTCGTCGATGCGACCGTCGAGCAGGCGAAGGTGCTCGGCGTCACGCTGCCCGACGCGGACCTCAAATGGAACGAGGCGCGCGGTCACTACGACTACGGCGACATCGACTGGGAAGAGTTCTGGCGCGTCGTCAATGGCGACGGCCCGTGCAACCGCGAGCGCCTCGCGACCCGCGTGAAGGCCCATGAAGACGGCGCCTGGGTACGCGAAGCCGCGCTCGCCCACGCGGAAAAGCAGCGCCAGCGCGCGCAACAGCACGCCGCCTGAGTGGCACCGCACATCAAAGGAATCAGGAGATCAGCAATGAACAAGGAATGGCCGATTTGGGAAGTGTTCGTGCGCAGCAAGCAGGGACTCGACCATAAACACTGCGGCAGTCTGCATGCCGCCGACGCGCCGATGGCGCTGCGCATGGCGCGCGACGTCTACACGCGCCGCCAGGAAGGCGTGAGCATCTGGGTGGTGCCGTCCTCGGCGATCACGGCCTCGGCGCCGCACGAGAAGGCCGAGCTGTTCGAACCGGCGGGCGACAAGATCTATCGCCACCCGACGTTCTACACGCTCCCCGACGAAGTCAACCACATGTAAGCGCGGCCATGACCACTACGTCCACTACGCCCATTACGCCCATTACGCCCGAACATCTCCAGTACGTGCTGCGCCTCGCGGATACTGCGCTGATCCTCGGTCAGCGCAACACCGAGTGGTGCGGCCACGGCCCAATCCTCGAAGAGGACATCGCGCTGTCGAACATGAGCCTCGACCTGATCGGCCAGGCGCGCCTGCTGTACACGCACGCGGCCGCGCTCGAAGCGCCGCTTACCGGCCGTCAGCGCAGCGAAGACGACTACGCGTACTTCCGCGCCGAGCGCGAATTCGCGAACTACACGCTCGCCGAGCTGCCGCATTACGGGCCGCTCGCCGGCACCGCGCAGGCCGGGAAGGATTACGCGGTCACGATCGTGCGCAACTTCCTGTACGCGACGCTGATGATGCATCTGTGGGGTGCGCTGACGGGCTCCAGCGACGGGCAGCTCGCCGCGATCGCCGCGAAGTCGATCAAGGAAACGCAGTACCACGTGCATCACGCGAGCGAGTGGCTGATCCGTTTCGGCGACGGCACCGACGAATCGCACCGTCGCGCGCAGGCCGCGCTCGACTACCTGATGCCGTACACCTACGAGTTCTTCAGTGCGGACGCGGTGGAAGACGCGGTCGCCGCGGCCGGCATCGGCCCGCGCACCTCGGCGCTGGAAGCCGCGTGGCTCGACGACGTGCGCGCCACGCTCGGCCAGGCCACGCTGACGCTGCCCGCGGCGCTGCGGCACGTGAGCACGGGCAAGCACGGCGAGCATTCGGAGCACATGGGTTTCGTGCTCGCGCAAATGCAGAGCCTCGCGCGCCAGCATCCGGGCGCCAGCTGGTGAGTACGCGATGACGACCTCGACCGCCCCGCAGCCCGCGAACGCCGCCGCTGCCACGACCGCCACGCCCGATCCCGCGCTCACCCGCGCATGGACCGTGCTCGAAGCGGTACCCGACCCGGAGATCCCGGTGGTGTCGATCCGTGAGCTCGGCATCCTGCGCGACGTGCGACGCGCCGCGGACGGCGCGCTCGAAGTCGTGATCACGCCGACCTACTCGGGCTGCCCGGCGATGTCGCAGATTGCCGAAGACATCGGCCGTGCGCTCGAGGCCGCGCAGCTCACGCCCTACCGCGTCGCCACCGTGCTCGCGCCGGCGTGGACCACCGACTGGATCACGGCCGAAGCCCGCGAAAAACTGCGCGTCTACGGCATCGCGCCGCCGACGGGCAACTGCGGCGCGGCCGCCCACGCGCAAGCGGCGCCGCAGGAGAAAGTCCTGCGCTTCGTGCCGCGCGCGCTGCCGGCCCCAGGCTGCCCACGCTGCGGCTCGGCGCACACCGAGCGGCTCGCGCAATTCGGCTCGACCGCCTGCAAGGCCCTGTATCGCTGCCTCGACTGCCGCGAACCCTTCGACTACTTCAAACCGTACTGATATGGCCACCCCGCAATTCCATCCGCTGCGTATCCGCGAAGTGCGCCCCGAAACCGCCGATGCGGTCTCGGTCGCCTTCGAAGTCCCGCCCGAACTGCGCGACCACTATCGCTTCACGCAGGGCCAGTTCGTCACGCTGAAGACGCATATCGACGGTGAGGAAACGCGCCGTTCGTATTCGATCTGCGTGGGCGTCACCGACTACGATCGCGACGGCGAGTTGCGCATCGGCATCAAGCGCGTGCGCGGCGGGCGTTTCTCGAACTTCGCGTTCGACACGCTGCAGCCGGGACACACGATCGACGTGATGACGCCCGACGGCCGTTTCTTCACGCACCTGAACGCGGAACAGGGGCAGCAGTACCTCGCGTTCTCGGGCGGCTCGGGCATCACGCCGGTGCTCGCGATCATCAAGACGACGCTCGAAGTCGAGCCGCGCAGCACCTTCACGCTCGTCTACGGCAACCGCAGCGTCGACCAGATCATGTTCGCCGAGGAGCTCGAGGATCTGAAGAACCGCTTCATGAACCGCTTCGTGCTGTATCACGTGCTGTCGGACGACCTGCAGGACGTCGAACTGTTTAACGGCGTGCTCGATCAGGAAAAATGCGCGGCGTTCATCGAGCAGCTGCTGCCGGCCGACGCGATCGACGAAGCGTTCATCTGCGGCCCCGCGCCGATGATGGATGCAGCCGAGGCCGCGCTCAAGGCAGCCGGCGTGCCGCCCGCGAAGGTGCACGTCGAGCGCTTCGGCACGCCGCTGCCGCAGGCGGGCGTGCCGCCCGTCGAGATCACCGCGGACACCCCCGCGGCCGAGCTCGAAATCGTGCTCGACGGCAAGCGCCGCAAGCTGCGCCTGCCGTATCAGGGCACGAGCGTGCTCGACGTCGGGCTGCGCGCCGGTCTCGCGCTGCCGTATGCGTGCAAGGGCGGCGTGTGCTGCACCTGTCGCGCGAAGGTGCTCGAGGGCGAAGTGAAGATGGAAAAGAACTACACGCTCGAAGAACACGAGGTCCGCGACGGGTTCGTGCTGACGTGTCAGTGTCATCCGGTTAGCGACAAGGTCGTCGTCAGTTACGACGAACGTTGAGTCGAGTGCTTTCGTGGCCTAGGTACGGACTGCCCTCCCGCGACGTCCGCCACCGCTTTCGGCCGTTTCGCGATCCGCTTAAACTAGGGGCCGCTCATCGATCGGGACATCGGGTTCCAGTCGGCGAGCGGCCTCTTTTTGTTACAGCTGCTGACGTCACTGCAAGCCCTTGCCCATGAGCACGATTCACCTCACCAACGGCGATGTCGCCGCCGAGTCGCTGCGTACCGCGCTGGACCAGGCGGGCCGCGACGATCGCGTGCAGCCGCTGCGGGACGATCTGGCGGTCGGCCCGTTACGCGGCGTCGACGACTCTGCGCACGTGCGCGCCGACTTCTGGGAACGCGTCAGCGCCGACACGCAACGCGACTTCGTGCGCGAGTTCCGCGAACAGGCCGCGGTGCTCGACGGCCTCGCCAGCAGCACCGCGAATCTCGTGGTGTGGCACGCCGAAAGCGCGTCCGATCAACTGATGCTACGCCGCGTCTGCTATCTGGTGCGCAACAGCCCGCAGCGTTTGAACGAAGTGCGTCTGTCGATCGCCGACCTCACCGATCCGCAAGCGTGGGCGCATACCCGCAAGGATCGCGCGACATCGGTCGGCATGTTTGCGCCGGACGTATTGCAGACACACCTGCCGGACGCCGCCCCGATTTCCGTGCTGCGCATCAGCCGGCTCGCGCTCGAATGGCAGGAGGTCAAACAGGCGAACGGCGAGACGCGGCGCTGGCGTGACAACACCTTCACGAGCGGCAGCGTTGCCGAAATCGACGCGCTGATCCTCGACCGCGCAACCGACGACTGGCAGCCCGCCGCGCGCGTCGCCGCCTATGTGATGACCGCCGGGTTGTGGTTCCTCGTCAGCGACAGCATCGTGCTGTGGCGCATGCGCGAACTCGCGGCGCTGCGGCGCGTCCGCCTGCGCGGCGATGCGAACGAATGGCGCTCGCTCGAACTGCGCGCGGCATCCGCCCCCTGCTCACCCCAATAAGATAAGAACAGACGAATATGGCCCGCACCCGAGCCCCCGACCACGAAACCCAACGCGAGCAGATTCTCGAACTGGCCGCCGCGAAGTTCGCGCAGACCAGCTATCCAAGCACCTCGATGGCCGATCTTGCCGCGGCGAGCGGCACCTCGAAAGCGCGCCTCTATCACTATTACGAGAGCAAGGAAGCAATCCTGTTCGATCTGCTCGATCGCTACACGAAGCGCCTGATGCTGATCATCGCCGAGGTCGAAGGATCGAGCCAGCGGCGCGAACTGAGCGAGCGAGAAACCTTCGCGGAGCTGATCCGCGCGTTCCTGTCCGAGTATGAGACGTCGCACAGCCGGCACGTCGCGCTGCTGAACGATGTCAAGTATCTGGTCGATTCGCAGCGCGAGATCATCCTGAACCGTCAGCGCGACGTAGTCGCCGCCTTCGCGCGGCAGCTCGTGCGCGCCTATCCCGAACGCGCGACACGCGACAACCAGACCGCGCTGACGATGATGGTGTTCGGCATGATCAACTGGACCTTCACGTGGCTCAAGCCGGACGGCCGGATGGGCTATCGCGAGTTCGCCGAGCAGGTGGTCGGCATGGTCGAGCATGGTCTCGGCAGCGCGCCGGCCAGGTAGACGATGGTCTGAACAGATCGCAACCCGCGCACTGGATGTTGCAAAGCAACAACATGCAGACCAAATAAATCAGCGCAGGGAATCCATGCGGCATCGTGTCACGAACGTGCGATCACTTTTAACTTCTGTTTAAAATCAAATAATTAAATTTAGGGTTCCAGCGCTCCAGGTATTCACCTCGACTTTTGATACGGGTTTTCCCTAGTGAATGGCTTAGGTTTCCGTTAAAATTGGTTTTGCGGTGCACAACGCCGCCTGATTAAAAGGAGAACCCGACCATGAACATGCTGACCCATCGCAACACCGAGCCGATCGCGCCGAACGATCGCGCGTCGCTGCCTGCTGAACGCGCGCACGCTCTGGTCCGTGAACTCACCGCCGCCGATCGCGAACGCCTGCTTGCTCACTTCCTCGCGCTCGACGAAGAAGACCGTCTGCTGCGCTTCGGCCAGGTCGTGCCGAACCATGTGATCGAAAACTACGTGCGCGCGATCGACTTTACGCGCGACACCGTGTTCGGCGTGTTCAACAGCAAGCTGGAACTGAGCGGCGTCGGCCATCTGGCCTACCTGCCGGCCGAAGGCAACAAGCGCACCGCCGAATTCGGCGTCTCCGTGCTCGAAAGCGCACGCGGCATCGGTATCGGCTCGAGGCTATTCGAGCGCGCCGCGATCCGCAGCCGCAACACGCATGTGACGACGCTGTACATCCACTGCCTGGCGCGCAATTCGACCATGATGCACATCGCCAGGAAGGCCGGCATGAAGATCGAGTACGCGTACGGCGAGGCCGACGCCTATCTGACGCTGTCGCCCGCCGATCAGTCGAGCATCCTCGCGGAAATGCTGCAGGAGCAGGCCGCCGTGTTCGATTACGCGCTCAAGCGCCACGCACGCCAGGCATCGCGACTGTTCGAGTCGTTCATGCCGGTGGCTGTCGCTGCCTGAACAATCGCTACGGGGAAATGAGATTGGGGCGGCCGCAAGGTCGCCTTTTTTCTATCTGTACCCAATCAACGCCACGCGTAGGACCGTGCGCGTGAAGCCTACAAAATGGGCAGCGCTGTCGTTTCCTTGATCTTTTCTAGCGAAAAGCTCGATTTCACATCGATCACCGATGGATGCCGCAGCAACTGATCCTGCACGAAGCGCGAAAAGTGCGCCATGTCCTCCACTTGGACGCGCAACAGGTAATCCATCTCACCCGTCATCGCGTGACATGCGACAACTTCGGGCCACGTCTGCACGGCCGCGCCGAACAGATCGGCGTGCGTGGCCTCGCCATGCGGACTGAACGCGCGACCGCCACCCTTCTCCAGCCGCACGCTGACATACGCGAGCAGGTCAAGCCCGAGACGTTGCGCGTCGAGCAGCGCGACATAGCCGCGAATCACGCCGCTTTCCTCGAGCCGGCGAATCCGCCGCAGGCACGGACTCGGCGATAGATTGATCCGTTCCGCAATCTCCTGATTCGACAGCCGGCCATTCTCCTGAAGGATCGCCAGAATGCGTCGATCGATCGCGTCTATCTCGCCAATAGCCATGTTCTGCCACGTGTCGTTCGAATAGAGCCATAAACTGGCTCAAGCGTAGCGACGCGTGATTAAGTTCGCAAGTTTTTGTCTTCATCGCGGCTCTACACTTGCCCCATCCGGTCGCGCTCAGCCGACCGTCCCGCGCGCTCACCGCCAGCGCGCCTCGGCAACCCTCTTGCATGGGATTGGAGACAGACGATGCAGGTTTCAACTTGGGAAAATCCTGTCGGCACTGACGGCTTCGAATTCATCGAATACACGGCGCCGGACCCGAAAGCGCTCGGCAAACTGTTCGAACGGATGGGCTTCACGGCCGTCGCGCGGCATCGTCATAAGGACGTGATGCTGTATCGTCAGGGCGACATCAACTTCATCGTCAACGCGGAGAAGCATTCGTTTGCGCAGCGCTTCGCGCGCTTGCATGGCCCGTCGATCTGCGCGATTGCGTTTCGCGTACAGGACGCCGCGAAGGCCTACGCCCAAGCGCTCGAAAAAGGCGCATGGGGTTTCGACAACAAGACCGGCCCGATGGAGCTGAACATCCCGGCGATCAAGGGCATTGGCGATTCGCTGATCTATTTCGTCGACCGCTGGCGCGGCAAGAACGGTGCGACGCCGAACAGCATCGGTGACATCGACATTTACGACGTCGACTTCGAGCCGATTCCGGGCGCGAACCCGAACCCGGTCGGCCACGGCCTGACCTATATCGATCACCTGACGCACAACGTGCATCGCGGCCGCATGCAGGAATGGGCAGAGTTCTACGAGCGCCTGTTCAACTTCCGCGAGGTGCGCTACTTCGACATCGAGGGCAAGGTGACGGGCGTCAAGTCGAAAGCGATGACCTCGCCGTGCGGCAAGATTCGCATTCCGATCAACGAGGAAGGCTCGGACACCGCCGGTCAGATCCAGGAATACCTGGACGCGTACCACGGCGAAGGCATCCAGCACATCGCACTCGGCACCAGCGACATCTACCGCACCGTCGACGGCCTGCGCGCATCGGACATTTCACTGCTCGACACGATCGACACGTACTACGAACTCGTCGACCGACGCGTGCCGAATCATGGCGAGCCGCTCGAGGAACTGCGCAAGCGCAAGATCCTGATCGACGGCGCACCGGACGATCTGCTGCTGCAGATCTTCACCGAAAACCAGATCGGCCCGATCTTCTTCGAGATCATTCAGCGCAAGGGCAACCAGGGCTTCGGCGAAGGCAACTTCAAGGCGCTGTTCGAATCGATCGAGCTCGATCAGATTCGCCGCGGCGTCGTGCAGGACAAGACCTGACCACGGAGACTCGCGCCTGATCGGCGCGCAGAAGAAAAAAGGGCGAGGATCGCAGGATCCTCGCCCTTTTACGTTGCAACGCCGCCGCTCTCTTCGGAACGGCGGCCGGTCGTCATTAGACGCGCGCGATGCGGTGCGTCATGAATTCTGCCTGTACAGATCGCTGCCGATCGCACCGTCGACCCGCGCCGGCGCCACCTGCGCCGTGCGGATGATCGCGTTCGACAGTGCCCCCGTACTGCCCGGATTCGAGCGCACCGGCGCGCTCATCGCGAAGAAAGCGGCGGAAACCATCAGGAAGGTCTGGATGTTTCTTGTGTTCATGCGTACTCCTTTTCTAACTGCCCTGCTGTCCAGAAGCTGCACAGAATGCGCGGCGTTCGGCATCGCTCGCAGGTCGGGGTTAGACAGTCGTTTTCACTGCGGTTCCGCAAATTTGTAGGTTTTACAGCTTGTTACACGCGCAGGCGCAATACAACTCCATTCCGGCGGAAATCCGCGATAACTGCTGACAACACGTAGGCAACTCGTCGCGAAACCGGCCGAAATCAGATCGTGCGCGGGCGATTTTTGATCCGCTGCGGCGGGTTTCCACCAGTGCTACCATCGCTTAAAACCCGTCAATATGACGACCCCGGCCCCAGCATTCACGAGATGCCGGGGGCCAGAAAAGTTTTGGTGATCCCAAGCTGAAGTGGAGGAGTACACATAATGAATGCCCCGCTAGACGCAGGTCAGCGAGCCTCGCTCGAAGCCGCGTTGTCTTCCGTCACGCTCGACGACAAATACACCCTCGATCGCGGCCGCGCGTACATGAGCGGCATCCAGGCGCTGGTGCGTCTGCCGATGCTGCAGCAGGAACGCGACCGCGCCGCCGGCCTCAACACGGCCGGCTTCATCTCCGGCTACCGCGGATCGCCGCTCGGCGGGCTCGACCAGTCGCTGTGGAAAGCGAAAAAGCATCTGGCCGCGCATCAGGTGGTGTTCCAGCCCGGCGTCAACGAAGACCTCGCGGCCACCGCCGTGTGGGGTTCGCAGCAGGTCAATCTGTACCCGAGCGCCAAATACGACGGCGTGTTTTCGATGTGGTACGGCAAGGGCCCCGGCGTCGACCGGTCCGGTGACGTCTTCAAGCACGGCAACTCGGCCGGCTCGTCGCGGCACGGCGGCGTTCTCGTGCTCGCCGGCGACGATCACGCGGCCAAATCCTCGACACTCGCGCATCAGTCCGAACACATCTTCAAGGCATGCGGGCTGCCGGTGCTGTTTCCGTCGAACGTGCAGGAATATCTGGACTTCGGCCTGCACGGCTGGGCGATGAGCCGCTACTCGGGCCTCTGGGTCGCGATGAAGTGCGTGACCGACGTGGTCGAATCGTCCGCATCGGTCGATATCGATCCGCACCGCACCAACATCATCCTGCCGGAAGACTTCGTGATGCCCGACGGTGGGCTGAACATCCGCTGGCCCGATCCGCCGCTCGTGCAGGAAGCGCGTCTGCTCGACTACAAGTGGTACGCGGGCCTCGCCTACGTGCGAGCGAACAAACTCGACCGCGTCGAAATCGATTCGCCGCATGCGCGCTTCGGCATCATGACCGGCGGCAAAGCTTATCTCGACGTGCGCCAGGCGCTGACCGACCTCGGTCTCGACGACGAAACCTGCTCGCGCATCGGCATCCGGCTGTACAAGGTCGGCTGCGTGTGGCCGCTCGAAGCGCAAGGTGCGCAGGCCTTCGCACGCGGTCTCGACGAAATTCTGGTGGTCGAGGAAAAGCGCCAGATCCTCGAATACGCGATCAAGGAAGAGCTGTACAACTGGCCCGACGCGCAGCGCCCGCGCGTATTCGGCAAGTTCGACGAGAAGGACGGCGCGGGCGGCGAATGGTCGGTGCCGATGGGCAACTGGCTGCTGCCGGCGCACTACGAGCTGTCGCCCGCGATCATCGCGAAGGCGATCGCCACGCGGCTCGACAAGTTCGATCTGCCATCGGATGTGCGCGCCCGCATTGCCGCGCGCATCGCGGTGATCGAGGCGAAGGAAAAGGCGCTCGCGCGGCCGCGCGTCGAAGTCGAGCGCAAGCCGTGGTTCTGCTCGGGCTGCCCGCACAACACGTCGACCAACGTGCCGGAAGGCTCGCGCGCGATGGCCGGCATCGGCTGCCATTACATGACGGTCTGGATGGATCGCAGCACCAGCACGTTCAGCCAGATGGGCGGCGAAGGTGTCGCGTGGATCGGCCAGGCGCCGTTCACGAACGACAAGCACGTGTTCGCCAATCTCGGCGACGGCACCTACTTCCACTCGGGGCTGCTCGCGATTCGCGCGGCGATCGCGTCGAAGGCGAACATCACCTACAAGCTGCTGTACAACGACGCAGTCGCGATGACGGGCGGCCAGCCGGTCGACGGCGTGCTGAGCGTGCCGCAGATCACGCATCAGCTCGCCGCCGAAGGCGCGGCGAAGATCGTCATCGTCACCGATGAGCCGGAGAAGTACGCGGCAAACGTCGGCCTCGCGCCCGGCGTCGACATTCACCACCGCGACCAGCTCGACGACGTGCAGCGTCAGCTGCGCGAGGTTACGGGCACCACGATCCTGATCTACGACCAGACCTGCGCGACCGAAAAACGCCGTCGCAGGAAACGCGGCGCGTATCCCGATCCCGCACGGCGCGTCGTGATCAACGAAGCGGTGTGCGAAGGCTGCGGCGACTGCTCGGTGAAGTCGAACTGCCTGTCGGTCGAACCGCTCGATACTGAGTACGGCACGAAGCGCCAGATCAACCAGTCGACCTGCAACAAGGACTTTTCGTGCGTGAACGGCTTCTGCCCGAGCTTCGTCTCCGTTGAGGGCGGCCAGTTGCGCAAGCCGAAGGCGGCGTCGGGCGCCGGCGCCGAAATGCCGCCGGTGCCGGATCCCGAGTTGCCGTCCATCGACCGTCCGTACGGCGTTCTGGTGACGGGCGTGGGCGGCACGGGCGTCGTCACGATCGGCGCGCTGCTCGGCATGGCCGCGCATCTCGAGAACAAGGGCGTCACGGTGCTCGACGTCACCGGCCTCGCGCAGAAAGGCGGCGCCGTGATGAGCCACGTGCAGATCGCGAAGCAGCCCGCCGATATCCACGCGACCCGCATCGCAATGGGCGAAGCGAGCCTCGTGATCGGCTGCGACGCGATCGTCACCGCCAGCGACGAATGCGTGTCGCGGATGCACGCGGATCGCACGCGCGTCGTGCTGAACAGCGCGCACACGCCGACGGCCGAGCTGATCAAGAACCCGAACTGGCGCTTCCCCGGCAGCAGCACCGAAGCCGACGTGCGCGCCGCGGCCGGCGATGACAACGTCTCGACCGTCGACGCGAATCACTTCGCCGTCGCGCTGCTCGGCGACGCGATCTACACGAACCCGTTCGTGCTCGGCTATGCGTGGCAGCGCGGCTGGGTGCCGCTCACGCACGAGTCGCTGATTCGCGCGATCGAGCTGAACAACGTGCAGGTGGACAAGAACCGCGCGGCGTTCGAATGGGGCCGGCGTGCCGCGCACGATCTGGCTGCGGTACGCAAGCTCGCGCAAACGCAGGGACGCGGCGATCCGGCCGACAGCGCGGGCGGCAAGATCATCGCGCTGCATACGCCGAAGGCGCTCGACGCGCTGATCGACAAACGCGCCGACTATCTGACCGCCTGGCAGAACCGTGCGTACGCGGAGCGCTATCGCGCGCTGGTGTCGCAGGTGCGAGCCGCCGAAGAAGCGCTCGATTCCGCCGACGGCCAAATGCCGCTGACCGAGGCGGTCGCGAAGAACCTGCACAAGCTGATGGCGTACAAGGACGAATACGAAGTCGCACGTCTGTACAGCGACCCGGCGTTCATCGAAAAACTGAACGCGACGTTCGAAGGCGACTGGAAGCTGCACCTGCATCTCGCGCCGCCGACGCTATCGAAGAAGGACGCGCACGGCCATCTGGTGAAGAAGAAGTACGGCCCGTGGATGGTCAGCGCGATGCACGTGCTCGCGAAGCTCAAGTTCCTGCGCGGCACCGCGTTCGACGTGTTCGGCAACACCGAGGAGCGTCGCACCGAGCGCGCGCTGATCGGCGAATACGAGGTATTGGTGCGTGAGCTGATCGGCGGGCTGACTTCTCAGAAACGCGATCTCGCGGTCGAGCTCGCGAATCTGCCCGACGGCATCCGCGGCTATGGGCATGTGAAGGAAAACAACCTGAAAGGCGTGCGCATCAAGTGGAACGAGCTGCTCGCGCGTTGGCGTTCGCCGGATGCGGGCAAGACGCAGCACGCGGCTTGATCGACTCTCCCAGCTGAACCGAAAAGCGGCGGTCTGCACGGACCGCCGCTTTTTTTAGGCGATCGGGTAGGAGGCGGGGTTGCCCCCGCCGTCCTCCCACAACACCGGACGTACGGTTCACGTATCCGGCGTTTCCCGTCGGCCTCGGACCGGATCGGTCGTCGGCGTGAGCTTGTTTCGTGCGTCGTGTCACCTGGCATCCGATGGACACCTCAGCCTCTCTCGGGGCTTCCGGCCCCTCCAGCATGGCTGCAGGCCCCCGGCATGGCCGAGGCTTCTGCCCAGATACGCAGAGATCACGCGTGACTTGCCACTCGTGACAGGTTTGGCCCTTCGCCGCTCCGGTTTCAACGGCTACTACGACCTCTGCTGACTTCTGCCACCCCATTCCGACACCTCTCGATGCCAGTAGCACAAGGCAGGATGGCAGATCTCCCAGGGTAATACGCGCGACCTTCACGCTTATGCCTGTCGGATCTACGTCATGGCGTTCCGTGCAAGTATCGGGCTTTACAGATTTTGGCCTGCTCACCCCGCCATTCCGCCTAATATCCGCTTCCTGTTCGTCAGGCCAGCGCTTTGCCTTCGGCTTCCTTCAGATTCCACCTCACGATGGACACCCTTGCCGTCCGCTAACACTTCCCCTTGCCGGGTGTGTAGGGGACTCTCACCCCCAAGTCATCCAGTTCGCCACCACAGCGATCCAGATAGCGCCTTTCACGGCGCTGCGCGCCATGCCTGGCGCACCAAAAAAAAACGCTACGGAACCGGGGTTCCGTAGCGCTTCTGCCCAGGCCGCCGCGCGCGCGTTACTGCTGCGCCCACGCCAACCTCACGTGATACACGTTACTTCGCGTTCACCGACTCGCGCGCGTTCGCCGAAGCAACCGCCGTCATGTTGATGATCCGGCGCACGGTCGCGGCCGGCGTCAGGATATGCACCGGCTTTTCCGCACCCAGCAGGAACGGCCCGACCGTCACACCCTCGCCGCCCACGACCTTCAGCAGGTTGTACGCGATGTTCGCCGCTTCGACGTTCGGCATGATCAGCAGATTCGCTTCGCCGGCGAGCGTCGTGCCCGGGAACGCGGCCTTGCGGACCGTCTCCGACAGCGCCGCGTCGCCGTGCATTTCACCGTCGATCTCGAGCGACGGCGCGCGTTGCGTGATCAGCTTGCGCGCCGCGGCCATGCGCTCCGACGACGACGACGGCGCGCTACCGAAGTTCGAGTTCGACAGCAGCGCGACCTTCGGCGTGATGCCGAACTTCTCGATTTCGCGCGTGGCGAGCATCGTCATGTCGGCAAGCTGCTCGGCGGTCGGCACTTCGTTGACGTACGTGTCGCAGATGAACAGGTTACGGCCCGGCAGCATCAGCAGATTCATCGCGGCGAAGTTCTCGACGTCGTCGGCCTTGCCGAGCACCTGCTCGATGAAGTTCAGATGCGTGTGGTACTGGCCGATCATGCCGCAGATCATGCCGTCCGCTTCGCCAAGGCGCACGAGGATCGCGCCGATCAGCGTGTTGAACTTGCGCATCGCGGCCTTCGCGACGTCCGGCGTCACGCCTTCGCGCGCGCCGAGTTCGTGATACGCCTGCCAGCACTTGTGATAGCGCGGATCGTCTTCCGGATCGACGATCTCGACGTCTTCGCCGCACTTGAGCTTCGAGCCCATCTTCTTCAGACGCATCTCGATCACCGACGGACGGCCGACCAGGATCGGCTTGGCGATCTTTTCGAGCAGCACGAACTGCGCGGCGCGCAGCACGCGCTCGTCTTCGCCTTCCGCGAACACGATGCGCGCCGGTGCCGACTTCGCCGCCGCGAACACCGGCCGCATCACCATGCCCGAGCGATAGACGGTCGCGCCGAGCTGTTCGCGGTACGCATCCATGTCCTGGATCGGGCGGGTCGCGACGCCCGAATCCATTGCGGCCTGCGCGACGGCCGGCGCGATCTTGATGATCAGGCGCGGATCGAACGGCTTCGGAATCAGGTATTCGGGACCGAATTCGAGCGAGTGGCCTTCGTAGGCCTTCGCGACTTCATCGCCCTGGTCGGTTTCCTCGGCCAGTTCGGCAATCGCGCGCACGCACGCGAGCTTCATTTCTTCGGTGATCGTCGTCGCGCCGACGTCGAGCGCGCCGCGGAAGATGAACGGGAAACACAGCACGTTGTTGACCTGGTTCGGATAGTCCGACCGGCCGGTCGCGATGATGCAGTCCGGGCGCACCTTGCGCGCTTCTTCCGGACGGATTTCCGGCTCGGGGTTCGCGAGCGCGAGAATCAGCGGCTGCGAGCCCATTTCGGCGACCATCTCCGGCTTCAGCACGCCGGCGCTCGAGCAGCCGAGGAACACGTCCGCGTCGCGGATTGCATCGGCGAGCGAGCGCGCTTCGGTGTGCGCCGCATAGCGCTCCTTCGACGGATCGAGGTTGCCGCGCCCTTCGTAGATCACGCCCTTCGAGTCGGCGACGAGAATGTTCTGCTTCGACAGACCGAGATTGACGAGCAGATCCAGACACGCAATGGCCGCCGCGCCCGCGCCCGAACAGACCAGCTTCACTTCGTCGAGCCTCTTGCCGACCACCTTGAGGCCGTTCAGGATCGCCGCCGACGCGATGATCGCGGTGCCGTGCTGATCGTCGTGGAAGACCGGAATCTTCATGCGTTCGCGCAGCTTCTTCTCGATGTAGAAGCACTCGGGCGCCTTGATGTCCTCGAGGTTGATGCCGCCCAGCGTGGGCTCGAGCATCGCGATCGCCTCGACGAGCTTGTCCGGATCGGATTCGCTCAGCTCGATGTCGAACACGTCGATGTCGGCGAACTTCTTGAACAGACACCCCTTGCCTTCCATCACCGGCTTCGCGGCAAGCGGGCCGATGTTGCCGAGGCCGAGCACCGCGGTGCCGTTCGTGATCACGCCGACGAGGTTGCCGCGCGACGTGTACTTCTGCGCGTCGAGCGGTTCCTCGTGAATTGCCATACAGGCTGCCGCCACACCCGGCGAATACGCGAGCGACAAATCCAGCTGGTTCGACAGCGCCTTGGTAGGCGTCACCGAAATCTTGCCAGGTTTCGGATTCTGGTGATATGCGAGAGCGCTTTGCTTGAGTTGTTCGTCCATTTCTAGGCCTGCGAGACGTAAGTGATTGGGCCCGGCGACACACATCGTTGCAGCGCTTTCATCTGTCGGACGGATAGACGACCGAGGCGGTTTTCGCACGCGCCCGGTCAGGCGCGACGGCTTACCTCGACGAAGACGGGACGATGTGGAGTGCTTCGCGGGTCGATCAGTGTACACCCCGGACGTGTCGATGCACTGAGTGGTTAACAGGACTCGCCATTGGCGAAACAGGCGCTCAGGACGCTGCGTCGCCACGACCCGGCCGTGCTTTTCCGCCACGCGGCGGGGCGCCATGCGGGCCGCATGGTCCAGGCATTCGCAGTATCCGAAGCGATTGAAGGACGCGCTTCGTCGACGCGGTCAGTCGAGTTCGGCGCCGCGTCGCTCAGGAATCAGAAACAGGGTCGCGAGGATGTCCAGCAGGTAAATCGACGCCAGTAGCGCGAGCGCCGCGCCGAACGAGTAGCGCGCCGCCAGCGCGCCCACGACGACCGGCCCAAAGCCGCCCACCGCGCGACCCGCATTGAACAGCACGTTTTGCGCGGTGGCGCGCGCATCGGTTGGATAGAGCTCCGAAATCAGCGCGCCGTAGCCGCCGATCATGCCGTTGACGAACACCCCCATCGCCGCGCCGCCGATCAGCAACGCCATCGGCGTCGTCAGTTGCGCATAGACGAACACCATGACGACGGCGCCCGCCTGGTAGAACAGGAACGTCGGCTTGCGGCCGAAGCGGTCGGCGGCGATGCCGAATAGCCAGATGCCGGCCGCCATGCCGAGAATCGTCGCGGCGGTCCACAGCCCCGATTGGGTCAGCGAGTAGCCGAAGGTCTTCGACAGATAGCTGGGTAGCCAGATCATCAGCCCGTAATAGCCGAAGTTCTGCACCGAGCACAGGATCGTGACGCCGAGGCTCGCGCGCGTCGTGCGTCCATCGACGAACAGCAGTTTCAGCGGCAGCTTGCGCATGCCGCGCGCGACGCGTTGGTCGAAAAGCGCCGGCTCCTCGACGCGGCGCCGCACGAAGAACGACACCGCCGCCGGCAGCAGCCCGAGCGCGAACATGCCGCGCCAGCCGATCACCGGCAGCAGCAGCGGCGTCAGCAACGCGGCCGCCAGCACGCCAAGCTGCCAGCCGAGGCCGACATACGACGACACCCGCGCCCGCTGCGACGCCGGCCACGCTTCGGCGACCAGCGTCATACCGATGCCGAATTCGCCGCCCAGCCCGATCCCGGCGATGGTCCGATAGATCAGCAGGTCCGTATAGCCTTGCGCGAGCGCGCACAGGCCGGTGAACACCGCGAAGATCAGGATCGTCCACGTCAGCATGCGCACGCGGCCGAAATAATCGCTGAGCACGCCGAAGAGCACGCCGCCCGCCACCGCACCGATGAGCGTCCATGTGACCAGCGCGCCGGCCTGCGAGGAACTCAGATGCAGGTCGGCGGCGATCACCGGCAGCATGAAGCCGAGAATCAGCAGATCGAAGCCGTCCATCGCATAGCCCAGCACCGACGCAAGCAGCGCGCGGCCCGCATAGCCCGGTTCGACGGCGGAGCGGGTTTCGGTGGCGGAGGCGGAGGCGGGTGGAGCGGCGTTCATTGAAAGCATTCCGTTGGTCTGAAGGCGGCTGCGTGGGAAGCGTCCCGGGAAAGTCGCGTGAGTGTAAAGGCGGCCTCACCCGGTCACAAGACGATGCGCGCGCCAAAGCGCCCGCCGGCTGCGCCGCCGCGCGCGACGGCCTCCTCGGTGCGACCCATTTCAGGTAAAATAGCGGCCCACGCGCGCAGCAAAAGCCGGTCTGTGCTCTTCCCCCGGCCGCGTATCCCGCCCAGCATGGCGCGGCATACCCCGCTTGCTGCGCCACCGGGCCAGCGCCCGCTTCTCCCCCGCTCACTCCGAAGGATCCGCCCATGACAGGCTTCGATCGCCAGACGATCTCCGACACCACCGCCAAGATGCTGCTCGAAGTGCAAGCAGTGCATTTCAACGCGGAGAAACCGTATATTTTCACGTCCGGCTGGGCGAGCCCGGTGTACATCGACTGCCGCAAGCTGATCTCGTATCCTCGTGTGCGCCGCGGCCTGATGGAAATGGCCGAAGCGACGATCCTGCGCGACGTCGGCTATGAGCAGATCGACGCGGTCGCCGGCGGCGAAACCGCGGGCATCCCGTTCGCGGCATGGCTGTCCGACCGCCTGATGGTGCCGATGCAGTACGTGCGCAAGAAGCCGAAGGGTTTCGGCCGCAACGCGCAGATCGAAGGTCTGCTGACCGAAGGCCAGCGCGTGTTGCTCGTCGAAGACCTGACAACCGACAGCCGCAGCAAGATCAACTTCATCAACGCGCTGCGCGCCGCCGGCGCGACGGTGAACCACTGCTTCGTGCTGTTCCACTACAACATCTTCAAGGAAAGCGTGTCGGTGCTGAAAGACATCGACGTCGATCTGCACGCGCTCGCCACGTGGTGGGACGTGCTGCGCGTCGCGAAGCAGAACAACTACTTCGACACGAAGACGATCGACGAAGTGGAAAAATTCCTGCACGCGCCGGCCGAGTGGTCCGCTGCACATGGCGGTGCGACGTCTACGCCGCAATAAAGCCATCGCGCTAAGGCAGTGACAATAAAAACGTAGCCGCTTTATGCGGATTGAATGAAAAAGCCGCCTGTTTCGCAACAGGCGGCTTTTTTTATCGCCGATTGTTTATCGCCGATTACCCGGCGGACGAAACGAGGCCCGATATCAGGACTGGTTCGCGATGTCCTTACTCGAGTTCGACGAAAGATTCAGCAAACCATTGCTCTGCGCATACTGGAATAGTTGGGAGTCACGATCGATTCCGAGCTTGCGCATGGCCGCGTTTTTTTGTGTGCTGATCGTCTTGATGCTGCGATTCAAACGCTCCGATATTTCCTTGATCGTCATACCCGATACGAACAGGCGCACGACTTCGAGTTCGCGCCGCGACAGCTTCGAGTCGTCGCGCTTGCCGGCTGAATTGACCCGCAACCCATCGAGCACCGCCTTCACCGACGGACTCATATAGGTCATACGACGGCCCACGTGTTGTACCGCAAGCGCAATATGGCTGAGATCGTCCGATTTGTTCACAACCGACGTCACGCCAAGTTCCTTGAGCCGTTTGAGCAATGCGGCGTTCTCGAGCATGGTGAGCACGACGATCGGCAGATTCGGGAAATTGCGGCGCAAATAGTCGATGAGTTGCAAGCCGTCGCCGTACTGACCGCCCGGCATGGCCAGGTCGGTGACGAGCACGTCGCATTCGGTGGATTGCAACATTTTGATAAGTTCAGTCGACTGCCTTGCGCGCCCAACGACTTGCATACCGGGAAATTTGAGCAGCGCATTTTCAGCGCCAAACAGAATAACCGGATGATCGTCTGCCACCACAACCCTGAGTGAAACTTGCATCGTCCTCCTCTGGACGGATAAACCGGTCTCCACAACTTCTAACACTGCTTTTGACGCTCGCTATTTAAACGAGTCAAATGCAGTAAGGGTCGCGCGACAACCCCCTTACTATAGCTGATTTCCTGTCTGCGAATTCCGCGGCACGCGAACATATTGCGTCGCAGAGCTAATCAGCGCTGATGTTAGACTTGATTCGACCGTGGGGCACAATTCAGGACAACGACAGTCGCGAGCACCCGCGCCTCGCGCCCTTACAGGAGAACCGGCATATGCGCGTGCGTTGCCTGGTTGTTTCGCTGGCTTCATCTTGGCGGCATCGATCGCTCGCCGTCGGCGCCATGCTCGCGCTATTCGCAGCGCATAGTGCCGGTGCCCGGGCCGACGAGCCGTTCACGCTGACGAGCGCGAGCGTGCGCGCGGGCGGCACCGTGCAGAATGCGCAGGTGTTCGACCGGAACGACTGCAAGGGCGGCAACCGTTCACCGCAGCTCTCATGGCGCGACGCGCCGGCCGGTACGCGCGGCTTCGCGATCACGATGTTCGACGAGGACGCACCGGGGCGCGGCTGGTGGCACTGGGCGGTCGCGGGCATCCCCGCCACGGTCGACAGCCTGCCCGAGAATGCGAGCTCGTCCGGTTTCCTGGGCAAGCTCGGCGCGGTCGAAGCGCGCAACGACTTCGATACCGACGGCTATGGCGGCCCGTGCCCGCCTCCCGGCAAACCGCATCGCTATATCATCACCGTGTACGCGCTGAACTCGGCCGATCTGCGTCTCGCGCAAGGACGTCCCGCGTTGATGTTCGATCACGAGATCGGCACGGCCGCGATCGGCAGCGCGCGGCTGGTGGTCAATTACGGGCGCTAGTGGCGGCCGTCGCGGTCGTGATGGGGCGCCGCCGCGCCGCATCGCCTGGCTTGCGCCGTTCGCCTTCCCGATCGCTTTGCTGGAGCACTTCATGTCGAAGATCGTCATCGTTTATCACAGTGGCTACGGCCACACGAAGAAGGTCGCCGAAGCCGTGCTCGCGGGCGCGCTGGAAGTCGGTGCGCAGGCGAAGATGATGCCGGTCGGCGACCTCGACGACGCCTCGTGGGACGAACTCGCCGCCGCCGACGCGCTGATCTTCGGCGCGCCGACCTACATGGGCGGCCCGTCGGCCGACTTCAAGAAGTTCGCCGACGCCAGTTCGAAACCGTGGTTCGCGCAGGCGTGGAAAGACAAGATCGCAGCCGGCTTCACGAACTCGGCGACGATGAACGGCGACAAGTTCTCGACCATCCAGTACTTCGTCACGCTGGCGATGCAGCACAGCATGATCTGGGCCGGCACCGGCATGATGCCGTCGAACACGAAGGCCGCGACGCGCAACGATCTGAACTTCGTCGGCGGCTTTACCGGACTGCTTACGCAATCGGCGGCCGATGCGTCGCCCGACGAAGCGCCGCCGCCGGGCGATCTCGAAACCGCGCGCCTGTTCGGCGCGCGCATTGCGGGCGTCACCGCGCGCTGGATCGCGCCGCGCGGGTAGCGCCGCGCGGGTAGCGGCGCGCGGCTAATGGCTGAACGGCGCCGAAACGACGTCGCGGCTCACCGGCGGTTCATCTTCGGTCATCAGCCCGCATTCGCCGCGCAACGGGTCACGCCAACGTCACGTTGTGCGCGCATCGTCGTTTTTTCGCGCTGCACCGCACGGTCGCGGCGATGACGTCTTAAAATAACGTTCCGGCGCGGCGTCGCGCCCCGTTTCCAGCGAGTGAGATCGAGATGAGCACGAAAGTTTTTGTCGACGGACAGGAAGGCACGACCGGCCTGAAAATTTTTGAATACCTGTCGCAGCGCGCCGACGTCGAAATCCTGCGTATCGAAGAAGCGAAGCGCAAGGACCTGGACGAGCGCCGTCGTCTCATCAACGCGTCCGACGTCACGTTCCTGTGTCTGCCCGATGTCGCCTCGCGCGAGTCGGCCTCGCTCGTCGAGAACGACCGCACGGTGCTGATCGACGCGAGCACCGCGTTCCGCACCGCGCCCGACTGGGCCTACGGCCTGCCCGAGCTGGCTCGCTCGCAGCGCGAGCGCCTGCGCACCGCCAAACGCATCGCCGTGCCGGGCTGCCACGCCTCGGCGTTCGTGCTCGCGATGCGCCCGCTCGTCGAAGGCGGCGTCGTCGCGCCCGAGTTCGCCGCGCACGCCTATTCGATCACTGGCTACAGCGGCGGCGGCAAGAAGATGATTGCCGACTACGAAGCCGGCGGCAACGACAGACTCAAGAGCCCGCGCCCGTACGCGCTCGGCCTCACGCACAAGCACCTGCCGGAAATGGCCACGCATACGGGCCTGAAGTCGGCGCCGATCTTCACGCCGATCGTCGGCGACTTCTACAAGGGCCTCGCGGTCACCACATACTTCTCGCCGGGCCAGCTCGCGAAGAAGACGACGCCGCAGGACGTGCAGGCTCAGTTCGCCGAATACTACGCGGGTGAAGCGTTCGTGCACGTCGCGCCGTTCAACGCCGACGCGAGTCTCGACAACGGCTTCTTCGACGTGCAGGCGAACAACGACACCAACCGCGTCGACCTGTTCGTGTTCGGCAACGAAGAGCGCTTCGTGACCGTCGCGCGGCTGGACAATCTCGGTAAGGGCGCGTCGGGTGCGGCGATCCAGTGCATGAATCTCGCGATCGGCGCGGCAGAAGGCACCGGTTTGAAACGCTAGGCGAGTCGACCCGCATCCGCGGTGCCACGAAAAAAGCCGGTCTTTGCAGACCGGCTTTTTTGTTTTAAAGCCCGTTCATTAAAATTGATACAAAACATTTCTGCCTGGTAGCCTCGGCGCCATACTCACCGCCGGTGCGGGCAAGCCGGGGCTGACGCAGGTGTCGGCGAAGGCGTCCTCGTCGTGGGCGCCGGTGTTCAACGCGGGCCTTGCGTACAACATCACCGAGCACTGGGGGCTCGTTGCGTCGGTCACGTATATCCCGCTGAAGACGACGTCCTCGGTCATCATCAAGGCGGCCGATGGGACGGAGCTTGGCGTGTCGAAGGCGGATCTGAGCGCAAACCCGATCATTTCCTTTCTGGCCGTGTCGTATAAGTTCTGAATTTGATTTTCCGCGGTCGCGGCACCGCTTTGGGCGCGCGGCGAATTCCAGGCAAAAAAAAGCCCACCTAGGTTGGCGGGCTGAATCCATATCAGAGGAGACATGGAGGAGACAAGACGAACTATAGCAGACCGCTTGGTGCGTTGCAACATGCAAATTAGGGTTGACCCTCAATGTTGCAGACATACAACGGTCACATGGGTACGGCTCAGTTTTCCCTTGTCTGCCGACACGCGCGGTGCTTAGTGCCTCACCAGCGCCATCATCGTGCCGAAACCGACGAACACACCGCCCGTCAGCCGGTTGAACATCCGCGCGACGCTGCGGCTCTTCAACCTGGCGCCGATGCGCGTGCCAAAACCCGCATACACGAGATACCAGCTGACCTCGATCGACGCGAATGTCGCGAGCAGCACGCCGAACTGCGGCAACTTCGGCTGGGTTGCATCGATGAATTGCGGCAGCAGCGCGGCCGCGAACAGGATCGCCTTCGGATTGCTGCTCGCGACCAGAAAGCCGTTGCGAAATAGCGCGAAGCGCGAGCGCGCGGGCCGGGCTGTCAGGTCGTCGATGTTGTGCGCGGCGGTTTCGTCGGCCGGCACGCGCCATGCCCTGATGCCCAGATATACGAGGTAGGCCGCGCCGATCATGCGCAGTGCGTTGAACATGGTCGGCCATGCCGCCAGAAACACGCCGAGCCCCGCCGCCGATACCGCCAGCATCAGCACCAGCGCCGATAGACAACCGGCCATCGTCGCGCTCGCGCGACGCAGGCCGTGCTGGGCGCCGTGCGTCATCACGAGCAGCATGTTGGGACCGGGAATCGCGGAAACGACGAAAACGGTGGCGGCGAACAGCCACCAGGTATGCAGAGTCATCGAAATCGGGTGTCGGGGAATCGGGTGGCTATTATGCCTTGCCGCCCAGCGCGACTGATGCGGCCACGCTGCGTCGATCGCTTGCGTCCGGCGATCGACAGCGCCGTCAGCGGCCGGCCCGGCGCGTCGCGACCTGACCCAGCACCGCGAAATCCTTCTCGCCGTCGCCGTGCGCGATCGCCTCGATCAGGCTGTCGCGAACCACGCTCGCGACCGGCATCGGCGTCGTCACCGCATCGGCGGCGGCGAGCGCGAGGCGCACGTCCTTCAGTCCCAGACGCGCCTTGAACAGCGCCGGCTCGAAGCGCTGCTCGGCGATCAGCTTGCCGTAGCCCGAGTACACCGGTCCCGGAAACAGGCCGCTCGTGATCACGTCGAGAAAGTCCTGCATCGCGAGGCCGTGGCCCGTCACGAGCGCGGCCGCTTCGCCGAGCGTCTCGATCGCCGCGCCGAGCATGAAGTTCGCGGCCAGCTTCATCACGTTCGCCTGCTGCGGCAGCGAGCCGATGCGCCAGGTCTTCTGGCCGAGTGCGTCGAAAATCGGCTGGATCCGGTCGATCGATTCGGCCGGGCCGCCGGCGACGATCGTCAGCTTGCCCGCGGCCGCGACGTCGGGCCGCCCGAGCACCGGTGCGGCGACGTAATGCACGCCGCGCGACGCGTGCGCGGTCGCCAGTTCCTCGGCGAGCGCCACGGAAATCGTCGCCATATTCGCGTGGATCAGCCCGCGCGGCGCATGTTCGAGCAACGACGCGGTGATGACTTCGCGCAGCGCGGCATCGTCGGCGAGCATCGAGAACACGGCGTCGCCCGCAAACGCTTCAGCCGGCGTCGCGACGACTTGCGCGCCCAGCCCGGCCAGCGGCTGAGCCTTTTCCGGTGAGCGGTTCCACACGCGCACCTGGTGCCCGGCTTTCAGAATGTTTGCAACCATCGCGGCGCCCATCTCGCCGAGACCGATAAAACCGATGTCCATCTATCGCTCCGTCTTCTATAGAACCCGAAGTAGAGCACACTCATGCGACAAGCGCAGGACAACGCGCAACCCGAGCGGTGCGATACTGCAGGCATGGTCACCGCGACATTCCGCTTCTACGAGGAGCTGAACGACTTCATCGCCCGGCCGCTGCGCCGGCGCGCGTTCACCTGCGTCTGCGCGCGCGGCGCAACGACCAAGCACATGATCGAAGTGCTCGGTGTGCCGCATACCGAGGTCGAGCTGATACTGGTGAACGGCGACTCGGTCGGTTTCGATCATCCGCTCGCCGACGGCGACCGCGTCGCGGTCTATCCGAAATTCGAGGCGCTCGACATCCAGCCGCTGCTGCGCGTGCGCGAGCGGCCGTTGCGCGTGATGCGCTTCATCGCCGATGCGCATCTCGGCGGCCTCGCGCCGCTTCTGCGCCTTGCGGGCTTCGATACGCTGTACGACAACCACTTTCCCGACGCCGATATCGAGGCGCTCGCCGCCGCGCAGCAGCGCATCGTGCTGACGCGCGACCGCGAGCTGCTCAAACGCCGCAACATCACGCATGGCTGCTACGTGCGCGCGCTGCGGCCGCGCGAGCAGTTGCGCGAAGTGTTCGAGCGGCTCGACCTCGCGCGCAGCGCGCAACCGTTTCGGCTATGCCTCGTATGCAACGCGCCGCTGCGACGCATCGCACGCGAGGAAGCCGGCCCGCGCGTGCCGTGCGGCGTGCTGCAGCGGCACAGCCGCTTCGTGACCTGCGATGTATGCGGACGCGTGTTCTGGGAAGGCACGCATTGGCAGAGGATGCGCGCGTTGATGGACAGCGTCTCCGCCGGCGCACCGGACGGTGTCGGCTGACGCCCCGCGCTTGCGTACAATGCGGGTTGATCTATTTGGCAGAGGCCTTTCCGATGATGAAAAAAACCGACCTTGAAAAGAACAAGGCGCTGAAACTGGGCAACGCGATGAAACAGGCGACCGCTAACCGCGGTGGCAAGAACGCGGCGACCGAGCCGAAGATCGACCGGCGCGAGCAGCGCAAGCTCGATCAGGCGCAAGGCCTCGTCCCGTTTGCGTGCAAGCTCAACGGCGAGCTGGTGGAGGCGCTGAAAACGCGTGCCGCCAGTCATGCGGACGGCCTGAACGGGCTGCTGGATGAAGTGATCCGGCGCGGGCTCGCGGGCTGATCTTCCCGCGCGCAAAATCCGCCGCAAATGCAAAAAGGCCAGAGCGCGAGCTCTGGCCTTTTTGCTGGCAACGCATCTGCCGCCACCGGCTGCACCGACCGGCAAACGGTGCGGCGCAGCGCTATGTCGCGCCCAACGAGCGCGCGTTGGCTTAGTTCTGCACGCCCTTGTCGTTCGTGCCTGCTGCCGAAGCTGCGGCGGAAACGTGTGCCTTCTTGCCGTGGGTCTTCAGCTGCTTGACGTGGTGCTTCTTCGGTGCGCTTGCTGCTTCCATAGCAGCGGCATCCGATGCCTGCGCGAAAGCCTGAACGGAAACGAGTGCGATCGAAGCGGCTGCGAGCGAGACGATAACTTTTTTCATGTGTTGATCCCCAAACCAGACGACTGAGTCAATGTGAATGAATACAGCTGCACGGTAGAGCGGCTGGACTTCGAGGTGCCTTGTGCGCCCCGCGGGAGAGTATTACCCAGGCGTAGGCGGTTTGTCATGCGCAAAACTCGATATGTATTTTCCGGGAGACAGCCTGCTTTCAGCGTGCTTTCATCTACCTGCAATGCGCACCAAGGACCCTACCAGGTCACCGTGAAGCCGCCGCCCGCGCGCCTCGCCGACCGCTTCGCGGCGCTCAAACCAGGTTCCGTAGCAGGCTCGCGGTCTCCTGCAGCGCCGGCAAAACGCGGTGCAGCGCGGCGTTCGCCGACTCCTCGCCGATCGGCATGCTGACGCTGATCGCCGCGACCACCGTACCGTGCCGGTCGCGCAGCGGGACCGCGACGCCGCGCACACCGATCTCGAGCTGCTGGTCGGTGACCACGTAGCCGTTGCGGCGGATTTCGCCAAGCACTTCTCTGAGCCGTTCGACGGTCGAATAGGTGTACGGCGTGAAAACCTTGATCGGATACGACGCGAGCCACGGGTCGATGCTGTCGGGCGGCTGGAACGCGAGCAGCACGAGCCCCGCCGACGATAACGGCGCCGGCGCGCGCGAGCCGGTCACGAAGCCGACCGCCATCGCCCGATTCACGCCGTTGCGCGCGACGTAGACGACGTCGTGTTCGTCGAGGATCGCGACCAGCGCGGTTTCCTGCACGGTCGCGGTGATCCGCTGCAGGAACGGCTGCACCGTGCGCGGCAGCCGCGCCGAATCGAGGTAAGACTGGCCGAGCCGCAGCACGCGCGGCGCGAGCCAGAACAGCTTGCCGTCGGTGTCGACGTAGCCGAGTTCGCGCAGCGTCAGCAGATAGCGGCGCGCAGCCGTGCGCGACAGGCCGGCGCGCGCGGCGACCATCGTTGGCGTCATGCGCGCGTGCTCTTCGTCGAATGCTTCGATGATCGCGAGCGCCTTCGCGGCGCCCGCGATCCAGTCCTTGTCGTCCATGTCGTTTGCTCGTGGAAGGAGCGGGGGATCGCGGTCCGGTCCGCAAGTCGCTTGATCACCGCGATCCGCAGGCCGGCGACCGCACGGCCGTTGCGCGATTATCGCGCGACTCGCGGGGCTTGCCTGCCCGGCGCGCGACGCCCGCGTATCATGTGAGCGATTCCTTACCGGCTGAGCACCGCGTGGCGCGCCTGCGCGGCTTCCCAGCGCGATCCCAAGACAAATCAGAAGAAATCTTGAATCCCGATACCCGCCAACACCTGCGCGCGAACGTGCTGATGCTGATCGCCGCGATGATCTGGGGCTCCGCGTTCGTCGCACAGCGACTGAGCCTCGATACGATCGGCCCATTCCTGTTTACCGGCTTGCGCTTTCTGCTCGGCGCGCTCGTCGTGCTGACGATGATCGTCTGCGTGCGCCGGGCGGCGCTCGCCGAGCTGACGAAGCGCGCGCCCGGCGGAGCCCGCGAACTGCTTGGCGCGGGCGGGCTGCTCGGCGTCGTGCTGGCCGTGTCGATCTCGCTGCAGCAGATCGGCCTGCAGTACACGAAGATCGCGAACGCGGGCTTCATCAGTTCGCTGTATGTGGTGATCGTGCCGCTGCTCGGCGTGCTGTTTCGCCACCGGACTGGCCTCGGTACGTCGCTTGGCGCGCTACTGGCGGCCGTTGGCATGTACTTCCTGAGCGTCGACGAGCACTTTTCGATGCTGTACGGCGACTGGTATCAGCTCGCCGGGGCGCTGGTGATTTCCGCGCAGATGATGCTGGTCGGCCGCTTCGCGGCGCGCCACGACACGCTGATGCTCGCACTCGCGCAGTTCGTGACCTGTGGGCTCGTGTGCCTGTCGATCGGCCTTGCCGTCGAACCCTTTAGCGCCGCGATAATTGCACGAGCCGCGCCGACGATCGCGTACGGCGGTGCGTTATCGGTGGGCGTCGCGTATACGATCCAGGTGGTCGCGCAGCGCTACGCGGCGCCCTCGCATGCGGCGGTGATTTTCAGCATGGAAGGCGTGTTCGCGGCGTTTGCGGGCTGGCTCGTCCTCGGCGAAACGCTGACGACTCGCGCGTTGTTCGGCTCTGCGCTGATGCTCGCGGGATTGATCGTGTGTCAGATACTGCCGGGTTGGAAACGCGCCCGGCAGCATGCGCCGCAGGTGATGTGATTTACAGCGTTATAAAACGATTCGACGCCAACGCTCGGTGCGCGATGCGCGCCGACAGGCGTCTTGCCCCTTCGCCCAACTATGCCGCGCGCGGATGAGCGAATGGGCTCGGCGTATCGGCGGTTGGCGGAAACACGCACCAGCAGCCGTCGTCGTGGCGAAAGAAGAACAAACCCCGCCCGCCCTGTTCCGGCGACGTCTCCACCCGCACATAGCGCCGCCCGCCCGCACGTGTGCGGCTGAATTCCGTCACGTGAACCGGCTCGGCCGGCGATGGCGAAAGCCACTTCTCGACCAGAAACCGCAACGACTGTTCGCTCGCGGCTCTCATGATCTGCTCCGGAACAGCTTGTCGCGCTGCTCATCGCGCGTGGACTCGGGACTGTCGTCGTCGCGAGCGGCGTCGCCGTTCTCGGCGGCCTCGGCGGCTGCCAGCGCCATCATCCGACTGGTCGCGACCGCGCGCAACGAGCTGCAATGGGCCGCATGTCGAATGTCCGACAGAAGACGGACTAGCTGTCGTGCTGATCTGCGTTTCATACATCCCCCGCACTGCACCAGAAACCTCACAAAGCACTTTAACTCTATGCCGGATTGTTCGCTGGGCAAATGGTTTTGACTAAATAGCAACAGTTGCGCTTGCAATACGAAGGCGCGCAATCTTCGTACCGAGTTATCAATGTGCGCGTTCGGTGGGCGGAAATCTGTGCGTTGGCGAGCCCTTCGCGGCGCGCGAACCGTCGATGCGGGAGCAACGGGAAGTGTCGGTCGGAGGCGTGGTTATCCACAGCGACCTCTGAATAACTTCGGGATAGCGCGACGAACAGCCTGTGCGCGAAATCTTGATAAAGATCAGGGTCGGCTAACGGTGTTCGAACTTATCCCAGTTATGTAGTTTTTCTACCGACGTGTTCCGCAGGGTTATAGGTTTCGCATGATGTTGAAGCGGCGCGACATTTGCGACTTATCCACAGAATCGGTTAACCCTTGTTAACTACTACTACGTATGTATACGTATCAAGTAAACACCATAAGGTGGATATCGCTGCGCGCCTGAATCAGAGGCTGATCGGACCTTGATTCAGCCTCGATGCGAAAGCCGCTGCGCGGCTGTCAGGGCACCAGAGGCGCCGTGCCGCTCGCGGGTTCGATCGCTGCAGCCTGGCCAATCGGGTCGGCGGGCTGGACCGGCGAGGATGTCGACGGTGTCGTCAACGGAAGCGGTGCGGGTGCGGTTAACTGCACTGGCGCGGGCGCTGACTCGACCGCCTGAGCCGCAGCTGGTGGCGTCACGGCGACAGGCTTGTCGGTCGTCGGTTGGGCGAGCGCTGGTGACGTCGTCTGAACCGGCACGGTCGACGTCGCTCGAACTGCAGCGGAGGTGGTCGCCGCTACCGGCTCGGGTACCGGCTCAGGGATCGTCAGTTGAAGCGGCGCTGCTACCGGCATCGGCAGCGTCCGCGTCTCGATCGGGCTGCTCGTCACCGGCTGCGTGCGCACGACCGTCTGCAAGTAATGATCGACGAGACCGAAAAAGCGGTCATAGAACTTGCCCGACGGAATCGTCTCGCTCGAGATCTTCACCATCGCGTCGCTATTCGAGCGAATCGGCAGCGACAGCGAACCGAGGACGCTGAGCCCGACGCTCGCCGACGTATCGCTCTTCTTCAATGCGAAGCCGTTCTGCACCGCGTTCACGTACACGATGCTGGTATCGGCCGCCTCTTCGCCGGGCGTGCACACGACGTGAAATTCGACGACCACGTGCGAATCGCCTGTCGGCTGAAAATTCTTCGTGCCGTCGACGGTATCGGGACGCGACATCGTCGTCAGATAGCCTTGGCTCAGCAATGCGCGGCGCGCGGCTTCGCAGCTATCGCCCGTACTCGAATTGAAATTGCGCGCGTACGGGCTTGCGCCGGTTTCGAATAGTTCCTGAGTGAATTGGGGTTGCGGCGTGCTGCTGCATGCCGTGAGCGCGACCAGCCCGAACAGGGCCGCGGCGGTGGTGCGGGAAAAGGGGTTCTGCATGATCAATTGCAAGAAGCGCCTCGTGGGCGCGAATGGAAATGCATTGTAGAGCGGGCAGCGTCACGTGCGTAAAAAGCGTGCAAGGTACAGCCCGGACCCTATTACAGCGGGAAACAGGGCGTCAACTTGAAGCACGCCGCCGCGCCCTCGCAGTGCAAACGGGCGAAAATGCGAGAAGAGACCGCGCGTGCGTGCCTAGTTCGACGTCGTGCGCGCCGAGCCCACCGTCGCGGCCGAAGTCGACCCAGAGGTCACGGCCGACGATGCCCCGGCTGCCCCTCTCGCGGCGGGTGCCGCGGATGCAATGAGCGCTGCCGGCACGCTGAACGCGTCGGCCCACGGGTTCGCGCTGGCGCAACGATCCGCCTCGCACCACGCGGCCCGCCCAGCGGCCCCGGAAGCGCCGTCAGCGGGTGTCGCAACCGCCGCGAAATCCTCCACGCGCAGATTCACCTTCTGCGCATAGGCCTTCGAGCCGCCATAGCTCTTGAGCGCGGTATTCAGATCGCCGTTCGCCGAGCGCATGTAGCCGTACAGAATCGCCGAGCCAGCTTCGATGTTCGCACCCGGCTCGGTCAGATCCTTCACGTTGCGCAGCAGGCCGCGGTGCGCCTGCGGCACGACCTGCATCAGCCCCGTCGCGCCATTGGCGCCGCGGGCTTTTTCCTTGAAGCGGGATTCGATCGAGATGATGGCGAGCAGCAGCGCCGGAGGAAGGGAGTATTTGTTGGCGGCGGATTGCACCGCGTCGGAGATCTTTTGAGCCTTTTCTTTGCCCACACCGAACTTCTGCGTCAGGTACGCCGATATTCGGTCGGTGTTTTCGTCGGCCGCCGCGGTTTGCGCGAGGCTGAGCGAAAGCACGATCAGGCAAAGTAACCGGCTCATAGTGGACGTCGGAGGAAGCAAAGATCCGCGCATTATAGCGCCGCTTCGTCGGGCGGCGCCTCTCCTCGGCAATTTTTTGTCTTTTAAATCAAGGGTGAGCGGAACTCGTCCCGCTTTCCGATGGGTTCATTTGACCGCTTTTGACTTCAGGTCATAGCCGTCGCTCAGCGTCGCGAGGAACGCGGCGACGTCGTCGATATCACGCTCGGACCAGACCGGACGCTCGCCCGTTTTGCGCGTCAGCGGCTCGTTGGTCGTATCGACGTTCACGCGCAGTGCGACCGGCAGATCGTTGAATTTGTCGACTTTGCCGTGCGCATCCCTTGGATACCACTTGTCCGGGTTCGTATCGCGTTGCACGTAGAAACGCAACACCTCTTTCAGCGTGTGGAAGCGACCGTTGTGAAAAAACACGTGACGCGTCGCGGTATTGCGCAGCGATACCGACTTGAACAGTCCGCAGTTCAGCTTGTCGCTCTGATCCGTACGCAATGGTCCGCACAGGCCCATGTCGAAATACTTCGGATCGGCGTTGACCTTCAGTTCAGCGTTGCGCGGCACGCCAAGCGCCTGAAAGTTGAAGTCGGTGAAAAGCGGATGAGCGCCGTTCACGCCCGACTGGTCGATATGACAGGATGCGCAATTGCCGCCGGCGGGGTCGTCGAACAGTTTTTTGCCGCGCAACTCTTGTGCAGTTAGTTGCACTTTCCCATCCAGGTAGTAGTCGAACTTGCTCGTGTACGGATGAAAACTCGGGTCTTCGAGCTCGAAGCGCTCGATCGCGTACATCGCCTGGGTGAACGCCTTGGTCGGATCGGCAAAAATGTTCTGGCCGAATACGTCCTTGAAGCGCGCAGCGTATGGTGCGCGCTGCATCTTCGCGAGCAATGCGGCCGGATCCTTGTTGGCCATCTCGTTCGGATTGAACAGCGGGAAGTTCGCCTGATCGTGCAGATAGTTGAAGCGCCCGTCCCAGCCGAAGCCGCCGACCGGCGCGTTGTCCGTTTCGCTGAGCCGCTCGGACAGGCTCGCCGCCTGCGCATGCGTCCAGATCGGCGTACGGTTCAGCACGTAGCGCAGGCTCGGCACCGCGCGCGTGCCCTGCTGATGCAAGTCTACGCCGCCCAGTTGCGCGGCGAGACCGTTGGGCGGCCCGTACGCGTGCTCGGGACTGTGACAGCTCGCGCACGACATCTTGCCCGAGGCCGACAGCGCCGGATCGAAGAACATCAGTTTGCCGAGCGCGGCGGCGTCGCTATAGACGGGCTTCGCATCGGCGGATGCCGGTGTCGCATTCGACGCAACAACGCGCGCCGCACCGGCGCCCCCCAGTAACGCGCCGCCCATCAGGGCGGCGAGCGCTATCCGACGCGCGCTCGCGCGCGCCGTGAATCGCATGACAGAAGACAGCATCGAGTCTTTTACAGGTTCGTGAAGATGTCGCTGCCGAACCCCACCAGACCGGCCTGTCCCGCATAACCAAGGTGGTCCAGTTGGAAGATGTCCTCGATGCTCTTCAGCATCGAATAGTGGTTGTACGGCACCGTGGACACCGTACCCGGCTTGATGAACTTCGAGATCATCACGGCGCCGGTCTGGTCGCCGCCGTAGCTCGACTTGGTCAGGTTGATCGTGATGCCGTTATAGGCGAGCGACGAAGTCTCCGGGAACGACGGCAGGTTCGGGCCGGGTTGCTGGCTACAGCAGGTCGTGCCGGCAAATATCAGATCCTCGCCCGACGCGGACTGCGTGACCGTCGCGTAGCTGCTTTCGTCGAAGTTGATGATCAGCAGGCCATCCTTCTGGAACGCCGGCGATGCGGTGATGATCGGCACCCACTTCTGCAGGAACGTGTTCGCGCTCGTCAGGCCGCCCGGCTGGCCGTTCACGCAAGGTGCGTCGTGGCCGTCGTCGCACAGGTTCGGCGTGATCAGGTTGAAGTTCGCCGTGGTCGAGACCGATTGCAGATCGTTCTGCAGGTTATTCAGATTGACGACGTGCTGTCCGCAGTCCGGCGAATCGATGATCGAGTGGAAGTACATGAACGGATTGTGGCGCGTCGCATACTGGTCGCCGAGCGGCACGGCCGCGCTCGGAGCTTCGGCCGACTGCGTGAGGTCCGTCGTGTTCAGCGTCGGATGGCCGCAGGTGGCCGCTTCGCGCGACGGATCGTTGCCCATGTCGCCTTCATAGCCCTTCCACGTATAGCCCGCTGCCTTGAGTTGGTCCGGCAACGTCTTCGCGCTGGCCGGATACACGCAGCCCGAGCCGATCGCCTGGCCATCGGACGTCATGCCGGTCAGCTTGAAGTCCTGATAGGTCATGCAGTCGTTGTCGGTCTCGTTGGTCGGCGACTGGCCGCTGATCATCGAGATGTAGTTGTCGAGACTCACGTGGCCCGTGCCGTAGTACTGCTGCACGAGCGCGCCTTGCGATGCCAGTGTTTGCGCGAGATACGGCGCTTTGGTGTTGGCGCCGAATGTGGTCGCGTAGTTTTCGTTTTCGAGCGTGATCACGAAGACGTGGCGAATCTGCTGCTGTCCGGTCAGTTGCAGCCCGCCGGACGAAGAAGACGAGCCGCAGGCGGCCACGATCAAAGCGATTAAAGCCGTGCAAGCGGCCATGATGAGTGCGCGTAGCCCAATGCGGTGTGACATGTTCGTTGCCCTCTGTTGCTGTCTCTTTGTTGCCCTGTCGGGAATGCGGTTTTATTTGCGGGCAGACTTTATGGAGCGCCTATGACATTGCGGTGAAAGTTGACGTTAGTTCACCGATAAAACCATTGGCGAACCAGCGGGTTGCCGACTCGATTCACGCTTCGCGCCAATTTGAGACAATGCGCGTCGGCCGCGCACATCGTTGCGCGCCGCCTCAACGAACAACCGATGTTTTCAGCTATGAGCAAGACCGCGTTTATTCCCAGCGTCCCCGGCACGTCGGAGGACGACTTCGAGATTTCGGCGAGCGCGAAAATGGCCGGCTACCGGCGCTTCTTCGGCGTGTTGAAGGTGCTGCGCACGACCGACGGCCGCGTGCTGTTTCCATTCGATGGCGCGCCCGAACTGGGCCCACACGCGAGCCGACTCGAAGCGCTCGCGGCCGCGCAGGTGTATGGCGAACACATCGTCGCGAGCGATCTGGCGCGGCCGGAGTTGTAGGTTTCGTCGATCACCTGGCGATATGCCGATACGCGAAAAAATGCGGGTGGGTCAGCGCACGCGTACCCGGTTTGCCGCGCCGGCCCCCGCACGCGCGGCGAGCACACCACCGAGCACGCCGCCGACATGGCTCTGCCACGACACATCCGGATAGATCGGCAGTACGCCGAACAGCAGGCTCAGACCGTAGCTGCTGACGACGACCAGGGCCACGAGGATCGACACGAGATTGCGCGTGTAGTAACCACGCGCAACCAGGTGACCCGCATAGCCGAACACCAGCCCGCTCGCGCCGATATGCACCGAATACGGCGCGCCGAATAGCCACGCGCAAAGACCGGCGCCGAGCATCGCGCCGATGGTCGCGCGCCAGAAGCCGGCGATGTTCGGCCACGTACACAGCCAGCCGAGTACGACGAGCCCGCTCGTGTTGGCGGCGATGTGTCCGACGCTCGCATGCAGCCACGGCGCGAACAGGATGCCCTGCAAGCCGTCGAGCGAACGCGGCACGACGCCGTGTTCGTTCAGATGCAGGAACGGCAACGCAACCGACAGAAAGAACACCGCCCACATCGAACCGACGAACAGCGCGATTAGCACGACGCGTGACTTCAGCTTTTCGGTTAGCGTGTTGGGAGATGAGGTCTTCATGATGACGAGGCCACGTGGGATGTCGACAGAGGGTAGTCGATGTGGCGTCGTCACGTCGAGGCATCGTGGAAAGACAGATGCCGATGGTGTTTCGTCCGCCGGACCGCATGGCGGCGCGGCTGATCGCGTGAGCTTGCGGCCCGGTTTGCCGCTACGTCTTCGTCACTCCACCGTCACCGACTTCGCCAGGTTCCGCGGCTTATCCACATCCGTGCCACGCGCACAAGCGGTGTGATACGCGAGCAACTGCAGCGGCACGACGTGCAGGATCGGCGACAGCAAGCCATAGTGCTCTGGCATCCGGATCACATGCAGCCCTTCGCCGTTGACGATCTTCGTATCGGCATCGGCGAACACATAAAGCTCGCCGCCGCGCGCGCGCACTTCCTGGATGTTCGACTTCAGCTTTTCGAGCAGCGCGTCGTTCGGCGCGACCGTCACCACCGGCATCGCTTCGGTCACGAGCGCCAGCGGCCCGTGCTTCAGCTCGCCAGCCGGATACGCCTCGGCGTGGATATACGAAATCTCCTTGAGCTTCAGCGCGCCTTCGAGCGCGATCGGATAGTGCATGCCGCGTCCGAGGAACAACGCATGTTCCTTGCGCGAAAACTCCTCCGACCACGCGATGATCTGCGGCTCCAGCGCGAGCACGCTGTTGAGCGCCGCCGGCAGGTGGCGCAACTGCTTCAGATAACTCGCTTCCTGCTCGTCGTTCAAACGTCCGCGCAGCTTCGCGAGCGTTGCCGCCAGCGTGAACAGCGCAACCAGCTGCGTCGTGAATGCCTTGGTCGACGCGACGCCGATCTCGCGGCCCGCGTGCGTGAGGAACGACAACTCGGTCTGCCGCACCATCGCGCTCGTGCCGACGTTGCAGATCGCGAGCGTGTGCTTGTGGCCGAGCTCCTGCGCGTGCTTGAGCGCCGCGAGCGTGTCGGCGGTTTCGCCCGACTGCGAAATCACCACCACCAGCGACTTCGGATTCGGCACCGACTCGCGATAGCGATACTCGCTCGCGATCTCGACCTGAGTCGGAATCTTCGCGAGCGATTCGAGCCAGTACTTGGCGGTGAGCCCCGAGTAGTAGCTGGTGCCGCACGCGAGAATCAGCAGGCTGTCGATGTCCGCGAACACCTGGCGCGCGCCTTCGCCGAAGATCGAGGCATCGAACGCGTCGGCCTGCGGAATCGTGTCGGTGATCGCGCGCGGCTGCTCGAAGATTTCCTTCTGCATGAAGTGGCGATACGGGCCGAGTTCGACCGCGCCGCCATAGGCCGCCACCTGGCGCACCTCGCGTTGCGCGGCCTCGCCCTGGCGATCGGCGATGCGCACGCCATCGAGCGACAGTTCGCAGACGTCGCCTTCCTCGAGGAAGATGAAGCGCTCGGTGCTGCCTGCGAGCGCGAGCGCGTCCGATGCGAGGAAGTTTTCGCCGTCCCCGAGCCCGACCACGAGCGGCGAGCCCTGACGCGCGCCGACCACCGTATGCGGCTGATCCTTGTGCAGCACCGCGATCGCATACGCGCCGTGCAGTTGCGCGATCGCCTCGCGCACCGCAGCGAACAGGTCGCCGCGATACAGGCTATGGACCAGGTGCGCGATAACCTCGGTGTCGGTCTGCGAGACGAACTCGTAACCCTTGCCGCGCAGCATTTCGCGCAAGGTCTCGTAGTTTTCGATGATGCCGTTGTGTACCAACGCCAGCGCATCCCGCGAGAAGATCGGGTGCGCGTTGTCGGTGACCGGTGCGCCATGCGTGGCCCAGCGTGTATGCGCGATGCCCGTCACGCCTTCGAGGTGACCGTCGCGCACCTGGCCTTCGAGGTCGGCCACGCGCGCGACGCTGCGCGCGCGGCTCGGCCCGCGAGCGCCGAGCACGGCGACGCCGCACGAATCGTAGCCGCGATATTCGAGGCGTCGCAGTCCTTCGACCAGGACGGGAACGATATTACGTTGCGCAACCGCGCCGACAATGCCGCACATGGTGTATTCCTTTTCAGTGCCGGATTCAGTGAGCGCGCCTCGTGGGCACGCCGTATCGATCAGCTTTTCTTTTTGACAGGGCGCACGTAGCCCGTCTTGCTCGTCTGGGTTTTATCGTTCAACACCAGCGCGTCGGCGGCGACGTCCTTCCACACCGTGGTGCCGGCCGCGATCGTCGCGCCGCGCTGCACGCGCACCGGTGCGACCAGTTGCGTGTCCGAGCCGACGAACACGTCGTCCTCGATCACGGTGCGGAATTTGTTGGCGCCGTCGTAGTTGCAGGTGATCGTGCCCGCGCCGATATTCACGCGCGCGCCGACATCCGCATCGCCGATGTAGGTGAGGTGGTTGGCCTTCGAGCCATGACCGAGCACCGCGTTCTTGATCTCGACGAAGTTCCCTACATGAGACTCGTCTTGCAGCGCCGCGCCTGTGCGCAAGCGCGCATACGGACCGACAACGGCCTTCGCGCCGACTTCCGCGCCTTCGATGTGGGTGAACGCATCGACGCGCGTACCGGCGCCGATACTCGCGTTGCGAATCACGCAGTTCGGCCCGATGCTGACGTTGTCGGCCAGCGTCACACGGCCTTCGAACACGCAGTTGACGTCGATCGACACGTCGCGGCCGCATTCGAGCGTGCCGCGCACGTCGACGCGCGCCGGGTCGGCGAGCGTCACGCCCGCGACGAGTAGTGCGTCGGCGACATTGCGCTGATGAATCCGCTCGAGCTCGGCGAGCTGCTGCTTGCTGTTGACGCCGAGCGTTTCCCACTCGTCGTCGGGCTGCGTGGTGACGACTTCGAGGCCGGCTTCGATCGCCATTTCGACCGCGTCGGTCAGATAGAACTCGCCTTGCGCGTTGTCGTTTTTGAGCGCCGCGAGCCAGCCGGCAAGGCGCGCGGTCGGCGCGACGATGATGCCGGTGTTGATTTCGGCGATCTTCAGCTGCTCGGGACTCGCGTCCTTCTGCTCGACGATGCGTTGCACGTTGCCGTGCTGATCGCGCACGATGCGGCCGTAACCGGTCGGGTCGTCGAGCGTGACGGTGAGCACGCCGTAGCCGTCCTGGCCGGCACGCCCGGTAAGTGCGCGCAGCGTTTGCGCACGCGTGAGCGGCACGTCGCCATAAAGCACCAGCGTGGGCAACGATGGATCGAGCAGCGGCAGCGCCTGCTGCACCGCGTGGCCGGTGCCGAGCTGTTGCTCCTGTACCGCGAACTGGATATCGGGCGCCGCGACGGCTTCGCGCACGGCTTCGGCGCCGTGGCCGATCACGACGATCAGGCGGGCGGGCTTCAGCGCGCGGGCGGTGTCGATGACATGAGCGAGGAGCGGCCGGCCGGCCAGAGGATGGAGCACCTTGGGAAGCGCGGACCGCATGCGCTTGCCGGTACCTGCCGCCAAAATGACGATGTTCATGGCGTCGGCAAATAGACGAGTTTGGAGCGGACGATTCTATCATGCTGCACCTGCAAAAAAGGCCGCAGACGCGGCCTCGGCAGGGCTTGCAAGCCAGCGGAAAAGCGCCGGAATGCCGCCGGAACAGGCACTTTTCGCTCGTTACAGGTCGTCGAACTGGACCAGCGAAATGGTCTTCGCACCGGTGAGCGGCGCGCCTTCGTCGCCGCTCGAGCATGGTTCTTCGTCGAACGCGATGTCACCTTGCGGGTCGGCTTCGCCGCTCGCGCGCAGCCCCGCGAACGCGAACAGCTGGTGATCCATCAGATGCGACGGCACCACGTTCGACAACGCATTGAACATGTTCTCGATGCGGCCCGGGAAACGCTTTTCCCAGTCGCGGACCAGCGCCTTCATTTCCGCGCGCTTAAGGTTTGGTTGGCTACCGCACAGATTGCACGGAATGATCGGGAATTCACGCAGCTCGGCGTACTTCTCCAGATCGGTTTCCTTCACGTAGGCGAGCGGCCGGATCACGATGTTCTTGCCGTCGTCCGATTGCAGCTTGGGCGGCATGCCCTTCAACTTGCCGCCATAGAACAGGTTCAGCAGCAGCGTTTGCAGGATGTCGTCGCGATGATGGCCGAGCGCGATCTTGGTCGCGCCGAGCTCGCCGGCGACGCGATACAGGATGCCGCGCCGCAGCCGCGAGCACAGCGAACAGGTGGTCTTGCCCTCCGGCACGAGCCGCTTGACGATGCTGTAGGTGTCCTGATTCTCGATGTGAAACGGGATGTCGAGCTGGGTCAGATACTCGGGCAGCACGTGCTCGGGGAAGCCCGGCTGCTTCTGGTCGAGGTTTACCGCGACGATGTCGAAATTGATCGGCGCGCGCTCGCGCAGCCGCATCAGGATCTCGAGCATCGCGTAACTGTCCTTGCCGCCTGACAGGCACACCATCACCTTGTCGCCGTCCTCGATCATGTTGTAGTCGCCGATCGCCTGGCCGACCTGGCGCGCGAGACGCTTGAAGAGCTTGTTGTTCTCGTACGCTTCCTTCTGCTCGCGGCGCGTGAGCGGCGATTTCGGGGCGCGGGCGGCGCTCGGTGCCGCGGTGGCGTCAGCGGCTTCGTTGTCTGCGGTCAGGATTTCCGGTGCGTTCATCGCTCAGTCCTCCTTGATGCGGAAGACTTCGACGCCGACCGCATCGCAGTCCGGATACACGTCCGGCTTTTCGGTCGACACGCGCGCGCCGCGCACCTGCGGATGTTCGAGCATCGCGCGCACGAGGTCGTCGCACAGCGTTTCCTGCAGATGAATATGGCCTTGCGAGACGCGCCTCGCGATCGTCGAGCGCATGAAGTCGTAGTCGACGACTTCGGTGAGCTTGTCATGCACCGGCGTGGACATCGCGAGCGGCACGAACAGTTCGACGTTGATCACGACGCGCTGCTCGCCGCGCTTTTCGAAGTCGTGCACGCCGATATTGATGTGCACTTCGTAATTGCGCAGAAAAAGCCGGCGGCAATCGGCGAGCCGGGGGTGCGAAAGAGCGGCAAACATGTTCGTTCCAGTCCAAAAAAGCGTGCGGGGCACGCAAAGGGGCGCTTCGCCACACGCGTTGGCCGCCTCGAAGGCCGGCCACGCGCGCGTGTCAGGCGCCCGTCAAAAACATCACGTCGCGCGGCAGAGGCACGAGATGCTGCCCGCCGTCGACCACCAGCGTCGTTCCGGTAACGCCGGCTGCATCCGCGAGATACAGCGCGGCGGCGACGATATCCTCGGGCCGCGACGCACGGCCAAGAGGCGTCATACGGTGAGCGGCCTCGAACCCGTGCTGGGTCTGGTCGCCCGATTGCATGGTCAGCCCGGGCGCGAGCCCGACCACCCGGAGCTTCGGCGCGAGCGCCTGAGCGAGCGCGACCGTCGCGGTCTGCAGCGCCGCCTTCGACAGCGTGTACGACAGATAGTCCGGGTTCATGTTGTACAGCTTCTGATCCAGCACATTGATGACGACGCCGCGCTGGCTTTCGTCGCGCAATGCCGCATCGGGCGTCGCGTCGTAAAGCATGCGCGCGAGCACGAGCGGCGCGCCAACGTTCATCGCGGTCAGCTTCAGCAGCAGCTCGTAGCCGACGTCGCGCGCCGTGTCTTCCTCGAAGCGCGACGCGTTATTGACGATGCACGACGGCCGCCCGAGCGCAGCGGCGCAGTCCGGCAGCAGCCGGGCGACCTGCGCCTCGTCGCCGAGCTCAGCGTGCAGCGCGACCGCGCGGCGGCCCAGCGCGACGATCTGCGCAACCACTTCGTCGGCGTCCTCACGCGAGGCACCGTAGTGCACGGCCACGTCCCAGCCGCGCGCGGCGAAGCCGAGGGCGAGCGCGCGCCCGATGCGGCGCGCGGCGCCCGTAATCAGCACGACGCGGGGCGTTTCGGGCGGCAGTTCAGCCGCGCGGGCAGCGGTGTCCGGAGAAACGGTCATTTACAATGCGGGGATGAATCCCAAAGCTCACCAACCCGATAGTTTACCTGCTCCCGGCCCGAGCGCGCTCGCGCAGTCCGACGCGCTCGTCGCCGAGATCCGCGCGCAGCTCGACGCGGCCGGCGGCTGGCTGCCGTTCGACCGCTACATGGAGCGCGCGTTGTACGCGCCGGGTCTCGGCTACTACAGCGGCGGTGCGCGAAAATTCGGCCTGCGCGCCGACGACGGCAGCGACTTCGTCACCGCGCCGGAATTGTCGCCGCTGTTCGCCGCGACGCTCGCGCGCCCGCTCGCCGAAGCGTTGGAGGCGAGTGACACGCGCGATGTGATGGAGTTCGGCGCCGGCACCGGCAAGCTCGCCGCGGGCTTGCTCAATGCGCTCGACACGCTCGGCGCCGAGTTCGACAGCTATTCGATCATCGATCTATCGGGTGAGCTGCGCGAGCGGCAGCGCGAAACGATCGCGGCGGCCGCGCCCGCGCTGCTCGCGAAAGTGCGCTGGCTCGATGCGTTGCCGCAGCGTTTCGAAGGCGTGGTGATCGGCAACGAGGTGCTCGATGCGATGCCGGTGCGGCTCTTCGCGCAAAACGGCGGTGTCTGGCGCGAGCGCGGCGTGGTATGGCGCGACGGCGCCTTCGCGTTCGACGACCGGCCCGTCGCGGCTGCCGCCGACCTCGCGCTGCTGACCGAAATCGATGCGACCCGCGAACCGTCCGGCGACGACTACGTGACAGAAACGCACGAAGCCGCGCGCGCCTTCACGCGCACCATCTGCACGATGCTAGCGCGCGGCGCGATCTTGCTGATCGACTACGGTTTTCCGCGCCACGAGTACTACCACGACCAGCGCGCGCAGGGCACGCTGATGTGCCACTACCGGCACCGCGCGCACGGCGACCCGTTCCTGTACCCCGGTCTGCAGGACATCACCGCGCACGTCGAATTCACCGGCATCGCCGAGGCGGGCGTCGAGACCGGCGCGGACCTGCTCGGCTTCACATCGCAAGCGCGCTTTCTGCTGAACGCGGGCGTCACCGAGGTGCTCGGCGAAATCGATCCCGCCGACGCCGCGCGCTTTCTTCCCGCCGCCAACGCGGTACAGAAGCTGCTGTCCGAGGCGGAGATGGGCGAGCTCTTCAAGGTGATCGCGTTTTCGCGTGGACTCGACGATACGCTGCGCGCCTTTTCGAGCGGCGATCGTTCGCATACGCTGTGATTGTGAATCCGCTCTGGCTCGAGGACTCGCGATGATTCGCTGGCTTTTGACGACCTTCGTTGCCGTCGCGGTGCTGTCGTCGTGCTGGCCGTGGCTGAGGAAGCTCGGCATCGGCCGGATGCCCGGCGACGTGACCTTGCGGCTGTTCGGCCGCGAGTATCCGTTTCCGTTCATGTCGACGCTGGTGCTGTCGATGCTGTTGTCGCTGTTGGCGCGGGTGTTGTAGGCGCCGTCGCGCGCTACTTTACGCCCGCGCGACGTCAAGCCAGCGCAGCCTCTACCGCACGCACGCGCTCCTCATGCACGGCGTCCTTGATGCCGGCCGGCGCATCGGCGAGCCGCTGCGCCACTGCCCCTGCATCCACGCCTCGCGCGGCCACCAGTGCAAGCCTCAGCCGCTCGGCCTGCGGGTACTCGCTCGTCTCGAGGCCGAGCCGCCCGCGTGCATCCGACTCGCAGGCCTGCAGCGCCTCGGCGAAGCGCGCCGGCTTCCTGATCGCGTCGCTGCGCTCGAGCAGGCGCACCAGAGCCGCCGCCCCCATCTCCATCACGCGATGAATATTGCCGTGCTCGCGCGCGACCAGCACCGCCAGATCACGGCACTCGTTCGGCACGCGCAGCCGCTCGCACAGCGGCTTCAGCAAATCGACGCTGCGGCCCTCGTGGCCGATGTGCCGCGGCAGCAGGTCCTCCGGCGTGGTCGCCTTGCCGAGGTCGTGCGTCAGCGCCGCGAAGCGCACCGGCAGCGTGTAGCCCTGCTGCGCGGCATGGTCCAGCACCATCATCACGTGGACACCGGTATCGACCTCGGGGTGATAGTCGGCGCGCTGCGGCACGCCGAACAGCGCGTCGATCTCCGGCAGAATCCGCGCGAGCGCGCCGCAGTCGCGCAGCACGCCGAACATCCGCGACGGCTTCTTCTCCATCAACCCGCGCGACACCTCCTGCCACACGCGCTCGGCCACCAGCGCATCGGCTTCGCCGTCGGCGACCATCTCGCGCATCAGCGCCAGCGTTTCCGGCGCGACCGTGAAATCGACGAAACGCGCCGCGAAACGCGCGATGCGCAGAATCCGCACCGGATCTTCGAGGAACGCATCGCTGACATGGCGAAAAAGCCGCGCCTGCAAGTCAGCCTGGCCGTTGAACGGATCGATGACCGGGCCGGTCAGCTCGCCGTCCGGACGCACCTCGCGCGCCATCGCGTTGATCGTCAGATCGCGGCGCGCGAGGTCTTCTTCGAGCGTCACGTCGGGCGCATAGAAAAACTGGAAGCCGTGATAGCCGGCCGCCGTCTTGCGCTCGGTGCGCGCGAGCGCGTACTCCTCCTGCGTCTGCGGATGCAGGAATACCGGAAAGTCCTTGCCCACCGGCCGATAGCCCTGCGCGACCATCTGCTCGGGTGTCGCTCCCACCACCACGTAGTCGCGGTCCTGCACCGGCACGCCGAGCAGCTCGTCGCGGACCGCGCCACCTACTGCATAGATGTTCATGGGCATTCGTCTTGATAGGCGATCCCGTGCGTTTCGCGGCGCGAGGCGTCGATCCATGCATTGACCGCGGGCAGCTCGGTGAGCCGCTCGACATAGGCGGCTGCGGTCTCCGACAACGCCGGCTTCCACGTGTTGAAGCGCATCGCGACCGGTGCGAACATCGCGTCGGCAATGCCGAATTCGCCGAACAGGAACGGACCGCCGTAGGTCTCGAGGCAGTCGCGCCAGATCGTCTCGATCCGCGCGATATCGGCGAGCGCGCCCGGCGTCGCGTTCTTGCCCGGGAACGACGCACGGATGTTCATCCACATCTTCGAGCGCAACTCGCCGAACCCCGAATGCATCTCGGCGCTGACGCTGCGCGCATGCGCGCGCGCCGCCGCGTCTCGCGGCCACAGCGCGTGTTGCGGGAAGCGCTCGGCGAGCGTTTCGGCGATCGCCAGCGAATCCCACACGGCCTGCCCGGCGTCGTCGATCAGGCACGGCACCTTGCCCGGTCCGCGCGGCGCCTGAGCGCGGATCTTCGCATTCGTGTCCGCTTCGTACAGCAGGATCAGTTCCTCGTCGAACGGAATGCCGAAGTGCGTGAGCAGCAGCCACGGACGCATCGACCACGACGAATAGTTCTTGTCACCAATCAGCAGTTTCATACTTGTTATCAGGTAGAGGGAAAGGCTTCAGCGCCCGGCGTTGGCGCGGAACGTGTCGAGTCGCGAACCCGAGGCAGCACCGGTCAGGTACGTCGGCACGATCGCTTCGATGCTGACCGGTTCGAGTCCGAGCTCGGGCGCGAGCGGCCCGCTCAGAATGTTGGCGACCTTCATCGAATCGAGATTGTCGCGCGAAATCACCGGTTCGCCCGGCGCCAATTCGAAGCTCAACGCCTGCAGGCGCGCGAGCGGCTCGGGCAGACGGATGATGCGCGCATGCTTGCCGATCACGTCGCCGCAGTACGAAACCAGGTCTTCGAGCGTGTAGACGGTCGGGCCGCCAAGCTCGTAGGTGCGGCCGCTCGCGCCATCGAGATCGAGCACGTTGACGATCGCCTTCGCGACGTCGCCGACGTAGACCGGTTGGAACTGCGCGTCCGGCATCGCGAGCGGAATGGCCGGAAACACGCGCTGCAGGAACGCGAACTTGTTCAGAAACGCGTCCTCGGGTCCGAACACGACGGACGGCCGGAAGATCGTCCACGCGACGTTGGCCGCATGCACGGCTTTCTCGCCGTCGGCCTTCGAGCGCGAATACATGCTCGGGCCGTTCGGATTGGCGCCTAGCGCGCTCAGATGAATCAGCCGATGCACGCCCTTGCCTTCGCAGGCGGCGACGATGCGCGTCGGCAGCTCGACGTGCGCATGCGCGAACTCCCGCCCATAGGGCTTGCCGCGTTTGCAGTTCAGGATACCGACGAGATTGATTACGCAATCCGCGCCCTCGACGAAGCGCGCGAGTTGCACCGGATCGAACACGTCGGTTTCGAGCACGTCGATCGGCAGCATGGTCAGATGTCGCGCGTTGTAGCGTCGCCGTGTGGCGACGCGCACGTCCTTGCCCATCTCGACGAGCGCGTTGACGAGGTAGCTGCCGATGAACCCTGAACCGCCGATGACCGCGATGGCTTGATGTCGCATTTTTCGACTCCCTGACGGAAGCCGCGGCAACGGCTGGCGAAGCGCGCCGCAACCTCGAAGCGAGATTGCGGCGCCAAGGCGCTTACGGTGCGATGTAACCCAGGCGCGCCTTCAGCGATTGCGGACGGCCTTCGAACAATGCCGCGTAGTAGACCGTGTTGGACAACACATTTTTCACGTAGTCGCGAGTTTCCTGAAACGGAATCGCCTCGGCGAAGACCGCGCCTTCGACCGGGCGCTGCAGCGACTGCCGCCAGTTGCGCGGACGGCCCGGACCTGCGTTGTAGCCAGCGGTGGCCAGCACGGCGGACCCGTCGAACTGATTGTAGATCATCGCCAGGTAGTTCGTGCCGAGCAGGATGTTGGTGTCGATGTCGTTCATCTGCTCGCGCGACACCGGTCCCAGACCGATCTTCTTCGCGACCAGTTGCGCGGTGGCGGGCATCAGCTGCATCAGTCCGCCCGCGCCGACGCCAGAGCGCGCGTTGATGATGAAGCGCGACTCCTGGCGAATCAGCCCGTACGCCCACTCGACGTCGAGCCCGCTCGACTGCGCGTCCTGCTCGACGATGTTGCGGAACGGCGATAGATAGCGCAGCGAAAAATCGTGCTCGCTCTTCGTGCGGTCCGCGGTGTTGACGGTGCGGTCGTACAGCTCGATGCGGCGCGCGTACTCGGCGGCGGCGAGCAGTTGCCGGTCGGACATGTTGCGCAACGGCCAGTTCCACTCGCGATTGCCTTCGAGCCGCAGATTCAGCCCATAGAAGCGCTGCGCGAGATCGAAGCCCGGCGTGGTGCCGGCTTGCTGCACTTCTGCGTCGGTCACGGTGGTTTTTGGCGGCACGGTGATCTTCTGGCCGAGCTCTTCGAGCGCGAGCTGGCCGTAGAAGTTGAAGTTCGACGCGATCGACTGGAATTCCTGACTGGCCGTGGCCGTGTCGCCGGCCTGCTTCAGCGCGCGCGCGTGCCAGTACACCCACGATGATTGCTTGCGCAGCGACTCGGGCATCTGCTCGATCGACCAGCGCACCATGTTCCAGTCGCCTGCGAGCAGCGCGCTGCGTGTGCGCCATTCATACGCGGGATTCGACAGCGGCGCGTTGGCCGACAGCCGGAACCAGTCGACCGCGCCAGGCATCTGCTTGAGCGCGCCCTGATAGCCGATCGTGCCCCAGCCGATCGCGCGCTCCGGCGAATTCAGCGACGGCGCGACCGACGCGAACGTGGCCGCGGCCATGGCCGGATCGTTGCGCGCCATGCGCGTGATGGCGAGCAGCGCCAGCTGGTGCGATTGCGCATCCGGTCCGACGCCGCGCGCGAGCAATAGCGGCGGCGCATTGGTCGCCTGGCTGAACAGCACCGGGTCGGGCGGCTGGTCGCCGAGCGCGTCGACGAGCTTGCTGCCGGTGCTCGTGTAGTTCTGCTCGTACGCGAGACGAATTTGCGCCCAGATGTCGTCGGCGCTGAACTGGTGGTTCACGCCGAGCACCGTGATCAGATCGACGCAGCCGTCGCCGTACCACTTCGGCTCGACGAGCAGCGCGCGCGCCGCGTCCGCGACGTTCTCGCCGCGCGACGCGCGCGATTCGAGCGCGTAGCACTTGACCTGAGTGTCGTCGTCGAGCACGAACTTCGCGTACTGCTGGTCGAAGTTGCGCCAGTCGTGACGCGTGCCGAGCACCGTCAGGTAGTCGTTGCGCATGCGATCGGCGATCGCCTGGCCGTCGTACTTCTGCAGGAACGCGAGCACGGGCGCGTCCGGCGCGTCGATGCGCGCATGGCCGGTCGAATCGAACAGCTGCGGCTTGATCTGGAAGTACTCCAGATACGAGGGCGCCGGATAATCCGGGATCATGCTCGCGAGTTGGGCTGCGCGCGCCGCGTCGTTAGTACGCGAGGCTTCGCGAAGCTGGACGAAAATCTGGTCGTCGTTCGTGAGTTGCGAGATCGGAAGGGGCTTGACGGCCGAGGCAGTGCTGCAGGCCACGAGTGCCGCTGCGGCAAGCGCGATACTGGCCGCGCGATATACTCGAAAAAGGCGTTTTGACATCGTTGTTTCTGGAGCGCGAATTGGACCCAAGCATAGCATGCAACCCTGTCCCGGCAACGAAAAAGGCGCTGCGCCGGATGTTGCTGGAAAGCCGTCTGCAAGCGGCTTCCGAGCCGGCGAAGAATGCCGCGCTCGGGCGTCGGATGCTCGACGCGCTGAAGCACTACGCGGTACGCAGCGCCGGATTCTACTGGCCGCTTGCCGGCGAGTTCGACGCGCGCGGGGCGATTTCGATCTGGCTTGCCGCGGACTCGCACCACGAAGCCAGTCTGCCAATCATTAAAGAACGTGGCATGGCGCTCGAATTCCATGCCTGGACGCCCGCGACGCCGATGAAAATCGGCCATCACAAGATTGCCGAGCCCACCTCGGGGCGCGTGGTGCTGCCCGAGCTGCTGTTCGTGCCCTGCGTGGGTTTCGACTCGGACGGCTACCGCCTCGGCTACGGCGGCGGCTATTACGACCGCACGCTGGCCGGCTGGCCGGCGGCGCACAAGCCGATCACGGTCGGCATCGCCTACGAAGCGTGCCGCACCGACACGCTGGAACGCGAGGCGCATGACATTGCGCTCGATCTGATCGTCACAGAGGCGGGGTTTCATCCGGCGCTGCCGGGCTGAACGCGCGATGCGCGGCGTGTGACGCGCCGGCGCTTGCGCGGTGCTTCGTCGTTACAGCGAAGCCGCCGCGCGCGCCGCCGTGTCGTACAGGCCCGACGCATTGCGCATCAACTGCGCGGCCTCGCCGATCTGCTGGTTGGTCAGGCCGCTTTCCTTGAGCGTCGAGATCAGGCAGTTTTCGCGCACCTCGCGATACTTCAGGCATAGTTCGCGGCCCGCGTCGGTTGCGGAAAAGAACACTTCCTTGCCGGTCTTTTCGCTTTTTACGTACCCTCTAGCTACGAGCTTTTTCAACGCGTACGTCGCGACGTGCGTGTCCTCGATGTTCAGCACGAAGCAGATGTCCGCGAGCTTCTTGCGGCGTTCGCGATGGCTCACGTGATGCAGCAGCGACACTTCGATCGCGGTCATGTCCTTGTCGCCCGCCGCCGACATGCAGCGCACCATCCAGCGGTTGAACGCATTGCCCGCCATGATCAGCGCGTATTCGAGTTCCGAGAGTTCCGCGCTGCTCTCGGAGACGAGATGTTCCGACGAAACGATCTTGGTGGGATGACGCGTCATACGAGGTTCCCGTGACGAAAATGGGCTGGAAAAGTGTCGCAAGTGTACGACGATGCTCGCCGCCGACGAGCCTGGCAAAAACGCTTATTGGTAAATCGTCGATATTTTATTGATAATGTACGCTCCAAACGTCGCCGACTCCGTGCCGGGCATGCGCCAACGCACCGCGCTGTCCGCCTCATCCTCCGACTCGATCCGGGCCGCCCAGTCATGAGCCAACCACGAATTTTTCCCCTCGGCGATGCCGCGCTCGTCTGCGAAGCGCCGCCGCCCGCCACGCTGGAGTGCCAGCAGCGCGTGTGGGCTGCGGCCGAAGCCGCGCGCGACTGGCCGCAGGTGCTCGAAGTCGTGCCCGGCATGAACAATCTGACGCTCGTGTTCGACCCGCTCTCGACCGACGCCGACGCGCTCGGCGAGCAGTTGCTGACGGCCTGGAACGCAGCGGCCAAAGCCGTCGCGCCCGGGCGCGACGTCGAGATTGCAGTGCAGTACGGCGGCGCATTCGGCCCCGATCTGCGGGCGGTCGCCGAACATACGGGCTTGAGCGCGCGCGAGGTCGTCGAACGTCATGCGGGCGGCGCCTACGTGGTGTTCTTTCTCGGCTTCCAGCCCGGCTTCGCCTATATGGGTGGGCTCGACACCGCGCTGTACACGCCGCGCCGCGCGTCGCCGCGGCTCGAGGTGCCGGCGGGCTCGGTCGGCATCGGCGGCGAGCAGACTGGCATCTATCCGGCGGTGTCGCCGGGCGGCTGGCAGCTGATCGGCCGCACCGAGGTGCCGCTGTTCGATCCGGCGCGCCGTCCGCCCACGCTGCTGCAGCCCGGCGACCGGGTGCGCTTCACGATCGCGGGGATGCACGCATGATCGACGTGATCCGCGCGGGTCTCCAGACCACGATCCAGGACCTTGGCCGCCACGGCTATCGGCATCTCGGCGTCGCGATGGGGGGGGCGCTCGACCGGCTGTCGCTCGAAGTCGGCAACCGGCTGGTCGGCAACCGCCCCGACGCGGCCGGCCTCGAAATCACCTTCGGCCCGACCGTGCTGCGCTTTTTACGCGCGACGCGCGTCGCGATCACCGGCACCGAGTTCGGCGCGACGCTCGACGGCAAACCCGTCTATTCGTTTTGGAGTCTGCCCGTGCAGGCCGGCCAGGAGCTCGTGCTGCACGCGGCGAAGCGCGGCATGCGCGGCTATGTCTGCGTGGCGGGCGGCATCGACGTGCTGCCGATGCTCGGCTCGCGCAGCACCGACCTCGCCGGCCATTTCGGCGGACTCGGCGGCCGCGCGCTCAACGACGGCGACCGTCTGCCGGTCGGCGCGCCGCAGCAGCGCGGCCACCTCGGCTTCACGCCCGAGGCGCCCGAGTTCGGCGTGAAGGCGCCCGCCTGGTGCAAGTTCGTGCTGGTCAACGAGCCGCTGCGGCGCGGTCGTCATCCGTCGGGCGTGCCGTGGGCCATACCGATCCGCGTGCTGCGCGGCCCCGAATACGACAGCTTCACCGCGGATGCACAGCAGTCGTTCTGGTCCGACGACTGGCTCGTGACGCCGAACAGCAACCGCATGGGCTATCGCCTTGCCGGTACCGAGCTGAAGCGCACGCACAAGACTGACCTGCTGTCGCACGCGGTGCTGCCCGGTACGGTCCAGGTGCCCCCGAACGGTCAGCCGATCGTGCTGATGAGCGACGCGCAGACCACCGGCGGCTATCCGAAGATCGGCGCGGTGATACAGGCCGATCTGTGGAAGCTCGCGCAGGTGCGCCTGAACGGTGCTGTCCGTTTCATCCCGACGACGCCCTACGAAGCGCGCCAGGCTTTGCTGGAAGAACGCACGTATCTGCGGCAGATCGATGCCGCGATCGCGATGCATGAAGAGCGTTGCGCGCGCCGGGTGGCGCTCGCGGCGCTGTGACACTAAGTAAAGGAATCCCCATGGAAATCGATCTGAACGCCGATCTCGGCGAAGGCTGCGGCTCCGACGAGGCGCTGCTCGCCCTCGTGAGCTCGGCCAACATCGCATGCGGCTGGCATGCGGGCAGCCCCAACGCGATGCGCGACTGCGTGCGCTGGGCCGTGCAGAAAGGCGTGTCGATCGGCGCGCATCCGAGCTTCAACGATCCCGAGAATTTCGGCCGCAAGGAAATGGATCTGCCGGCGGGCGAGATCTATGCGGGCGTGCTGTATCAGCTCGGCGCGCTGTCGGCGATCGCGCAGGCCGAGGGCGGGCGCATCGCGCACGTGAAGCCGCACGGCGCACTGTACAACCAGGCCGCACGCGACGCGAAGATCGCTGACGCGATAGTCTCCGCGGTGCACGATTTCGATCCGTCCGTGGTGGTGTTCGCGCTCGCCAACAGCGGGCTCGTGAGCGCCGCGCGCAACGCGGGCCTGACCGCGATCGAGGAAGTGTTCGCCGACCGCGGCTATCGCGCCGACGGCTCGCTCGTGCCGCGCAAGGAGCCGGGCGCGCTGCTCGACGACGAGGACGAAGTGCTCGCGCGCACGCTCGTGATGATCCGCGAGCAGCGCGTGAAAGCCGTCGATGGACAGTGGGTGCCGTTGAACGCGCAGACCATCTGCCTGCACGGCGACGGCCCGCATGCGCTGGCGTTCGCGCGACGCATTCGCGGCGCGCTCGCCGACGCAGGCATCGAAGTGCATGCGGCGGCCGCCGCGCGCGTGTGAGCGTTCGCATCACCGTCGATCACACCGCACGCCGATCCGATCCGGCGGTTCCTTTCATATTGACGAGGTGCTGGCCATCTGACGCAGTACCTCGTCGTCCGAAAGCTGCTGCTGTCCAATCAACGGTGGCGCGGCCGACGCAAATGACTAACGATCGCTAACAGAGCGACGGCCAATATCAAGGAGACCAGAAAACTGACAACGAGCAATGTTGCGACGATGATGTCCGTGTTGTTTTCTCCGCCAACCGAATCCAGCACCTTGAAAAGCGGAGCAAAAAACTCAGAGCCCGCGCCGCTCGCAAACCATTCATCAATACCCGGCATGCGGGCAATTCCCACTGCGATGGGAAGCGTCAGCGCCAGTGCGAGCGCAATACCAATCAGCGCCTTTTTCATTTCACGTTGATCGTGCCGTAGTATCTGGTCATCGTTCCGGGAATGAACGCGGGCGGCTGTGCTTTCAGGTATGACCGCAGCGCCTTGAATTGCTCGCGGGACGAAAGCGTAATACAACCGTCGCTTTCTCCGGATCGTCCTACCGGGTGCAACCGAAAGCTACCGCGTCGCACACCGTCTACGAACGTCCAATCATCAATGTGTTGATCATTGCGGTACAGAGCAAACCATTCCGCGCGGTGCGTGTCCGCCAATAAGTCTTTGGCAGCATCCCAGAGCCAACCGAAATGCCCCCCACTTTCCCTATCGACGATGTAGTACTCGCCTGCGGAGATGGCGCCAGCGCTTACCGCGAGGAACGCCGCCGGTCCTTCGCACCGCAAGTTTCGCTTCGGAGATATGCTCTCCGGAGAAGCAGTATTTCGCCAGATTCGGACTGGCACGGTCCATCAGATGAGTAAATTCAAGGTCGGAGACAGTGGCAGTTGGGACATGTCGGCTTGAACCGGCGAGCATCCCGGTCGGTTGTGTAACTTGCCAGCGCCATCCGATTACATCGATCTCGTTGAGATGAGCCGCGTCCTGCGATTCGCCATCGATACCATCGATCTTGATAAAGATGTCCTGTTCCATCCTTGGATCTCCTTCCTGTTAGTCGCTTGCGAAAAAAGTTCTGACGAAGCTAACAGGCACAGGATGCAACACGACTCGGACTCCGCCGAGAAATGCGCCAGAGATTCACGGCGCTGATCGCGATGGCCTGGCTCAGCACGGCGATCGCGCTATACGGTGGTCTGCAGTTGCCTTCTGATTGATCCCGCCGCTACGGCCGCAGTCTCGAACCGACTCAACCCGCCTCAACCACGAAGCCGTGCTGCCGCAACAGCTGCAGCACGCCCTTCGGCCCACCCAGATGCAGCGCGCCGATCGCGACGAACAGCGGCTTGTTCGGCGCGGCGAGCTGCAACATTCTCGCGACGAAGCGGCGATTGCGCTCGTAGACGATCCGGTTGTCGATCGAATTGGAGACGCGCGGGTCGCGCGCGAGCTTTTCCGATTTGGCAGCCTGCCACGCGGCGATCGCATCGGCATCGCCGACCCGCCACAGCCGGTGCAGCGTGCGCACGTCCTCGACGTTCTGCGCGGGCGTCTGCACCAGATCCTGCGCGAGCATCTCCCGCTGCTGCGCGGCCGACAGTCCGGTGAACGCGCGCATCTGTTGCGCGAGCGTTTCGAGTCCGACGATCTTGCCGCGCGTCTTCAGATAGACGTTCTGCAATTGCGCTTCGGTGCCGTATTCCGTTTGCAGACCCGCAGACAGCGAGTCGTAGGTCTCGACCACCAGCGACGCGAGCCACGGCCGCATCTTTTTGATCGCATCGAGCGCGGCCGGGTTGCCGCGCAGCCGCAACGCGAGCTTGTGCCACAGCGGCTCGGGCAGCAGACCCGGCAGGCAGTCGTGCTTGCACACGCCGTACTTCGACACGTCGTCCTGCGACACCAGCAGCTCGTCGGGCGACAGTTCGAGCGCGAGCGTCGGCGACGCGGCGAGCGCCGCGAGGATCGGCGCGCGGAACGGCTGCCCCGCCGGATAGTCGGCGGGATCGCCGACGTGCAGCGTGCCGAGCACGTAGATCGTCGTACTGCCGCGCGTCGCGACATAGAACGGCGTGCGCGCCGGTTGCTGGCGCACCGGGCCGCTCGCCGTGGTGCCGGGGACCGGGGGCGGCGCAATCGACGGCGGTGGCGGGCTTGGCACCGTGACGGCAGGACGGGCCGCCTGGGCTGGCGCCCTGGCCGCCGCGCCGGCCGCGTGAGCGATGCAGGGTACGGCCGCGCCGACCGACAGCGCGCAGCCTACGCGAAATAAAGCGGACAGCGACGCGGGAAGAAATACGGAGAAAAAGGCGCGCGCCAGCGCATGAACAAACGCGCAGAGAAACGTGCGAAAAAACTTGCCGGCGAACCTTCCAGCAAATGCGCCGCAGGGCGCGGCGCCTCCCAGCGCACGCGCCCCGCGGCGCCGCGCGAAGGCGGCTATCCAGCCGCCCTCACACAAGCGGCGCGCAAGACGACGCGCCGCCACCACATCAGGCATCCACGTCCCCCACCTCTTCAGCGCGGTGACAGGAGACCAGGCGGCCATCCACTTCTCGCAGCTTCGGCTCCTCGCTGCGGCAGCGGTCGATCACGTACGGGCAGCGCTGATGGAACGTGCAGCCCGACGGCGGATTCAGCGGCGACGGCATTTCGCCTTGCAGCTTGATCTTGATCGTGCGGTCGGCCTCGAAGATCGACGGGGTCGCCGACATCAGCGCGCGCGTGTACGGATGGCGCGGCTTCGAGAAGATGCGCTGCTTGTCGCCGAGTTCAGCGACGCCGCCGAAGTACATGACCATCACGTCGTCGGCGATATGCTCGACCACCGACAGGTTGTGCGAGATGAACACGTAGCTCGTCTTGAACTCGTCCTGCAGGTCCATGAACAGGTTCAGGATCTGCGCCTGGATCGAGACGTCGAGCGCCGAGACCGGTTCGTCGGCGACCACGATCTGCGGATCGAGGATCATCGCGCGCGCGATCGCGACACGCTGACGCTGGCCGCCGGAGAACATGTGCGGATAGCGCTTCGCGTGCTCGGGCCGCAGGCCGACCGTGCGCATCATCTGCGCGATGCGCTCGGCGCGCTCGGTCGCGCTCATCTGCGTGTTGATCGCGAGCGGTTCGCCGAGCGTCTGCTCGACGGTCTTGCGCGGATTGAGCGACGCAAACGGGTTCTGGAACACCATCTGCACGCGGCGCCTGAGCGCCGCGATCTTCTCGTGATTCGCGCCGGCCACGTCCTCGCCGTCGATCAGCAGGCGGCCCGCGCTCGGCGTTTCGATCATCGTCAGCTGACGCGCGAGCGTCGACTTGCCGCAGCCGGACTCGCCGACTACCGCCAGCGTCTTGCCGCGGTCGAGCGCGAACGACACGCCGTTCAGCGCCTTCACCGTGCCGTGCGCGAACATGCCGCGCTTGACCGTGTAGTAGCGCGCGAGCTGGTCGGCGACGAGCACGTGATCGCCAGTACGATCCGACTGGCGACGGGTTTCGGGTACTGCGCTCATCGGGCGCCTCCTTGCGTGTGAACGTTGGCGTCCTTCTCGAGGTTCAGCGGCTTGATGCAACGCACGCGCGTGAGCTCGGCGTGCGCGGGCAGCGGCGCGAGCGCGGGGCGGGCCTTCATGCAGTCGTCGACCACATACTTGCAGCGCGGCGCGAACAGGCAACCCCTGGGCCGGTCGTCGCGGCCCGGCACCATGCCCGGCAGCGCCGCGAGCCGCACCGCGCCGACGTTGTGCTCGGGAATCGCGGCCAACAGCGCTTCCGTGTACGGATGATGAGGCGCGGCGAAGATGTCCGGCACCTTGTTCGTCTCGATCACCTCGCCCGCATACATCACGGCGACGCGCTGCGCGACCTCGGACACCACGGCCAGATCGTGCGAAATCAGCACGAGCGCCATGCCGCGTTCCTTCTGCAGGCGCATCAGCAATTCCATGATCTGCGCCTGGATCGTCACGTCGAGCGCGGTGGTCGGCTCGTCGGCGATCAGCAGCTTCGGGTTGCAGGCGATCGCCATCGCGATCATCACGCGCTGGTTCATGCCGCCCGACATCTGATGCGGAAACGAGCCGATACGGTTCTTCGCGTCCGGAATGCCGACCTGATCGAGCAGTTCGAGCGCGCGTTTGTCTAGCGCGCTGCCGCGCAGGCCCTCGTGCAGCTTCAGCACTTCCTTGATCTGATAGCCGACCGTGTAGCTCGGGTTCAGGCTCGTCAGCGCGTCCTGGAACACCATCGCGATGTCCTTGCCGATGATCTTGCGGCGTTCCCTCGCGGAGGCCTTCAGCAGGTTCTTGCCGTCGAACGTGATTTCGTCGGCGGTGACCTTGCCGGGCGCGTCGATCAGGCCCATCAGCGCCATCATCGTCACGCTCTTGCCCGAGCCCGATTCGCCCACCACGCCGACCACTTCACCGGCCGCAACGTCGAGATTGATGCGGTCGACCGCCGGCAGACCGCCGAAGTTGACCGCGAGATTGCGGATGGTCAGTAGATTGCTCATGGTCAGGCCATCCGTTTCAGTTTGGGGTCGAGCGCGTCACGCAGCCCGTCGCCGAGCAGGTTGATCGCAAGCACCGAGATCAGGATGGACAGGCCGGGCATCGTGACGATCCACCATGCGCTGTCGATGTAATCGCGCGCCGACGCGAGCATCGCGCCCCACTCCGCCAACGGCGGCTGCACGCCGAGGCCGAGGAAGCCGAGCGCGGCGGCATCGAGAATCGCCGACGAAAAGCCAAGGGTTGCCTGCACGATCAGCGGCGCGGTGCAGTTCGGCAGCACCTGCGAGAACATCAGCCGCAACGTGCTCGCACCCGCGACGCGTGAAGCGGTCACATACTCCTTCTGCAACTCGCCCTGGGCGGACGCGCGCGTCAGACGCACATAGCCCGGCAGCGCGACGATCGCGATCGCGAGCATCGTGTTGACGAGACCCGGACCGATGATCGCGACCACTGCGACCGCAAGCAGCAGCGACGGCAGCGCGAGCAGCACGTCCATGATGCGCATGATCGGCGTGTCGGCCCATTTCTCGAAGAACGCGGCGACGAGGCCGAGCACGACGCCCGGAATCAGCGCGAGGACCACCGAGACGAAGCCGATCCAGAACGACAGCCGCGCGCCGTACATCAGACGCGAAAGGATGTCGCGGCCCGCTTCGTCGGTGCCGAGAATGAACTTCCAGTTGCCGCCGTCGAGCCACGCCGGCGGGATCTTCACGGAGTCGCGGTATTGCTCGATCGGGCTGTGCGGCGCGATCAGCGGCGCGAAGATCGCGATGAAGACCAGCACCAGCACGATGATGCCCGCGCCGACCGCACCGCGGTTGCGCGAGAAGTTCGCCCAGAATTCGCGTGCCGCGATGCCGCGGCCGCTCGGCGGGGTAACCGCTTGGGGGACGGTGTTTTGAATGTCAGCCATCGTGATTTACCTCGTATGGCGAATGCGCGGGTTGAGCACGCCGTACAGCAGATCGACGACGAGGTTCACGACGATCACCAGCGTGGCGATCAACAGGATACCGCCCTGCACGACCGGATAATCGCGCCGGCCGATCGCGTCGATCAGCCACTTGCCGATGCCCGGCCATGAAAACAGCGTTTCGGTCAGCACCGCGCCCGCAAGCAGTGTGCCGACCTGCAGGCCGATCACGGTGACGACCGGAATCAGCGCATTGCGCAGCGCATGCACGACGATCACGCGTCCCGGCGACAGCCCCTTCGCGCGCGCGGTGCGGATGTAGTCCTCGCGCAGCACTTCGAGCATCGACGAGCGCGTCATGCGCGCGACGACCGCGAGCGGAATCGTGCCGAGCACGATCGCGGGCAGGATCAGGTGACTGAGTGCGGATTTGAACGCGCCTTCGTCGGTGGACATCAGCGAGTCGATCAGCATGAAGCCGGTCACGTGCGGAATGTCGTATTCGACCGCGATGCGGCCCGACACCGGCGTCAAGCCGAGCTTGACCGAGAACACCATGATGAGGATCAAGCCCCACCAGAAGATCGGCATCGAGTAGCCGGTCAGGGCGGTGCCCATCACGCCGTGATCGACCACCGTGCCGCGCCTCAGCGCCGCGAACACGCCCGCCGGCAGGCCGACGATCAACGCAAACAGCATCGCGCAGAACGACAGTTCGACGGTGGCGGGAAAGCGCGCGAGGAATTCGCCCATCACGCTCGTGTTGGTGATGATCGAAGTGCCGAGGTCGCCGTGCACGGCACGGACGATGTAGTGGAAGTACTGCAATGGCAAGGGCTCGTCGAGCCCGAGGCGGTGCATCGCGGCCGCATGCATGGCCGGATCGACGCCGCGCTCGCCCATCATCACTTCGATGGGGTCGCCCGGGATCAGGTGAATCAGCGCGAACGCGAGGATCGTGATGCCGATGAACGTCGGTATCACCATGCCGATGCGGCGCAAAACGAAGCGGAACATGGTTCGCTCCCATGGTACTGGTGATGAAAAAACGCAACCGGCGACGAGGGCTCGTGACCCCGGTCGCCGGACCATTTCGACCAGTTTTCTAACCGTGCGAAAAGTGTACTGTGTTGCGGCGTACTGTACTGCGGCCTACTGCGCGAACTTTACGATTACTTGACGCTGACGCCGTCGAAGCGCGCGTAGCCGAGCGGTTCGATGCGCATGTCGACCACCTTCTTGCTGACCGGCTGATAGACGGTCGAGTGCGCGATCGGCGAGAACGGCAGTTGCTGCGCGAAAATATATTGCGCTTCGCCGTAGATCTTCGTGCGCGTCGCCACGTCCGAAGTCGTGCGGCCCTTCTGGATCAGATCGTCGAACGGCTTGTAGCACCACTTCGAGAAGTTGTTGCCGTTGATCGCCTCGCAGCCGAGCAGCGTGCCGAGCCAGTTGTCCGGATCGCCGTTGTCGCCGGTCCAGCCGATCAGCATCGTGTCGTCTTCGCCCGCGTGCGCGCGCTTGATGTACTCACCCCATTCGTACGTGACGATCTTCGCCTTCACGCCGATCTTCGCCCAGTCCGCCTGGATCATTTCCGCCATCAGACGCGCGTTCGGGTTGTACGCGCGCTGCACCGGCATCGCCCACAGCGTGAGGTCGAAACCGTTCGGGTAGCCCGCCTTCGTCAGCAGATCCTTCGCCTTGGCCGGATCGTACGAGGCGGCCGGCAGGTTCTTGACGTACGACCATTGCGTCGGCGGCATCGGGTTCGTGGCCAACTGGCCCGCGCCCTGGTAGACCGAGTCGATGATCGCCTTCTTGTTGATCGCCATGTCGAGCGCCTGACGCACTTCAAGCTTGTCGACCGGCTTGTGCGTCACGTTGTACGCGAGATAGCCGAGGTTGAAGCCCGGCTGCGACGGCATGTCGATGTTCGGCTCGGCCTTCAGCGGCGCGATGTCGGCGGGGCGCGGATAGCTCATCACCTGGCATTCGTCGCGCTTGATCTTCTGCACGCGCACGCCGGCATCCGGCGTGATCGAGAAGATCAGCTTCGAGATTTTCACCGCGCCCGGCTTCCAGTAGTCCGGGTTGCCGTCGAAGCGGATCGTCGCGTCCTTCGTGTAGCTGCGGAAGATGAACGGACCGGTGCCGACCGGGTACTGGTTGATGTCGGCGGCCTTGCCTGCCTTGAGCAGCTGATCCGCATATTCAGCCGACAGGATCGACGCGTATTCCATCGCCAGATTCTGGATGAACGGCGCGTTGACTTCCTTCAGCGTGAACTTGACCGTGTACGGGTCGACTTTCTCGACGCTCGTGATCAGCTTGTCGAGGCCCATGTCGGTGAAGTACGGGAACTGCACCGGATACGCCTTGCGGAACGGCTGGTTCGGGTCGAGCATGCGCTGGAACGAGAAGACCACGTCGTCCGCGTTGAATTCGCGCGTCGGCTTGAAGAACGAGGTGGTCTGGAACTTCACGCCATGACGCAGATGGAACGTGTAGGTCTTGCCATCGGGCGACACGTCCCACTTCTCCGCGAGGCCGGGCTCGACCTTGGTGCCGCCGCGTTCGAACTCGACGAGGCGGTTATAGACGGTGAACGTGTTGGCCGTGAAGTCGACGCCCGTCGTGTATTGGGCCGGATCGAAACCCGCGGGACTGCCTTCCGAGCAGTAAACGAGGGTTTTGTTCGGGATCCCAGCGGCCTGCGCGCTCGTGACGCCAAGCAGGGATGCCGCTGCGGCAGCGACGAGCGTGGACCTACGCGCGACGCGCAACAGATTGTTTTGCTTCATGTTTCCTCCAGGTTCGGGGCCGGCTTGCGCCGGCGTAGCGGGATATTACTTGAGCTTGGGCCGGCTACCAAGCGGAGCAAAATCCCTCTGTTGACGACAGGAAACACTTCGTGCAAACGTTTGACCACGGTTTTGTCACGGGCCGGGCGGGCTCATTCGAGCCGCCCGGCGACGAATGCGGCGCAAAAAAGCGCGCCGCGCCCGCTTATTTCACCCCAACTTCCAGGAATTGCGTCGGCCCGAACGGATCGATCTTGAAGCCTGTCACGTTCTTGCTGATCGGCTGATAGACGGTCGAATGCGCGATCGGCGTGAACGGCACCTGGTCCTTGAAGATCTCCTGCGCCTGCGTATAAGCCTTGGTGCGATCGGCCATGTTGGTGGTGCTGCGGCCCTGCTTGATCAGATCGTCGTAAGGCTTGTAGCACCACTTCGAGAAGTTGCTGCCGTTGACCGCGTCGCAGCCGAGCAACACGCCGAGCCAGTTGTCAGGGTCGCCGTAGTCACCCGTCCAGCCGATCAGCATCGCCTGATGCTCGCCGGCGTGCGCGCGGCGAATGTACTCGCCCCATTCGTACGTGACGATATTCACCTTGACGCCGATCTTCGCCCAGTCCGCCTGCAGCATTTCGGCCATCAGGCGTGCATTCGGGTTATATGGGCGCTGTACCGGCATCGCCCACAGCGTCAGCTCGAAGCCGTCGGGGTAGCCCGCCTGCTTCAGCAGCGCTTTCGCTTTGTCGACGTCGTAGGGCGCGTCCTTCAGGTTCTTGTCGTAACCCCATTGCGTCGGCGGCATCGGATTGGTCGCTGCCTGGCCCGCGCCCTGGTAGACTGCTTCGATGATCGCCTTCTTGTTGACCGACATGTCGAGCGCGCGGCGCACGAGCACGTTGTCGAGCGGCTTTTTGGTCGTGTTGTACGCGATATAGCCGAGGTTGAAGCCCACTTCGCTTGGCATCGCGAGCGACGCATCGGCCTTCACGGTGGGGATGTCGGCCGGGCGCGGATAGGACATCACCTGGCATTCGCCGCGCTTCAACTTTTGCAGGCGCACGGCCGGATCGACCGTGATCGCGAAGATCAGCTTGCCGAGCTTCGCGACGCCCGGCTTCCAGTAGTCGGGATTGCCGTCGAAGCGGATCGTGTCGTCCTTCGTATAGCTGCGGAAGATGAACGGACCGGTGCCGACCGGGTACTGGTTGATGTCGGACGCCTTGCCCGCCTTCAGCAGCTGATCCGTGTATTCAGCTGACAGGATCGACGCGAACGGCATCGCGATCTGCTGCAGGAACGGCGCGTCGACTTCCTTCAGCGTGAAGCGCACCGTGTATGGATCGACCTTCTCGATTTTGGCGATGTTCTTCGCGAGACCGAGGTCGTTGAAGTACGGGAAATTGACTGGATACGCCTTGCGGAACGGGTTCTCGGGATCGAGCATGCGTTCGTAGGTGAACACGACGTCGTCCGCGTTGAATTCGCGGGTCGGCTTGAAGTACGACGTGGTCTGGAATTTGACGCCGTGGCGCAGATGGAACGTATAGGTGAGGCCGTCGGGCGACACGTCCCACTTTTCGGCGAGTCCTGGCTCGATGTCCGTGCTGCCGTGCGCAAATTCGACGAGCCGGTTATAGACCGTGTACGAGCCGGCGCTGAATTCGACGCTGGTCGTGTATTGCGCGGTATCGAAACCCGCCGGGCTGCCTTCGGAGCAGAACACCAGCGTCTTGTCGGGCAGCGTGGCCGCCTGCGACGCGGCGGGCGCGAGGCCGCTCGTGGCGACCGCGAGCGCGGCGAGAGCCGGCAGGCAGAACTGGTGAAGCGCGAACAGCCGGTGTGCCGCAGTCTTTCTTGTCACTGTCATATCGTCCTCCGCACAGCAGCCGGGTTGGCTGCGTTTCGATGATAGACAGCACAAAAATGCGCTTCAACAGGGACTTACCACGCTATTTGGGACAAGTTCGCGACCCATGCCAGACTGGCGGGGACCGCGCGGCCGTTGCAGCCGCGCGGGCATCGCGATTACACGGCGAGCCGTTCGCAGATCGCCTTGGTCGACGCGGCCGCGTTCAGCGTATAGAAGTGCAGACCCGGCACTTTCGCGTCGAGGAGCCGTTGACACAGAGCCGTCACCACGTCGAGCCCGAACGCGCGGATCGACTCGCGGTCGTCGCCGAAGCTCTCTAGCCGGCGCGCGATCCAGCGCGGCACTTCGGCGCCGCACATTTCGGAGAAGCGCATCAGCTGCGAGAAGTTCGTGATCGGCATGATGCCGGGCACGATCGGCACGTCGACGCCGAGCTGGCGCGCATCGTCGACGAAACGGAAGTACGCGTCCGCGTTGAAGAAGTACTGCGTGATCGCCGAGTTCGCGCCGGCTTTCACCTTGTGCGCGAAGTTTTCGAGATCGTGACGCGGCGAGCGCGACTGCGGATGGTATTCCGGATAACCCGCCACCTCGATCCAGAACCAGTCGCCGAACTCGGCACGGATGAAGCTGACGAGCTCCGACGCATAGCGCAGCTCGCCGACCGCGCCCATGCCCGAGGGCAGATCGCCGCGCAGCGCGACGATATGGCGGATGCCGTACGCGCGGTACTCGTTGAGGATCGCACGCAGGCTGTCCTTCGACGAGCCGATGCACGACAGATGCGGCGCCGCCTCGAGCCCTTCCTTCGCCATGTCGACGACGGTATCGAGCGTGCCTTGCTGGGTCGAGCCGCCGGCGCCGAACGTGACGGACACGAACTTCGGTTTGAGCGACACGAGTTCCGCGCGCGTCGCGCGCAGTTTGTCGATGCCTTCCTGCGTTTTCGGCGGGAAGAATTCGAATGAGAGTTCGATCGGATTCATAGTCAAAAAGGTCAACCGAGACTGCGGTTGCCGAAAATGAGCGCGGACAGTAGCCACGACACGATGCTGTACAGGATCGAGCCGAAGAACGCCGACCAGAAGCCCGACACCTCGAAGCCCTTCAGCAGCGACGCGCACAGCCAGAAGCACAGCGCATTGACGACCAGAATGAAGAGTCCGAGCGTGAGGATCGTGACGGGCAGCGTCAGCAGGATCAGCAGCGGCCGCAGCAGCGTATTGATGAGGCCGAGCACGATCGCGACGATCAGCGCGGTACCGAAGCTACGGATATGGATCGACGGAACGATGTAGGTGATGATCAGCAGCGCGAGCGCGTTGATGAGCCAGGTCAGCAGCACGGTCATGTAGAACTCCTTGTAAGCACCAGTGCGGAGAAGATGTCCAGCAAACGGAAAGCCGCGCTGGCGAACAAAGCGGCGCATTGCGCGCCGCCCCGAGATCGGACCGTCAAGCTTTTACCGCCGCCCGCGTGGCCGGGCGCGCGAACGCGCGCATCGAGCCGCGGACGGCCGCGTGCTTAATAGCGGTAGTGGTTCGGCTTGAACGGACCGTTCCTGTCGACGCCGATGTAGCCGGCCTGCGCGTCGGACAGCACGGTCAGGTTCGCGCCGATGCGCGCCAGATGCAGACGCGCGACCTTCTCGTCGAGATGCTTCGGCAGCACGTACACCTTGTTTTCGTACTTCGCGCCCTGCGTGAACAGTTCGATCTGCGCGAGCGTCTGGTTCGTGAACGAGTTCGACATCACGAACGACGGGTGGCCCGTCGCGCAGCCGAGGTTCACGAGGCGGCCTTCGGCCAGCAGGATCACGCGCTTGCCGTCGGGGAAAATGATGTGGTCGACTTGCGGCTTGATGTTTTCCCACTGGTACTGACGGGTCGACGCGACGTCGATTTCCGAGTCGAAGTGGCCGATGTTGCAGACGATCGCGTTATGACGCATCGCCTTCATGTGATCGTGGTTGATCACGTGGTAGTTGCCGGTCGCGGTCACGAAGATGTCGGCCTTGTCGGCCGCGTACTCCATCGTCACGACGCGGTAGCCTTCCATCGCCGCTTGCAGCGCGCAGATAGGATCGATTTCGGTGACCCACACGGTCGCGCCCAGACCGCGCAGCGATTGCGCGCAGCCCTTGCCCACGTCGCCGTAACCGGCCACGACCGCGATCTTGCCCGCGATCATCACGTCGGTCGCGCGCTTGATGCCGTCGACGAGCGACTCGCGGCAGCCATACAGGTTGTCGAACTTCGACTTCGTGACCGAGTCGTTGACGTTGATGGCCGGGAACGGCAGGCGGCCTTCCTTTTCCATCTGGTACAGACGGTGCACGCCGGTGGTGGTTTCTTCGGTGACGCCCTTGATCGCCGCGAGGCGCTTCGAGTACCACGTCGGGTCGATCTCGAGGTGCGCGGCGATCGACTTGTACAGCGCGACTTCTTCCTCGTTGGTCGGCCTGGCGATCACCGAGCGGTCTTTTTCGGCCTTCGAACCGAGGATCAGCAGCAGCGTCGCGTCGCCGCCGTCGTCGAGGATCATGTTGGCGAACTCGCCGTTCGGCCATTCGAAAATGCGGTGCGAGAACTCCCAGTATTCATCGAGCGATTCGCCCTTGAACGCGAACACCGGCGTGCCGGCCTGCGCGATCGCGGCGGCGGCATGGTCCTGAGTCGAGAAGATGTTGCACGAGGCCCAGCGTACGTCCGCGCCGAGCGCGGTCAGCGTCTCGATCAGCACGCCGGTCTGGATCGTCATGTGCAGCGAGCCGGCGACGCGCGCGCCCTTCAGCGGCTGCTGCGCCTTGTACTCTTCACGGGTCTGCATGAGGCCGGGCATTTCGGTCTCGGCGATCGTGAGTTCCTTGCGGCCCCAAGCGGCGAGCGACATGTCGGCGACAACGTAATCCTGCTTCTGGGAATCGATGACTGCGGCGTTCATCACGCCCTCCTTTCTAAGAAATTGACTAGAAATGTGACGTGAGCGCGGTTTGAGGCAGCGTTCGGATTCGCGCGATGCGCATTCCATGCTGCCAATTGAAGCCTTCGAGCCTGGCGGGCGGCCGGCGAATGCGGATTCGCGGTACCCGTCGCAACGCTCCTCGAAGACGAACGGCGATTGTAGCAAATCGAGATGACTTCGGCGTGCGCCGGATGGTGCGGCAGCGCGCTGGTTCAGATCGGCAGCAGCCCCAGCATCGGCGCGAGCAGCACCATGGCGACACCGGCGATCATCATCGTCAGGCTGGACACTACGCCCTCCTCGCTGCCGAGCTCGCGTGCCTTCGCGGTGCCGACGCCGTGCGCGGCCGCACCGAACAGCGCGCCGCGCGCGAGCCGCGTACGCAGCGGCACGAACGCGAGCACGATTTCGCCGAACAGCATGCCGCAGACGCCGGTCGCGATCACGAACAGCGCGGTCAGGTCCTTCGGCGCGTGAATCCTGTCGGACACCGCGAGCGCGAATGGCGTCGACACCGAACGCGTCATCAGGCTGCGCTGCAAGTCCGGCGACAGGTGCAGCAGCTTCGCGAGCATCAGCGAGCCGCCGACGCCGACCAGAATGCCCACCGTCACGCCGACGGACAGCGAGATCCAGTGGCGCTTCAACAGTGCGCGGTACTCGTAGATCGGCACGGCGAACGCGACCGTCGCGGGGCCGAGCAGCCACATCAGCCAGCGCGTGTCCTCGAAGTAAAGCGAATACGGAATGTGCGCGAGTAGGACGATCGCGACGAGCGCGGCCGGCACCGTCAGCATCGGCGTGAGCCACGGCGAGCGCACGCGCGCATACAGCGCCTTCGACGCGAAGTACAGCGCGATCGTCAACACGAGGCAGCCGGCCGCGATCAGGCGCGAGGCGTCGTCGGCCAACAGCGAAGCAAACGGGAGCGGGTTCATCGGCGCTCGCGCGACAGACTGCCTGCCTTACGCGCAACCCGCACGCGGCGCAGCGCGAAACGCCGTTCGACGCGCGCGGCCTGATCGACAGCGAACGCCACCGCGACCATCACCATCAGGGTGCCGGCGATCACCACCAGCGCGAGGCGCCAGCCGTCCGCGCGGAACAGGCCGCCGTATTGCACGGCGGCGACCGCCGCCGGAATGAAGAACAGCAGCATGTCGGACAGCAGCCAGTCCGCGCCGGCCTTGACCCAGCCAGGCGCGATACCGCCACAGAACAGCAGCGCGAGCAGCACGACGAGGCCGACCACGCCGCCCGGCACCGGCAGATGCAGCCGCCGCACGATGAAATCGGCGCCGATCCACAGCGCCGCGATCGCGGCGCTTTGCACGGCGATGCGTGCGACACGGCCGAAGCCACCCGCGTCCCCACTTGAGCCGCCACCGGCGGGACGCACGGAACGGGCGAAAACTGGCGCGGACATGGCATTCCCTGGCTGGCGTGGAAGGCACTTAGTATGGGGCTCGCCGCGGCATAAACAAAATGACTTACAATCATCGAAATCATTCCAAACTGGAATTCGGGAGACCACGCTCATGGAACTCCGCGCGCTGCGCTATTTCGTCGAAGTGGTCCGTCAGCAAAGCTTCACCGTCGCCGCTGAGCAGATGTTCGTCACGCAGCCGACCATCAGCAAGATGGTCAAGTCGCTGGAAGACGAAATCGGCTCGCCGCTGCTGCTGCGCGACGGCCGCCAGATGGTTCTCACCGACGTGGGCCGGATCGTCTATCAGCGCGGCCAGGACGTGCTCGCCGCGCACGCGCAACTGCAGGCCGAGCTGAACGATCTCGACACGCTCGGGCGCGGTGAACTGGCAATCGGCATTCCGCCGATGGGCGGTGCGCTCTTCACACCCGCAATCGCCGCGTTCCGCCAGCGCTATCCGAAGATCGAGCTGAAGCTGTTCGAGCAGGGCTCGCGCGCGATCGAAGCCGCGCTGATCAACGGTGAACTGGAACTGGGCGGTGTGCTGCAGCCGGTCGACCCCGACAACATCGACGTGCTGCCGATGTCGCGCGAGTTGTTGTGGCTCGTCGCGCGCGCCGGCTCGCGCTGGGATGCGTTGAACGAGGTGCCGCTCGCCCAACTCGCCGATGAGCCGTTCGTGTTTTACGGCGAAAGCCTCGCGCTGAACGACGTCGTGTTGAACGCGTGTCGCGCGGCGGGATTTGCGCCCGCGATCGTTGGACGCAGCGCGCATTGGGACTTCATGGCGGCGTTGGTGCTGGCCGGCGTCGGCATCGCGCTGCTGCCCGCGCCCTATTGCCGGCGGCTCGATCCCGCGCAGTTCACCTGCCGCCCGGTCGTCGAACCGGAGATCCCGTGGGAGATGGCGATCGGCTGGCGCCGCAACGGTTATCTGTCGCACGCGGCGCGCGCGTGGCTCGACGTCGCGCGCGAAACGCTGCCGACACACGTCAGCGACGATTTCATACTCGGACCGGGGATCGGCTTTAACGGAATCACAGCGCCGCAAGGAGTTCTGCCACCCTCAGGCGAGTGACGGGCGGCGGCCGGCCGCGTCACGCCGCTCGCGTTTGCCGACCTCCTTGCAAACGGCGATCAAACCGCCTGCGCCGGCATGTCACCTGGGTTCGGGGGCGTCACCGTCGCCGACCTCCCCGCTCCCTCTCGCCGGCTCGTCGCGATCAACTCCGCCGCCCGTTCGCCGATCATCACCGTCGGCGAATTGGTGTTGCCGCCGATCAGGGTCGGCATGACCGACGCATCGACGATCCTCAACCCCGTCACGCCGCGCACGCGCAATTGCGGATCGACGACCGAGCGCGCGTCGCCGCCCATCCGGCAGGTCGCGACCGGGTGATAGATCGTGTCCGCGCGCTCGGCGATCGTCTGGCGCAGTTCCGCATCCGATTGCCCTGGCCGCGTGTACAACTCCTCGCCGCCGTGCAGCGCGAGCGACGGCGCGCCGAGAATGCGCCGCGCCATCTTCGCGCCCTCGACGAGCAGATCGAGATCGCGCGCATCGCTCAGAAAGCGCGGATCGATCAGTGGCGCGACACGCGCATCGGCGCTTGCGAGCGTCACGGTGCCGCGGCTATGCGGACGCAGCACGCATACATGCAGCGAATAGCCGTGGCCCCAGTGCATATGGCGGTTGTGATCGTCGACGATCGCCGCGCAGAAATGCAGTTGCAGATCGGGCCGCGCGAGCGTCGGCCGGCTCTTCAGAAAACCGCCCGCCTCGGCGACGTTGCTCGTCAGCATGCCGCGCCCGTGTCGCATGAAGGTCACGAATTGCGGCAGCATCCGCGCGATGCCGCGCACCGAGAAACCGGTGGGCTCGATCGACCTCACGCGTTTGTTGATCGTGAAATCGATGTGATCGATCAGGTTCTGGCCGACCTCGGGCGCATCGTGAAGCACGTCGATGCCGAGCGAGCGCAGATGCGCGGCCGGCCCGATGCCCGAGCACATCAACAGTTGCGGCGAGTTGAACGCCCCAGCGGCGAGCACGACCTCGGCGCGCGCCGCGAGCGTTTCGGTGCGGCCGCCGCGCACGATTTCGACGCCGCTCGCGCGCTTGCCGTCGAACACGACGCGCAGCACGGTCGCGTCGGCCATCGTGTGCAGGTTCGCGCGCGGCCGGTCGTAGATGTACGCGCGCGCGACGCTGCAACGGCGCCCGTCACGTTGCGTGACCTGATAGAAGCCGATGCCTTCCTGGTCCGCGCCGTTGAAGTCGTCGTTCGCTTTGTAGCCCGCTTCGAGCGCGGCCTGCACGAAGCGCCTGGAAAACGGATTCCTGAAGCGCAGATCGGACACGGCCAGCGGACCGGCCTCGCCATGCCACGCATCGGCGCCGCGCTCGTTGTGTTCGGCGCGGCGGAAATACGGCAGCACCTCGGCCCACGACCAGCCGTCGCAGCCGAGCCGCGCCCACTCGTCGTAATCGAGCGGATGGCCGCGCGTGTAGATCATCGCGTTGATCGCGCTCGACCCGCCGAAACCGCGTCCGCGCGGCTGATAGCCCTGGCGACCGGCGAGCCCCGGCTGCGGCGTGGTCAGGTAGCCGTAGTTGGTCTTCAGTCTATTCGGCACCACGGCCGCGACGCCGACCGGCATGTTCACCAATAGATTGCGCCCGGTATGCGGACCGGCCTCGATCAGCGCGATGGTCGCGTCGGGACAGCTATCCGCGAGACGGCTCGCGAGCGTGCAGCCGCCCGAGCCCGCACCGACGACGATGTAGTCGTATTGCATGCGCTCCTCCTGATGGGCCGCGTTGCTCGCGGACCCTGTCTCGTGCACACTTGTCTACGTGTGTTTTCTGCGCATTGTAGGGAGCGTATCGGGGCTGCGGCGGGTCCCTGACAGAACGATTCCTCTAAACGCCGGCGGCAACGCGCCCCTATGATGAAAGGCGCGTACGGCCCGCGCGCGGCTTCCAAACATGGCGCGACGCGCGCCCTCCTTCCGGCATGCGGCATCACGCGCGGCGCTCGAACAGATGCGACGAAGCGCATCGGGGATGCCGTCGGCGAAGCGGCGCACAATAGCGAAAGCACGGAGACAGCAGATGGAACGGCACGGCTTCGGCCAGACTCACGAGGTGACGAATCAGGCGCCGCCGCTCGCGGACTACAACCTGTTCGCGAGCGACGCCGCTTTGAGCGCGGCCGTCGATCGCGACGGCGCGAGCTGGCATCGCGAGGCGCTGCTGCGACACGGCGCGACGCTGACGACGCCCGACACGCTCGCGCTCGCGGAGCTCGCCAACCGCCATACGCCGGAGCTGGTCACGCATAGTCCGCGCGGCGAGCGCATCGATGCGCTCGAGTTCCATCCCGCGTGGCATGAACTGCTCGCGCTGCTGCGCCGCGAAGGGCTACACGCGCTTCCGTTCGCCGAGCCGCGAAGCGGCGCGATGGCCGCGCGCTGCGCCGGCTACTTCATGCATGCGCAGATCGAATCCGGCTCGCTGTGCCCACTGACGATGACATTCGCGAGCATTCCGGTGTTGCAGCGCGAATCCACGTTGTTCGATACGCTGCGCGACCAGTTGTACACACGCGAGCACGATCCGCGCGACGTGCCGCTCACGCAAAAGCGCTCGGCGATGATCGGCATGGGCATGACCGAGAAACAGGGCGGCTCCGACGTGCGCAGCAACCGGACGCGCGCCCATGCGTTCGACGGTGCCGGCGGACGCGGCGGCGCCTACCGGCTCGTCGGTCATAAATGGTTCTTCTCGGCGCCGCAGTGCGACGCCCATCTGGTGCTCGCGCGCACCGACACGCACGAGGGGCTGTCGTGCTTTTTCGTGCCGCGCTTCGCGCCGGACGGCAGCAAGAACGCGGTGCAGATCCAGCGTCTGAAGGACAAGCTCGGCAATCGCTCCAACGCAAGCAGCGAAGTCGAATTTCTCGACGCGTACGGTGTGATGATCGGCGACGAAGGACGCGGCGTGCCGACCATCATCGAAATGGCGAGCTACACGCGGCTCGACTGCGTGATCGGCAGCGCCGCGCTGATGCGCGCCGCGCTCGTGCAGGCGGTCCATCATGCGCGGCATCGCAGCGCGTTCGGCCGGCACCTTGCCGAGCAGCCGCTGATGCGCAACGTGCTCGCCGATCTCGCGCTCGAATCCGAAGCGGCTACGGTGCTGTTCATGCGCCTCGCGCGCGCGTTCGAGGAGTCCGCCGACGCGTCGTCGGCTTCATCGGCCGAACGCGCCTGGCGGCGCATCGTTACGCCTGCCGCGAAGTACTGGGTCTGCAAGCGCGCGCTCGAATTCACCGGCGAGGCGATGGAAGTCTGGGGCGGCAACGGCTACGTCGAAACCGGGCCGATGGCGCGCTTCTATCGCGAGGCGCCGGTCAACTCGATCTGGGAAGGCTCGGGCAACGTGATGTGCCTCGACGTGCTGCGCGCGATGGAGCGCGAGCCGCATGCCGCGCAAGCGCTGTTCGCCGCCTGGCAGGACGTCGCGCGCGCGCATCCGGCGTTGGGCGCGGCACTCGCGCGTCTCGCCGCGACGCTGAACGGACCGGCCGAACCGCGCGAGGCGTCGGCGCGACGTATCGCGCAGCAGATCGTGCTGATCACGCAGGCGACGCTGCTCGCGCAGCACGCGCCCGCCGGGGTCGCCGACGCGTTCATCGCGACGCGTCTCGCCGACGGCTGCGGCGAAAGCGGCCGCGTGTACGGCACGCTGCCGGCCACGTTCGATCACGCGGCGATCGTCGAGCGCGCCTTTCCCGGGTAAACGCGGCGGGCGCGCAAACCCCGAGCGCACCGCTCGCAGCTCCGACCCAACCTCAAACCAATATAAGCGCGCTCGACGCGCACGGTCATCCATCTGGGAGTGGACTCACATGAAGAACGATGTGCCGGACGCCGGCGCGCTCGAAGCACTGTTGCGCGATCAACGTCATGCGTATCTGCGCGCGCCCTATCCGTCGTGGGACACGCGCGCGACGCATCTGCGTGCGCTGCGCAAGCTGATGCTCGACAATCGCGACGCGCTCGCCGACGCGGTGCACGCGGACTTCGGCAATCGCGCGAAGGAAGAAGTGCTGCTCGCCGAATTCCTGCTCGTGAAGGAAGAGATCGACGCCGCGCTGCGTCACGGCAAGCGCTGGATGAAAGCGCAGCGCCGCCGCACCAACAAGTGGCTGCTGCCGGCGCGCGCGAAGGTGGTGCCGCAGCCGCTCGGCGTGGTCGGCATCATCGTGCCGTGGAATTATCCGGTGCTGCTCGCGGTCGGCCCGTTGATCAGCGCGCTGACGGCCGGCAATCGCGCGATCATCAAGATGTCCGAACTGACGCCGCGCACCTCGGCGCTATTCGAGCTGCTGATCGGTCAGACGTTCGCGCGCACTCACGTCGCGGTCGTCAATGGCGATGCGGCGCTCGCGGCCGCGTTCAGCGCGCAGCCGTTCGATCATCTGCTGTTCACCGGCTCGACGAAGGTCGGTCACGAAGTGATGCGCGCGGCGGCCGAGCATCTGACGCCGGTCACGCTCGAACTCGGCGGCAAGTCGCCGGCGCTGATCGGCGCGCATGCGCGTTTCGAGAACGCGGTCGACAATCTGATCGCAGGCAAGACGCTGAACGCGGGGCAGACCTGTGTGGCGCCCGACTACGTGCTGGTGCCGCGCGGCAAGGAGCAGGCGTTCATCGAACGGGCGCGCGTGCGGATGGCGAGGATGTATCCGGACTTCGCGCAGAACCCGGATTACACGTCGATCATTTCTTCGCGGCACTTCGAGCGGCTCGAACGTCTCGCCGACGAAGCGCGGGCTGCGGGCGCGCAATTGCATGCGCTGACCAACGCGACGCCCGATGCCGGGAGCCGGCGCTTTCCTCTGATCGCCGTGACTGGCGCGCCGGACGGATGCGCGCTGATGCAGGAGGAGATTTTCGGGCCGCTGTTGCCGCTCGTGCCGTACGACACGCTCGACGACGCGATCGCGTGGATCAATGCGCGGCCGCGGCCGCTGGCGCTTTATCTCTATGCCGACGACGCGCGGACGGTTGAACGTGTCACGCATGAAACGATCGCCGGCGGCATGGCGGTTAACGAGACGCTGATGCATCTGGCATGTGAGAGTTTGCCGTTCGGCGGGGTCGGGGCGAGTGGGATGGGGGCGTACCACGGGTACGAGGGGTTCGTTACTTTTTCCAAGATGAAGCCCGTGCTCATGCAGGCGCGCTTGAATGCGCGCGGGTTGATTTCGCCACCATACGGTAGACGCGTGAACGCGGTGTTGAAGTTGATGATGAGGTTTTGATTTTGCCCCTGGGCGGGGTGAGGCCTTTTTTGTCTTTGTTCTTTGCGGTGTTGGCCTTTCCTTGCTTTCTTGTCGGTCTATTAGCGTTGCCCCTGTGCGGGGCGGCACCTACTTTCTTTGCTGCTGCAAAGAAAGTAGGCAAAGAAGACAGCTCAAACCGCAAGCTCATAAGCGGGTCCCCTGGCTTGGAAGGGGTAGTGGTGCATCTGGAATCCGGGCCGCCGCACATTCCCCGTTCGTGACAAAGCCGTCATCCCTCCCACTCCGCACTACGTGCGTCGCGGACGGGTCTGCCTGGGAAACCAATGGTTTTCCCCGCGCAGCGGGGACCCTCGGCTGCGCCTCGGCGATGCGCCGAAACAACCGGTGGTTTTGGAACGGGGATTCGGCGCGCGCAGCGCCGCCGGAAGAATGACTGCCTTGTCACCGGCGCCGAATGTGCGGGAGCACGGATTCCAGATGCACCACTACCTCATGCGGACCGAGGGACCCGCTTAAGAGTTGGCGGTTTGAGCTGTCTTCTTTGCCTACTTTCTTTGCAGCAGCAAAGAAAGTAGGTGCCGCCCCGCACAGGGGCAACGCTAATAGACCGACAAGACAACAAGGAAAGGCCAACACCGCAAAGAACAACGACAAAAAAGCGCCCGCCCTGCCAAAGGGCAAACACACACCTTCAGTGATCCGCAGCACTAGCGCCGCCAGGCACATCAGTAGCAACAACATCAACCACATCCGACGCGCCAGCGCCATTGCCCGTCTCAGCATCAGCCCCACTCTCGAGCCGATGCAACCAGGCCAGCAACTCGGCGACAGCCTGATAAAGCTGCGGTGGAATCCGCGCATCCAGATCGACTTGCATCAGCAGCGACACCATCTCGGGCGCCTCATGCACATACAGCCCTGCCTCCTTCGCGCGCTGCACGATCATCTCGGCGAGCAGCCCATACCCCTTGGCGACCACACGCGGAGCGGGCTCGCCGCCATTAGCGTCATAAACAAGCGCAGCCGCGCTGCGACGATGGGTGCGGCTCATCAGATATCCCAATTGAAGTCGTCGCGCGATGCGGCGCCCGAGGCCGACGCCGTCGACGTGGCCACGGCCGCCGACGCCGACCGTGCATACGCGCTCGCGGCCTGCGCACCCGCCGCCGAGGTGCCCGCCGCGGTAGTACCAGGCACACCGCCGCCGATCTCGCGAATCGTCAATCCCTGCAGCTCGAGCCCCGCCGCCGCGAGCCGTTGACGGAAACCGTCCCCCTGCATCGCGAGCCGCGCGGCGCCCCGCGGGCTCGCCTGCACGCGCGCGGTCAGCCGCGTGCCGGTCAGCGTCAGTTCGGCATCGACGGTGCCGAGCGTCGGCAGCGACAGCGTCAGACGCGTGCGCCACGGCTGGTCCTCCTCGCTCGCGAGGCCGCCGCCGCTGCGGTCCCATTCGTCGCCATCCTGCTCGATCGTCCAGTCCAGACGCGCGCCGGGCCACGCCTCGCCGGTCCAGCGGAACTGTCCGGTCGCAAGCAGATCGAGCTGCTGGCGCACGAGCGGCACCGTCGCCGGATGCACCGCCGCCGCCATCGCCTGCGCGCTCTGCGACGAGCCGGCATCGGCCGCCTGAGACACCGCGCTGTGCAGCCCCGCGTGTGTGGACTGGCCATTCAGGTCGGACACCGAGCTGGCCAGCAGCTCGCCCGCGACGAGTCGCGCGGCCTGCGCGGTCAGGATCGACGGCATCGCGTGCATGGCAGGGTTGTTCTCGGCAACGTTCGCCGTGCCGCGTGGCGTTGCCTCGGGGGCTCCGTTCGCCGCAGCGGTCCGCGCGCTCGCGTCGCCAGCGTCGGCGCTCCAGTCGGGAGGCAATTGAGAATCTGCGACGAGCTGGTTCTGCGCCTCTTTCGCCAGTTCGGCCGGCGAACGCTGGCCGACCAGCCACGCCGCGAGATGCGCCTCGTAGAACAGGCCGCTGTCGGCGAGCGTCTGTTGCAGCGCGGCCGCGAGCGCCGCGACCGGCACTTCGGTCGCCGCCACGCTCGCGGTGGCGGCCGCGGTTGCGCTGGCGGCAGCGTTGGGATTGGTATTGGTGCTGGCAGCAGCGGCGGAATCGCCGGCAGCGAAATTGACTGTCGCGGCGCCCGCCGCATCGGTCAGCGGCAAGCTTTCGATGGCGACGTCGAGCGCCGGCGCGGCCGCCCAGATCGGCGCGCGGCCGAGCACCGCCGGTGTGGCCTCGCCGCCTGAGTGCGCAATCGCATTCAGCGTCAGCGCGACGGCCGACAGCGCGGTTTGCGCGGACGACTGGGGCGCGGGCGTCACGTTCGCAGGCGCCGCGGGAACCGCGGTATCGACGCCGGCCGCGCCGGTCTGCGAGGTGGTCGCGGTTCCCGGCGCGATGCTGAGCAGGCTGTCGATCCGGCTCGACAGCACCGAAGCGAGGGCCGAATCGATTCCGTTCATGCCGGTTCCTTGGTCGCATCGGCGGCAACACGCGCGATGCTCTGATTGCTACGATCCTTCAGACGCGTGCGGCGTGGCGCCAGCTCACGCGCGCGCGCTCGCGCTCAGCGCGCCCCGTACAACTCCTTCAGCACGCGCGTCGACCGGCCGGCGAACAGCGCCGACAGATGCGCCATGCGCGGATTCGCGAGGTCGCGGATCGCGGCGTCGTCGGCGAGGATCTGGCGGATCAGCGCGTACTTGCGCAGGCGTTCGGCCTCGTCGAGCTTGACGCCCACGTCGGCTTCGCGCAGCGCTTCGACCAGCTGCCGATACTCTTCCTGCAAGTGCACCAGGTCGTTCCACAGTGCACGACGGGCCGCTATCAGCATGCGGCAGGACAGCGCGGCGATCGCCTCGTAGCGGGCAAAATATTCTGCGTTCGATGTCATCTCAAGCTTTCCGCGGCTGGCTGTGCTGCCATCCGCGCGATCTCCGGGGCTATCCCGATCCATGCCTCTTCGAGCGTCGCGAGCAGACGGTCCACCTCGACGAGCATCGCCTCGCTCTGATTGATATTGGCTTGCAACAGTCGACGCGCCATATAGTCGTACAAAGCATTGAGCCGTTCGGCGATTTCGCCGCCCACCTCGAGGTTGAGCGACTGCTGCAGCCCGCTTTCGATGATCCGGATCGCCTTGCTGATCGCCATGCCACGCTCGGCCACGTTGCCCTGCTGCAAATGCATGCGGCTTTGCGCGATCGCCTGGCGTGCGCCCTGGTACAGCAACACGATCAGACGATGCGGACTTGCGCCCATCACGGATGTCTCAATACCGACACGCGCATACGCGTTGGCTCCAGCGTGCCCTTGGGAAAACATCGGCGCTCCTCCTCTGATACTGGCTGCGGTTAAGTCGTGGCGTGGCCGCGCGGCGCGTCGACGCGCCGGTCGCTGACCTGTAATTTGGTTATCGGATGCGCGACGACAAAGCTTTAGTCCGGCGTAAGGAGGATCGAAAGCGCCGCTGGGCGGGCACGGGAAACACGGCACGAAGCCGCCGGCGCAAGCGTCGGCAGCGGCGTGCCGGATCGTCGGACGGGACTCGTATGGACCTTCAGGCAGTCCTTCAGGCGGACACGCGCGATCCCGCTCAGATCGACATCTGCGCGATGTCGTTGTACGCGGCGACCAGCTTGTTGCGCACCTGCAGGCCGAACTGGAAGCCGATGTTGGCCTTCTGCATGTCGACCATCACGTCGTTCAGCGACACGTTCGACGCACCGAGCTCGAACGCCTGCGACTCGCCGATCGCCTTCTGCTGGTCGCCGCTGATCTTGTCGAGCGAAGCCTTCAGCGCCGCCGCGAAGTTGGTGGGCGTCGCCGCGCCGGATTGCTCCGCCGCCGGGGTCGCGTCGCCGGCCGCCTGCGCCGCCATCGCCTGCATCTGTTGCAGCGCCGACGATAGCGCGTTCACGGGCATGGTCATGTTTTCTCCGTTGGATGTGCGATCGGACCGCCGGACGGTGTACCGATCTAGACGAAAGCATAGCAGCGGCTCCTTGCGGAAAGTCCCGAAACTAGAGGGGAAACCCGGCTCTATTCAAGCAATCGGGCTGAGCCGCGCTGCGGATAATTTCAAACGTGAAAGTCTCTGTCCGTCCGCCGAGCCCCGGCGCGGCATCACGACAGAACGCCAAGGCATTCCCCGGAGAAACCCGACGCATGGATTCGTCAGCCAACTCTTTGATCAACCCCGACGCCCGTATGGGGCTCGCCGGCGCGCAGCCCGCTGCCGGTCAGGCCGGTAGCGGCCAGGCCGGCGGCACGGCCGACCTCGGTGGCCTCGGCGGCCTGGGAGGTATCGGCGGCAATTTCGGCCAGCGTCTGTCCGGACTCGCGCAGATGCGCGGCAACCCGCGCGCGCCGCTCGTGTTCGCGGTCGCGCTGCTGGTGGCGGTCGTCGCCGGCCTGTTCCTGTGGTCGCGCGCGCCCAGCTACAAGGTGCTCTACAGCAATCTGTCCGACCGCGACGGCGGCTCGATCATCACCGCGCTGCAGCAGGCCAATATTCCGTACAAGCTGTCCGAAAGCGGCAGCGCGATCCTCGTGCCGGCCGAGCAGGTCCACGAGATGCGCCTGCGCCTCGCATCGCAGGGGCTGCCGAAGAGTGGCTCGGTCGGCTTCGAGCTGATGGACAACCAGAAATTCGGCATCAGCCAGTTCGACGAGCAGATCAACTATCAGCGCGCGCTCGAAGGCGAACTCGAACGCACGATCGAAGCGATCTCGAGCGTCAAATCGGCGCGCGTGCATCTCGCGATTCCGAAGCCGAGCGTGTTCGTGCGCGACAAGGAAGCGCCGTCGGCGGCGGTGCTCGTGAACCTGTACCCGGGCCGCGTGCTCGACGAAGGGCAGGTCGTCGCGATTACGCACATGGTGGCGTCGGCGGTGCCGGAAATGCCGGTGCGCGGCGTGACGATCCTCGACCAGGACGGCAACCTGCTCACGCAGCCCACCAATGGCAGCGGACTCGATGCGACCCAGCTGAAGTTCCGCCAGCAGATCGAGCGCAACACCCAGCAGCGCATCGACACGATCCTCGCGCCGCTGTTCGGCGCCGGCAACGCGCGCTCGCAGGTCAGCGCCGACATCGACTTCTCGCACAGCGAGCAGACCTCCGAGAACTACGGCCCGAACGGCAATCCGCAGCAGGCCGCGATCCGCAGCCAGCAGTCGAGCAGCGCCACCGAAATGTCGCAAGGCGGCGCCTCGGGGGTGCCGGGCGCGCTGTCGAACCAGCCGCCGCAGCCGGCCTCCGCGCCGGTCGTGGCCGGCAACGGCGCGAGCTCGGTCACCACGACGCCGGTCAGCGACCGCAAGGATTCAACCACCAACTACGAGCTCGACAAGACCGTGCGCCACGTCGACCAGCCGATGGGCGGCATCCGCCGGCTGTCGGTCGCGGTGGTCGTCAATTATCTGCGGGTCGTCGATCCGAAGGGGCACGTGACGATGCAGCCGGTCAGCGCCGACAAGCTCGCGCAGATCACCCAGCTCGTGAAGGACGCGATGGGCTTCGACGCGTCGCGCGGCGACTCGGTCAACGTGGTCAACAGCGCGTTTACCACCGAGCTCGACCCGAACGCCGATCTGCCGTGGTGGCGCACGCCCGACATGCTCGCGCTGTACAAGCAGATCGCGACGTACCTCGGCATCGGCGCGGTGGCCCTGTTCCTCTACTTCGTGATGGTGAAGCCGGCTTTGCGCCGCGCCTTCCCGCCGCCGCCCGAGCCGGTTGCCGCGCTGATGGGGCCCGACGAACCGGTGCTGCTCGACGGCATCCCGGCCGAGGAGCGCGATGGCGCGGTGGTCGAAATCGAAGCGGATAGCGAGCAGCTCGCGCTCGAAAACGCGAAGCACAAATACGAGCGGAACCTGGAGTTCGCGCGCAGCATCGCGCGTCAGGATCCGAAGGTCGTAGCAACCGTCGTCAAGAACTGGGTGTCCGATGAGCGCTGAAGGCGTAGTGAAGAGCGCGCTGCTGCTGATGTCGATCGGCGAGGAAGAGGCGGCGCAGGTGTTCAAGTTTCTGGGCCCCCGTGAGGTTCAGAAAATCGGCGTCGCGATGGCCGCGCTGAAGAACGTCACCCGCGAACAGGTCGACGAGGTGCTACAGGAGTTCGTGCGCGAGGCCGAGCAGCACACCGGCATGTCGCTCGATTCGAGCGATTACATCCGCTCCGTGCTGACCAAGGCGCTCGGCGACGACAAGGCCGGCGCGATCATCGACCGGATCCTGCAGGGCAGCGACACGAGCGGCATCGAAGGCCTGAAGTGGATGGACTCGGCGGCGGTCGCGGAACTGATCAAGAACGAGCATCCGCAGATCATCGCGACGATCCTCGTGCATCTGGACCGCGATCAGGCTTCGGAGATCGTCGGCTGTTTCACGGACCGGCTGCGCAACGACGTGCTGCTGCGGATCGCGACGCTCGACGGCATCCAGCCGGCCGCGCTGCGCGAGCTCGACGACGTGCTGACCGGCCTCTTGTCCGGCAGCGACAACCTGAAGCGCAGCCCGATGGGCGGTATCCGCACCGCGGCCGAGATTCTGAACTTCATGTCGAGCAACCACGAGGAAGGCGTCATCGAAAACGTGCGCCAGTACGACGCCGAGCTCGCGCAGAAGATCATCGACCAGATGTTCGTGTTCGAGAACCTGCTCGACCTAGAAGACCGCGCGATCCAGCTGCTGCTGAAGGAAGTCGAATCCGAAGCGCTGATCATCTCGCTGAAGGGCGCGGCGCCCGCGCTGCGTCAGAAGTTCCTGTCGAACATGTCGCAGCGCGCGGCCGAGTTGCTCGCCGAAGACCTCGACGCGCGCGGCCCGGTACGCGTGTCCGAAGTCGAGACGCAGCAGCGCCGCATCCTGCAGATCGTGCGCAACCTGGCCGAGAGCGGACAGATCGCTCTAGGCGGCAAGGCGGAAGATGCCTATGTCTGATCCGAACGCCCCGGCAAAGGAAAGCCTCTCGGCCTACCAGCGCTGGGAGATGGCGTCGTTCGACCCGGTCCCGCCGGCGGCGCCGCCGGCCGAACCCGAATTCGACGAGCGCGCGTTCGAAGCCGAACTCGAGCACCGCCGCGAAGCCGCGCATGCACAGGGCGTCGCGTCCGGTCATGTGGCCGGCCAGGCGCTCGGCTTTCAGGCGGGCTATGACCAGGGGCACGCGCAGGGTTTCGCGCAAGGCCAGACCGAGGCGCGCGAGGAAGCGATGCGGCTCGCCGCGCTCGCCGAAACCTTCAAGAGCGCGCTCGATGGCGCGCAGCACGCGATCTCCGAAACGCTGATTGCACTCGCGCTCGACATCGCGCAGCAGGTCGTGCGCCAGCACGTGCAGCACGACCCGACCGCACTGATCGCGGCCGCGCGCGAGGTACTCGCGGCCGAGCCCGCGCTCGCCGGCGCGCCGGCGCTGATCGTGAGTCCCGCCGATCTGCCGGTCGTCGAGGCGTATCTGCTCGATGAATTGCAAACGCGCGGCTGGACCGTGCGAACCGACGCATCGGTGGAACGTGGCGGTTGCCGCGCGCAAGCCGGCACCGGTGAGGTCGACGCGGGCATCGATACGCGCTGGCAGCGCGTCGCCGCCGCGCTCGGCAAGGTGAGCACGTGGTGAAGCCGACGCTCGACGAGATCCGCGCGAGCGATCTGACGCCGCTCGAACGCGAGCTCGCGTTGGCGTCGTTCGGCGCCGAGGCGCTGGCCGATGTCGAGTCGGCCGGTATTCCGGAGCCTCCGGATGCGGCATGGCACGCTCCTGCGAGCGCACATCCAGCGACAGGCGCGGCGGCGAGCCGCGAGTCCGCCGCGACGGACCACGCCGCGCGCAGTGCTTGCGCCGCTCACGCTCCGCACGCGCCGTCCTACGATCCCGCGCTCGACATCAATCCCCACATGCAGGCATGGCGCGGCCAGCTCGACGCGCTGCGCGCGCGCAACGCGATCGCGAAGCCGCTGCGCGCGTGCGGGCGTCTCACACGCGCGGCCGGTCTCGTGCTCGAAGCGGTCGGCCTGCGTCTGTCGGTCGGCGCCGAAGTGATGATCGAGTTGCCGCCCGGCAGTTCGCTGCCGATGGCCGAAGCCGAAGTGGTCGGCTTCTCCGGCGACAAGCTGTTCCTGATGCCGACCACCGAAGTGATCGGCCTGTTGCCCGGCGCGCGGGTCTTTCCGCTCGAAAGCGCGCCGATCGCCGACCCGCTCGCGGGCGCGAAGCGTCTACCGGTCGGCTGGGAATTGCTCGGCCGCGTGCTCGACGCATCCGGCCGTCCGCTCGACGGGCTCGGCCCGCTCGGCACGCAAAAGGACGCGCCGCTGTCCGCGCCGGTCATCAATCCGCTCAATCGCGAGCCGATTCACAAGGTGCTCGACGTCGGCGTGCGCGCGATCAACTCGCTGTTGACCGTCGGTCGTGGTCAACGGATGGGGCTGTTCGCGGGTTCGGGCGTCGGTAAATCTGTGCTGCTCGGCACGATGGCGCGCTACACCAGCGCCGAGGTGATCGTGATCGGCCTGATCGGCGAACGTGGCCGCGAAGTGAAGGAGTTCATCGAACAGATTCTCGGCGAGGAAGGGTTGGCGCGCTCGGTCGTGATCGCCGCGCCGGCCGACGTGTCGCCGCTGTTACGGATGCAGGCCGCCGCGTACTCGACCTCGCTCGCCGAATACTTCCGCGACCAGGGCAAGCACGTGCTGCTGCTAATGGATTCGCTGACCCGTTACGCGATGGCGCAGCGCGAGATCGCGCTCGCGATCGGCGAGCCGCCCGCGACCAAGGGGTATCCGCCGTCGGTGTTCGCGAAGCTGCCGGCGCTCGTCGAGCGCACCGGCAACGGACCGGCGGGCGGCGGCTCGATCACCGCGTTCTACACGGTGCTCACCGAAGGCGACGACCAGCAGGACCCGATCGCCGACTCGGCGCGCGCGATTCTCGACGGCCACATCGTGCTGTCGCGCTCGCTCGCCGAAGCCGGCCACTACCCTGCGATCGATATCGAAGCGTCGATTAGCCGGGCAATGACCGCGCTGATCGACGATAACCATCTGAATAAAACGCGTATGTTCAAGCAGATGCTGTCGCGCTATCAGCGCAACCGCGATCTGATCAACGTCGGCGCGTATTCGAGCGGGCGCGACGCGGTGCTCGATCGCGCGATCGCGCTGTATCCGCGGATGGAAGCGTTCCTGCAGCAAGGCTTTCGCGAGTGCGCGAACTTCCAGCCGAGCATCGACATGCTGAACGCGCTGTTTGCTTAGGGTCTGTTTACATATGGAACGCACGTGCGAATGCCCGCTATCGGCCGTCCCCCAAGGGGACTTCCTTCGGGGCGCAGGGCAAGGAGTAAGGAGCGCTGCGTGGCCGCGCCACGTGAGCGACGCGCGACGCCGCCATGCGGCCGATAGCGGGCATTCCCCTGGAATGAAATTCAGAACTGGGGTTGCCGCGAGAAGGGCCGCTCGCTGCGTCATGCTCCTTGCGAATACGTCGAGTATTCGCGGCGTCGCAGTCCTTGCGAGCGGCCCTTCTCGCGGCAACGCACGTGCGTTCCATATGTAAACAGACCCTGTGGCCGAGGAGGCTGACGATGTCGAAACATTTTCCGATCAAGACGCTGATCGGTCTCGCGCAGGACGACGTGGACGCCGCCGCGCAGCGGCTCGGCCGCGCGCAGCGCGAGCGCAACGACGTACAGGCGCAACTCGATGCGCTCGTGCAGTACCGCGACGAATACTACGCACGCTTCATGGAGAGCGCGCAGTCAGGCATGCCGGCCGGCAACATGCGCAACTTCCAGGCGTTCATCGACACGCTCGATGCCGCGATCGAGCAGCAGCGCAGCCTGCTCGCGGCGGCGAGCGCGCGCCTCGAGGCGGCGAAGCCCGACTGGCAGCGCCACAAGCAGAAGCTCGGCTCGTACGAAGTGCTGCAGGCGCGCGGCGAGGCGGCCGAGGCGAAGGTTGCGGCGCGGCGCGAACAGCGCGATGCCGACGAATATGCGGCGCGGAGTCTGCGCATGCGAGCCGACGGCGCGTGAGGCCTTGCCTCGCGGCTAACGCCCTACGGCACACCCGTTCGACCGATTCACAGGATTCTTTATGTCGCTTCTTTCACAGATCGGCTCCCAACTGAGCACGCTGCTCGACACGAGCGGCAATGGGTCGAGCAGCGCGTCCGCGAACGCCGCGGGCTCGAGCTCGTTCGCGCAGACCTTGCAGCAAAGCATCGACCAGCAGAACAGCGCGAATCAACAGCAGACCAGTTCAGCGACGGCGTCGCAAGCCTCGGCGCCGAGCGCGCCCAGTGCGCCGCCGCCCGCTTCCTCGCAGCAGAGCGCGAGCGGCAGCCAGAACGGCAACGGCACAGCGAGCAACGCGGCCAGCAGCAGCGCGTCATCGCCGTCGTCCATGTCGTCGACGACACCAACGCAGCAGACATCGAACAGCCAGGCGAGCGCGACGCAAGCCAGGCAGAAAGACACCAAGGCGCAAACCGACGCTGGCGCGCTCGCCGCCGCTGCGGCTGCCGCCCAGGCTCAGGCGCAAGCGCAGGCACAGGTCGTCGCCAACAACGCCGACTCGAACGCCACCACCACGACCGATGCCGCAAGCTCCGCCGCCGATGCGATGAGCGCGCTGGCCGGCACGGCCACGAGCACGCTCGCGGCCACCGCGGCAAGCAGGAAAGGCGCGCTCGATCCGAAGTCGCTGCAGGATGCGTTGCAGAGTGCGCTGTCCGCGCTGTCGAGCGGCCAGGGCGCGGTGCCCGCGGCCGCGCTTGCTGCCGGCGCGGCCGCGAAAGCCGCGAGCGTGTCGAGCGCGGCGGGCGGCTTGGGCAGCACGAAAAACGGCCTGAACGGCACGTCGGACGACAAGACGCTCGCGAGCGGCCTGTTCGGCAACGGCAAGGGCGCCTCGACGACCCACACGACGTCGACGGCGACGGCCGCCGCGACCGCGCTGGCCGATCCGTCGGCAGCGAAGTCGGCCGCCGATGCGTTGAGCGCCGCGGCCGCGACGAGCGGCCAGGCGGACAACCTCGCCTCGGCGCGCAGCGCGTCCGAGGCGGCGAACGCCGCGCTGGCCGCGACGCAAGCGACAGCGAACGCCGCGAGCACGACAGCGGCAGCGCAGAGCACGGGCAATGCGAGCGCGGCCGCCGCCGCGAATGCGTTGACGCCGCAGGTCGGCACGAGCGACTGGGAAGACGCGCTGAGCCAGAAGGTGGTGTTTTTGTCGAATGCGCATTCGCAGAGTGCTGAGCTGACGCTCAATCCGAAGGATCTGGGGCCGTTGCAGGTCGTGTTGCAGGTGGCGGATAACCATGCGCATGCGCTGTTCGTTTCGCAGCACCAGTCGGTGCGGGAGGCGGTCGAGGCGGCGTTGCCGAAGCTTCGCGAGGCGATGGAGTCGAATGGGATTGGGCTTGGCAGTGCGAGTGTGAGTGATGGGTTTGCGCGGCAGAGCGGGCAGCAACAGCAGAGCGCTGGCGCGGGTGGGGGGAATGGGAAGAGGGGTAATGGTGGTGGTGGTGCCCTTGCAGGGGACAGCTCCAGCGATGCCATCGGGAATGTTGCCGTGCGGCAGCAGGTTGGATTGGTCGATACGTTTGCCTGAAGCGAGGCGGGGCGCTTTTTTGTCGTTGGTCTGGCTTTGTTGGCCTTTCCTTGCTTTGTTATCGGTCTATTAGCGTTGCCCCTGTGCGGGGCGGCACCTACTTTCTTTGCTGCTGCAAAGAAAGTAGGCAAAGAAGACAGCTCAAACCGCAAGCTCATAAGCGGGTCCCCTGGCTTGGAAGGGGTAGTGGTGCATCTGGAATCCGGGCCCCCGCACATTCCGCGTTCGTGACAAAGCCGTCATCCCTCCCACTCCGCACTACGTGCGTCGCGGACGGGTCTGCCTGGGAAACCAATGGTTTGGCCCGCGCAGCGGGGGCCGTCGGCTGCGCCTTGGCGATGCGCCGAAACCACCAGTGGTTTTTGAACGGGGTTTCGGCGCGCGCAGCGCCGCCGGAAGAATGACTGCCTTGTCACTGGCGCCGAATGTGCGAGGGCACGGATTCCAGATGCACCACTACCTCATGCAGACCGAGGGACCCGCTTAAGAGTTTGCGGTTTGAGCTGTCTTCTTTGCCTACTTTCTTTGCAGCAGCAAAGAAAGTAGGTGCCGCCCCGCACAGGGGCAACGCTAATAGACCGATAAGTCAGCAAGGAAAGGCCAACAAAGCCAGAACAACGAGAAATAGCCAGAAATAGCCCTTCTTTTCGACCCATAGCGCCGCAGGCAAATCAACAACAATCACCCTAACCCTTACTAGGCCAGCAACAAGCTGGCAAACCAAATGGCAACCACGACCGCCCCGCAACAAGCCGCGCCCGCCTCGCCGGGCCCCATGAAGCGCATCATCCTGATCGTCCTCATTGCGCTGATCGCCGCGGGCGCTGCCGGCGCCGGCATGTGGTTCTTCATGTCGAAGCGCGCACCCGTCGCCGTATCGGCCGAAGCCACGCCGGCGCAATCCGCCGTGCCGCTGTTCTTCCCGCTCGAATCGATGACCGTCAACCTGCAATCGGACGACGGCCAGCAACACTTCCTGCGCATCGGCCTCACGCTCAAGCTCGGCGATGCCGCCACCCAGCAGGCGCTCACCGATCACATGCCGGAAGTGCGCAGCCGCATCCTGCTCGCCCTGTCGAACAAGCACCCCGAAGAACTCGCGCCGCTCGAAGGCAAGCGCGCGCTCGCCGAAGAGCTGAAGACGCTGATCACCCAGCCGACCGACAAGAGCGCCGCACCGATCCGCGTGCAGGACGTGCTGTTCACCGAATTCGTCGTGCAGTGACGTGACGTTGTCAAGCGCTGCCATCATCAATCGCCAAGGGACGCACGAGGAATAAGCAATGGGCCACGAAGAGTTCATGTCCCAGGAGGAGGTCGATGCCCTTCTGAAGGGCGTCACCGGCGAATCCGACACGGAATCCGAGCAAAACGACCGCACGGGCGTGCGCCCGTACAACATCGCGACGCAGGAACGTATCGTCCGTGGCCGGATGCCGGGCCTCGAAATCATCAACGACCGCTTCGCGCGCCTGTTGCGCGTCGGCATTTTCAACTTCATGCGGCGCTCGGCGGAAATTTCCGTCGGCCCGGTGAAGGTGCAGAAGTACAGCGAGTTCACGCGCAACCTGCCGATCCCGACCAACCTGAACCTGGTCCACGTGAAGCCGCTGCGCGGCACATCGCTGTTCGTGTTCGATCCGAACCTCGTGTTCTTCGTGGTCGACAACCTGTTCGGCGGCGACGGCCGTTTCCATACGCGCGTCGAAGGACGCGATTTCACGCAGACCGAGCAGCGCATCATCACGAAGCTGCTCAATCTGACGTTCGAGCACTACGCGGCGTCGTGGAAGAGCGTGCGTCCGCTGCAGTTCGAATACGTGCGCTCGGAAATGCACACGCAGTTCGCCAACGTCGCGACGCCGAACGAAATCGTCATCGTCACGCAGTTCTCGATCGAGTTCGGCTCGACGGGCGGCACGCTGCACATCTGCATGCCCTACTCGATGATCGAGCCGATCCGCGACATTCTCTCGTCGCCGATCCAGGGCGAGGCGATGGACGTCGACCGACGCTGGGTGCGCGTGCTGTCGCAGCAGGTGCAGGCCGCCGAAGTGCAGCTGAGCGCCGATCTCGCGCAGGTGCCGGTCACGTTCGAACAGATCCTGAACATGCGCAAAGGCGATGTTCTGCCGATCAACATCCCCGAGCACATCACCGCGAAAGTAGACGGCGTGCCGGTGATGGAATGCGGCTACGGAATTTTCAATGGTCAGTACGCGTTGCGGGTCCAGAAGATGATCAGCGCAGCCGACACGATGAAGGAAGGTGGATATGAGTGACCTGAACGCAAAGCCCGAGACCGATCTCGCGGCAGCCGAGCAACTCGCCGCCGGCGAGCTGTCCGCCGTGGAAGACGACGCGGCGATGGCCGACTGGGCAAGCGCGCTCGCCGAGCAGAACGGCAACGACGAAATCAACCCGGCCGCGGGCGCCGTGTTCCAGCCGCTGTCGAAGGCCGCGCCGACCTCGACGCACAACGACATCGACATGATCCTGGACATTCCCGTCCAGATGACGGTCGAACTCGGCCGCACCAAGATCGCGATCCGCAATCTGCTGCAGCTCGCGCAGGGCTCGGTCGTCGAACTCGACGGCATGGCCGGCGAACCGATGGACGTGCTCGTCAACGGCTGCCTGATCGCGCAGGGCGAGGTGGTGGTCGTCAACGACAAGTTCGGTATCCGGCTGACCGACATCATCACGCCGTCCGAACGCATCCGGAAACTCAATCGATGAAACGTTTGGCAGGTCGCGGCGTGCTGCTCGCGTCGCTTTTCGCGTGCACCGTCGCGTCCACCGTCGCGCACGCCGCCGACATGAACGCGGTCAACAACGCCGCGAAGATCGCCTCCGGTGTCGGCGCGGGCAGCGCAGTGCCGGCGCTCGGCGTCGGCGCGGTCCTGCAAACCTTCGTCGGGCTCGCGGTCGTGATCGGCCTCGTGTTCGGCTGCGCGTGGCTCGCGCGACGCTTCGGCCTGCAACCGGGCCAGCGCGGCGGCCTCGTGAAGACGGTCGGCGGCGCTTCGCTCGGTGGCAAGGAACGCGTCGCGGTCGTCGAGATCGGCGATACGTGGCTCGTGCTCGGCGCCGCGCCCGGCAACGTGCGGCTGCTGCATACGATGCCGGCGGGTTCCGTCGCGGCCGATACGGTTGCCGCTTCGCCAGCACCGCTTTCCGGCACTTTTGGTCAACGCTTTCGCGACGCCCTGAAGGGCGAAGTGGGCAAACGTTTCAACGCGCACCGCGGCGGGGATCGGTAATGCAGGTCAGTTTCAGGCAGTCAGCCTGGTTCTTCACGCTTACGCGCCGTGCGGGGCGGGCGCTCCCCGCAGCGCTTCAACTCGCGCTGCCGGCACTGCTGTTCGCGCTGCCGACGCTGTCTTTCGCGCAAACCGCCGGCCTGCCGGCGTTCACGACGAGCCCCGGCCCCAACGGCGGCACGACCTACTCGCTGAGCGTGCAGACGATGCTGCTGCTCACGATGCTGTCGTTCCTGCCCGCGATGGTGCTGATGATGACGAGCTTCACGCGCATCGTGATCGTGTTGTCGCTGCTGCGCCAGGCGCTCGGCACGACCACGACGCCGCCGAACCAGGTGGTCGTCGGTCTCGCGCTGTTTCTGACGCTGTTCGTGATGTCGCCGGTGCTCGATAAAGCCTATAACGAAGGTTACAAGCCGTTCTCCGAAGGCACGATGTCGATGGATCAGGCGGTGGCGCGCGGCGTCGCGCCGTTCAAGACCTTCATGCTGCGTCAGACCCGCGAAAGCGACCTTGCGCTGTTCGCGCGCATCTCGCACGCGGCGCCGATGCAGGGGCCCGAAGACGTGCCGCTGTCGCTGCTGGTGCCGTCGTTCGTGACGAGCGAGTTGAAGACCGGCTTCACGATCGGCTTCACGATCTTCATTCCGTTCCTGATCATCGACATGGTGGTCGCGAGCGTGCTGATGTCGATGGGCATGATGATGGTGTCGCCGGCGACGATTTCGCTGCCGTTCAAGCTGATGCTGTTCGTGCTCGTCGACGGCTGGCAGTTGCTGCTCGGCTCGCTCGCGCAGAGCTTCGTCTGATATTTTTTCGACTCCTTGTTCCTCAGGCACTCACGATGACACCCGAAGCAGTCATGACGCTGGCCCACCAGGCCATGTACGTCGGCCTCGTGCTGGCCGCCCCGCTGCTGCTCGTCGCGCTCGTCGTCGGTCTGGTCGTGAGCCTGTTCCAGGCTGCCACGCAGATCAACGAAAGCACGCTGTCGTTCATCCCGAAGCTGCTCGCGATCGCGCTCACGCTGGTGATCGCCGGACCATGGATGCTGACCACGATGCTCGACTATCTGCGCCACACGATCACCAGCATTCCGACGCTCGTCAACTGAGCGCCGCTGGCACGTCTGCCCTCCCCACTCCATGTTCACGGTCACCTACGCGCAACTGAACGTCTGGCTGACCGCGTTCCTGTGGCCGTTCGCGCGCATCGCCGCGCTGATCGCGACCGCGCCGGTGCTCGGCAACATGTCGCTGCCCTCGCGCGTGAAAATCGGTCTCGCCGCGTTCGCGACGATCATCGTCGCCCCGACGATCGGCGCGCTGCCGCAGGTCACCGTGTTTTCCGCGGCCGGCGTGTGGATTCTCGTCAACCAGTTCCTGATCGGCATCGCGCTCGGCGTGACGATGCAGGTCGTGTTCCAGGCGATCGACGCGACCGGCTACTTCATCGGCCTCGGCATGGGCCTTGGCTTTGCGACCTTCTTCGACCAGCAGGCGACCGGCTCGGGCGTCGTGATCTCACGCTACATGACGACGATCGCGACGCTGGTGTTTCTCGCCGTCGACGGTCATCTGCAGATGATCGCCGCGCTCGTGACGACGTTCCAGTCGGTGCCGGTGTCGGCGAACCTGCTCGCGCCGCACGGTTGGCAAACGCTCGCGAACTGGGGCGGCTCGATCTTCTCGGCGGGGCTGCTGCTCGCGTTGCCGGTCGTCGTCGCACTGCTGATCGCGAACCTCGCGCTCGGCATTCTCAATCGCGCGGCGCCGCAGATCGGCGTGTTCCAGATCGGCTTTCCGCTGACGATGCTGGTCGGCCTGCTGCTCGTGCAGCTGATGCTGCCGAACATGATCCCGTTCTTCGTGCGCTTGTTCGATAACGGCATCGATGAGATGGGACGGGTCGCGGCGGCGCTGAGATAACGCCGAAAATCGCGGACATAAAAAAACCGGCTCGCGCCGGTTTCTTTATTGCGCCGCCGGAGCGGCATCAGCTGTTGATGTACTGGAACAGCGACATGTTCTGGATCTGCACGAACGCTTGCTGCGAAGCCTGCAAGGCCGCCTGCTCCATCGAGTACTTGCTGATCGTCGAGACCATGTCGGTCTGGGTCAGGTCCGCGAGATCGCTTTGCGTTTGCAGTGAGTTGGTCTCCGTAACCGTTTGCAGCGCCTTGACTTCCTGCTCGCGGCCGCCGACCGATGCCTGCACCGCGGTGACGTTGTTCAGCGTGTTGCCAAGCTGCGACAGGCCCGTATTCAACGCGTTCTGCAGGTTCGCCGAGGCCGCGGGGTTGCCGCTCACCGGCTGCTGGAGCGCGGCGATCATCGCGTTCAGGTTCGCGAACACGTTGGTGCCCGCCTGGTTGGCCGGCTGCACCGTGAATTTGTCGTTGGCCGCCGGCGTGCCTGTGATTTCGACGGTCTGGCCCGCGATCGTGATGTCCGAGCCCGCCGTGTACGGCTGCGCCGTGCCCGCGACGCCGGTCGTCGTGTCAGTGACCGTGTAGGTGAGCGAGCTGCCGCTGCCGCTGAACTGGATCTGGTACGAGTCCGCGTTCCCCGCGTTGGTCGGATCCTTGACCGACACCGCGCCGATCACGCCGCTGCCGGTATTGGCCGGGTCGCCCGAGGCGATCGGCTGCGCGTTGGTCGCGCCGACGCTCATGAACACCGACAGCCCATTGTCACCGGTCGAGACCGCGTTGCTGCCGGTGACCTGCACGGTGCGCGTGCCCGTGTCGCCCGTATAGGTGACGTTGCCGGCCGCATTTGTCGTGAAGGCCTGGGTCGAATTCTGGAAACCGGCGAACAGCGCATTGCCCGAGCTGTCGGTCGCATTCGCGGAGGTGACGAGCTGGTCGCGCAGGGCGGTCAGCTGCGCGGCGATCGCCGTGCGGTCGGCGTCGTTCAAACTGCCGTCGCCGGCGCGCAGGCCTAACGTGTTCGCGCTTTGCAACGTCGTGATGACGTTGGAGAGCGTCGAGTCCTCGGCCTGCAACGACGTGAGCGCCGCATTCTGGTTCGTCGCGTACTGCGACAGCGCGGACGCCGTCGAGCTGAGCTGCACGGCCTGCGCGGCGCCGAGCGGATTGTCGGCGGGCGTGGTCAGGCTCTGGCCGCTCGAGATTTCCTGATAGATCTGCGACAACTGAGCCTGCTGATTGCTCATGTTCGCGACGTTCATGCTGAAGTACTGCTGGGTCGAAATTCGCATGGTTCCGCCTTACGAGAAGATGCCAAGCAAAGTCTGGAACAGCGTCTGCGCCGTCTGGATGACCTTGCTGTTGGCCTGATAGAGCTGCTGGTACTGAAGCAGGTTGGCCGCTTCCTCATTGATATTGACGCCCGACACCGACTGCTGCGCCGACGTGATCTGCGCGACGAGCGTGCTTTGCGCGGTCGCCGAGGTCTGGATCTGCGTGGTCTGGTTGCCGATGTTGTTGACGTAGCTCGCGTACGCGCCCGTCAGCGTCGAGGTGCCGCCGTTGAGAGCCTGCGCCGAAGTCAGGTTCGACAGCAGTTGCGCGTTGCGGCCGTCGTTGGTCGCGCCGGTGTTCGGTCCGATCGTGAACGAGTCGCCGTTGGCGGGCGTGCCGCTGATCGTGACCGTCACGTTGTTCATCACGCCCGCGCTCGCCGAATTGCTCGGGTTGGTGATCGTCAGCGTCGCGCCCGAGCTCGGCGAGTATGGCACCGCGGTCGTCGCCGAGCTGATCGTGTACTGCGTGGACGGCGAGCCGGCGACTGTCACCACCGTGCCGACCGGGAAGCCGGTCAGGCCGGTGCCCGCGGTGTAAGTGATCGTCGAGGTGCTGGTCGGCGCGCTGTAGCCGGCAGATACCGTGCCTTGCGTGATCGTCCCGGTGCCGGTGTTCGACGTCGACGCCGACGCGAGCACCGGCGCCGCGGCCGCGATTGCCGACGCCGACGTGGTGGTCAGCGCGAAGCCGTCGAGCGCGCCGCGGGTCGGTTCGACCGAGAACGAGTCGCCGGCCTTCATCGTGCCGCTCGCGACCGAGAACTGCAGGCCGCCGATCGGGTTGGTCAGGTTCGCCGCCGAACCGACGATGCTGCCGGTCTGGTTGTCGGTCAGCGTGTAGGTGCTGCCGTCGTACGACAGCGTGTAGTCGCCCGTGGTCGGCTGGGTCGCGTCGGCGAACGAGACGCCGAGCGTAGCGTTGCCGGTGTTCTGCGAGTTGGCGTACACGGTCGGCGAGCCGACCGTGAACAGCGCGCCGCCCGCGGTGCCGTTCAGCGTCAGGCCGAGTTCGTTCTGCGCATTGACCTGCGCGGCGAAGCTGGTCGCGATCGCGCCGAGTTGCGCCTCGGCCGGATCGAGCGTTTGCGAGCGGAATTGCAGCAGTCCGCCCAGCGTGCCGCCGGACACGCTCGTGTCGGACAGCGTCTGCGGCGTCGGTGTCGGCTTTGCCCCGGCCTGGCCGAGATACTGGACCGACAGCTCGCTCGGATCACCCGACGAAGTCGCCGTGCCGAGATTGAAGCTGTTGCCGGCCAGCACGAGCGGCTGTCCGCTCGACATGAACAGGCTATAGCTGCCGTTGTCCTGCACGACCGACACGCCGATCAGCTGGGACAGGTTCGACACCGCCTGGTCGCGTGCGTCGAGCAGCTGGTTCGGCGGCTGGCCCTGGTTGCTCGCCTGCGTGATCTGCGTATTCAGCGACGCGATCTGCGCGGTGTAGGTGTTGATCTGCGCAACAGAGTTGCTCAGCTGCGTGTTGACGCTCGAGCGCAACTGGTCGTACTGCTGGCCCGCCGCGTTGATCTGGTTCGCGAGCGTCTGCGCGTCGCTGATCGCGGTCTGCCGCGCCGACACGCTCGACGCGTTGTTGGCGACGTTCTGCAGCCCCGTGAAGTAACCGCTGATCGCGCTCGCAATCCCGGCGGTCGGACTGCCGACGAGGTTGTTGAGCTGGGTGATCATCGTGTTGTACGCGGTGAGCGCGCTGCTCGACGACTGCGCGTTGTTCAGTTGGGTCGTCAGGTACTGGCTGTACGCGCGCGTCACGGTGTCGGTGGAGACGCCCATCGGCAGGTAGCCGGAGCCGGTATACGTGCCGCCCGTCTCCGAATACACCGGGGTTTCCATCGTATAGCCGGGTGTCGACGCGTTGCTGATGTTCTCACCAGTCGTCGTCAAACCCCACTGGGCCGCGTTGAGTCCGCTAAGGCCGATATTGAACAGATTGCTGGACATGCGTCATCCTGAAGGGCGGCATCGCAGACATGCCACCGCGTTAGTGGAACATCCTCTTTAACGGCCCGACGTGCAAAAAATTGAGGGCCATTCCACTTCGTTTGCGCTCGCCGCGACGTTTGCGCGACGTTGCCGCGCTGTTGCCTCCAACGCGAGTGCAACGTTTGCTTCGTCGGCCAAAGCGTTCGCGCGGTGCCGGGCGTCGCGCGCACGGCACCGCGCGTTGGCTCGCCGCTCAGCGCGCCAGCGAGCGGCGCTTCATTTCGAGCTGCGTGATCAGCCGCTGCAGCGTGTTTTCCGCGCTGCCCGGCAGCGACAGGAAACGGAAGCCGAGCTGATAGCGCTGCGTGCCGTTCGGCAGCGCGAGCGAGCGATGCGACACGAGCTGCAGATCGAGCGACAGACGGCCGAGCGCGCCGAGCGTGAGCTCGCAGTCCATCAGGCGCGCGCCCATCGGCAGCGCGGCGACGCGCAGGTCGGTCGTGCGCATCCCGACGCCGCCGAGCGACAGGTCGTGCACCTCGAAGCGGAACGTGTCGCCCTCGGGCAGGCGGCCCGTACACATGAACGGGTCGAGAATCGGCGCGGCGACGCGGAAATACTCGCGGCGCTGCACGTAGAACAGCACCTCGGGGAAGTCGGCCTCGAACGCAGGCATTCCCTCGAAGCGCGTCTCGCGTGGCGTCGGGGTCGTGAACTCGACGCGCACGCCGTCGGGCGACGCGTGGAACTGGCAGCGCGGCGCGTTGAGCAGCCCCTTGTTCTGATCGGCGAGCGCGCCCCAATCGAAGGTGAAGGTGCGCTCGCGCACGTCGACGTCGAGCAGGCGCGTGACGATCTGCCCGCCCGCATATTCGACGGTGAGGAAATCGCCGCGATTGACGATATTGCGCAGCTGCACGCCGATTTCCAGCGGATTGCGGCGGCCGAAATCGGAAGCGCTCTCGTTTTGCGGGACGTGCGGCTGACCGTTCGTGTCAATCAGGCCGTTCGACTGGTTCATATCCATGGGCTTGCCGGTAAGCATGTTCTTGCGGGCACGTGCCAGGGCCTAGCCATGGACTCTGAGGGTCTTCATGCAAAGCCGCAACACACGCGTTCGACCGGACCTTACAGCGCTATTCCGGTATCGGGTCTAACTCGTTAGCGGCAGCATCGAGCCAAAATTTAGGGGCTCAATTTAAATATTCGCCGGAAAATTTCGCGCAAACGTTAAAAGCGTATCCGCCCTATTTCCCGCGACCTTGCTCGCCCCGGACTTTGCGGAGCTTTTTACCGATGCCGCTTTTTCTGCTGCTTTTATCGCCGCTTTTACCGACACCTTTAAAACCGCTTTAATGCCCGTCGCGTGCGTTATTTTTAATCAGCCCATTTTCTGCATGATCGACAGCAGCTTTTTCGCGTAATGCGGATCGGTTGCATAACCGGCGCGCTGCATGCCGTTCGCAAAACCGTTCACGTCGCGCGACGAATTGATCACCTGCGCGTAACGCGGATTGCTCTTCAACATGCTCGAGTAATCGGTCATCGCTTCCTCGTACGAGTCGTACGCGCGGAATTTCTCGACCGTGCGCTGCGGCTTACCGTTCACGTATTCGGTCGTGACCGTCGACACGGTCTTGCCGGTCCAGTCGTTGCCCGCCTTGATGCCGAACACGTTGTGGCTCGTCGAGCCGTCGGCCTTCTTGATCTCGCTCTTGCCCCAGCCCGATTCGAGCGCGGCCTGACCGATGATGAAGCGCGCCGGAATGCCAGTCGCCGCGCTCGCGGCCTGCGCCGGCAGGGCGAGCTTGTCGACGAACGCGTCGACCTTCGAGGAGCTGCCGTCGCCGCGCACCGGCGGCGTCAGCGCGCTATTGGCCGAGTAGGCGCGGCCGAGCCCGAGCTGACCGTTGGCCTGGGCATTGCCGTAGGCACGCGCGAGCGCGTTGAGCGCCGCGCTCTGGCCTTCGTCGCCGCCGCTACCGCCGCCGAGCGCGTTGGCCATGCCGGCGAGACCACCCGCCGCGCCCGCGCCGCTCGCGCCACCCACCTGCATGCCCTGGTTGCGCATCAGCTGCTTGAGCATCGCGTCGGCGACGCCGATGCCCTTCTTCGACAGCTGCTGCGCCATCTGCTGATCCATCATCGACGTGAACGTCGCCGTGTCGTGCGAATCGAACGGACCGTCCTGCGGCGTTGCATCGCGCATGCTCTTCAACATCATCTGCGTGAACACGGCGTCGAACTGCTGCGCGGCCATCTTCATGCCGGCTTGCGGCGAGGCCTTCGCCTGCGCGCTGAGTGCGCCGAAGCCCTGCACGTCGAGCGCGAACCGGCTGGTCAGATCGTTGGCGGAGTTGACGCTATTGGTCGTATCGGAATTCATCTCGCGTGCTCCTTAGATGATTTCAAGGTCGGCGCGCAATGCGCCGGCTGCTTTCATGGCCTGCAGGATCGACATCAGATCCGCGGGCGTCGCGCCGAGCGCGTTGAGCGCCTTCACCACTTCGGCGAGGTTCGCACCGGCGTTCACGAGTTTCAGCGAGCCGTTGTCCTGCTTCATCTGGATCTGCGACTGCTGCGCGACCACCGTGCGGCCGTTCGAGAACGCGCCCGGCTGGCTCACCACCGGCTGCGTATTGATCACGACCGACAGATTGCCGTGCGCGACCGCGCAGTTCTGCAGCGTGACCATCTGGTTCATCACGATCGAGCCGGTGCGGGCGTTCAGGATGACCTTCGCGGCGGCCTGCCCGGGCCGCACTTCGAGGTTCTGCAACCGGGCCATGAACGAGACCTGCTGCTGCGGATCGGCCGGCGCGCGCAGCTGGATCGTGCGGCCGTCGAGCGCGGTCGCGGTGCCGCTGCCGAACGCGTTGTCGATCGCCGCGACGACGCGCTGCGTGGTGTCGTAGTCCATGTCGTTCAGGTCGAGCTGCATGGTGCCCGCCTGCGACACCGCCGTCGGCACCGAGCGCTCGACGATCGCGCCGCTGGTGATGCGCCCCGCGGCGAGCTGGTTGACCTGCACCCTGCTGCCGTTCGCGCTCGCGCCCGCGCCGCCCACGGCGACGTTGCCCTGGCCGAGCGCATACACCTGGCCGTCGGCGCCCTTCAGCGGCGTGAGCAGCAGCGTGCCGCCGCGCAGGCTTTTCGCATTGCCGAGCGACGACACCGTGATGTCGATCGCTTCGCCCGGCCGCGCGAACGGCGGCAGCACCGCGGTCACCATCACCGCGGCGACGTTCTTCAACTGGATGTTCGACAGCGACGACTGCGAGTTGCTGGAGCCCGCCGCCTGGTTGTTGATCGAGATGCCGAGGTTCGCGAGCATGTTCGCGAGCGTCTGCGTCGTGAACGGTGTCTGCGTGGTCTGGTCGCCGGTGCCGTCGAGGCCGACCACGAGGCCGTAGCCGATCAGCGGGTTGTCGCGCACGCCCTGGATCTGCACGAGGTCCTTCAGGCGCTCCGCGTGCGCCGGCGTCACGGCCGGCAGCGCCGCGCAGGCGAGCGCGACGAACATCAGTGCGCGGCCCGCGCGCGACAGCGTGTTGAAGACAGTACCCATGATCACCACGGCGCCACGTTGAGGAAGAACCGCTGCAGCCAGCCCATGGTCTCCGCTTCGTTGATGTAACCCTTCGCGGAGTATTCGATTTTCGCGTCGGCGACCTGGGTTGAGTACACGGCGTTCAGACTCGAAATCGTGTTGGGATTCACGACACCGGAAAAGCGCACGAATTCATTGCCCTGATTGATCAGCATCTGCTTCTCACCGCTCACGACCAGGTTGCCGTTCGCCTGCACGCCGGTCACGGTCACCGTGATCGTGCCGTTGAACGTATTCGACGCGTTCGCGCCGCCGGTGCCGGTAAAGCCGTTGGAGCCGGTCGCGTTCAGGTTGGTCTTGGCGAACAGGCCGCTGAGAAAGCCCGAAGTCGGCACGCTGAACTTCGTGCTGCCGTCGCGGCTCGCATTCGCGCCCGAGTTCTTCGTCGCGTTGATGTTCTCGGAGATCACGATCGTGATGATGTCGCCTACGTTGCGTGGCCGCTGGTCTTCGAACAGCGGCCGACCCGCGTAGCCCGGGTTGTAGATCGAGCCCGGCGCCTGCGTCTGCGGCGGCAGCGGCGGCACCGCGCTCATCGGCTGCTGGGTGATCGGTTCCCTCGGCAGTTGGGCGCAGCCGCCGAGCGCGGCGAGCAGCGTGAGCTGCACGAGCGCCTCGGCCGTGCGCGAATGAACCGGAGTGCGAGTGGAGTGCGACATCATCGTTTACCGCCTTAAATTTCCAGTCCTCAAACCTGCATCTGGCTCAAGGTCTGCAGCATCTGGTCGGAGGTCGTCACGGCCTTGCTGTTGATTTCGTACGCGCGCTGCGTCTGGATCATGTTCACCAGTTCCTGCACGACATTCACGTTCGACGCTTCCACGTAACCCTGGTTGAGCGTGCCCGCGCCGTTCAGACCCGGCTGCGACACGTTCGGCGCACCCGACGACGCCGTCTCCGAGAACAGGTTCTCGCCCTTGGCGTCGAGGCCGGCCGGGTTGATGAAGGTCGCGAGCTGCATCGTGCCGAGCTGCTGCGTATTGCTCGAGTTGGCCACGGTGATCGACACCGCGCCGTCGCTGCCGATCGTCAGCGAGGTGGCATTGGTCGGGATCGTGATCGCCGGAATCACCTGGTAGCCGCTCGACGTGACGAGCTGACCCTGCGCGTTGGTCTGGAACGAGCCGTCGCGCGTGTAGGCGGTCGTGCCGTCGGGCATCTGCACCTGGAAGAAGCCCCCGCCGTTGATCGCGACGTCCTTCGAGTTGCCGGTCTGCTGCAGGTTGCCCTGCGTGTACAGACGCTCGGTCGCGACCTGTTGCACGCCGGTGCCGAGCTGGATGCCGGACGGCAGTTCGGTTTGCTGCGTCGAGTTCGCGCCCGGCTGGCGGATGGTCTGGTACAGCAGATCCTCGAACACCGCGCGCGAGCCCTTGAAGCCGTTGGTGCTGACGTTCGCGAGGTTGTTCGAGATCACGTCCATCTGCGCCTGTTGCGCATTCATGCCGGTGGCGGCGATATACAGTGAGCGGTTCACTTATGGTTCTCCAATGTCGGGCGGAGTTGGCGCTTTAGCGCTTACTCCGGCCCCATGCAAAGCGGTCTCGGAGCGCGCCTCGAAGGGCGCCCCGTGGCAATCCGTTAGCTGAAGCTGAGCAGCTGGTTGGCGGACTGATCGTTCTTGTCGGCGTTTTCCAGCAACTGCGTCTGCATCTGAAACTGGCGCGCGTTGGTGATCATCGAGACCATCGCGCTGACCGGATTCACGTTGCTGCCTTCGAGCGACGCCGGCGCGAGCGTCACGGTCGGATCGGCGTCGGCGGGATTGCCGTCGGCGGTGCGAAACAGACCGTCATCGCCGCGCGTGAGCGACTGCGGATCGGGATTGACCAGCTTCAGCTGATCGACGGTGACCACAGCGGTGGGCGGATCGCCCGGCGTCAGCGCCGACACCGTGCCGTCCTTGCCGATCGTGATCTGCGCGCCCGGCGGCACCGATACCGGCCCGCCGTTGCCGAGCACGACCTGATTGGTCGCGTTCACGAGCTGGCCGTTTTCGTCGATGTGCAGATTGCCCGCGCGCGTGTAGGCCTCGCTGCCGTCGGCGGTCTGCACCGACAGCCAGCCCGGCCCCTGAATCGCGACGTCGAGCGGATTGCCCGTCTGCTGGATCGGCCCCGGCGTATAGTCGGCGCCCGGTGTCGACGACAGCACGAAGGTGCGGGTCGTGTCGTCGTTGATCGTGCTGCCGTCGCCGAACGACATCGGCACGGCGCGGAAGGTTTCGAGCTGCGCGCGAAAGCCCGTGGTCGACGCGTTCGCGAGGTTGTTCGCGACGATCGCTTGCTGTTCGAGCGCCTGCGCGCTGCCCGACATCGCGGTGTAGATCAGCCGATCCATGAAGAGGTCCCGTCCGCTTACAGGTTGATCAGGGTCTGGTCGACGGCCTGCTGGGTCTTGATCGTCTGCGCGTTCGCCTGATAGTTGCGTTGCGCGGTGATCAGGTTGACCAGCTCGCTCGTCAGATCGACGTTCGAGTTCTCGACCGCGCCGCCTTGCAGCACGCCGTGATTGGTCGAGCCCGGCGTCGAAATCTGCGCGACGCCCGAGGCAGCCGTCTGGCCGTACTCGTTGTTGCCGAGGTCGACGAGGCCGTTCTGGTTCGAGAAGTTCGCGAGCACGATCTGGCCGAGCGCCGCGGTCTGGCCGTTCGAGTAGTTGCCGGTCAGCGTGCCGTCGGAGCCGACCGTGAAGCTCGTCAGTTGGCCCGCCGCGTAGCCGTTGGTCGACAGGCTGTTCACGCCGTCCTTGCCGCCGTACTGCGTGGTGCCGGCCATGTTCAGCGTGACGTTCTGCGGCGTGCCCGAACCGTCGGTGGTCGGGATCGACATGGTGAACGCGCCGAGCGTCGCGGTCGCGAGGCCGGTCGTCGCGTCGGTCGTACTGACCAGCGTGCCCGACGAATTGAAGTTCGCCGTGCCGATCAGGGAAGCGGTGCCGGTCGACGGGCCCGCGTACACGTTCCATGTGCCCGAGCCCGTCTTCGCGAAGTACATATTGACGGTCTGCGAGCCGCCGAGCGTGTCGTAGACCGTCGTGCTCGTCGAGTAGTTGTAGGTCGACGAGCTGTTCTGGTTGAACGCGGTCGGGTTTTGCGTGATCGTGTAGCTGTCGTTGGCCACCGGCGTGCCGCTGAACGTGATGCTCTCGCCGTTGCCGAGCGTGATCGCGGTGCCGGCCGTGTAGGGCTGCGACGCCGTCGTCGTGCCGAGCGTGTTGTCCGTGACCGTGTAGGTGGTCGGGCTCGTGAAGTTGATCGTGTACTGGTCGGTGTTGGTGCCCGCTGCCGCGTTGGTGATCGTCGCGCCGGTCGTACTCAGCGTGCCGGCGTTGGTGCCGCCCGGCGTCGCCGTCGGCGCGCCGAGCATGATGTTGTCCTGCGCGTTCAGGTTCAGGCCCGCGGTGATCGAGGTGGTCGCCTGCGGCGCGATGTTCGCGGTCGGCACCGTCAGCGGCACGGTCTGCGCGGTGTTGACGATGCCCGAGCTATTGGCCGCGTAGCCCATCAGATCGAGGCCCTGCGCGTTCGTGATGAAGCCGTTCTTGTCGAGCTGAAACACGCCGTTGCGCGAATAGGTCAGCGTGCCGTTGTTCGACATCTGGAAGAAGCCGTTGCCGTTGATCGCGACGTTCAGCGCCTGGTTCGTCGTCGTGAGCGTGCCTTGCGAGAATTGCTGCTGCACTTCGGAGAGTTGCGTACCGATACCGATCTGCTGGCTCGTCGCGGTCGCGACCGAATTGGCGTACATGTCGGCGAATTCCGCGGTGCCGCTCTTGAAGCCGACGGTGTTGGCGTTGGCGATGTTGTTGCCGATCACGTCGAGATCGCTCGACGACGCCGACAGACCGCTCAAACCTGTTTGGTAACTCATGACGTACTCCGTATCTGTAAAGTCGTAACTGAATGGATCCGGACTACAGGATCGCTGCGACGCTGGTCAGGTCGACCGTCGAGCCGTTCGACAGCACGAGGCCCGGCGTGCCGCTGCTCTGCTGGACGACGCTTTGCACCGTCGCGCCGGTGAGCGTGGTAGCCGTCGCCTGCTGGCCGTTGATCGTGCCTGTCGCGGTGATCGTGTAGGTGCCGTCGGCGAGCGGGTTGCCCGCCGAATCGGTCGGCGTCCAGCCAACCGGAATCGTGCCGGCCGACTGCTTGCCAAGATCGAGCGTGTTGACGATCGTGCCGGCCGAGTTCTTCACGACGATCTGCAGGTCGCTGACGGAGTTCGCGAGCGTGACGCCGAACTCGTTCGTCTTGCCGCTCGCCACGGTGATCGAGTTGCCCGGTGCGAGCACGGTCGAACCGATCAGCAGCGCGGCCTGCGACTGCTGGCCCGCCGACAGCTGCGTCGACAGCGAGGTGAGCGACGTATTGAGCTGGCTGATGCCCTGCACCGTGCTGATCTGGGCGAGCTGCGAGGTCATCTGCGAGCTGTCCATCGGATTGGTCGGGTCCTGGTTCTTCATTTGCGCGACGAGCAGCTGCAGAAAGGTGTTCTGCAGGTCCGCCGCCGACGTGCCCGACGTGCTGCTCGTCGAGCTGGTCGCGCTCGAGCTGCTGCTCGTGCCGTTCATCGTGTCGAGCAGCGTCTGCGAAACGGTCGTGCCGCTGCCGCCGATCGTGGTGTTGGTGGTCAAGGCTCTCTCCTCAGGTTCCGATCGTGAGCGTTTTCAGCATCAGGGTTTTGGCGGTGTTCAGTGTTTCGACGTTGGCCTGGTACGAGCGCGAGGCCGAGATCATGTTGACCATCTCCTGCACCGGGTCGACGTTGGGCAGCGTCACGTAGCCGTTCGCGTCGGCGGCCGGATTGCCGGGCTCGTACGCGGTCTTCATCGGCGACGGATCGTCGACCACGCCCGTCACCTGCACGCCGCCGACCTGCTGGCCGGAGCGTGTGCGCGCGCCGCCGAGCGGGCTCACCGCGAACACGACCTGCTTGGCCTTATACGGCTGACCGTCGGGGCCCGTCGTGCTGTCCGCGTTGGCCAGGTTCGACGCCGTCACGTTGAGCCGCTCCGACTGCGCCGACATCGCGGAACCCGCGACACCAAAAATGTTCATCAGGGATGGCATGTTTCCTGACCTCTCCTGCCGGTTCGCACCGGCTTTACGTTAAGTCCCGTAGCGTTTCTGTTCGTGCGTGCATGCTGCCTGTGTTCAGCTGCTATGCGCCCTGCCTGGGTGCCGTGCGGCGTGCAGGGCTTACGACGAGCCCGACGTGATCGCCGACAGCATCGTCTTGATCTGGTTCGACACGACCGTCATACCCGACTCGAAGTGCACCGTGTTGTCGGCGAACTGCACGCGCTCGGTGTCGACGTCGACCGTGTTGCCGTCGAGCGCCGGCTGCAGCGGAATCCGGTATTGCAGGTTGCCGTAATCGTCGGGGCTGCCGCCCGTCGCCGTCAGCGTGGCCTTGCCGCTCATGTGGCCGGCCTCGGTCGTGTTCATCGACATGCCGCTCGTCACGCCCGCGGGTTGCGTCATCGCGAGCGTCGAGCTGTTCGATGCGCCTTGGCCGGCGGTGCTGCCGCCCGTCTTCTTCAGCGCGCCGGCGAGCGACGACGCGAAGTCGATATCGCGCGCCTTGTAGCCGGGCGTGTCGGCGTTCGCGATATTCGACGACAGCAGTTCCTGCCGGTATGCGCGCACATCCATCGCCTGCCGGCCGAATGCGAATTCGGCATCGAGCTTGTCCAGCATCGGAATCTCCCGAGAACGTTTCCAAGGCCGTCCCGTGTGCGCATCGTGAGAGACACGCGGCGGGCGCGAAGGCCTTTTTGCATGTGATGCATCTTATGGGCCGCGCGCAAGCGGCAATCGGACGAATAACCGGGAAAGGGGGCTTCTATTCAACGTTTGCGCGAAAGCGGGGCTCACTAGAATGCAAGGCGTACCGATGCATTCGATGGAGACCCGCGATGGACCAGCCCACCAACACCTTGCCGCAGCCGGCGAGCGGCACGACGATGCGTCGCGTGGGGGGGGGCCGGGTCGATGAACGGGGCGATGGTTCGGAGGGCGCGCTCGCCCAGCCGGTGCCGCGCTCTTTCTCGCGTTGCCTTGCGCATTGCCTGACGCGGGCGGCCGTCAACGTCGCGGTATGGGTTGCGGGCGGCATCGTGTTGCTGCCGGCTACGACCCAGGCGCAGGATGCGGGCGGCCCGATCGTGATTGCCGGGCCCGCCGAGAAAAATCCCGCCGCGCTGAACGATCTCGCGCAACGGATTCAGACGCCGGCGCAGCGCAGCGCGTCGGCGGCGTCGCTCGCGGCGGCGACCGCACAGTCGCTCGGCCGCGCGAGCGGGTCGCGCGACACCGATACGTTCGGGCGTGCCGCGAGCGCAAGCGGCGCGATCGTCATTCCGGGCGCGGGCGAGCCCGCCGCCGCCGCGCCGGCCATCATCCGCACCAACTTCAAACCGGACGCCAACGGCGTCGTGACGATTCCGCCGGCGGCCAGCACTGGGGCGTCGGGCGTCGCGCGCGTCAATGTCGAAGCGGGTCCGGCCGCCAGCGTCGCGAATCAGCGCGTGGTCGTGGCCAATGCGCCGCAAGGCGACGGTTTCGACAGTCTCGCCGCGCGCGGCGAGCCACCCGAGTTCGGCGCGAATGGCAAGCCGATCGCGGCCGCTGCGGCGCAGCCGGCGCATCCCGGGATCGCGAGAACGCCCGCGACGTCGCCTGGCTCGCGCCAACCGGCGGCCGTCATTGCGCAGAGAGCGCCGCAGACCGCTACCGCCGCGACGGCTGCGCAAGCCGCGCCGCTGCCAGGCCAGCAGGACCCGGAAGCGATTCACGCGAGCGCCCTCGCGTTCCTGCAACAGCAGGCCGTCGGCCTGCCCGGCAAGGCCGACATCACTGTCGCGTCCGCGTTTCCGCGCGGCCTCGCCGCGTGCACGTCGCTCGAACCGTTCATGCCGACCGGCGCGCGCCTGTGGGGCCGGCTGACGGTCGGCGTGCGCTGCGCGGGCGAGCGGCCGTGGACCATCTATCTGCAGGCGCGCATCTCGCTGCATGCGACCTACTACCTCGCCGCCCGCGCGATGGCGCCGGGCGAAGTGCTCACGGCCGCCGACCTCGTCGCGCGCGAGGGCGACCTGACCGGCCTGCCGCAGGCGATCGTCACCGACCCGTCGCAGGCGGTCGGCTCGGTCTCGCTCGTGCGGATCGCGGGCGGCATGCCGCTGCGCCGCGACATGCTGAAGAGCGCGTCGGCGGTGGTGTTCGGCCAGACCGTGCGGGTCATCGCGGCCGGCGACGGTTTCTCGATCTCGTCCGAGGGCAGCGCGATGAACAATGCGTCGCCGGGCCAGCAGGTGCGCGTGAAGACCGCCAACGGCCAGATCATCTCCGGCATCGTCAAGGACGGCGGCACGGTGGAGATCCCGATGTGAGCGGGCTGGCGGCAACGAGCACCGTCGAAACGGTCCGCGCCCCGGTGGCCAGGGCAGACGGACGGGGATTGAAAGCGGTAGATGGCCACCTGGCGGCGAGCCGGGTGTCGAGCGATTGCGCTAAAGTTTTGATCAGCGGTTGCCGTTATCAGGATCAAATCGTTAGGGAAACCAATCGTGAAAGTCGATCCCACCACCTCTTCAAATCTGCCGTCGTTGAAAGACGCTTTGTCCCGTTCGCAGGAGAGCGGCGAAGCCACGCCGGCAGCCAGCACCACCCAAGGCGCGACGAGCACGGCCGCGCCGGCCGCAAGCAGCGCGTCGGGCGACACGAGCGTGAGCCTGTCGGGTCTGTCGCAGCATCTGCACAGCCTCGCGGCCTCCGGCTCGGCCGACATCGACACCGCGCACGTCGAGTCGATCAAACAGGCGATCAAGGACGGCAAGCTGCAGATCGACTCCGGCAAGATCGCCGACGGCGTGCTGCAGACGGCGCGCGACCTGTTGCAGAACAAAACCTCGTCGACCGGCAACTGATCGGCATTGCGCCGCGCGGTGATCTGCCGGGCGGCGTCCGACCAACCCGGTTCGCGCGCCGTTCGCGAGCCAGTGTGCGTAGCGAGTTGTTGATATGAAAGACGCCCTCGTTGCTACCCTGATCGAAGAATATTCGACCGTCGAGGCATTCGCCTCGATCCTCACTCTCGAAACCAAAGCGCTGACGGCGGTCTCGCCGCTGGAGCAGTTGCCCGCGATCGTCGAGAAGAAAACCGAGCTGATCGGCGTGCTCGCGAGGCTCGAAGCCGCGCGCGACTCGCATCTGGCCGAACTCGGCTTTCCGACCGGCTGGTCCGGCATGGAGCTCGCGGCCAGCACCGACGCGCGCGTCGCGACGCAATGGAAGCTGCTGCAGAAAGCCGCGGATCGCGCGCGGCGCGTCAACACCAACAACGGCGAGCTGATCCGCGTGCGGATGGACTACAACGAGCGCGCGCTAAAGGCGCTGCAAGTCAACGTGCCGCGCAAGACGAATCTGTACGGGCCGGATGGACGAGTTCCGGCTTATTCGGGACTTTGATCGGCCCGCCTGCCCGGCCTGCAATCGAGCAATATACGAAATGAATGAAAAAGCCCGTCATCGACGGGCTTTTTTCGTTTTCCGCCGCCGCTTTTCCACCCACTTCCCTGTCCGTTCCGCGCCGCGTTAGCCGTTCGGCTAGCTGGCGCTAGTCCACCTCGTCACGTTGAAATGGTCACTTCGTTCGAGCTTTCGCCAACGCCGCGGCTTCGACGCGGCCGCAATTCGACGGGCGGAATCTTGTTTGCTCGTTAGTTTGTGTAGGCGTGTGTATAATGGAGGGTATGATGTATGAACAGTGCCGAGGTCGTCAAAATGATTCAAGCGAATGGCTGGCAGCTCGTCCGCATAGCGGGCAGTCACCATCATTTCAGGCACGCGGGAAAACGGGGGCTCGTGACCGTCCCGCATCCGAAAAAAGATTTGCCGGCCGGCACCCTGAACAGCATTCTGAAACAGGCGGGGCTCAAATGAAGCATCTGATCTTTCCGATCGCCATCGAACCCGGAGACAACACGCACGCGTTCGGCGTCGTGGTGCCCGATATTCCAGGCTGCTACTCCGCGGGCGACACGCTCGAACAAGCGTATGTGAACGCGAAAGAGGCAATCGAATCGCATCTCGAAACCTTGCTCGACGAAGGGCTGCCGCTGCCCGAGCCTCTCACGCTAGGTGAGCATCGGCGCAATCCCGAGTTCGCGGGGTTCACATGGGGTTTCGTGACGACGCGCAATATTCCGGCGTTGAAGAAGGCGGTTCGCATCAACATCTCGCTGCCCGAGGTGCTGGTGCAGGAGATCGACGCGTATGCGCAGGCGCGCGGTATGTCGCGCTCGGCGTTTCTCGCGCTCGCCGCCGAGCATGAGATGGCGAACGCCTGAGCAACGGCAGGCGGCACAGGCGCGCATCGGCATCGGCGCACCGCCGCATCTGAAGGCAGCGTTTGAAAAACGGCGTGCGGCGCCGCGGTGCCGTCAGTTCGCTTCGGCGTTCGCCCAGGCCATTTCGCGCAGTCGGGCGCGCAGGCGTGCCACGGCCTGGCTATGCAACTGGCACACGCGCGATTCGCTGACTTCCATCACCGCGCCGATCTCTCGCAGATTCATGCCGCGCTCGTAGTACAGCGACATCAGCAGCTTCTCGCGCTCCGGCAAGCGGTCGATCGCTTCGATGAGCGCCGAGCGCAGGCTGTCGTCGAGCAGCGCCGAGAGCGGATCGGAATGATCGACGCAGTAGCGGTCCAGAAAAGGTTCGTCGTCGGCGGAGCGGTCGAAGTCTTCGTAATAGATCAGCTGGCTGCCATGCAGGTCCTGCAACATCGACTGATATTCGTCGAGCGGCATTTGCAGGTGCTCGGCGACCTCCGCCTCGCTCGCCGAGCGGCCGAGGTTCTGCTCCACCTTGTGCACCGCGGATTCCACTTCGCGCGACGTGCGGCGCAGGCTGCGCGGCAGCCAGTCGTTGCTGCGCAACTCGTCGAGCATCGCGCCGCGAATCCGCTGGCTGGCATAGGTCTCGAACTGCGCGCCCTGGTCTTCCTTGTAGCGGCCGGCGGCATCCAGCAAACCGATCATGCCGGCCTGGATCAGGTCGTCGAGATCGACGCTCGCCGGCATTTTCGCGACAAGCTGCAAGCCGAGTCGACGCACGAGCGGTGCGTACTTCGTCAAAACTTCGGCCTGAGAAATCTTTCCCTGAGCGTTGTACATCGTGCTCCCCTTGTCCTTCGTGCACGCCTTTCAAGCGTGATGCGCGGACGGTTGGTCGGCGTGGTGCGCCGCTGTAACTGTCGCAGGCGCCCGCCAGGGCGTTTGCGACGACATCGCTGGCCGCATCGGCCAGTACTGCAATTCGGCGGCGAGATGGCGGAAGTCGCGCGCGGCCGGTGTCGACGGAAACGCGTCGACCACGCAGCGCGACAGCTCGAGTGCCCGGGCGATGCGCACGTCGGCCGCAATGCAGCCGGCGTTTTCCAACGCGACGGTCAGGTAACGGCCGGCCACGCCGGCGAGATTCGCGAACGCGGCCTGCGCGTCGTTGGCGCTTTGCACGTGATTCGCGAGCACGCGCAACTGCGCGATCGCGTGCGCGTAATGCAAACGCTTGATGCACGCATAGGCCTCGGTGATCGCCTCGCCCGACATGCGCGCGACGATCATCACGTCATGCGCCTGCTTGGCGAGCGGCGACAGATGCCCTTCGTCGTCGAGCTGCGCGTCGATCAGCACGATATCGGCCGAGCCGCCGAGCAGCACACCGAGTTCGGCCTCCGTATGCCCCTCGCGGTTGTTGCGCGAGGCGGACAGCACCGAAAAACCGAGCGCGTGACGCGCGGCGGCGAAATCGACCGGGCTCTCGCCGCGCATCACCGCCGCGAAGTTGCCCGCGCCGCGCAAGCCGCCAAGCATCGCGCTCACCGACTTCTCACCGACGCATTCGTCGATCACCAGCACGTCCTTGCCCTGCTGTGCGAGCGCCGCGGCGAGGTTGACCGCCACGGTCGTATTACCGATGCCCGACGACGCACCCGCCAACGCGATCACGCGCGCGCCGCCGCGCCCGAGCAGCCGGCGCAACCCTTCGGCTTGATCCGAAACGAATTTATCCAAAGCGAACCTCGTGCAGCTCGGCCGTCGAACGTGCGGACAGCGAGGACAGCAAAGCGGGGATGTCGTCGTCGTGCGGCACGAACGGCGAGCTGTCGCGCGGAATGCAGAAGGTGCTCTTGATCAGGAATTTCTTCGTCGCGACGTAAAGGTTCTCCGGCACCTTCTGTCCGGTCGATACGTAATGCACCGGCAGCTTGTAGCGGATCACCGTATCGAGCACGCCGCCGAGGTTGGTCGCTTCGTCGAGCTTGGTCAGAATGCAGCCGGCGAGCGGCTGCTGGTCCGGCGCGCGCTGATACGCCTGCACGACTTCGTTCAACGTGTCGCCGTGGCTCGTCGCGTTGAGCAGCAACAGACGCTGCACCGGCTGGCCGGCGCGGCTTAGCATCGCGATCTGGTCGGACACGAGCCGGTCGCGCTGGCTCATACCGATCGTGTCGATCAGCACGATGTGCTTGTTGCGCAACTCCGAGAGCGCGAGCTGCAGATCGGCGCTGTCCTTCACCGCATGCACCGAAACGCCGAGAATCTTGCCGAAGATGCGCAGCTGTTCATGACCGCCGATGCGGTAGCTGTCGGTCGTCAGCAGCGCCACCTTGCTCGCGCCGAAGCGCATCACGCAGCGCGCTGCGAGCTTCGCGGTGGTCGTCGTCTTGCCGACGCCGGTCGGCCCCATCAGCGCGAATACGCCGCCGCGCTCCATCAGCGCGTCTTCGTCCTCCATCACCGGCAGGTTCGACTCGAGCACCGAGCGCACCCAGTCCATGCCGCCATCCATCGTGTCGACATCTTCGGGCAGGTTGTCGACCAGCATCTGCACGAGCTGCGCGGAAAAACCGGCGGCGAACAGGTGCTTGGTGAGCGCGGCGCGTGCGGGACTGCGGCGCTGTCGATCGCCCCACAGCAGACCCGCGAAGTGCTCTTCCATCATGTCGCGCATCGACGACAGCTCGTTCATCACGGTGTCCTTGACGACCTGCTCCATGCGCCCCTTGATCGCTTCGGCGACGGCGGACGGCGTGCGGCTTTCGTCAGTAGCGGACGGCACGGGCGCGATCTTCTGAGCGGCGCGGCGCGCAGCGGCTTCGGCGGCTTCGCGCGCCCAGTCGGGCGTGTCGATCACCGGCGGCACGGCGGCCGGCCGCGCGTCGACTGCGCTGCCGAGGCCTTTGGCGGTCGCGACGGCGGGCGTCATCGCGGCGGGACGCGCGCTGTATTGGCCGCCCTGTTGCTGCTGCTCGGCCGCGAGGCGGCGCGCGTGATCGATGAGCCACGGATTCGACTCGGCCATCGTGCGCGGCGCGGCGGCTTTGCTCGATGGAATTGCCGGCGGTACCGGCACGCCGGCAGCTTTCAACAAATCCGCGCGGATGTCTTTCGACAGGCGCGCGGCCGCGGCGCGGGCGCTCGCGCCGGAAGGCGTGGCGGCAGCGGCGGGCGTGGCCGGTGCGTTGAACGATGTGGCCGCGCTGGACGCCGACTGGCTCACGGCGGGCGCGGGGCCTGTCGCGATGGCCGCGGACGCGCCGGTCGCGCCCAGCATCGCCGGACCGATTGGCGAATTGCCGGGCAACGCGGCGGCGGACGCTGCTTGATTCGCGGACATGCTGAGCGCCTGGCTGAGCGCCGAATTGAGCGCCGAATTGACCGTCGTCCTGTTCACCGAGCCGGCCATGAAATCCGCAGCCGCATTCGCCGGCTCGATCGCCGGCGTCGCTTCACCACCCGCTTCCGGGCTCGCGCCGAACACCGACGAAAACACGTCCGGCATTGCGCTCGCGTATGGATTCGTCGGCGCCGCGAACAAGCCGCGCGGGGCCAGCGTCGATGCCGCACCTGAGCCCGTGCCGAGCGCCGCGGCCTGCGCGCCTTCGCGCGCTTTCGGCGTGATCGCGGCGAGATCGCTATCGGCGAGCGCGACGATTTCGACGCTGCCGTCGTCCATCGTGCGATTCGACAGCACGACCGCATCGGGGCCAAGTGCTTCGCGAACGAGACGCAACGCATCGCGACTGGTAGCACCGACAAATTTACGAATGTTCAAGCTGGACCCCCGATGAGGTATACGGACTGACGGACCGGCAATACACCGCTTCCCATTGCGATCAATTATTGCGAAAGGCGTCGGGCGACGATCGATGGATAAAGACCGTTAAAGGTGGGCAATTCGCGCGATGGACACACGGCAGACGCATCGTTCGACGAGCCTGGGAGAGCCGTGCAAACGCAAACCGGCGCCCCATTGGAGCGCCGGTTTGCGTTGTATCGACAGCCGCGGGCGAGCGACCTTCGTCAGCCGTGCGCGCCGATCAGATTGACCACCTTGACGTTGCGCGTATCGGGCACTTCCGCATACGAGAGCACCTTCAGCTGCGGCAGGCTGCGGCGCAGGAAGCGCGCGAGCATCGGCCGCAGTGCGTGCTGCACCAGCAGCACCGGAGCGAGGCCAAGGTTCTGCTGACGCGTCATCGCTTTCTGCGTTTCGGTGAGCAGCGTGTTCGCGAGACCCGGTTCGAGGCCCGGGTTCGGTCCGGTCGATAGCGCCTGCGACAGCACCCGTTCGAGGTTCGCGTCGAGGCCCATCACCTGCATGTCGGCGGTCCCGGGGAACCACTGCTGCGTGATCGCGCGGCCCAGCGCGAGCCGCACCGCGGCGGTGAGGTCGTGCGGGTCGGTGAGCTTGGTCGCGTGTTCGGCGAGCGCTTCGAGGATCGTGCGCATGTCGCGAATCGGCACGCCTTCTTCGAGCAGGTTCTGCAGCACCTTTTGCAGCGTGGTGAGCGGCAGCATCTTCGGCACCAGATCGTCGACGAGCGACGCCGTGTCCTTCTGCATCCGCTCGACCAGCGACTGCACCTCGCGGCGGCCGAGCAGCTCCGACGCGTGCGTGACGACGAGGTGATTCAGGTGCGTCGCGACCACCGTGCTCGAATCGACGACCGTGTAGCCGTATACCTGCGCCTGTTCGCGCAGATTCGTGTCGATCCAGATGGCGGGCAGGCCGAACGCCGGGTCCTGGGTCGGCGTGCCCGGCAGCGCGGCCGATACCTGGCCCGGGTTGATCGCGAGCCACTGGCCCGGATACGCCTCGCCCGAGCCGACCTCGACGCCCTTCAACGCGATCCGATAGCCGTTCGGCCGCAATTCGAGGTTGTCGCGGATATGAATGACCGGCGGCAAAAAGCCGATTTCCTGCGCGAACTTCTTTCGGATGCTCTTGATCCGCTTGAGCAGTTCGCCGTCCGAGTTCTTGTCGACGAGCGGAATCAGCCGGTAGCCGACTTCGAGGCCGAGCGTGTCGATCATCGTCACGTCGTCCCAGCTCGCCTCGGCGTTTTCGACCGGCGCCAGCGCGGCCGGCGCGACGTCGACGAGCGCCGGTGCGTTCTTGCGCTCCTCGGTGCGCTTCTTCATCGTGCGGCCGAGCTGGATCAGGCCGCCGCCGAGAATCAGGAACGCGAAGTGCGGCATGCCCGGGATCAGGCCCATCAGCACGAGAATGCAGCCGGTGATCATCAGCACGCGCGGGTTCGTGAACAGCTGGCCGGTCAGCTGCGTGCCGATGTCCTCGTTGGTCGCGACGCGCGACACGATCACGCCGGCCGCCGTCGAAATCACCAGCGACGGAATCTGCGCGACGAGGCCGTCGCCGATCGTCAGCAGCGTGTAGTTCTTGGCCGCCGCGGCAAAACTCATGTCGTGCTGGACCATCCCGACGATCAGGCCGCCGATGATGTTGATCACCATGATCAGGAGGCCGGCGACCGCATCGCCTCGCACGAACTTGCTCGCACCGTCCATCGAGCCGTAGAACTCGGCTTCCTGAGAGATCTCCGTGCGCCGCGTGCGAGCCTGCTCTTCGTTGATGAGGCCGGCGTTCAGATCGGCGTCGATCGCCATCTGCTTGCCGGGCATCGCGTCGAGCGTGAAGCGCGCGGACACTTCGGCGATCCGCCCCGCGCCCTTCGTGATCACCATGAAGTTGATCACCATCAGGATCACGAACACGACGATACCAACCGCGAAGTTGCCGCCCACGAGGAAGTGGCCGAACGACTCGATCACCTGACCGGCCGCATCGGGACCGGTATGGCCTTCGAGCAGCACGACCCGCGTCGAGGCGACGTTCAGCGACAGCCGCAGCAGCGTCGAGAACAGCAGCACGCTCGGGAACGCGGCGAAGTCGAGCGGCTTCATCGTGTACATGCTGACGAGCAGCACCATCACCGACAGCGCGATATTGAACGTGAACAGCAGATCCAGCAGGAACGGCGGCAACGGCAGAATCATCATGCCGAGGATCATGCAGATCAGCACCGGCCCGGCGAGGGCGCGCAGGTTGGTGCTGCTCAGCGCATCCGGCCGTCGGGCGAGGAAACCGGCGCGAGCGTTCATGCGGAGGCTCCGTTGTTGTCGTCGCTAGTGGCGTCGTTGGCGTTGTCGTCGGCCGGGTTCCGCGTGTCGGCGGCTTCCTCGGCGGCGTCCTCGTCCGATACGCCGCCCTTGTCGAGTTCGGGCGGCACGTCGAGTTCGGTCGGCGCGACCGGCACGTCGCCGCCTTCGGCCTTGAAGCGGCGCAGCTGATAGACCCACGCGAGCACTTCCGCGACCGCGCCATAGAGCGGCCCCGGAATCTCACGATTCAGATCGACGTTGTGATAGAGCGCACGCGCGAGCGGCGGCGCTTCGAGCAGCGGCACGTTGTTTTCGGTGGCGATCTCGCGAATCCGCGCCGCCACGAGGTTCACGCCCTTCGCGACCACCTTCGGCGCGCGCATCTCGCCGTCCGTGTACTGCAGCGCGACCGCGAAGTGGGTCGGGTTGGTCACGACCACGTCGGCCTTCGGCACTTGCGCCATCATGCGGCGCCGCGCGATCGCGCGCTGCTGCTGGCGAATCTTGCCCTTGATGTGCGGATCGCCTTCGCTCTCGCGATGCTCACGCTTCACTTCTTCCTTCGTCATGCGCAGCTTCTTGTGGAACGACCACAGCTGGTACGGCACGTCGAGCGCGGCCACCGCGAACATGCCGGCCACCGTCATGCCGCAGCACACCGCGATCAGATGCACGGAGTTGGCGAGCGCGAGATTGAGCGGCTGCGTCGCGAGCGCGAGGAATTGCTCGTGGCGATTCCAGATCGCCGTGCCGCCGATCAACCCCACCACCAGCGTCTTCGCGAGCGACATGCCGAGCTGGATCGGTCCGTTGATCGAAAATATGCGGCCGAGGCCCTCGATCGGGTTCAGCCGGTTGAACTTCGGCTCGAGCCCTTTCGCGGACAGTTGCCAGCCGCCCAGCGCCATCGGAGCGAGCAGCGCGGCAAGTCCGGTGACGCCGAGTATCGGCACGAGCGCGTAGAGTCCTTCGCGACCCGCTGTGCCCGCGCCGATCAGCATGCGGCTGGTGTCGAACGCGCTCGCGTGGTTGAAGGTGAGCGACGCACGCAGCATGTTCTGCAAATGCTCGCCGATGCTGCCCGACATGCCCCATACGCCGTAGAACCCGGCCGCGAGCAGCGCGAAGGTCGACAGCTCCCGCGAACGCACGATCTGCCCCTCCTCGCGCGCCTTCTGCAGGCGCCGAGGGGTGGCGGATTCGGTTTTTTCGAGGTCGCTGTCCTCTGCCACAAAGCTCTCCAGTCGGCCGAGGCACGGCGCCTCTTTCCAGTGAGAGCGATTATTCCTGCTCGACGCAAGCGCCGATCGGCGGATAAGGGCGGAGAAACGGGGGTATTTCGACGGATGAGCGGACGGCTCGCGCGTTTGTCACGCAAGCCGTCCGGCATTGGATCGACGTGCGGCTTCAGTAGCCGACGAAGGGGGAGGGACCGCCGCTCGCGGTCTGATCGAGGTGGTAGTACACGTAGCGGCCGTAGAAGAACGGCAGACCGAGGTCGAAGCTGGCGCTGCCGCCGATCTGGCCGGCGAGAGTGTTGAACGCGTAGTTGCCGCCGTTGGCGAACAGCGTCTGCGCGTTCACGATGCCGATGCTCGCGACCGCCGACACGTTGTTCTTCCCGACCAGCGTGACCGTGCGGGTCTGCGCCGACGACGGGCAATAGAAGCCCGCGAACTGGCTGCCGCACAGCGTGAGCGTGCTGTCGCCGAAGAAATAGGCGTTCGAGCCGGAATCGAGGAACGCCTGGACGGTCGTGCCGTTGAAGGTGCTGTTGTTGAGGTCGCCGTATGGGTCGGTCGTGAACACCTGCGCAGCGGCAAGCGGGTTGTTCCCCTGCGTGCCGATGCCGAACACCAGCGTGCCGGTCGCCGACGCCTGCCCGGTGTTCGACACCGGTGCCATCTGTACGATCACGCCGTTGTTGTCGAGCGGGAAGTTCGCGACCGGATTGGCGATCTGTTGCGGAATCGGCACCGCGGTGCGCGTGCACGACGTGCCGTTCGGACAGGCGAAGTAGTTGCTGTAGGTCGCCGCGGTCGTCGTGTTCGCGCAGGTTGCGCCGCAATCGGTCAGCGCGGTGCCGATGCCGAGGATGCCGTTCGCGCCCAGATCGGCGGCCGTGTTTTCGGCCGGGCCGCTGCCGCAGCCGCTTGGTACCGTGCTCGCGGCCTTGTCGCCGATGATCTGCAGCGGGATGCTGCCGGTCGTCGTTTCGCCGCCGAGCGTCACGATCGCGGTACGCACCGAGCCCCACGTGTAACCGTCCGCGAACGTCGCGCACTCGGCGAGCTGCGCGGCGTTGCTGCCGATCGTGCTGACCGGCAGCGCGCCGAGCAGCGTCGAATTGAGCACCGAGCCAACAACGCGCAAGCCGAACGAGCCGGTGTCGACCTGGATGTTGTTGATCGTCTGGCAGTTGCTGGTCGAGCCCGGCGCGCAGATCGTCACGCTGACGGTCGGGATGTTGATGACACCCGAAACGCCCCGGCCGACCGTGATCGGCACCGTGTTCGACGCATTCGCGGAGATCGGCTGCTGGGTCGGGCTGGCCGGCAGCGAACCGCCGTTCAGTCCGTTCGAGGTGCTGCCGCCATTGTTGGAACTGGAGTTGTTGTCGCTACCGCCGCCTCCGCCGCAGGCGACGAGCGTCGCCGTGAGCAGCACGGCAAGCGCGGCCTGCATCCAGCTTTTGAGGTTCGCGGTCGTGAGCATGGTTCGCATCGTGGTCCTCGCCGTTACTGGATGTCGGAACCGCTGACGCCGGCCGGCAGCGCGGAGGGCAGCCACGCGACGCCGCTGAACGCGCCCATGTGGCCGCCCGAACGCACCACCAGCCCGCTCTCGTCGACGGCGACCGGCCCCCGCGCATTGCCGCGCGCGGCCCGCACGGCCTTCACGCCGGCCACGTACTGCGGGAAATAACTGCCGAGCAGATCACTGAGATCGGGCATTTGCGGACCATGCCACGAAATGCCGAATACCGCGCCACTCGTGCTCAGGTATTCGCGCACCACGGTGCCGTTGCCGAACGTGGTCTCGCGCACCGTGTAGGAAGCGGGTGTGGAAGATGTGGAAGACGCCGCGCTCGACTCAGAACGCATGACGCTTTGCGATGTGCCGCTGGCGGGCTGCACCACGCGGGAGGACACCGACGCGTCGGACGGGGGGGTAAGCGGCGCGCTGCCCAGCGCCGCATGGGCGGATTGCGCGGCCGTCAGGGCCAATAACGAACATGGCAATACGAGCGCCGTGACTCCGGCGCGACCAATACGACTCCACATGAGAAGCTCCTCCCGAGCCGCGGCACGCTTCGCCGACTGCGCGAAGCGGCCACTTATAGGCAGATGATACGGCACCGCCGCGGCCGCAACGCTGAGGGATGGCCTCACCGGGCGACTGCCCGGCGTTGCGCGGGCCGGGTGCCGTACCGCTTTGACCTCGTATTATGCCTGCGGATTCTTTCAGCCGGCGCAAGGGGCGCCCACGCGCGCGACTTGCCGACTATTACTAGCAGCAAAACGTACGGAAGATGGGTAGCCGGTACTCATTGAACGCGTGATTGGCGCAAATCGCGGAGAAACCACCAGCCCGGCGCGCTTGCCGGGCCGAGTCACTTGCTCAGAAACCGAGGCTCGCGAGCAGATCGTCGACCTGCGATTGATCCTGCACCACATCCGTCTTGCCTTCCGGATTGATCTGCGGACCGTTGAGCAGATGCTCCGGGCTGCCCGTCGACGACACCTCCGCCTTGAGAGCCGCGGCGTTCGCCGCGAACTGCTCGCGCCGCTCGAGCGCGATGTTCTCGACCAGCACGCCGAGCAGCTGCTGCTCGATCAGATAGACGACGTCGGTGATCTTCTTGATCACCTGGCCGGTCAGATCCTGGAAGTCCTGCGCGAGCATGATCTCCATCAGCTGCGAGTTGGTCGCGCCGGTCGCCTCGGGCACGCCGCGCAGAAAGGTGCGCGTGTCGTTCATCAGCGCGCGCACTTCCTCGCGCTCGATCGGCGCCGCGTACCACTGCTCCCAGCGCGCGTCGAGCGTGCCCGCGTCTTTCTGCAGCTGCTCCTGGATCGGCTTCGCGATGTCGATCGCCGACAGCACGCGCTCGGCGGCCTGCTCGGTCATGTTGGCGATGTACTTCAGGCGATCGCGCGCATCGGGCACGGCTTCGGCCGCGCGCTCGACGTGCTTGTCGAGCCCGAGTTCGCGCATCGAATCGCGCAGCGTGCGCGTCAGTTGTCCGATGCGGGCAAGGATGCGGTCCGACGCGAAGTCGCCGCTGTCGTTGCCCGCTTCGGCGCCAGGCGTTTGGGTCGGCGGCGTCACGTCAGCTCCCGGCTTTCGCCATTTTCTCGAGGATCTTGTTGAGCTTCTCGTCGAGCGTCGCGGCCGTGAACGGCTTGACGACGTAACCGCTCGCGCCGGCCTGCGCCGCCGCGATGATGTTTTCCTTCTTCGACTCGGCCGTCACCATCAACACCGGCAGGTGCGCGAGGCTCGCGTCGGCGCGGATTTCCTTCAGCATCGCGAGACCGTCGAGGTTCGGCATGTTCCAGTCGGAGATCACGAACTCGTAGCTGCCGCTGCGCAGACGCGCGAGACCGGCCGCGCCGTCTTCCGCCTCGTCGACGTTCGAGTAGCCCAGTTCCTTCAGCAGGTTGCGGACGATCCGGCGCATCGTCGGAAAATCGTCAACCACCAGAATCTTCATTCCCTTGTCCATTTCTTTCCCTTTGCTTGATCCATGTTGCGGCGTTCGGCCGCGTCATTCCATCCGGCACGCATCATACCCGCTGAACGCGGTCACCCATCGACGACAAACGCGCCATCACGCGCCGGCTCATGTCCGGCAGCGCGGCGATTTCGTCGGCCGCGCCAAGCGCGATCGCCTCGCGCGGCATGCCGAACACGATGCAACTCGCCTCGTCCTGCGCCAGCGTGTAGGCACCGGCCTTTTTCATCTCCAGCAGCCCGGCCGCGCCGTCGCGCCCCATGCCGGTCAGGATCACGCCAACGGCGTTCTTGCCCGCATGCTGCGCGGCCGAACGGAACAGTACATCGACCGACGGACGATGCCGGTTCACCGGCGGGTCGTCGGACAGATGCGCAATATAGTTCGCACCGCTCCTCGCGAGCAACAGATGCGCATGGCCCGGCGCGATGTACGCGTGCCCCGGCAGCACACGCTCGCCGTGCTCTGCTTCTTTAACGGTAATCCGGCACAAACCATTGAGGCGTTGCGCGAAAGATTTCGTAAAGCCCGGCGGCATGTGCTGCGCGATCAGCACCGCGGGCGCGTCGGGCGGCAGCGGCACCAGCACTTCGCGGATCGCTTCGGTGCCGCCCGTCGAGGCGCCGACGATAACCAGCTTCTCGGTACTCAGCAGCGGGTTGTTGAAGAGCGGCGCGGCGCCGACCGGCGCCTGCGCGGCCTGGGTGGCCGCATGCTGCGCCGGCGCTGCCTGGCGTACGCGCGCGCGGGCTGCCGCGCGAACCTTGTCGGCGAGCTTTTCCGCGTAGTCGAGCATGCCGTCGCGAATGCCGACCTTCGGCTTGGTCACGAAATCGACCGCGCCGAGTTCGAGCGCGCGCAGCGTGATTTCGTTGCCGCGCTCGGTCAGCGACGACACCATCACGACCGGCATCGGCCGCAGACGCATCAGCTTCTCGAGAAAGTCGAGGCCGTCCATGCGCGGCATTTCGACGTCGAGCGTCAACACGTCCGGGTTGTGCTGCTTGATGAGCTCGCGCGCGACGAGCGGATCGGGTGCCGTCGCGACCACCGTCATGTCCGGCTGGCTATTGATGATTTCGGTCATCAGGCTGCGGATCAGCGCCGAATCGTCGACGCACAATACCTTGATCTTTTGCACAGCGCTCACGCCTCCTCTGTGGTTCTGGCGTTGTTGGAATGAGTCGGGCGCGGGCTCGCGCCGAACAGTTCGATTCTCGGCCGCGCGGCGGCGGCGGCCGGCTTCGCGAACAGCTCGACCCGCTTGCGCGCGGCGGCGAGCCGCTCCGCGCGTGCTTCGGCGCTTTGCCGCACGAGCGCCTGCTCGCGCTCGGCAACGCCCGCTTCCTGTTGCAAGCGCAATTTCTTCACCATCACCTGACCGGTGCGCGGCATGAACGCGACCTTGCGCGGGTGCGAGCCCTGCAGGTCCTCGGCGACGATGCGGATCTTTTCGGTGGCCAGATAGCGGCGCACGAACTCCGAGTTGCGATCGCCGATGTTCATCGTCGTCATGCCCGCGAGCACCGCGCCGCCGCCGAACACCTTGGCCTCGAAGCGCTCGCGCCGCCCGCCCGCCTTGATCAGTTCGTTGATCAGCACTTCCATCGCGTACGCGCCGTAGCGCATCGAGTCCGACGCGGCCTGCGCGACGTCGGCGCCGTCGTCGGGCAGCATGAAGTGATTCATGCCGCCGATGCCCGCGGTGCGGTCCTGGATGCAGGCCGCGACGCACGAGCCGAGCACGGTCACGAGCACCATGTCTTCGCTCGTCGTATAGAACTCGTTGGGCAACAGCTTCACGCCGGGGCGCTGGAAGTGGTTGTCGTAGTACAGGTTCGAAGCGATCGGCAGCGTGCTGCTCATGCGGCCACCCCGCTCGATTGATGCGCGTCATGCGCGTCAGGCGCGTTGGCGCGCGACGGCGCGCGAGTGCCGCCCGCGTCGCGCGTCAGTTCGTAGACGGTCTGGCCGCGCAGCCGGAACGCTTGCGTCACGTACGTGAAGTTTTCCGAATGGCCGGCGAACAACAGGCCGCCCGGTTTCATCAGCGGCTCGAAGCGCGTCAGCACCTGCGCCTGCGTCGGCTTGTCGAAATAGATCATCACGTTGCGGCAGAAGATCGCGTCGAACTGCGTGCGCAACTGGTAATCGCGATTGGTCAGGTTCAGTTGCTCGAAGCGCACGAGCGCGCGCACTTCGGGACGCACCTTGACCATCCCCGCATGCGCGCCCGTGCCCTTCAGGAAGAAGCGCTTCAACCGCTCGGGCGACAGGTGCTTGACCTGGTCGAACTGGTAGACGCCGGCCTCGGCCTTCGCGAGCACCTGGGTGTCGATGTCGGTCGCGAGCACCGACGCCTGGCGCGCGCCGCTGTCGCCGAGCGCCTCGATCAGCGTCATCGCGATCGAGTACGGCTCCTCGCCCGTCGATGCCGCCGAGCACCACACGGACACCGGTTGCGCACGGCGCGGCACGAACTCGGCGAGGATCGGAAAGTGATGGGCTTCGCGGAAAAACGCCGTGAGGTTGGTGGTCAGGGCATTGGTGAACGCTTCCCACTCGGCCGGATCGTTTTCCGCTTCGAGCAGATCGAGATACTGCCGGAACGTATCGATGCCGCGCGCCCGCAAGCGGCGCGCGAGGCGGCTATACGCCATGTCGCGCTTGTGGTCCGACAGCGAGATGCCCGCCCCGCGATGAATCAGCTCGCGGATGCGGGCGAAATCCGCCGCCGTAAATTCGAAATCGCGGCCCGTCTCGACGGACCTGGCCGGCTCTGTGCCGTCAGGTGCTGCCCGCGCGGGGCGTTGTGTTGCGCGCGTTGCCATCATGAAAATTCCTGTCTGCGATATGAGCCATCACGCTCGCCGCCCAGCCGGACTGCCTGGGAGGTAGGAATTGTCGTCGCGGGGTCGCGCCCTCCCGCGAGTACCAGCGACATATGGCCGGCTCGCGACACGCGTGCTGCGCGTGCTTCGATGCTTCGCCCATCCGCGGGCGCGATGCCGGTTGACCACATGTCACTCTGCCGTTGCCTAAAATGTTTCCCAGTCCGCGTCCGAGCTCGCCTTCGCCGTGCCCGGCGGAGCGGCGCGCGTGGGCGTGTCGGTCGTGACGCGAGCCGCGGCTGCGGCCGGCCGGGGCTTCAATACCGGTTCGACGCGTGCGGTTGCGTCGTGCTGCGTCGGGGTCGCCGCGCTCGCCGCGGTTGCCTTCGATTCCTTGCTCGCGCCAACCGGGTTCACCGGAGTCGCCGCGCTCGCCGCTTGCGGTGCAGCCCTGGCGAGCCGCGCGGGCGTCTGCGCACGCGTCGCCGGGGCGCTCTGACGCGCCGGTGTGCCGGTTACCTTCCAGCCGCCCAGCACCGCCTGCAACTGCCGCGTCTGATCTTCGAGCGACGCCGCCGCGGCCGCCGCCTGTTCGACCAGCGCCGCGTTCTGCTGCGTGACCGAATCCATCTGCACGACCGCGCGGTTGACCTGCTCGATGCCGCCCGACTGCTCTTCCGACGCCGCGCTGATCTCGCCCATGATGTCGGTCACGCGACGCACCGCCTGCACGATTTCGTCCATCGTCGTGCCCGCGCGGCCGACCAGCTCGGAGCCGCTCCTGACCTTGTCGGCCGAATCGCCGATCAGCTCCTTGATCTCCTTCGCGGCGCTCGCGCTGCGCTGCGCGAGGCTGCGCACTTCGCCCGCGACGACCGCGAATCCGCGGCCCTGTTCGCCGGCGCGTGCGGCTTCGACCGCCGCGTTCAGCGCGAGGATGTTGGTCTGGAACGCGATGCCCTCGATCACGCCGATGATGTCGACGACCTTGTTCGAACTGGTCGCGATTTCCTGCATCGTCGTGACGACCTGGCTCACCACGTCGCCGCCGCGCGTCGCGATGTCCGACGCGTTGACGGCGAGCTGGCTCGCCTGGCGCGCGTTCTCGGTGTTCTGCCGCACGGTGCCGGTCAGCTGATCCATGCTCGATGCGGTTTCCTGCAGCGACGCCGCTTGCTGCTCGGTGCGCTGCGACAGATCGGTGTTGCCCATCGCAATTTCGCGCGCGCCGGTGTCGATCGATTCGGTGCCGCTGCGGACCGCGCGCACCATCGTCGCGAGGCTTTCCTGCATCCGCTTGATGCCCGCGAACAGACGGCCGATTTCATTGTTGCTGAACACCTCGACGGGGGTGGACAGGTCGCCCCCAGCGATCCGCTCGAAGCACGCGGTCGCGTCGTTCAGCGGCTGCACGATGAGACCGCGCAGCGCGAAACGGATGCCGACCACCACCAGCAGCGCGAACACCGTGGTCACGCCGATCAGCATGATCATCAGCGACGCGCTCGACTGCGCGCTCGTTTCCTGATCGGCCACGCTCTGCCGCAACGCCTGGATCACCGCGGCGGCGGCCGCGTCGTAGGCGATGAACATCGGGCTGATCTTCGTGTCCGCGACCGCGTGATACGCGTCGAGATTGTTCGCGTTCAACGCGGCGAATTCGACGTCGACGCCGTCGTGCATCACCGTCGTATGCTTCGCGAGCACATCGTCGAGCAAGGCCTGCTCGACGCGGTGCTTCGGCGCGTCGAGATACGCCTGCCAGTTCTGCTTGCTCTTGCCGAGCAGCTCCTGCGCGCGATCGAGCGCCTTCTTCGCCTCGTCCGCGTTACCGGCGGCCGTCAGCGTGTTGAAGCGATCGATCGCGATGCGCGAACGCAACAGATACGCCGACGCATCGTCGAGCGCATGAATCGCGACCAGTTCGCCGCGTGCGATGCGATCGAGCGAGCCGCTCGCGCGATTCAGCGCGGTCAGCCCGAGCGCGCCGACCACCACGGTCAGCGTCACCAGAAGAATCCCCACCATCGTCAGCGACGTGCGGATCGACCACCTGCTCAGCATTTTGATGCTCCTTGTGCCGGGTTCCGTTACTGCCTGCGCTCAGACGCCGAGCGTTTCGGTCAGCGACATCTCGGAGCTGGTCATCAGCTTCTCGATGTCCATCAGGATCAGCATGCGGCCGTCGACCGTGCCGAGACCGGTCAGGTATTCGGTCGTCAGCGTCGCGCCGAATTCCGGTGCCGGCATGATCTGATCGACCGCGAGCGTCAGCACGTCCGACACGCCGTCCACGACCATGCCGACCACGCGATGCGCGACGTTCAGGATGATCACGACAGTCTGATGGTCGTACTCGACGCGGCCGAGATGGAACTTGATCCGCATGTCGACGATCGGCACGATGATGCCGCGCAGGTTGATCACGCCCTTGATGAACTCGGGCGCGTTGGCGATGCGCGTCACGTTGTCGTAGCCGCGGATTTCCTGCACCTTCAGGATGTCGATGCCGTACTCTTCCGCGCCGAGCGTGAAGACGAGGAATTCCTGACCGCCGGCGTCCGCCTGCGCGTCGCGGCGACCCTTCGCCCCGCCCGCGACGCTCGAATTGATGGATTGGACTTCTGCCACGTTAGCCCCCAAACGGTTGGGATGAATTGAGTTGAAGTTGTGTTGCGATGTCTGTCAGTGCCGCGTTTGCTGCGTGCGTTACGCGAGGCTCATCGCCTGCGCATGCCCATGCGCATGACGCGATTCGCGGTTCAGCGCCGCGACGTCCACGATCAGCGCGACGCTGCCGTCGCCCAGAATGGTCGCCGCGGAAATGCCGTGCACCTTGCGGTAGTTCGTTTCCAGATTCTTCACGACCACCTGCTGCTGGCCGACGAGTTCATCGATCAGCATCGCGAAGCGCCGTCCCTCGGTCTGCATGATCGTGACGATGCCCTGGGTCGGCTCCTGCTTCGCATCCGACACGTTGAACACCTCGTGCAGCGCGACGAGCGGCAGGTATTCGCCGCGCACGCGCACCACGCGCTCGCCGTTGGCGACCGTGTAAATGTCTTCGGCTCGCGGTTGCAGCGACTCCATCACGAAGTTCAGCGGCAGGATGAAGATCTCGTTGCCGACCTTCACCGACATGCCGTCGAGGATCGCGAGCGTGAGCGGCAGCACGATCCGCGTGGTGCTGCCCTTGCCCGCGTGCGACGTGATCTCGACGTGACCGCCCATCGACTGGATGTTGCGCTTCACCACGTCCATGCCGACGCCGCGGCCGGACACGTCGGTGACCTGCTCCGCGGTCGAGAAGCCCGGCAGGAAGATCAGGTTCCAGACTTCCTCGTCGCTCATCGTGTCGCTGACCTGCATGCCCTGCTTGGCCGCCTTCGCGAGGATCTTGTCGCGGCGCAGGCCCGCGCCGTCGTCGCTGACCTCGATGACGATGTTGCCGCCGTGGTGCGCCGCCGACAGCACCAGCTGACCGGTCGAATCCTTGCCCGCCGCGCGCCGCGCCTCGACGGTTTCGATGCCGTGGTCGAGACTGTTGCGCACGAGGTGCGTCAACGGGTCGATGATCCGTTCGATGAGGCTCTTGTCGAGTTCGGTCGCCTGACCGAAGGTGACGAGTTCGACCTCCTTGCCGAGTTTCGCCGCGAGATCGCGCACCAGACGCGGGAAGCGGCTGAACACGTAATCCATCGGCATCATGCGGATCGACATCACCGCTTCCTGCAGATCGCGCGCGTTGCGCTCGAGTTGCGCCATGCCGTTGAAGAGCCGGTCGTGCAGCGCCGGATCGAACGTGCTGGTGGTCTCCGCGAGCATCGCCTGCGTGATCACCAGCTCGCCGACCAGATTGATCAGCTGATCGACCTTCTCGACGCCGACGCGAATCGAGCTGCCTTCGCCGCCGGCCGCCGCGGCGGCCGGACGGGGCGCCTTGCGGTCCGGGTCGGCGGACGCGGCCGAAGCCGGTTTGGCCGCCGCCTGAGCCGCCGCGGGTGCCGCTGACGGCGGCTCGATGCTGTCCGCCTGAGCGGGCGGGCTTGCGGCCGCAGCGGTGAGGGCCGCCGGGGTCGACGATGCTGCGGGCTCCGTGTGAAGGACCGGCTGCGCCTGCGCCTGCGCTTGCGCCGCGGGAGCGGCGGGCGCGACCTGCGCGGATTGCGCCGGTGTCGGAGCGGCAGCGTCGGGCGTTCCAGGTTCGCCCTGCTGCGCGTCGTCCACCGGCGCGGTGCCACGGCCGATCGTGATCTGACTTTCGTCGATCACGAAGCAGCACACGGCGATGATGTCGTCGGAAGATACGTCGCTCGAGAGCCACAGCGTCAGATCGCTGCCGCTCTTGACCTGCCCGACGATGTTGCCCAGGTTGCCCAGCTCTTCGGTGAGCAGTTCCTGGTCTTTCTCTCCCACGCCCCGTAGCGTAATTTTCAGATGTGGGCCGGCGCTGTCGGCCGTGCCCGCGGCTTGTCCGGTCTGTGCCGGTTCGCCGTCGATCCATTCGCCCGCCGCCTGCACCGCCTGTTCGACGACGTGCTCGGGCGGGGTGCCGCCTTGCTGCTGTACCGCGGTTGCTTGTGTTGTTGTTTGGGTTGCCGTCGCCTGCGCTGCTGCGGGCGCGGGGGCGCTCACGGCCGGCGCGGTTTCGGCGCTCGCCGCCGCTGCCGGCGCGCCGCCCATGCGGCTTTCCGCGTGCAGCTGCTCCAGCTTCGCGCAGATCGCACGCGCCACCGCCGCATCGGGCTCGGCGCTCGCGCGATAGTCGGCGAGCTGGCCGGACAGCACGTCCTTGGTTTCGAGGAACGTGTCGATCATGTCCTTGCGCAGCACCAGCTCGTTGTTGCGCGCGCGATCGAGCAGCGACTCGAGAATGTGCGTGGTCTCGGTGAGCGCGGTGAAACCGAACGTCGCCGCGCCGCCCTTGATCGAATGCGCGGCGCGAAAGATCGCCGCGAGGTCTTCGGGGTCCGGGTGGGCCACGTCGAGATTGAGCAGCAATTGCTCCATCTGCGCGAGCAGTTCGTCCGCTTCGTCGAAGAACGTCTGATAGAACTGTGTGATGTCGAGTGTCATGCCTGGTTCACCGCGAGAGTGCCTGTCTGGCGTGAGTCGCCGTAGAGGCGCGTCGAGAGCTATCTGTACTGTGTCTAAAGGTGTTGATGACGCGGATCAAGCCGGGTCCGGTTCGGCCAGCGCCGCCACCAGCTCGGTCAGCAGGTCCGGGTCGAGCGGCTTTTCGATCCAGCCGGTCGCGCCCGCCGCGCGCGCCGCCTCTTTGAAGGGTTCGCCCGATTCCGTCGTGAGGACGAGGATGGGCGTCGCCTGATAGGCCGGATTTCCGCGCAGCGCGGTGATCAGATCGAGACCGGTCTTGCCGGGCATGTGCTGGTCGGTCAACACGAGATCGAACGCCATCGCGAGCGCGTTTTCGAGCCCTTCGTTGCCGTCCGCCGCGAGCGTGACTTCATAGCCGGCGCCCGTCAGCGTCGCGGCGAGGATCTGCCGCATCGATGCCGAATCGTCGATTGCCAGGATGTGCCTGATCATGAAAACCTCGCTGCGCTTAACACTGGGCCGCCGGGCGGTGCGCGCCGGTCGGGCGCGGGCCGCGGCCCGGCGGCCGCGGTCTGTTACTGGGCCGGTGGCGCCGCCGCCGGCAACTTCGGTGCAGCCGTCACCGGCTGCGCAAGTCTTTGCAGCAGCGGCTTCGAGCCGGCTGCGTCGTCCGACAGGGTCGTCGTCGTGGAGTCGTCGTGATCGAGCGCCTCCTCGGACTTCCTGTTCAATACGATGATGCTGATGCGACGGTTTTCCGGATCGAGCGGGTCCGCCTTGTTCAGGTTCTGCGTCGACGCGAGACCGAGCACGCGCATTACCTTCGCTTCGTCCATGCCGCCCGCGACCAGCTCGCGCCGCGACGCGTTGGCGCGGTCGGCCGACAGCTCCCAGTTGCTGTAGCCCTTCTCACCGCCCGCGTACGGCACGGCGTCGGTATGGCCCTGCACGATGATGCGGTTCGGCACGTCGTTCAGCGTGTGGCCGATCTCGCGCAGGATGTCGCGCATGTACGGCTCGACGACGTCGCGTGCGGTCGCGAACATCGGCCGCTTCTGCGAGTCGACGATCTCGATGCGCAGGCCGGTCAGCGTCGAGTCGATGCGGATCTGCTGCTTGAACTGGCGCAGCACCGGGTTCGCCTCGATCGCGGCCATCAGCTTGACCTGCAGGTCGTGCAGGCGCACCTGTTCCTGGCGTTCGAGCGCGCCCGTCAGCTGCTTCACGGAGTCGTCGTCGTTGTGCGACGCGGTGCGCTCGGCGCGGCTGCTGCTGCCGTCGGTCGAGCGGGTCACGCCCTGCGCGTCGGTCGAGATGTCGCGACCGCCGCCCTTCAGGATGCTCGAGTCTTCGGCGCTGCGATCGCCGCCCCACAGCGTGATCTTCAACGGCTGGTTGAAGTAGTCGGCGATACCTTTCAGCTGCACGGTGGAGGCCGAACTCAGCAGCCACATCAGCAGGAAGAACGCCATCATCGCGGTCATGAAGTCCGCGTACGCGAGCTTCCACGCGCCGCCGTGATGACCGGACTTTTTCGGCGCGCTGCGCTTGACGACGATTGCGCGGTCTTTGTCCTTGCTGCTCATCGATTCGGTTCCCGTCGCCTGCTTATTTCGCCTTGACGCGGCGCACGTGCTCTTCGAGCTCGGCGAACGACGGGCGCTCGGTCGAGAACAGCACCTTGCGGCCGAACTCGACCGCGATCGCCGGCGCGTAGCCGTTCAGGCTCGCGAGGATCGTCACCTTGATGCACTGGAACATCTTGGTCGACTCGGTCACGCGCTGCTCGGCGACGCTGGCGAGCGGCCCGATCAGCCCGTACGAAAGCAGAATGCCGAGGAAGGTGCCGACGAGCGCCTGCGCGATCATTTCACCGAGCACCGCGGGCGGCTTGTCGGCCGAGGCCATCGTGTGCACGACGCCCATCACCGCGGCGACGATACCGAACGCCGGCATCGCGTCGCCGACCTTGGTCAGCGCGTGCGCGGGCGCCTCGCCTTCCTGGTGGTGCGTCTCGATCTCCTCGTCCATCAGGCTTTCGATCTCGAATGCATTCATGTTGCCGCCGACCATCAGCCGCAGGTAGTCGGTCAGGAACTCGATGATGTGCTTGTCGGCGAGGATCTTCGGGTACTGCGTGAAGATCGGGCTCTTCGACGGATCGTCGATGTCGGCTTCGAGCGTCAGCGTGCCTTCCTTGCGCGCTTTCGCGAGCAGCACGTACAGGAGCCCCATCAGCTCCATGTAGACGTCCTTGTTGTACTTCGCGCCCTTGAACAGGGTCGGAATGACGCGCAGTGTCGCCCGGATCGTCTTCATCCCGTTACCGAGAATGAATGCGCCGACTCCGGCGCCGACGATCATCAGCACCTCGACGGGTTGCAGCAGCGCGCCGAGATGGCCGCCTTCGAGCGCGTAACCGCCGAAAACGGACAACAGCGTCACGAGTGTTCCCACGAAAATCAGCACTGCCGAGCCCTCACAAAAAAGCGACGGTTACCGTCGTTAGTCAGGTTTACGGCACCGAGGCGGAAAACTTTGGGGAAAAAGACGGCGCTCGAGTCCGGTGTAAACCAGAGGCTTGCGCTGCCTCAACGCGTGCTGCTCAGACTTCGGCGGTGACGAGGGTATCGAGCGTGGGGGCGGGGCAGCGGGCCTCGTGAGCTCGCGCGTCGGTCACTTGCGGCACCTCGGCCGGGACTCCGGCGACGGCGATTTGCCGCTCGGCCCGCGTTTGCGCCGCCTTCTTCGTCTTGCCCGCGCGCGACGGCGGCTGACACAGCCCGCAAACGAACCCGTGCTGCGGATCGTGCGCGTGCGCGACGAAGTGGCCGCCGCAGCGGCGGCAGGCGCTCATCTGAAGCATGCCCGAGTCGAAGAAGCGCGCGAGCGTCCAGGCGCGCGTGAGACTGAGCACCGGCTCGTCGTCGTGCAACTGCACGTGCTCGAGATACAGCCGGTAGCTCTTCACGATCGATTCGATCGCGCGGCAGCCGCCGTGACCGGCCATGAAACGGTAGATGTTGTAGAACAGCGACGAATGAATGTTCGGCTGCCAGGTCATGAACCAGTGGGTCGAAAACGGCAGCATGCCCTTGGGCGGCGACACCCCGTTCAATTCCTTGTACAGCTTGACGAGCCGGTCGCGCGACAGGCTGGTTTCCGCCTCCAGCAATTGCAGACGCGCGCCCAGTTCGATCAGCTCGATCGCGAGGGTGATTTCCCGGACTTCGAGTACGACGCTCTTACTGGCCATCAGCCGATCTGCTCGACCGGCTGGCTCGCCATCAGGATCGCCGAATGAGCCTGCGCGATCGCGCTGGACTTGTCCTTGTCCGCGAGGGCGGACAGCACCGCGTGATCGTCGAAGCGGAAGCGGCACAGCATCTGGTTGGACGCCGCGAGCTTGACGGTCTGCGCCAACGACAGATTGGCGAGCACGTCGGCCAGCTGGTCCGAAATACCCATGCGGAACATGCCCATCGGCTTGTCTTCGCGCAGCAGACGCTGGGCGAGCAGCAGATAGGAAAGATTGACTTCCCTGATCTCACTGAGCATATGGCTAGTCGTGCTCATGATTTCCCCCGTTCGTATGCCGGCTGGTCAGGCCGATTTTTGCGGAAACGTTTGCTCGAACGCGCGCGCTGAATCCGCGCGAATCCGCTCGTCTCTGGTCTTGCAAGCATTGTCTCGAAAGGGGGCACAGCCGAAAATCGGAGAGACACCCCAGCTGGGTGACGGATTAATCCGTCATTTGTGTAGGAATTATTCCTACAACCCGGGTTGCGGCGAGGCACGAATTGGGCCGAATTGATGCGCGGGGCGGGACTGACGATGCGCGCTGGGAATTTATACGGCTGCGGCGTGTACCGGATGGTGAGTTTTCAGAACTTCACCGCCGCACCGTAAAACGGTGGAAAAGAATTATAAGACGTTTTCACCCGGCTGCAATCTGGCTCGGTTAGAAACCTTTCCCGGCTCATCCGACCCTCGGGTCCGCCGCTTGCTACGGTGCATTTCGCCTGTCGAGCTTGATTGAGTCGGTGGAATTACGCTTCCCGATTATGGGGACCAGTTGGCGACTCGACCCTGCGCGGCAGCTGTAACGGTCCATGTTTCGCGCTGTAACAACATTAAGCGTTTGAAAAATAACTCGAATTACCGCGGTCGATCCCGATAATGAAGGCTAAGGGATTACCCGATAGCTATTTCGGAGCCCCCTCGGGCGGGGCAAGCCGCGCCCAACCGTCCGGTTAGGCAGACGTACCACGCGCCATTCGGCCGTCGTGCGAAGCCCCGGTAAGTATCAAAAATCCGCATGGGATCCGGGTCGGCGCCACAGCGCTAACTCTGATCGACACAGGAGAAAACGCATGCGAATCGCACAAGTCGCGCCGCTCTACGAAGCTGTCCCACCGAAACTCTATGGCGGCACCGAACGTGTCGTGTCGTATCTGACCGAAGCGCTGGTCGAGCTCGGCCATGACGTCACGCTGTTCGCGAGCGGCGACTCAGTCACGTCCGCCAATCTCGAGGCATGCTGGCCGCGCGCGCTGCGCCTCGATCCGACGATTCGCGATGCATTGGCGCCGCACGTGCTGATGATGGAAAAGGTCCGCAAGATCGCGCACGAGTTCGACGTGCTGCACTTCCATCTCGACTACCTGCCGTTCCCCCTGTTCACGACGATGGACACGCCGTTCGTGACCACGCTGCACGGTCGTCTCGACCTGCCGGAATTACAGCCGGTGTTCGACGCGTTCTCGCATGTGCCGGTCGTGTCGATTTCGGATTCGCAGCGTCTGCCGCTGCAGCAGGCCAACTGGCTCAACACGATCTATCACGGTCTGCCGGACCAGTTGCTGACGCCGCAGCCGCACAAGAAGCCCGAATATCTCGCGTTCCTCGGCCGCATCTGCCCGGAAAAACGCGTCGATACAGCTATCAGGATCGCCGCGCAAAGCGGTCTGCCGCTGAAGATCGCCGCCAAGGTGGACAAGGTCGACATGGAGTACTTCAAGCGCGAGATCGAGCCGCTGCTGTCGATGGCGCATGTCGAGTTCGTCGGCGAGATCAACGAGGCGCAGAAACCCGAGTTTCTGTCGGGCGCGAAGGCGCTGCTGTTCCCGATCGACTGGTCCGAGCCGTTCGGCCTCGTGATGATCGAGTCGATGGCCTGCGGCACGCCGGTTATCGCGTTCAACCGCGGCTCCGTGCCTGAGGTGATCGACCACGGCGTGACCGGCTATATCGTCGAGGACGTGCAAGGCGCGGTAGCGGCTCTGCAGCGTCTCGACGAGCTGTCGCGCATCGAAATCCGCGCCCAGTTCGAACGCCGCTTCAGTTCGAAAACGATGGCGCAGAACTATATCGACGGCTATTCCGCCTTGATTGAAACGTCGCGGCGCCCGGTATTGCGCCAGGTCGCGGTCGGCTAGGCGCGCCTGAAAACGGCCGGCGCTTTTACGGCTGGCCGTTTTCGGCCCGCATTGAAGCGGCGCTGTGAACCTTCGCTTATAACGCCGCAATAGCGGCGAGTCCGGCATCGGAATCGTTTGCGCGAGCGAAAAACGAAGTCTTTTGGCTGCCGGACGCGAAAAAGCCGCCCTGTATGGGCGGCTTTTTTAATACAGGGATGGTTGCGCTTCCACGGTGGATTTGCGAGCGGCGAATAAGTCAAACAGCAAAGAAACCTTCAGACCGCCTTCACCCCGTCTCACATCAGGTCGGGCGGGCGTCACGCCGAGCCAATCAGAAATCGCTCGCGATTCTTGCCGACGATCCATTTGGGCGGCTTGCCGCGCCCGCTCCATGTATTGCCCGACTTCGGGTCCTGATATTTCGCTGGCAGCGGCGTCTTCTTGGGCGGGCGGCCGCGCTTGGCGGCGACCGCGAAACCGAGATCCTGCGCGGTCAGACCGTATTCGGCGATCTTTTGGCGGATGTCGGCGACGACATTGTCGATTTCCGTGCGTCGCGCTTCTTCTGCCTGTGCCTGCAATTTGGCAATCTGCGCCTTGAGGTCTGCATATTGAGACATTCGGTTCTCCCCTTTTCTAGAACTCATTCGACCGCAGACTAGCTGCAATTATAAAAATTCGCAATGGCGACTAATACCGGTTTAGCGAATTTTCCTCTGATAATTATTAAAGAGTGTGAATTGTAAAACCTGCGCTTTATCTCGCAATAGTTTATAAATTCTGTGCGGATTGACAATCTTTGACACCCGATTTGGCGCTGTCTGCCTAGAATTGCGCGCTCAAGGTACGTACTCGCCCTTTTCGATGCGTGCTTCTGAAGTCCCCATTCTTTTTAGGATCGCCAAACATGCAGTTGTCAAAGCGCCTCGTTGCCGAATTGCTCGGCACCTTCTGGCTCGTGCTCGGAGGCTGCGGCAGCGCGGTCCTCGCCGCCAACTTCGCCGGGCCGGTTCACGGATTGGGCATCGGCTTCGTCGGCGTGTCGCTGGCCTTCGGCCTGACCGTGCTGACGATGGCTTTTACGATTGGCCACATTTCGGGCTGCCACCTGAATCCGGCGGTGAGCGTCGGACTGGCCGTCGCCGGCCGATTTCCGGTGCGCGATCTTCTGCCCTATGTCGTCGCGCAGGTGGTCGGCGCGGTGCTCGGCGCATTCGTACTGTCGCTGATCGCGTCGGGCAAGCCTGGCTTCGACCTCGTCGCGAGCGGCTTCGCGACGAACGGTTACGGCGAGCAATCGCCGGGTCAGTACTCGCTCGCCGCTGCCTTCATTTGCGAAGTGGTCATGACTGGCTTCTTCCTGTTCGTGATTCTCGGCGCGACCGACCGCCGCGCGCCGGCCGGCTTCGCGCCCATCGCGATCGGCCTGTGCCTGACGCTGATCCATCTGGTCTCGATTCCTGTCACCAACACGTCGGTCAATCCGGCGCGCTCGACGGGCCCGGCGCTATTCGTCGGCGGCGTGGCGATCGATCAGCTGTGGCTGTTCTGGGTTGCGCCGATCATCGGTGCGGTGATCGCGGGTGTCGTCTATCCGCTGATCGCTGACGATCGCAGCAGCGATGCGCGCAGGCTGGCGCTCGACTGACGGCCAGTTCGACGCGCCGGTCTCGTGATCATCGCGTAGTGGGCATGAATGGGCGCCTCGGCGCCCATTATTCATTGCGCTCGCCACTGCGATATGAATGCCGCGCCGGCCGCGTGCCGGTGGGCACCGCTGCTAGAATCGGGCGACTTCCCAGTCTCACACAGGTGCTTTCGATGAACCGTTTCCGCGGATTCCTGCATGGCGTCGCACTGTCGCTCGGCGGCCTGTGCGCGAGCACGATGGCGTTGCCGGCCGCGTCCGCGACGACGAACATGGCGACCGTCGTTGCGACCGCGGTCCCCGTTGTTGCCGCGGCGGGCGGCAATATCGAAACCCTCGTATTCGTTCGACACGGCGAGAAACCCGCGCAGGGGTACGGCCAGCTAGACTGCCAGGGGCTCAACCGTGCGCTCGCGTTGCCGGCCGTGATCGCCGCCAAATTCGGCAAACCCGATGCGATCTACGCGCCCGACCCCGGCCAGCAAAAAGACGACGGCGGTCATCCGTACTATTACGTGCGCCCGCTCGCGACGATCGAACCGACCGCGATTCAATTCCAGATGCCGGTCCAAACACCGTACGGTTTTGCGCAGATCGACCAGCTCGGCAACGCGCTCGTCGACCCGGCCAATCGCGGCAAGCTGATCGTCGTTGCCTGGGAGCACAAGCTGATCGAGAAGCTGTTGCGGCAGATGTTGAGCACGCATGGCGGTCGCGCGGCCGACGTGCCGAAATGGCAAAGCGACGACTTCGACAGCATTTACATCGTCCGACTCGACTGGCAGAACGGCACGCCGCGCGCGAGCTTCAAACACGATCGCGAAGGGCTCGACGGGCGGGCAACCGATTGCCCTTGCGCGGCCTTGCCGGGAGTGTCGGCATCTTCGGCAGGGGCGGCCTCTTCCGCAACTTCGGCCGCTTCGGCGCCCGCGGCGGATTAATTGAGCAATACAGATGTAAGCCGTGTTTACGTGCGCCGGCGCGGCAAGCGGCGAGCGTGCGCGGCGAGCCGCCTGCCGGCTTGAATTGACCGGCCGCAAAGCCCCGTGGGGCGCGGCTGCAAGCGAAGTAAGGTGTTTGCGCGCAACGTCCGCGCGAGCGTTTTTCCTGGCTTCGATGACTTCGACGATGCTTGCAGTCCGTAACATCTGGTCGCAGTCCAGCCCGCCTCGAGTGCGTACATTGAGCCTGTGCGACAAACCTACGTCGCCTCACAGGAGAGACCAACATGAAACGCATCGTCACTCACTTGCTGGTTGCTGCCGGACTCGCGGCGGGCGCATGCGGTGTCGCGCAGGCGCATACGGATCTGAGCGTCGGCCTATCGCTCGGCGCCCCGGTTTATGCCGCGCCCGTGAGCGTCTACGCCGCGCCGGAGCCAGTGTATTACGGCGGCTGGGATCATCGCTACCCGCGTGGTGACTACTACCGCGACTATCACCGCGATGATCGCGGCTGGGGTCACGACAACCGTCGCTGGGGTCATGACAATCGAGGCGAGCACCGCGGCTGGCGGGATTGACGAGCGCAAGCGGAGCGCACGCTGCGCGCTTCGCGAGCAACTTTTGCGGCCCGCATCCACGCGAGTGGATGCGGGCCGCTTTCAATCGCAGTGACTGCGGTTCAAGATGCCAGTTCGTCGTTGAGCGCAAACAGTTTGCGCAGATGATGCGCAACGCCCGCCTCGAAATTGTTGCCGATGCGCGGCACATGCGGCAGGCGGGTGATCAGATCGGGATTGGCGTTGTTCATCATGAATGGATGGCCGGCCGTCTCGAGCAGATCGATATCGTTCATGTTGTCGCCGAACGCGACGCAGTGCGACGCGTCGACACCGAGACGCTCGAGCACGATCTGCAGGGCGCGCCCCTTCGACACATTCGCGGTCATCACTTCGAGACAATCCGGCAATGAATACGTCACGTACAGTCGTTCGCCGAAGTCGCGTTCCAGATTGGCGGCCACCTGCGCGAGATCGGCGGGGTCGCCGATATACAGCGCCTTGGCAATGTCGACGCCATCGTGCTTCGGCAGGTCGGTCACTTCGTACGTGAAGCCGGAATCCTGGTGAAATTCCAGCAGATGGGGCGCGTCGCGGTCGATGAGCCACGCCTCGTCTGCAAACAGACTGACGATCACTCGACCATGCGCGCCGACAATTTCGGGCTGCACGAGACGCTGGACGATCGCCGGCGGCAAATCGTCGGCGTGGATCACCGTGTTGTCAGGCGCGTGAATGCGCGCGCCGTTCGACGTGATCAGATACGGATTGATGCCGAGCAGATCGCGGATGCCCGCGACGTCGCAGTAATGCCGCCCGGTGGCGATCACGAACTGCAGCCCGTCGCTTTCGAGCTTGCGCACCGTGGCGACCGTGAACGGGTCTACCTGGTGATCGGCGTTGAGCAGTGTGCCGTCGAGATCCGTGGCGATGACTTTATACATGGTGAGTCCGGCGGCTGAACCGTCGAGGCAGCGTCAAAGCGGGTATTTTACAGGTCTCCTCGAGCCAGCCGCTGCGCCTCGCGCCGCGCCAGTTGCAAGCCGCCATGCGCCGAATCCGCCCGCGGCTCGCGCAGGCGCGCCTGATACGCCTGCGGCACGTACTCGCGCAACGGCGTACCGAGGCCTCCGCATAACGCGACCGGCAGCGCGCCCGCCGCGTCCAGCGCGGCGATCATCTTGCCGACTTCGACGCCGGCCTCGCCGAGCAGCCGCGCCGCGAACGGATGTGCGCGGTGTTCGATCGCGATCGGCGCGAGCCGCGCGTAGGCAGTCTGATTGGCCGTGCACAGCCACACGACGAGACTGTCGCGATCCCGCGCGCCGGTATGCGCGAGCAGCGCTTGCGTGAGATCGTCGACGGCAACGCGGCCATCCAGCGCCTGTTGCGCGTGCACGATCAGCCGGAGGCCGAGCCACGCGCCGCTCGCTTCGTCGCCCGATGGAAAGCCGTAGCCGCTGGCCATGCGGAATTCGCCGTCGCTCGCGAGCGAAGCCGCGACGCTGCCGGTGCCGAGTGCGACGATCACGCCGGGCGCGCCGTCGTGAGCGCCGAGCAGGGTCGTGTAGGCGTCGGTTTTGACGGCCAGTCCGGCGAGCCGCGGCGCCTGCTGGTGAAACTCGGCGAGCCAGTCGCGATTGTTGACGCCCGCCAGTCCGCAACCGAGCACGCAGCGCGACCAGTCCAGCGCGACTCCGGCTCGCTGGAACGCTTCGCCGCAGGCGGCCTGAATGGACTGCCATGCGCGCGGGATGCCGAGCCCAAGGCCCGATGGGCCGCTTGCCGCTTGCGCCAGATCGCGGCCCTGCGCGTCGCCGAGCACGACGCGCGTGCCGGTGCCGCCGCCGTCGACGCCGATCAGAAAGAAGTCGTGGTTCATCGAATCGAATCAGTTCCGTGGGTGAATAACGCTTAGCGTGGCAGGTCAGTTTGAATCGCGCAATTAGCCGATTGGCCAGCTTGCAGCGCACACCGCTTCCGCTATGCTGGCGAACGACATGACCACGCGGGGGCACGACAGTGACACAACGATGCAACTGGGTATCGAGCGAAGCGCTCGCACAGTACCACGACACCGAATGGGGTGTGCCCTCGCGCGACGACCAGCACCTGTTCGAGATGCTCGTGCTCGAAGGCGCGCAGGCCGGTTTGTCATGGTCGACGATCCTCAACAAGCGCATCGGCTACCGCCGTGCATTCGCCGACTTCGACATCGACAAGGTCGCGGCCTTCACGCCGAAGCGCGTGGATGCGCTCGTCGCCGATGAAAGCATCGTTCGACATCGCGGCAAAATCGAGGCGGCCATCCTGAACGCGCGCGCTGTGCAGCAGATTCAGGCCGAACATGGCTCGCTCGCGAACTTCGTGTGGTCATTCGTCGACGACACGCCGATTCAGAACGAATGGGCTTCGTATAAGCATGCACCTGCGTCGACGGAAGTATCGGACGCGCTAAGCAAGGCGCTCAAGCGCTACGGTTGCAAATTTGTCGGTTCGACGATCTGCTATGCATTCATGCAGGCGGTCGGCATGGTCAACGATCATGAGACGACCTGCATGTGTCGTGAGCGATGCGTGTCGCTGGGCAAGAAGGGGCGTGGTCGGAAGGCGAGGTGAGGCCACGGCGTCCGCGGGAGGCGCAAACGCGTGAATTGGCGCCCTTTCATGCTCGTAGTCGGCCCTTCGTCGGACGACGCACGGCGGATACTCGTCGCCATGCGCTCACGCGATGCGCGCTCAACAACAAATAACTACCGCCTCGGACGCGGGAGACCAACCATGAAAACACTTAGCTTCCTGACCCACCAGGACATTTACGATCAGTCCGTCACGCATCTGTTCGAACAGAAACGCGCTGCATTGCTACCGAGAGGCGGCGGCGCCTACCGCGGCTATTGCGGCGGCTGCCCGGTCGGCAACCTGATCAAGCCGCGCGATTACATGACCGCAATGGAAGGCGTGCCGGTGCGCTTCATCGGCAAGCCACTGGCCGAAGTGCCCGCTTACATGGATGTCGGCTTGGCCGCGCTGAAAAAAGCGCTGCTTCGCGCCCGCATCAACGTATACGACCCGGTGACCCTCGCTTTGCTCAGTTGCCTGCAAAACGTGCACGACGTGTTCGGCACATGGGAGTGGCACGACCGGCTGGGCTCGATCGCGCGCGAGTTCGGGCTGTCGGCCGAGCGGCTGAGGAGCGCGGCGTAACGGCTGCACGCAGGGGCAAAATCCGACGCCGTAAAAGCAAAACGGCGATGTGGCTTCTTTCGAAGCTCACACCGCCGTTCGGCGTATGTAAAAAGCGTGTTTAGTGCAGCTTTTTCGGCAGCATCTGGCTGCGCAGACGCTTGTGCAGGCGCTTAACAGCTGCTGCCTTCTTGCGCTTGCGAGCCGTGGTCGGCTTTTCGTACGACTGGCGTTCACGCAGTTCAGCGATCAGGCCATTCTTTTCGATTGCGCGACGAAAGCGGCGAATTGCCACTTCGAACGGCTCGTTTTCCTTCAGAAGAATCGTCGTCATGTAATTCCTAACTCAATCACTAGATACGGGTTTAATTGCATGGCGGTAACCGCTCAGGTCACCACTCACGCGCCGGCCCTCCGGTCGCTCCGATTCATGGCCAGTAACAGGCAAACGCGAGGCTGATAAACAACCCCGGCCAAACCACGAATGAAGCGAGAGGCAAAGCGGCCACGGAGGCCGGAAAAGAGAGGTGGGGAGTTCACCGCGGAACGCGGACAGACGTAATGCAAAAGCCGCGTCTGTTGCCGTTTCGCCAACCTTTCATCAACGAAGAACACTGACGAAACAGGCAAAGATCTCAATTCACTCCCGATCATATCAGGAAACTCCCCATCGTACCAGGGGTTTACCGATTGCGCCAGGCTTTTCCCTGGCGCGGATCGCCTTCGCGTTGGCGGCCGAGGTGTTCGCCTTATCAGGCGCTCGCTTCGTCCAGCTCACGAATATCGTCGGCGGCGAGGGACAGCTGGACGGCCGCGACCAGGCTCTTCAACTGCTGGACCGAGGTTGCGCTCGCAATAGGGGCCGTAACGCTCGGGCGCGCCATCAGCCATGCAAGCGCGATCGCGGCCGGCGTGCTGCCGTGCCGTTGCGCGACGCGGTCGAGCGCGCCGAGAATCCGCAAGCCGCGCCCGTTCAGGTATTTTTCGACCCGGCTCCCGCGCGCCTTGCCGGCCAGATCGGTCTCGCTGCGGTATTTGCCTGACAGGAACCCGCTCGCGAGGCTGTAGTAGACGACCACGCCGAGATGATTCGCGAGCGCCACCGGCTCGCTGTCGCTCTCGTATTGCGCGCGGTCGTACAGGTTGTATTCGGGCTGCAGCAACTGATACCCGGGCAGCCCGTGCTCGCGCGACACCGCGAGCGCTTCCTCGACGCGCGCGCCACTATAGTTAGACGCGCCGATCACGCGCACCTTGCCCGCCTCGATCAGCTTCTGATACGCACCGAGCGTTTCGGCGAGCGGCGTCGCGGTGTCGTCGTCGTGGGAGAAATAGACGTCGATGTAATCGGTTTGCAGGCGGCGCAGCGAGTCTTCGACCGCCGCCTGGATATTTGCGGCCGATAGCCCCTTGCGCTGCGGATGCTTCGACACCTTGGTCGCGAGCACGATCCGCTCGCGCTTGCCGCTCTGATGGAACCACTTGCCGAGGATCGTCTCCGACTCGCCGCCCTGGTTGCCGGGCACCCAGGCCGAGTAGACATCGGCGGTGTCGATGAAATTGAGTCCGGCTTCAACGAACGCGTCGAGGATCGAGAAAGAGGTGGCTTCATCGGCCGTCCAGCCGAATACGTTGCCGCCGAACATGAGCGGGGCGACCTGCAACGAGGAAGTGCCGATCCTGCGTAGTTCCATGATGGCTCCAGGTATGAGTGGGCGAACGCAATGCGGGAAAATGGCCGGGCAAACCCGGGACCGTTGAGCATACGCCGCCTTGCACTACGTTGCAGCCCCGGGCACGAAGGCTACGCCGCACGCCTCGCGCTTGAACGCGGTCGATGCGTGGCGCAAAAGATGGCGCAATAGTTTGCGCGCGTCTCAAGTTTATTCAGAACACCGCTGGCGTTCACGAATGCCGCCGGCGGCAGCGTCACGAACAACCGCGACGCGGGCACGCGCTACGTGCAGGTGTCGGTCCCGCGGCAGATCACGATCATCGACAACGGTCAGACGGTGTTCCAGAGCGTGCAGGCAGACGGCTCCGCCTACGTCGCCGCGGCCGGCTCGTCCAATCAGGGCACGGGCACGTTGGGCACGGTCACGCAACCAACCGGCGGCAGCAGACGTCAACGACAACCATTCGATCCAGTTCGCGACGGACACTACCACCGGTGCGATGATCTATAGGGTCAGGACAACTCGGCCAATACGACGACGCAAACGACCGGCACGTACACAGACGTCTCGGTAATTGTGGCCGGCTCCGTCTTGAGCGTCCCGATCTCGAGTACGCGCGACGCGTTCAGCGTGACGCCCGGCAATGCGAGCGCCAACAGGCAACACGCCTGCGGGTACGGCGGCGCTCGATAACGCGCTCACGACGGGCGAGGCGCGGCTCTCCAACTCGTACTCGAACGTGGTCACGATCCTGGCTTCGGTAGGCGGAGGCGTCGCAGAGAACCTTCTCGTCCGCGCAGAACCTGTCGCTCTTCCAATACATCAATCCCCGGTGTGGGCGAGAGGCTGGCACACGCCGCCAGGCACACCAGCCTCCCCGCAAGCGCAGCCGCACAGCGCATATTTTTCAAGCGCGCTCCCAAAGCGCCCGCTCAGCCCCTGGTCGTAGCGCCGCTGCCACGCACCCCAGCTCCTCGACACATGCTCGCGCTGCTCGATGCGCTGCCGCCGGAATTGCGCGTCGGTCTCGTTTGGCGGGGCAAGCCGCAACATCACAACGACGCAAACCGGGTCGTTGCCGGCGGTCGCGTTGCTCGCGCCGCTCTGGCGGAAGAGGTGGTCGAGCGGGTGCGGGAGAGGTTGGCTAGTTGGCCCTCATTGAGTGCACGCCCATGGCTACGGGATACCAGGCATTAGCACCGCCGATAGTCTGTCGCCTGAACTATCGCTCCACCCCGCGTGCCCGCAACAAAGCTTTAGTTGATCGACCAGGCGCAATGGTCACTTCAGGAACGTCGACCATGCCTGGTGTTTGCGGTAGTACTGATCCTCCGCAGCATCCAGTCCGTTGTCCTTGTACCAGGGCAGATGCCTGCACGTGTACCGTCCACCGAAACGCACCGCAGCCAGATGAGTTTCGCGACGGAAGTACCGCTTGTTGTAGACCGCAAAGGTCGTATCGATCGGCGCGCGAAAGATCGGGTCACCGTTGGCGCTCGCCGCGATCTGCTGTTGCCAGTAGCGTGCTTCCCAGTCGATCAGCCCATAGTTCTTCACGCCGTCCGACTGCATGAGGGAGAGTGCTTTCTCGTCCATCAGCGCGGGTTGCGAGATGTCGAGAGCAAAGCCGGCCTTGCCGATTTTCAAAGCTTCCGTGGCGTCTATCAGGTCGAACAGGAAAGTATCGGGCAACTCGGGATTCAGTTCGAGATCGGGATCGGTAATGCAGAAAATGTCCGGCAGCCGGTGATAGATGACGTCTGAAAGCGTGAACGCGCGCGGCCCGACATTGTGGTCGAGCCGTGCGACGCTCACCGTATCCTGGATGCTGGCGAGGTAGTCGAGCATACCGGGGGCGCTCGATGCGTTGTCCACGACGATGAGATTGCGCAATCCTCTGCCTTGGAGCTGCGACACCATCCGGCGCAGATATGTGACGTTGTTAAAGGTCGGGATCAGAACCGGCACGTTGGCGATCAGGGCGCCGACTGGATGCCGGTATTGCCGGCTATCCGCCCTGAGCGCTGCCAGCTCGCTCGCTGGCTCAGCCTGGTTGACCGGCGCGATGCGCTCAAGATCGCTCACGTATTGTGAGACTCGGCTCAGTTCCTGGCGGATGTTCCTGTCGTTCGGCAGCAGAGTATTGGCCTTGCGCAAAGGCTCCAGTGCCTCAAAGGATTTCCCTTGCTGCCGTAGCGACGTCGCCAGCATGTGCCATGCCTTGCCGATTTCTGGCAAGAGCGTGGTGAACTGGCGGGCTACAGCTTCGGCCTCGGCAAACTGCTGCTTGTCGAGCAGGAGCGTGAGCGTATCGACGAATTCACCGGCCAGCGCGGCGCGCTGCTCGGGCGACAGGCCTGCTGGGCCGTCCCCGGCGGTGTGCGCATTGCTGACATGCGCCAGAACCTCGAAATGCTCAGGCTCCAGTCCGTCGCACCACCGCTGCCACATGGTGCGAAACGCGCGCGAGGCGGCGTTGGAGATCGCGCCGGCGTCGATCAGGACCGACTGTCTGCAGTACTCGCGCAGCTCGCCGCGCACTACCGTGAGCGCTTCGGGGTCGGCGGCCAGCGCGGCGCACTTGCGCACGAACTCGTCCTTGTCCTGCGCAACGAAGGCTGAGGCGAGCCCGAGGTGCGAGAGCCACCCCGTGCTGCCGCGGCTCGCCATCGAAACGCCGGGCAGGGTCATGGTGGGCACGCCCATCCACAACGCTTGCATGGTCGTGGTCGAATTGCCGAAGGGCAACGTGTCGAGACAGACGTCGATCAGATTGTGCTGCTGCAGGTAAGTCGAGACATTCCCGCGCTGCAGAAAACTGATACGGCTCAAGTCGATCCCTTCGCTCGCGAACAGCCCGGTCAGCTTGTCCATCTGCTCCCGTGCCGTAATCGCACCGATGACCATGCGCGAATCCGGTACCTCGCGCAGCACGCGTGCCCAGAGCGCCACGACTTCAGGCCCGATCTTGACGATGCGGCTGAAGCTGCCGAACGTGATGAAGCCGTTTTTCAGGGCAGGTAACTCGTTGACGTCCGGCGCTTGCGGGTGTGGCTTGAACGGCGCGAGCGCCGGCAGGAACACGAGCTTTTCCGAGAACTGGCGCTCGAATTGTTCGAGCGGCGTGACAAAACGGTCCGACAGGTAATAGTCGACGGCATCCAGGCCCGTCGTGGCCGGATTGCCGATCCAGCTCGCCTGGACCGGCGCCGGCTTGTGCGCGAAGGCCACGAGCCGGTTGCGGCCGGTATGGCCGGACAGGTCGATGAGGATATCGATGCCGTCGTCGCGGATCTTCTGCACGACTGCGTCGTCGCTCATGCCGAAGATTTCGCTCCACGTCTGCGCATGCGCACGAATCTGCTCGGTGAAGCCGTCGGTCACCGCGTAGTTCGAATAGATGTGCAGTGACAGACTCGAATCGAGCGCCAGATGCTCTAGCACCGACAGGAAGAAATACGCAACCGGGTGACCGAGCAGATCGCCGGAAACAAAACCGACTCGCAGGCGCCGCGACGGATCGCGGTCATTGGTGTGCCGGGGCCGACGCGCACGCAGCGGCGCTTCGTGGCGCGCTGCAAACTCGCGGAACTCCGCGAATGCGCTGAGCGCATCGAGGTCCGGCTTGTGCATCAGGTTGAACAGCAGGTTGCTGTGGGTTATCGCCTGCATCGGTGCCAGTTTTAGCGCACGGCGGAAAGCGGTTTCGGCTTCGTCGTACAGACCATGCTTGAGTAGCGAGAGGGCAAACGCGTCGCACTCGATGGCGTCGTTCGGCGCCAGTTCCACGGCACGGCGGAGATGGACGATCCCCTCGGCGTACCGGCCCATCTCCTCTAAGGCGGTACCCAGGTTGCGATGTAGCGCGGCGCTTTCGGGATATTTTTCGAGCGCCTGCCGGCAATGCGCTTCGGCTTGCTGATACTGGCGCGTGGTAATCAGCCCGTCAGTCAGCATCGTCCGGGCGGCAATGAAGTTGGGCAGCAGGCGGGCGGCGTGCTCGGCTGCCTCGACGGACTCGTTGTAGCGGCCCGTGCGTTGCAGGACACGCCCAAGTTCGTACCAGCATTCGCCATGCGACGGATATTGATGCGTCAGGCGGCGGGACACATTCAGCGCCGCTTCGAATTTCCCGCTGTTGAAGAGATGCTGGAGCTGGCGCATCTCCTTGAGGCTTGCGCGGCGCGTATCGAGCTTCCCGCGCTCGTCCGTATCGGATGCCGCAGGGGGGCGCGAGTCGCTCCCGCTCGCATCAGCCTGGGGAGCGGGAGCGGTCGCAGCCTCGGGCTCCGGCGTGGCCGGGAGCGGCGCTTCTTCCCCATTGATGCGCTCGTGCAGCATCTGGACGGCCGCCTCGGGCAGGCCTTGATGCCGCGCGAGGTCGAGCACGATGCGCGCCGCCTCGGTCTGCTGGCTGGCGACGAGGGCGTTGATGTAGTAGACCCAGATCTGCCCATTTTTCGGCACCTGCCCGAGCGCCGCCTCGAAATGCGGCACTGCTTCGGAGGGTCGCCCCGTTTGCATGAGCAGCACGCCGAGGTGGTAGTGCGCGTCGGTGTGATCGCTCGCGGCCTCCAGGACGGAGGCATAGCGCGCGGCCGCCTCGTCATATTCCTGCAGGCGATGATGTTCGATCGCGCTCTGCATGGCGAGCGCGATGTCGTGATTCTGCTGCGATGCGGCGGCAGGTGTGGCGGTGCAGCCCGGAGAGAGGAAGGCGGTCATGACGAAGGCGCGCGTACGCGTCAAGAACTCGGAACGTTCGAATTATGGGCGGCGGCCAATTACGCCGATCGTCCGAGCTAGCGCCAAAACGGCCGCCAATTTGCCTTCGATGAACTCTCAGGGCAAACAAACGGAAAAGAAAAAGCCCGCACAACGCGGGCCAGAGTACGCCATTGCGCCGCGAAGGACGCAATGAACCGTTGCTCCTGCTTCAGTACCGCGCCATGCTCAAATACCGCCCGGCGTTGCGGCTCGCTTGCATGCTCGCCTGATACTCGGCGCCCAGCACCTGCTGCGCGGCCTGCGCGGCCTCGACGATGCGGCTGTCGATCTCGTGGATCTCCTTGAGCCGCACGATGACCTCCTGCGGCTGGGGCGCGCCGAGCGCCGTCAGGAGGGGCGAGCGCTCGTCCGCGAGCTGCGCGGCCCGCTCCCACTCGCCAACAGCGACCGCCAGTTCGAGGTCTTTCGTTATCTGCCAGATGCGCTCGATCGGGGCGACGTTCTGCATGGCTCGCTCCTCGTCGCGCTCAGCTCTTGTTCGTGGCGAGCGCGCCTGCGCTGTTGGTGCCACCGAACAGTTGCGTGAGGTATTGCGAGTTGTTGTTCATCGTTGCCATCAGTGAGTTGAGCGCTGTGAACTGCGCGGTATACATACTGGTGAGCTGAGCCTGCCACGCTGTAAGCGTCGTCTGCTGGTTCGAGAGGCTAGTCAGGTCGGCGTTGATCGCGTCCGTACGGTTTTGAATGATGCCGCCGGACGAGGTGTAGTTTGTGATGCTGTCGTCCAGTTGCGCGGCGATGCCGTTGGTCGAATTGAACAGCGAGGCTACAACCGACTGGTTGTTCTGCAACGCATTGCTGAGCGTCGTGTTGTCGACCGACAGCGTGCCGTCCGCCTGGAGCGTAATGCCGATCGCGGCAAGCGTCGTCTGCGAGGTGCCGCTGCCCACGCCGCCGCTCACGATCTTGGCAAGCTGGTTCTGGATCGTGCTCAACGTGGAATCGCCGATTAGCACGCCCTGCGACGTCGAGTTCGCGTTGTACGCCGTCAGCGCCCCCATCGTCGTGACGAGCGTGTTGTAGAGGCTGACGAAATTGTTGATCGCCGAGGACTCCGCGCTGGTGTTCTGCGCGATCGTGAGCGTCTGCGTGGTGCCGACCGCCGCTGCCGTGAGGTTCAGCGTCACGCCGGACACGGCCGTCGTCACGGAGTTCGAGGAGCTGGTTACGCCCACGCCGCCGAGCGTGAAGTACGCATCCTCGGCGGCCTGCGTCTGGGTCCAGCCTGTGCCGGTAATGGTCGACTGGCTGGGGTTGTAGGTCTCCGGGTTGCCGTTGCTATCGAGAACCGGCTTGCCACTGCTATCCAGAACTTGAGCGGTGAGGTCGCTCGCGCTGGAGATCGCCTTGCCGTTGGTGGTCGTCACCGCGAGCTTGTTCAGGGCGTCGGTCGAGCTCGAATCGTTGATTGCGATGCTGATGCCGCTCGACGCGCCGGTCGAGGTCGATTGCAGCACGAGATGCGCGCCGTCCGCGCCGGTCACCACGGTCGCGACCACGCCGGGATTGTCGTTGGCCGAATTGATCGCCGATGCAATGCCGGCAATCGTGCTGTTCGAGCTATTCAGGGAAATCGTGCTGGTCTTGCCGTTGACCGTCAGGGCCATCGTGGCCGCGCCGGAAGCCAGGTTTTTGGTCGAGCTGTAGCCCGCCGAGGTGAGCACTTGCGACGTGGCGACCTGCGCCACATTGAGCGAGTACGAACCTGCCACCGCGCCCGTGCTGGCCGTGGCGGTAACGCCGCTGCCGCTCAAGGTGGACGAGAACGAGTTGAGCGTCGCACCGTCGCTGAGCGGCTCGGCGCCGGCCTGCAACGCGGACAGTGCCGCGGAGAGCGTGCCGTAGGCCGAGATCAGCGTGTTGTCCGCAGTCTGCTCGGCAGCGATGGTCGCGGACTGGCCGGCAGTCTTCGAGTTGACGAGCGCGGTGACGAGCGAACTAGTGTCCATCGACGAATTGGTCGAGCCGCTAATGATCGACTGGGCGGCTGCCTGCTCCGTGGCGTTGGCGCTTGCGGTCGTGGTGGCGACTGCACTCGCGATCGCGCTGGTGGTGGATCCGGTTACGGTGGACATGAGGAGGCTCCGTGCGTCGGCAATGCCGGTTAAAGCGATTTAACAAGCGGGGTAACGCGGGAAAAGACAATCGGGAGGCAAGCCTCCCGACGGGTTTGCGTCCGGCGCGCATCGAGCCGCGCGCCGGCTGCCTGCAGCGGGAAGCGCCTTACTGGAGGAGCTTCAGGATCTGCTGCGGCTGCGAGTTCGCTTGTGCCAGCACCGAGATACCGGCTTGTTGCAGAACCTGTGCCTTGCTCAGGTTAGCCGTTTCTTCTGCGAAGTTGGCGTCCTGGATCGACGATTGTGCGGTCGACAGGTCGGTCGACTGAGCTTGCTGCGTCGTGCCGATTGCGCTGAAGCGGTTTTGTGCCGCGCCGAGCGTTGCTTGCAGGTTGTTGACAGCGCTCAGCGCGTTGTCGATGGTCAGCATTGCTGCCGAAGCGCCGTCCTTGGTCGAGATGTCGATCTGCGAAACCGTGTTCGACTGGCTCAGCTTGTCGATGGTCGCGCCCATTGCGTCTGTAGTCTTGCCCGCAGCATCGAGATTCGGGTTATCGCCGGCCGCTTGACTCGCGGTCGCGATAGCGCCCGTTACCGCTTCGACTTCGGTCGCCATAGTCGCACCGGTGTCGCCAGTCAGCGTGGTGTTGCCGTTGCTGTCCGTACCAACAGTACCGCTGGTGAAGACTGCGCTAGCAACAGCGTTAGTCAAGGCCTTACCGTTCTGGTCCGTGAGCGTGAAGCCGCCCTTACCGTCGGCAATCACGTTGATCTGCGAGACAGTAGCGTTCTCGCTGCCGTTCGTATTAAGCGTCCACGTCTGCGAAGCATCACCTGCTGCAGCCGGAAGCGCGGCGCCACCGGTCACTTCGCCCCCGGGGGCATTCGCGAAGGCCGTGATCGTCGAAGCATCGGTGATGGCGTTACCGTTTTGGTCCGTGTACGAGACCGAATTCGTAGCGTTGTCCCACGAAGCCGTGACCGACGTGATACCCGCAGCCGCAGCCGCAGCGCCGTTGCTGTCCAGCGAGACCGAGAACGAGCCGAGCGTGTTGCCCGCTGCCGGAACGCCGCCGCCAATCGAAGCAGCGGACATCGACTGCGAGAGATTCAGCGAGATCGACTGACCGACGTTTGCGCCGACCTGGAACGACACGTTGCCCAACGAGCCGTCGAGGACGTTCATGCCGTTGTACGTCGTTTGCGACGCGATACGGTTGATTTCCGAGACTTGCTGGTTCACTTCCTGTTGAAGTGCAGCACGGTCGTTGTCGGTCATCGAACCGTTAGCTGCTTGCGTAGCAAGCTGGCGGATACGCTGGAGCGACGAAGTCAGCGACGACAGACCCGACGATGCCGTTTGCACCATCGAAGTACCATCGTTCGAATTCGACACACCCTGGTTCAGACCGTTGATCTGGGTCTGCATGATGTTCGAGATCGCAAGACCTGCTGCGTCGTCTGCTGCGCTGTTGATGCGCTTGCCCGACGACAGACGCGTGATCGCTTGCGACAGTGCGCTACCCGAGCCGGTCAGGTTTTGTTGCGCGATGAGCGAGTTGGTGTTGGTGTTGATTCCGAGCATTGAGATTCTCCTGATGGGGCTATCGGCCCAGTAACGGCAGCGGGTTCGTTGGCCTGCCGCCTTGTTTGTGATTACGACCCCACCTGGAAAAACTTTAGCTGCCTTGTTGATGCAACCCTCTGGGCTGACGCCCTTGCCTCGCCCGCGTGCAGTGGGGAGGCGCTTTTTCAAGATGGGGGACGCCAGGCTTCGTCCTTCGGCGGCTTAAGGCTCGCAGGCGTCGAAGCCACTTCGCGTCGCAATGCTGATTGGGCATCCGATCGCCCTTGATCTGCACCCGGCCTTACGGCTTCGAAAGACAAAGCCCGCGCAGCACGTCATCGGTCGAATTGAACCGAGCTGCCAGCTCAATTCGGGCCGCCACCGCGCGTGCGCATGCCTTAAGCTGCGAATCCACCGCCCCTCTACGACGACCGTGACCGCTACGAGCCCACTTGCCCCCACGCGCCAGCACATTCTGAGCGAAGCCACTGCCCTCAGCGCCACCGGGCAGTTCGCCGACGCACTGGCGCTGCTTGCACCGCTCGTCGGCGCGAAGGCCACCCCCGAGGACGCGGAGCACGCCGATGCGCTCAACCTCGCGGCCATGTGCGCCACGGGTGTGGGCCAGCCCGCGCAGGCGCAAGCTCTATGGTTGCGCTGCATTCAAGCGAAGCCGGATTTCGCCGACGCGTATCTGGGGCTCGGAGCGATGCTCGCGACCCTCAATCAGCTTGCCGAAGCGGAAGCGGTTTACGGGCGGCTTGCCGCGATACGCCCCGATGACGCCGACGTCCACAGCAATCGCGGGATCGTGCTGCACCGTCTCGGACGGCACGACGCGGCCAAGGCCGCGTACCGCGTGGCGCTCGCACTTCGCCCGGACCACGTCGACGCGAACTACAACCTCGGCATCGTGCTTCATGAACAGCGCCGCCTCGACGAAGCGGAGGCGGCCTATCGCACAGCGCTCGCCGTGAATCCGCAATTTGCCAAGGCGAACAACAACCTCGGCAATCTGTTGCGCGATCGCGGCCGGATCGAAGAGGCTGAAGAAGCGTATCGGCAGGCGCTGCTCGCGCACCCGCAATATCCCGAGGCACTGAACAACCTGGGGGCGCTTTACAGGGCGCTCGGCCGGCTCCGGGAAGCCGAGTTGGCTTGCCGCCTCGCGCTTCAGATCCGCCCCGCCTACGCGGACGCGCTCAACAATCTCGGCTGTGTGCTCACCGAACTCAAGCGCCTGCCCGAGGCGGAGAGCGCCTACCGGCAGACGCTCGCGTTGCGCCCCGCCTTCGCCGAGGCGCACTACAACCTCGGCTGCGTCCTGCACGCACTGGACCAACTGGTCGATGCCGAATGCGCGTATCGCGAGGCGCTTCGGCTCGCGCCGAACCGCGTCGAAGCGGCCAATAACCTGGGTTGCACGCTGCTTGCGCAAGCGCGCCTGCCCGAGGCTCTCGCGGCGTTTCGCCACGCGCTCACGTTGCGCGCCGACATCGCCGAAACACACTTCAACATCGGCAGCATCGTGAAAGAGCTCGGCGACCCGGAGCAAGCCGAAGCCGCCTACCGCCGCGCGCTCGCGCTGCGCCCCGACTACGGCGACGCGAAGTTCCGTCTCGCCACGCTGCTCATCGGCATGGGCCGCTTCGAAGAAGGCTTTCTCCTCTACGAATGCCGCTACGAGATGGCTGGGTTCGCGCATCACGCCACGCAGTCGATGCTGAGGTGTCCGCGCTGGCGAGGCGAGCCGCTCGCCGGCAAATCACTCCTCGTTTGGCAGGAGGATGGACTCGGCGACATGCTGCAGTTCGGGCGTTATCTGCGTCTGTTGAAGGCTCAGGGCGCCGCGCACGTCGCGTTTGCCTGTATGGCACCGCTACAACGCCTGTTCGCCGATGTCGATGGAGTCGACGCGGTGCTCAGTCATGACGAAGCCTCGGCGCGCGCCGGCGATTTCGATTGCTGGATCAGCGCGCTCAGCGCACCGCTGTATCTGGGCACGACGCTCGACACGATTCCGCCTCCCCTGTGCATCACCCTGGCCCCGTCGCGCGTCGAGCATTGGCGCGCGCGCCTTGCCGTGCTGGGCGCGGGACACCGGGTGGGTCTCGTCTGGAAGGGCAACCCGAAACACCACAACGACGTGCACCGTTCGCTACCGTTGCTCAACACACTGGCGCCGCTCTGGAGCCTGCCGGGCGTGAAGTTCGTGAGCCTGCAAAAGGGCGCGGGGGAAGACGAAGCGCTGTCATTCCCTGCGAGCCTCCCGATCCTGCCTCTCGGCGCAGATCTCGAAGACTTCACCGACACGGCTGCGGTCATCTCGCAACTCGATCTGCTGATCTGTGTGGACACTTCGACAGCGCATCTGGCAGCCTCGCTCGGCAAACCATGCTGGGTGCTCTTGCCGGCACGCGACGTGGACTGGCGGTGGATGCACGGCCGTGACGACTCGCCGTGGTATCCCAATACGGTTCGCCTGTTCAGGCGAGGGCTGGATGAACCGTGGCCCGCAGTCGCGGAGCGCGTGCGACAGGCCTGCGCTGCGTGGTTCGGCGCGTGATATCAACGCGGAGGCTGGGCTGAAGTCAGGCTGGTCGCACATGTTGTGAAACGCCACGGGCAGCGATTATGGGCACGCAAAGCACGAGCAGCATCAAGGCATCGAGCGGGCGAACCAGGAGGTGTCGCAGATGGGCCACACGGGTGCGAGAGAACTGCAGCTAGCGGTCGGCTAACTGTATTTTCACTGTAGCGGGGAAATCGATGAAGTAGCGAAACCGCTGAAAGCCTTATCCCCGGCTGGGATCGAACCAGCAACCCCTGCCTTCGGAGGGAAAAATCGCCCAAGTGCACACAAGGCCATGTGCATCTAACTTTATGATTCTACAAGATTTTGAATCGATTTTCCTCTCGTCAGCTCATCTTGCATTCGTTCAGATTAGTGACGCGCTCCGCCACTTTTCCGCCGGCTCGCCCGATCAATCAGCGCCGTGGCCTCCGCCTCCGACTGTGCAATTCGTGCCTTCCTGTTGGCTGCCCACGCACTTAAGTCGTCGCCGTACCACTCGGTCTCCCATCCTTCGGCATCAACCTGCCTGACAATGATCTCTGGGCCGCCACGGCTAGATTCAAGTTTGGCCTGCACCAAACGCTTGTGATACGGGCTATATGGCATGTCGCTTTCTGTAACGAGGATTAGGCTGTCCAGAAACTCCAGGCTGTTCAATGCATCGTAGTTATCCCAATAATCAAGGTCTACGCCGACAACCCAAGGCGGACAGCCTGCAGAATACTCACCGTCATCACCATCGCACCAGTGCCACAAAAATTGCTCCATCGTCCCTGCAGGATTGGCCATCCGAAACCAGTCATTCCATTCACTGCGCTCAAGCACACGACTTCCCAGCCCCTCGATTTTGTCGATCCAGCCATCAAACGAAGCCCGACGCTCTGCCGGCGTTGCATTCGCCCATTTTTTGCGCCTGCCATTCCTTGACCAAGGAACGTCGCCCTGGCGAACATTATTGCGGCCGGCGGTAAAAATCTTACAGGCCTCGTGCCGGTTGTTTAGCAGGGCCTTGATTTGGTCTCGCTCCCTTTTCTCCGCCGCTGCCTCTTCGGCCTCGTTCGGGTCAAGTCCAATTTGGATTTGGACGGATTCGACAAGTTGCCCGAGGCCCAATTCAAAGATGAACTGATCAGTTAGTCTGCCGCGCCCCTTATCGTAGCCCTTGCCTGCTATCTGGGCGAATTCCCAGTCCTCCACGCCACCAGGCTCCTTTTCCTCATGCTTGCCGGTCTTCTTGTTCCAACGCTTGCGTGTCGCTTGACGACACATCTCTGTCAACTTCCCCGCTGAAAGCCCAAGCTTAGCTTCGACGTTCGCCCGCGTTTCCTTGATCTCTCCCTGCGAGCGGAGCTCGGCATCCAGATAGATGGCCAAAGCTTTTCTTCGCGCTCGTTCCTCTGCCTCAATACCCGCGCTTCGCCCGGTCATCGGGAACCCCCCTTGATACGCCATTTTCAATGAGCGCTTTGCGCCCGAACATTTGAAATCAGACTACCTGATTCATATGGAGCGCGCAAATGCCTATCGAGGAAATTGGTTTAGCTAGCGATTTCAGGGTGATTTTCGGACAGTTGGACCCGAGCGCGCTAATTTCGCCCAGAGAGTTCGCCTGCCTCTTAGGCATTACGCCCGGGGCGTTCTACCAAAGGAACATGCTGGGGGAGTTTCCACGACCGGCCATGAGTCGGAACCGGTACGTGCGCTGGCGAGCTGCTGACGTAAGGGCCTGGCTGAACGACCTCAATGCGGCAGCTCCGCGTCGCGGTCGCCGACGCAAGTCGGATGCGCAATAAACACGGTGTCAAGAGGCGCTCGTGGAGCGAGATGAAGACCTACTGCTTCTTCCGGTGACGGCTGTGGAGGCATCGGTAGTTGCTGACGCACGGTCGCGCGGGAAGCCTGTGGCCGATGCTTGGCGTCGCTTCCCCCGCGGGCTCGCAATAGCGGCGGCGGTCGAGGTCGCGCCGCGCGAAGCAAACGCGCATGCCGCTCGGAATGAGAACAAAGGCATAGCGCAAGGGATCCCAAAGGGGCACCTAATTCCCGACCGTCACGAACAGCACGATTTTTTCGTGGCCGACATCTTGGATGCCGCACCGAAGGACGACTTGATGAGTATGGAGCATCCGATGTTTGCACTGAAGGCCGGCGACAAGCGTGTGCGAATCTATGAGCGCAACGGCGTGACCGTGAAAGTCAAGCCGGGGCCCGACGGCTGCGCCACCATCCACGACAAAGATATCTGGATTTACTGCATCAGCCAGCTAGTGGAGGCTCTTAACCGTGGGCGTGAGGGTGCAGGTCCTGAATTACGTTTTACAGCCCACGCGTTCTTTGTGGCGACGAATCGGCGCACCGATGGTGACAGTTACGCTCGCATGGGCGACGCCTTAGCGAGGCTTAAGGGTACGGTCATCGAGACCAATATTAAGACGGCCGACATGCGCGAACGTGGGGGCTTTGGCCTGATTGAAAAGTGGAGGGTAATCGAGCGAGCCAATGATGGGCGCATGGTAGCGGTCGAAGTAAAGCTTCCGGACTGGCTGTGGCGCTCGGTCAAGAGCATGCAGGTTAAGACGCTCAGCCGTGGTTACTTTCGCCTGCGTAAGCCGTTGGACAGACGTATCTATGAGCTGGTCCGCAAACACGGCGGCTCGCAAGCCAAGTGGCGCGTGACCCTTGCGGTGCTGCATGAGAAGAGCGGAAGTACCGACACATTGCGCAAATTCCGAGCCTCCATCAAGACGCTGGCAAAGTCCGATGAACTGCCCGATTACCGCGTGACGTTCGATACCGCGAGCGACACGGTGACGTTCTATGCCCGCGCCCAGAAGGGTGCAAAGACCCAGATTACTGACCTCCTGGCTGGACTGAGCAAGGACAAACGTCCGTGAAACCACGTGTCTCCTTCCTTGTGGAAAAGTCCGCGGCGTCTGTGGATAGACACGTGGTTTCACAGACGCCTCCCCTGTGGATTGACACGTTGTTTTACGGACACTCCGAACCGTGGTTTCACGGACGCAGATACCTCGCAAAGCCTGATGTGGCGAGGGTTCCAGAAACCGTAACGCGCGCGCGCGGTTAACCAAAACCTTTTTAAACCTTAACGTCTTCCGATGAACAAAGGCTCGAGCTATCAACGCGCTCCGGAAAAGGAAGGGCACAAACCGCCTATCGCGGCTTGGTTGCCCCACGCAAAATCAAACGACTCCGGCCTGTCCGGATCGCCTGCCCTACGAACGGTCGGCGCTCTCCCACCGCCCTGCGGGCGGTGGTTCCCGTGCGCCTCGATCCGGGTGCGACGGCGCGCGCGAACCGTGGTCAGCAATCGACGGCTTGAGCTTGCAGGAAAGGGGCTTGTAGTCGATTGGCTCTCTCACTTTTGGGCAAGCGTCGCCGGCGCGCGTCAGGCCCGGAGGGCAACGCTCGCGGGGAGCCGGTGGGCGGCTGTGGAACGCCGGCCAGCGCGCCGGCGCTGTCCACGCCCCTGTGGGGTGGGCAGCACAGCCGTCCACGGGCGGGCGCGGGACCGACGATCACATCGGCACATCGACGGTTCGAGCGCCGAAACCTTCCATTGCCGAAACCGGACGATGGCGGTTGCCAGTCCCTCGTTCGGTCCCTGCTCGTTGGTGATTTCACTCCGGCAGGTATCGAGTCGGACTCTTGTCCGAAATTCATGTCGGACAAGAGGGGGCTTGGTCTGTTTCAGCCACAACAACGACATGCGAAGGCATGGCTGGTTGTGGCTGAAACAGACCAAGCCCAACCCCTCAGGGGTCGAGGCGCGTAGCGACTCGGGGGTGGTGCTTGGCCGATTTCTTACGCTGCGAAATCAACACATACGACACCGGTAAGACGCGAAGTCACAACCGGAAGACAACTTAACTAGGCCCGGATACGAAATGGGAAAAGCAAAGAAACCCGCTCTCAAGCTGCTTCCGCCAGACTGGCGCGAGGCCCTATGGCGGCAAGCATGTGAACCTCAATGGCGGGAGTCTAGGCCACAATTGCTTCCTGCACTCGCTATCCTTTGGCTCACCGGCTGCCGTTCGGCAGAACTTGCAAACGGTGCGCATGTGGCTGTGCGCGGCGATTACCTGCTCATAAGGCTGAAGGGCGCGAAGTGTGTCGACGCTGAGGGGCGGGAGCGGGGTCAGCCGACCCGCATGATGGGATTTGCGATCGATGCTGAGGCCAACCCCGCACTGAAGCTCTTGCATGCCCTGTCTGCTCACTACGCGGTCGACGGAACGGCTCAACTCACGGTAACTCATGACAAGGACTACTTGTACAACAGTATCGTCCAGCTGGGAAAAAGCACCTTCCCGAGGCTAAGAACGCGCGTCAGTCCATACTGCTTTCGACACCAGGTGGCTTCCGACCTGAAGGCCGACCCAAGTGTTTCATTGGAGGACGCTGCCAAGGTGATGGGCCATTTGAGCGACTACAGCATCGGAAGTTACGGGCATGCTGCTCACGGACGGAAAGGACAGGGGGGACGGGTCAGGGCGCCGTTCGTTCAAGCAGCTCGACCCATCAAGCATTCGCCGAAAGTTGACCGTTTGTCCCGTTTCAAATTGGCCAGTGCGAAGCGACGCGATCACAAGCAGGGTTGACTAAATCGGAAGGACCAACGAACAATGCGTCGATGCAGCGTCGATGCAGCGTCGATTCAGCGAGGCCGGACTCTGTCGGGATAATCCTTGCCGGCACAATGCGTCGTTTCGGCGTTGTTTCGGCGTCGATTTGGGGAGCGGCCTTCGTTTAAGGGGATCCTAATTCTTGCGATGCGTCGTTGCGGCGTCGATTGAAGCATCGGCAATGGCAAGCAGAACGGCCGTCCAGTACAAGGCCACCAGAGGAAGAGGACATGACAGATTCGGATGCGTACCTCGATACGGTCGCGAACGGTACGAGGAAGGAACTCAACTTCTTCCTAGGGTTTTTCCTGCACGAGTGCCCCACGAGCATGATCCCGGCGAAACAACAGGTGCAGGAATGGGCAGAGATATTGGAGAAGCGCGGTCCCGAATTTTCGGCCGATGCCGCCGCCTGTCGCGAATTCAGTAAAGGAAGCGACGGCTAATTTCGAATTGTCGCGACCGGTCGCGAATCCTACCGGCCGGAAGGCGGAACCAGCACCGGTACCGAAGCAAGCAACGTCGATGACTTCACGAAAGCCGATTTACGTGCACGCGTCGGCGATTTGATAAAGCACGTGTCTGACGCCTACACCTGATAATCCGTCCCGCCTATGCGCCTTTTTGTCGATACTGAATTCACCGATTTCATTGACTGCGACCTGATTTCGATTGCGCTCGTCGCCGACGATGGCCGCGAGTTCTACGGTGAGCGCTCGGATTACGACGATGCGACCTGTACCGCGTTCGTGCGCGAGGCGGTGATACCGCAACTCGGCCAGCATCCGGGCCGGGTCTTCACGCGCGATGCCTTGCGCGCCGATCTACTCGCGTGGCTGGCTCAGTTCGACAGCGAGCAAGAGCGCATGCTGTGCGTCGACTATGCGGGCGACTGGGATTTGTTCGTGGATCTCGTCGGCGATGTGCCGGATGGCTGGTTGGCGTGCCATATCGGCCAAGCGCTGCGCCCCGACCGCTCGGAAATGTACTTTCGCGAGCATGGCGGCCGGCATCACGCGCTGCATGATGCGCGCGCGAGCCGATATGCGATGCAGGACTGACCGCGCGCGGCCGATGCGTAAAGGTCAGGGTTTCGGGGATGGCTCGACCGGCTCTACGGCGCGAAGGGTCAAAGCTTTTGGGATGACTCGACTGGCGCCGCATCCCGAAAGGTCAGGGTTTCGGGGATGACGCAATCGCCCCGGCAATCAACGAAAGGTCAGGGTTTCGGGGATGACTCGACCGACGCTGCATCGCGAAAGGTCGGAGTTCTAGGGATGGCTCGACCGGCTCTGTGGCGCGAAAGGTCAAAACTTTTGGGATGACTCGACCTGCTCCACATCGCGAACAGTCAGGGTTTCGGGGATGGCTCAACCGGCTCTACGGCGCAAAAGGTCAAAACTTTTGGAATGACTCGACCGGCTCCGCATCGCGAAAGGTCAGGGTTTCGCGGATGACGCAATCGCCCCCGCAATCAGCGAAAGGGCAGGGTTTCGGGCATGAGTCGACCGGCTTCATATCGCCAAAGGTCAGGGTTTCGGGGACGCCCGGACCGGCTTTGCAACGCGGAAGACCTCAACGTTATGGGGATGGCTGACTGCTTCTGCGGCACCTTCGGCTTTCGCACCCGCACTGGTTCGCGAAAGGTCAGTGTTTCGAGGAGGTCTTCGTCTTTAGTGCAGGTAGCGAAAGCGTTGTGGACGAAGCGACCCGGTAGCTGAATAAGTTGCTGTCCGGCTCAGATCGGCCACAAACTGCCGGTCACATGCGCCGCCGGAAGGCCGCTCAGGCGCCGGCTCTGCTTCGCAACCGGCCATCTGATTGTCGCAAGGCGAGCGCTCGTTCAGCGGCCAGAAGGGACATCAATCTGGCCGGCCAAAGACGCCCTGTTCCACCGAGCGGAGGCATCTCCCCTGTTAATCCCTGTCAGCTTGCCGGATTTCGTGCCATGACGACCCATGCCGCGCCGTTGATCATCACCGACCCCTCGCCGGGGAGGCTCGCGAAGGCGGCACGAACTGCGGCGGAGGCACGGGCGCGGATGTCGTCGGGCTGACCAGCGAGCGCACGCGACAGCGGGCCGACCTCAAGCGTCATCCTCACTGCGTCGTCGATCGCCGCGTCCCGCGTTTCGCCCTGGCCGAATGGGACGGCCGCGTCGAAGGGCGAGATAACGATTTCGGTGAAACCGGCCGCCGTCAGGATGCGCGCCACGTGCTCCCGGTCGCCGAACGAAAACGGGCCGGGCGCTTCGGGATCGGGGAGCGCGCTCGGCGGGACGATGTCCTTGAGCGCGCCCACCGGCAGTCGCATCCAATCGTTCTCGGCCGCACCGCGCCAGCAGACGAAAGCGACCCGGCCGCCCGGCCGGAGCGCGCGTCGCATATGGGCGAACGCCGCTGTCGGATCGGGGAAAAACATCACGCCGAAACGCGAGAACAGAATGTCGAACGCGCCTTCGGGCAGCTCTGCGCTGCTGGCGTCGGCCACCTGAAACAGGGCCGGCGTATCGTGGCGCGCAAGCGCGCGCGCTCGATCGATCAGCGGTTCGGATATGTCCACGCCCAGCACTTGGCCCCCCGCGCCGACGCGAGCGGCCAGAGCCAGACTTGACGCACCCGCGCCGCAGCCGATGTCCAGCACGCGCTCACCCGTCGCGGGCGCGGCGGCTTCGATCGCGGCCTGGCCGAACACCGCCACCAGAGCGTCGAGCCGGGCCTGGTTGGCGACCCAGCGCTCCCCGCTTTGACCATTCCAGTCACCCTCCTGATCAGCACTTTGCTTTGCCATGTCATCTCCTTGACTCGACGATCCGCCTTTCGCCGCGTCGATTTACGCCAACCTTTTCGAAGGCGACGACGCAACAAGGATCTGTGCTCTCAAACCACCATCGACTGCTGGGCGAAGATACCCGCCATCGCGCCCTGCGATGAAGCCTGGGTGACCGAGGGCAAGAAGGGCGTGGCGAGGTCGCCAGCGGCGTAGATGCCGGGCATGCTGGTTTGGCGGCGCTCGTCGACTTTGAGGACGATGCCGGTGGGCGTATCGACCGTGGCGAGGCCCAGTGATTCATGCAGGCGTGCGGACGGCTTGTTGCGCGGATGGGCGAACAGGACGTCGACCGCGACATTGCGGCGGGTATCGAGATTGACGGTGTTGATATGGCCCTTGTGATGGGCGATCTCGACGATCCGGCCATCGACGACAGGTATGTTGCGACGCGCCAGATCGACTTGGACATCGGGCGCAATGTCATGACCATCGGCGAAGACAGTCAGCTTGTCCGTCCAATCGCGGAACAGCCTGGCAGACTGGTGCGACTGCGGGCTGGACCAGACGAGGCCCCAATGCTGGCCGGCGACTTCAAAGCCGTCGCAATAGGGGCAGGGCACGATGGACGTGCCCCAGCTTTCGGCAAAGCCCGGAACATCAGGCATCTGGTCGGCGACGCCATAGCTCAGGATCAGGCGGTGCGCCCTCAGGCTTTCGTTATCGTCAGTGACGACGCAGAAATCGTCGATGGCGCCAGACACGCTCTCGGCCCGGGCATTGACCAGCCTGATCGTTGGATAGCGCGTCAACTGCTGCCGCGCCTCGACCAGGATGTCCAGCGGTGGCTTGTGATCGTGGCCGAGCAAGCCATGCGAGTGGCCTGCAAAGCGGTTGCGCGGCCGGCCGGTATCGAGAACCGTGACCTTGCGGCGGGCACGGCCGAGCTGCAGGGCGGCGGCGAGGCCGGCAAAGCTGCCGCCGATGATGATGACGTCATCCATGGTGATGGGCTCCGTGTTGTGATTGGAGGGGTGGGCTGGGCGTGGTGTGCAATATCGTCCAGCGATACGCGCTTGAGACGGTCAGCGAGTAGGGCTTCGGCATTGGCGAGAAAGTTGCTGATGGCTTCTATGAGCAGAAAGTTGTCAAGGCCATTTGCGAACTGGCTTACAAAGGATAGGTCAAGTCTCTTTCTCCTTGCTGCAAAGTGGTGACATGCTGGCGTATGGCGGCAAGCGCGGGTGATGGCGCTCGCCGCCATACAAGCCGCATTTTCGCGGCATAGTCGGGCGGATTCCCACCGCCCTCAACGTCAACCATTGGCTACAGTCCGGTCAACGTCGTTAGCCTGAAGCCGCTTATCGCGCGCGTAAGACAGCAACGTCTCACCAACTTCTATCCGCTGGCGTATGGCCAGCCTCATCCTTTATGCGCGTTACGCCGGAACCTGTTCCGGGAGCATGCCCCATCTGTTTAATCGGTCGCGTTAGCAACCCGCCATCAACACGGGCATGTTCACTGCAAACTCTCTATCGACAGGTATCGTTCCTCCCTTGATTGCGTTGTCGCGATACCTTTCGGACTCAGACTGACTTCAGTTGTGCGCCTTCGGGTATCACGCCGTCCTGCAAGTAGCGCCACAGCGCGATCGCGAGGCGTCGTGCTACTGCGACGATCGCAATGCGCCGCACGCGGCGATTCGGTCCCGTGCCTTGCGTGCGCTGGTTGAACCACTGCGTCAGTGCACTACCGGGCTGGTAACGGATCCAGCACCACGCCATCTCAATCAGCAGTGCGCGCACGCGACGGTTGCCCTGCCTGCTGATCCCCTGGTCCACCTGGCTCTCGCCACTGTCGTAGGGTTGTGGAACCAGCCCTACGCAGGCCCCAACTTCGCGCCGGTTATGGAAGTCCCGCCAGAACAGCTCGAGCGCCAGACGCGAGCCACCCACCGGGCCAATGCCATTTAGCTGCGTCAGAAGATCGATCCTTTCGCGTGCGGGTGCGGGCAGGCCAGCGTGTTGCGTTTTCTCGAGTGCCGCGAGTTGCTGCACGGCCAGCGCCAGCCGTTCGCACTCGCGCAGCAGCCGCTCCCGCAGCTCGCGCGGCAGTGGCGCACCGTCGTGACACCGCACCTGGTCACGGGCGAGGCGGGCGGCGAAGGCCTTGTGGTCAACCTCATCCCAGCAGCCGAGCGTGACAAGCAGTTTGCGCATCCGGTCACGATGCTGTAGCACCTCCTTCTGCAGTTCCCCTCGGTCGCGCATCAGATGGCGGGACGCTTCGTCCTGCGGTGACGGCACGTGCACCACGTGCATGCGGTCGCGCTCGCCGCGCAGCCACGCGCGCAGGCTGATCACCAGCCTGATTGCATCAAGCCGGTCAGTCTTGGCACGCCGCTTGTGGCGCTCGACCGGAATGCTCGCTGGATCGACCACATGACACTCGATACCGCGTGCCCGTAGCGCCCGATAGATCCAGAACGCGTCCTGGCCGGCTTCATAACTCACGACAAGGTGCACGCCCGCGGGCAGCGACCACTTCAGCTTCTGTTGTTCGATCACTTCCAGCACGGCCTGTAGGCGCGCGGGGGCTTGCGGTTGCGCTACGGTGTACACCGCCGGCTGCTCCCGCTGCCCGTCGTGCAACGCTACCTTCCACTTCGCCGCGGCGAGTTCGAGCGACACCGCCAGCGCCGGTTCCTCAGTACGCGTGTATCCCTGATCTGTACGCATGATGCTCTCCCGTGAGCAAACCTCGGTACGCCGATTTTAGGCGTTAGCCAGTCGACAACTTGGATGCGTCATAGGATCTGTATTGATCGGCCCCACAATCCCGCATTCGATATCGCCAGGCGCCCCGGGGAAACCCGGTTTGGGCAACTGGTTGAAACCTATCCTTGGCTTGCACATTTAAGATACTGCGTGGTATCGTAGTGCAGGAATTTGAATACTGTCAAGTACTGGAATTGTTGTGACCGAAAACAGCCAGAGCCGGCGCGGCCGGCCCGCCAACGAGGCGCTTCGCCAAACGATCGTCGACGCCGCCTGCGAGCTCTTTGTGGAATTGGGTTTTCAAGCGACGACCATGGACAAGGTCGCGCAGCGGGCGAAGATATCCAAGCTCAGCATCTATCGGCACTTCGAGAACAAGGAGGCGCTGTTCAGCGCGGCCATGGTGGCCCACTGCCATCAATTTGCACCCCAGGCCCTTTCTGAAAGCGTCGACGGTTCAGCCGAAGATCAGCTCATGGCGGTGGGATCATCCCTGCTTCGCACGCTGTTGAGCCCGGACGTCCGCAGTGTCGAAGCCATGGTTTTGGCCGACAAGACGAATCAAAAGTCGTTAAGCAAGCTCCATTACGAAGCCGGGCCCGCCCATGTCATCGCCCAAATCGAGGCCGTGTTGCGTCAGTTGCACGCGAAAGCGATTCTGAACGTACCCGATGCTCTCCGATCCGCCCGCTTGTTTGCCGCGCTTTTCAAAGGATCCGATCTTCTGCTTGTCGCACGCTTCGATGAGGCGAGAGCAGAGGATGACAACGAAATCGAATCCTATTGCCGGTCGGCCGTCGCCATGTTCATCGGCGCGCACGGTGGCATCTAAAGGTGCGCTATCGCGGCTTGATGAAGAACCCGCAGAGTTGCACACGCTGTTCGCTCTAAGCAATCTGTGGATGACGCGCGAACGACTGATGCGCGAGGCCGCTGCATGAGCGCAAAAGCCGCCCGCGCGGGCAGGCAATCGGCGCCTTCCTTATGCCGAACGTAGCGCTGCATTCGAGCCAGGTGCCGCACCGCTTCCACCGCATCGGCCCTATGTGGATGGCTCAGTGCGGCAAAACGAGTTCTGAACACCATCCCTAACCTTGCGGGCGCTTCCTTTCGATCTGGTGAACGACAAGCTGATTGCTTATAGAGAAATCAAACTTAAGTTCGAGAGCAATTCGAGGGTCGAGCAAGACGTCATCCTTGCACGGCGTAAGCCGCCTCACCAACTCACGGGTCTAAGCGTCCGCAGAGGCCGATGACTTGTCCCCCAGGCGACGGCACGGAATGACCGTTCCACTCCGATACCTACCCTTAGAACAGAGACTGCTCGACCGGCTGCAACGGGTCGGCACGAGCCTGTCGCGTCACGCTGTACCCGGCCAGGAAAACTCGCTACACGGGCAGCGCTGGCCCACTTCACCGCGCGACTGGTTCAGTCGATTCGCCCGAGGCCTGGAGTTCCTGAGTCCGTATCCAACCCACAACCTGAAGCGTTTTGGCGATTACAAGCTGCGCATGAACAGCCCGCAGGAAGGCTGGACCCGCGATGCGCTGTTGGAACAAGGCCGCCCGTCCTGCGGGACGGAACGGCACAGTATCTCAGCCCGGATGATGCTAGGCTATGGCGAGTCCGGGGATGGTCAACTCGCACGGGCATGGCCGTTGCGCGCGTCCCGCTTTAGTCAACTGAAAGAACAGGAGGGTGTATGAAAATTGGCATCATTGGCGCGGGGAATATAGGGAGGGTGCTGGCGCTGCGCTGGGTCGAACATGGGCACGAGGTGCTTATCGGCAACTCGCGCGGGCCGGATACGCTCGCCGATGTCGCCCGCGAAACTGGCGCGAAACCAGCCGAACTCGCGGATGTGGTCCGCGGTGCAGCAGTGATCGTGGTCACGATTCCCGAAAAGAAGGTGCTCGATCTGCCTGCCGGCCTGTTCGACGACGTGCCGGAAACCACGGTTGTAATCGATACTGGCAATTATTATCCACGCGAGCGCGATGGCCGCATCGACGGGATCGAGTCCGGGATGATGGAAAGCGCGTGGGTCGCGCAGCAGATCGGCCGGCCAGTAATCAAGGTGTTCAACAACATCTACGCGGATCATTTGCGCAATCTCGGCACGCCGGAAGGCGCACCGGGGCGGATTGCGCTGCCAGTCTCGGGCGATAGCGCCGACGCCAAGGCGACAGTGATGCAACTCGTCAACGAAGTGGGTTTCGATGCCGTCGATAATGGCGGTATCGACGACTCCTGGCGTCACCAGCCCGGCACGCCAGTCTATACGAAGGACTTCGACACGGAAGGCCTGAAGGCCGGCTTGCGGAAGGCGGAGCGAGCTCGTACTTCGCAGTGGACGGCCTCGGACAAGAGCCCCGGCAGCTTCGATCAGCCTGCTTGAAGCGAGGCGACGACGGACCTGTCGAAGTCCGTTGCCGCGTGCTGGAAAGACGCGGTCAATACGAGAGGTCCGTTGTGCGCTCGAGAGCGGATCTTTGGCCAACACGGTCGCAATAGCGGCTATGGGTCGTCCTGAGCTGGTCAACGTCGGGCTCAATGCGGCCACTTTCGGACATTCAACAACCAGCCGAGGATTGGCAACAATCGTTAGATTCGCAACAGGAAAAAACGTCTCGCCGGATGCAATTGGAATGCTTTACGCCAAAGAATTGTTTGATCTTCGGCTTCAGTTCGCCGAAAGGGTCTCAGAGTTAGGGGCCATCCCTTTGGAGGCGGCTCTTCTTGACTTCACGAATTTCTACGTACGGTTCGTTGGCGATAGAAAATGCGATGGCAATAATCCGGTCTGGACAGCATATTTGGCGGGGTTGGGGCGCGAGACCGACCGTCGGTGCGTCCGGTCAGACGCATGAAATTTGGTGTAGTTGTCGAAATCAGAGATGTGGACGAAAAGAGTGATGTCTCCAGCGCATTAACGACACGGTCTATTGCGCGTCACGGTGGACAAATAGTCATGTGGGGCGGTGCTGCCTATCCAGACATGATCGAAAACTTTGAGCGCGCGCTTATCATTCAATTTCCAAGGGCTGACGCCGCACGCCACTGGTACAAAACTGGCGATAACGCGAGCGCCGGATCGACGCAAAGAGAAAACCTCAACATCCGAGTGACGCTAATAAGTTAAATTCGCCAACGCGACGCACGGGACGGCCACTTTTCAACGGAACCCTTTCTAAGTCGTCACATCTTCGCGCCTCCTAATTGTCCCCCTTCATGCCTGAACCGATAAGCTCCCGTAACCATTGATGCGAAAGGTCGCGATGTGACCGTTCGTGCCACAGCATTACCATTTCGTACCCAGGAACCTCGACCGGTGGCGCGATCGATTGCAATCTGGATTCGCCTTTAAGCAGTCGCGATGGGAGCATCGCGACCAAGTCGGTACGCGACAAAACGTCTTGTACGAAGGTGAAATGAGGTACTGAAAGTACAACTCGCCTCTTCAAACCAATCTGCGCCAAAGTCATATCAGTGACGCCGACAAATCCCCCTCCATCCGGTGACACGATTACATGATCCAGTTTGCAAAACTGCGACACGGTAATTCTTCGTTTGAGTCGCGGATGATCAGGCCGTCCGACCAAGACATACTTTTCCTGAAACAAAGTCTTTCGGCGCAACCCGTCAGGTGCTTCGTCCGCCGTATGGAATGCTAGATCAACTTCACCTTTTTCGCATTGTCTCGCGATGAGACGGGGGGCGATCTGCGTAACGCTAACGCGAGAATTCGGCGCATATTCACGCAGCCTTGGAAGCGTGGGTAGCAGTACTGTCGTTTCACTGTAATCCGTCGCTGCAATATTCCAAGTTAGGGCTGCGGTGTATGGGTCAAACGGCTGTAACGGCGACATGACTTCGTTCAGGGCAGCTAGGGCCACGGAAAGCGACTCCCGCAGCGAGTCGGCTCTTGCCGTTGGTCGCATACCGCGAGGCCCGGGTAAAAGCAGAGGATCCTTAAAGACTCTTCTGAGCTTCGATAGGTGGACGCTGACAGACGGCTGCGACAGATTGAGGCGCTCGGCCGCCCGACTTACGTGGTGCTCCTCCAGCAATACATTGAGCGTGCGCAGAAGGTTCAGGTCGAGACTACGCAAATTATCCATGGCAATACCAGGTATCTATGAAATTCATTTCAAATATACCTGATCACCATTTACGCTGCATGCTTCACCACCAACGAGATGAACGGTGAAAGTCCTTTGGGCTGTCTAGCTTTGAGGAGAACGGTCGAAAGCTGCCTCTTCCCTTTCTTATTCAGGATCACCGCATGAGCAATGTTCTTATCGTCCACGCCCATCCAGAGGCCCAGTCGCTGACCGGCTCTTTGAAGAACCTCGCGGTCGAAACGCTGACCGCGCAGGGCCATCAGGTTCAAGTATCTGACCTTTACGCCATGCACTGGAAGGCCGTCGCCGATGCAGCCGACTTCCCGCAGCGTAAGAACGCCGATCGGCTACGCTATGCATCGGAATCGGGCAACGCCTTCGCCACGGGCACCCAACCCGCCGATGTCGTGGCTGAGCAGCAGAAGCTGCTGTGGGCCGACGCGGTCATCCTCACCTTCCCGATGTGGTGGTTCAGCACGCCGGCGATCCTGAAGGGGTGGGTCGAGCGTGTCTATGCACATGGCTTCGCTTACGGCGTCGGCCTGCAGGGTGGTGAGCGCTGGGGCGATCGGTATGGTGAAGGAACGCTAGCCGGTCGCCGGGCGATGGTTGTCGTCAGCATGGGCGGCCGCGAGCCGCACTATAGCGAGCGCGGTGTCAATGGCCGACTCGACGAGATCTTGTGGCCCGTCCAGCATGGACAGCTTTTCTATCCGGGCATGAATGTTATGCCGCCCTTCCCCATCTATCAGAGCGACCGCCTGTCTGAAGAGCGCTGGGTGGAAGTCGCGGCAGCCTTCAAGGTCCGGATGGAGAATCTCTTCACCGACACGCCAATCCCGTATCGCACTCAGAATGGCGGACACTATGATGGACAGCAGGTGCTCAAGCCCGGTCTCGGTTCCGGAGAAACGGGCCTCCGCATCCACCTGGCACAACAGGGCGATTCCGTTGAGAACCTGGACTCAGCCGAATCACAACCCGCGGCGCTTGCCCGCGCCTGATCAGGATTGCCAATCATGCGCACGTTCCGCTCCAACGGTCAGGTCGGCCTCGAAGCCCTCACGATGGTCGACTTGCCCGATCCCGACATACCGGCCCGGGAGAAATCCGGGTCCACCTGCATGCGACCTCGCTCAATTATCACGATCTGGGCGTCGTGACAGGGCGGCTTCCAGCCTCTCCGGGACGCATCCCCATGGCGGAGGAGCAGGCGTGGTCGAGGCGGTCGGGCCGGACGTAGAGGCTTTCTCAGTCGGCGACCATGTCGTGTCGACTTTCTTTCCGACGTGGCTTGATGGCGAGCCGCAGATCGCCGATTTCGCGACGCCGCCGGGCGACGGTATCGACGGTTACGCACGCGAAGCGGTCGTGGCACCAGTACACGCCTTCACACACGCACCGACGGGTTACACTCATGCCAAAGCAGCGACGCTGACAACGGCAGGGCTAACGGCTTGGCGAGCTCTCGTCGTCGATGGTGGATTGAAGGCCGGTGCAACTGTGCTGGTGCTGGTGGCGGGGGGTAGTTTTGCAGCCGGCCGACTTTGCCGCGCTTACGGTACCCGCCATGTCGTTGTCGGGGGCTTCGTGCTTTACGCGCTCGGTTTTGCAGGATTGCTCGGCTTGTCGAGTGACACATCCTACTGGCGTGTGGCGTTGTATCTGACGGCGGTTGGCTTTGGCTCGGGTGTGATAACGCCAGCCGTCACGGCCGCAGTGATGACTGCTGTCGACACAGGCCGTGCTGGGGTGGCGGCTAGCGTGCTCAATGCAAGCAGGCAGAGCGGCTCGGCATTCGCGGTGGCTGCCTTTGGCGCGTTGATGAGTACGGCGTGGGCACCAGGGCAAGGGGTACTGATGGCTACGCTCTTTGCAATCGGGCTATCGCTTGGAGCGGCCGCATGCTGGTGGACCACATCCCGCTACAACACGGGCAGCCCCAGATCGCCGGAGGTCCGCTGGGACGACACAAGACCGAATGTATGACCGTTGTCGAGAAACCCGACTGTCCCTTCTGGGTCGCGTGCCGCCCCTCGACGTCAGGCAGCAGCCGGCCATCAAGAGACGGTCACGCAGTCGCATATGAATGACCGATGCTGGCCATATAAGAGACAACGGCGCCGCTTTTCTCGACCGTATTGGTGATCGCTTTTTTCAAAAGCGTTCGGAACCGGGGGCCTGCAAGACCCAACATACGGCCCGCTTTCCCTTTACTCGAGCGAGACGGGCGTCGCAGAGCAGAGAGCGGGCACGCCGGCACGTTTTCCCACGCTGGAGTTCGCATACATCGGGTGACCACCTTACTTGATTCGATGCAGAGGTTCGGCGGCGGCAGCGGCGAGAAGCAGTTGTTGTGTTAGCCGTTCGTTTGAGCTCGTGTAGCACGTCGAATAGCTTGAGGCGGTTGACCAAACGCCCGCAAAAACGCACGACGCATTCTGTCTGGATCAGCAAAACCGGTCTCTCGTGCAACGACGTCAATCGGCAACCGGCCTTGCTCAACCATGAGACGTGCTGCTTCTAGCCGCAAATTTTCTACAGCCTTCGCTGGCGACTGTCCCGTTTCTTCACGGAACGCGCGAGTGAACTGACGCACGCTCAAACTAGCGGCTTCGGCAAGTCTGTCCACCGTCAACTGAGTGTGCAAATTACTCTTTGCGAATACCAACGCGGTCTGGATTCGATCACTTTTGGCATCGAGATCCAGCAATGTCGAGTGTTGCAGCTGTCCGCCGGCACGTCGGTGGAACATGACCATCCGCTTGGCGATGGTGCGCGCTACCCTTACACCGAGGTCCCGTTCTACCATGGAAATTGCCAGATCGGTCCCCGCTGTCATACCCGCAGATGTCCATACGGGACCATCGACGATAAAGATACGATCTTCTTCGACGTTGATTCTCGGATAGCTTGTCTGCAATGCGCGTGCGTGCGCCCAGTGGGTCGTGGCGCGCCGATCGTCAAGAACGCCGGCTTCTGCAAGGAAGAATGCTCCCGTGCACATTGAGGCTACACGACGAGTGGTTTTCACCGCTCTCTTCAGAAAGTCGACTAGCGCTGGGCTTGGCTCATACACGCCATCGATAACGCCGCCAATGATCACCGTATCAAAGCTACCCTCATCGAAACGGTCCGTCATGACGGAGTACCCGAGAGAACTTTGGACCGGCCCGCCGCTTTCGGATATCAGACGTATTTCGTAATGCGGTTCTTTCGTCAGACGGTTCGCCAGTTCAAACACAGTCAGACCACCAAAGATCATCACCTGGAAGTTTGGAACGACGATATAGCCGATACGTAGCATGACAGGTCCTTTGGGGAAGTTCTATAGCCGAACATGCGTCTGACATGCGGGCGGCGTGTGCAAGGCGTTCCAAGAATCACGGTGCTTGCATCTGCCTTTACGGACCTGGACAACCGGCCGCGATTCTAACTGTCGATACTGACGTCATGCACGTTCTTGCGCAAGTATGGCCCGAATTGTCGGATATATGACGCGCCGGACCGGTTCCCAGCTTCTACTATGAGCAGGTTCCCGAACTGACGCATGACTAGCCGAGACTACTCTATGGATAGCAATATCACCCCACCTGCATGTGCTTCAACACCACTATCCTCTATTACTCGCCGCGCGTTCCTCGCCAGTGGGACTGCGTTGGGCGCAACTCTGCTGCTGGATCGCAAGGCGCAGGCGCAAAGTCCCCTAACTGGCGGAGGTCATACGTTCAAGGAGTATGACATCAGCACTAATGGCATCTCCTTGCACGTAACCGAACAAGGAGACGGACCAGCCGTTCTTTTTGTCCACGGATTTCCGGATACGTCTTATACGTGGCGCCGACAGATGGAAACGGTATCGGCAGCCGGATACCGGGCAATTGCTCCGGACATGCGCGGCTATGGGCGCAGCTCGGCTCCCGCGGACGCCACGTTATACACGCCGCTGCACACGACGGGCGACCTGATTGGGCTGCTCGACGCGCTGAATATCTCCAGTGCAATCCTGGTGGGCCATGACTGGGGGGCGACCCATGCATGGAATGCCGCGCTGCTGCGTCCTGATCGATTTGGTGCGGTGTTTTGCCTGAGCGTGCCCTATGTTCCGCGCGGGGATGTCAGCGTGTTTGAGCGCATGCGGAAAGCGGGCCATCAAAACGACTTTTATATGTTCGAACAGATCCGGCCCGACGCCGATCAGATTTGGGCCGACGCCGCAGTGACCATTCCCGGAATTCTGTATTGGGCCTCATCTTCTGCTCCGTCCGACAAGCGTTGGAGTCCAATGGATCCTGCCCGAAGCCTCCACCGCGCGGCCCCCACACCGATACCGTCGTGGGCGCAGCCTGATTATGTCGCTTACAACATCGCAGAGTTTCAGCGCACCGGCTTCCATGGTGCCCTGAACTACTACCGCGCCGCTGAGCCGTATTTCTATTTGTCCGCTCCGTGGAAGGGCGCCAGGATCAATCAACCCTCATTTTTCATCTGGGGGAAAGCGGATGGATTGCAGGAGCTTTATCCGCTTACGGCGAACCAGATGCGTGCCGGTCTTCCCGGTCTCGTCGGAAGCCTTGATCTCGACAATGTGGGCCATTGGGTACAACACGAAGCCACGGACGTGGTCAATGACCAGCTCGTCAAGTTTCTACGCACCGTAAGCCCCGCGTGACTTCAACCTACGCTCTTGCTGCGAACATGTGCCGGGCGTAGAGTCGGGTAGACCTACGGTCCTTCAGATGATCACTGCGGCGGAAACGATCTTCAATTGAAATGGAATCGACGATGGCGACATCTAAAGGCCCTGGGTACAAGTTGAACAATGGAATCGAGATGCCTGGCATCGGACTAGGGGTGTTTCGCAGTGGTCCGGAAGAAACCGTTGCTGCCGTGCAGTCGGCAGTCGCTAACGGATACCGGCTGATCGATACGGCTGCGGCCTACATGAACGAGCAGCAGGTGGGAGAGGGCATTCGTGCTTCTGGCGTCATTCGCGAAGACATTTTCGTTACGACCAAGGTGTGGATCACGGATTATGGGTACGACCAGACACTCCATGCCTTCGACAGAAGTCTGCGCAAGCTCGGACTCGATTATCTGGATCTGTATCTGACTCATTGGCCTGTCCCTTCCGCCTTTGATGAAACTGTCGCTTCCTACAGAGCCGCGATGAAGCTTCTGGCGGAGGGGCGCGTCCGGGCGATCGGGGTGTGCAACTTCAGCTCCGCTCACCTGCGCAATCTCATTGAGCAAACCGGACATATCCCGGCTGTGAATCAGATAGAAGTGCACCCGTTCTTCATTCAAAGTGAGCTTCGCGAAGCTGACGAAAAGCTGGGGATCATTACGCAGGCGTGGTCTCCCATAGGCGGTATCAAGCGTGACGGGGAGAAAGCCAGGGCGTCGGGGAAGGTGCACGATCCGCTCTCCCATCCGAGCGTGCTTCAACTCGCCACGAAGTACGGCAAGAGTCCCGCGCAGATCATCCTGCGCTGGCAGATCCAGCTAGGCACCTGTCCGATTCCGAAATCCGTGCGTCCGGAACGAATCGCCGAAAACATCGATATTTTCGACTTCACACTCGCGACCGACGAGGTCCAGGCAATCAGCGCGCTGGACACCGGAGAACGTGGCGGGCCGGACCCGGAACTTGTAAGTCCTCAAACCTTTCCGCTGACCATCCATGACTGAACTGAGCGCGCGCACCTTCACATCGCCACGTCACACGACACATTACTGGGAGTGCGGCCCGGTCGATGGGCCGCTTATGCTCTTCATTCATGGCTGGCCGGAAATTGGCCTGATGTGGCGCGCCCAGATCGAGGCATTTTCGGCCGAAGGCTGGCGCTGCGTCGCGCCAGACATGCGCGGCTACGGTGGCTCATCGAGGCCGACCGCTTCGCGGGCCTACACACTGAGCGAGATCGTTCAGGACATGGTCGAGCTTCACGATCATCTGGGAGGCAGGCCGGCAATCTGGCTTGGCCATGACTGGGGAAGCCCGGTGGTCGGGGCGCTGGCGGCACACCACAGCGACCGCAGTCGCGGCGTAGTGCTGATTTCAGTGCCTTATTTCCCCGAAGGTTTCGCGCTGCCAAACCTTTTGCCGCTGATTGATCGACAACTCTACCCGCTCCACATTCATCCCGACGGACAGTGGGACTACTACCGTTTTTACCTGCCCCACTTTGAACAGACGGTGAGCGACTTCGAGGCAGACATTCCAGCGGCGCTGGCTTCGCTCTATCGGCCGGGAAATCCTGCGTCCGCGGGCATGATCTCTCCGTCAGCTTTGATCACACATAACGGAGGCCGCTATGGCTCGGCTCATCGCGCCCCGGCCACGTCCCCTGACCCGACGATGTGGCCACCTGCTGACTTCGATGCTTTGGTCGAGTCGTTTCGCGGCAGTGGATTCCGCCCAGCCAATGCGTGGTACCTGAACGACGCGGTCAACATTGCGTACGCCTCGGCTGCACCTGACAACGGTCGTCTGCGCCAGCCCGTGCTGTTCCTGAACGGCGATTGGGATGCGATCTGCGACATTAACCGCGGCCGCCTCGGAGAACCGATGCACGCCAGTTGCGATGACCTTTCCGTCGCGAACCTTCCCGCTGGCCATTGGCTTCCACTCGAGCGCAAGATCGAGCTTGTCCAGTCGATCCGTTCGTGGCTCGAGGCGAAAGGGCTATAGGTCCGAGCCGTCGAGGATTTGCGGGAAGCCTGCCCACCAGCTCGAATCACTTTGGGAGATATTGCATGACTGATCGGACAATCTTTGTAGCCGGCGCGACAGGCGATACCGGCGGAGCCGCGACAGATGCGCTTCTGCATGCCGGTGAGCGGGTTCGGATACTGGTCCGTAAGGAGGACGACCGGTCCGAGCGACTGAAGGCGCGGGGTGTCGAGGTGGTCGTTGGAGACCTTTCTGATATCGACGACGTCTGCGGCGCGCTTGAAGGAATCTATTCAGCCTATTTTGTGTTTCCTATCGAGTCAGGCGGCGTCTCGGCCACCGCCTACTTTGCGCAGGCTGCGCGCGAGACGGGGATCAGCGCAATCGTCAACATGTCACAGATTTCCGCGCGCCGCGAGGCGAAGAGCCATGCCGCACGCGATCACTGGATTTCCGAGAGGATCTTTGACTGGTCCGGCACGCCGGTCACACACCTTCGCCCTACCTTCTTCGCGCAATGGCTGACCTATCCCGGACAGGTGGCAAGCATCAGGAAGGATGGCGTCCTGCAACTTCCTTTCGGTGAGGGGCGACATGCGCCTATTGCGGCGGAAGACCAGGGCCGCGTGATTGCCGCCATCCTCAGAGACCCCGCCCCACATGCCGGGAACGTCTATCAATTGTATGGCCCGGTAGAGATGAACCACCATGAGATTGCCGCGGAGATGAGCAGAGCGTTGGGGCGCGAAGTGACATATCGGCCGATCGACCTGGAACTGTTCAAGAAGCGCTTGGACAGCGACGCAAAGTTCAGTGACACGTTTTCCCAGCATCTGATGTCTGTCGCGGTCGATTACCAGAATGGCGTGTTTGCAGGCACGAATACGGTTGTAGAGGACCTCACTGGAGCGCCACCTATGACAGTCGAGGTTTTCATTCGACGGCACGCCAGTTTGTTTACCTAACTGGAAAGCTCGTGCCGTTTAACCCGAGCCGTCGAGATCCGGTCCGATCGACTGAAGTTCGACGAGCGGCACAGGTCGCGGTTTCACAATTGGCAGGTGGGAATCTGGTGTGAGCGGATGGTCCGCCGAGCATCAATCGCTGCTGGTCGACTGCCGGGAGTCGCGCAAGAAGCGGAGGGTCAATGCATGCGTCGCGATCGTCCGGAGTGGGTCGCGTGCCGCCGATCGCTGCCTTGTGAAGTTCGAATGATGTATGCCAATTGCATGAGGCAGTGATCGGCCGCGAAGAGACATTCATCATCGCCTTTTCGGCGAGTTCTGGCGGCCGTTCGTGGACCGCAAGCAACCATTCGACTCCCGCTCAAGTCGCACGTCGACGGGGGCGCCTCGAAGGCTGCCGGTCGTCGAAACGTAACAAGCCGCCAACATAGCCCCGCTCGCGCTTGTTCCGCCGATAGCGCGGGCTTATGAGGAGGCAACATCATGACCGGGCGAACGACGGCGCGCACAAAAGCGTGATCAGATAGAAAACGGGCATTTCGACAGATCGCGTGCGAAGTAATATTGGTAGCTACCTGCCTTGAGAGCGCTGTTTATCTCCGCCACGGTTTCTTCAAGAACATCTCCATCTGGGACGGCCCCTACGAGGGCCAATACCGGGGACAGCGGGATGAAAGTCTTGATTTTCAGCGTCGGGACGTCCGGCACAATGAACTCGCCGGATTGCGCATGAATGACTCCCCATCCGCTGAGCGCGGCGGCAAGATCGCGCGTGTAGCCACTTACACGCAGTCGCAGTTGCCCCCCGTTGATCTGCCGAGCAGGTATCTTTCCCCCTTTTCTCACGAACAGACGGTCCGTGCTCTCCAGATGCTCCTCGTGAGCCTTCGTAATGTCGTATCCCGGAACACCGAACAATTGAAGTTCCTGCGCAGCTAGGCCCCGGAAGTGCGTCCGCATGAACCAAAGCGCAAACATGGCATCGATCGCGGGCTTATGTTCCGGCGCTATCGTGTTGACCTGGCCTTCAATGATCGGTTGGACGACATCCTGAAACCTGTTCTCGATCTGCGTCATGGCCGCTTCGGTCTGCTGGTCCCATGCACGCCGCGCGCAAAACAGGATGTCCTGAGGCACAGCGGGGCGCTCCTTGACCCTGATCATGTCGAACACGGTCACGCGCCCGCTCTGGTCGACAAACCGCTGAATGCTGCGCACGGGAAAGACATGCTGCTTGAGCGTCAGCCGCTTGGGGTTCTCTGGCAGCGTTTTTTCAGGCTTGCTCCATTTCTCCGGCGCCGGCAGCGGTGGAAGCGGCTTCGATGCCTGCGCGAGCATCGCAGCCATTACCGCAGCTGCATAGTGGCCTGAGTCCGGATCGTCGTCATCAACAGCGACTCTGATTACCGCCATGTCTTCTTCTCCAGGGAGCGCAGCAAATTCCATTATGACGCGGCACAAAGAGCCGGTCTGGTTCAAGCGCCGAATGCTAAGTCGGACTGGTGAGCGTGCGAACCAGTATCTCTGCCCATTTGAGGGAATCGAACACGAGCGGCTTCAGAATCGGCTTCGTACCGTGTACGTCCCCCATCTTCGCGCGTAAGGTCTGCATCACGTAGGCGCCCTGGTTCAGAGCACCCTTCAGGTTTTGGGCAAATGGCTTCGTGTCCGCAACATCCCAACCGAGAGCGTCGAGCTGGCTCTCCGTCTCGACGATGATCCCGCGGGCTTTCAAAGCGCAGTTGCATCGCTCCTGGAATGACGCATCCTCGGGATCGCCGAGACCTGCCGCCTCATAAATGGATGACGTCGCGGCATCGACTGCGCCACAGGCAGCCGAGATTGTTCCGCTCAAATCGCCATCCCGAAAGCGCTGCGCCGCCTTCAACAGATCCGCGCGAGGCTCTTCGGGCAACTCGGCCAGATCGGCGGTGTCAAACAGGCTCACCGGAATGAGTGCGTTATCGACCCACTGCCAGCCCAACCTTCCGAGATATTCCTCAAGATCGACGCGAACTTCGGGTTTCTGCTTAACGATTTCTTCTGCGGCAATTGCCAGAAAACGCCGACGCCTGTCTTCGCCCATCTCGGCGTAGACCTGGTCGATGCCCGCCAGGAGTGCCCCCTTCGTAGGTCTCTTGCTGGTTCCGTCCGACATCAGCTTTTCGTCGATGTGCGCGATCCTCGTGGTGTCGAGTCCGGCCAGGCCGACGACCTGCTTGATATCGTGGAAGTACAAGGTGCCGAGACAGGCACGGATGGCTCCCCATGCGTCACTAAGTGTGGCCATTTGCTTTGCCCTCCCGATCTGTCAGGACTTCCCCGCGTGATACAAAACAACGCAATTCCTAGCGCGGGTCCGGCTCGGTGCATTGCTCCGGCGTGGGATGTTCTATTTTATCTACATCAATATCGAGCATCACCCAAACGCCATCTCGGAGCCGCTCGTCGTCCGGCACAGTCTTCCGGTTTCGACGGGAGCGGGAGTTCCCCGCCGATCCCCTCCATATGCAACTCGACTGCCTCCTGCGCCATCTGCTGCAACTCGGCCAGCGTGTCGGCATCCGAGAAGCGGCCGGGAAAATCCGGAAACATCGGGCCATAAGACGACCCTGGGTCATGGTGCATGTACGACTGTTACTTGGAAGCGGCCGTTGAGGGGGCTTTCGTCCAGCGGCCGAATCGGGTCGCCTACCGCCGGCAGGCCAGGCGCGAGTAGCCGTTGCATTTGGCTCCAACGCCAAGGGCCATAGGCGCATTGCGACGGCAGCCCCTAAAACAATTCAGCTATGCGCGGGAACGCGCTCATGAAAATCGGCACCGGCTGCCAACTTTTCAAGCAGCATCCTCAGACGGTTCAATGAGCCTAAGCTCCGCGCCGGGACGCCACTCCGGTGCGAGAGCAAGCATGGCCTCACACGCGCCTTTGCTTCGGTAGACTGGATAGTCCTTTCGAAGTCGCGTGAGGTTAAAGTACGCGTAGAGCCTGAATTCATCTGCATCGGGGCGCGTGTATACTCCGTAGCGCAGCCCATCGGTCACGATCAGACGATGGCATTCCGTCCGCGTCTTCGCGTATCCGAGCGCCTGGGACATGGCGGTAAGGCAAGAGTCCTCCATTTTTTTTGCCTCCACAACCGCACAGAGATTTTGGTCCCGGCGGGGCAGGCGCTCAAAAAGCGCTACGTCCACCCGATTCCATTCGACCGCCATCCGCTGGGGCGTCCATCCCAAAGCTCTCAGCAAGGGCACGACCAGATATGCCACGGTCTCATGCTCCGAGGGTTTTTTGGTCCGCTTGTACCATTGTGCAATCCGAGTGAGTTCACCGATTTCGCCCATCAAGCTTGTGATCGACGCGCTGGCAACGCCGTGATCGAACAAATAAGTGGAAATCGCCGACAGAGGAATCGTCCTCTCGCTTTGCCGTGGCAATTCAGGCAGTAGTTCATTCCCGATTCCCGCCAAAGGGGCAAGCGTCTCAAGCCAGTCCGTCACAGCTCCTTTGTCGAGCAACTGCGTTGCATCGCCCTGTTTCATCGCATACGCGTCAAAGCGCTTCGGTCCCGCCTCTGCCTTCCAGAGCCATTTCACGCGGCGAACGTGCTGTAGATCCCATCCGTCGATATCCCCGAACTCATCGTGCCACTCGTACGAGCCGACGACTTCGCCCACGCCGTGTACCTCGTTCGTGCCAATACGGAGTACGACGACATCACCCGAGCGCATTGTGCTGCTGAATCTTTTCAGGTCGGTGACCTTCCTCGCTGACCAGCCATCAGCCCGCAATTTCTCGGCAGCATCCGGTAGCGGGCCCGCATATCCTGGGCCGTTCAGAATGACGCCCCATTCCAGACATATGTTGACGTAGCTCCGACCTGGTTCTCCCCCGGCGTGCTGCCAGATTTGCTTTCCCTCGAAATTCATAAAGTCCCCGTATTGCGGCATGGTTGGGCAGCAATGGCTGCCTGACTTGGAATTTTCGGATTCGCTATATTCCCTATGCAGCGAGGGTCTTGATGTTCCCGATTAGGTTACCCGGATCCGCTCATGACCGACGCGGCCTTATGCGCGTAGCCGATTGAGGTTGGTCGCCGTTGCAGTTGGACCCGCGACCGTTTCGCCACAGCGCCGTGGCGTTATGCAACAGCCAACGCCACTCGGCCCGACCCGGTTCCGAGTATGGCGCGACGGTTTAGCCAAACGCAACGGCTACTTCCGCGCGGTGTGACGGCGGAAGGCGATCATTAGTCTCGGCGCTACATCAACGGCATGGTGTCGGGCGCTCCCAAGATATCCGCCATCAGCACTTCTGAACTGCTGTGGTTAAGCATTCCACGGTCGCGAAATGAACCAGGGGAAAAACGCCATTCAGAGCGAGGCCGACCAGCGCAAAGCGATCGCCTGATACTCGCATGTATACCGGGCCACCGCTCATGCCATCCAAGTCCCACTCGGGCGTACCGTCGACGATTCTCATCGACCGCGTGTGCGGATAAGGACCAGGGCCGATGTGCCTTCCGATTAGCTCGACGCCCTGCGCTACCACGTGGAGCCTGTCGTAATCAATGTGCCCCTCTGTCCCTCGCGCTGGGTGACCTAACATCCGCAACATGGGCTCTTCCGAGTTCGAGGCGAAAAGCTGTAAGGTTCTCTCAAACCACTCCCCAAGAGGCGGCAAGGTTACACACCGCGACAAAAGTTGAGTTGTGACTCCGGGACGATGATCGAATACCTCTAGCGCAACAAGGTCAAGGTCTCCCCGATGCCCTCCTAGAAAATCTCCCGTATTGTTATTGACGACAGCTCGCCCGACGCTTCTGAACTGGACATAGTCGTCGGCAACCAATGTTTTAGGCGTCCTCGGCGGGACGATGGGTATCATCAGCCGCCCTGCGACTTCCGAAAGGTCGTCTCCGATTTTTCCCAGGCAGTGTCTCGCAGTGACAAGAAAAACTCGGCCAAGAAACTGGACGAAAAAACCGCTTCCATGTGTCCCGGGAAACTCAGGGGCCGCGTCGCTATAAGACATAAGCTGGACGGTGCAGTCGGGCCAAGTCGAGTGTGCAAAAGAGACAGGAAACATCATCAAACCAAAAAAAGGGTAGCCGGCTAGTAAACCGCTAGTTTATTCTAACGGCCAATATTCGCGAATTATCAGTCACTGCTACATACGTTTCCGGTGCGCGCATGGATAAGCGTCGACGCTGTGTGAAGACCCGCAGTTTTCGTGTCAGAGACCGCTATTGCCATAGAAGCAATGTTCGCAACAGGTATCCGAATGACCGCTTTCAGGGGCCAAGTGACGTCTCACTGCCCGAGCATCGGCGCGGCCGAATGACGCTTCATGGCCAATACTGTTGAAAAAGTCGCTGACCTTCTCTCTCGAGAGGTTTTCAGGGGTCTCCTTACCCTTGACCGGCGAGCGCGAGCGGCCTGTAGGCCGATCTGAGAGGTCGATTTTCTCGCGGGAGAACTGAAAAAGCCACGCAGCGACTTTTTCAACAGTATCGGCCGCTCACTGCCTCACGCAAACAGCATGTTGTCCCCGAACGTCGTGAAGTGGTGATCGGCAGCACGCGGCCCGTTGCCGCGAGCCATGGTTCTTGGTTCCAACGTCAAGTTCGCGATGCGGACATTCAGTCGACTACCCAGCGGGCGATTGATCGGCAGTCGCAAGTGACGGACATCTCGCCAAAATCGTTCCTCCGAAAAACGACAGAAAATCGAGAGAACTAATAGGTCAACTTCGTTCCTTTCAATCGCGAAGCACCTGCCGCCGCGTATGGTCCACGTGGAACTGGGTAATATCTTTCAAAACTTCCTGCGTTCGTTTAATCTTCTGTCGCCAGAATGAGTCAAACGGACGAAACGCAACATGCACGAGTATCTGGTGCGCCACAGCGCACTTTCCTATCTTAATCAGTGGTATGTCACCGATCGCAAGTACCTGGACCTGCTGGCGTCGTCCGACGTAGCCGCGACTCCTGGCGCTCGCATACAACTGCTGAGCGCAAAGTACATGGTCGCCCGAAACTTTGTCCTGCCTGACCTACCCCCGAACGATGCAGACGTGGAGATAGAACGACTGTGGGATGAGGTGGCGTTGGCTGTGACGGACGCTGCGGCTGACAACGCTTGTGACGCAAGCAGCGTTGTCGTTCGGCTGGCCAACGGACTAGGTGCAATCTTTCCGGACACCCGTGACCGGGCAGCACCGAATCTGCTGAGCGCCGCCACTAAGTTCCTCTGGTTTAGTGGACGGCACGACATCCGCATTTACGACAAGCGCGCGATTATCGCCTTGAATGCCTGGCGAAAGGAGCAACCCCGGGCCGAGGGCAAGCGAGGCTGGCGGGTCAATGGGTCATACGCTGACTTTGCGGGAGCGTGGAGTGATATGTATGCGGTGCACCAACCATCCGTGCGTTTGGCTATCGCCAGCTTGAACGAAGCAATCGGCTGGTCGCTGGTTCCCGATGGGCAGCCCAGAGACATAGCGCGAGCCATCTTCCAGGAGCAGTGGTTCCACGATAGGGTGTTCGACAAATATCTGTGGACGATAGGTGTAGAAGACGAGAGTCGCGTCGGCGCGTTTGTGTGACAGATCCTCGTTGCCGCAGATTTCGGAAAGTTACCTGAATGCGCTGCTCGGGCCGTTCGATGATTTGCTTCTCGAAGGCGATTCCACTTATACAGCTTATACAAGCCGCGCGCTATCTACTGGAGAAGACGAATTGTCGGGACAACTATTTCTCGTAAAGGACGAGGTGGGTTCGCGACTGGATGCGCGATTCTCGGTGGAGCAGGCGGACCTGATCCTGCACAGTCGGGGCGGAGCGAAGGGTCATCCTGGATCGGTGAATGCGGACTACACAAAGGCATTGCTCTTGCTTATGAACCGGCTCTCGTTTGCTGCGGTCCCTGTCCTGGGCGCATGGGTTGATAGCACAACCGTCCAGTCGATGCCACTTAGTATGCGCGCGATTTTGAGTGAAGCCGAAGGCAGCCTGGACCCTGAAACGATCTGCGGTCTGCTGAGCAGTCGCATGAAAGACGTTCGCAGCGACCCAAGTTCGAACGCGAGGGGCGGCAATTCCACGAAGCGTATCAGAATAGCGACTGCCTTTGATGGTACCAGTGATGAGTTGGCTGCGCTTCTCGGAGGTGTGGAGACGCAGGTGGATATGCGAAGCTCTGGACGTCTCCCCGCCGACGTTCTACGTCGCGCGACGCCCGACTTCATCTGGCGCGCGGTGCAGAAATTGGTCGAAGAAGAAGTGGAGCATTCCTTCGGCCCGTCAATAGACTATGACCTAATCGCTGACGACGGTCGCCGCCTTCCTCCAAAAGCTGTTTTTGGACTTGCTCTTTCGATGGCGCTTGATGGCGAATCTGTCGTTCCGGGGAATTTCACTGCTGGTGGGCTGTGCTTTACCCTGTTGCGAGATGCTGGCTATCAGATCGTACGCAAAGGCGAAGCCTTCGAGCCTCCCGACAGAGAAATCGACACCGATCGTGAGTGGCGGGAAGGTGACGTCAAGCTCAAATCGCATCTAAGGCGTGAAAGGGCGCCGGGACTCGCGAGTGCAAAAAGGGCGCAGTATCGGCGAATGCACGGACTACTCTCGTGTGAGCGGTGCAGCCTTGATCCGGTAAAGCAGTATGGGCAGGAAGAGGGCGAGGCATGCATCGAAGTTCATCACGCCTCCACACACGTGAGCGAGATGGGAGAGGGCCACAAGACGACGCTCGATGATCTGCAGTGTCTCTGTGCAAATTGCCACCGGGTAGTTCACAAGCTGCTGCGGAACCAGAGCCGAAAGACCTGAGATTGCTATTCTCCTGCTCTTCTGTGGTGACCCGACGCTTACTCTCGCGGCAGCGGACCGGAAGGGGAACCTTGTCAGTTCAAGCAGGCATTGCGAGCCCTATCTCAATAGGAACTTCAATGCCCGGCGTTTTCCTTGTTGGACGAGGGCGGCGGTGAAACGATGTCAGGGCTGGGAACGGTCGCCCGTGAGCGCACGCAGATCTCCGGATCCTCAATGCAGCAGCGATCGGCTACTCACAGCATCACAGCAACGTTAGCCGTCACCCAGTTAGGACTTCGGTGCGGCGTAAACGCCGTAACGTCCAATCGAAGCTTGGTGCCGAAATGACTTCATTAGGCTGGTGGCGGGTAGCGCAGCCAATACGTCCTCAACAACGTTTGATGTCGTGAGCAGACACCAATCGATGAACGGCTTCTTCAGCTTGTTCAACCAACTTTCGTGCACTTGCACGCGATCAATCAAATTTTCAGCCTCGAGTCGTCGTACCAACGCACTGTGACCAGCGACGTTGCCGCTCGTCTTGCTTCCCTTCAGTCGCTGCGAGAGGCGCTCGCCTTTGGGATGAACGATCTCGTTCCGGACCGCAACCAAAAAATCAAAATCCTTAAGGTCGTGCGTCGTTGCCGTGCCCTCTTTGTTGTTGGGCAACAAGCCAAGAATTTTATGAATCTTGAGGGCGACAGATTTCTTATCGGACTCGAGATCATCGAGCGTTTCAAGAAGCTTAGCTTCCGATTCCGTTAGCTCATGCCCGAATGCAGAGCTGCACCACACATGCTGTTTGTCAAACAGTCGAGCTGGCGAAGCTGAATCGGATTTCGGGTGGAACTCCTTTGCGTGATCGTCGAGCCAGCCTAACCAGGTCGCAAGGTCGTGCGTGAGCGCTTCGACTGACGCGACCGCCAGAACGGCAGTTGTAAGGCCGTCGTGAGAACGCAATGCGCGGTCGTAAAGATTCGGTGAGTGGTTCACCAAATGAATCCGCTGGTCTTTTGCAATTGACAACTTCATACCTGGATTTGGGTGGCTACGAACTATGTTTCCCTCGATAGTAACCGATTCCCAAATCCAACTTTGGCACCCCTACGAGGGAACCCGATTGCAATCAGCAACCAGTGCGGCGTCACCAGCCGCCGCGCGGCGAGATGCGTGGCTCGACGAATTCCGCGCAGTGGCGGCAGCGCGAGCAGCACTCGCAAGCTGCGAATGCATCAAGGAATAGACGGTCGTGCCGATAACCCAAGGGAAATAGCTTTTCCCGCTCTTTGCATTCTTGTCGTGTACGGAATTGGCTGGGCGCGAACTGATCAGATAGACATCAACCGGACGAGATTCGAATTGGAAATCGACTATAAAGAGCAAAAAAGTGAACATGGGGCAACGGACATCCCGATCCACGTCAAATCTATTAGGGAGCGGGAATACGAAATTGGGATGGTCGGAACTCCCACACAATTCATGAAAACCGGCTGGCTATCGAGCTGCATCGCCTTCTATGGTTCGAAGGGAGGCGAGAACGGGCGCGCATTTCTGTGTCATCTGGACTGGCACCCTAGAGGGATGGATTGCATGATACGTGAACTGAAGGCGTCTAACCGAAACGACCTAGGCGGGTTCGAGGTGTATGTCACCAGCGGTCTAGGCTGGATTGGAAGAGTCCTGTGGGCTTGCTTTTACTCTGTAGTGGTCGGTATCGCTGCGCACAGCGTCTGGCATAACGTCTTCATTACTGCCTTTGCGACCGCCCTAATCGGCCTCATCTCCGCTTCCTACTACTTCGGACCCTTGTGGCGAGGCTATCGAATAATCTGTAGTCATTTCGGCAAAGGTCCGAAAGTGAAATTTCTTCGGGGCTGCGTATTCAAAAGGGTTGAAATTACGGTCGATGCTTCGAAGTCCGTACAGGAAGATCCGAGGATTGAAACCGAAGCCTCAAGCAAAACGAAGCTGATATACAAGCCCAGGAAAGGTCACTGGTTTTATATGCCCATCGAACGTACCTCCGTCGCAGAGGCAACTGAGGCTAAACGCAGCCAGTCGCGAAAGACAACGGGTATCGGTTGAATCCGCAGAGTGCAACGGCCCTCCGGACGACTGAGCAACGCATCGAACGAAGGTCCGCTGTTGGCCCGGCTACTGCCGGTTGATTCGAGCGTAGCCGTTGCATTTGGCTAAACGCTCATGCAACGTTCGGAATTGGAGGCAGTGGTGTGTCGCTGATTGTTGCATAACGGCATGACGCCGTCGCGAAATGGTGGTCGATCCTATTGCAACAGCCGGCCAACCGAAACGGACCAACCGCGCGTCCGGCAAAGTTCGGCCATCTCCCGCCATTCGCTCGCGCTCACGGCCAAACGTTCGGCGTCGGTTTTGATCCAAACAACGGATCTCCGCGCCCGATTCCAGTGGATATGTAATTTCTGCTCGGTCCGAGCATCAATCCCGCATCGGCTCAAGCGACCGCTCCCAAGAACAGTCACCCGTACCTGCGTCTGGTCGGTCGTCACAGCTGGACAACACTCATCGGATAAAATTGTATCGTGTAGCGCTACACGATACAATATCCTCGGGCGGTTACCCTGTGGCGATTTGCCTGCTCACATTACTTGAGGATCTCATGGTTCAGTCTACCGATGTCCCGCACCCGGGAGCGCGTATCAAGGTCGAGATCATCCCGCAGGGGATGTCGGTCACCAAAGCCGCCCAGCTCATGGGAGTAGGCCGCCCTGCCTTGTCGAACTTGCTCAACGGTAACGCCGCTTTGTCCGCCGAGATGGCCGCACGCCTAGAGAAGGCGTTTAACTACCCGCTCAAGGACCTGATGGAAATGCAGGCGCAGTACGATGCGGCGCAGGCCAAGCAGAAGGATGCGCCCGCTGACATCAAGGCGTATGTGCCGCCCTTCCTGAAAATTAAAGCCAACGATATTGAAGGCTGGGTCTCGCATAACATCCCGGCGCGCACCCGTCTGGCGGTTTTCTTGCGCACTCTGGTGCACTCGACTGGCGATGGGCTTACCAAAGTGGACTTTCCCGGTAACGACGATGCAGAGCGCCCGGGATGGGACGGGTTCGTAGAGGCAAACGAAGGAGCGCCTTGGGTGCCTGCCGGGCGTTCCGGCTGGGAGTTTGGTACCAACGAGGACCCCAAGACGAAGGCGGAAGGCGACTTCGAAAAGAGCGTGAGGGCTCTTGATAACAAGGAGCGCGCGGAGACGACGTTTGTGTTCGTCACGCCGCGCCGGTGGGCCGGGAAGGCCGCGTGGGTTACGGCCAAGAAGGCGAAGGGACTTTGGAAGGATGTTCGAGCTTACGACGCGAGCGATCTTGAGCAATGGGTCGAACAGTCGCTGCCAGCGCAAGCGTGGTTCGCCAACGAAACGCACATCCCCGCGCAGCACGTTCGTTCGCTCGACAAATGCTGGGCAGACTGGGCCGGCATCTGCACCCCGCCGTTGACCGGTGCTCTGTTTAACTCCGCCATCGAGGCGACCAAGCGCACCATGCTCGCTCGCCTATCCAAACCGTCAGACGGGCCGATTCTGATTGCAGCGGACTCGACTGACGAGGCGCTTGCCTTCCTCGCCCAGTTGCTTAGCGAGCGTGGGGGCAACGATCTGGCGTCATATCGCGACCGCGTTCTGGTATTCGATAAGCCTGGCGTCTTGCCGCGTCTGGCAGCGGGCGCGCAGACCTTCATTCCGGTCGCGTTCACGCGGGAAGTCGAGCGCGAACTCGCTCCCTCTGCGAATTCGTTGCACTCCTTCGTCATCTACCCTCGCAACGCAGCGACCACAACGCCTGACATCGTTCTTGAGCCGGCTAACTACGAAACCTTCAACAAGGCGCTCGAAGAGACGGGCAAGAACCGTGACGAAATCTCGCGACTTGCGAGCGTCTCGGGCCGATCTCTCACCGTCTTGCGTCGTCAGCTTTCGACGGTCCCCGCAGTTCGAACGCCGCAATGGGCGGAAGACCGCCAGACGGCGGCAAGCCTCGTGCCGTTCCTGTTCGTGGGTGCATGGAACAGCCAGAATGAGACCGACAAGATCGGACTTTCACTTTTAGCCGGCGACCGTTCCTATGACGATCTTGAGAAGGATTGCCAAAGCCTTGCTCAATTGAACGACGCGCCGATCTGGTCGGTCGGAACCTATAGGGGCGCGATTTCGAAGATTGACCTGCTTTACGCTATCGCTGGCGCAATAACGCAGGCCGACCTGAATCGCTATTTCGCGGTAGCACGCATGGTACTCGGCGAAGACGATCCAGCGCTCGATCTGGACGAGGATCAGCGCTGGGCCGCTTCGATCCACGGCAAGACGCGCGAGTTTTCCGGTTTTTTCCGGGAAGGCATTTCGGAAACGCTGGTCTTATTGGCCGTCCACGGCGGGGAACTGTTCAAGAGTCGCCTCGGCGTCGATACCGAAATTGAGGCGATACGCGTTGTGCGTGAGTTACTTCCGAAGCCATTGACCACGCGGATTCTGGAGGCCAACGACCGTGACCTTCCCACCTATGCGGAAGCTGCTCCCGATGAATTCCTCTCGATCCTGGAGCGCGACCTCAAGTCCGAAAATCCCGCTGTTCTCGGACTCCTGCGTCCGGTGGACCCTGGCGTGTTCGGACGCAGTCCGAGCCGAACCGGATTGCTTTGGGCGTTGGAGGGTCTTTCCTGGAATCCTGTGACGTTGCCTCGCGCTGCTTCCATCCTCGCCCGGCTCGCGCAGGTAGAGATCAACGACAACTGGGTCAACAAGCCGACGAACTCGCTGGAGTCTATCTTCCGCGCCTGGATGCCGCAGACGGCCGCGAATCACGAGCAGCGGGTCGCCCTGATGAAGAAACTGGCCGAGAGGTTTCCAAACGTTGCATGGAAGATCTGCGTCGCGCAGTTCGGCACGCATCATCAAGTCGGCCATCACAGCCACAAGCCGCGCTGGCGTCCTGACGGCTACGGTTTCGGCGAACCGTTTCTAACGTGGGGGCCTACCATCGAATTCATGCGCGAGATGGTCGAGATGGCTTTGACCTGGCAGAACCATTCGCTTGGGATGTTGTGCGATCTGGTTGAGCGTCTGTACGATCTGACCGAGGCCGACCAAAATCGTGTGTGGGCGCTGGTCGAAGACTGGGCGAAGAACAAGGCGAGCGATGCCGATAAAGCGGCGATGCGCGAGAAAATCCGCATCTCGACAATGTCGCAACGTGCAGCAATGCGCGCAAAGAAGAGTGCAAAATCAACCGGCTTGGCAACTGCGGGCATGGCTGCATACGCTGCGCTCGAACCGAGCGACCTTCTGAACAAGCATGCCTGGTTATTCCGCGACGGGTGGGTCGAGACGTCCGCCGACGAGAATGAAGACATCGAAAAAATCGACTTCAGTAAGCGCGAGGAGCGCATCACGAGCCTGAGGATCGAGGCGTTGCGCGAAATCGTCGCGCAACGTGGTCTCGCCGGGATCTTGCAGCTTGCCGAACGCATGAAAGCTTCATGGGTGATCGGCGGCCTCGCGGCCAGCGCCGTGCTGTCTGAACAAGAACTCCAGGAACTGTTACGGCTCGCGCTCGCGCCAATCCTCGCCGGCAAGGAAGAGATTCACTCACACAAGAACCTCATCTGCGGCGCGGTGCGCGCTCTGGTCGATGACGACATACGCGAAGCGGTTCTCAAAGGCGTCGCAGCTGGCCTCTCCGCAGAGGACGTGGTGCAGCTGTTTGTCCTCGCGCCGTTCGGCAGAAGCACCTGGAAGCTGGTCGATACCCTCAGCGAGGCGGCCCAGGCCAAGTATTGGCGCGAAGTCACCCCAGACTGGGTTCTCGGCGCGGATGCCGAAAACAACGAAGCGGTCGAAAGGTTGTTGAAGGTAGAACGACCCCGCGCGGCGTTCTCTTGCACTAAGTTCAAGCCAGCCAAACTCGACGCGCAGGTCCTTTTCCGCCTGTTGTCGGCGATGGCACGGGGGGGTAACGATCGGCCCGGCGATTACATGCTCGAACATTACTATGTTGAAGAGGCTTTCAAGCACCTTAACAGCAGTCCGGCGCTAACTCTCGACGAAAAGGCTGGTCTGGAATTCGCCTACATTGAGGCACTAGCCCGCCCTTGGGATCGCCAGGGCTCCTATGGAATCCCGAACCTCGAGCGTTACGTCGGGGCACACCCCGAGCTTTTCATCCAAGCAATAACTTGGATCTACAAGCGCGAGGACGGTGCGTCCGACCCTGCTGAATTTCAGGTCCCGCCCGATCGCATCACGGAGATGGCCGAGCGGGGTTACAAACTGTTGGAGGCCATCCATCGAATCCCCGGCCATAACGACCTCGGCGAACTCGAGGCGGATGGTCTGGCGAAGTGGATCTCGACCGTTCGACAATCCTGCGCCGAGTTGGGCCGTTCCGAAATTGCCGACCACTGTATTGGCAAGCTACTGTCCAGCGCTCCGGTTGGCAACGATGGCGGGTGGCCGTGTGAGCCGGTACGGGACGTGATGGAAGATGTCCAGTCAGAGCCCCTAATGAGCGGGGCACGTACCGGTGTATACAATTCGCGTGGGGCACATTGGCGCGGCGAAGGTGGTGACCAGGAACGTGCGCTCGCGGAAAAGTACCGCAAATGGGGCCAAATGCTTCAGGTGTCGCACCCGTTCGTTGCCTCAAAGCTTCTTGAGCGCTTGGCCGACAACTACGACCGCGACGCGAGCAGCGAAGACACCGAGGCAGGCATTAGACGGCGACTGAGTTAAATATTTGTCTAGCATCATGCTCCCGGTGGGGATATTCCAATCAGAACGATACCGCTTGCGGTTACCGCTTTCGTGCGCAGTATCGAGCGCCGAAAGACGTGCCGCGTGCGCAATCGATCGATTTAGTGCAGTCGCCTACCGAACATTCGCCGTAAGGAAGGGCACCACAAGAGCCTTCGATCGCGTATAAATAAATGCGGCGTATGACAAGTCGCCGTCTACGTGGTCTCGGCCGGCAAATGCCACCATGCGGGCAGCGGTGTCTGGCAGGGCAGCCGACTCGGCCACTCAAATTTCATCGGTATTGAAGCGGAAAACACGGGCCTGCCTGACGACTCGCCTTGGCCAAAAGTCCAAGTGGAGAGCTATCAAAGGGGTGCTGCAGCTAGCGGACCGGACCAAGCTGCGCTCACCGAGCGTTGGCATTGGCAGTTCTTTCGCAGTCGTCTTTCTTATGCCCAAGAAGAGGACCTGCGTAGGCATCGTACCTCCGGTGCTCGAACCCATGTTGTTGACAATGGGCGAGTGTATTACGGCCCACGAATCGAAGCGGATCTTCTAGTATTCAACAGGCTCGACTCTACCAGTTGAGATGCACTCGGGTCATCGTTCTCCACCGTCCGTTTCGTCTGGTCGCCGCAGGTGGATCGCCTGCATACCAGCGGCCAGTGCGCCATCGTAGTCCGCGCTGAGCGTATCGCCGATCATGAGCGTGTTTTCAGGGGCAACGCCCAGCCGCTTACAAGTCCATTTAAATATCCGGCGATCCGGCTTCAGGTAGCCGACCTCGAACGACCAGGCATATGCATCGAGCTCTAACGGCAGTAGGGCAAGTAGAGGGGCGGCGTACGGCTTTGCCAGATTGGACGCGATGGCGACCTTGATGCCGCGCGCACGTAGGTCGGCCAGCACATCGTGCACTTCAGGGTAAAGCTCGATGCTCGCCAGCTCCGCGGTAAGAGCAGATTCCAGCGCCTCCATGACTTCAGGCTTCGGGTCGAGCCGTAGCGCGGCGGCTCCTTCACGCAGGTCGAAGGGTTGTGTCATAAGTGCCTTCCGCGCAGCCCAGAACCCAGTTCCCCCGCCGAGGTTGATCAGCCGATGGAACGGTCGCCGCAAATCAGTGATCCGGCAAAGGGATCCGAAGGCATCAAAAATAACGGCCTGTACATCGGGGTCAAACGTCACCTCGGCAAGACTGGACGCGATTGGGGGCTGCTTGAGTGCTTCGATTGCTTTTGCGTCTCGAAATTCGGCAATGGCGTTGCGTAGCCGGGTCGCGTTCTTCGGCGATTCGAGCAGATGAAGCGTTTCACGTATGCGTGGTAGACCTCTGTCCGAGAGGTACACACTGAGGCGAGCGTGCTCTGGGAGCTGCTGAAGGACATTTACCAGTTCTGCGGCAGTCATTCGAGTTTCGCGGCCCAATGACACGTCCTTCAGCGAGCGAATACTTGCCGTTGACTTTTGGCGACGTTTCGAATGCTTTGTCATTGCTTTAGCGTCCCGACGAAATGTTCCCAGTCTCCGCTCCGAGCGAGCTTGACGCGCGGATTAAGGAGGATGAAGGCGGGTCCGTGCTCACGCAAAAACGCGTCACGAATGACTGGCGGCAATGCGCCGATAATGATGAACCCCGTTACTTCCGGCTTGTATGTCTCAGCGGAGTCGATGTCCCAGCGTGGCGTTCCCGTTGAGTAGGCCCGAATCTGCGGACACGCCAGTAGTTCCGTACGCCCCCTGAGGAGAGCCGCAAGCACAGCACCCTGCGCGCCACGCAGGTCGTCAGATTCGAATCCATGCGGGCTCTCGGCAATGTCGCTGCCGCATACCTTCTTCATATCCCCTTTCCGGGTTTCCATTCCCGCTCCCATATCAGACGAAGCCGATCTTCTGCCGCGCAGCAGCCGGTACTGCGACCATTTCAACCATCATGCCAACGCTCATGCCTCCACCAGACTGGAGCGCACGGCCTAAGATCCGGCGAAGCACGCGATCGATGTCGCGGCCGGATTCCATCGCACCGACGAGCGCATCGGACACGTCATCCGGCAGTTGCTCATCGACGTGCATGCGTACGCCGGGATTTTCGTCAATCAGGCGCGCGTACATGCGCTGGACGAGCGCGGCCATTTCGTCGGCCGTCAGTCGACGAATCTCGAACATGTTGAAGCGCGACAGCAGGGCCGAGCTTAAGTCTTCGGTCGAATTGGCGGTTGCAATCCAGTTCATGTGCGAGGCGTTCAGGTGAACGTCGGGCAGCGCCGCATCGGCAAACTGCCTTGCCGTGCGGCGTTCCAACAGTGTGTACAGACCGGCTAGCGGATCCCAGCGCGGATCTTTGGCGGCTTTCTCGATCTCATCGAGAACCATGATTGGATTGATGACCTTCGAGCGGGCCAGCAGTCTGAACACCGCTCCAGGCTGAGTGTTCGCCCAGTGCTGTTCGGTGCCTGTTAAGAACGAGCCGGCCTGCCGCTGGTTCATCGCGACGACCTCGGACGGCACGCCCAGCACGTCGGCCAGTTCCAGGCCGAACGTAGTCTTGCCAGTGCCCGGTGGGCCGACGAGCAGCAGCCGCTGGAAGTCGAGACCTCGCCCAGCGACCTTGGCGAATGCCAGCTCCGCTTCGATCCAGCCGATCACCTCAGCAAAGTTCGGGTGATGCTGTGCGAGCTTATCAAGGCGCACGTCAAGTACCTCTGTGCGCAGTGCGCCGAATGTCTTTCGACCGCCTTCGAGCAGCATGGTGGCCCAGCGACTGACCGTCTTTTCTTCTTCCTTGCCCGGATTGCATCGCTCCAGCAGGCCGACGAATTCGTGCACATCGAGAAATTCCACGTGATTCTTCATGGCAACCTCAACCTGCGAGGTACATCGGCGAACTGCCGAACAGGCGCAGCTCGATGAGCCCGCACAGAGACACCGACTCGATTGGGTAGTCGTTCGAGCAGGCGGTCGCGAGCTCTTCAGGACGTGCGAAGCACATGAGCGTCGGAGCATCGCGCTCAAATACGTTGGCCAGGTCGGCTTCCAGTGGAATCGAGGCCAGCCGGTGGGGCACAATGGATGCAGTCATGTTCACCTCGTTGATAGGTGGGTAGTTGTCAGGCCGGTCGGTCGGTTGGCCGCTTCAAAATTGAACAACGCACTTGCGCGACCTGTAGTGTTTGCCGCCAGGTTCTTGCCGCTCTGCCTGTGCGGCTACATCCAGCAATGCGTAAGCGAGCGCGCGGAGTGTGTCGGGCTTGATTTCCTGTCCGTTACCCAACGGCGAATCGAGCGTGACTAGCGATGTACCTTGATGGGTGCGGCAAAGCGTATATTCCAGCGTGTGGCGCATATGCCTCTCCTATGGGTTGGGCCACGCGAATTGAGTTAGGTCACTCAGCGTTGAGTGGAGTTGAGTCACTCCAGTATTCGATCCTTCAGGTCCTTCAATATCAATTCCCGCACATACTGCGCGCCGGTGAGCCGCAGATCGGCTGCACGGCGTCGAACTCGTTCATGCAAATCCGGCGTTAGGTCGAGATTGAGCCGCACTGGCTTCAGAGGCCGTTGCGGCTGTTGCGAATGGACCATTCCGGCACCATTGGCAAATTCCTCTGCGTTGGCTGGGCGCGGCTCTGGCGAGGCTATGCTTGGTGCGAGCTTGAATTTGCTGGTCATGTGAATCGGATCCTGTCAGCTGAGGTCGAAAAATTCCTGCGCCAGAAGCTGGATCTCCGCGCGCGCCTGGCTGTTGTCGAGCTCGGTGACGCCCTTGCCGGCCAGCAGAGCATCGCGATAGACCTTGCGGTCCCGAATGATCGTGTCCGCCAGTTCAAGCTGGTCGAACTCGGCCAGCAGCTTCCGTGCGTCTTCGACTTCACGAATCACGGGGTTGGATGGTGCGATCGAAAGAACTGCTACTGCCCTCAGCTCTGGATTGAGTCCGCGCGCCAGGCCGATCAGTTCGTTGACCTTCGGGAGCGTCTCCAGGTCTGCCTGACTGGCCTTGGTTGGAACTAAGATCAAACTTGCGACGGCCATTGCACTGCGCATTTCGCGCGAGTCCCGACCGCCTGCATCAACTACGACCACCTGGTAGTGACGCGCAAGGTCCCGCAGCGTCGAAGCGACTTCGCCAGTGCGTTGGACGCACGGTACGGCGGGCGAAATACCGGCCTCATCGCGCCGCTCTACAAACCGCGCCGCCGTGGCCTGTCCATCGGTATCTAGGAGAACGACATCTAGACCACCATGGGCCAGACACACCGCCAAATTGCTTGCGATGGTCGACTTTCCCACGCCCCCTTTTTCAGCGGCGACCAGCAGGATCATTGCTTTGCTCCATGATGAGATGAGTAACTTCCCGTTGAACTACTTAGAGTTGAGTCAAGTGACTCGGAGTTAAGTTACTCACCGTTGAGTCGTGCCACTGCGGGCTGCGCCCGGCGGCTCTGAGTTGAGTTACGTTGAGCGCATCCTATGCGGCCGCACCCACAGCCGTACATGGCGCATAAACGGGGGTTTCATTTCAGTCCGGGCGCGTAAATGGCCGGGTTAGTGCTAGCCCAGCTTCCTCGCCAAGTCTGTCGCTCGCGGATGGTAGTAGCGCTTCAAAAGCTGGACCGATTTATGCCCGGTAACTGCCGACAGCTCGAGGATGTTGTCGAGCCGTTCGGCGATGCGGCTAGTAGCCTCGTGGCGCAGGTCGTGGAAATGGAGATCTGCAATGCCCGCGCGCTTGCATGCGCGCATGAACACGCGCTTCAGGGCTTCACCCGTAATGGGGAAAACAAGGTTGCTGTCGTTTCGGGGTAGACTTTTGAGGACTTCCACTGCGCGACTTGAGAGCGGCACATCTCGCGCTTCGCCGTTCTTGGTGTCGTGAAGCCGTACAAAACGCTCATCCAAAAACACGTCGGCCCAAGAAAGCGAGAGAATTTCACCTCGGCGCATGGCGGTTTCAATCGCGACAATCACCGCTGGGAGAACCCACTTGTTACGACATCCCCCTTCCGCGAACCGGCCGTGCTCATCGCGCGGACTGAGCTTCAACTCAGCAAGGATGCGCTGCTCCTCGCCGGTTGACAGCCGTCGGGTACGGGCACGGTTTTCGCGCGGTCGACGGATGATCGAGACCGGATTGACGTCCATATGCACGCCCCATTCTTTCCGGGCCACGTTCAACACATGGGACAGTAGAGTCAGCTCCCGGCTGACCGTCGAGCCGCTGACGGGGCGATGCTCCGCGTCTCCCTTGAGACGACGGTCACGATACTCGGCGACAACTTTGCCACTGAGCGCGGCGACCTTATATTTGGCAATCGGATCCCGTGAGATTTTTCGAATCCGTAAGACTTCCTCGGCCTCGCCTTTCTTTTGGGGCGATACTTCTTTTGCATACCGCTGCAGCAGATCGCCAAAAGTGTTGCGCTCAGCTTCGGTTCGATCCACAAAGGTTCCGCGATCCATTTCCGACTCGATACGACGAGCCCAAGTCTCTGCTTCGACCCTTGTATCGAAGGTACTCCATTGGTGCGGATAACCAACACGGCGGATTTCAGCGCGCCAGTACTTGCCTCGTTTCCAGATCCCTGCCATTTCTGCTCCAGACAATAATTGATTGTTATTGGGTCTGGGCTATTCTCAACTCCGCCCCTTTTCCGCCAAATGGCGCATAAAGGGAGGTTTCGGGCAACACGAGAAATGAAAAAAGGCCCTTGGCTTTCGCCGTAGGGCCTTGATTCTCTGGGTTTAGATCACCCAGCATCATTCTCAAATTCTGGTGCGCCCGGCTGGGATCGAACCAGCAACCCCTGCCTTCGGAGGGCAGTACTCTATCCATTGAGCTACGGGCGCTTCACCACAAAACTGCGGGGAATCTACGCGAAAGCGCGCCAACCAGAACGGACGCGACGCCAACGCGAGAGACCGCAAGGATACCCGGTTTCGGCCGAACCGTCCACAGGACGGCCTCCGACGCCCATCCCAGCGTCTTCCCCGACTCCTGCCATCGTCCATGCCGATCCGGGTAAACGCCTCCTGAACACCGTCCTGGCCCCCTCGCCGCCGCCGAAAGCTTGCGTCTATAATCGTCCGTGGCTGATAAAGAACAAGAAGTTGCCGTCGCGCTGTACCGCTCACACACCCACGGAGACGAGACAAGCATGAGCGAAGCACCACACGGAGCCCCGATCAAAACCCCAGCACAGCTTATCGCCGCGGTCATCGCCGGGTTTGCTGTGCCGATCGTCATCATCGTTCTGCTCGCCGTCTACGTCGATAATTCGACGCGCACCGGCGCCGGCACCGACTCTCTCTCCGAAGCCGAAGTCACCTCCCGCATCCATCCGATCGCCCAAGTCGAGATCCGCGACACCAACGCACCGCGCGTCTACAAGAGCGGCGAGGAAGTCTACAAGGCGGTCTGCTCGGCGTGTCACGCGTCGGGTGCCGCAGGCGCCCCGAAATTCACCAACACCGCCGACTGGGCGCCGCGCATCGCGCAGGGCTTCAACACGCTGTGGCACACCGCGCTGTCCGGCAAGGGCGCCATGCCGCCGCGCGGCGGCACGAGCCCCGACGACTACAGTGACTTCGAGATCGCGCGCGCGGTCGTCTATATGGCGAACAATTCGGGCGCGAGCTTCCCCGAGCCGGCGCAGCCGGCGGCGGGCGCGGCCGCGGCATCCGGTGCGGCAGCGGCATCCGGTGCAGCAGGCGCATCGGATGCGGGCGCGGCCCAGGCCGCCGCGGCGCTGGCCGCAATGGCCAGCGTGCCGCAGACTCCCGCCCCGGCAGCAGGTGGCGCGCAAAGCGCGGACGCCTCGCAGGCCGGCAAGGCGCTGTATCAGTCGGTATGCCAGGCCTGTCACGCGGCCGGCGTGCTGAACGCGCCGAAGTTCGGCGACAAGGAAGCATGGGCGCCGCGCCTGAAGGACCCGATGGACACCGTCTATAACTACGCGCTGCACGGCAAGGGCGCGATGCCGCCGAAGGGCGGCTCGAACGCATCGGATGCGGACGTGAAGGCCGCGGTCGACTATATGGTCAGCGCGGTGAAGTAAAGCACGCGGCATCGGTCGTCGCTGAAATGAAAAATCCCTGCATGCGCTAACGCGATGCAGGGATTTTTTCTGTGCAATCGCAAGCAACCGCAACTGGCGGGCACTTGCAGTCCCGCCCGCTCACGACTTCTGCAACAACGCCTTCAGGCTCGCGAGCCGGTCCTTCGGCGACATCGGCGCTTCTTCCGGTGTCGGCGGCGGCGCATCGTCGAGCAGCATTTCGTTGATGAAGCGCGACGCCTCGCAGACGACCGTCTCCCGCGCCCGCTTGCGCTTCTTGCACCAGTTCAGATGCAGGCTGCGCTGCGCGCGCGTGATCGCGACGTACATCAGCCGGCGTTCCTCCTCGATGCGCGCGTCGTCGATCGGCTCGTCGTCCGCGCCGCCGCGATGCGGCATGATGCCTTCCTCGACGCCGACCAGGAACACGTGCGGATACTCGAGCCCCTTCGACGCATGCACGGTCGACAGCCGCACCGCATCCGGATCTTCCTCGCGGCCTTCGAGCATCGACATCAGCGCGACCGTCTGGATCAGCCCGAGCAGGTTCTTGCCGGTGTCGCCGAAGCCGTCGGCGGTGTCGTAGCCGGTCGCTTCGCTGCCGCTGCCGTACTCCGGCTCTTCCTTCGTACCCTTGCGCTTGAGCCACTCGATGAACTCCAGCACGTTCTGCCACTTCGCCTGCGCCTGGCGTTCGTCGAACGCGTCGTACAGATACGCTTCGTAGTGGATCGCCTCCATCAGCTCATTGAGTAGCGTGCCCGCCGCGTCCTTCTCCGCGCGGTCGGTCAGGCGCTGCATGAAGTCGCAGAACGCGCGCATCGGCTCGATCTGACGCGGCGACAGACGCGCCTCGATGCCGCCCATGTAGACCGCCTCGAACAGCGACACCTTCGCCTGACCCGCGAACGCGCCGAGCGCCTCCAGCGTCGTATTGCCGACGCCGCGACGCGGTGTCGTGATCGCGCGGATGAACGCGGGATCGTCGTTCGCGTTGGCGATCAGACGCAGGTACGCGCAGATGTCCTTGATCTCGGCCTTATCGAAGAACGACTGGCCGCCCGACAGCACGTACGGAATCCGTTCGCGGCGCAGCACCTGCTCGAAGATGCGCGCCTGGAAGTTGCCGCGATAGAGGATCGCGTAGTCGCGGAAATTCGCGCGCCGCTCGAACTTGTGCGCGGACAGCCGAAACACGACGGACTCCGCCTCGTGCTCCTCGTCGTTGCAGCCCGTCACCGTGATCGTGTCGCCCATACCGTGCTCGGACCACAGCTTCTTCTCGAACAGCTTCGGGTTGTTCGCGATCACGTTGTTCGCGGCGCTCAGGATGCGCACCGTCGAGCGGTAATTCTGTTCGAGCTTGATCAGGTGCAGGTTCGGGAAATCCTTGCCGAGCTGGCCGAGGTTTTCGAGGGTCGCGCCGCGCCAGCCGTAGATCGCCTGATCGTCGTCGCCGACCGCCGTGAACGCCGCGCGCTTGCCGGCCAGGAGCTTCACCAGTTCGTACTGGCATGCGTTGGTGTCCTGATACTCGTCGATCAGCAGATAGCGCAGCTTGTTCTGCCAGCGGTCGCGCACCTGCTCGTTGCTCGCGAACAGTTCGGCGGGCAGGCGGATCAGATCGTCGAAATCGACCGCCTGGTAAGCGTGCAGCGTCGCCACGTAGTTGCGATAGACGATCGCCGCCTGATGCTCGTCCTCGGTCGAGGCGGTCGCGATCGCCTGCTCGGGCATGATCAGGCCATTCTTCCACAGCGAGATGATCGACTGGATCTTGCGGATGAAGCCCTTGTCCGTCGAGCCGACCTGCTCCTGGATCATGCCGAAGCAGTCGTCGGAATCCATGATCGAGAACTGCGGCTTCAGGCCGACATGCTCCGCCTCCTGACGCAAAATCTGCACGCCGAGCGAGTGGAACGTACACACCGTCAGCTGGTTCACGGGCACCTTGCGGCCTTCCTTGCCGGGTGCGGTCAGCGTCTTGCCTTCGAGCAACTTGCCGACGCGCTCGCGCATCTCTGCCGCGGCCTTGTTCGTGAATGTGACGGCGGCGATGTGGCGTGGCTCGAAGCCCTTCGCTTCGATCAGGTGCGCGATTTTCTGCGTGATCACGCGCGTCTTGCCGCTGCCGGCGCCGGCGAGCACGAGACAGGGACCGTCGAGATAACGGACCGCTTCACTTTGAGCGGGGTTCAGGCCTGCGGACATCGTTTGTGGATGGGTAATGCGGTTGAGGGCCGCTGAGGTCGGACCGGCGGGTGGCCCCGGCCGAAGGCCCGGGGCATGCTGCGCGGCGCAATGTGCGCGGGAGGTGCGATGTTAACATGGCCACTGCGATGGCCACCGCGATGACCACCGCGATGGACGCCCTCGTTGGATGCCTCGATGGTTCGGACGCCCCGACGGGCTGCGCGCAAGGCCGGCCGTCATGCTCAGCCCCCAGTCCAGCCCACAAATGCCACAATGATGAGATTGCGCGCCGCCGCCGCGGTGGCAAGGCGGCGCGCCGCTCCTCCAGGAAGACTCGCATGTCCGCATCGCTGAAAATTGGTTTGATGGGCTACGGCTTCGCCGGCGCGACCTTTCACGCACCGGTGATCGAACACTGCGGACGCGCGAGGGTCGCCGCGATTGCGACCGGGCAATCCGAGCGCGCGCACGCCGACTATCCGCACGCGAAAATCGTCGCCGATCTCGACGCGCTGCTCGCGCTCGACGACATCGACTGCGTCGTGATCGCAACGCCCAACGACACCCACTTCGACCTCGCGCGCCGCACCCTCGAAGCCGGCAAGCATGTGGTCGTCGACAAGCCTGTCACGCTGAGCGCCGCCGACGCCCACACGCTTGCCAATATCGCGCTCGCGCGCGGCAAGCTGTTCGTGCCCTTTCACAACCGCCGCTGGGACGGCGATTTTCTGACCGTGCGCGATCTGCTCGCGCGCGTGGAACTGGGTCGCCTCACGCAGTACGAATCGCATTTCGACCGCTTCCGGCCGGGCGCGCGTCAGCGCTGGCGCGAAGACGTGACGCGCGGCGGCGGTCTGCTGTTCGATCTCGGTCCGCATCTGATCGACCAGGCGCTCGCCCTCTTCGGCGCGCCGCGGACCGTATCGGCGACGGTGCGCACCCATCGCGACGACGCAAGTGCACCCGACTACGTGCACATCCAGCTCGGCTACGACGAGTTCGAGGTCGTGCTGCACGCAAGCGCGCTGACCGCGTTGCCGGGAGCGCGCTTTGCTATCCACGGCACGCGCGGCAGCTACGTGAAGTACGGCCTCGACACCCAGGAAGATCAGCTGAAAGCGGGCCTGCGCCCCGGCGACGCAGGCTTCGGCGCCGGCAACAGCCCCGGCGTGCTGCGCGTGCTCGAAGGCGACGAGGAAGTCGAGTGTGAATTGCCGACCCGCAACGGCGAGTACGCAGGCTTCTATATTGCGTTGACCGACGCGATCCAGAACGGCGTCGCATTTCCGATCAGCACGCGCGACGCGGTCGACGTGATGACGATCATCGACCTGGCCGCGCGCAGTTCCGAGCAGGGCGTGCGACTGCCGTTCGAGCGGATTCGCTGAACCCCGCCCCGCTGCGTGTCGACACCGCGCCACCACGAGCTGTGCACCAAAAACGGGACCGCCTTTAGCGCCGCGAAGGCTGTCGGCGCGGGCTTTCCTGACGCTCCGGAAAGGAACATAACGTTACAAATTCGCCCGCTGCCAGGTCAGCGGGCGTTCTTCGTCAGCCGTTGCTAATGAGGTAGCAATTCAACACGACAACGACTCCGGGAGAATCCATGTCTCGAATCATCCGTGCCCTTGTTGCATGCGCGCTGCTCGGCTCCGTCGCCGCCTGCGTGGTAACGCCCCCGCCGGCGCCGCATCCGGGCCCGAGTCCGCAACAGATCGCGGACCAGCGTCTGCATCAGGTCGACGGCCGCATCGACAATCTCGCGCACCGTATCGATAACCGCGTGAATCAGGGCTATTACCCGCCGCCGCAAGGCGCCGCGCTGCATCACCGTCTCGAGACGATCCGCCAGGAAGCGCATGACATGGCCGCCCAGCACGGCGGCGGTTTGTCCGCGGAAGAACAGCGCGTGCTGAATCAGGAACTGGACAATGCGGCTCATGCGATCGGCGAGTGAGTCAGCGAGCAAGTGGGCAAACCGAATCGGCAAACGCGCCACCAGGTGAGCCCCCACTACCGCTCATCGTGCGGTCACGGATGGCACCGGGAGAAGCAACTGAAAAGCGCGGGCACCACGGTCCGCGCTTTTCTTTTTGACGCCCCCGAACAGCCACAGCCGGCCCCACACCGCTGCCGGGCCTTTATTTGACAAGCCCCGGCCCGTCGCGTAAATTCGCCGCACGCGTCGGGAGAGCGTGCTGGCAGGCGAAAAATCGCAGGCCGCGCCGCCGAAGGGGCACACCCGCAAACTCTCAGGCAAAAGGACCGACCGCGTCGAAAAACCCGTCTTCCGGCGGCTTTTTCGCACTCTGGAGAGCGGCAGTAGCCATCCGCGTCGCACCTCGTGCACCGCAGGCAGGCTGCCCACCGAAGGGGCGCGCGTTTCACCGTGACGGATCGAGCTCATTGAGCCAGTCGCGGCGGCGCAATCTCTCAGGTATCGAGGACAGAGGGGTCATGCAGAACCACGCTCGCAGGCACACGGCCGCGAGGCAGTGCGCCGCATGGCCTTTTTTGTTTCGCGAGATACCCGAGGCCCCATGACCGAACTCAAACACACCCCGCTCCACGCCGCTCACCGCGCGCTCAATGCTCGCATGGTCGACTTCGGCGGCTGGGACATGCCCGTCAATTACGGCTCGCAGATCGAGGAACATCGCGCGGTGCGCACCGACGCCGGCATGTTCGACGTGTCCCACATGTGCGTGGTCGACTTCACCGGCGAGCGCGTCCGCGCGTTGTTCGAATACGCGCTCGCGAACAACGTCGGGAAGCTGCAAACGCCGGGCCGCGCGCTCTACTCCTGCATGCTGAATCCGAACGGCGGCGTGATCGACGATCTGATCGTCTATTACTTCGCCGAAGACCACTTCCGCGTGGTCGTCAACGCCGGCACCGCCGACAAAGACATTGCCTGGTTCGGCCAGCTCAACGCGGGCGGCTTCGGTCTCACCATCACGCCGCGCCGCGATCTGGCGATCGTCGCCGTGCAAGGCCCGAACGCACGCGAAAAGGCCTGGCAAACCGTGCCGGCCGCGCGCGCCGCGACTGAAGCGCTGAAGCCGTTCAACGCCGCGCGCGTCGACGGCACGCCGTTCGGCGAGCTGACCGTCGCGCGCACCGGCTATACCGGTGAAGACGGCTTCGAGATCATCGTGCCGGCTACCCACGTCGAAGCGCTGTGGAATGCGCTCGCGGCCCACGGCGTGCGCCCGGCCGGTCTCGGCGCGCGCGATACGCTGCGCCTCGAAGCCGGCATGAACCTGTATGGCCAGGACATGGACGACAATGTCTCGCCGCTCGACGCCGGCCTCGCATGGACCGTCGACCTGGCCTCGCCGCGCGAGTTCGTCGGCAAGAACAGCCTCGAAGCCGACGGCTCGCGCGCCGCGTTCGTCGGCCTGATCCTGCTGAAGGAAAACGGCAAGGCCGCGGGCGTGCTGCGCGCGCATCAGAAAGTCGTCACGCCGCACGGCGACGGCGAAATCACCAGCGGCACGTTCTCGCCGACCATGCAGGAATCGATCGCCTTCGCGCGCGTGCCGAAGGGCGTGCAGCCGGGCGACACCGTGCACGTCCAGATTCGCGACAAAGCCTGTCCCGCAAGCGTGGTAAAACTGCCGTTCGTGCGCAACGGCAAGGTGCTGGCGGTCTAAGCGGCCGGCGCACGCCCCTACATTCAAACACTACCGAACATACCGTTCAGGAGCATCCAATGAGCATCCCGGCCGAACTGAAATACACCGAATCGCACGAATGGGTCCGCACCGAAGCGGACGGCACGCTGACGGTCGGCATCACCGACCACGCGCAGGAAGCGCTCGGCGACATCGTCTTCTTCGAAGTCCAGGAACTCGGCAAGTCCGTGACCGCGGGCGACACCGTCGCCGTGATCGAATCGGTGAAGGCCGCCTCCGATATCTACGCGCCGGTCTCGGGCGAAATCATCGAGGCGAACACGACCGTCGCCGACTCGCCCGACACCGTCAACAGCACGCCGTACGACAGCTGGCTGTTCAAGATCAAGCCGGCCGCCGATGCGTCGCTCGACCGTCTGCTCGACGCCGAGGCGTACGCGAAGTCGATCGGCGCCTGAGTCACCTTTTGTTTTAACCGTCAGGCGCGGCGCTCGGACAACGGCGCGCCGCGCCGCCAGGAACACCCATGAAGCTCGAACACCCGGATCGTCTGATGAACCGCACTCCTCTCTCGCTCGCCGCGCTCGAAGTGCACGACGCCTTCGCCGAACGGCACATCGGCCCGGATACGGCCGACCAGCAAGCGATGCTCGAAGCACTCGGCTTCGCGTCGCGCGCGGCATTGATCGACGCCGTCATCCCGAAGACGATCCGCCGCACCGAAACGCTGCCGCTCGGCCCGTTCGCGCAACCGAAGAGCGAAGCCGAAGCGCTCGCCGCCTTGCGCGAGCTCGCGGACAAGAACCAGGTGTTCCGCTCCTACATCGGCCAGGGCTATTACAACGCCCATACGCCGACGGTGATCCTGCGCAACGTGCTCGAGAATCCGGCGTGGTACACCGCGTACACGCCGTACCAGCCTGAAATTTCCCAAGGCCGTCTGGAAGCGCTCCTGAACTTCCAGCAGATGGTCACCGACCTGACCGGCCTCGCGATCTCGAATGCATCGCTGCTCGACGAAGCGACCGCCGCCGCCGAAGCGATGACGCTGCTGCAACGCGTCGGCAAACCGAAGTCGAACGTGTTCTTCGTTGCCGACGACGTGCTGCCGCAGACCATCGAGGTCGTGAAGACGCGCGCGACGCCGGTCGGCATCGAAGTGAAAGTCGGCCCGGCCGCTGAAGCCGCCGACGCCAACGCATTCGGCGTGCTGCTGCAATACCCTGGCGTGAACGGCGACGTGCGCGACTACCGCGCGCTGACCGAAGCGATCCACGCGGCGGGCGGCCATGTCGTCGTCGCCGCCGACCTGCTCGCGCTGACGCTGCTTACGCCGCCGGGCGAATGGGGCGCGGACGTCGCGGTCGGCAATACGCAGCGTTTCGGCGTGCCGGTCGGCTTCGGCGGCCCGCATGCCGCGTACCTCGCGGTGCGCGACGAATTCAAGCGGCAAATGCCCGGACGTCTGGTCGGCGTAACCGTCGACGCGCAAGGCAACCCCGCGCTGCGTCTCGCGCTGCAAACGCGCGAGCAACACATCCGCCGCGAGAAGGCGACCTCGAACGTGTGTACCGCGCAGGCGCTGCTCGCGATCATGGCGAGCATGTACGCGGTCTATCACGGCCCGCGTGGCCTGAAGACGATCGCACTGCGCGTCAATCGCATCGCCACGCTGCTCGCCGAAGGCGCGAAACAGCTTGGCTATAACCTCGTCAACGAAACTTTCTTCGACACGCTCACGTTCGACACCGGCGCACGCACGCAAGCGCTGCACGACGCGGCGACGGCCAGGCGCATCAACCTGCGCCACGTGAGCGCGACGCAAGTCGGCCTGTCGATCGACGAAACCACCACGCGCCACGATCTGGCCGACCTGCTCGCGGTGTTCGCTCAAGCGGCCTTCACGAGCGACGTGCCGCAAGTCGACGCGCTCGACGCCGCGCTCAACGCATCGAACTCTGCGTCGGTGCCGGCCGCGCTCGAACGCACGAGCGCGTACCTGACGCATCACGTGTTCAACCGTCATCATTCGGAAACGGAAATGCTGCGCTATCTGCGCAGCCTGTCGGACAAGGACCTCGCGCTCGATCGCTCGATGATCCCGCTCGGCTCCTGCACGATGAAGCTGAATGCGACGTCGGAAATGCTGCCGGTCACGTGGCCCGAGTTCGGCCAGATCCATCCGTTCGCACCGACCGAGCAAACCGTCGGCTACCGCGAGATGATCGATCAGCTCGAAGAGATGCTGGTCGCCGCGACCGGCTATGCGGCCGTGTCGCTGCAGCCGAACGCGGGCTCGCAGGGTGAGTACGCGGGTCTTTTGATCATCCACGCCTATCACGCGTCGCGCGGCGAAGCGCATCGCGATGTCTGTCTGATTCCCGCTTCGGCGCACGGCACGAACCCGGCGTCGGCGCAAATGGCCGGCATGCAGGTCGTGGTCGTGGCATGCGACGCGCAGGGCAACGTCGATATCGAAGACCTGAAGAAGAAGGCCGCGCAGCACGCCGATAAGCTCGCGGCGATCATGATCACGTACCCGTCGACGCACGGCGTGTTCGAGCAGAACGTCCGCGAAATCTGCGAGATCGTGCATGCGCACGGCGGCCAGGTGTACGTGGACGGCGCGAACATGAACGCGATGGTCGGCCTGTGCGCGCCGGGTCAGTTCGGCGGCGACGTCTCGCACCTGAACCTGCACAAGACCTTCTGCATTCCGCACGGCGGCGGCGGACCGGGCGTCGGTCCGGTCGCGGTCGGCGCGCATCTCGCGCAGTTCCTGCCGAACCAGACTTCGTCGGGCTACCAGCGCTCGGAGGATGGCATCGGCGCGGTGTCGGCCGCGCCGTACGGCTCGGCGTCGATCCTGCCGATCTCGTGGATGTACATCGCGATGATGGGCGCGAAGAACCTGACCGCCGCGACCGAAACCGCGATCCTCAACGCGAACTACGTCGCCAACAAGCTCGCGCCGCACTATCCGGTGTTGTACTCGGGCCCCGGCGGCCTCGTCGCACACGAGTGCATTCTCGATCTGCGTCCGATCAAGGACACGAGCGGCATCACCGTCGACGACGTCGCGAAGCGCCTCGCCGACTATGGCTTCCACGCGCCGACGATGAGCTTCCCGGTACCGGGCACGCTGATGGTCGAACCGACCGAGTCGGAGTCGAAGGAAGAGCTCGACCGCTTCATCGAGGCGATGATCGCGATCCGCGAGGAAATCCGCGCGGTCGAGGAAGGCCGCGCGGACCGCGAGGACAATCCGCTGAAGCACGCGCCGCACACGGCGGCGGTCGTGATCTCGGACGACTGGAAGCACGCGTATGCGCGCGAGACCGCCGCCTACCCGCTGAAGACGCTGATCGCGAGCAAGTACTGGCCGCCGGTCGGTCGCGCGGACAACGTGTACGGCGATCGCAACCTGTTCTGCTCGTGCGTGCCGATCGCCGATTACGAATAAGCAGTGCGAGTCGGCGAGAGGCCATGCGCGGCGCTGTGAAGGTCCGTCGGCGTCCGCGAGCGGTCCACCCGCGGTCCTGTCGTTGAAAGCCGCAACCGGCTAACATCACACACCGAATCAGCCTAACGAGGAGTTTCGCATGGCGCGAAAGGTGCGATTGATGCAAAGCCGGGCCGAGGCGGCAGGCGTCCGTCCGTGGCGGCCCGCTTACGCGGTACTGTTGGCCGCAGCGGCCGCGTTGCTGCCGCTGCGCGCGGCGCAGGCCGCGATGAATTTCTGCGCGGCGCCGGCGCTGCAAACGAGCGAGCGCACCAATGCCGACCCCGGCGTCAAGGCGCTCGTCGCCAACGTGCAGGCACATCTGAACGAGCAGCCGCATGCGCTCACCAAATTGCACACCGAGGACACGCTGCCGCACGAGGGCATCTACGATCAGAGCGTCGAAGCGGAGAAGGATCTCGACCTGCTGCGCGACGCCGCGCTCGCGTGGCGCGCGACCAGCGACGACCGCTTCCTGAAGCTCGTCGACCGTCTGCTGTACGCGTGGGTCACGACCTATCAGCCGAGCTTCAATCCGATCGACGAAACGCGTTTCGAAGGTCTGATCCTCGCGTACGACATGACCGCGAGCGCGTTGCCCGTCAAAACGCGCAACGCGGCGATGGCGTTTCTGACGAAGCTCGCGAACGGCTACATCGCGCAGATCGACGCGCAGCCGCGGCCGCTCACGGGCACGTTCCGCAACAATTGGCAAAGCCACCGCATCAAGCTGATCGCGATGGCGGCATTCACGCTCGACAACCGCAAGATGATCAACGCCGCGCAGCGGCTGTTCGTCGAGCATATCGGCGACAACATCGCCCCGGACGGCTCGACGATCGACTTCGGCGAGCGCGATGCGCTGCACTACGTGACCTACGATCTGCAACCGCTGGTGACGGCCGCGCTCGCCGCGCGCCGCCACAACCGCAACTGGCTGCAGGAGAAGGGCGCGAACGGCGCGACGCTGCTCGCCGCGCTGAATTGGCTCGTGCCGTTTGCTACCGGCGCTCAGACGCATGAGGAATTCGTGCATTCGAACGTCGCGTTCGATGCAAAACGTCGCGAGGCCGGCTTGCCCGGCTATTCGGGTCAGTGGGATCCGAAGAACGCGACGGAACTGTTTCACCTGGCGGCCCGTCTCGATGGACGCTTTACGCCAGTCGCGCTGCAGCTCGCACCGACGCCGCCCGCGTGGCTCGCCGTGTGCTTGCCGCTGCCGGCGCGCTAAACTCTTTATCTATAGGCAGGGAGCAGTACATGGCAGTCAGCGTCTTCGATCTCTTCAAAATCGGCATTGGTCCGTCGAGCTCGCACACGGTCGGGCCGATGCGCGCGGCGCTGATGTTCGTCCAGGGACTCGAGCGCGACGGGCTGCTCGCTTCCACCGCATCGGTGAAGGCGGAGCTGTACGGCTCGCTCGGCGCGACCGGCAAGGGACACGGCACCGATCGCGGCGTCATGCTGGGCCTGATGGGCGACGCGCCCGACACCGTCGATCCCGAGACGATCGCGCAACGGCTCGAAGCAGTGCGCACGTCGCGCCAACTCGCGCTGCTCGGCACGCACGAGGTGCCCTTCGTGCAGAAAGAGCACATCGCGTTTTATCGTCAGGCGCTGCCCGAGCATCCGAACGGCCTGAAGCTGTTCGCCTTCGATGCGCAAGGGGCAACGCTGCGCGAGTCGACCTATCTGTCGGTCGGCGGCGGCTTCGTCGTGACGGCCGGCGCGCCGAACACGAAGGTATTGAGCGCCGTCGATCAGCTTCCGCATTCGTTCCGTACCGGCAACGAATTGCTCGCGCTGTGTGCGGCGAGCGGCAAGAGCATCGCGCAGCTGATGTGGGAAAACGAGCGCGTCTGGCACAGCGAGGAAGAGACGCGCGCGGGTCTGCTGAAGATCTGGGACGTGATGCAATCATGCGTCGCGCGCGGATGCGGCATCAACAATCCCGATGCCGATGGTCACTTGCCCGGACCTTTCCAGGTGAAGCGGCGCGCGCCGCAGCTCTATCGCGCGTTGACGGGCAACCCTGAGCGCGCGTTGCAGGATCCGCTGTCGATGGTCGACTGGATCAACCTGTACGCGATCGCCGTCAACGAAGAGAACGCGGCCGGCGGGCGCGTCGTCACCGCGCCGACCAATGGCGCGGCCGGCATCATTCCGGCGGTGCTGCATTACTACACGCGCTTCATGCCCGGCGCGAACGAGCAGGGCGTGATCGACTTCCTGATGACGGCCGCCGCGATCGGCATCCTGTACAAGCTGAATGCGTCGATCTCCGGTGCGGAGGTGGGCTGTCAGGGCGAAGTCGGCGTCGCATGCTCGATGGCCGCGGGCGCGCTGGCCGCCGTGATGGGCGGCACGCCGAAGCAGGTCGAGAACGCCGCGGAAATCGGCATGGAGCACAACCTCGGGCTCACCTGCGACCCGGTCGGCGGCATGGTGCAGATTCCGTGCATCGAGCGCAATGCGATGGCATCGGTGAAGGCGGTCAATGCCGCGCGCATGGCGTTGCGCGGCGACGGCAGCCACTACGTGTCGCTCGATTCGGTGATCAAGACGATGCGCGAAACCGGCGCGGACATGAAGACCAAGTACAAGGAAACGTCGCGCGGCGGACTCGCGGTAAATATCGTCGAGTGTTGAGTCGTTGAGCGCGGCATTCAATTGCGTGCGATCGCATCGGAAAAGCGCGGGCCCTGCGGCTCGCGTTTTCATTTGCACGATCGTGTTGCGCGCACGCCGATCGAACAGTTGCGCTGCGCCATGACAGCGCCCACGTGCTCGGCGTAAGCTGTCGAAGCGCCCATCGGCCGCTGTTGCACGTTCCGCCGATGCGGCTCCATCCCAACGCACCCACGCACTGCCAGGAGGCTTCTTCGCAATGTCGCTGCCGAATGCTCCCGCTGCCAATTCCGCTTCCAATTCCGTTATCGCTTCCCATACCGCACGCACGACCGGCGCGCGCCTCGTCGTCGATGCGTTGCTCACGCACGGCGTCGAGCGCGTGTTCTGCGTCCCCGGCGAAAGCTTTCTCGCCGTGCTCGATTCGCTGCACGACGAAACCGGGCGGATCCAGACGATCGTCTGCCGTCACGAAGCCGCGGCCGCGAACATGGCCGAAGCGCTCGGCAAGCTGACCGGCCGCCCGGGTGTCGCACTCGTCACGCGCGGGCCGGGCGCGACGCATGCGTCGATCGGCGTTCATACTGCGTTTCAGGACTCCACGCCGATGATTCTGCTGATCGGTCAGTGCGCGCGCGAACATCTCGATCGCGAGGCATTTCAGGAGATCGACTACCGGCGCATGTTCGGTCAGATGGCGAAGTGGGTCGCGCAGATCGACGACCCGAAGCGCATCCCCGAATATCTGAGCCATGCGTTTCATACGGCCACCTCGGGGAGGCCCGGGCCGGTCGTGCTGGCGCTGCCCGAAGACGTGCTGAGCGATGCCTGCGACGCGGTACCTGGCGCACCCGCTTATCACCGCGTGGCGGCGTCGCCATCGGCCGCGCAGATCGCGAAGCTGCGCGAGTTGCTCGAAGGCGCGCAACGGCCGATGGTCATCGCCGGCGGCAGCGGCTGGACAGCGGCCGCATGCGCGGACCTGCGGCGTTTCATCGAAAACTGGCAGTTGCCGATTGGACTCGCGTTCCGCTTCCAGGACACCTTCGACAACGAGCATCCGAACTACGCGGGCGACGTCGGTCTCGGCATCAATCCGGCGCTCGCTCAGCGCATTCGCGACGCGGACTTGCTGCTCGCGCTCGGTCCGCGCCTCGGCGAAGCGACGACCAACGGCTACATGCTGCTCGACATCCCGAAGACGAAGCAGACGCTCGTCCACGTGCATCAGGGCGCGGAAGAACTGGGCCGCGTATATGCGGCCGATCTGCCGATCGTCTCGGGCATGCCTGAGCTTGCGGCGATGCTTGCGGAACTGGAACCGTCGCCGTCCGGCAGGCTCGCCTGGGCGGGTGCCGCTGAGGAAGCGCATCGCGCGTATCTGGATTGGCGCGAGCCGCGCCCAATTCCCGGCGACGTGCAGATGGGCGAAGTGATCCAGCAGTTACGCGCCCACTTGCCCGACGACGCGATCCTCACGAACGGCGCCGGCAATTACGCGACGTGGCTGCATCGGCATTTCTCGTATCGGCACTTCCGTTCTCAGCTCGCGCCGACGAGCGGCGCGATGGGCTACGGCGTGCCGGCGGCGCTCGCGGCGAAGTCGCTGTATCCACAGCGCGCGGTGGTCGCGCTCGCCGGCGACGGCTGCTTCATGATGGCCGCGCAGGAGCTCGCGACAGCGATGCAGTACGACCTGCGCGTGCTGTTCATCGTCGTCAACAACAGCCAATTCGGGACGATCCGCATGCATCAGGAGCGACACTATCCGCATCGCGTGCATGGCACCGGCCTCACGAATCCGGACTTCGCGGCATTCGCGCGATCGTTCGGCGCGCATGGCGAAACCGTTGAACGTACCGGGGATTTTTTGCCGGCGTTGCAACGCGCGATCGAATCGCAGCTGCCGGCCGTGATCGAAATTCGCATGCCGCAGGAAGCGAGCACGCCCGCGGCGACGCTCGAGATGATTCGTGAGCAGGGGAGGAAGATGCGCGGACAGTGAAAATCGCCACGTGGCCTGACAGCGCGTCGAATGCGCCGCCCATAGAAAACCCCGCCAGAGCGGGGTTTTCTATTATCAACCGTAGTCAGCAAAAAACTTACTTGCCGCCCACGCTTTGCAGCGTCGTCCATTTGCCATCGACGACCTTGTACAGCGTGATACCGCCGTTCTTCAGATCGCCGCGCGCGTCGTATGCGAGGTTGGCCGACGTCACGGCCGGCTTCGACGTCTTGGCGAGCACCGGCAGGTACTTGGCAGGATCGGTCGAGTTCGCGTTCTTCATCGCGGTGAACATCGCCATCGCGCCATCGAACGCGTACGGCGAGTACGTTTGCACATCTTCGTTGAAGCGCGCCTTGTACTTCTCGACGTATGCCTTGCCGCCCGGCATTTCTTCGAGCGGCAGACCGGCGAGCGAAGCCACCGTGCCGTTCGCCGCATCGCCGGCGAGCTTGATGAAGGTCGGCGTGTGGACCATTTCGCCGCCCATCAGCGGCGCCTTCACGCCGAGCTGCTTCATCTGCTTGACCATCGGTGCGGCTTGCGAATCCGCGCCGCCGTAATAGATCAGATCCGGATTCGACGACTTCAGCTTGGTCAGGATCGACTTGAAGTCGACGGCCTTGTCGTTCGTGTATTCGCGATCGACGATCGTCGCGCCTGCCGCCTTCGCAGCCTTCTCGAACTGATCCGCAAGACCCTGGCCGTAAGCGGTGCGATCGTCGACGATCGCGATCTTCTTCATGCCGAGGTTCTTCACCGCGAACGTGCCAGCGACCGAGCCTTGCTGCGTGTCGGACGTCATCATGCGGAAGGTGGTCTTGAAGCCCTGCTGCGTGTATTCCGGCGCCGTCGCCATCGCGATCTGCGGAATGCCCGCGTTCGCGTAGATGCGCGAGGCCGGAATCGTCGTGCCCGAGTTGAAGTGGCCCAGCATGCCCTTGATGCCGTCATCCACGAGCTTTTGCGCGACCGTCGTGCCGGTGCGCGGGTCGGCCTGGTCGTCGGCCGAGTCGAGCACGATGCGAACCGGCTTGCCGCCGATCACCGGCTTCGTCGCGTTGAACTCTTCGACCGCGAGCGTGATGCCGTTCTGGAAGTCCTTGCCATAGTGCGCCTGTGCGCCCGTCATCGGACCGGCGAAACCGATCTTCACGTCTTCCGTCGATTGAGCGTTGGCCGTCCCCGCCAGCGACATGGCGGCAACCAGAGCTGCGCCTGCCAGCTGTTTCATTTTGTGTTGCATAGCTTCTCCTTGATACCAGGTGTGGATGAAGCGGTGTCGGGGTCGCCGTGCCGCTTCCTTTCTATTGAATAAATCGCCGAGGTTCGCTCAACCGATCGTCATCAAATTCGCATTGCCGCCTGCCGCCGCGGTATTCACGCTGACCGAGCGCTCGGTGAGCAGACGCTCGAGCGCGTAGTCCTCGTCGCCGCTCGCGAGCGCACGGGCCGCGACGCCCTGCACCGACACGATCGGCCCCGCGCGCTTCGCGACCTCCTTCACGAGCGCGAGCAGCTCATCGCTGTCGCCTTCGAACAGCACGGCGTCGAACGGCGCGTCGGCGCTCTTCTTCACGCTCGCGTGGGCCTTCAGCGACGCCGGCAATTGCGAAACCAATTGTTCACCGGCCGCGCCCTCGAACAACGCACGATTTCCCGTAGCCAGCGCCGCCGCGAACTGCACGCGCGCGCCGCTCGCCGTCGACGCGATACACAGCACCGTGCCGCGCGGGCCCAGCGTGTACGTATTGCGCTCGCCGGTCGGCCCCGACAGTACCGCGGTCGCGCCCGCCGGCACATGCGACAGATAGCCGTCGCAACGCGCGGCAAGCTGCGGCTCGCGCTCGGCGATCAGCCAGTCGCGCAACGCGGTCAGCGCGGCCGCCGGATTGTCGCCTTTTTCTGCCGCCTGCGCCGCCGGCGGTACTTCGACCACCAGCGCCTGCGCGAGCGACTTCGGCAAACCAGCCGGACGCGTTGCGAGCAGACGCTGCAGATATAACGCACCGCCGGCCTTCGGCCCCGTACCCGACAGTCCTTCGCCGCCGAACGGCTGCACCCCGACCACCGCGCCGATCACGTTGCGGTTCACGTAGATGTTGCCTACGTGTGCGCGGCTGATCACGTGCGCGATCGTTTCGTCGATGCGCGTGTGGATGCCGAGCGTCAAACCGTAACCCGTCGCGCGAATCTGTTCGAGCAGCTTGTCGAGCTGGCTGCGGCGATAGCGCACCACGTGCAGCACCGGACCGAACACTTCGCGCTTCAGCTCGTCGATGCTGTCGAGCTCGATCAGCGTCGGCGGCACGAAAGTACCCTGCGTCGCGCCCTCCGGCAGCGGCAGTTGCTCGACCTTGCGGCCCTTGTCGCGCATCGCCGCGATGTGCGCGTCGATGCCGCGCTTCGCGTCCAGGTCGATCACCGGGCCGACGTCGGTCGACAGCCGATCCGGGTTGCCGAGCGCGAGCTCGCGCATCGCGCCTGTCAGCATTTCGAGCGTGCGGTCCGCGACATCGTCCTGCAAACAAAGAACGCGCAACGCCGAACACCGTTGACCGGCGGAGTCGAAAGACGACTGCAGCACGTCGGCGACGACCTGCTCGGCGAGCGCCGACGAGTCGACGATCATCGCGTTCTGGCCGCCGGTTTCGGCGATCAGCGGAATCGGCTTGCCATCCGGATCGAGTCGGCCGGACAGCGTCTTGTTGATCAGACGCGCGACTTCGGTCGAGCCGGTAAACATCACCGCACGCGTGCGCGGATCGGCGACCAGCGCGGCTCCGACCGTCTCGCCATTGCCCGGCAGCAGTTGCACCGCGCCCGCCGGCACGCCCGCTTCGCGCAGAATTCGCACCGCCTGAGCTGCGATCAGCGGCGTCTGCTCGGCCGGTTTCGCGAGCACCGTGTTGCCGGCCGCGAGCGCGGCGGCCACCTGGCCCATGAAAATCGCCAGCGGGAAATTCCACGGGCTGATACAGACCACCGGACCGAGCGGCCGATGCGTGTCGTTCGAAAACTCGTCGCGGATCTGCGTCGAGTAGTAGCGCAGGAAGTCGATCGCTTCGCGGATTTCCGCGACCGCGTTGGCGAGCGATTTGCCCGCTTCGCGCACCACGAGGCCCATTAGCGTGTGCATCTGCGCTTCGAGCAGATCCGCGGCGCGCGCGAGGCAATCCGCGCGCGCCTCGACCGGCGTCGCCTGCCAGATCGGCGCGGCGGCCACCGCATGGCCGAGCGCGGCGCTCACATGCTCCGCCGTCGCTTCGACGACCGTGCCGACGAGATCACGCTGGTCGGCCGGGTTGCGCACGTCGCGCCCGGCGCCGACGGCGATCTGGTTGTCTTCGAGCATCGGCGCGGCGCGCCACGGATGATGCGCGCTCGCGAGCAGCGCCGACGACAGCGACGCGAGCCGATGCTCGTTCGACAGATCGAAGCCCATCGAATTGAGCCGTTGCGCGCCATACAGGTTGCGCGGCAGCGGAATGCGCGCGTGCGGGGCGCCGAGCGGCACGATCCTCGACGCTTCCTCGACCGGATCGGCGACCAGGTCCTTGATCGCGACGGATTCGTCGGCGATGCGGTTCACGAACGACGTGTTCGCGCCGTTCTCGAGCAGCCGGCGCACGAGGTACGCGAGCAGCGTCTCATGCGTACCGACCGGTGCGTACACGCGGCACGGGCGGTTCAGCTTGTCGCGGCCGGTGACTTCTTCGTAGAGCTGCTCGCCCATGCCGTGCAGGCACTGGAACTCGTACTGGCCGGGGTAGTAGTTATTGCCTGCGAGCTGATAGATCGCCGACAGCGTATGCGCGTTGTGCGTCGCGAACTGCGGATAGACGGCATCGGGCGCGCCGAGCAGTTTCTTCGCGCAGGCGAGGTACGACACGTCGGTGTAGACCTTGCGCGTGTAGACCGGATAGCCTTCGAGGCCGTCGACCTGCGCGCGCTTGATTTCCGTATCCCAGTACGCGCCCTTCACGAGCCGCACCATGACACGGTGGCGGCTGCGGCGCGCCAGATCGATCAGGTAGTCGATCACGAACGGGCAGCGCTTCTGATACGCCTGCACGACGAAGCCGATGCCGTTCCAGCCTTGCAGCTCCGGATCGAAGCACAGCGCTTCGAGCAGGTCGAGCGAGAGTTCGAGGCGGTCGGCTTCTTCGGCGTCGATATTGAGGGCGATGTCGTAGCGGCGCGCGAGGATCGCGAGCGAACGCACGCGCGGCAGCAGCTCGCTCATCGTGCGTTCCTGCTGCGCGCGCGAGTAGCGCGGATGCAGCGCCGACAGCTTGATCGAGATGCCGGGGCCTTCGTAGATGCCGCGGCCGCCCGCGGCCTTGCCGATCGCGTGGATCGCCTGCTCGTACGACGCGTAGTAGCGCTGCGCGTCGGCCTCGGTGGTGGCCGCTTCGCCGAGCATGTCGTATGAATAGCGGAAACCGCGCGCCTCGTACTTGCGGCTGTTCGCGAGCGCTTCGGAAATGTTCTCGCCGGTCACGAACTGCTCGCCCATCAGGCGCATCGCCATGTCGACGCCCTTGCGGATCAGCGGCTCGCCGCCCTTGCCGATCAGGCGCGTGAGCGCCGACGACAGGCTCGTCTCGCTATTGGTCGTCACCAGCTTGCCGGTGATCATCAGACCCCAGGTCGCCGCGTTGACGAACAGCGACGGCGCCTGGCCGACGTGCGATTTCCAGTCGCCCTTGCTGATCTTGTCGCGGATCAGCGCGTCGCGGGTCGCGCGGTCGGGGATGCGCAGCAGCGCCTCGGCGAGGCACATCAGCGCGACGCCTTCCTGGCTCGACAGCGAAAATTCGTGGATCAGCCCTTCCACGCCGCCGCCCTTGCTCTTCGAGCGCAGCGTTTCGACGAGCTTGCCGGCCATCGCCTGCACGTCGCCGGCGAGGTTGGCCGGCAGACGCGCCTGGCCGAGCAGGAACGGCACGCACTCGGGTTCAGGGCGGCGATACGCGGCGGTGATCGCCGCGCGCAGCACCGACTGCGGTTGCACGTTCTGCGCAAAATCGAGAAACGGATGGGATGCGCCGTCTTCCTCGTTCTCGACCGCCGCGCCGTCGGCGAGATCGGCCGTGCCGGTTGCGCCTGACAGTTCGGGCGGCAACTGGCCGTGCTCGATCTTTTCGAGGTAGGCGAAAATCGCCTGCTTGATCAACCAGTGCGGGGTGCGCTCGAGGCGGGTGGCGGCATCTTTGAGCCGGGAACGCAGGAGGTCGTCGACCTTGACGCCAAGGGTGGTGCTAGCCATGTTTCCTTCTCTGATACCGGGCGCGAGCCTGGCGAAAGACTAAAAGTTGGGCGAATCGTACGCCTCCAAATAAAAAGGTGCAACCAAATCGGCAGGTTGGTTGCACCCCATCGGAAGCCTTATGGAACATGGGTTTCCGGGCGGAGACCGACAGTCGGACCAGGGTGTTTTCGATCGGTACTTTCCCTGGCGTGATTCTTTTTGAAATAAGCCTTATCAAACGACTTCGCGCGCCGATATACAGAAGCACGATGACGGACGGCCCGAAACGTCGGTTTCAGGGCACGCAGAAAACATAAACGGGGTTCCCGAGGGTTGGTGTGATGGAAAAGTGGCTGGTAATACTGGGCATCTGGGCGATGTGCGCGGCCTGTGCGGTGTTTTTCATTCGAGGCGCGACAAGGGGCTCGAATCGGCGCGAAGAGGAGCGCAAGCGTGCGAGCGCGGCCTCGCGTGGATCGGCGGGCAATACGCGAAACGCGCTGAACGACTGAGATCAGGAGAGAGCGCGCAACGGCTCATGAAGCCGGATGCGCGCGAATGTGGGGATTCGCGACTGGATTGGCGCGGGGATTTGCGCCTGAAGATCGCTGTTGGATCAGCGCGGCCCGAGCGACGGCGCAACCGGCTCGAACCGCGCACAGACATCGCCGGGCGATACCAACTGGTCATGCAGACCACACAGTCGGCTATCCGCCACGCTCGCGCCGAACCCGGAACTGAACACGGCAAGCCCTGGGATACGCTGCTCGAGCGCATCCCGTTCGCTCACGCGATGCCGGCATGCGGCGCAGCAGGGCGCGTCCGCCGCGCAGCTGCGCTCTACGGCGCCTACGTATGGCGCAGCGCCGGCGCCACGATCCATCGAAATCTTCACGGCGTTATCCGAGGCTGTTCCAGTACGACGCGAACACGTGTGCGGACAGCGCGTAACCGATCGCGATATTGACCACCACGCCCGCCGTGAACGCGAGGAACGGCTTCAGACCGGTCGCGGCAAGCGAGCGGAAGCGCGTCGTCAGACCGATGCTCAGGAAGCAGAAGGTGAACGCCCACGTGCGCAGCACCGTGATCGGCGCGACGAACTCCGGCGTGACGATCTTACGGTAATCGGCGAGTGAATAATGGCTCGCGATCCACGTGACCAACGCCGACGCGATCACGAAGCCGATCACGAACTTCGGGAAACGCGCCCAGATCTCACCGGCATTCGCGCGCGCGGCGACGCCGCTGTCCTGCGCTTCCCAGCGCGTCGTCGCGACGATTGCGAGCACGAACGCCCAGATGCCGATCCAGATGTCGCGGCCGACCACCTTCATCAGCGTGAAGGCCTGCAACGACGCTTCGGGCGCGCCGGCGATCGCGCCGCTCGCGTGGCGCGCGAAATCGCCGTAGGCCTGGGCAGCGGCGATGCCCGCGGCGTCGGCGAATTCGGAGGTGCCGATCCAGGCGCCGGCGACGGCCGTCGGCAGTCCGAGCGAGCGCGACGCGAACGGCAGCACGAAGATCATCACGATCGCCCACAGCACGACCAGCGTGATCGCGACCGACGCCTGCTCGCGCTTCGCCCGTACCGCGCCGGCAATCGCGATCGCTGCCGACACGCCGCACACCGCGCCGCCGACACCGAGCACGGCGGCAAAGCGTCGATCGAGTCCGAATGCTCGCGCAACGAGAAAGATCACGAAGAACGTCACCAATGACACGATGCTCGCCTGGACGACCGCGACCGGACCGGCCCACACGAGCAGCGTGAACGGCAGCGTCGCGCCGAGCAGCACGATACCGACCTTGATGTAAAACTCGACGCGCAGCCCGGCCGCGAGCCACTCCGGCAGCGTGAACAGGTTCGACACGAGCAGCCCGAGCGCGAGCGCGACGAGCGGCGGCTCGAGGTTGTACCTGGACGCGTCGACCCATGCGCCGAGCGTCAGAATCAGCGCGGAAGCGACGAACACCACGATGAAGGCGGCGAGAAACGCGCCGACGCGCTGCCGGAGCAGGGCGACGCTCACGCCGAACAGCACTGCGAATGTCGCGAATAGCGCGAAGTAGTTGGGTAGATGCTTGCCGATGTCCTGCGCGGCCTGCGCGACGCTCGACCATTTGGCCGGCGCGACCGCGAGCCACCTGATGCTGCTGCCCGACGCGAACAGCGCCCACGCGATCACGATCACGAGCAGGCCGACGCCCGCGGCGAGCCAGTCTTCGGTCAGCGAAAAGCCGCTGCCTCGTGCGGTTTGCGCGTCTTGTGTACCTTGCCGCTGACCCGGCGCGGCGCCCTCCGGCACGGTGTGATGGGTGTCGCTCATTGCACATGCCCCGCGAAAGTTGAGTGGCATCGGCGCGAAGTTATTGTCGTTTAGCCCCAAAATGCGCCGATTTGGCGACTATAGGCGAGCGGGATCGCAAAGCGAAACGATCATTCGCTCTATGGATATGACTCAAAGAAGTATGGCCGGCGTCATCTGGCCCGTGGCGTCAGATGTCGAGCGGATCGACCTCGAGGTTCCAGCGCAGCACGCCCTTGAGCGCGCGCAACAGTGGCTGCCACGCGCGCAGCGTAGCCTGCAGCGCCGCGCGCGATGCGCTTTCGATCAGCAGCTGCGCGCGATGCACGTGCATCACCTTGACGATCGTGAGCGGCACTGCGTCGTAGACGGTGACGCGCTCGGCGGCAGGAATCCGCGCAAGTTCGGCGGCGGCCTGCTGCAGAAACGCGAGCGCCGCTTCGAGCGTGCGGCCTTCGGCGCGCAACAGCGCCTGGTAGACGAACGGCGGCAGGTGCGCGTCGCGTCGCTCGGCGAGCGTCGCATTGGCGAAGCCGACGTAGTCATGACGGCACAGCGCGTGATACAGCGCGTGACGCGGATAGCGCGTCTGCACCAGCACTTCGCCCGGCAGACCGGCGCGGCCCGCGCGGCCGCTCACCTGCATCAGCTGCGCGAACAGACGCTCGCTCGCGCGGAAATCATGCGAAAACAGCGCGGTATCGGCGTTCAGCACGCCAACCAGTGACACGCGCTGGAAATCGTGTCCCTTCGCGATCATCTGCGTGCCGACCAGAATATCGACCTCGCCCGCGTGCACGTCCGAGAACAACGCCTGCGCGCTGCCCTTGCGGCGCGTGCTGTCGGCGTCGATACGGAGCACACGGGCGCCCGGCACCGCGCTCGCAAGCGTTTCCTCGACGCGCTGCGTGCCGCGCCCGAGCGGTGCGATATCGACGTTGCCACACTCCGGGCACGAACGCGGGATACGAGACTCCCAGCCGCAGTGATGGCAGCGCAGCGCGCGCTCGGGCTTGTGCAGCACGACGTAGGCGCTGCAGCGCGGACAACCGGCCACCCAGCCGCACGCGTCGCAGGCGAGTTGCGGCGCGTAGCCACGGCGGTTGAGGAACACGAGGCTCTGCTCGCCGCGTTCGAGCCGCGCCTTTATCGCGGCGATCAACGGGCCCGACAAACCTTCGATCGATGCCCGCCCGCGCCGGCGCTCGTCTTCGAGATCGATGAGACGCACGCTCGGCAGTGCGGCCTCGGCGACGGCGCGGCGCGACAGCGTGAGCCGCTCGTAGCGGCCCTGATCTGCCTGCCACCAGCTCTCGAGCGACGGCGTCGCCGAGCCAAGCACGACCGGCACGCCGAGTTGCTTCGCCCGATAGATCGCGAGATCGCGCGCCGAATAGCGCAAGCCTTCCTGCTGCTTGTAGGCCGGATCGTGCTCCTCGTCGACGACGATGATCGCCAGCCGCGGCAGCGACGCGAGCACCGCGAGCCGCGTGCCGAGCACGATGCGCGCGCGGCCGGTGTGCGCGGCGAACCAGTTGCGGGCGCGCTCGCCTTCGGCGAGGCCGCTATGCAGCGTGACGATCGCGCTGGCGTCGAGCGCGGCGAAGCGGGCGCGGAACGCCGCCTCGAACTGCGGCGTCAGGTTGATTTCCGGTACCAGCACGAGCGCTTGCGCGTCGGGCTTGCCGGCCAGAATCGCGGCGAGCGCGCGCAGATACACCTCGGTCTTGCCGCTGCCCGTCACCCCGTGCAGCAGGAACGGCGCGAAGCCGTGGGCGTCGCGGATCGCTTCGACGGCACTCGCCTGTTCGTCGGTGAGGGTTGGCAGGGCAGGCGCGGGCATGTTCGGCAGCGACGCGGCGGCGGGCACCGTGGCGGCGTCGATCACATCGAGCGTGACCCAGCCTGCCGTCTGCCATGTGTCGAGTGTCGCCAGCGCCTTCGGATGCAGCGCGCGGGCGTCGGCAGCGAGGAGGAAGTCGGCTTGAGCGAGCGCTTGAGCGAGCGCTCGGAGCGCGGTCGCGCGGGCCGGCAAGGCGTCAGGCAATACCGTGCGGCCCTCGGCCGTCAACCGATAGCGCTCTTCCGGGGCGAACAGCCGCGACCAGCGCGACGCGTCGCGCAGCGCCTGCGGCAGCCCCGGCAGCGCCACTTCGCCGAGACCGCGCTGATAGTAGTCCGCGGCGAATGCGGCGAGCGCGAGCCAATGTGTCGAGACCGGCGGACACGCCGTGCAGACCTGATCCACATCACGCAGGCGCTCGGCCGGCACGTCGCTGTGAGCGGTCACTTCGCAAACGAGCCCCACCACGTGCCGCTTGCCAAACGGAACGCTGACGAGCGTGCCTACGACAGCCGCCCCGGAGATGTCGCAGCGGTAGTCGAACAGGGTCGGCAGCGGATGGTCGAGCGCGACGCGGACGAACATTTCGTTCACTCGGCGTGGCACTGAGGATGAGCCGGCACGAGGCCAACTCGCGGCGCGGGGTGGGTCGCATGGGACGCGAAGCCGTAGAAGTTAAAGTAAAACCTTAATTTCACCGCTAAGTTTTGGATTCGACTGAACAATTGCGCTCGGCTCGCGGCCCTGTGGATAACTTTGTTGAGAACTTCGCTTCGACGGGCCGCAAACGGCGCCGCGACGGCCTTGTGTGGGATTCCGCACATTTCATCACGCGCCCCGCAAACCCTTGCCCGACAGGGCTCAGATCAAATGCGCCGAGTATGTGCAAGGGTCGGGGCACGATTAAAGTCTCTACCGCGGCGCAGCGTGCGAAGTGTGCATAAGTCAGCTCTTGACTTTCGTAAGACCACCATCTGGCGGCCTATTCGCGGAGCTGCGGTCCTTAGGGCGAGAGCCCAATTCGCTGCGATGCAACAAGAAACGGTAATGATTACACACTCACGCGGGCGTATGTGCGCCACTACGAATAGCGCGGCTGTGACGATGCACTTCGTCGACCAGTTCAGCAACATGCTCTGGCGGCGTGAACTGTGAAATGCCGTGACCCAGATTGAAAACGTGGCCGGGATGGTTGCCGAAACTGTCGAGCACCGCGCGCGCTTCCATGCGGATCGCGGCAGGCGGCGCAAACAGCACCGACGGATCGATGTTGCCCTGAAGCGCCACCTTGCCACCGACACGTTCGCGCGCCTTGCCGAGGTTCACGGTCCAGTCGAGGCCCACCGCGTCGACGCCGCTCGCGGCGATGTCCTCGAGCCACAGGCCGCCCCCCTTCGTGAACGCGATGACGGGCACTTTTTCGCCGTCGTGTTCGCGCTTCAGCTGGCTGACCACCTGCTCGATGTAGCGCAGCGAAAAGCGCTGATAGATGCCATCGGCGAGCGCTCCGCCCCATGTGTCGAAAATCATCACCGCTTGCGCGCCAGCTTCGATCTGCGCGTTCAGATATGCCGCGACCGAGCGCGCGTTGACCTCGAGAATCCGCTGCAGCAGATCGGGACGCGCGTACAGCATCGATTTGACGGTGCGAAAGTCCGCCGAGCCGCCGCCTTCCACCATGTAGCACGCGAGCGTCCACGGGCTGCCTGAGAAGCCGATCAGAGGCACGCGCTGGCGGCCTTGCGCGTCCTTCAGCGCCGAGCGGATTTCACGCACGGCGTCGGTCACGTAGCGCAGTGTCGCGTCGATGTCGGGCACCGCCAGGCGCGCGACGTCGTCTTCGGTGCGCACCGGACGGGCAAATCTCGGCCCTTCGCCGTTGACGAACTCGAGACCGAGGCCCATCGCGTCGGGCACGGTCAGGATGTCGGAGAACAGGATCGCGGCGTCGAGCGGATAGCGATCGAGGGGCTGCAAGGTGACTTCCGTCGCGAAAGCCGGGTTCTTCGCGAGACCGAGGAAACTGCCCGCGCGGCCGCGCGTGGCGTTGTATTCCGGCAGATAGCGGCCAGCCTGCCGCATCAGCCAGATCGGCGTGTAGTCGGTGGGCTGGCGCTGCAGCGCGCGCAGAAAAGTGTCGTTCAGGAGTTGATGGGCCACGTTGCGTGCGACTGAAGAGCTGAGGGCAAATGAGCATTTTACCGGAGGCGGCTCCGGACATCGCGCGTCGCGGGGTAATGAATGTTGCGGCGGCGCGTCGTGGGAAGCGGGCGGAAAGCAGCTCGGACGCACCTCGATCAACTACCGCGCGCCACTGCCCGCACGGGTCAGGGTCGATGTCTTCCGCTGCCCGGGTCGCCCTAGCTGAACGGCCGATGTTCAAGCCCGCGCTGCCAAGCTACTATCCGACAGCTTTACCGATGAATTGCACACTACACACCACCAGGAGACTCGATGAAGAAGGCAGCACTCGCAATGCTCGGCGCGCTCGCCGGCGTCCTGATGCACGTCGGCGTAGCCAGCGCGCAAAACGCCGCGCCCGCGCCGTCCAGGCTCGACGACATCATCAGCCGCGGCACGCTGCGCGCTTGCACTACCGGCGACTACAAGCCGTATTCGTTCTACAGGGGCGATGGCCAGTTCGAGGGCATCGATATCGACATGGCTGAATCGCTCGCGAAGTCGCTCGGCGTGAATGTCGAGTTCGTCAAGACGTCGTGGTCGAACCTGATGAACGACTTCGTCGCAAAGTGCGACATCGGCATTGGCGGTGTGTCGCCGACGCTCGAGCGCCAGAAGCATGCGTTCTTCACACAGGCTTACATGATCGACGGCAAAACGCCGATCGTCCGTTGCGACGACGTCAACAAATATCAGACGGTCGCGCAGATCGATCAACCGTCCACACGTGTGATCGTCAATCCGGGGGGCACCAACGAGAAGTTCGCGAAGCAATACTTCACGCACGCAAACGTGACCGTTTATCCGGACAACGTGACGATCTTCAAGCAGATCCTCGCGGGCAAGGCGGACGTGATGGTGACGGATGCGTCGGAAACGCTGCTGCAGCAGAAACTCAATCCCGGCCTCTGCTCGGTGCATCCGGACAAGCCGTTCCAGTACGGCGAGAAGGCCTGGTTGCTACCGCGCGGGGATATCGCGTTCCAGCAATACGTCGATCAGTGGCTGCATCTCGCTCGAGCGACCGGCGAGTATCAGGCTATCTCGGACAAGTGGTTGAAGTAAGCCGACCGTGTCCGTTGGAGGGCGTCAGTTGCTGACTGATTGCGAGGGCGGCCTGCGCGCGCCTGGAGATTTGGGTGCCGGCGATGATGTAACGAAGGGCGACGTCGTCGGGTCGTATAACTGTCCGGGTCAGGTCCAAGGTGCAGCGATGCGCCCCTTTCCAATACGCTGCACAAGCGGATTCCCTTTGCTGCATTGCATCACAGGTTTTTCATCGAATTGCGATGTATTTCGGGGCAGGGTCACAGCGCTGGTTCCGCAGGAAATTCGTAGCTCGAACGCTGCAGACGCAACCATTTCACGCTGATGAGTGACCCAATTTCTGCTGCACCAGGCGTCATGAATGGCATCAATCATGCGTATTAAATTGCGGCATAGTCATCGGTAATAACTACGTTTTAAAGGTTTCATTTTGGCAATAAATCCCGCAACGCCTTATCTGGCGGGCGTTACAACCTGAAACACTTTGTTACCGCGTTCATAGGGTAATTCGCCCACAATGCCCTCAACGGTTTCAACACGGATGTGGCTGTGTGCGTGGTGTGAGCGGATACGATGCACTTGCCGGTCGGCGCTTGCCGAAGCCCTGTAAAGGGGCATCCCTGCTGGGGCCGTCATCGACGCAGGGGCGTCGTGATAACCGTCCCATCTTTGGTCTCCTCGCGCTAACCCCGTAGCGTGTGGTTTTTAGCGGGCTCCAGGCCCGCTTTTTTTTCGCCTGCTCAAACGTTTGCGCGCGACGAATCCTCACCGCGCAACTCCTGTTCTACCGTACCTATTTGGCATATTTGGCTGCGCAACGTGCTGCAGCGGCGTCACGCCGTCTTGTCCTCTCTGAGTTTCAACTCGCCGATCATCCGTTCGCGCATCACGAATTTTTGCACCTTGCCGGTCACGGTCATCGGCAGTTCATCGACGAAGCGGATATATCGCGGCACCTTGTAGTGCGCAATCTGTCCCTGGCAGAACTGCTGGATTTCTTCTGCCGTCGCCTGTTCGCCGGTCCGCAGCACGATCCACGCGCATACTTCTTCGCCATACCTGGTATCGGGCACGCCGAACACCTGCACGCTCTGGATCTTCGGGTGACGGAACAGAAACTCCTCGATCTCGCGCGGATAGATGTTTTCGCCGCCGCGAATCAGCATGTCCTTCAGCCGGCCTACGATGTTGCAATAGCCTTCGGCGTCGAGCGTCGCCAGGTCGCCCGTGTGCATCCAGCCGTCGACGATACTCTCGTGCGTCTTCGCGTCGTCCCCCCAGTAACCGAGCATCACCGAGTAGCCGCGCGTGCATAGCTCGCCCGTTTCGCCGACCGGCACGATATTGCCGAGCGGATCGACGATTTTCACTTCGAGATGCGGCTGGATGCGCCCGACTGTCGTCGTACGCTTGTCGAGCGGATCGGTCGTCGAGCTCTGGAACGAGACTGGGCTGGTTTCCGTCATGCCGTAGGCGATCGTGATCTCGCTCAGGTGCATCTTCGAGACGACCTTCTTCATCGTCTCGATCGGGCACGGCGAGCCCGCCATGATGCCGGTGCGCAGCCGCGAGAAGTCGTACGAGGGGAAGGTCGGATGGTCGAGTTCTGCGATGAACATCGTCGGGACGCCGTGCAGCGCGGTGCATTTTTCCTCCGCGGTCGCGGTGAGTGTCGCGGCCGGATCGAAGCCCTCGCCCGGAAACACCATGTTCGCCCCGACCGACACGCACGCGAGCACCGCCAGCACCATCCCGAAGCAGTGGTACAGCGGCACTGGAATGCACAGGCCGTCCTGCTCGCTGAGCCGCATCGCCATCGCGATATAGCGCGCGTTGTTCACGACGTTGCGATGCGTCAGCGTCGCGCCCTTCGGATTGCCCGTCGTGCCGCTCGTGAACTGGATGTTGATCGGCTCCCGGCACGACAGCGTCGCGCCGATCGCATCGAGCCGAGTGGCGTCGAACGACGCACGGCCACGCTCGATCACGTCGGAAAAGCTCAGCATGCCTGGCGTCTCCGTGTCGCACATGCGGATCACGTAGCGCAGTTTCGGCAGCCGCGCGGCATGCAGTTCACCCGGCGGCTGCGTCGCCAATTCGGGCGCGAGTTCCTGCAGCATCTCGAGGTACATCGACGTCTTGAAGCGCTCGGCGGTGATGATCGCCTTGCAACCGGCCTTGTTCAGCGCGTATTCGAGCTCCGCGAGCCGGTAGGCAGGATTGATGTTGACGAGGATTGCGCCGATACGCGCGGTCGCGAACTGCGTCAGCAGCCACTCGACGCGGTTCGGCGACCAGATGCCGACGCGATCGCCCTTCGCGATGCCGAGTGCAAGCAGCCCGGACGCAAGCACATCCACTTCCTGCGCGAATTCGCTCCACGTCCAGCGGATGCGCTGCTCCCGAAACACCACGGCCGGCCGGTCGGGAAAGCGCGCCGCGGTGTCGCGCAGAAGCTCGCCGACGGTCGCTTCGCTCAACGGATTTTCAGTCGACCCGCGCACATACGACAGTCCATCCGCGGGTTCGATGAGCGCACCTTCTCCCGAGCTATGCGTTGCCATGGTGTTGTCTCCGTGAGCGCAAGCGCGCTCGATTGAAATGAATTTGAAATCGATTGTGCACCGGCGCGTATCCGGCCGGCATCAAGTCTTACCCGCACCGCGTCGCATCGACCGCGGCGAGCGGTGACCGTCCGTTACTCCAACCTCGTGGATTTTGCCGACCTTTACGTAAACGTCAACTAGCTATCAAAAAAAAGCAGCCGCGCAGGCTGCTTTCTTCCATTACGTGCTGCTTTAGTGCTGGCCGCGCAGCTTGCGCAAACGCTGGATTGCCGCGAGTTGCGCCGTCGCGTACGCGAGTTCCGCCTGTGCGGTCGCGTACTCGAGGTTCGAGCCCGTGTTCTGCAGCGCCTCTTCCGCACGCTTGCGTGCGTCTTCGGCCTTGGCTTCGTCGAGATCCTTGCCGCGGATCGCGGTGTCGGCGAGAACCGTCACTGCACCCGGTTGGACTTCGAGGATGCCGCCGGCGACGAACACAAACTCTTCTTCGCCGTTTTCAACTTCGATGCGCACCGCACCCGGACGGATCCGCGTGATGAGCGGCGTGTGGCCCGGCAGAATGCCGAGTTCACCCGCTTCGCCTGGCAGCGCGACGAACTTCCGCCTGGCCCGAGAAGATTTCCTCTTCCGCGCTGACGACGTCTACTTTAATGGTTGCCATATGTGTCGACTCCTGTCGACGAGAGTTAGCGCTTGAGTGCTGACTCCCGTCCCATGCAAGGCGGGTTGAGCGTAATCAGAGACGCTGGCTTTGCGCAACACTACCGTTTTGGCAGCCGTGATGCGCGAGGTCGGCACCCGCTTCGTTACACCCGACCTTTACTGGATCTTCTTGGCTTTTTCGAAGGCTTCGTCGATCGTGCCGACCATGTAGAACGCTTGCTCCGGCAGGTGGTCGCACTCGCCTTCGACGATCATCTTGAAGCCACGGATCGTTTCCTTCAGCGGCACGTACTTGCCCGGCGAACCCGTGAACACTTCAGCGACGTGGAACGGCTGCGACAGGAAACGCTGAATCTTGCGAGCGCGCGCGACGGAAAGCTTGTCTTCCGGCGCGAGTTCGTCCATGCCCAGAATCGCGATAATGTCGCGCAGTTCCTTGTAGCGCTGCAGCGTTTGCTGCACGCCGCGCGTGATCGAGTAGTGCTCTTCGCCGATCACGTGCGGGTCGATCTGACGCGAGGTCGAATCGAGCGGGTCCACCGCGGGGTAGATACCGAGCGAAGCGATGTCACGCGACAGCACGACGGTTGCGTCGAGGTGGCCGAAGGTCGTAGCCGGCGACGGGTCGGTCAAGTCGTCTGCAGGGACGTACACGGCCTGCACCGACGTGATCGAGCCAGTCTTGGTCGACGTAATACGCTCCTGCAACTTACCCATTTCTTCAGCCAGCGTCGGCTGATAGCCCACTGCCGACGGCATACGGCCGAGCAGTGCCGACACTTCGGTACCGGCCAGCGTAAAACGGTAGATGTTGTCGACGAAGAACAGCACGTCGAGGCCTTCGTCACGGAAGTGCTCGGCCATCGTCAGGCCGGTCAGCGCGACGCGCAGACGGTTGCCCGGCGGCTCGTTCATCTGGCCGTACACCAGCGCGACCTTGTCGAGAACGTTCGAGTCCTTCATTTCATGATAGAAGTCGTTCCCTTCGCGGGTACGCTCGCCCACACCGGCGAACACGGAGTAGCCGCCGTGTTCCTTCGCGATGTTGTTGATCAGTTCCATCATGTTCACGGTCTTGCCCACGCCGGCGCCACCGAACAGACCCACCTTACCGCCCTTCGCGAACGGGCAGATCAGGTCGATAACCTTGATGCCGGTTTCGAGCAGCTCGGTCGACGGCGACAGTTGGTCGAACGCCGGAGCCTTCTGGTGGATCGCACGCGTGGTTTCGCTCGAGATCGGGCCGGCTTCGTCGATCGGACGGCCAAGCACGTCCATGATACGGCCGAGGGTCGGCTTGCCGACCGGCACGCTGATCGGGTTGCCCGTGTTCTTGACGATCGTGCCGCGGCGCAGACCATCCGAAGCACCCAGACAGATGGTACGGACCACGCCGTCGCCCAACTGCTGCTGGACTTCGAGCGTCAGTTCCGAACCTTCCAGAATGAGCGCGTCGTAGATCTTCGGCATGGTTTCACGCGGAAATTCCACGTCGATCACCGCGCCGATGCACTGTACGATCTTGCCTTCTACCAAAGCAGTAGTACTCATCGCTTTTCCTTTAGATACTCAATTCTTCACTCGCGCAAAGGCGCAGTTTCTCCGATGGGCGCGCCGCTCGGGCGCACACGCAACGACCTGCCTGACCGGGGTCAGACGGCCGCCGCTCCACCGACGATTTCCGACAGTTCTTTCGTGATCGCGGCCTGACGGCTCTTGTTGTAGACGAGCTGCAGATCGTTGATGACCGTCTTCGCATTGTCCGAAGCGGCTTTCATCGCGACCATGCGGGCCGACTGCTCCGATGCCATGTTTTCCGCGACGGCCTGATAGACCAGCGCTTCGACATAACGCACCAGCAGTTCGTCCACCACTGCCTGCGCATCCGGCTCGTAGATGTAGTCCCACTGCGTGCTCGGCGTCGTACCGTCTTCTTCCGTGCGCTCGAACTGGTCCGCCGATAATGGCAGCAGTTGCTCGATCACCGGCTCCTGCTTCATCGTGTTGACGAAGCGCGTGTACGCGAGGTACACCGCCGAAATCTTCCCTTCCGAGTACAGGTCGAGCTGCACCTTCACAGCGCCGATCAGTTTTTCCAGATGCGGCGTATCGCCCAGTTGCACGACGTTCGACACGACTTTCGCCTGCAGTCGGTTCAGGAAGCCCAGGCCCTTGCTGCCGATCGCGGTTGCCTCGATCGTCTTGCCTTGGCCTTCCAGTTCCTTGAACTTCTGCAGCGACGCACGGAGCACGTTGGTGTTCATCCCCCCGCACAGACCTTTATCAGTCGTGACGAGGATGATGCCGGCCGCCTTCGCGCCTTCGTTCGACACCATGAACGGGTGACGATACTCCGGGTTCGCACGGCTCATGTGCGCAGCGATATCGCGGACCTTGTCGGCATACGGGCGAGCAGCGCGCATGCGCTCCTGAGCGCGGCGCATCTTCGATGCGGCCACCATCTCCATCGCTTTCGTGATCTTGCGCGTGTTTTGCACGCTCTTGATCTTGCCGCGAATTTCCTTCATTCCAGCCATTGCTTGCTCCTTTGTCGGCCCGAGTTAGCGCTTTAGCGCTTACTCGGGTCCCATGCAATGCGGCCGAAGTAGCGCGGGAGCATTCGCATGCGGCCCGCGCCGCTTCAAGGTCCGTTTATGCCTTGCGGATCACTCGCGGATCAATAAGCGCCGGACTTCTTGAAGTCTTTGACGGCCGTGTGCAGCAGGCCTTCGTCGTCCTTCGAGAGTTCCTTGGTATCTTCGATACGCTTGACCAGGTCAGCATGGCTCGTCTTCAGGTGGTCGCGCAAGCCCTTTTCGAACGGCAGGACTTGAGCAACTTCGAGGTCGTCGAGATAGCCGTTGTTCGCCGCGAACAGCGACACAGCCAGTTCCCACACTTGCAGCGGCTGATACTGCGGCTGCTTCAGCAGTTCCGTCACGCGGCGGCCGCGCTCGAGTTGCTTGCGGGTCGCTTCGTCGAGGTCCGATGCGAACTGCGCGAACGCAGCGAGTTCGCGGTACTGCGCCAGGTCGGTACGGATACCGCCCGACAGCTTCTTCACGACCTTCGTTTGAGCCGCGCCACCCACACGCGACACCGACACGCCTGCGTTAATTGCCGGGCGGATACCTGCGTTGAAGAGATCGGTTTCAAGGAAGATCTGGCCGTCGGTAATCGAGATCACGTTCGTCGGAACGAATGCGGTCACGTCGCCTGCCTGCGTTTCGATGACCGGCAGTGCCGTCAGCGAACCGCTCCTGCCCTTCACTTCACCATTGGTGAACTTCTCGACGTACTCTTCCGAGACGCGAGCAGCACGCTCGAGCAGACGCGAGTGCAGATAGAACACGTCACCCGGGTAAGCTTCACGGCCCGGCGGGCGGCGCAGCAGCAGCGAGATCTGACGGTATGCCCAAGCCTGCTTGGTCAAGTCGTCATAAACGATCAGCGCGTCCTGGCCGCGATCGCGGAAGTATTCGCCCATCGTGCAGCCGGCGTACGGCGCGAGGTATTGCATCGCGGCCGATTCCGAAGCGGAAGCGGCCACGACGATCGTGTACTCCAGCGCGCCAGTTTCTTCCAGCTTGCGCAACACGTTCATGATCGACGAAGCCTTCTGGCCGATCGCGACGTAGATACAGACGAGATTCTTGCCCTTCTGGTTGATGATCGCGTCGACTGCGACTGCGGTCTTGCCGCACTGACGGTCGCCGATGATCAGCTCACGCTGGCCACGGCCGATCGGCACCATCGCGTCGATCGACTTCAGACCGGTCTGGACCGGCTCCGAAACCGACTTACGCCAGATCACGCCCGGAGCAATCTTTTCGATTGCATCGGTCTTCTTCGCGTTGATCGGGCCTTTGCCGTCGATCGGGTTGCCGAGTGTGTCGACCACGCGGCCGAGCAGTTCCGGACCCACCGGCACTTCCAGAATGCGGCCCGTCGTCTTGACGATGTCGCCTTCCGAAATGTGTTCGTATTCACCCAGAATCACGGCGCCGACCGAGTCGCGCTCGAGGTTCAGCGCGAGACCGAAGGTGTTGCCCGGAAATTCGAGCATTTCGCCCTGCATCACTTCCGACAGGCCGTGGATACGCACGATACCGTCGGTCACGGAGATCACGGTGCCCTGGTTGCGAACGTCTGCGCTCGCGTCAAGGCCCTGGATCCGGCTCTTGATCAGCTCGCTGATCTCAGAGGGATTGAGTTGCATTATTCGCTCCTGATAGTCAATTCTGTTGCGTGCCAGCCGCTAAAACGCGAAGCGCTTCAGGCCGTCAGGGCCGTTTGCATGCTGGCGAGCCGCGCGCGGACCGAGGTATCGAGCACTTCGTCGCCGACCGTCACGCGTACGCCGCCGATCAGCGAGTGATCGACTTCGACCGTCGGCTTCAGCTTGCGTTTGAACTTGCGTTCGAGGCTTGCGACGAGTTCGTTCAACTGCGCACCTTCGAGCGGGAATGCGCTGACGATCAGCACATCTGCTGCCCCTTCGCGGGCGTTCTTCAACTCTTCGAACTGCGAGGCGATTTCCGGCAGCAGCTGCAGGCGATGGTTGTCCACCAGCATCTGCACCAGATTCTTCGCTTGCGCGTTGTCCTTGAGCGGCGACTTGACCGCGGCCAGCAGCAGATCGCTTACCTGGGCACGGCTCACTTTCGGGCTCGAGGCGATCGACAGCACTTCGGGCAGACGCGCAACCTGTGCCAGCTCCTGCACGAGCGTGGACCAGGCGGCGATGTCACCAGCTTCGGCCACGCCAAACAGCGCTTCCGCGTACGGACGGGCGATGGTTGCAAGTTCGGCCATGATCAGAGCTCGGCTTTCAGTTGATTCAGCAGGTCAGCATGAGCCGCCTGGTCGACTTCGCGCTGCAGGATCTGTTCAGCGCCCTTCACAGCGAGTGCAGCAACTTCGCCACGCAGCACTTCGCGCGCCTTCACGACTTGCTGATCCGCGTCGGCCTTCGCCTGCGCGATGATGCGGGCGGCTTCCGCCTGCGCCTGAGCCTTGATTTCGTCGGCGACTGCGACAGCGCGCTTTTCAGCGTCGGCAATGCGTTGCTGGCCGTCGTTGCGAGCCTGAGCCAGTTCCTGGTCGACGCGCTTGTGAGCGGCTTCGAGTTCCTGCTTGCCCTTTTCCGCGGCGGACAGACCGTCGGCGATCTTCCTCGCGCGCTCGTCGATGGCGTTGATCAGCGGCGGCCACACGAATTTCATCGTGAACCACGCGAGGATCAGGAACACGACCATTTGCGCAAACAGGGTTGCGTTGAGATTCACGGTGTTTCCTTAAACGTTGCTAGTTCGGAAAGTGAAACGGCAAGGCGCTCATCGATTCTGCTCGATCAGCGCCCCAGTACCCGTTCCGCCCTGCGCCTTTACCTGTTATAGCTCAGGCGCAAACCTCCGAGGAACCTCAGCCTGCCAGCTTCGAGAGCAGCGGGTTCGCGAACGCAAACAGCATTGCCACACCAACGCCAATCAGGAACGCCGCATCGATCAGACCAGCCAGCAGGAACATCTTGGTTTGCAGCGGGTTCATCAGTTCCGGTTGACGGGCGCATGCTTCGATGTACTTGCCGCCCATCAGACCGATACCGATACAGGCGCCGATAGCACCCAGGCCGATGATGATGCCGATACCGATGGCGGTCAGACCCTGGATGTTGGCGATGAAAGCTTGCATGATCACTCCTTTGTGAAAAGTCTTTTAGAACTGGTTGGAACTGGGATTTAAAAAACTACGATTCTTTGCCGACAACGCAGGTTAGTGCGTGTCGTGTGCCTGGCCGATGTACACCAGCGTCAGCATCATGAAAATGAACGCCTGCAGCAGAACGATCAGGATGTGGAAGATTGACCACACTGTGCCGGCGACCACGTGGCCGATGAAGCCAAGCACCGTCGTGTCCGCGCCGAAGCTCCAGAGGCTGCCGAGCAGGGCAATCAGCAGGAACAACAGTTCGCCCGCGTACATGTTGCCGAACAACCGCATGCCGAGCGAGACCGTCTTCGCGACGAACTCGATGATGTTCAGTGCGAGGTTCGGGATCCACAGCAGCGGATGCGCGCCGAACGGAGCGGACAGCAGTTCATGCACGAAGCCGCCAGCGCCCTTGATCTTGAAGTTGTAGTAAATCATCAGCACGAACACGCCGAGCGCGATACCGATCGTGCCGTTCAGGTCGGCGGTCGGCACGATGCGGTGGTGCGGGATGGCTTCGGACAGACCCAGCCAGCCGATCACACGGCCCGGCAGGTCGACGGGAATGAAGTCGAGTGAGTTCATTAGCGCGACCCAGACGAACACGGTCAGCGCGAGCGGCGCGATGAAGGTGCGCGAACCGTGGATCATGGCCTTCGATTGATCCTCGACCATTTCGACAAGCATTTCGATCGCGCATTGGAAGCGACCCGGCACGCCGGCCGTTGCCTTGCGGGCTGCCAGATGCAGCACGAAGATCGTGACCAGGCCGCACACGATCGACCAGAAAAGGGTGTCGAGATTCCACACATGGATGTCGAAAATCGACGTCTGGTGTGCGGTGGAAAAGTTCTGCAAGTGGTGCGCGATGTACTCGGACGGATCCATTGCGCGCGTGCCTTCGCTAGCTGCCATATCGTTAAAGCCACCCAAATTGTCGAAAATCGTTCGAGGCCGCTCCCGCCGGAACACTGTGTTGCGGGAACGCGCCGGGTGCGGGCCCTGTCTCACCCGCACACCCGTGCCGGCGCTGCGCGCCGGCCTTAAATTCTTTTTGCTGCTGTTTTTTGTGCTGCTACCTTAGCGCCACGCCAAGGCGATCCAGTAAGTCTTCAGCGCGATGAGGTTGGTCACGAGCAGCGGAATCCAGCGTACGTCGTGATACCAGAAGGCGATTGCGACAAACATCGCAATCGTTGTCCCCATCTTGAGTGCTTCGCCGATCATCCAGCTCATCACGGTCTCGGCGCCGCCCTGCTTTTTCAGTCGTGCCGCGAACAACGCGCCCGGCACCCAGCAGATCGCCCCCCCGAGGAACGCGGACAGCGCAGCAGCGCCCGGCGGCTTGTAGAACAGCCACCACAACAGCGTTGCGACCAGGGACAAAACCATTTGCGCTGCGACGACCCTGAACGGCGTTACGCGCGATGGACGACCCACGCCGGGACCAAACAGCTTTTCCGCCTCGGCCCGCGTGAGCGGAACGATATTGTTATCTTCCTGCGCGTCATCCCACGCTTCGGCCGGATCGAACTGCCGACTGGAGGACATCTCGGGTGCGGAGCGTTCAGCGCGGTGTCTGTCGTCACCATTCTCCGGCGACAGATTCGACGTTTTGACCGCCATCGCAATGTTCCGAAAGTCTCGTTCAGCCCGCGAGTTTACGCAGCGCTTACGGGGTTGCCGTGCAATTAAATCCGGGCGATTGTAAGCGATAGTTGCAGGCAATTCAAGACTTTAGGCCAGCCTATAACCGCGTGAAACTTCCCTTCACGATGCGGTAAAACATACGCTAACGACGCGAAACACGTCAAATGTAAGGCGGGCGGGGGGCGGCAAAACCCGTGCGGGTGGTCGCGTGGATCGAAGCTCGTTGGCAGTGCGTTCCGACGCAGCGGCAGACGTCTCGAAAATGCAACAAATGCCTCTTTTTTAAGGGCTGAACGGGATAGCTCTTCTAATGAGCTGAATCAGCCTCACCGCAAATTTCGATGATGATCGGGTCGCTTTTGATAGCGGCTCGTCAGGATGATTATCGCGTGAATGTGGAGCGTCTGAAGCTAGGATTCCTGATTATTCGTGCATCGGTTGTTTTGGAATCCACAATAGTCGCTCGCACCGAGGTAAACCAACTCGCGGCAGTGCTCATGCACAGGCCGCCAGCCGTTCACCACTCTTGCCTGCTGAGCGCCAATCTTTGCTCAGACGTTCGCGTTCCCGCGCAAACGAACCAGAATGCCTTCCAGCGCGTCGAGATCGCCGAAGTCCACCAGCACCTGGCCGCGACCGCGTCGGCCGAGCTTGATTTTCACCGTAGCGGACAGCAGGTCCGACAGTTCCTCTTCCAGGCGTCGCGTGTCACGGCCGCCGTCCGGATTCGCGCGGGCCTTGGCCGCCGGCGTCACCTTCGTGGTCATCGCAACCAGCTTTTCCGTCTCGCGCACAGACAGGCGCTTGTTGACGACCTGGTTGGCCAGCGTGATCTGCGTCGCGGCATCGACGGCGAGCAGCGCGCGAGCGTGGCCCATGTCGAGATCGCCGGCGAGCAACATCGTCTGTACCGGTGTCGCAAGGTTCAGCAGACGCAGCAGGTTCGACACCGCGCTGCGCGAGCGGCCCACCGACTCTGCCGCCTGCTCATGCGTGAAATTGAATTCGTCGAGCAGGCGCTGGATCCCCTGGGCCTCTTCGAGGGGATTCAGATCCTCGCGCTGGATGTTTTCGATCAGCGCCATCGCCGCGGCGGCCTGGTCGGGCACGTCCTTCACAAGCACCGGCACCTCGTCGAGGCCCGCGAGCCGCGCCGCGCGAAAACGCCGCTCCCCCGCGATGATCTCATAGCGGTCCGCCGCGATCGGACGCACGAGAATCGGCTGCATCAGCCCTTGCGCGCGGATGCTCGCCGCAAGCTCCTGCAGCGCGCCTTCGTCCATGCGCGTGCGCGGCTGGTATTTGCCCGCCTGCATCTTGCCGAGCGGCAATACGTTCGGTGCGCCGTCGATCACCGCTGCCTCGGTGATATCGGCGGTGCCGCCGAGCAATGCCTCCAGACCGCGCCCCAGTCCCTTCTTTCTTGCTACTGCGTTCATCGTGCTTCCTCGATCCGCTTAGGATGCCTGGGGCGCGTCATTCAGCGCGCGCACCCGCTCAATCATTTCGACGCCGAACTGCACGTACGCCTGCGCGCCTCGCGACGCCCTGTCGAACACCACACCGGGCAGCCCGTAGCTGGGCGCCTCGGCCAATCGCACGTTGCGTGGAATCACCGCGTCGAAGACCTTGTCGCCGAAGTGCTCTTTCAATTGATCCGAGACTTGCTGTTGCAACGTAATGCGCGGATCGAACATGACGCGCAGCAGACCGATCACCTTGAGGTCGCGATTCAGATTCGCATGGACCTGCTTGATCGTGTTGACGAGGTCGGACAGCCCTTCGAGCGCGAAGTATTCGCACTGCATCGGAATGACGACGCCGTGCGCGGCGCATAGTCCGTTGAGCGTCAGCAGTGACAAAGCCGGCGGGCAATCGATCAGCACGAAATCGTACTCGCCCTCGACCCCGGCGAGCGCCGCCTTCAGTTGACGCTCGCGATTCTGCATGCTGACGAGTTCGACCTCGGCGCCCGCGAGCTCACGGTTCGCGGGAAGCACGTCGTATCCGACCGCCTCGGGCCGTACGCGCGCATCGGCCACCGACACGTTGTCCACGAGCACCTCGTAGACCGTGTTCGTACATTCGGCCTTGTCGATGCCGCTGCCCATCGTGGCGTTGCCTTGCGGGTCCAGATCGATGAGAAGGACTCGCTGTCCCTGCGCTGCCAGGCTCGCGGCCAGATTGACTGTGGTGGTCGTCTTGCCGACGCCGCCCTTCTGGTTCGCAACGCAGAAGATTTTTGCCATCGTTGGTGTGTCCCTTTTGCTGCTTGGATGAAGTGAAAATCGTTGAGGGTGTTGACAGGCCGAAGCGGCCGTCAGCTTTCGGGGTCCACTCGCACCTCGATCAGATGCCGCTCGGCGTCGAGCGACGGCACGTTCAGCCGGATGATCTGTTCCACGCGAGCGCCCGCCGGCAGACGCGCGATTTCGGCATCCGGCCGCATACCCTTCATCGCCCAAATTGCGCCCTGCTCCGCAACCAGATGACGGGCCAGTGTAACGAAATCCGAGAGTTCTGCGAACGCGCGCGAGACAATTACGTCGAACTTTGCCGGTACTTCGGCGCCAGGCCGCAGCGTCTCCACCCGACCGGTCACAACCGACAGGTTCGCGAGGCCCAGTTCCGCCTTCGCCTGCGACTGAAAGGCAGTCTTCTTATGGACGATGTCGTTCGTCGTGATGGTCCAATCGGGCAGCACGATCGCGAGCACGATGCCCGGCAGCCCCCCGCCCGAACCGACGTCGAGCACCGACGACGGCCCGCGCGGCGCCAGGTGCGGCACGATCGATAGTGAATCGAGAATGTGCTGGATTAGCATCTGCCTCGGATCGCGGATCGCTGTCAGGTTGTAGACGTTGTTCCACTTCGCGAGCAGCGCGACGTAATCGAGCAGCTTGCGCTGCTGCGTGTCGCTGAGTTCGAGACCAAGTTCACGGACACCGTCCGCCAGCAATGACGCCAAGGCCGGCTGGTCAATTCCCCTCTGCGCTGCCGTCATTGAACCACCGGCGTGCTGTCGGCGCCGGGCTCGGCGGACTTCGACGGACGACGCCCGAGGCCACGCTTCAGATGGACCATCAGCAGCGAGATGGCGGCAGGCGTGATGCCGGAAATACGCGACGCCTGTCCGATCGTTTCCGGCCGGAACTGCATCAACTTCTGGCGAGCTTCAAACGACAGCCCACGGACCTCGGTGTAGTCCAGCCCTTCAGGCAGACGCGTGTTCTCTTGCGCCTCGTTGCGTTCGATCTCACCGGCCTGTCGGTCGATGTAGCCCTGATATTTGACGCCGATTTCGATCTGTTCCTTGATTTGCGCGAGCAGCACGGGGTCTTCCGCAAGTGCTTCGGGCGCGCCACAAGTGCCGTCACGCAGCCCGCAGACGCCGTCGTAGCTGACGCCCGGACGACGCAGCAGGTCCGCGAGACTGTATTCGTGGTCGATTGGCTTGCCAAGCAAGGCGGTCGCCTCTTCTGCCGGTAAGGTCTTAGGATTGACCCAGGTTGAACACAAGCGCTGTGTTTCACGTGAAACAGCGTCACGCTTGCGACTGAAGGCGTCCCAGCGGGCGTCATCGACCACGCCAAGTTCGCGCCCGATCTCCGTCAGCCGCATGTCGGCGTTGTCTTCGCGCAAGCTCAGACGGTATTCCGCGCGGCTCGTGAACATCCGGTACGGCTCGGACACCCCGCGCGTGACTAGATCGTCCACGAGCACGCCGAGATAAGCCTGGTCGCGACGCGGACACCATGCTTCCTTGCCTTGCACGAACAGACCGGCGTTGATGCCGGCCAGAGTGCCCTGTGCAGCTGCCTCTTCGTAGCCGGTCGTCCCGTTGATCTGTCCGGCGAAGAACAGGCCACTGATCACCTTCGTTTCTAGCGATGCCTTCAGGCCACGCGGATCGAAATAATCGTACTCGATCGCGTAGCCCGGGCGCAGGATATGCGCATGCTCGAGGCCGCGCATCGAACGCACCAGCTCGAGCTGCACGTCGAAGGGCAGGCTCGTCGAGATCCCGTTCGGATAGAACTCGTTGGTCGTCAGACCTTCCGGCTCGAGGTAGATCTGATGCGATTCCTTCGACGCAAACCGGTGAATCTTGTCCTCGATCGACGGGCAATAGCGTGGCCCCACCCCCTCGATCACGCCCGTGTACATTGGCGAACGATCGAGACCGCCGCGAATGATGTCATGTGTCCGTTGATTCGTATGCGTGACCCAGCACGGCAGCTGGCGCGGGTGCTGCTCGACACGCCCGAGGTACGAGAACACCGGCACCGGGTCCAGATCGCCGGGCTGCTCTTCGAGCTGCGAATAGTCGATCGTGCGACCGTCGATTCGCGGCGGCGTACCGGTCTTGAGCCGGCCCTGCGGTAGCTTCAGCTCTTTCAACCGCGCCGACAGCGAAACCGCAGCCGGGTCGCCCGCGCGTCCGCCGGTGTAGTTGTTCAACCCCACGTGAATTTTGCCGTCGAGGAACGTGCCCGCCGTCAGCACCACCGCGCGCGACCGGAAACGAATACCCACTTGCGTGATGGCGCCGACCACGCGGTCGCCCTCGACCATCAGATCGTCGACGGCCTGCTGAAATAGCCAGAGGTTCGGCTGATTCTCTAGACGATGGCGGATCGCCGCTTTGTACAGCACGCGGTCAGCCTGAGCGCGCGTCGCGCGGACCGCCGGTCCTTTCGACGAATTCAGGATCCGAAACTGGATGCCGCTTTCGTCGGTAGCGGCCGCCATGGCGCCACCCAGCGCGTCGACCTCCTTGACCAGATGGCCTTTGCCAATGCCGCCAATCGACGGATTGCAGCTCATCTGACCAAGGGTCTCGATGTTATGGGTCAAAAGCAGCGTTTTGTTGCCCATGCGCGCCGACGCCAAAGCAGCTTCGGTGCCGGCATGACCGCCACCGACGACGATTACGTCAAATTCTGAGGGAAAAAGCATCGCGGGATCTCACGCCAGATCGTCGCGTGAGCCTTCAAAAGAAATGTATGGGCGAATTATAACGGGTTCAGTTTCGGCCCGAATTTCGTCCGAATGGTGAAACAATAAAAAAGCGGTGTGTTTCACGTGAAACACACCGCTTCCAGAGACAGCGATCAGCGAAATAAGTGCGGGCTTATGCGACCTTTTTGGCAAGACCGAGATAGGTTTCGATCACCCGGGGATTTTGCGCGAGGTCGGTTGCCGGTCCTTCCAGTGCCAACTCGCCGGTTTCCAGCACGTAGCCGTAGTCCGAGATCTGCAATGCAGCTCGCGCATTCTGCTCGATCAGCAGCGTCGCGACGCCCGTCTGCCGCAACGCGCTGATGATGTGAAAGATTTCCTTCACGATCAGCGGCGCGAGACCGAGGCTCGGCTCGTCCAGCATCAGCAGATCGGGCTTGCCCATCAGGGCGCGGCCGACCGCGAGCATCTGCCGCTCGCCGCCGGAAAGCGTGCCGGCCGCCTGCTTGCGCCGCTCCTTCAGCCGCGGAAACAGTTCGAACACCGGTTCCAGCTGATCGAGAAAGTTGCGCTCCCCTGCTCGCTTGCGCCGGTAGGCGCCAAGCAGCAGATTGTCCTCGACGGTCATCGAAGCGAAAAGCTCGCGCTTTTCCGGCACCAGGCACATACCAAGCGCAACGCGCTTTTCGACCGGCATCGCGCTGACGTCGTCGCCCTGATAGGAAACCGCGCCTTTCGCATGACCGGACGTCGGCAACGCGCCCATGATCGCATTCAGCAGCGTCGACTTTCCCGCGCCGTTCGGGCCGATCACGGAGACGATCTGCCCCGCCCGCACCTTGATCGCCGCATTGTGCAGCGCTTCAACCTTGCCGTAGCGGACGGACAATTGGCTCACTTCGAGAATCGGTCCCGCCGCCGCCACGCCGGTCGTTGTCATGTCGTCCATCATTCCACCCCACCCAGATACGCTTCGAGCACCGCCGGATCCTGCTGGACTTCCTGCGGCAGGCCCTCAGCGATCCGCGTGCCGAACTCCATCACCACGAGCCGGTCCGTCAAATTCATCACGAAATCCATGTCGTGCTCGACGAGCAGCACGCTCATCCCTTCTGTCTTCAGTCTGCGCAGCAGTTCGGCGAGCTGAAGCTTTTCCTGATACCGGAGACCAGCGGCCGGTTCATCGAGCAATAGCAGAGTCGGGTCGCAGCACAGGGCGCGCGCAATTTCGAGAATCCGCTGTTGACCAAGCGCCAGGCTGCCCGCTTCGTCATACATGTGCTGTTCGAGGCCGACGCGGCGAATCTGCCGAGCGGCTTCGGCCATCAACCGCTGCTCTTCGGAGCTGTTCAGCCGCACGACACTGCGCCACACGCCCGCATGGCCACGAAGATGCGCACCGATCGCGACGTTCTCGAGCACGGTCATACCCGGCAGCAGCTTCACGTGCTGGAACGTCCGGCCGATGCCGCGCTTGACGATTTCACGCGAACTCAGCGCATCGATGCGCTCGCCGCGGAACGTGATCTCGCCGCTTGTCGCCTGCAGCACACCGGTCACGAGATTGAAGGTCGTCGACTTGCCTGCGCCGTTCGGTCCGATCAACCCGATGATCTGTCCTGCTTTGACCTCGAAGCTGACGTCGTTCACCGCGACGAGACCGCCGAACTGCTTGCGCGCCTTGTTCACCTTCAGCAGGTCTTCGCCGGTCTGTGGCTTGTTGCGCTGCGGCAGAGGATCCGCGTGATCGGCGAGATGCGCCCGCGGGCCACGCGGGAAAAAGCGCGCGACGAACGGCCAGACGCCCTGCCGCGCGTACTGCAGAAGCAGCACCATGATGATGCCGAACACGATCACTTCGAAGTTGCCGTTCTCGCCGAGCAGTTTTGGCAGCAGCGTCTGCAAATAATCCTGCAGCACGGTCAGGATCGCCGCGCCGAGCACCGCGCCCCAGACGTGTGAGACGCCGCCCACCACCGCCATGAACAGGAACTCGATGCCGTGATTCAGTCCAAACGGCGTCGGATTCACGGCGCGCTGCAAGTGCGCGTACAGAAAACCCGAGACCGACGCAAGCACCGCCGCATAGACGAAAATCACGACGCGCATCCAGCCGGTGTTGACGCCCATTGCCTCGGCCATCAGACCGCCGCCGCGCAACGCGCGGATTGCGCGACCCGGCCGGCTATTAAGCAGATTCTGAACAGAGACGACCGCACCGAGCACGACTACCCAGATCAGGTAATAGATATGGCGGCCGGACTCGAGGTTGATCCCAAAAACATTCAACACCGGGATGCCGTTGATGCCGTCGTACTTGCCGAGCATGTCGAGATTGCCGAACAGGTAGAACAGCGCGAGCCCCCACGCAATCGTGCCGAGCGGCAGAAAGTGGCCGGATAGGCGCATCGTCACGAGACCGAGCATCAGCGCAACCAGGGCAGTGACGATCACGCCCGCGATCAGTGCGAGCCACGGCGACACGCCGAAGTTCGTCGTCAGATATGCGGTTGCATACGCGCCGATGCCAACGAACGCGGCCTGCCCGAAGCTCGTCATCCCGCCGATGCCGGTCAACAACACGAGGCCGATCGCGACGATCGAATAGAGACCGATGTAGTTCAGCAGCGTGACCCAGTACTCGGGTACATGGATCGGATGCGGCAGAACCGGCAAAGCGAACAGCACCACGAGGAACAACCAGAAGAACTTCTTTTGCATGATTCGTTTCATCGTGTCACTCCGCTTCCTCTTCGGCGTGCGGGCTCGCAAGACTGCGCCACAGCAGCACCGGGATGATTAACGTGAAAACGATCACTTCCTTATAAGCACTAGCCCAGAACGACGAATACGACTCCAGCAGACCAACCAGAATCGAGCCGGCCGCCGCCAGCGGATAGCTGACCAGACCGCCGATGATCGCGCCCACGAAGCCCTTCAAACCGATCAGGAAGCCCGAGTCGTAGTAGATCGTCGTGAGCGGCGCGACGAGGATGCCGCACAGTGCGCCGAGCCCCGCCGCAAGCGTGAATGCGAGGCGTCCCGCCTGCGTGGTGCCGATGCCGACGAGCCGCGCGCCGAGCCGGTTCACCGACGTCGCGCGCAACGCCTTGCCCGAGATCGAGCGATCGAAGTACAAATACAGCGCGCCGATCAGCACGGCCGCGGTGCCGATCACCCACAGGCTCTGTCCGGAGATCGACAACGTGCCGATGTTGAACGTCGCATCGGAAAACGCGTTGGTGCGCGAGCCTTCGGCGCCGAACATCACGAGGCCGAGACCGACCATCGCGAAATGCACGGCCACCGCGACGATCAACAGCACCAGCGTGGTCGCCTCCGCGATCGGCTCGTAGGCAAGGCGATACACGAACGGACCCATCGGAATCACGATCAGCAGCGTCAGCGCGATCTGCACGATCATCGGCAGCGGCTGCAGGAAGATGCCGCGCGTGAGCGCGTAGACCGCGATCGGAAACAGCAGGTACTTCCCCGCCAGCACGGGCAGCGTGCGCGCCGCATGACGACGCCGCTCAGCATGCCGCAACACGGCCGCCGTCTCGACGACGAAGCATGCCGCGCCCATCGCCATCAACAGCCAGCAGGTGGCCGGAAACTTCTGCGTTTGCAGTGCGGCGAGCGTCAACGCACCGTACGAAACGAACTCCCCTTGCGGGATGAAGATCACCCGCGTGACGGAGAACACCAGCACCAGCGCAAGCGCGAGCAGCGCGTAGATCGCGCCGGTCGTGATGCCGTCCTGCGCGAGGATCGCCGCAATTGATAGATCCATACTTCCTCGTCCTGAAGCGTCGAAATCGAAAAACCGGGAAACAGTCGCGACGGCGCGGTGCGAAGCCGGCCATCGATCTGCATGTCTGAAAAGACAACCGCCGCGCCGGGACGCGGCGCGGCGGTCGATGCCATTGTCGTCGAACACAATGGCAATGCGGCGTCATGCACCGCAGACTGCGCGAGAGGCGCGTACCGCTACTTGTTTTTGTAAATAGTCTTAGTTGTTCTGCAACTTCCACTTGCCGTCGACGATCTGCACGATCACGCGTGCGCGCTGGTCGAGGCCGTTGTGGTCGTTCGCGGTGGTGTTCATGATGCCGTGCGACACTGGCAGCTCCTTGATGTTTTCGAGCGCGTTGCGCAGCGCCGCGCGGAACTCCGGCGTGCCCGGCTGGGCGGTCTTCAGCGCGACCGGAATCGCAGCCTGCAACATCTGGCCGGCATCCCATGCGTGGCCGCCGAAGGTCGCGACCGAACCCGCGCCATAAGCCTTCTCATAGGCGTTCTTATAGGCTTCCGACGACTTCTTCACCGGGTTCGAATCCGGCAATTGATCGACGACGAGAATCGGACCGGCCGGCAGCAGTTCGCCTTCGCAATCCTTGCCGCACACACGCAGGAAGTCGTTGTTCGCGACCCCGTGAGTCTGATAGATCTTGCCCTTGTAGCCACGCTCCTTCAGCGTCTTGGCCGGCAGCGCCGACGGCGTGCCCGAGCCCGCGATCAGCACCGCGTCGGGATTCGCGCCCATCGTCTTCAGCACCTGGCCCGTCACCGATGCATCAGTGCGGTTGAAGCGCTCGTTCGACACGATCTTCAGGTTGTGCGCTTTCGCGGCGGCGTCGAACGTCGTGTTCCAGCTGTCGCCGTATGCGTCCGAGAATCCGATGAAGCCGACCGTCTTCACGCCGTGATGCTGCATGTAATCGGCGATCGCTTCGGCCATCAGGCTGTCGTTCTGAGGCGGTTTGAATGCCCATGCGCGCTTCGCATCCATCGGCTGAATGATCGCGGCCGATGCCGCGAGCGAGATCACCGGTGTCTTGCCCTCAGCGGCCGGATCGAGCATCGCGAGCGAATTCGGCGTGACGGTCGAGCCGATGATCGCGTCGACGTGGTCTTCGTCGATCAGCTTGCGCGTGTTCTGCACGGCCTTGCTGGTGTCCGACCCGTCGTCGAGGATGATGTACTGCACGCTCTTGCCGCCGATCTCCTTCGGCAGCAACGCGATCGTGTTCTTTTCAGGAATCCCGAGCGAGGCGGCCGGCCCCGTCGTCGACAACGTGACGCCGATCTTCACCTGCGCGAATGCAGCCCCCGCGCCGCACATCAGCGCCATCGCGATGCCGGTGCGTACCCAATGCCTTGTCTTTTTCATTGCGAGTCTCCAAACGCTTTGAAAAGCGCCTATCTGTAAACCGGCTTGCTGGACCGGGTGTTTGAATCTAGTGAGCGGGTTCAAGTGTGCCAAGCATGGTTTTCCCTGCTCGGCGCGCATACCTTCCCCCGCTGCGTTGGGTACCGCTCCTCTCGCGTCGCGCGAGTGCGCATTCGCGTCATACACCGCGTTTCTGTGCCGCGGCTTTTTTCCAACCAGGCATCTCATAGACCACTAATATGTTAGTAGTTTGCGTTCTGCATTATCGACGGTCAAGAGAGCGTGCGCCAAATGCGGGTTTGTCCTGAAGCAGCGAAACCACGCTTTTGCGCGATGCGGACACCTGGCCCGGGTAATAAAAAAGACGCGTCAACTGCACGCGTCTTTTTCGATGAGGTCCCGTGGCGCAGAGCCTTCGCTCAGTCGCCGGCGAGCTTCCACTTGCCGTCGACGATCTGCACCATCACGCGCGCCCGCTGATCGAGGCCGGCATGGTCGTTCCCGCTCATGTTGAAGATGCCGTGCGACGCGGGCAGATCTTTCGTTCCTTCGAGCGCGGCACGCAGCGCCTCGCGGAATGCCGGCATGCCTGGCTGCCCCTTCTTCAACGCGAGCGGGATCGCATGCTGCAGCAGCAGACCCGCGTCCCATGCGTGACCGCCGAACGTCGACACCGACCCCGCGCCATATGCCGTTTCATACGCATGCTTGTACGCGAGCGCGCTTTTCTTCACCGGATTCGCCTCGGGCAGTTGCTCGGCGACGAGCAGTGGGCCAGCGGGCAGCCACGTGCCTTCGCAATCCTTGCCGCACACGCGCAGGAAGTCGTTGTTCGCGACGCCGTGCGTCTGATAGTACTTGCCCTTGTAGCCGCGCTCCTTCAGCGTTTTCTGCGGCAGCGCGGCCGGCGTGCCCGCACCGGCGATCAGCACCGCGTCCGGGTTCTGCGACATCATCTTCAGCACCTGGCCCGTGACGGATGCATCGTTGCGCGCGAAGCGCTCGTTCGCGACGATCTTGATCTTCGCGAAGTCAGCGGCTTTGCTGAATTCCTTGAACCAGCTCTCGCCGTACGCGTCGGAAAAGCCGATGAACGCGACCGTTTTCACGCCGTGATTGGCCATGTGCTGCGCGATCGCCGTGGCCATCAGAATGTCGTTTTGGGGCGTTTTAAAGACCCATCTACGCTTCGCGTCCATCGGCTCGACGATGCCCGCGGCCGCGGCCAGAGAGATCATCGGCGTCGAGGTTTCGGCAGCGATGTCGATCATGGCGAGCGAGTTCGGCACGACGGTCGAGCCGATCAGTGCATCGACGTGGTCTTCGCTAGTGAGCTTGCGGGCGTTCTTGACCGCCTGGGTGGAATCGGTTGCGTCGTCGAGGACGATGTAGTCGATCTTCTGGCCCGCCACTTCTTTCGGCAGCAGTGCGATCGTGTTCTTTTCCGGAATGCCGAGCGATGCGGCCGGTCCTGTTGCCGACACGGTGACGCCGATTTTCACGTCCGCGAATGCATGGCCGCTCCAAGCAGCCGAGACCCCTGTGGCGACCAATGCCGCGCTGATCCAACGCAATGCCGACTTCATCCTGCTCCTCTATTAACCCCGTTATTCAATTGCAATTAAATCCGCGGATTTAATTGCCAACCCAATGGTCGGTGAATAGCGAGTGTAGCGGACGCAAGCGCCGTGCTGCAAGCGTTTCGCAGGCTTGTGATGTTTACCTCAGCGGCTAACGGAGAGTAAAAAATGGCGCGTGAAATAGCCGGGAGATCGCGTCAAAAAATTCGATAAATACAAATAAAAAAGCGCTGTTGGATATCAATCCAACAGCGCTTTCTTCTGGGCACTGAGTGCCTCACTTGTCTCCTCGTTCTCCACCTGCAAATTCGTGGTGCATCAGAACTGCATGAAGATTAAACGACCACCCCAACAGTCACAACTAGCAATTACCCTAGTGGTGCACTGCGGCACCGGATTGGGGCGCGTAGGGCGCATTTCGTCGCACGGTTTGCCACAGGTTCGCCCGAGTCCCTGATCCAGCGGACCTTCAGCACGAGCCGCAATTAGATCGGACGTCGAAGCAATTTCGTATCGCACTGCATCAAGCGAGCGACCACGCGGGCGGGATCAAACAGCCACTCTCAAGCCCGCAACGGTCGCACTCGCGCGACGATCTCACCGACGATGCCACGCCGGAACGCCAGCACACACGCGATGAAAATCAGCCCCGTGACGATCGTCACCGATTCGCCGAGCGAGCGGAACCAGTCGATGCCGGTCATCGACGCGAGTGCCGAGCCGATATCGCCGAGCCTGTCTTCGAGCGACACGATCAACGCGGCGCCGAGCAACGGCCCGAACAGCGTGCCCATGCCGCCCACCAGCGTCATCAGGATCACGAGGCCGGACATTGTCCAATAGGCATCGCTCAGCGTTTCGAAGCCTTGCACCAGCACCTTCAGCGACCCCGCGAGACCCGCAATGCCAGCCGACAGGATGAATGCGAGCAGCTTGAAACGGTCGGTGTCGTAGCCGAGCGACACCGCGCGCGGCTCGTTTTCCTTGATCGCGACGAGCACCTGCCCGAACGGCGAATGCACGATCCGCACGATCAGCAGGAAAGCCGCGACGATCACCGCGAGCACGACGAAATATAGCGCGACGTCCGAAGAGAGATCGAGCACGCCGAACAGCTTGCCCCGCGGCACGCCTTGCAGACCGTCTTCGCCGTGCGTGAACGGCGCCTGCAGGAACACGAAGTAGACCATCTGCGCGAGCGCGAGCGTCACCATCGCGAAGTAGATACCCTGACGGCGAATCGCGAAGAAGCCGACGACGAGCCCAAGCAGCGTCGCCGCCGCGGTGCCGCTCAGCACGGCGAGCTCCGGCGAAAAGCCGAGCGTCTGCATCGCATAGCCGGTCACGTAACCGGCCGACGCGAGAAACATCGCATGACCAAAGGACAGCAAGCCCGTATAGCCGATCAGCAGATTGAAGGCGGCCGCGAACAGCGCGAAGCACAGTACCTTCATCACGAAGAGCGGATAGATGCCGAGCACCGGCACCGCGAGCAGCACGATCAGCAGCAGACCGTAGAGCACCTTTCTCTGCATCATTTTTCCCTGCCGAAAAGACCCGCCGGACGCACGAGCAACACGAGCGCCATGATCACGAAGACGACGGTCGCCGACGCCTCGGGGTAGAACACACGCGTGAGTCCTTCGACTACGCCGAGCATCAGGCCGGTCAGGATCGAGCCCATGATCGAGCCCATGCCGCCGATCACGACCACCGCGAACACGGTGATGATCATCGACTGGCCCATCAGGGGCGAGACCTGAATCACCGGCGCGGCGAGCACGCCGGCAAACGCCGCGAGCGCGACGCCGAAGCCGTAGGTCAGCGTGATCATCAGCGGCACGTTGACGCCGAACGCCTCGACGAGCTTCGGGTTTTCGGTGCCCGCGCGCAGATAAGCGCCAAGCCGCGTCTTCTCGATCACGAACCAGGTCGCAAAGCACACGACCAGCGACGCGACCACCACCCATGCGCGATAGTTCGGCAGATACATGAAGCCGAGGTTGGTCGCGCCCGACAGCGCCGACGGCACATCGTACGGCTGGCCCGACGAGCCGTAGATCGAATGGAACACGCCCTCGATCACGAGTGTGAGGCCAAACGTCAGCAACAGGCCATACAGATGATCGAGCTTGTAAAGCCAGCGCAGCATCGAGCGCTCGATCGCGACGCCGACCAGCCCGACGACCAGCGGCGCGAGCACGAGCATCACCCAGTACGGCAGATTGAAATACGCCAGCCCCATCCACGCGAGCATCGCCCCGAGCATGAACAGCGCGCCATGCGCGAAGTTGATCACGTTGAGCAGGCCGAAAATAATCGCCAGCCCGAGGCTCAGAATCGCGTAGAACGAGCCGTTCACGAGCCCGAGCAGAAGCTGGCTCAGCATCGCCGGTAGCGGAACGCCAAAGATGTCCATTGAAGCCCTTAGCCCTTCAAGTCATCGTCAAGGTGAGATCGGTGACGCACGATCCGGCCGGCACGCGACGAGCGGCGACGCTGCCCGTCGCGTGCGGCATCTGAAACGGTCATCCGCCAGCACGTGCCCCTGCAGCGCCGGCGGTTCTCTCAGGTCTGCGCGGTCCTCGACCGCTTACTGCGCCCGCGCTTACTTCCACAGCGCGCAGCGGGTCTGCGCCTTGGTCGTGAAGACCTGATCGCCCGGAATCGTCGCAGTGATCTTGTAGTAATCCCACGGCTCCTTCGATTCGGCCGGCGTCTTCACCTGCATCAGGTACATGTCGTGGATCATGCTGCCGTCCTGACGGATGTAGCCCTTCGCGTAGAAGTCGTCGATCTTCGTCTTGTGCAACTGCGCCATCACCTTGTCCGGATCGGTCGAGCCCACCGCCTGCACCGCCTTCAGATAGTTCATCGCCGCCGAGTAGTCGGCAGCCTGCAGGCTCGACGGCATCTTCTTCATCTTGTCGAAGTAGCGCTGCGACCACTTACGCGTGTCGGCGTCCTTGTTCCAGTACCAGCTGTCCGTCAACACGAGGCCTTGCGTCGTTTCGAGACCGAGGCTGTGCACATCGTTGATGAACATCAGCAGCGCGGCGAGCTTCATCGTCTTGGTGATGCCGAATTCCTTCGCGGCCTTGATCGCGTTGATCGTGTCGCCGCCCGCGTTCGCGAGGCCGAGGATCTGTGCCTTCGACGCCTGCGCCTGCAGCAGGAACGACGAGAAGTCCGACGCCGACAGCGGATGACGCACCTCGCCGAGCACCTGGCCGCCGTTCGCCTTCACGACCTCCGCGGTCGCTTTTTCGAGCGCCTTGCCGAATGCGTAGTCTGCCGTCAGGAAGTACCACGTCTTGCCGCCCTGCTTCGTCACCGCCGAGCCCGTGCCGTTCGCGAGCGCGGTCGTGTCGTATGCGTAGTGGATCGTGTACGGCGTGCATTGCTCGTTGGTCAACGTATCGGCGCCGGCGCCGACGCTGATATAGACCTTGTGCTTCTCGCCCGCGACGGTGTTAGTCGATAGCGCGGTCGCCGAGTTCGTGCCGCCGATCACCATGTCCACGCCGTCGCGGTCGAACCACTCACGAGCGCGGGATGCCGCGATGTCCGCCTTGTTCTGGTGATCCGCGTACAGCACCGTGATCGGCTTGCCGTTGACCTTGCCGCCGAAGTCGGCGACCGCCATCCGGATCGCTTCAAGACCGCCCTGCCCGTCGATATCCGCGTAAAGCCCCGACATGTCCGTGAGGAAGCCGATCTTCACGGCATCGTCGGCCGCTTGCGCGCTGCCCAGCGTCAGTGCGGTGCCGGCGGCGACTGCGAAACAGAGTGAGGCAATTCGCGCGAGTGGGTTCTTTTTCATGCATGTCTCCTGGTTCTTCGCTTGTGGTTATCAGAGGCAGTCGGGCGCGCGTGTGTCCGTGTCTATACGCCCAGTAAATCGTGCAGCACCGGCATCTTGCCTTCGAGCTCGCTAGCCCCGAAATGCTCGACGATCATGCCGTGCTCCATCACATAGAAACGATCCGCGAGCGGCGCGGCGAAGCGGAAGTTCTGCTCAACCATCACGATCGTGTAGCCGCGCGCCTTCAGCGTAACGATCATGCGCGCGAGCGCCTGCACGATCACGGGCGCGAGCCCTTCCGAGATTTCGTCGAGCAGCAGCAGATTCGCGCCGGTGCGCAGAATCCGCGCGACCGCGAGCATCTGTTGTTCGCCGCCCGAGAGCCGCGTGCCCTGACTCATGCGCCGCTCGTGCAGATTCGGGAACATCGCGTAGATTTCCTCGAGCGACATCATGCGCGCCTTGTCGCCGACGGGCGGCGGCAGCAGCAGATTTTCCTCGCACGACAGGCTCGAAAAAATGCCGCGCTCTTCCGGGCAATAGCCGATGCCGCAATGCGCGATGCGATGCGTGGGCAAGCCGACGGTTTCGCGTCCGTCGATACGGATCGAGCCGGTACGGCGACCCGTGAGGCCCATGATCGCGCGTAGTGTCGTGGTGCGGCCCGCGCCATTGCGTCCGAGCAGCGTCACGACCTCGCCGCGGCCAACCGACAGATCGACACCGTGCAGAATGTGGGATTCCCCGTACCAGGCTTGCAGTCCCGCGATTTCCAGCGCGGGTGCGCCGCTTTTCGTTTGGTTCGCTTCGAGGCCTTCGCGCTCGACCGTCGTATTCATGCGTGGGCTCCGGCGAGCGCCGCGTCAGCGCTGCCCATGTAGGCTTGCATCACGAGCGGATTCTTCGACACTTCCGCGTAGCTGCCCTCGGCGAGCACTTCACCCCGTTGCAGCACGGTGATCGTGTCGGAGATACCGGCGATCACATTCATATTGTGTTCGACCATCAGGATCGTGCGTCCGGCCGACACTTTCTTGATCAGCGCGGTCACGCGATCGACGTCCTCATGACCCATGCCTTGCGTGGGCTCGTCGAGAAGCATCAGTTCCGGCTCCATCGCGAGCGTGGTCGCGATTTCGAGCGCGCGCTTGCGGCCGTAGGCGAGCTCGACCGTCAACACATCGGCGAAATCGGTCAGGCCGACCTGGGTCAGCAGATCCATCGCGCGATCGTTCAGACGGCGCAACGTACGCTCGCTCTTCCAGAAGTGAAACGCAGTGCCGAGCGAGCGCTGCAACCCGATGCGCACGTTCTGCAATGCCGTCAGATGCGGAAATACCGCGGAAATCTGGAACGAACGGATGATGCCGCGCCGCGCGATCTGAGCTGGCCGTTCGCCGGTGATATCGACACCGTTGAAAACGATCTGGCCCGCGGTGGGTTCGAGAAATTTGGTGAGCAGATTGAAGCAGGTGGTCTTGCCCGCTCCATTGGGGCCGATCAGCGCATGGATCGAGCCACGGCGCACGCGCAGGTTCACGCCGTTCACGGCGACAAAGCCTTTGAACTCGCGGGTGAGGCCGCGCGTTTCGAGAATCGTATCGCCGAGAATCATGTTCCCTTCCATACGGAGTAAGGCGAAGCACTACGATCTTTCCGCGCGAAGCTCTGCGCGACTTGTTGTTTTTGCGGCACCCCTTGCCGCTCCTTGGCGTGCTGCACCAATCCGTCCGGTAATTCATGGCGTGACACGCAGCATGGCTGCCATTGTCGCGCCAATGATGCAGCGCAATCATTGGGATTTGCACTTAGGGAACGAGGCCCGCGCCGTGCGCATGTGACGCGCGGTTCACACGCACGCTTCACGTACGCGGCGGAAAACCTGACCGGTGCGCTCGCCGAGTCATGTCACACAGCTGACATCGACGCGTCAACACCGGTATGCGCGGCCATGCTGCCGCTCACGCGCGCGCGGCGATCCTCGCGGATCATGTCGCTGGCGCGCTCGGCGATCATCAGCGTCGGCGAATTGGTGTTACCTGACGTGATGTTGGGCATCACCGACGCATCGACGACACGCAAGCCCTCGACTCCGATAACTCGTAGCCGGTTGTCGACGACCGCGGCGGGATCGTCGGTCGTGCCCATGCGGCAGGTGCCGACCGGATGGAAGATCGTCGTGCCGACCGCGCCCGCGGCCTGCTGCAATTCTTCTTCACTTTGATACTGGAGGCCCGGCAGGATCTCCCGCGGCTGATAGCGCGCGAGCGCGGGCGCCGCGACGATGCGACGCGTCAGACGTAGCGCGTTCGCGGCGACGTGGCGGTCGTAGTCGGTCGACAGATAGTTCGGCGCGATCAACGGTGGCGCGCAAGCATCGGCCGACGCAATATGAATGCTGCCGCGCGACGTGGGGCGCAACTGACACACCGAAGCCGTGAACGCATTGAAGCGATGCAGCGGTTCCCCGAAGCGATCAAGCGACAAGGGCTGCACGTGATACTCGAGATCGGGTCGCGACAGCGAGCGATCGTCGGCGTCGGACTTCGCGAACGCGCCGAGTTGCGACGGCGACATCGACATCGGTCCGCTCTGAAACAGCGCGTACCGCATGCCGATCATCAGCTTGCCCCACCAGTGCGCGGACATCGTATTCAGCGTGCGCACGCCCTGCACCTGATACGCCATGCGCAGTTGCAGATGGTCCTGCAGATTTTCACCGACACCGCGCAGATCCTGAACGACCTCGATGCCGAGATTCTGCAGACGCGCGCCATTGCCGACACCGGACAATTCGAGCAGTTGCGGCGAGTTGACCGCGCCGGCGGAAAGGATCACTTCGCAACGCGCTTTGGCGAGATAGTCGACCTCGCCGCCACGATATTCGACTCCGGTGCAGCGGCGGCCATCGAACACGACACGCTGCGTGTGGGCACCGGTGATGACAGTGAGGTTCTCCCGCTTCAACGCGGGCCGCAAAAATGCCTTCGACGCATTCCAGCGAATGCCACGCTTCTGGTTGACGTCGAAGTAGCCGACACCGGTGTTATCGCCGCGATTGAAATCGTCGGTGGCGGGGATGCCGGTTTGCTGCGCGGCTTGCGCGAACTCTTCGAGAATCTTCCATTTGAGGCGCTGCTTCTCGACGCGCCACGGTCCGCCCGCGCCGTGCGCTTCGTTGGCGCCGCCGTGGTGATCCTCGCTGCGCCTGAAGACCGGCAGCACCGCGTTCCAGGACCACGTCCTGTCGTTCGTCACACGCGCCCACTCGTCGTAGTCTTCCCGCTGACCGCGCATGTAGATCATGCCGTTGATCGACGAACTGCCGCCGAGCACACGCCCGCGCGGATACGACAGCGTGCGGCCGTTCAGACCCGGCTCGGCCTGGGTCTTGTACAGCCAGTCCGTGCGCGGATTGCCGATGCAATACAGGTAGCCGACCGGCACGTGAATCCAGTGATAGTCGTCCTTCCCCCCGGCTTCGAGCAGCAGCACGTGGATGTCGGGATCTTCGGTGAGCCGGTTCGCCAGCACGCAGCCGGCGGTACCCGCGCCGACGATGACGTAGTCGAACTCGCCTTCGAGTCGCCGTGCGGCGCGAGGCATACTGTCGGTATGACTCATCGTTTAGCCTCCTAAGCATTTTTGCGGCGCACGCGTGGCTGCTCGATCGCTTCCACGCGTGCGCCGCGAAGCGCTTTTATTGCGCTTTTATTGTTTTCCTGGCGCGCTTGCCGACTTGATGCCGCGCAAAGCCGCCAGCTTATTTGGCGACCGGCATCGTGAATTCGGCGCCCTTCGCGATGCTGTCAGGCCAGCGCTGCATGATGCTCTTGTAGCGCGTGTAAAACCGCACGCCTTCCTCGCCGTACGCATGATGATCGCCGAACAGCGACTTCTTCCAGCCGCCGAACGAATGCCAGGCCATCGGCACGGGAATCGGCACGTTGATGCCGACCATGCCGATCTCGATCTGCCGGGAAAACGCGCGTGCAATGCCGCCGTCGGACGTGAACAGCGACACGCCGTTCGCAAACTGATTCGCGTTGATCAGTTCGACTGCGGAGGCGAAGTCGGGCACGCGCACGACGCATAGCACCGGTCCGAAAATCTCCTCGCGGTAGATCTTCATGTCGGGCGACACGTCGTCGAACAGCGTGCCGCCGAGGAAGAAACCCTTCTCGTGCCCCGCGACCTGATGACCGCGCCCATCGACGACGAGCTTCGCGCCCGCGGCGACGCCAGCGTCGATATAGCCGAGCACCTTGTCGCGATGCGCGCCGGTGACGAGCGGCCCCATCTCGGCCGCCGCTTCCATGCCGTTGAGGATTTTCAGGCTATTCACGCGCGGCGTCAGACGCTCGATCAGCTCATCGGCGATATGCCCCACCGCGACCGCCACCGAAATCGCCATGCAGCGCTCGCCGGCCGAGCCGTAGGCGGCGCCGATCAGGGCGTCGACGGCCTGGTCGAGATCGGCGTCGGGCATGACGACGAGGTGATTCTTGGCACCGCCCAACGCCTGCACGCGCTTGCCGCGCTTCGTGCCTTCGGTGTAGATGTATTCGGCGATCGGCGTGGAGCCGACGAACGACAGCGCGCTGACTTCCGGATGCACGAGCAGCGCGTCGACCGCGACCTTGTCGCCGTGCACGACGTTGAACACGCCGTCCGGCAGGCCGGCTTCCTTCAGCAGTTCGGCGAGCCGGTTCGACGCGGACGGATCGCGTTCGGACGGTTTCAGCACGAAGGTGTTGCCGCACGCGAGCGCGACGGGGAACATCCAGCACGGCACCATCATCGGGAAGTTGAACGGCGTGATGCCCGCGACCACGCCGAGCGGCTGCCGCAGATTCCAGTTGTCGATGCCGCCGCCAATCTGATCGGTGAAATCGGTCTTCAGCAGATTCGGGATGCCGCACGCGAATTCGACGATCTCGATGCCGCGCATCACCTCGCCCTTGGCGTCGGAAAACACCTTGCCGTGCTCGCGCGTGATCAGCTCCGCGAGCTCATCGTGATGACGGTCGAGCAGTTCCTTGAACTTGAACAGCACCCGCGCGCGTTTGATCGGCGCGGTTTCGCTCCAGGCGGGAAACGCGGCTTTGGCGGCAGCGACCGCGGCGTCCACCTCGGCGACGCTCGCGAGCGGCACGCGCGCGCTGACGCTGCCGAGCGCCGGATTGAAGACGTGGCCGAAGCGCCCGCTCGTGCCTTCGACCGTCTTGCCGTTGATGAAATGGCTCAGCGCGCGTGCACTCGCCGCGCTGCGTGCGGCTTCGTCCTGCGCGGTTGCGTCGGAATATGTCTCGCTCATCTCGTTCCTCTTTCCTGTGAAATCTTCCGCTTCGCGCTCGATGCCGCGCGCACAAGCGTGCTGAACACCAAGCGTACGGCCCTTACGAGCGACAAATCCAATGAGTAATGCTCAACTGCGCCATAAGCCGCGCTAATATCAGCATATGGATCTGACTCTCCTTAGGGCCTTCGTCACCGTAGCACGCGAGGGCAACCTTACGCGTGCCGCGGTGCAACTGCATCTGACCCAACCTGCCGTCAGCCTGCAAATCAAGCACTTGCAGGAGACGCTCGGCGTGACGCTGTTCACGCGGAATTCGCACGGGCTCGCGCTGACACGCGACGGCCAGGCGCTGCTGCCGCATGCCGAACGCGCGCTCGGCGCGGCAGCCGACGTGCAGCGGGCGGCGCAGACGCTGCGCCAGGAAGTACGCGGGCGCCTGCGCATCGGCACCATTCTCGACCCCGAGTTTTTGCGCCTCGGCGGTTTCCTGAAGCAACTCGTCGAGACCTGGCCGCAGATCGAAACCGCGCTGCGCCACGGCATGTCGGGCTGGGTGCGCGAACAGATTCGCGCGGGCGAGCTCGACGTCGGCTATTACATTGGCCTGCCCGCCGACGACGAGACGCGCGACGGCACCACGTTTCACGCGGTCACGCTCACGCATTTCCAGTATCGCGTGCTCGCGCCGGCGGGCTGGAAAGATCGCGTGAAGGGTGCACGAGACTGGCGCTCGCTCGCGGCGCTGCCGTGGATCTGGACGCCGCCGGCGTCCGCGCACAACCGGCTGCTGTCGCGCTGTTTCGGCGAAGCCGGTGTGAAGCCGGTCAAGGTGGCCGAGGTGGACCAGGAGCCGTCGATGCTCGATCTGGTCAAATCGGGCGTCGGTCTCACGCTTGCGCGCGACGCAACCGCGATCGCCGAGGCGCATGCGCACGCGCTGACGATCGTCGATGGCATAACGGTGCCGACGCAGCTGAGCTTCATCACGCTCGACGAGCGCAAGGACGAGCCGGCGATCGCGGCGGCGTTGAAGCTGATCGAACAGCAGTGGGCGATTTGAGCGGGGACGGTCTGACGCGTTGCGATATGAGTCTCGCTAATGCCCGCCCTCTCCCACTTGTCCGCCGAGCTGAAACCGCTCCGTCACGAAATTTTTGCTAGATTGTCGGTTTGCGCTCGCGCAGCGCCCTCGCAGCTTTCCGTTCCGCCTGGCTTCGTCCTTCCCGGCGGCCTCCGCCCGGCAACATCAGCAACTCCGGAGCCGCCGGTCACTTCCCCCATCCACAGGAGCCTGACATGGCACGCAACATCGAAATCAAAGCCCGCGCCCAGCATTTCGACCAACTGCGCGAGCGCGCCGCACAGCTCGCGACGGACGCGCCGCTGATCTTCCGCCAGCAGGACTTTTTCTACGACGTGCCGCGCGGCCGCCTGAAGCTGCGCCAGTTCGACGACGGCACGCCGGCCGAGCTGATCTTCTATCAGCGCGACGACCGCGACGGCCCGAAGGCGTCGTACTACACGCGCAGTCCGGTGACGAATCCCGAAGCGATGCATGCGCTGCTCGCGACCGCGCTGACCACGCGCGGCATCGTCTCGAAAGAGCGGCACGTATATCTGAGCGGGCGCACGCGGATTCATCTGGATCGCGTCGACGGTCTCGGCGATTTCGTCGAACTCGAAGTGGTGCTCGCGCAGGACGACGACGAAGAAGGCGGACACGCGGAAGCTCAAGCGATGTTCAAGAGCCTTGGCGTATCGGAAGCGGATCTGGTGCCGGTCGCGTATGTCGATCTGCTGAATGCCGACGACGAGCCGCAGCGGGCGGCATAGAGATCCCGTCACCGCAGGGGCCGCGGCAAGGCATGCGCGGCTCCCCTCTTCCTGTCAGTCGGCACTGCCGGCAACGGCTTCGAACCCTCAAACCGCCGCCGCCCCCGCCGCCAGATGCCCGAGCGGCAACGGCCCATTGCGCTTGAAGGTGGTCAGCACGATATTCGAGCGCACGCTATCGACACCCGGCACGCGCATCAGCTTCTTCATCACGAAGGTCGACAGGTAATTCAGATCCGGCGCGACGATGCGCAGCAGATAGTCGGCATCGCCGACGACCGCGTGACATTCGAGCACTTCGGGCAGCAAGTCGATCTGGTGCTGAAACTGCTCGATGATCGAATCGCCGTGATGCTTCAGCTTCAGGCTCGTGAAAGCGGTGACGCCAAGCCCAAGCTTTTCGGGCCGCAGCACGACGCGATAGCCATCCACCACGCCGACCTGCTCCAGCCGTTGCAGGCGTCGCCCGATCTGCGACGGCGACAGCGGCACCTGCTCCGCCAACTGCTGATGCGTGGCGCGGCCGAAGCGCTGCAGCACGTCGAGCAGCGCGAGATCGAAGTGGTCGAGTTCAAGCATGGTGATATCCCGCATTAATCTGCCATTTAACACACGATTATCGCATAACCATCCGCTTATACGCGAAACTTGCGCCCTTTCCGCACGTGCTCCGCTCTACACTCGCATACGCCGATCTCATGCAATCCGTCTTGTTACAGCAGCCTCGCCATGTCCACCGCCAGCACCGCCAAACTCAAGGAACAGTTCGACACCGGTCTCGAGACCCAAGCCGACTTCACGATCGATCAGCCGCTTGAGCGCTACGGCACGGTTGACCATGCGGTCTGGCGACAACTGTACGCGCGCCAAACAGCCTTGCTCGAAGGCCGTGCCTGCGATCAATTCCTCGCGGGCGTCGAGCGCATCGGCCTGCCGTCCGAGCGCGTGCCGTCCTTCGAAGACGTCAACGCGAAGCTCACGCCCGCAACCGGCTGGCGCATCGTCGCGGTGCGTGGCCTCGTACCGGATCAGGCATTTTTCGAGCATCTGGCGAATCGCCGCTTTCCGGTCACGTGGTGGATGCGCCGCCCCGACCAGCTCGACTACCTGCAGGAGCCCGACTGTTTTCACGATCTGTTCGGCCATGTGCCGCTGTTGATCGACCCGGTGTTCGCCGATTACATGCACGCATACGGCCGCGTCGCGCTCGCTGCCAATGACGCGGGCGCGCTGCCGCTGCTCGCGCGGCTCTATTGGTACACAGTGGAGTTCGGACTGATCCGCGATGACGCGAGTCCGAACGGCCTGAAGATCTACGGCGCGGGCATCGTTTCGAGAAAGGCGGAGACGCTGCATAGCCAGCGAAGCGCAGCGCCGAACCGACTCGGCGTCGCGCTGGAACGCGTGATGCGCACGCGTTATCGCATCGATACGTTCCAACAAACCTATTTCGTCATCGATGACTTCGCGCAACTTTTCCACGTCGCGCAAACCGACTTCGCGCCGCTGCTGACGAAGCTCGCCAACGCACCTGCCTACGCGGCGGGCGACCTGTTCGACGGCGACTGCGTGATTGCGCGCGGAACCCGCGAGGGTTGGAACACCGGCGGCGACGTTTGAACGAAAAGCCATCGCAAACCGATCCAGCCCAGCGTGCGGCGAGCGTTGCGCAACCATGAAAAAATGACGGATTCGTCCGCCTGCCGGCGAGCGAGTTCGACGAGCGAGGTAACACCATGATTCAGAAACTGACTTCCGACGAGCGAACCGAGCAACTGGCGAAACTGAATCGCTGGCAAAGCGTGGCTGAGTGTGATGCGATTCGCCGCGCGTTCGAGTTCGCCGACTTCAACGAGGCCTTCGGCTTCATGTCGCGCGTCGCGATCAAGGCGCAGGAGATGGACCACCATCCCGAGTGGTTCAACGTGTACAACAAGCTCGACATCACGCTGTCCACCCATGAAGCGAACGGCGTGACCGAACGCGACATCGCGCTTGCCGCATTCATCGACGGGATTACTATGTAATACAAATAATTACGGGCCTTTATGCGTGTTTATGCATAATTCGCCGCGTAATCAGGTGACCATGAAAGGACAATGCAGGCAATTCCCTAGGCAAACCTTCAGTTCTACAGGCTATTCTTAAGTTGAACGTAAGCTTCCCAGGCCTGCCTTGCAATCGGGTCGAAACGATCGAGTGATAGCGACTGCTGACGCTGTACAATCAGCAGCGCATACGGCTTGGAGAGCGCGCTTGCCTCCTTGCACAGAACGTGTTCGTCGCCGCTTGAAGGTGAGCGGGTGCGCCAGAAGTTGATCGCGGCTTCCAGTTCGTGAATGCTGATCTCGGACATGACTTCGTGATGGCTGGCACGGTGCTTCGATTCGGCTCGACAGCTGCTTCGTGGCGCGTCTGCCGCCGCTTCGCACGCTGGCTGTGTAGCAGGCGCCCCGGCGAACCGCTTGCCCAAACGCCTAAACCCATTGTAATTGAGCGAAATCCATGCGACTCCTTCTGATCGAAGATGACCGCCCCATCGCACGCGGCATCCAAAGCAGTCTCGAACAAGCCGGCTTCACCGTCGACATGGTCCATGACGGCATCTTTGCCGAGCAGGCCCTCACGCAAAATCGCCACGAACTCGTGATCCTCGATCTGGGTCTGCCGGGCATCGACGGCATGACGCTGCTGTCGCGTTTCCGCCAGAGCAACCGTCACACGCCGGTGATCATCCTGACCGCGCGCGACGAACTGAACGACCGCGTGCAAGGCCTGAACTCGGGCGCGGACGACTACATGCTGAAGCCGTTCGAGCCGGCCGAGCTCGAAGCGCGTATTCGCGCGGTGATGCGCCGCAGCGGTCCGCACGGTGACATGCCGCGTCCGGAAGTGTCGCTGGGCGGCGTGCGGCTGTCGGGCGTCGACCGCCGCATCTTCAACGACGACAAACCGCTCGAACTGTCGCCGCGCGAATTCGCGGTGCTCGAAATGCTGCTGCTGCGTCACGGCCGCGTCGTCAGCAAGGCGCAACTACAGGATCATCTGACACACTTCGGCGGCGACCTCGGCGATACCGCGATCGAAGTCTACGTGCACCGCGTGCGCAAGAAGCTCGAGAACTGCCGTGTCGAAATCGTCACCGTGCGTGGCTTTGGCTACCTGTTGCAGGAAATTCGCCAGGCCGCATAATCGTCGTGAAGGCCGCGCATTGCGTCGCGACCTGACGGCGCCGGAGCGGCGCCGCGCATCGGCTGTGCCCGCAGCGCGTTGTGCCGGGCCCCGGACCGTCTCAAGGCGCCTCGCGCCATTACTACCGCAGTTGCCACCGCAGTCACAACTTTCCCGCGCGTTCGATCATGCACCAGCCGGCCGCCAATAGTCTGCGCCGCACGCTGCTGCGGCGCCTCGCTGCTCCCCTGTCGCTGCTCGCGCTGATGAGCGGCCTGATCGCTTACTGGCTCGCATGGCAGTACACGCAGCACGTGGTCGACCGTTCGCTCGCGGACCTCGCGACCGCGATCTCCAAACAGATCCAGATTGCCGGACCGGAAGCGCCGATCACGGTGCCACCGCTCGCGCAGGCGATGTTCTCCGACCCGGTCGAACATCTGGTCTACCGGATCAGCACCGGTGACACCGAAATCGCCGGTGACCACAATCTGCCGCTGCAAGGCACCAACGTGCGCCGCATGCATTACGCGTACGTGTTCGAGACGCAGCACGAAGGCGTGGCCGTGCGGGTCGCTCAGGTGCGCGTCGATCAGCCGAGCGGTAATCCGATCGTCGTCGAAGTCGGCCAGCCCGTGCATCACCGCTTCCGCATCGCCGCCGAGTTCCTCATCGCGATCATGATGCCGTTATTGCTCCTGCTGCTAGCCGGCTGGGTGATCGTGTGGCGCGTCGTCAATCAGCAGCTCAATCCGCTGACCGCGCTCGCCGATTCGCTGAACCGGCAAACGCACACGTCGCTCGAGCCGGTCGACGAAACCTATGTGCCGGTCGAGATCCGTCCGCTGACGGGCGCGCTGAACGCATTGCTCGATCGTCTGAAAGCCGCCCTCGATGCGCAACGCAAATTCATCGCCGATGCCGCGCATCAGCTGCGCACGCCGCTCACCGCCGTGAAGCTGCATGCGGAGCAGGCGGTCGTCGCACGCGATCCGCAGCAGACGCTCGCTGCCGTGCGCGAACTGCGCGCCGCGGCCGATCGCGCCGTGCGGCTGTCGAATCAACTGCTGTCGCTCGCGCGCGCCGAGCCGGGCGAACAGGCGGCCCGCTTCGTCAATGTCGACATGGCCGCGCTCGCGTTCGACACCGGCGCCGAATGGGTGCCGCGCGCGCTACCGGTACACGTGGACCTCGGCTTCCAGCGCCTCGACGATCCGTCGAACGATGACCCGCTGATGGCGCGCGGCAACCCTGTGCTGCTCCATGAAGTGATCGCGAATCTGCTCGATAACGCGCTGAAGTATGTGCCGCCTTCGCGGGTCGACGGCGGGCGTATCACGGTCACAGTTTCGCAGACGCTGATCGACGATCTGCGCATGGCCGAGATCGTCGTCGAAGACAACGGGCCGGGCGTGCCGCGTTCGCAGCAGGCGGATCTGTTCAAGCGATTCTTCCGCGGCGACGGGCAGACCGAGGCGGGCGTCGACAGCGGCGCGGGTCTGGGCCTCGCGATCGTCCACGACATCATGGTGCTGCATCATGGCAGCGTGCATTACGAGGACGCACCGGAGGGCGGCGCACGCTTTATCGTGAGGATTCCGTTGCTGCCGCCCGGTGCGTCCGCAGGCGCTGCCACCGCCAACGATGCCAACGCACGGCGCGCCACGAAAAAACCGGCGCACTCGGCGCCGGTCGATTTGTAGAAGGTTTGCCCGGCTGCCGCGGCGGCGTTCGCCTCAGCGCTTCGATCAGCGCAGACAGCTACCGCCGCGCACCGACCCGCGGCTCATTTCTTCTTCGATTTCTTCGCCGGTTTGCTCGACTTTTCGCCCTTGTCGGCGCCTTTACCCGACTTGCCGCCGCCCTTGCCCTTCTGCGGCGGTGCCAGCATCGTGCCGCGGCACTTGCGCGCGCCGCAGCGGCATTCGTATTCCTTTTTCAGCTTTTTCGTCTGACGCGCGTCGATCACGAGGCCGTAGTCGTAAAAGACTTCCTCGCCCTCCGCGATATCGCGCAGCGCATGCACGTACACGTGTCCGTCGATTTCCTCGGCTTCGCAGTTCGGCGCGCATGAATGATTGATCCAGCGCGCGCTATTGCCGTTCACCTTGCCGTCGATGACCTTGCCGTTATCCAGCGCGAAATAAAACGTGTGATTCGGTTCAGCCGGATTATGCGGATGGCGGCGCAACGCTTCTTTCCAGGTAATCCGCTCGCCCTTGTATTCGATCAGTCGCTCGCCGGCCGCGATCGGTTCGAGAGCAAACACGCCTTTGCCGTGCACACCCGAACGGCGCACGGCGATCCTGCGTGAATTCATTGAATGAATCCTTGTGAAGAACTGGGGAATCAAGTCTGGCAATCGTCAGGCGCGTCGCACGCGCGGCTTTTTTCTGACGCGAATAGCAAACGCGGCGCCCTGAAAGCGCCGCGTCGACTTGCGACGCGCACCGCGCCACAACCGGCATCCTACACGTTGTCCACGGCTTCCTTCAACCGTCAGCCGATGCGTTCGTTCAACGTGCGACGGGCGTCACCGTTGACCAAACGAAATGTCGCCGAACAGTGCTTTCTGCTCACGCGGTTGTGAACGCCAGTACTGCGGCGGCGCTTCGACGGTCGCACCGAGGTTAGCGGCGGCGTGCCACGGCCAGCGCGGGTTATAGAGCAGCGCGCGAGCGAGCGCGATCAGATCGGCATCGCCCGTTTCGATCAGCTGCTCGGCGTGCAGGGGATCAGTGATGAGTCCGACGCCGATCGTCGTCAGACCGGTTGCGTGCTTGACCGCCTTCGCGAACGGAATCTGATAGCCCGGCTCGAGCGGAATTTGCTGCAGCGGCGAGACACCGCCCGACGACACGTCGATCCAGTCGCAGCCGCGCTTTTCCAGTTCGTGTGCAAACGCGATCGTGTCGTCGAGCGTCCAGCCGCCTTCGACCCAGTCCGTCGCCGACACGCGCACGCCGACCGGTTTGTCGGCAGGAAATGCGGCACGCACGATGTCGAAGATTTCGAGCGGAAAACGCATGCGGTTTTCGACCGAGCCGCCGTAGTCGTCGGTGCGCTGATTGGCGATCGGCGACAGGAACTGATGCAGCAGATAGCCATGGGCGGCATGCACTTCGAGCGCATCGATGCCAAGACGCGCGGCGCGCCGCGCGGACGCGGCGAACGCCTCGCGAATCCGGTTCAGGCCGACGACATCGAGCGCGAGCGGCGGCTCCTCGCCCGGTTTGTGCGGCAGCGCCGACGGCGCATGCGGCAGCCACCCGCCTTGCGACACCGAAATCAGCTGGCCGCCTTCCCACGGCACGTGGCTCGATGCCTTGCGGCCCGCGTGCGCCAGTTGCATCGTCACGTTGACGTGCGAATGCTTGCGGATCGCGGCCAGCACCGGCACGAGCGCCTCTTCGGTCGCGTCGTCCCACAAGCCGAGATCGCCGGGGGTGATGCGCCCGTCCGCCTCGACGGCGGTTGCTTCGATGCACAGCATGCCCGCGCCGGACAGCGCGAGACCGCCGAGGTGAATCATGTGCCATGCGGTCGCTTCGCCGCGTTCGGCGGAGTACTGGCACATTGGGGAGACGACGATACGATTGGGAAGCGTCACGCTACGCAGCGTGAGCGGAGAGAAAAGCGCGCTCATGGATTACGCCCAGTGAAAGCCCGAGAGCGATCGAGGATAGCACCGCACGCGGTTTACTGCATGAACGTGGCACCTGGCTGGCCGCTTACGTCGCCATTCGGCTAGCCATTCAGGCTTGCGTCTCGACGTGATCGAGCCATTCGCCAAACATGCGGCACGCGGCGGCTTCGAGGACGGGACCGTATCGGCCGGTGTCGGCGCGCAACTGACGCGCGTCGATGCCGTGGCCCGAGAGTTCGTTCGCATTCCCTATCAGCCAAGGTTCGAACCGATCGGTGCGGATCTCGGGATGACACTGCAAGCCCAGTACGTGATCGCCCCATGCGAAGGCCTGATTCTCGCAAGCCGGGGTCGATGCCAGACGGGTCGCGTTGGCCGGCAGATCGAAGGTGTCGCCGTGCCAATGCAGCATCGAGGTATGAGCGCCATCGAGATGACGCAGCGGCGAGGCGCGGCCGGCATCGGTCAGCGTGAGCGGCGTCCAGCCGAGTTCGGCCTGAGTCGCGGGGTAGACGCGCGCACCGAGCGCCCGCGCGATCAGTTGTGCGCCAAGGCAGATACCGAGTGTCGGCAGACCGGCCGCGATGCGTTTTTCGATCAACGACAGCAGCGGCGCGAGCGTGGGGTACAGCGCGTCGTCGGTAGCGCTGATGGGGCCGCCCAGCACGACCATCAGCGACGCGGCAACCGGATTGGGCGCCTCGATACGGGCAACGCCCACATCGAGATAACGGACCGGACGCCCGCGCTCGCCGAGCACGAGCTCGAGACTGCCCAGATCCTCGAAGTGCACATGGCGGATGGCGAGTACTTCCCGATTCATCGGCCTGCCCTATCTTCAGGTTGACTAACGACCTGCCGCCAACGACTTTATCCTTGCACGGCACCAGCCGGCAAGCAGGCGGCGCATACCGCCCGCCGTCGCCGGCCAGGCCATGTTAGCGGATTGCCCAGGAAGACGCCGGTTATTGGGCGAAGATCTTCCAGGTCTTCTTCTGGGTGGCGACGTCCGCCGTTTCATGCACGGAGCAGTCGAGACGCACATCGGTGTCCAACATGTTCAGGTCGAGCAGCGCGCAGTGATGCGGCGTCTTCTTCGGATTCTTGCTCGGCTGGAAATGCGTGCAGCTCAGGCACATACGATGCGCCGGAATCGTGTTTCGCGCTTCGAGCTGATAGATGGTCTTGAGCAGCGTGCGATAGAACACGGACTGCTCGTCGTCGCGCAGCGTACCGACCGCCTTCGAGAGGAAGTCCGGCCATTGCGCGGCGCGTTTGGCAGCGGTGCGGCCACGCGAGGTCAGACGTACCGCGAGCGCGCGACCGTCGTCGAGTGCGCGACGCTTTTCGACGAGGCCCTTGGTCTCGAGCGTGCTGACCGCATCGCTGGTGGTCGCGGCAGTCAGCGCCGTTTCACGCGCGATTTCGCCGAGACGCATCGGCCCCTTACGTTGCATCAACAGCACGAGGATCTCGCCCTGGGTCGGCGTAAGGCCCGCGCCTTCCGCCCATTCCCAAGCCTGGCTTCGCATCGCCGTGCTCAATCGCAAGAGGCTGTGGGTCACTCGCCCGGCTGCCTGTTCTCCGTATACGCCTTCGCTCATAATCTTCGATTCGTTTATTTACCGCTTTGGTGCAATGCCGGCGGCTGCCTGCCGGAGTACACCCGTTGCGTGTGTGGGGTAGCTTCGTCCAACCGCGGATGAAACCGTTTGTACTATCTCAAAAATACACCGTCTTGGAAGCCGAAGGCGGCGAAAAACGACATTCTATGCGACAGCGGCTAATCGTACAGCTAACTTATCCAACGCGAGCTGTGGATAAGCAGGGGAAAACGTTTGGACAGCCTGTGTACCGTTTTGCAACAAGCACTTGTAGCGTGTTGAACGTTTCCTCGGTTGCGCTTGCCAGGCGTGGCCGGAGCCCGTTTTACGAGCCCAGTTATCATTTCCCCAGCGCATTGACTTTGCAGGAAATTATTCAGTTGTCCACAGCCTTTGGCAATGCCTGCTTACGACTACTACGCTGGTATACGTAAGCTTTCGAAAAACCTGAAGGGTTGCGCGCGCGAAAAACCATAAAAATTTTCTTACGAAAAAAAACCCGCACGCGGCGGGTTTCGTCGGAACGTCGCGTAGCTGGCGCACGCAAACGGTTTCATGAAGTCTTCGCGACTAGGCGCGCCATTGCAGACACTGCTGGCGTACCGCTTCGTGCAAGGACTTTTCCTGCGCAAACACACTGCGCAGCCACGTCGCGTCGTTGACCTGACCGCGCGCGATCGCGCCGACTTCGGCCAGCGCATTCACCGAGCCGAGCGCTTCCGCATGCGGTCCGATCTGTTCGAGCGTTTCGAGAATATCTTCGGAAATCGTCTTGCGTTCACCGGTTTGCGGATTGATGCAGGTGCCACCGAGTCCGAACCGGCAGGCTTCGAAACGGTTGAACGTGTAGACCAGATAGTCGTCTTCCTGCGGCATGATCGGCTTATCGAGCAACAAATGACGCGCGAGCGTCTGGATGTAGCAGGCGATCGCCGCGGCGCGATCCACCGAAAACGGTGTATCCATCACGCGGACCTCAATCGTGCCGAAGCCCGGCTTCGGACGGATATCCCAGTAGAAATCCTTCATGCTGTTGACCACGCCCGTGTGGACCATCTTCGAGAAATACTCCTCGAAGCTGTCCCACGTCAGCACGAACGGCGCGCGGCCCGACAGCGGAAACGCGAACACGGAATTCAGACGTGCCGAATGAAATCCGGTATCGACGCCCTGTACGAAAGGCGACGACGCGGACAACGCAATGAAATGCGGGATGAAGCGCGACATCGAATGCAGCAGATACAGCGCGCTGTTCGGATTCGGGCAACCGATGTGCACGTGCTGGCCGAACACGGTGAACTGCTTCGCGAGATAGCCGTATAGCTCGGAAATATACTGAAAGCGCGGCGTATCGACGATCTGCCGCTCGCTCCATTGCTGGAAAGCATGGGTGCCGCCACCGCACAGACCAACGTTCAGATGATCGGCCGCGGACACCAGCGTGTCGCGAATCTTGCGCAGATCGGTGACCGCCTGTTCGTGCGACGTGCAGATGCCGGTCGACAGCTCGATCATGCTTTCGGTGATTTCCGGCGTGATATTGCCGGGGATTTTTTCGTCCTTGATGAGGCGCAGCAGATCCGTGCCGGCTTTGGTCAGATCATAGTCGTGCGTATTGACGATCTGCATTTCGAGCTCGATACCGAACGTGAACGGTTTCGAGTCGATGAAGGGTTCGAGTGACATGGCGTCCCCTGAGTCAGGTCGTTTGAGGCGAAGGAATTGAAAGACGGGTTCGTGAAACGCGCATCGCAGCCCATGCGCGTTTCACGCTTACCCCTCGCGCCGCTCGGCGACGAGCGCGAGGCTGCGATAAACGAGCCACGGCCCGAGAATCTGCAGCACGAAAATCGAACACATAGCGATTGCGCGCAGCTGCGGATCGAAGTTCGGATACAGGTTGTACGTGTCGTCGACGAGCAGATACGCGAGCGCCGACATCGGTGACAAGGACAGGCCGAGCGCGATGCCCTGCTTCAAGTTCAGGCCGCTCGGCTTCGCGAACGCCAGCACGCCGACCAGCTTCGCGACGAGGCGAGCAACGATCAGACCCAGCGCGGCGACTCCGCCCAACGCGATGTGCTTCCATTCGAACGACGTCAGCGTCAGCACGAACAGGATCACTGTCAGCAGCCAGCCCGCGGTGCCGAAATGCTCTGGCCACAACTGCGGACGCACTTCGTGATTCTTCACGATGATGCCCGCGGCGAGCAGCGCGAGAATCGTCGACAGCTTGAACAGATGCGCGATCGCGATCGCGAGCAGCACGAGACCGAACAGCGCCACGAACGAATGCTCGTCCTGCATGTTCAGGCGCCGATAGAAGAACGTGCAGGTGCGCGCGAGCAGATACGCGAGCACGAGCGAGCCGACCAGCAGGTACAACGGCTGCAGGATGGTCGCGAACACGTTGCCGTAAGCCTCCTGATGCAGCCAGCTCGACACGAGCTTTTCGATCACGACCGCGTACATGCTGTTCAGCGCGGTCAAGGTCAGAAGACGCTGCGTGACCTGGCCTTCCGCGCGTAGTTCGGTTTTGAGCTGGATCACCATCGCGGGCGATGTCGCCATCGCGATCGCGGCGAGTACGGTCGCGACCATCAGCGGCACGTGCAGAAACAGCAACACGGGCAGCACCAGCACGAAAGTCAGCGTGGCTTCGGCGACGCTCGACAGAATCAGCCACGGATTGCGGCGGATCCAGCGCAGATCGAGCCGGCTGCCGAGTTCGAACAGCAACAGGCCGAGCGCGACGTCGAGCAGCGGCCGCGCGGCGCTCGCGGAATCCGCATCGATCACGCCAAAGCCTGCCGCGCCGGCCACGAGTCCGATCACCGCATAGCCGGAAATGCGCGGTAAACGCCACGCGCGATAGCAAAGCTCGCCGCACAGACCGGCGGCAAGCAATGCAAGACCCGCCCAGAAAATGGCGTCGGGCGAAAGCGGCCACGCTGGCAAAAACGAAAACGCCGAATTCATCGTAATGGGTTCTCCTTGGCAGCAACGGCAGACGACACGAACCGGCGCACACGCACGCCGTCACGAGCGCACGGGGAGCGCACGTTGTCGCAAGCGCTTCGCGAAATCAGCGTTGCGAGGTTTCAATGATCGGATGATCGGAATGCGCCACGGCCGCGAAGAACCGCACGGAGTCGGGCACATACACGGGATGCGGCAGTAGCAACAGGCACGCTGAAGGAACGCCGTCGACCGTGAATCAGATTCTGTTTGACCGGCACCGTTCCATTGCTGCGCGTGCCGTCATTGCTGTGGCACGACGCGGAAAAACGGGGATTGTGCCATAGCTTTTTCCGGGTTAACCGAAAAGACGTTAACTCGCAGGCAAAACGGTAAAAAAGAACGTTATTTTCCCAGTGAACGGAAAAAGCGACCTTTTTTCGAGGTATCGCATCAGTTTCGACCACGTCGCGAACGGCGAATCCGCTCTCGGGCGTTACCGCTGCTTCGGTGATTTCGATGCGCGGTTTTGTCGTTAGCGCAGCGCGTCGAGCGATCCGGTTTACGCGAACTCGAACGAAACTCAGCTAGCCCGATACGCGGGGCGTTAGCCCCCGTCTTTGCTGTTTACTGGTTTACCGTATGTATACGTAGTAACAGTTAACAAGCTGCCTCGGTTTCTGTGGATAACCTATGTTTACCGAAACAAATCATCGAGTTCCCGGCCGCATAACCGGATGCACAGCATGTGCGGCGGCTGCCGGTATACGCGAGCAACTTTTCGCACTTTTTCGCGATGTCCCAGTTACCCCGTTTACGTCCACAACGGTTCCACACGACTTGCGCCGGTTAACCGCGCGGTTATCCACAGGTCGCAGTGGATAAGCCGGAGTCCTGGTTAACCTTGTTTACAGGGCGGGCGGAGTTAACGTGCCGGGCGCAGAGATAACTTCGCAATGGTCGAAGCCGGTTAACCGATCGTTCCCTGTCGCAAGGACCGCAGCAGAAAACGCCCAGGGTCGATGTCTTCGGCGAGATCGCGTTCGAGCGGCCACGGCTCGCCTTCGATCTGCGAGGCGATCAGTTCAGCGCCGAGCGCGGCCCACACCAGCCCGCGAGAACCATAAGCGAATGCGCCGTACAGACCGTCGAGGCGCGGTAGATCGAGCGGCCATGCGCCGCGCAGGCGGGCAGCATCGCGGGCGGCAGCGGCTTCGTCGGCGAGCTGGCCGATCATCGGCATGCGATCCGAGGTCACGCAGCGAAACGCAACGCGGCCGGCGAGCGAGGTCAGCGGCGCGGCATCGAGTGCGCTTGCGAACGACGGCAACATCTGCGCGACGCGCTCGATATTCTCGCGATGACCGTCCGTGCGCAGCGACGTTTCGGGGTCGTCGAGTTCATAGGTCGCGCCTGTCAGCGTGACATCGTTCGCGAGCGGCACGGCGTAGCCCTCGCCGATCACCGGCAGCGCAAGCGGCGCGACGCTACCCGTCGGCAGCAAGCTCAACTGACCACGAATGCTGCGTGTCGGCGCATGACGCAAGCCAGCGATGCGCGCAGCTTCATGCGCACCAGCGACGATCACGACCGGCGCTCGCGCGACTACCTTTCCCGCGATATCGAAGACGGTCCACTGATCGCCGGAACGTTCGAGCCGCGCGACGTCGACACCGAAGCGTCGTTCGAGCAAGCCGCCTGCCGATGCGAATTGCGCCGCGCACAGCGAAGCCGGATCGATCCAGCCGCCGCGTGGAAAGAACCAGCCGCCGCGCGCGAGCGGCACGCCGGCGAGTCGCTCGGCATCGGACGCGCACACCGGCGTCACGTAGTCGGACGGATAGCGGAACGCGCCGATGGCCTCGCCGATTGCGCGTGCCTCGTCGTCGTCCGCGGCGATCTGCAGCAGACCGCGATCGCCGCGCGCGAGCCGATGCCCTGCACTTTCGAGCGCGGCCCAACGATTGAGCGCGTACAGAAAGCCCGCCCGCGTGACGCGCGACGCGACGCTGTCGTCGCGCGAAATCATTGGGTGGAATACGCCGGCTGGATTGCCAGACGCATCTTGTGCAACCGACGCATGCCGCTCGAGCGAAGTCACGCGCCAGCCGCGCGCCGCAAGCCGTTCGATCACCGCGCAGCCGGCCAGTCCCGCACCGATCACGACCGCGTGTCGTTCGTCGTGCCAGAACGACGCGGGCGGCTCATAACGGCGCACACGCCAGCGCGGCGCGAAGCGGCCGACCAGCATCGCGCGTTTCCAGCCGAAGCCGTCGACCTTGCGATACTCGAAGCCGCATTGCGTCAATGCGCGTTTGACGTCGCCCGCGCTGCTATAGGTGGAGAAGGTCGCGTCATCGCCCGCGACGCGCGCGAGCGCCTTGAAGATCGCCGGGCTCCACAGCTCGGGATTTTTCGCGGGCGCAAAGCCATCCAGATAGAACGCATCGGCACGCAGCCGCAAGGTGGGCAGGCTGTCGAGCGCATCGGCGAAGATCAACGTCAGCACGACGCGGCCGCCTTCGAATTCGAGCCGGTGCGTGCCGGGCACGAGCATCGGCCAAGCGTTCGCGAGCGTGTTCGCGAGCCCGGCGATCAGCGGATCGGAGATCGTCGTCGCGTGAACGCGGCGCAGATCGGCGGCGCTAAACGGATGCTTTTCGGTCGACACGAAATGCAGCCGCTCGCAGCGAGCCGGATCGGCGCGCCATGCGGCCCACGTGACGAGAAAGTTGATGCCGATGCCAAAGCCGGTTTCGAGCACGGTGAACGTACGGCGGCTCTGCCATCTTTCGGGCAATTCGTTGCCGCGCAGAAAGACGTAGTGAGCCTGCTCGAGCGCGCCGACGGCGCTGTGATAGATGTCGTCGTAGTGTGGTGAAAAGGGGCTGCCGTTGTCGCGGAAAGCGAGGACGGCGGGGATCAGCGGATCGGTCATGCGCGACGGGAAAACACGCTCAAAAGGTCGCTCGAAAGAGCGGGTTCGATGGTTCGAGCCGGCGCGCGCTGCGCGCGAGTCGCCGTAAAAGACCCATCAGGACGCATTTAGACGCTTTGCTGCGTTGGCAAAAACCAACGCTAACCCCCGCCAGGACTGGGTTTCAGCCCTCGTTTAGGGGGTGCTGAGGGGCAAAATTTCGATTTCCTTGCAAGAACGGCCCGAAAACCGTGCAATTCCTCGAAACCCTTATCCTGATTGGGTTTGCGCTGCGCTATCATAGCAAGCGCCGCGAAGGGAGCGGCAGCACGGCCGCCGAACAGGGTTTTGTCCGGCGCGGGAGATCGTCAGGATCAGGGCCGCAGCTGCTCGACGGCGCGGTGCGCGCACGTATAATCGGCGCGGTCGCGCTGTTCGTATCAACCTAAACTCAGAAAGGAACCTTAATGAACAAACAGGAACTGATCGACGCTGTCGCAGGACAGACGGGCGCCAGCAAGGCTCAAACCGGTGAAACGCTGGACACGTTGCTTGAAGTGATCAAGAAGTCTGTGTCGAAGGGTGAGGCGGTCCAGTTGATTGGCTTCGGTAGCTTTGGTTCGGGCAAGCGCGCAGCGCGTACGGGTCGTAATCCGAAGACCGGCGAAACTATCAAGATCCCGGCTGCCAAGACCGTCAAATTCACGGCAGGCAAGGCGTTCAAGGACTCGGTCAACAAGCGCTAGGCAGATTCCTGCCGGGCAGTTGACACCCGCGAGAAAAACCCGCCAGTGGCGGGTTTTTTTTCGTCCATGCATATGGTTCAAGCGCGGGACGTGCTTCGTTCAGTCATGACGATGCGCGTTCTCGCCGTGGTCATGTCCGCCATGTTCTCAGTCGTCGCCGTGCCCGTGATGATGATGGCCGCGATCATCATCATGATCGTGGTCGTCGAACTCCCACGCCGGGAACGGATCAGGGAACTGCTGCCAGGCTTGCGGCCCGAGCGCGTATTCGTCGTCGGTGAGCAGACAGGCGTCGAACTTTGCGCGCCAGATGGCGGGGTCGATATCCATGCCGATCAGCACGAACTCCTGACGACGATCGCCGATGCTGGTATCGTCCGGCGCGCCGTACCAGTCGGCGGCGATTTCGGCGGCCAGCTCGTCGTCGCCTGCCGGCCATTCGCTGCGATGCTGCGCGGCCCACCACATGCCCGCCGGACCGTGCCGGCAAGCGCCACCGGCCTGCGATAGCGAACCGCCGATATCGTTGCGCGTCGCGAGCCAGAAGAATCCCTTGCTACGCAGTACGCCCTTCCACTCCCGATGCAGCAGCTCCCACAGCCGCTGCGGATGAAACGGCCGGCGTGCGCGATAGACGAAATGGCCGACGCCGTATTCGTCGGCTTCGCTGCGATGCATGTGGCCGTGTTGACCGCCGTGCTCGTGCTCGAGTGCCGCGAGCCAGCCCGGCGCATTCGACGCTTCGTCGAAATCGAAGCGTCCGGTGTTCACGATCTGGTCGAGCGGCACGTCGGCGAAGCGGCTCACGAGCTGCACCCCGCGCGGGTTCAGGCGTGCCAGGATGCGCTGCAAACACGCGAGCTCGTCGGCGCTGACGAGATCGATCTTGTTCACGACGAGCACGTCACAATACTCGATCTGCTCGATCAGCAATTCGACGATCGTACGGTCGTCGTCTTCGTCGACTGTGATGCCGCGTTCGGCGAGCGCGTCGGCCGACGCGTAATCGCGCAGAAAGTTGAACGCATCGACGATCGTGACCATCGTATCGAGCCGCGCGACGTCGCCGAGCGACGCGCCCTCGTGGCCCTCGAATGTAATGGTTTCGGCACTCGACATCGGCTCGGCGATGCCGCTCGATTCGATCACGAGCGCGTCGAAGCGATTTTCGCCGGCGAGGCGACGGATTTCGTTTTGCAGCTCGTCGCGCAGCGTGCAGCAGATACAGCCGTTCTCGAGTTCAACGACCTGCTCGTCGACGCTCGACAGGTCGGCCGCGTGGCGCACGAGCGTCGGGTCGATATTGACCGCGGCGAGATCGTCGACGATCGCGGCGACGCGCAAACCGGCGCGATTCGCGAGGATGTGATTCAGGAGCGTGGTCTTGCCGGCGCCCAGAAAACCGGAGAGCACGGTGATGGGCAATAGCGGCTGGTTCATCGCGGTACGGAATACGGGAGGATTGAAAGGCGTGCCGGGGGCGGGGCCAAATGGTCGGCGTCGCGGCGACGGCGCGACAGCAGCATGAAGCCGCATTGTGCATTAAAACGGGCGCGGCCTGCGCAAGCGACAGCGCTGGACAAGCCTACTGCGCGGGCATCAACTTCCACCTGCGCAGAATCGCGGCGATCTGTTGCGAGTATTTGTCCCGCAACGCCGGCGTCTCAGAGTGGTATGCTCCGACCGCCTGCCAGGTATTGCCGTACTTGTTCATCTGGCGGCGCAGATGCCACGCCGCGATATAAACGTTCTTGCACGGCTCCATCAGCGTGCCCTGCGAGATCCCGTACTGGGCGAGCACCGGCAGATGCACCGAATTGATCTGCATCACACCGTAGTCGGTCGAGCCGTTCGCGTTCTTGTGCTGCGCATCCGGCCGGTTGTGCGACTCCTGCCACGCGATAGCCCGTAAAATCAATGGGTTGACCTTCTGATACTTCGCCGCTTCGTCGAAGCAGTCGGCGCGCGCGGAGCCGGCTGCGACGAGCAGCGCGAGCATGGCGGCGACGGTGACGAGCGGACTTTTCATCGGTCAACAGGACTGGATAAACCCGAGGTAAGAATCGGTAAGGCAGTTTGCCGGCCGCGTTTCGGCCGCAACGGCAAGCTGGCCGGGCATTTGTCGAGCATCGGGGAAAACCCGCGTCAGCAAACACATAGCAGTGAGTCGAACGGCTCGTATCATACCGGCAGTCCGACCTTCGTCAAGTTGGCTAACCGACATAAGACCGTACAAAGCCGGGTAATGGCGTCCAGGTACGGTGCCGGTTAGCTTTCAATTTAATAACCACCCTGCGATTCCGTAAGGATTCGCATGAGGCCCCTTGTTTTGTTTCAAATCCGACATGAAAAGCTGTTACTGTTCGTTTTTTTCGGACGTCGGGACGCTCGAGCTCGAAGCGAAACTCGCTTTTGGGGCCGGCTCACAGACCGACCGGGCGGTAGCTTGCTGCCAGGTCCGCATCGCATGACCGTCGGTGGCAGAGGCTGCCGGCATCGATATCACATTCCATGAGAAGAAATTGTATGGCTTTGCGTCGCGTGGCAACGGCGCTGCTGGTGGCTGGACTGATCACCGCGCAGACAGCACAGGCAGAGGTGACACTCAACTTCGTCAACGCCGACATCGACCAGGTCGCCAAGGCGATCGGCGCGGCGACCGGCAAGACAATCATCGTCGATCCGCGGGTGAAGGGGCAACTGAACCTCGTGTCCGAAAACGCGGTACCCGAGGATCAGGCGCTCAAAACCCTGGAGTCCGCGCTGCGCATGCAGGGCTTCGCGCTCGTGCAGGATCACGGCGTGCTGAAAGTGGTGCCCGAGGCCGACGCCAAGCTGCAAGGCGTGCCGACCTACGTCGGCAACGCGCCGACGGCGCGCGGCGACCAGGTCGTCACGCAGGTCTTCACGCTGAGGAACGAATCGGCCAACAACCTGCTGCCGGTACTGCGTCCGCTGATTTCGCCGAACAACACCGTCGCGGCCTACCCCGCCAACAATACGATCGTCGTCACCGACTACGCCGACAACGTGCGGCGCATCGCGCAGATCATCGCGGGCATCGATAACGCGGCAGGCCAGTCGGTGGCGGTCGTGCCGCTGAAGAATGCGAATGCGATCGACATCGCGCAGCAGATGAACAAGATGCTCGATCCGGGCGCGATAGGCAGTACGGACGCGACGCTGAAGGTGTCGATCGCGGCGGATCCGCGCACCAACTCGCTACTGATGCGCGCGTCGAACACCGCACGTCTCGCGGCGGCAAAGGAGCTCGCGAAACAGCTCGACGTGCCGACCACGATGCCGGGCAACATTCACGTCGTGCCGCTGCGCAACGCGGACGCGACGAAGCTCGCGCGCACGCTGCGCAACATGCTCGGCAAGGGCGGCGGCGAAGGCTCGTCGGGCGGCGCGAACGAGGCGAACTCGTTCAACCAGAACAGCAGTGGTGGTGGTGGCGGCGGCGGTCTGTCGAACGCCAGCAATTCGACGGGCACGTCGGGCACGCCACCGTTGCCGTCAGGCGGACTCGGCGGCAGCTCGATGAACTCGCCGTTGGGCGGCGGCGCCTCGGGCTCGAATAGCAATAGTGGCGGCTTTCTCGGCGGAGAGAAGGAGAAGAGCGAAGACCAGGGCGGCGGCATGATCACGGCCGATCCCGCAACCAACTCGCTGATCATCACGGCGCCCGAAGCGACGTACCGCAACTTGCGCGCGGTGATCGACCAGCTCGATGCACGTCGCGCGCAGGTGTATATCGAGGCGCTGATCGTCGAGCTGAACTCGAATACGAGCGGCAACCTCGGGATTCAGTGGCAGGTCGCGAACGGTAACTTGTATGCCGGTACCAACCTGTCGACTGGCTCGGGCAACAGCATCGTCAACCTGACGGCGGCCGCGGCCGCTGCCGGCTCGACCGGCGGTCTCGCTACGGCACTGGGCGCCTCGAACTTGCAACAGGGCCTGAACGTTGGCTGGATCCACAACATTTTCGGCGTGCAGGGTCTCGGCGCGCTGCTGCAGGCGCTGTCGCAGACCGCCGACGCGAACGTGCTGTCCACGCCGAACCTGATCACGCTCGACAACGAAGAAGCGAAGATTATCGTCGGTACCAACGTGCCGATCCAGACCGGTTCGTACTCGAACCTGACGAGCGGCACGACGAGCGCGGCGTTCAACACGTACGACCGTGTCGACGTCGGTCTGACGCTACACGTGAAGCCGCAGATTACCGACGGCGGCATCCTGAAGCTGCAGCTCTACACCGAAGATTCGGCGATCGTGAACGGTACGAACAACGCGGCGACGAACCCGGCGGGCCCGGAATTCACGAAGCGTTCGATCCAGTCGACCGTACTGTGCGATAACGGCGAGATCATCGTGCTCGGCGGCCTGATGCAGGACAACTACCAGGTCAGCAACAGCAAGGTGCCGCTGCTCGGCGACATTCCGTGGCTGGGCCAGCTGTTCCGCTCCGAGCAGAAGGACCGCAACAAGACTAACCTGATGGTATTCCTGCGCCCGGTCATTCTCGCCGATCGCGACACCACCCAGGCCGTCACGGCGAACCGCTACGACTACGTCCAGGGTGTGCAGGGTGCGTACCGTTCGGACAACAACATCATGAAGGATCGCGACGATCCGGTCGTGCCGCCGATGCCGCTCGGCCCGAGCCAGGGCGGTGTGCCGGCGCTGAACCTGTTCGATCTGAACCAGATGCGCCGCCAGCAGATGATGCCGCAGCAGGCACCGCAACAGGTGCCTCAACGGGTACCGCCGCAGGCCGTGCCGCAAGCCAACGCGCAGCCCACAACGCAACCTGTGCCGCAAACGATGCCGCAAACCGCGCCGCAACCGGCGGTCGTCGATCCGGCCAGCGGAGTGGTGCCGAGTACGGTATCGCCGGGAGCGCGTCCGTGACGCAGACGCCCGCGCAAACCGCGCCATCGCAAGGTCTGTTGAACGGCGCCGCCGCCGGCGAGCGCGCGGCGCCCTCGCCGCTCGCCGCCCGGCTCGTGCCGTACGGTTTCGCGCGCAGCGGCCAGGTCCTGGTCGCGCATCAGTATGCCGATAGCCTCGAAGTCTGGATCAGCGAGCGCACGAGCGAAGCCGCGCTTGCCGAAATCGCGCGCAACTACGGCACGGTATCGGTGGTGCGCGTGCCCGCCGACGATCTCGCGCAGGCGATCAACCAGGCCTATGCGCGCCAGGACGGCAGCGCCGCGCAGGTGGTCGGTGAAGTGGAAGGCGAAGTCGATCTGTCGCGTCTGATGCAGGACATTCCCGAGGTCGAGGATCTGCTCGAATCGGAAGACGACGCGCCGATCATCCGCATGATCAACGCGCTGCTCACGCAAGCGGCGCGCGAACAAGCATCGGATATTCATATCGAGCCGTTCGAGAATGCGTCCGTGGTGCGCTTTCGTGTCGACGGCACGCTGCGCGACGTGGTGCGGCCGAAAAAAGCGCTGCACGGCGCGCTGATCTCGCGGATCAAGATCATGGCGCAGCTCGACATCGCGGAGAAACGTCTGCCGCAGGACGGCCGCATTACGCTGCGCGTCGGCGGTCGTCCGGTCGACGTGCGCGTATCGACGCTGCCCACCGGCCACGGCGAGCGCGCGGTGCTGCGGCTGCTTGAAAAAGACGCGGCGCGACTGAATCTCGAAGCGCTGGGCATGGCATCCGACACGCTCGGCAAGTTCGACAAGCTGATCGGCAAGCCGCACGGCATCGTGCTCGTGACGGGCCCGACCGGCTCCGGCAAGACCACGACGCTGTATGCGTCAATGTCGCGACTGGAGACGGCGACCACCAACATCATGACGGTGGAAGACCCGATCGAATACGACCTGTCCGGCATCGGCCAGACCCAGGTCAACGAGCGGATCGGCATGAGCTTTGCGCGCGCGTTGCGCTCGATTCTGCGTCAGGATCCGGACGTCATCATGATCGGTGAAATCCGCGACCTCGAAACCGCGCAGATCGCGGTGCAGGCCTCGCTGACCGGCCACCTGGTGCTCGCGACGCTGCACACGAACGACGCGGCATCCGCGGTCACGCGTCTGACCGACATGGGCGTCGAGCCGTATCTGCTCGCCTCGTCGCTGCTCGGCGTGCTCGCGCAGCGGCTCGTGCGGCGGCTGTGCCCCGTGTGCCGCGAAGAGCGCACCGAGGAAGACGGCAGCAAGCGCTGGCATCCGGTCGGCTGCGACCGTTGTGGCCAATCCGGTTACGCGGGACGGCGCGGCGTCTACGAGCTGCTGCTGATCGATGAGACGATCCGTTCGCTGATCCACCGCAACGCGGCGGACGCCGAAATTCTCGAAGCGGGCCGCGCGCACGGCATGCGCACGCTGCGCGAGGATTCAGAGCGCTGGCTCGCATCGGGACTGACGTCGCTCGAAGAAGTGATTCGCGTGACGGGCGGAGCATAAGCGCATGCCGGCATTCCGTTTCGAAGCGATCGACGCGGCGGGCAAGGCACAAAAAGGCGTGCTCGACGCCGACAGCGCGCGCGGCGCGCGGACCAACCTGCGCTCGCAGGGACTCACTCCGCTCGTCGTCGAACCGGCGGCGTCGCGCACCCGCGGCGAGCGCAATCAGCGGCTCGCGCTCGGGCGTCGTCTGTCGCAGCGCGAGCAGGCCATTCTGACGCGGCAGCTCGCGAGTCTGCTGATCGCGGGTCTGCCGCTCGACGAAGCGCTCGCGGTGCTCACCGAGCAGTCGGAGCGCGACTACATCCGCGAGCTGATGGCGGCGATTCGCGCCGAAGTGCTCGGCGGTCATTCGCTCGCGAATGCGCTGCAGCAGCATCCGAAGGACTTCCCCGAGATCTACCGGGCGCTCGTCGCGGCCGGCGAACACACGGGCAAGCTCGGCCTGGTGCTGTCGCGGCTCGCCGACTACATCGAGCAGCGCAATGCACTGAAGCAGAAGATCGTGCTGGCGTTCACGTATCCGACGATCGTCACGATCATCGCGTTCGGCATCGTCACGTTCCTGCTCAGCTATGTGGTGCCGCAGGTCGTCAACGTGTTCGCGAGCACCAAGCAGCAACTGCCGTTCCTGACGATCGTGATGATGGCGCTGTCCGGCTTCGTGCGGCACTGGTGGTGGGCGATGCTGATCGGCGCGATCGTGGTCGTCTATCTGGTGCGCGCGACCCTCAGGCAACCGGGCCCACGGCTCGCCTTCGACCGCTGGCTGCTGACCGCGCCGCTGATCGGCAAGCTCGTGCGCGGCTATAACACGGTCCGCTTCGCTAGCACGCTCGGCATTCTGACCGCGGCGGGCGTGCCGATTCTGCGCGCGCTGCAAGCCGCGGCCGAAACGCTCAGCAACAATGCGATGCGCGAGAACATCGACGACGCGATCGTGCGAGTGCGCGAAGGTACGTCGCTGTCGCGCGCGCTCGGCAACACGAAGACGTTTCCGCCGGTGCTCGTGCACCTGATCCGCTCGGGCGAAGCGACCGGCGACGTGACGACGATGCTCGATCGCGCGGCCGATGGCGAAGCGCGCGAGCTGGAGCGTCGCACGATGTTCCTGACGAGCCTGCTGGAGCCGCTGCTGATCCTGGCGATGGGGGGCGTGGTGCTGGTGATCGTGCTCGCGGTGATGCTGCCGATCATCGAACTGAACAACCTCGTGCAGTAGTAGTCGTCGTAGCGCGAGGAAGGAAGAGAAAGGATTTGCGCGGCATGCGGTATCAGCCGCGCAACCGCTTCGGGTTTCAGCGCACGTAAATGGTGGGACCGCTGGAGTTGGCGGGCAGGAAGATTTCCGAGTGGGCGCCGTTGCGGTCGATGATGATCGAGCGGGCGCGGACTTCGGAGAGCCTGGTGCCTTGCATCAGCGTGCTGCCGAGCGACACCGCGCGCGGCGGCTCGCCACCGACGCTGACGATCGCCGCGGCGCCTTCGCTCAACGCGAGGATGCCGAAGAGATGGATGTCCTGATTGACGTTGCGCGTGAGCTGTCCGCCGAACAGTGTCGCGGCCTGATCGGTCGAGACCTGCGCATGCGCCGCCGCAGCCGGCAACGGCGCGCCGGACAACGTGATGAGCGTGATGACCCAGTAGGTCAGCGTCGCGCAGAAAGCGGCGAACAGCGCGAGCGACAGGAGGCGGATTTGGATGGCGTTCATGCGCACATTGTACGGACTATTGTGAAAATTGCGGTGGGTTGAAGCCCTTCAACTGCATGACATTAAAATGACGGCCCGGCCTGTTCAATCTGATAAGCCGGGCCGAAAATTTCACCTGAAAAGAGGTAGCAACCTATGCAACTGTCGACCATTCGCCGCGCTGACAACGCGGGTTCGCGCGGCCGTCGTCAACGCGGTTTCACGCTGATCGAAATCATGGTCGTGATCGCCATTCTCGGCATTCTCGCCGCGCTGATCGTGCCGAAGATCATGAGCCGTCCGGACGAAGCGCGGCGCGTTGCCGCGAAGCAGGACATCGGCACCGTGATGCAGGCGTTGAAGCTCTATCGCCTCGACAACGGCCGCTATCCGACCCAGGAGCAAGGCCTGCACGCACTGATCGAAAAGCCGTCCACCGACCCGGTGCCGAACAACTGGAAGGACGGCGGCTATCTCGAGCGTCTGCCGAACGATCCGTGGGGCAATGCGTACCAGTACCTGAATCCCGGCGTGCACGGCGAGGTCGATGTGTTCAGCTACGGCGCCGATGGCAAACCGGGCGGCGAAGGCAACGACTCCGACGTCGGGTCCTGGCAATGAACAGGCTGAACCTGGCATCCCGGCAGGCTCGATGATGTTCATGCACGCGCCCTCCTTGCCACCGGTTCGGCCGCTTGTTTCGCCAGGCGCCCTGCCCGCCACGCCGTTATGTTCGCGGCGCGTGCGAGTGTGCGTGCTTCACCGATGCATTGCAGTATGAATTTCCGTTGATCGTCGATGCCCGGCACTATGCGCACGTCCGCTTGCAAGTCCCGTGTGGACACTCCGTGTACGGCTTCGCGGCCGCGCTCCCGCCTGCGCCGCCGCGCGGCAGGCTTCACGCTGCTCGAAATGATGGTCGTGCTCGTGATCGCGGGCCTGCTCGTGTCGCTGACCGCGGTCACGATGACCCGCAATCCGCGCACCGATCTGAACGAGGAAGCGCAGCGTCTCGCGTTGCTGTTCGAATCGGCTGGCGATGAAGCGCAGGTGCGCGCGCGGCCGATCGCGTGGCAGCCGTTCGAGGGCGGCTTCCGTTTCGATCAACGCACCCAGGACGGCTGGCGTCCGCTGCGCGACGATCTGCTCGGACCGCGTCAGTGGGAAGGCGGCGTGACCAGTGTCGCGATCAGTTACCCGGGCTCGGATTCGCACGCCGATCGCATCGTGTTCGGTACCGAGGCGATCGACGTGCCGGTGCAGGTCACGCTGTTTTCGGCGGCCGGCCAGGCGACGATCGTCGGTACCGGCAATGGCCGCTACGAGGTGCGCTGAGATGCGGATGCTTCGCTATGGCAGGTCGGTCCGTGCCCCTTCCCTCTTCACGATGCGCGATGTCGGGTGCCGCGAGGAGCGTGGCTTCACGATGATCGAGGTGCTGGTCGCGCTCGCCATCATCGCGATCGCGCTTGCCGCGTCGCTGCGCGCGGTCGGCAGTCTCGCGAGCGGCGAAGCCGATCTGCACCGGCGTCTGCTCGCCGGCTGGAGCGCGGACAACGCGCTCGCGGACCTTCATCTGAAGCATGCATGGCCCAACATCGGCTCAACGAGCTTCGATTGCTCGCAAGGCAATCTGCAACTGCGCTGTACCGAGCATGTGACGGCGACGCCGAACCCGGTGTTTCGCCGTGTCGAAGTGATGGTGACGATGCCTGGGCAGTCCGGCAATCTCGCGCAGATGGTCACGGTGGTCGCGAATGAAAACAACCGCTCGCTGTGAGCGCCGCCGCCGTTATGGCGCGCGCGGCTTCACGCTGATCGAACTGCTGGTCGCGATCGCGATCCTCGCGGTGATCGCCGTGCTGTCATGGCGGGGGCTCGATCAGATCATCCGCGGCCGCACGACGATCACGAACGCGATGGAAGACGAACGCGTGTTCGCGCAGCTGTTCGACCAGATGCGCATCGACGCACGCCAGGCCGCCAGCGACGACGAATCAGGCCAGCCCGCGGTCTCGGTGTCCGGCAACGCGCTGCAGATCGTGCGGCACATGGTGCTGCCGGCCACCGCGCCGCGTCTGCAGGTGGTGCGCTATCAGATCTCGAACGGCCGCGTGGTGCGCTACGCGTCGCCGCCGCTCGGCAACGTCGGCGAATTGCGGCGCGCGTTGCACGGCAGCGACGAAGGCTGGAGCGCGGTGCCGCTGATGGGTGGCGTCGGCTCGATCTCGGCGCGCATGTACGTGCCGAAGCTCGGCTGGACCATACGGATGAACGACGTACAGACCGCGATGACCGAGGCCGTCAACAACCTGAAGGTGCCGCAGCTCGGCAACGCGCCGATGCCGCGCTCGGTGACGGGGCTCGAGGTCAGCATCGGCGCAACATCGCTCGCGCGGCCGGTCACGCGCGTTTTTCTGGTCGGAGAATGACATGACGTTCTCCTCGTCGTCGTCGAAAAAGTCGGCATCCGGTTCGCGCGTGGCCGGCGCGCGCGAGCGCGGTGTGGCCATCATCAGCGCGCTGCTCGTCGTCGCGCTGTCGGCGATCCTCGTGTCCGGCATGTTGTGGCGCCAGCAGGTACAAATCCGGCGCATCGAGAATCAGCGGCTGTTGTCGCAGGCGCAATGGGTCGCGCGCGGCGCGCTCGACTGGACCCGGCTGATTCTGCGCTCCGAAGGCGATACGTCGGCTGGCATCACGTATCTGGGCGGTGTGTGGGGCGTGCCGATCGCGAAAACCCGGCTGTCGGATTTTCTCGGCCAGATTGGCGAGGTACGCGCTGAGCAAGGCGCGGCCACCTACCTGTCGGGATCGATCGAGGACGCGCAGTCCCGATTCAATCTGCGCAATCTGGTCGCAAGTCCGGCGCCCGGCGTGACGCAAATCAGCGCCGAGCAGATGGCCGCGTATCAGCGCCTGCTGGTGTCGCTCGGCCTGAGCGGGCAGCTCGCCAAAGTGACCGCGCTGCACGTGCGCGCGGGGCTGTCGCAATCGGCGACGCGCTTTCAGACCGGCACGTCGATCAGCAGCACGCCGCAGGTGGGTGGCGGCGGCGGTATGACGGGCGGCAACTTCACGAACCAGCCCGGCATCGAGGACGGCGACGACAACGTGGCGGTCGCGCCGCTGCTGATGACGAGCGTCGATTCGCTGCTCGACATTCCGGGCTACACGCCGGAGATCGTCGCGAAGCTGCGGCCGTTCGTCACCGTGCTGCCTACGACCACCGCGATCAACATGAACACCGCGTCGGCCGAAGTGATCGCGGCGGTGGTGCCGGGCATGACCGTGTCGCAGGCGCAAGCACTCGTCGCGCGGCGCCAGACCGTGTTTTTCCGCAACGTCGGCGACGTGCAGCTCGCGCTGACCGCCGCCGGTGTGCAATCGGTGTCGATCGATCCGAATGAGTTCGACGTCAATTCGAGCTACTTTTTAGTCCACGGCAGTGTGCAGCACGAGCGCGCCGAAGTGGATCGCACGACGCTCGTCTATCGCGATCCGCTAACTCACACCACGCGTATCGTGCGGGTACAAGACCAACTATGAACAACGCAATCCACAGAGAGAGTGGCCTTTGAGCACGCTGATCGTCCTATTGCCACCGCGTGATCCGGCGGTGCCCTCGCAGGAATGGCAACTGCCCGAGCTGCCGTTCGTGCTGCTCGACAAGACCGGGCGCACGCAGCGCGCCGGCCGCTCGGCGCTCGCGCTGCTGCCGCGCGCCGGCACGACGGTGCTGATGCTCGCCCGCGCGCGACCTGCTGCTGATGCCCGCGACGCTGCCGCCGCTGCGTGGCCCGAAGCTGCGCCAGGCGCTGCCCAATATCGTCGAGGATCAACTGATCCAGGACCCGCAGACCTGCCACATCGCGGTCGATCCGCAGGGGCTTGGTGAAGGTCGGCACCTGCTCGCGATCATTGATCGCGGCTGGTTCCGTTTCATCTGTGAGGCGTTCACGGCGGCCGGTCATCGCAGTCTGCGCGCGGTGCCGGTCACGCGTTGCCTGCCGCTGGCGCCGGTGACCGAAGTTGCCGCGAACGTCGATGAAACAGCCGAAGTGCGCGAGCCGGCGATGGCCGGCGCGGCGAGCGTCGCGACGTCGCTACCGGGCGTCGCGCCGGTGGTCGCGCCCGAAGCGCCGTCCATCGTGCCGATGGTGGCCGCGGTGCTCGGTGCGGTCGTGCAGACCGCACCCGCGCTGCTCGTCGAAGGCGCGCTCGACAGCGGCGTGCCGCGCGTCGAACTGGCGATTGCACGCGGTGTCCAGGGCGAGGGTTTCGCGGCGCCGGCCGATGCGGTGAACGCGACGCTGTCCGCGCTAGCGGGTGCGGCGTCGGTGTCGCTGTACATGCTGACCGAGGTGCCCGGCAACGAGCCGAACCAATCCACGACGAGTCCCGCGCGGCTCGCCTCGCATATTCACGGCGCGAGTCCGCTGCCGTTCGAGCAGCTCGCGCGACGCGCGCTCGAATGCCGCTTCGACCTGTGCCAGTTCGAATTCGCGTCGCAGCCGTGGCGCCTCGATCGCGCGACGCTGCGGCGTCTGCGTCTGCCGATCGTGCTCGCGCTCGCCGCGCTCGTCGTCGCGATCATCGGCGCGAACGTGCAGTGGCTGATGCTTGCGCGTCAGCGTGACGCGATCAACACGCAGATGACGGAGCTGCTGCTCAATACGTTCCCGAAGACGACCGTCGTACTCGACGCGCCCGATCAGATGGCGCGTCAGGTGCAACAGCTGCGCGTGGCGGCGGGCGAGCTGTCGCCGGAGGATTTCCTGTCGCTCGCCGACGGCCTCGCGCGCTCGCTGTCGCCGCTGCCGGTCAACGGCATTGCCGCGCTCGACTATCACGATCACCGCCTCGACGTGACCTTCAAACCCGCGGTCAAGGTCGACCCCGACTTCGCCAAGCGCCTCGCGCGCAACGGCCTTACCGGCGCGATCGACAGCAGTACCGGCAAGTGGACCATCAGGAACGGACAATGAAAGCTGAACTCGCTCAAACATGGGCTGGCTTCTGGGACCAGCGCACCGATCGTGAAAAGGCGCTGCTGACGTGGGGCGGCGCCGCGCTCGCCGTGGCGATTGCGTGGTCGGTGCTGTGGGCGCCCGCGCAGGAAGGCCGCGCGCACCTGCGTGAATCGCTGCCCAGCCTGCAGCGGCAGCTTGCGCAGATGACCGCGCAGTCGAACGAGGCGCGCTCGCTGTCGGCGGCCGCGCAAGGTGTCGCGCCGACCGGCGCGGCGCTGAAGGACGCGCTTTCCGCATCGCTCGGCGAACATGGCCTCGCCGCGACGCAGGTGCAGTTCGTCGGCAACGCGGTGCAGGTGCAAATGAAAAACGTGGCGTTTCCGGCCTGGACCGCGTGGGTCGATGACGTGCGCAAGCAGTTCAAGGTGCAGGTCTCCGAGGCGCACATCACCGCGTTGAAAGACGACGGCCAGGTCGATCTGACGGTCGCGCTGCAACCGTCGACCGCGAAATAACAACGCGCCGCTCGCTACAGGATCTCGCATGAATTACTGGATGTGGCGCCTGCGTGCGGCGCTGCCGTGGCTGGTGGTCGCCGTTTTGTCGGTGGCGGCCGTGACGCTCGCGTTACTGCCGGCCGCCTGGATTACGCCGCAGTTCGCGCGGCAAACGCACGGGCACGTCAATCTCGTCGACGCCGAGGGCTCGCTGTGGCATGGCTCGGCGACCCTGATGCTGGCCGCCGGCGCCGATATGAGCGCGGCGACGCTGCTGCCTGGTCGGATCGAATGGCGCACGGCGTTCTGGCCGCTTTTCACCGGACGCGTGCGCATGGTCATGCGCCATAGCGAGGCGATGCCCGACCCGGTCACGGTCGAAGCGTCGCCGCGCGGCGCAACCGTCACGCCCGGCGTGCTCGCGGTGCCGGCGTCGCTGCTCGCGGGGCTTGGCGCGCCATTCAACACGCTCGATCTGCAGGGCAACGTGCAGCTGTCGTGGTCCGAGTGGCGCAGTTTCAACGGCGAAGCGTTCGGCCAGCTGACGATGATGCTCGACGACGTCAGCTCCCGGGTGTCGCTCGTGAAGCCGCTCGGGTCGTACCGGGTCAGGTTTCAGGCGCAGGGCACGTCGTCGGCGCTCGATCTGAGCACGATCAAGGGTCCGTTGACGCTGACCGGCAGCGGCACGGTGTCGGCCGCATCGACGTCGTTTCATGGCACGGCGAGCGCCGCGCCGGAACAGCACGATAACCTCGCCGGCCTGCTGAATCTGCTTGGCCGGCCTAGCGGGCCGGATACGGTGGCGCTGACGTTCGTGCGCTGAGTTGGGGCTGACGTGCGCTGATGTGTGCCGAGGCGCGTGTTTCGCGCGCGTGGCGCAATGAAAAAAGAGGCATGGCCGCGAGTTGCGACCATGCCTCTTCTGTTTTGTGGCGTTGCTGCGCGGCGAGCGCAGCGGACATTATTTGCTCTGCACCCGCGCTTGCGGCGCGTCTGTGCCCGACGCGGTGCTCTGTGCGATGGACGGCGCGCCGACTGACGTGGCCGCAGCCCTCGGCGCCGATGCCGGCAGCGGCGCGGGCGCCGCGACATCGCCGGTCTCGCGATTCATCTGCGACGCGTCCCAGCCGCCGCCGAGCGCCTTCACGAGCCCCACCGACGACACCATCCGCTGCCCGGCGATATTCTCGAGCTTCTGTTCGGCCGTGAAAGCCGTGGTCTGCGCGGTCAGCACATTGACGAAGCCGACCGTACCCGCCTTGTACTCGTTCGTCACGATGGCGAGCGCCTGGCGCGCCGAGTCGACCGCCTGCCGCTGCACGACGATTTCCTGTTCGAGGATGCGCAGCGACGCGAGGTTGTCCTCGACGTCCTGGAACGCGGCGAGCACCGTCTGCCGATAGGTCGCGACATCCGCGTCATAGGTGGCACGCGCGGCCTCGGTTTGCGCTTTGCGCAGGCCGGCGTCGAAGATCGTCCCGGCCAGTTGCGGGCCGAGCGTCCAGAAGCGCGACGGCAACGTCAACAATTGCGAGAACACCGAGTTCTCGAAGCCGCCGGTCGCCGACAGCGTCAGCGACGGGAAGAAGGCGGCGATCGCCACGCCGATCTGCTCGTTCGCCGCCGCGGCCTTGCGTTCCGCCGATGCGATATCCGGCCTGCGTTCGAGCAGCGCGGAGGGCATCTGCGCAGGCACGGCGGGCGGCGTCGCGGTGAGCGGCATCGGCGGCAGGGAGAACATCGACGCGGGCACGCCGACCAGCACCGCGATCGCGTGCTCGTCCTGCGCGCGCTGGATGCCGTTGTCGATCGCGGCGGCCTGCGCCGATTGCAGCTGCGTTTGCGCTTGGATCACGTCCGAGCGCGCGGCGACGCCGGCCGCGTACTGATTCTGCGTCAGTTGCAGCGAGCGCTGATAGGCGATCACGGTGTCGTCGAGCAGCTTCTGAGTGGAGTCGAGCGCGCGCAGCAGGAAGTAGGTCTGCGCGAGCGTGGCCTGGGCGGACAGGCGCGCGTTCGCGAGGTCGGCGGCCGCGCCCTGCTGGCCGGCTTTCTGCGCGTTGACCGAGCGCGTGACCGAGCCCCACAGGTCGGGCTCCCAGCTCGCCGTCATCTGCACGTTGAAGCTGTTTGTGATGCCCTCGCGACTGGTCGCCGTAGTCGCATTGCCACTGGTTTGCGAGCCGTTGCCCGAGCGCGTCGCGCCCGCCGACGCACCGATCGTCGGGAAGTACGCTGCCCGCGCTTCGCCGACGAGCGCGCGCGCCTGCCGGTAGCTCGCGGCGAATTGCGCGATGGTCTGGTTCGCGGTGTTGAGCTTGGCTTCGAGTTCGTTGAGCTTCGGGTCTTCGTAGATCGCCCACCAGTCGCCGCGGTCGTGTTGATCGGCGGGTTCGGCGACTTTCCAGCCGGGCGCGGCTTCCTTGAACGACGCGGGGATCTCGGTGGCCGGCCGCTGATAGTTCGGACCGACCGCGCAGGCGGCCAGGAGCGTCGCGCAGGCCGCGCTCACGGCAAGGGACAGGACGCGCGGCGCAAGCGCCCGCGACATTCGATCAGACTGCATGCAATGAATTCCTTCTGGACGCCACAATGCGACCGGGAATGGCGCCACCGGCCGGGCGAGATCGTGGTCTGCCGGAATGTTAGCGTATGAGCCCGCGCGAGCGCGGGAAACTGAAAGCCGAAAGGTTAATGCGAGGCGGTGCGCAGGTGTGTTACTTGCGGTGACGCGCTGGTTACGCGTTGTTACCGGCGGCGCGAGGGGCTGCGGGTTCGCGGTCGTTCAGATGGCTAGACGAAGCGAAACTGTGTGCCGAAAAGCGCGCTGCGAATCGGTGCACCTTCAGAGCCGCGATTCCGTGGATCGGGTCTGCTGGCGTTGACGCTGACACGCGAGCTTGCCAGCGGAGGCCCGGCACGACGCACCGCCAGGCGCGAGGCAAGCGTTACCGCTGTTGGCCGTCGCGGGGACGACGTTTCCCGCCTTTATCACGAAGCTTTCCTTCGGCAGCACGATCTCGCTGGATTCCGCGCCCACAACGCTGCCTTTCCTCGCCCGCTTCGTCCCCCTTCGATGCTCGGCCCACGCGAGCAACGCGACACCCACCGACCCACCCGGCAGCACCAACAGTCCCGCAAACAGCGCGAGCTTCCACCAGCGGTGTCGGCCCTGGAAGGTATGGAGTGCAGAATCGGTCAGTGAGCGGCTGAGGCCGCCAAGCGTGTTTTTGAGGTACAGCATCGGGGAAATCCTTTGGCGCGCGTCGCGAGGCGGGCGGCTTGCGGTCGATCGGTCAGAACATGGTCTCGAACGGCGCAGGACGCGCGAAACTCATTGCTTGTCATAATATTGACTATGCAATCAAATTTCAAGATACTGTGCGGCGCAATTGATTCGACTGTTGTATTTCGGTTGGCCTCGTTGCGCACCGCAAAATGCGATTTGACTTGTCTGCTTAGGCAGCTAAACTTCGTCTTGCCTGGATGTTGCGGATACCCCATGACTGATGGCCCCTACAAAGCGGACGAGGTCGAGCTCACGAGCAGTCTCGGCTACTACCTGACGAAAGCGCGCAACGTGCTGGTCGAGCGCACGGACCGTGCGGTCAAGCCGCTCGGGCTCACCGCGCAGCAGATCGGCGTGATTCTGATGCTGTCGTCGCGGCGCGCGAGCACGCCATTCGAGCTGTCGCGCGCGATGTCGTACGACAGCGGCTCGATGACGCGTCTGCTCGACCGGCTGGAAAAGAAGGGCTTCGTCGTGCGTACCCGCAGCAGCGACGACCGACGCATGGTGAAGCTTGAGCTGACGCCGCAGGGCCACGAGGCCGCGCGCCAGTTGCCGAACCTCGGCGCAACTGTGCTGAACGACCAGTTGCGCGGCTTTACCGCGGAGGAGCACGCGACGCTGATTCACCTGCTCGCCCGTTTCATCGCAAACGGTCCCGAGGGAGACGCCGACGTGGGTTGCGGACCGGCGCCACCGCCGGACGAGCCGCCGGGATGAGCCGAAGCATGCGTCAAACAACGGTCGTCGTCGGATGGCGGCGGCGCGTCATCACGAAGTACTAGCAGGACAATCACGAGGCGCTTTTCCAAGGCGTCATTGTCATCAGATATCTGTCTGGGCAGAGGGTGATGCGGCATGCAAGCATCGTATCTGAAACACGCGATAAGGCTGCCGCGACAAGCTTTCGCCGCCCGAGGAGAACAAACCTATGGATGCCACGGCTTCCAACGCCACGCTGCCCGCAGCAGAACTCGCCCCGCTCCAGGGCGGCACGCTCGCGCTGCTGACCGTCGGCCTTGCGCTCGGCACCTTCATGGAGGTGCTCGACACCTCGATCGCGAACGTCGCGGTGCCGACCATTTCCGGCAGCCTCGGCGTCGCCGCAAGCCAGGGCACCTGGGTGATCTCGTCGTACTCGGTCGCCTCGGCGATCGCCGTGCCGCTGACCGGCTGGCTCGCGCGACGCGTCGGCGAGGTACGACTCTTCACGCTGTCCGTGCTGCTGTTCACGATCGCGTCGGCGGCCTGCGGTTTCGCGCACAACTTCGAATCGCTGATCGCATTCCGGCTCGTGCAAGGGCTCGTGTCCGGGCCGATGGTGCCGCTGTCGCAGACGATCCTGATGCGCTCCTACCCGCCCGCCAAACGTGGACTCGCGCTCGGCTTATGGGCGATGACCGTGATCTGCGCGCCGATCTTCGGCCCGGTGATGGGCGGCTACATCACCGATAACTTCACGTGGCCGTGGATCTTCTACATCAACGTGCCGATCGGCCTGTTCTCGGCGTTCTGCGCGTATCTGCTGCTGCGTGGCCGCGAGACGCAGACGACGCGCCAGCGCATCGACGCGGTGGGCCTCGTACTGCTCGTGACTGGCGTGTCGTGTCTGCAGATGATGCTCGACCTCGGCAAGGACCGCGACTGGTTCAACTCGACGTTCATCGTGGCGCTCGCCGTGATCGCGCTCGTGTCGATCGCGTTCCTGCTCGTGTGGGAGTTGACCGAGAAGGAGCCGATCGTCGACCTGTCGCTGTTCAAGGATCGCAACTTCGCGCTCGGCGTCGTGATCGTCTCGTTCGGCTTCATGGCGTTCTTCGGTTCGGTGGTGATCTTCCCGCTATGGCTGCAAACGGTGATGGGCTATACGGCCGGCCTCGCGGGTCTCGCCACGGCACCGGTCGGATTGCTCGCGCTGTTTCTGTCGCCGATGATCGGCAAGAACATGCATCGGCTCAATCTGCGCATGGTCGCGAGCTTCGCGTTCATTGTGTTCGCGATCGTGTCGTTCTGGAACTCGACGTTCACGCTCGACGTGCCGTTCGGCCACGTGATCCTGCCGCGGCTCGTGCAGGGGATCGGCGTCGCCTGCTTCTTCGTGCCGATGACGACGATCACGCTGTCGAGCGTGTCCGACGAGCGTCTTGCAAGCGCGTCGGGTCTGTCGAACTTTTTCCGCACGTTGTCGGGCGCGATCGGCACCGCGATCAGCACGACGTTCTGGGAAAACGACACGATCTATCACCACGCGATGCTTGCAGATACGGTCAACACGTATTCGGCGAACACCAACGCCTATACGAATGCGCTGGCGGGCGCCGGGCTCTCCGGCGACAGCCTGACCGCGCAGCTGAACCAGGTGGTGACGAGTCAGGCGTACATGATGGCCACCAACGACTTCTTCCGCATCTCGGGCGCGGCGTTTATCGTGCTGGCGGTGCTCGTGTGGATCACGAAGCCGCGCAAAGGCACCGGGCCTTCATTAGGACACTGAAGCAAACGCGCGGCGGCGGCGAACGCATCGCCGCTGCGGCCACCGCTCGATCTATTGCGACATCACCTCGCCATTCGGCAGCCTGGTCGTGTTACGGGGCATCGTCTCCGGATGCGTGGCATCGGGCGCGTTCTGCGATGGCGTCGCGCTGCCTTGCGGCGCGCTGGCGGCTGTGCCCGTGGTGCCTCTCACATACTGCTTGAAATCCGCACCGGCTTCCCACGGATTCGGCTTGCAGCCGAGCGAGCTGTCGCAATGCGCCGAAAAGCCGATCGTGGTGGTGCCATCGGGACCTGCGGCGCGCGTGATCTGAAACGCGAGCGCGCGCTTGCCGCCGTCCGGGCCGGCGGTCTGGATCAGCGAGTCGTTAGCGGTCTCGATCTTGTACTTCGAATGACTCGCGACCCACGTTTGCGCCCGTTGCCACCAGAGGTCGCATTCGGCCTTGTTCGAACACGTCAACGGCCTGGTCGCGATCTGCATGACATCGGGATCGACCTGACCCTGGGTCGAGCATGCGGTCGTCGCCAAGAGACACAGCGCGGCCAACAGAGCTTTGTTCCTCACGTCGATACCTCCCCTGTGGAGCATGTCATAAGAGTTTGGACTACCCCATCGAAGCGGTGTTTCACCCAGATCAGAGAATCGCGACGTCGCGCGGAGTATTTGCCGATTCCGCGGACGCTTGAAGAGCGCAATCCGTAGAGGTTACCTGCGCGTTGCTCGGGGCAAAGAAAAAGCGGCCACGTGGGCCGCTTGAAGCACTTCCGGGATGCTGTGGTCCGAACGCTCAGACGCTGAAGCGATTGAGCGTATAGGCCCGATACGCAGCGACGAACGCATCGAACGAACCAACCTCGTCGCGTTCGAGCTTCGCCTGTTCGTCGAGCGATCGCACCGCGAGGTCGGCAAACGCCTTGGACTGCGCGGCATCGAGCGGACGCGCACGGAAGTACGCGGCGTGCGCTTCGCTTTGCGCGAGGCCGAACGCGAGGAAGCTTTGCTGCTGGTCGCGCATCGTTTGCAGCACGCGCGCCGATGGCGTCAGCGACACGTCCGCGAGCTTCGCGCGTTGCGCGGTGACCGCGCGCGCGTGTTCGTCACCGCCCTTCAGGCTGTCGAGCACGGCCGCCGCGGCGTCGATTTTCACGAGCAGTTCGTCGGCCCAGTCGATCATCGCGACCGGCTTGCCGTCGCGAACCAGTTCGAGGCCTGGCTTGCGGCCTTCCATCGTCACGCGGCCGAAGTTCTGGTTCGCTTCGGTGTACGCGGGCGGAGGCAGGGGCGCGCTGTCGTCGAGCGCGCACACGAGCAGGTACGCGTCGAGAAAGCGCGATGTTTCGAGCGAAATGCCGGCCGGCTCGAACGGATCGATGTCCATGCAACGCACTTCGACGTATTGCACGCCGCGCGCGGCGAGCGCATGCAACGGCCGCTCACCCGGATACGTGACGCGCTTCGGACGAATCGTCGAATAGAACTCGTTTTCGATCTGCAGCACGTTGGTGTTGATCTGCACCCACTCGCCGTCGCGTTGCGTGCCGATCCGCTCGTAGGCGGGATACGGCTGGCTCACGGCTTTCGCGAGCGCGTCGAGATAGCCGGGCAGCGTGTCGTAGTCGGCGTGCAGCGCGGCTTGCGCGGTCGTGTTCGAATAGCCGAGATCGCTCATGCGCAGGCTGGTCGCGTACGGGCGGTACAGCGTGTCGGCGTCGAACGTCTCGAGCGTGTGTTTGCGATCGCGGAGAAAGCGCCGATCGAGCGCCGGCGACGCGCCGAACAGATACATCAGCAGCCAGTTCGTGCGGCGGAAATTGCGGATCAGCGCGAGGTAGCGGTCGGACTGGAAGTCGACGGCGTTCGCGGTGGATTGCTGATCGGCGTGCAGCAGGCGCCACACGTCTTCGCTCAGCGAATAGTTGTAGTGGATGCCCGCGATGCACTGCATCGTGCGGCCATAGCGCAGCGCGAGGCCGACGCGGTACACGTACTTCAGCTTGCCGATGTTCGAGGTGCCGTAGTGCGCGATCGGAATGCCATCGTCGGTGGCGGGCAACAGTCCCGGCATCGAGTTGTTCCACAGGATCTCGTCGCCGAGCTCCGCGTAGACGAAACGGTGCAGCACGTCGAGTTGCGCGAGGGTTTCGGCGGCGTCCTGCTCAGCCGGCGTGATCAGCTCGAGCAGCGCCTCGGAGTAGTCGGTCGTCAGCGACGGGTGCGTGAGCGCCGAGCCGAGCGCGCGCGGATGCGGCGTCATCGCGAGCTGGCCGTTGCGCGTCACGCGCAGGCTTTCCCTTTCGATGCCGCGCAGGCCGCGTATCAGCACATCGCGCTGCGGGCTCGAGTCGAGCACGGACAGGCGGTGCGAAAGCGCGTCGGTCGTGCAGGAAGGTGTGGTGTTTGGCATTGATGCAAGCCGGGCGTTGCCGGTCGCCGTGTATCGCCAGACGATTCACAGACGGTATAGCGGCTGACAACGTTCGGCGGAATTTTCAGTAGCGGGCACTTTAACATCTCGCCAGAACCGCTGCTTGCGGCCGCTTCGGCGGAGTTTCAGCGGGCTCGTCGAGGTCGCGCTGAACTACGCCATCGCCATCGGCACGTCGCGACGACGCTCAGCTCATCCCCCGCGCGCAGCGCCCGCCCGATCCGCCACCTCGTTCCACAGATGCATCGCGGCATACGCGCGATACGGCCGCCACGCGTCGGTGCGGCTGCGCTGCTGCGCGGGCCGTACGAGCGAAGGATCGCGCGCACAGATCGATTGCATCAGCACGAGATCCGCCTCGGGCCATGCATCGGGATCGCGCCATGCACGCATCGCGACGTATTCGACGGTCCATGGGCCGATGCCCGCGAGCGCGAGCAATGCGGCGCGCAGGCTCGCGGCGTCGACGGTGTCGCTGCTGTCGAGCGGCACGTCGCCGCTCGCGACCGCACGCGCGAAGCCCTGCAACGCGGCGACGCGTTTGCCCGGCATGCCGATCTGCGCGAGATCGACTTCGGCGAGCGCGGCCGGCGTCGGAAAACGCCACGCGGTGTTTTCGTGCGGATGCCCGTCGATGCGTTCGCCCGCTCGCTGCACGAGCCGTCCGATGATGGTCGTCGCGGCCTTCACGCTGACCTGCTGACCGACGATCGCGCGCACCACCAGTTCGAAGCCGGACCACGCGCCCGGCACGCGCAGGCCGGGCACCGCGGCGACGAGCGGCGCGAGCCACGGGTCCGCCGCGAGTCCGGCGGCGATCTTCTTTGGATCGGCGCGCAGATCGAACATTCTTGCGATTGGCGCGGCGAGTGCATCGGCGTGGCGGCTCGCCGGCCCTTCGATGCTCGCGACGATGCAGCGCTTGCGCGGATGCAGCCGCACGCTGAGTGTGCCGCTGTCGCCGTTCCAGTCGATCGCGCGACGATACGCGCCGTCCTCGACGGCTTCGACGCCAGGCGTCGCGCGGCCGCTGAAAAAGCGCAGCAGCCGCGGCCAGTCGAACGGTGCCTTGAACGGTAATTCGAGAGTTGCAACCTCGTGAAGCGTGCTCAAGCGGCGTGATCCAGTTGGGAGTTGTGGGAGTCGGCATCTGTGCGGCTTGCGTCGCGGCGGGGCGCGTCGCTGGCTGAAACGCCGCCTGCGTGCTGCGCCTCATTGTCGAGCAACGCGGCCTTGCGCGGCAGCCCCCAGCGATAGCCGGCGAGCGCCCCGCCCTTCTGCACGACGCGATGGCAAGGAATCGCGAGCGCGACCGGGTTGGTCGCGCATGCGCTCGCGACGGCGCGCACCGCCCGCGGCGAGCCGACCGCCTCGGCGATCTGCGAATAGCTGCGTGTCTCGCCGTACGGGATTCGCCGCAGCGCATCCCATACGCGCTGCTTGAATGCGGTCGACGCGATATCGAGCGGCAACTCGAAGTCCTGGCGCGTGCCGCGCAGATACGCGTCGATCTGTGCGATGAACGGCGCGAGCCGGCCGGCGTCTTCGCGCAGCTCGGCATTCGCGAACTCGCCGCGCAATTCGTCGATCAGCAGCGCGGTGTCGTCGCCGAAACCGATCTTGCAGATGCCCTTGTCAGTCGCGGCGACCAGCACGAAGCCGAGCGAGGTCGGCGCGCTCGCATAGCGCACCGTCAGGCCCGCGCCCTTGCGGCGATACGCGGACGGCGCCATGCCGAGCTCGGCCGGCGCGCTGTCGTACATTCGCGACGGCGAGCCGAAACCGGCGTCGAGCGTCGCGCGCGTAACGTCGGCGCCGCCCTGCAGCGCATCGCGCAACGCGGCGCCGCGCTGCGCGGCCTGGTACTGACGCGGCGAGACGCCGACCACGCGCTTGAACAGGCGCTGCAAATGGAACGGGCTCACGTGCACGGCATCGCTCAATTGCGCGAGCGTGAGGCGCTGCTGCGGATCGGCGTCGAGCGCGGCGCACGCCCTGGCGACGATGTCGAGCTCGCGCGGCAGACCACCGGGCTGGCAGCGCTTGCAATCGCGAAAGCCCGCGGCGCGCGCGGCGGCGGCATCGGTGAAGAAAGCGACGTTTTCGCGGCGCGGCTCGCGCGACGCGCACGACGGCCGGCAGAACACGCCGGTCGTCCTGACCGCGTAGAAGAATGCGCCGTCGGCATCGCGGTCGCGGTGGGTGACGGCGTCCCAGCGTTCGTCGTCGGTGCGCCACTGGGTGGTGTCGACGTCGGCGGCGGCGCGCATGGGGGCGGAATGGCGAGTGGTGGCGTTCATGATGTCCTGGGGCCCGGATGGGCAGGCAGTGTCGATGCTCATCAATCTAGGCCCGAACGCTACACAGTACGCGCCGGATCTTGCTCTGTCATTCGGACGCGCTTGTCCGTACCCGTAGTGGGGTCAAACCCGGCAAATCGCAATCCGAAGCGCCTTGGAATGCCCTGCGGCCGGACGTTTTGCCTCAAAGTGCGGCAATTTCGCACGATATCGGGTTTTCCCTTAAAAAGTTATTGCGTCGCACCAAGCCGATGTGTATATTAGTGCTTGTCTCCTCCATGTCTCCTCCTGATATGGATTCAGCCCGCTCCACTTGAGCGGGCTTTTTTTTGCCTGCGTTTTTTGTCCGCGCCTGGTCCGCATTTGGTCCGGTTCGCCCACGACTTCCCGCCGATCCACCCCGCCCTTTCCTTTCTCCTACACTTCCTAATCGGTTCTCCGAACTAGCGAAAGGGCGTTCGACATGAAAATCCACATTCGCGAGATCGACCACGTCGTGATCCGGGCGACGCACGTCGAAACCCTCGCGCGCTTTTACTGCGACGTACTCGGTTGCAGCGTTGAAAAGGAGCAGCGCGAACTCGGCCTCACGCAACTGCGCGCGGGCCGATCACTGATCGATCTGCTGCAGGTCGGCGCGAAGCTCGATCGCGCGGAAAACGGCGCGGCGGGCACGGGGCGCAACATGGACCACCTGTGTCTGCGCGTCGAGTCGTTCGACGCCGACGCGTTGAAGGCGCATCTGAGCGCGCATGGCGCGCGGCTCGGCGAACAGGGAGTGCGTTATGGTGCGGACGGATTCGGGCCGTCGCTGTATCTGTTCGACCCGGAGGGCAATATGGTCGAGCTGAAGGGGGCGCCGGAAGCGGCGCGGGTCACGTCGCTCTGAATGCGAGAACGAAGCGGCGCAAAAACTGATTCAGACCTGAGCCGTCACGCATCGGCGGGCGCCTTCAGTACGGTCCAGTCGATCTTCACCGCATCGGCTTCGGCGCTGCCGAGCCATGCTTCGCCGTCCTGCACCGTGCATTGCAGCCGCATCGTGCGTTCGGCAAGCGAGCCGAGCGATGCCGCGACGTCTTCGCCGAGCGTCCAGACCGTCACGTTGCGCAGGCGCTCGACCTTGTTGCGCACGCCCTGCCACCAGATTTCCGAAGTACGCCCGCCATACGCGATCACGACCACGTGATTCGCCCGCCCGCTCGCCTTGGCGATGCGGCGCTCGTCGGGCTGGCCGACCTCGATCCACGTGTCGATCGCGCCGGTCAGATCCTTCGCCCACAGATCCGGTTCGTCGACATCCGACAAACCTTTGCAGAACTCCAGCCGTTCCTGCGCGAACAGCGCGAACGCGGCGACGCGAACCATCATCCGTTCGTCGGTTTCGGAGGGGTGACGGGCGATCGTCAGCGAATGATCGGCGTAATAGTGCCGGTCCATGTCAGCGATCTGCAGTTCCGCCTTGTATATCGTCGATTTGAGAGCCATGCCGTTGCTATACCAGGCGCTCGCTCCACCGGAGCGCAGCGAAAATGAATCGTCGACGGCGCGTTGCCGTTTCTTGTGTTTGCTGTACATCGGATGTTCCTCCCGCGCCGTCAGCCGGTGCCTATGACACAGAAGGAAGCATTTACCGGGCCACCGCGGGTTCCGTGGCCGTGCCGTATACGTCGCGAGCCGCATCTCGCAGCGCGTCGAGCACGACGGCGGCCGCCGGCGACAACAGATGCGACTGGCGCGTGATGATACCGAATGTATCCATCCTGCAAGGCAAATCGATCGGGACGCGCTTCAATACCCCGTACTGTTGGTACTGACGCGCCACTTCATCGGGCAATACCGCCAACATGTCGCTTTGCAGCAGCAGGCTCGAAATCGCGAGAAAGTTGTTGGTATTGACGACGTTCTGCGGCGGATTCAGGCCGATCTGCGAAAACATCAGATCGAAGCGATGGCGCAGCACGCTGCCCGGCGGATGCAGCACCCAGGCCGCGTTGACGATACCGCGCAGCGTCAATCCCGTTTCATTTTCGAGCGGATGGCCGGGACGCGCGACCACGCACAGCGGTTCGTCGGCGAGCGGTTCGTAGCGCACGTCGGTCTTGAACTGGTTCTGCCTTTCGAGCACGCGGCCGATCATGATGTCGAGATCGCCTTCGGCGAGCCGCGGCAGCATCACGTCGGAGGTCTCGACCTCGGTCCAGATCTGCAACTGCGGATAACGCTCCTTCACGCTCGCGATCGCGCGCGGCACCATCGTCGCGGCGGCCGCGGCGATCACGCCGATACGCACCTGACCCGCGAGCCCCGAGCGCAGCGCCGAGATTTCGTCGTGCGCCTGGCTCAGGTTCGACAGCACCATGCGCGCGTGGCGGATCATCACCTCGCCGTACAGCGTCGCATGCATACCGTGCGGCGTGCGGTCGAACAGGCTCACGCCGAGCATGTCCTCGAGCTCTTTCAACAGGCGCGACGCGGCCGGCTGCGTCATGCCGAGCACGTCGGCCGCGCGGCGCACGTTGCCCTCCTCCTCCATCGCGGCAAGCAGCAGCAACTGGCGCGTCTTCAGCCGCGCGCGCACGAACCAGTTCGAATAGCTACGCGTCATCGCAGGGTCTCCTGGGTTTTTACGAGCGATGTTTGTACGTTCTTCCTCTGAAGCTCCATGATGCCATACCGAAACTGATATCGGAGAAGCCTAAAAAGGGATTGGAAAGTTATTAGGCCGGCTCATACCATTCGTGGACTTTGTGAACTTACGGTGCGCCTTTTTTCGCCGATGAACCGCGATCCGCTCGTCCCCCTCGTTGCCAGCCCGTTTCGCCATTACATCAATGGCGGATGGGAGACCGGCGCGACCACGGGCGTGTCGCTCAATCCGTCGGATCTCGACGAGCCGGTCGGCGAATACGTGCGCGCCGACGTGCGGCAGACCGACAGCGCGATCGAGGCTGCGCACGCGGCGTTTCGCGACTGGTCGCTCGCCTCCGCACAGCGCCGCGCCGACGCGCTCGACGCGATCGGCAGCGAAATGCTCGCGCGCCGCGAGGAGCTGGCCCGGCTGCTCGCGCGTGAAGTCGGCAAGGTGCTGCCCGAGGCGCTCGCCGAAGCGACGCGCGCAGGGCAACTGTTCAAGCTGTTCGCGGCCGAGGCGCTGCGCGCGTTCGTCGAGCCGCTCGCGTCGGCGCGTGCCGGCGTCGAAATCGACATGACGCGCGAGCCGCTCGGGGTGGTCGGCATCATCGCGCCTTGGAGCGCGCCGCTCGCGATCGCCGCGGCGAAGATCGGCGCCGCGCTCGCGCACGGCAACTGCGTCGTCTACAAGCCGGCCGAATCGGCGCCGGCCTGCGCGGCGGCGCTCGCGTCGATCGTCAGTCGCGCGGGCTTGCCGGCCGGCGTGTTCAACCTCGTGATGGGCAGCGGACGCAAGGTCGGTGCGCGCATCGTCGCGCATCCGCTCGTCGCGGCGATCAGCTTCACCGGTTCGTCCGACACCGGCACGCGCGTGCTGCAGGCCGCCGCGACGCGCCAGGCGCGCGTGCAGCTCGAGATGGGCGGCAAGAATCCGTTCGTCGTGCTGGCCGACGCCGATCTCGACGGCGCGGTCGACGCGGCGCTCACCGGTGCCTTCAGCGCGACCGGCCAGCGCAGCACGGCTGCCGCGCGGCTGATCGTCGAACGGGCGGTGTTCGCGCCGTTCGTCGACGCGTTGCAGGCAAAGCTCGCGAAACTCACCGTCGATCACGCGTTGAAGTACGGCACCGATATCGGCCCGGTGGCGAACGCCGCGCAGCTCGAACGCAATCTCGACTACGTGCGCGTCGGCGAGCAGGAAGGCGCGCAGTTGCTGCGCGGCGGGCGGCAACTGGAGCGCGCGACGCGCGGCTATTTTTTCGAGCCGGCGCTGTTTATCGGCGAATCGGAGCATCGCATCGCGCGTGAAGAGATTTTCGGGCCGCTCGCGGTCGTGCTGCGCGCGGACGATTACGAACACGCGCTACATCTCGCGAACGACACCGCCTACGGACTGTGCGCCGGCATCTGCACGCGCTCGCTCGAACGCGCACGGCATTTTCGCCGCCACGTGCAGAGCGGTCTCGTCACGATCAATCTGCCGACCACGGCCGTCGAGCATCACGGACCCGGCGGCGGGCGCAAGGCGTCGGCCTATGGCGCGAGCGATGCAGCGTTCTGGACCGCCGTGAAAACGGCGTACCTGGCGAGCTAGAAGCAATGAGCCGCGCCACCGTTTTCACCGCGACTCGCGCGAACCGCCCGGCGTGCCGCGCGCAGATCCGCCCCGATTCGCGCGACGGCTGACGCCGCCCGCGTTACCCCGCTGCAACTACACGACATCAATGCAGCTTTTCACCCTCAGGAGACAGTAGATGACCAGCAAGCTTCGCCGTTTGGCCCTGACCGCGATGGCCGCCGCCGCCCTCGCCGCCCCGTTCGCCGCACAACTGTCCGCCCACGCGGATGAGCCGCTCAAAGTCGGCTTCCTCGTGAAGATGCCCGAACAGGCGTGGTTCATCAACGAACAGAAAGCCGCGACCGCGCTCGGCAAGAAGGACGGCTTCTCGGTCGTCAACATCGGCACGCCCGATGGCGAAAAAGTGCTGGCCGCGATCGACAACCTCGGCGCGCAAGGCGCGAAGGGCTTCGTGATCTGCGCGCCCGACGTGCGTCTCGGACCGGCGATTCAGGCGCGCGCGAAGCGCTACAACATGAAGTTCGTGACCGTCGACGACCAGCTGGTCGATTCGACCGGCAAGCCGCTGGCGAACGTGCCGCACCTCGGCATGTCGGCCTTCAAGATCGGCAACCAGGTGGGACAGGCGATCACCGACGAAATGAAGCGCCGCGGCTGGAAGCCTGAGGAAGTCGGCGCGCTGCGTATCACGGACTATGAGCTGCCGACCGCGAAGCTGCGCACCGACGGCGCGACGCAGTCGCTGCTCGCCGGCGGCTTCAAGAAGGAAAACGTCTTCGACGCGCCGCAGAAAACCACCGACGACGAAGGCGGCTTCAACGCGGTGTCGCCGGTGCTCGCGCAGCATCCGAACATCAAGAAGTGGGTGATCTTCGCGCTCAACGAGGAAAGCGTGCTCGGCGGCGTGCGCGCGACCGAACAGCTGCATATTCCGGCCGCGGACGTGATCGGCGTCGGCATCAACGGCGCGGGCGAGGCGTTCGCCGAGTTCCAGAAGAAGGAACCGACGGGCTTCTACGGCACGATCGCGGTCAGCTCGACGAACCACGGCAAGGAAAGCACCGAGAACCTTATCGAGTGGATCAAGGACGGCAAGCAGCCGCCCGCCGACACGCAAACCACCGGCAAGCTGATGGTGCGCGGCAACTGGCAGGACGTGCGCAAGGAACTGGGTATTTAAGCGAGGTTCTCGCAGCAGACGGCGGGCCGCCTCGTGCCTCGCGTTTAGCGCGAGCGCGGCCCGCTCAGGTTTCCTCCGTTCGAGGTTTTTCGATGACGTCCTTATTCACCGGGCCTCATGCCAGCGAGGCGGCGCTCGCGCCCTCGCCTGCATCGACGCCCGCATCCGACGCCCCCTATCTCCGGCTCGACGGCATCACCGTGCGCTTTCCGGGCGTGCTCGCGCTCGACCAGGTCTCGCTGGAAGTGCGCCGCGGCGAGGTGCACGGCCTGATGGGCGAAAACGGCGCCGGCAAATCGACGCTGCTGAAGGTGCTGTCCGGCGTCAATCATCCTGTCTCGGGCACGTTGTCGCTCGACGGCGTCGAGCAGCAGTTCGCGACGACCAAGGCGGCGATCGCCGCGGGCATCGCGATCATCTATCAGGAACTGCATCTGGTGCCGGAGCTGACGGTCGCCGAGAATCTGATGCTCGGCGCCCTGCCGAATCGCTTCGGCGTACTGGACGAAAAGGCTTTGGTCGCGCGTGCGATGCGCGAACTCGAACGGCTCGGCGAAAAGCTCGATCCGTCGCAGCAGGTCAAGCATCTGTCGATCGGTCAGCGGCAGATGATCGAAATCGGCAAGGCGCTGATGCGCGACGCGCGCGTGATCGCGTTCGACGAACCGACCAGCTCGCTGTCGTCGCGCGAAACCACGCAACTGTTCCGCATCATCCGCGCGCTGAAGGCCGAAGGCCGCGCGATCATCTACGTCACGCACCGGATGGATGAAGTCTACGAACTGTGCGATCGCGTCACCGTGTTTCGCGACGGCCGCCGCATCGACACTTTCGAGGCCGGCGCGGGACTCGATCGCGATCGGCTGATCAGCTGCATGGTGGGGCGCTCGATCACCGATGTGTACGGCTATCGCGCGCGCGAGCACGGCGACGTGCAGCTTCAGGTCGACGGCCTGATGGGACCGGGCCTGCGCGAACCGGCTTCGTTTTCGGCGCGCAAGGGCGAGATCGTCGGCTTCTTCGGGCTCGTCGGCGCGGGCCGCTCCGAGCTGATGAAGCTGATCTACGGCGCGGTCAAGCCGAGCGCCGGCGAGGTCGCGCTGAAGGGCAAGCGCGTGCAGTTCGCCACGCCGCGCGACGCGGTGCGCGCCGGTGTCGCGCTGTGTCCCGAGGATCGCAAGCAGGAAGGCATCGTGTCGATCGCGTCGGTGTCGGACAACCTGAACATCAGCTGCCGCCGCCACTTCAGCCGCTTCAACGTGCTCAATGGCCGCAAGGAAGCGCAGACCACACGTGAGTTCATCGGCAAGCTCGCGATCAAGACGCGCAACGGCGACACGCCGATCGGCACGCTGTCCGGCGGCAATCAGCAGAAGGTGATCCTGTCGCGCTGGCTCGCCGAAGAGATCGACGTGTTCCTGATGGACGAGCCGACGCGCGGCATCGACGTCGGGGCGCGCAGCGAGATCTATGGGCTGCTGTATGGGCTCGCCGAGGCGGGCCGCACGGTCATCGTCGTGTCGAGCGATCTCGCCGAGGTGATCGGCGTGACCGATCGCGTGATCGTGATGAAGGAAGGCCGCATCGTCGGCGATCTGCCGAAGGCGCAGGCCACGCCGGATGCGCTGATCAAGCTGGCATTGCCGCGCTGATCGCCCAACGGATCGCGCCACCAGACCCCTTACCGAATACCGCAACGAAAACGGCATTGAATGGAACAGACATCATGAATACACCTTCCACCGATTCCTCGACCTCCGCCGTCGCCTCCGTGGGCTTGACCGCGCGCGCCGCGCGCACCTGGGACCTGATCAACAAATCCGGCATCGTGATGGTGTTCGTCATCCTGTTCGCGGTGCTGTCGTTCACGGTCCCAGACTTTCTGAGCACGCGCAATATCCAGGGCCTGCTGCTGTCGGTCACGCTGATCGGCTCGATCTCCGTCACGATGATGTTCGTGCTCGCGCTCGGCGAGGTGGACCTGTCGGTGGCGTCGATCGTCGCGTTTTCGGGCGTGGTGGCTTCCGTGCTGATCACCGCGACGCACAGCGTGTTAGTCGGCATCACGGCCGGCGTGCTCGCGGGCGGCGCGGTCGGGCTCGTCAACGGCACGCTGGTCGCGCGCTACAAGATCAACTCGCTGATCGTCACGCTCGCGATGATGGAGGTCGTGCGCGGCCTCGCGTACATCACCTCGAACGGCGACGCGGTGATGATCTCCGAGGAGCGCTTCTTCGACCTCGGCGGCGGCTCGTTCCTCGGCATTTCTTATCCGATCTGGAGCAACATCGTCGGCTTCGTTCTGTTCGGCTTCCTGCTGAAAAAGACCGTGTTCGGCAAGAACGTGCTGGCCGTCGGCGGCAATAGCGAAGCGGCTGTGCTCGCGGGGCTGCCCGTCACGCGGATCAAGATCACCGTGTTCGTGCTGCAAGGCCTCGTGACCGGCTTCGCGGGCGTGATGCTCGCGTCGCGCATGAGCCTCGGCGATCCGAAGACGTCGGTCGGGCTCGAACTCGGCGTGATTTCCGCGTGCGTGCTCGGAGGTGTGTCGCTGACGGGCGGTGTCGCGACGATCTCCGGCGTGCTGGTCGGTGTGCTGATCATGGGCTCGGTGCAGGACGCCATGAGTCTCCTGAACGTGCCGACGTTCTATCAGTATCTGATTCGCGGCGGCATCCTGCTGCTCGCGGTTCTGTTCGACCAGTTCCGCCGCAGCAAGCGCGTGCACTGACGCGCCGTTGCTCGTGGCCGGTTTCCTGCGCTTTGCGAGAAGGCGTACTGCCGATGCGGGTCGATAAAACCCGCATCGGCTTTTTTATTGCAGGTGAAGCCTGGCAAGTATCAAAAGCAATAAAAAACGGCTTGGCATCGGAATGCCCAAGCCGTCTCTTTTAGCTCACGCGTTCACGCCTGCGACTTTTAAAGCCGCAGCGGATACGCATGCGACCGTATTCCGGCTTTTGCCGGAATACCGGCGTTGTACTTATTGCTTGATGAATCGGTCGTTCGCCCAGAGCCCCTCGGTATCGCTATTGGCTGAATTCACGAACTCGACGTCGTGGCCGACCACGCGCACCACGCGGAAACTCGAGTCGGTCGGAGTCGACACGCATTGATATCCGGAGAAGAATTCCTGCATCTGCTGCTGTTCACCGGCTTGCGCGTGGTGATCGGCGGCGTCGAGCTTGTCCTTCGATACGCAGCCATAGGCATTGGCCTTGAACTGGATCGTTTGCTGCGGCTTGATCACGACGTCTTGCGCCTGAACGCTAGCGGCAGCCAAACCCGCGATGGCGAAAACAACGGCAATTCGAGTTTTCATTCGTTCCTCCGGGGCGGGCCGAAAAAAATCTCGGTTAGCTATGTATTTAACTTTAACGGTGGACCCGCATCTCGCACTTTAGGAGAACCGATGAGAACGACAAGCACATCTTGTGTGCGATCGCAACAGTGGCGAATTGTCGCACCTGCTGTCGAAGCTGATTAAAGCTTGAGCACACGCTTGATCGAATGGCAATGAAATGAATGACTAAAAATCCACTCCCGCACACGGCTTAGCTGGTAAAGCTTTGCGCGCGCATTCACGTAAACGCGTAGCGTCAATTAAGCGATTTAATACAATTTAATCAATGGGTTTGTGCGTCGCACACAAAGTCATTCCACAGGCAAAAGCTGCGATGCGCAATAACGAGGCAAGTGCAGAAAATAAACAGTGCCAGCCGTCTCTCACGGGCCTTGGTGAAACGCTTGCAACGCGCCATTGCCGAAAACGCATGAAAAAAAGCCGCGCGGCGCCAAGCCGCGTGGACAGGCGAGGGGGGCGCGATCGCAGTGCGATGTACCCTTCGCGGGCGGCCTGAATCCAGGTGGATCTTCGTCGAGCCCATATGCGGGTACAGGCGGTGCTCTACAATGAAAACGAATCTCCTGCACCCGGAGGCTATCGTGAACGAGCACTTAATACTCGGGATTTTTCTGGTCGTTCCGCTGCTGATCGTCATGTTTCTTTTTTCCGACGAACTGTGGCAGGAGCATCGAGACCTGCACGACGGACGGCCGTTGACAGCGCGTCGCCGACGCATCGACTGGCGGCATCCGCTACGCCGTTCGCGCGAGCGGCTCTGAGATTGCGAAGCGGGTCCCCAAAGAAAAAAAGCCTGCCACAGGGGCAGGCTGAAAAAAGAGATCCACACTCAATGCCTTGAACACAAGGCAATAGCAGTCTAGTCGCGACACGCTAATCGGTGGTTTCAACGGCTTTTACAGTTGTTACCGGGCGTGACCGTAATGCGGGGCGCGACGTTGCGTCGGCAGGCCTCGCGTTGCGCTTCAGTGGGCGCGCCAGTGCGCGCGAATCCGTTTGGCGAGCGCTTCGAGCGTGTCCGGATCGGCGATCTCGCGCGCATGCAGCTTCAGCGGTTGGCCCTCCCAGCGCGGAATCACGTGGAAATGGACGTGCGGCACTGTCTGTCCCGCCGCCGCGCCGTTGAACTGGCCGATGAACACGCCGTCAGGACGCAGTGCCGCGCGCACCGCGATCGCGAGCTTTTGCGCCATGCGCGTCGACGCGACGAGCGCCGCATCCGACAGATCGAAAATTTCCGCGACCGCTTCCTTCGGCACGACGAGCAGATGGCCGTCGGCTTGCGGCATCAAGTCCATGAAAGCCAGCGCCTGGTCGTTTTCGGCCACCTTGATGCACGGTAGTTCGCCGCGCAAGATTTTGGCGAACGGGTTGCTGTCGTTGTAGCTCATCGCGTTTCCTTTCATTTGGGCTGGGTTCGATTCACGGGTCGAGCGGGATACTTTTTTTTGCGTAGCTTCGCACCGCGGGTTTCCTATTCTCTACCCGAACGCTTACGCCACGCGTGCGGCACGCCGGATCGCTTGAGGTGGCTGGCCGAACGCGCGCAAAAACGCGCGCCGCATCCGCTCGGGGTCGATGAAGCCAGTGTCCGCTGCGACGGTTTCGATCGAATGACGGCCGGTTTCGAGCATCGTGCGAGCCGCTTCGACACGCAGCGCCTCGATCGCGCGGGCCGGCGACTGGCGCGTCTCGTCGCGAAACGCGCGGCTGAACTGGCGCGGGCTCAGATGCGCGACGTCGGCGAGCTGCTCGACGGTCAGCGGCTCGCGCAGATGGCTCTTCGCATACGACAGCGCGTTCTGGATCCGATCGGATTTCGGTTCGAGATCGAGCATCGCGGAATACTGCGATTGCCCGCCGGTGCGCCGGTGATAGACCACGAGCTTCTTCGCGATCGCGCGCGAAACCGCGACGCCGAGGTCGTTCTCGACGAGCGCGAGGCACAGATCGATACACGCGGTCATGCCGGCCGACGTCCACACCGAGCCGTCGACGATGAAGATGCGGTCCTCGTCGACCCGCGCGCGCGGAAAGCGCCGTTGCAAATCGCGCGCATGCGCCCAGTGCGTAGTCGCGTGGCGGCCGTCGAGGATGCCCGCTTCGGCGAGCACGAACGCGCCGGTGCAGATGCTCGCGGTGCGGCGCGAGGTGGCGAGGGCGTCGTTCAGAAACGCGAGCAGCCCCGGCGACGACGGCGCGATCTCCATCGCGCCGGTGACGATCACCGTGTCGTAGGCGGGATCGCCGAACGGGCGCGTCGCGACCTCGACGCCCGCCGAGCTGCGCACCATGCCGCCGTGCTCGGAGGTCACCGCGACGTCGTACGTGGGCTCGCCGGTGTCCTGATTGGCGAGTTCGAAAATCGATACCGCGACCATGTCGAGGATCTGAAAGCCCGGAAAGACCACCACGCCGATGCGTTTCATTTACGATGTCCGGAAACGAGGGAAATACGACATTTGAGACAAAACGGTACGCGCCTAAACTCAGCGCGTCAACCCCGCCGTATCAGCGCAAAAGCCGCGAGGCGGCGAGTTCACGGATGTTCCCATTCATCGGACAGGGCGGCCGCATCATGCGCAGCCCGCAAGGAGAGCTTCAATGGCAACGCAGGCAGACAAGGGCGTACAAGGCAATTCGAACGAAGGCAAGGGTACGGCGGTGGTCACGGGCGCATCGTCGGGTATCGGCGCGGTCTACGCGGACCGGCTCGCGCGACGCGGCTACGACCTGCTGCTGATCGCGCGCGACGGCGCACGCCTCAGCAGCCTCGCCGACCGGCTGACGAAGGAAACCGGCCGCCGCGTGAGCACCGTCAGCGCCGATCTGACCAACAAGGCCGACGTGCGCCGCATCGAGAACCAGTTGCGCGCCGAGCGCGGCATCACGATGCTGATCAACAACGCGGGCGTCGGCGCGACCGCGACGCTGTTCGACTCCGACATCGATGAACTCGAGCAGATGATCGAGCTGAACGTGACCTCGCTCACGCGCCTGACGGCGGCGGTGTTGCCGGGCTTCATCGCGCGCGGTGCCGGTACGGTGATCAATATCTCGTCGATCGTCGCGCTGGCGCCGGAATTGTTGAACGGCACCTATAGCGGCACCAAGGCCTACGTGTTGAACCTCACGCAGTCGCTGCATCACGAGGTGGGCGGCAAGGGCGTGCGGCTGCAAGCGGTGCTGCCGGGCGCGACGAGCACCGCGTTCTGGGATCGCGCGGGTCTCGCGGTCGAGAACCTGCCTTCGCAGATCGTGATGAGCGCCGAGGACATGGTCGACGCGGCGCTTGCCGGTCTCGACCAGGGCGAGCTGGTGACGATCCCGTCGTTGCCCGATGCTGCCGACTGGGAGCGTCTGAACAGCGCGCGTTTGCATCTGCAGCCGAATCTGTCGCGCAGCGCGCCGGCCGAGCGCTATACGCGCGCCGTGGCCGCGTGAGCCGAAGGTTGAGGAGGGCGGCGCCAGACTCAGCCGCTCACGGCCACCTGATTCTTGCCGTCGTGTTTCGCGCGATACAGGCCGACGCCGGCGGCCTCGATCAGCGTCGTGACCGGTTCGGCGGCCGACGGCACCACCATCGCCGCGCCGATGCTGATCGTGACGACGCCCTCTGCCGAGCCCGCATGGGTGATCGCGCGGTCTTCGACCGCGATGCGGATTTTCTCCGCGAGCAGGCGCAAGCCGCCCGCCGACGTGTCCGGCACGACCACCGCGAACTCCTCGCCGCCGAAGCGCGCGGCGAGATCCAGTGAATGGCCGAGGCACGCTTCGATCGTATGCGCGACGCTCTTCAGCACTTCGTCGCCGGCGACGTGCCCATAGGTGTCGTTGTAGGCCTTGAAGTGATCGACGTCGATCATCAGGAGGCCGAGGCCGGTCTTGTCGCGGGTGCCGCGGTGCCATTCGGCGGCCAGATACTGGTCGAGGTAGCGGCGGTTCGACAGGCCGGTCAGACCGTCCGAATGCGTGAGCCGCTGCAACTCCAGATTCGTCGCCAGCAGTTGCCGCTGAGATTGCCGCAGCGCGCGGTACGCCTCGTCGCGTTGCAGCAGGTGTAGATACGAGCGCGAGTGATAGCGGATGCGCGCTATCAGCTCGATGCGGTCGGGCAGCTTCACGAGGTAGTCGCTCGAACCGGCCGCGAACGCCGCGCTTTTGACGAGCGGCTCTTCGTTGGTCGACAGCACGACGATCGGGATGTCGCGAGTGGCGGGATTCAGCCGGTATTGCCGCACCAGCGTCAGACCGTCGGTGCCCGGCATCACGAGATCTTGCAGGATCACCGTCGCGCGCGTTTCCTCGGCGCAGCGCACCGCGTCTTCCCATGACGCGCAGTAGCGAAAGTCGATGCCCGCCTCGTCGGCGAGCGCCTCGCGCACCCCCTCGGCGATGACCGCGTGTTCGCCGACCAGCAGCACCATGATCGGGCACTCGGCCGCCGGCGGGTCGTCGAGGATGCGCGCGAGCGCGTCGTCGCTGGCGAGACTAGGCGCATCCTCAGCGACGAGCGCGTGCGCCTGCGGGCTCACGTCGTCTGCGGGATGCAGCGTTGCGGCGTTCTGGGGCGGTTTAGAGGTGTCCATGTGGTTCGGCCAGAATGAAGTTCAGGGAGGGCACGTCAGCTTGCGGGGAGGCGAGGCGCTCGTTGACCACTGCCCTTGGTCAGATAATAGTCGGCGCCCGCATCAAGGCCAGCGCGGCAATCTTCCCGGCGATGCCTGGATGAAATGCAGCGCAATGCCATGCGTGGGCTCACGCGTCCAGCGTTATGCACCTGTTACAGAGTTAATCTCCGGTTACCAACTGCAGCATCTATTTCCGCGCGCGCCGGCGACAATTCGTCCATGCCTGAACGGCGGGAGCTCAATATGAAAAAGATCGCAGTGGCGTTGGTAATGACGGGTAGTTTGACGGTGGCGGGCCAGGCGTCCGCGCACGGACACGGCGGTGATGTGGTGGGTGCGCTGATTGGCGGCGCGGTGCTGGGCGCGGTGGTCACCTCGGCGTTGACGCCGGCGCCGGTGGTCGCGTATCCGCAGCCGGTCTATGCCGAGCCCGCGTACCAGCCCGCGCCGGCTTACGTGGCACCGCCGCCCGGATATTGCTACGACCAGTATCAGCGCGCCTATGTCGCGTGCGGCGCACCGCCGCCCGGACAGTACGGCTATGCGCAACCGCAACCCGAGCCGCAGTGGTGAGCGCGGCCAGGCTCTGATGCGCGGATGATTCAGCCGAACAACGCGTAGACAAAAAGGCCGTCGCCCAATGCGACGGCCTTTTTCCATTTGAGGCACGGCTTAATGCTTGTGATGCAGCCATTCCGCGTAATGCGTGTCGAGCCAGCGCTCGAGCCTGGGCGGCCTGGACGGGTCGCGGTGACGCGACATCATCCAGATGGCAAGGCCGACCACCAGCATGACGGCGGGCCCCATCAGATAAGCGAGCATTGATTCAGGCATCGGAACCTCCGTATCGGCTTGCATCCATCTCTCAGTGTAGGCGAAGGAAGCGGGGAAAGAACGACGATGTCAAACGGTCCAGAGAAGCGAAAAAAGGCGCATTTGCGCCCGGTTTGGAAACCTGTTTTTTTGATGAATTTTCCTTTATTTGCTTAGCGTCTGGGCGAGGTCGCATTAGCCTGTGTACCATCCTGTTACCGGCCTGACGGCAAGCGTCACATGGCGCCAAAACCCATGACAATGCCGTCAAGCCGTCCCGTTCGCCGTCTACCGCGCGACTTCCATCTGGCTATCGACAAAGTCCGCCCAACTCTGAAGCATGCGACGCTGCCACGCCGCTTCGTCGGTTGCTTCACGCTTCGCGATGTCGCCCCCTACAGCTGTTTGCTGTTCCATGTCGCGCAGATGCGACGTCGCGGTGCGACGAAAGTCGTGTAGCACGAAATGCTCCACGTCGAGCCCCAATGCCTTGACTGCCTGGTTCAGCGTGCTTTTCGCGATCGGCCGATCGTCGCCCCTGACGCTCGGGACCACGAACGTCTCGCTGGTGCGCCCGCGCTGCAGCTCGCGCAGCAGCGCAACCGCCTGACGCGGCAAACGGACGACGCGGTCCTCGCGCGCGTTCAGGCGCGCGGCGGGGATCGTCCACAGCGCGTTGTCGAGATCGAACTCGACCCATGTCGATTCGACGAGGTCCGCTTTGCGTGCCATCGTCAGCACCAGCAGATGCAGCGCGAGCTTCAGCGGACGGCGGATATTGGATGTGTCGATCGTGCGCAGCATGACACCGATCTCGGCGCCGGACAGCACGCGGGTGCGGCTGTCGAAGGTCGCGATCAAGCGCGCCGGTACGACTTCCGCGGGATTGCCGGTCGCGAGCTGGCGCGCGATCAGGTATGCGTACAGGCGCTTCACGACGTTGCGCGTGTGCAGCGCCATTTTCGGCGAGCCGCGGCTTTTGATGCGCTCGCAGATCGCGACGACGTCGTCAGCGGTGACCGCGCCGATCGGCTTGTTGCCGATCGCGGGCAGCACGTCCTTGTCGAGCGCGCGCCGCGTGGTGCGGCGATATTCATCCGACTTGCCGGCGAGCGCCGTCGCGAGATAAAGCTCGGCCGCTTCGCGCAGCACGTCGGCCTTGCTCTCGGCACCGCGATCGCGCCGCGCGGTTGCGACCGGCGAGATGCCCTGCGCGACGAGAGCCGCGTACCTCTGCGCCTTCGCGCGCGCGACGCGCAGCGAAATCATCCGGTAATCGCCGATGGTCGCGAGCGGCTGACGCTTGCCGTTCAACGTATAGCGGAAGCGCCAGACCTTGGTGCCGGTCGTCATGACCTCGATCACGAGGCCGTTGCCGTCGGCGACGCAGTAGCGGGTCGCGCGCGGTTCTAGCGCGCGGATCTCGGATTCGGTGAGCGGGGTGGCGAGGCGGGGCATGCTTTGGGGACGCTGTACGTTTAGGCTCGGACAGCTGGATTCTAAACCTTTGCCCGGTTGTGTACCAAAAATCCGGCGGGTTTTTGGTCGACGGAGTGCGATTTTCGCGTGTGCGGCAGCGGCGCCGGTTCGGCCGCGAGAGCCTATATGACGGCCGTATTGCGGCGACGCACAAGTTCGGCGTTACTTGCCGATACAGAATCGGCTGAAAATCACGCCGAGCAGATCGTCCGAACTGAACTCACCGGTGATCGAGTTCAGTTGATCCTGCGCGAGCCGCAATTCCTCAGCGAACAGATCGAGCGCCTGCGCGTTCTGCTCCGCATGCACGGCGGCGGTCGCCAGATGCTCGTCGGCCGCGCGCAACGCGATCAGGTGCCGCTCGCGCGCGAGATAGACGCTCTCCGCGCCCGCCTGCCAGCCGGCAATCCGCAGCAGTTCGTCGCGCAGCAGCGCGACGCCGTCACCCTTCTTCGCCGACAGCCGCACCTCGCTAAGTTCGAGGTCGGCGTCGAGCGCCTGCGTCGCGGGCGCGAGCCCTGTCAGGTCGGTCTTGTTCAGCACGCGGACGACAGGCACGCCGCGCGGAAAGCGTCCGGCGATCGTTTCGTCGCCGGCCGTCATTCCGGCGCGCGCGTCGAGCAGATGCAGCACCACGTCCGCGCGCTCGATCTCGCCCCACGTGCGCTCGATGCCGATCTTCTCGACCTCGTCCTCGGTCTCGCGCAGGCCGGCCGTGTCGATCACGTGCAGCGGGATGCCTTCGATCTGGATCGTCTGCGCGACCTTGTCGCGCGTCGTGCCGGCGATCGGCGTGACGATCGCGAGTTCGGCGCCGGCGAGCGCATTCAGCAACGACGACTTGCCGACGTTCGGCTGCCCCGCCAGCACGACCGACAAACCTTCGCGCAGCAACGCGCCCTGGCGCGCCTCGCTCAGCACGTGCGCGAGACGCTCGCGTATGCGCACGAGCTTGCCGCGCGCGTCGGCGGCTTCGAGGAAGTCGATTTCCTCTTCCGGGAAGTCGAGCGTCGCTTCGACCAGCATCCGCAGCGTGATCACCTCTTCGACCAGCGCGTGGATGTCGCGCGAGAACGCGCCGTCGAGCGAGCGGCCGGCCGAACGCGCGGCGGCCTCGGTGCTTGCCTCGATCAGATCGGCGACGGCCTCGGCCTGCGCGAGGTCGAGCTTGTCGTTCAGAAACGCACGACGCGTGAATTCGCCGGGCTCGGCGAGCCGTAGACCGAACGCGCGGCCGGCGTCGATGCAGCGCTGCAGGACCAATTGCAGCACGACCGGGCCGCCATGGCCTTGCAGTTCAAGCACGTGCTCGCCGGTGTACGAATGCGGCGCCGGAAAGTACAGCGCGATGCCGCGATCGAGCGGATTGCCGCTCGCGTCGAGAAACGGCACGTAGCTCGCGCGCCGCGCCGCGAGCGTCTGGCCAGTGAGGGCCTGCATCAACGGCTGGGCCGCCGCCGCGCCAGCGCGGCCGAACGAAATCCGCACGACGCCGATGCCTCCCCGGCCGGGCGCGGTAGCAATGGCAACGATGGAATCGGAGTCGGTCGTGAGCATGTGAAGTCGGGCGGAACGGGAGGGGAAGGGCAGGGCCGCGTCGGTCGAGCCGGCGCGAGGCATTGTAACGCGCGCGCCTCGCACGGAAGGGCTGGCGACAAGGACGCGAAGCGGATGACGTGCCCGTTCGCCCCTATCGTTTGAACAACTCAGATTTATCCCAATTAAGCTAGGATCATTACCGCGCTACTTGGGAATTATTGAGACTCGGCAGGAACTGCAGTTCAGGCAAAGCCAAGCCTGGCAGTCGAGAGATGAAAAAAATCAAATTCGCGCAATGCGTTATGGGGCGCGCGCTGCAAGCTAAAACTATCTCAAATAAGAGAAAACAAAGCTTGATCGGTTGTCAACTGGCTGAACTCCGAATTGCACAATCTGGCCCATGCCGACCGACAAAGAAAAAGCCGCCTTCGCCAAGAGGCTGAAGGATCTGCTGGAGCCGCTGAAAATCCGCGGCGGGACCAAACTCGCCGAGCAATTCAATCTTCGCTATTACGGCGAGCGGCCCGTGACGCCCCAGACCGCACACAAATGGCTGACGGGCACGACGATCCCGAAGCCGGACAAGTTGCGCACGCTCGCCGAATGGTTGAACGTCAAGGAGCACTGGCTCCATTACGGACCACCGCCCGGCGCCAGCGCACGACCGATGGCACGTGGCGAAAAATATCCGCCGACACCCGAAACGATCGAACTCGCTTCGAAGATCGCATCGTTGACCCCGAAGGACCGGAATCTGGTCGAGGAAATGATCGTGCGTTTTTACGGCGAAGATTCCGACGAAGAGTGAACGACGAAACTCAAGCGCAGCCGCCCGCCGCATTTCCTACAACCGCACCATAAAAAAAGCCGCCCGGTTCGCACCGGGCGGCTTTTCGTTTTGAGCTTGCGTCACGGCGGCCCTGCGGGCCGCCACCGGACGGAACATCAGGCCGGCTTCGCCTTCGAACTGCCCATCATCCGCGTGATGTAGTACTGCTGCGCGATCGACAGCACGTTGTTCACGACGTAGTACAACACGAGACCTGCGGGGAAGAAGAAGAACATCACCGAGAACGCGATCGGCATGAACATCATCATCTTCGCCTGGACTGGGTCCGGCGGCGTCGGGTTCAAGCGGGTCTGCAGGAACATCGACACGGCCATCAGGATCGGCAGGATGAAGTACGGGTCCTGCTGTGACAGATCATGGATCCATAGAATCCACGGCGCGCCGCGCATTTCCACCGACGACAGCAACACCCAGTACAGCGAGATGAACACCGGGATCTGGATCACGACCGGCAGACAGCCGCCGAACGGATTGACCTTCTCGGTCTTGTACAGCTCCATCAGCGCCGCGTTCATCTTCTGCGGATCGCCCTTGAAACGCTCGCGCAACGCCTGCATGCGCGGCGTGATCGCCTTCATGCGCGCCATCGACTTGTAGCTCGCGGCCGACAGCGGGAAGAACACCGCCTTGATCAGCACCGTGAGCAGCACGATCGACCAGCCCCAGTTGCCGACATAGCTGTGGATCTTCGACAGCAGCCAGAACAGTGGCTTCGCGATGATCGTGACCCAGCCGTAGTCCTTCACCAGATCGAGACCCGGCGCGATACCTGCGAGCATCTTTTCTTCTTCCGGACCGGCGAACAGACGCGCGGACACGCTGACGGTCTGGCCCGGTTGAATGGTCGGCATCGCCTCCTTCATGCCGACGCGATACAGCGACGGATCGATCTTCTCGGCGTAGAACTCGCGCTTCACGCCTTCCTGCGGAATCCAGGCCGACGCGAAGTAGTGCTGGACCATCGCGACCCAGCCGTCGTTGGCCGACGTCGCGAAGTTTTCCTTGTTCTTGTCGAGATCGCTGAACGTCATCTTCTGGAAGTGATGCTCGTTCGTGTAGACAGCCGGTCCGATGAACGTGTGCGAGAAGCGCGGCGTTTCGACCGGCTGGTCGTCGCGCACGAGCTCCATATAGATCTGCGGCGTCACCGGCGTGGTGCCGACGTTCTGGACCTTCGTCTCGACGCCGATCACGTAGCTGCCGCGCGTGAACGTATACGTCTTGATGACCCGGAGGCCGCCCTTTTCCGGCGACTCGAAGCTCATCTGGAACGAGTTCTGGCCGTCGGCCAGATGGGTCGGCTGATTCGGCATCAGCGTAAAGATGTCGTTGTGATTCGGGAAGTCACCGCCGAGCAGGCCAGTGCGCGCCAGATACGTGTGATTGTTCGTTTTGTCGAACAGCGTGATCACGAGATCCGGCTGCTTGCCGTCGCCCTGCTTGACGAGCGACAGGCGCGACAATGTGGCACCGCGGGTGTCGATTTCGCCGCTATAGACGTCGGTGCCGAACTTCACGAGCTGCGATTGCTCGGCCGCTGGCGCGTTGCCCGGCGCGGCCGCGTTGGTGGCCGGCAGATTGGCCGGCTGGGTGCCCGGTGTCGTGGTGCCCGGCGCGGCGCTGCCGGCGGTCTGGGTCGGCGTCGTGCTCGGGAAGAACATCGACGGGCGTCCGTGGTCGCGTTGCCAGTTGTCGAACAGCATGACAGCTGACATGAAAAAGATGACCCATAGGACGGTGCGTTTGATATCCATGCGTTGTCTCAGTGTCGATGGAACGGCGCGTCAGCGCTTTTCAGAAGTGGGTGGCGGGACGAGATCGATGCCGCCCGCGGAAAACGGGTGGCAGCGGCAAACACGCCTCACGGCGAGATAAGTCCCGCGCGCGGCGCCATGATACTGGATTGCCTCGCGCGCGTAATCAGAGCAGGAAGGGTAAAAACGGCACCGGTTGCCGAGCATGGGGCTCACGGCAAGCTTGTAAAAGCGCAATAAAGCGAAGAGTACCGTTTGCATGGCAGGTGCGGCCGTACGGCGCCGCGCAACGTGAAGTACAGGACGACGCCCGCGCTCTGAAGCTGCCGGCGCAACGCCCGTTGCGGCGACCGTGGTGCGGGCGGTCACTGCGTCATTCCGTCCTGGGCGCCTCCGCGGGCGGCGCCTGACGACGGGTAATTTCGCGCGCTGCCTTGTCGAGCAGCGCCTCGATTTCGCTGCGGCACAGCGCCTTCAACGGCGACGACGACGCGCTCGGCAAAGCTTTTTTGTCGAAACGCGCGTGTAGACGCAGCAGCACATCCCAACCGCCGAATTCCGCGCGACGCAGCCGGAAGGCTTCGCGCGCGATCCGGCGCACCAGATTCCGCGTAGCCGCGCGCGGCGCATACTTCTTACCGATCACGAGGCCAAGACGCGCCTCGTTGCCGGTGGGCCGGCCGTACACGACGAAGTGTGCGGTACGGCGCCACGGCCGCAAACGAAAAACGGATGAAAATTCATCCGTTTTTAGCAGCCTTGCGGCTTTGGGGAAGGCGGCTTGCGCTCGCAACGGAACCGAGCCCGGTTGCTGCGCCCCGGCCGCTCCCGCTTCGCCGCGGGTTTCGGTCACAGCGCGCAATCCGCTTACCTTAGATCGCGAGGCGCTTGCGGCCCTTCGCGCGACGTGCGTTGATGACCTTGCGGCCGCCAGCGGTCTTCATGCGAACGCGGAAGCCATGGGTGCGCTTGCGACGGGTAACGGAAGGTTGGTAAGTACGTTTCATGTTGCTCTCACTTGATCGAAAAAAACCGCGCGATCATCGCTGAAAGCGCAATGGCCGGTGGTTTACTGAAATTGGTTTTCGCGGAACCCGCTATTTAAACTGGTTTTCCGTTGGCCGTCAATAGTTTAGCCGTCGTCTGGCGCAGCCGGGGGTTGCCGGCCCAAGCGATCGGTCCCTGTGGATAACTCACTTTCGGGTTCGTTTTGGCGTTAGAATCTCGCCTTACTTCCCAAAAATGTTGCACGCCGCTCCGGCACGCTTGTCCCGCAGACCCTTGTGGCACAGGCGCCTGGGGCCGTTACGCCTGGCTGCTCAGGGCCTTGTTGCGCGTGCGCGACAGGGGCAGCGGCGACCGCCGTGCACACCATAACGATAGCAACTTGATGAACGAATTCTGGCAACACTGTTCCGCATTGCTGGAGCGTGAGCTTACGCCCCAGCAGTACGTGACGTGGATCAAACCCTTGGCCCCGGTCGCCTTCGACGCCGATGCGAACACGTTGAGCATTGCCGCGCCGAACCGCTTCAAGCTCGACTGGGTCAAGAGCCAGTTCTCCGGCCGCATCGCGGATATGGCCCGCGATTTCTGGCATGTGCCGGTGGACGTGCAATTCGTATTGGATCCGAAGGCCGGCATGCGTAGCCCAACGGCCGCGGCGCCGGCTCCGTCGTCGGCACGCCCGGCTTCGGCCGCGCCGCAGGGCGGTAATGCCGGTGGCGTCGCGGCCGTCGATGCGGCTGTCGGCGCCGTGCACGCCGCGCATGCCGCGCGCGCGAATCCCGCAGCCGCGGCTGCGGGATTCGCAGCGCAAAACGCGAATTCGCGCAGCGCCGCCGAGGACGTTGCAGATCTCGATCTGCCGAGCCTGGACGCGAACGAAGCCGCCGCCGGACGCCGCACGTGGCGCCCAGGCCAAGGCGTGGGCGCCACGGCATCCAGCGAGAGCGACTCGATGTACGAGCGCTCGAAGCTGAACCCCGTGCTGACCTTCGACAACTTCGTGACCGGTAAGGCGAATCAGCTCGCGCGCGCCGCGGCGATCCAGGTCGCCGACAACCCCGGCATTTCGTATAACCCGCTGTTCCTGTACGGTGGCGTGGGCCTCGGCAAGACACACCTGATCCATGCTATCGGAAATCAGTTGCTGATGGACAAACCCGGCGCGCGGATTCGCTACATCCACGCGGAACAGTACGTGTCCGATGTCGTGAAGGCGTACCAGCGCAAGGCGTTCGACGACTTCAAGCGCTACTACCACTCGCTCGACCTGCTGCTGATCGACGATATTCAGTTCTTCTCGGGCAAGTCGCGCACGCAGGAGGAATTCTTCTACGCTTTTGAGGCGCTGGTCGCCAACAAGGCGCAAGTGATCATCACGAGCGATACGTATCCGAAGGAAATCTCGGGTATCGACGATCGCCTGATCTCGCGCTTCGACTCCGGCCTGACGGTAGCGATCGAGCCGCCCGAACTCGAAATGCGCGTCGCGATTCTGATGCGCAAGGCGCAATCGGAGTTCGTGAGCCTGAATGAGGACGTCGCGTTCTTCGTCGCGAAGCATCTCCGCTCGAACGTGCGCGAGCTCGAGGGCGCGCTGCGCAAGATCCTCGCGTATTCGAAGTTCCACGGCCGCGAAATCACGATCGAACTGACCAAGGAAGCGCTGAAAGACCTGCTGACGGTGCAGAACCGGCAGATTTCGGTGGAAAACATCCAGAAAACGGTCGCCGACTTCTACAGCATCAAGGTCGCGGACATGTATTCGAAGAAGCGTCCGGCGAACATCGCGCGGCCGCGGCAGATCGCGATGTACCTGGCGAAGGAATTGACGCAGAAGAGTCTGCCGGAAATCGGCGAGCTTTTCGGCGGGCGCGACCACACGACGGTGCTGCACGCGGTGCGCAAGATCGCCGACGAGCGCAGCAAGGACGCGCAGCTGAATCACGAACTGCACGTGCTGGAGCAGACGCTGAAGGGCTAAACGGGGGCTGGCCGCACGCGACCGTGAAACGGACGTCGGCGGCAGGAAACGCTGGAAGCGGCTACGCAGTGGTTTGAATGAGGCCGCGAAAACGCTGTAAATCGAGAAACGGGCAGGGGACTCACAACCCGGCGGCGCTGTCGGGTCCGAACGGGAAATGACAAGGAACGCGACGGTAAGCGGGCAGAAGCGACGTAAAAAGCGCGGCAAACCCGTGACGAATTTGCGGCGCAACCGGCCAGGAGTGGCGGAAAAACGAGCCTACGAACCGGTAGCGCCGCGCAGCGGCGCGACAAGTCGGCGGCAGCCCGGACCACGCCCTACAAAATCGACCTGTTTATTCCCGAACTCGCCCCCATTTTAGTGAGGCGGTCCCGTTTTCAGGCACAATACAGGTTTAACCGCCCGGCGGCGACGGGCGGATTTCACGCCGTGTCGGGCGCTTTTCAGGGCGCCGACGGGGAGCCGTGGCTGCGCGCTGAAAAGCTTGTCCCGTAAGGCGTGCAGGCCGTTATATCAACGAAGGAACCCTATGCAACTGGTCAAGACCGAACGCGACAACCTCCTCAGGCCGCTGCAAACCGTGAGCGGCATCGTCGAACGCCGCCATACGTTGCCGATCCTCGCCAATTTGCTGATCACCAAGAACGGTCCTGACGTATCGTTCCTGTCGACCGACCTGGAGTTGCAGATCACCACGCGCGCCGATTTCGGCGTGGGCGGCGATTCGGTCGCGACCACGGTGGCGGCGCGCAAGCTCCTCGACATTCTGCGCGCGATGCCTGACGGCCAGGTCACGCTGACGCTGAACGACAAGCGTCTGACCGTGCAATCCGGCAAGAGCCGCTTTGCGCTGCAGACGCTCGCCGCGGACGAATTCCCGACCGTCGCTCAGGCCAAAGACTACGGCGCGAGCCTGGTGGTTCCTCAAAAGACGTTCCGCCAGCTGCTCGGCATGGTCCATTTCTCGATGGCCCAGCAGGACATCCGCTACTACCTGAACGGCATGCTGCTGGTGGTGGACGGCGATCAGCTGATGGCGGTCGCGACCGACGGTCACCGTCTCGCGTTCTCGTCGATGAAGATCGAGGGCTCCTTCGCGCGCCACGAAGTGATCATTCCGCGCAAGACGATTCTCGAACTGCAGCGCCTGCTCGAAGACATCGACGACACGCTGAAGATCGACATCGCGCAGACGCAGGTCAAGTTCACGTTCGGTCAGGTTGAACTCGTGTCGAAGCTCGTGGAAGGCAAGTTCCCCGACTTCCAGCGCGTGATTCCGAAGTCGCACAAGAACAAATTCCAGATTGGCCGCGAAGAACTGCAGCGTTCGCTGCAACGCGCGGCGATTCTGACGTCGGATAAGTTCAAGGGCGTGCGCTGCATCGTCGAGCCGGGCCAGTTGAAGATCATGTCGACCAACGCCGATCAGGAAGAGGCGCAGGAAGAACTGGAAATCGCATACGACGGCGACAGCGTCGATATCGGGTTCAACGTCACGTATCTGCTCGACGTGCTCGCGAATTTGAAGGTCGACATGCTGCAGGTGAGCCTGGGTGATGCCAGCTCCAGCGCGTTGATCACGATTCCCGAGAACGACGAATTCAAGTACGTGGTGATGCCGATGCGCATCTGACGCGTCCAACATCAAGAAGAACACCAAGGGGCGCAGCGCCCCTTTGGCGTTTTTATGGCGTTTTGAAAAGTCCAGAGCAGCAACCTTGCAGTAACGCAGAACCGGAAAAAATCCATGACTGAAACGAACAATACGCAGCCCGATAACAGCTACGGCGCCTCGTCCATCCAGATCCTCGAAGGTCTGGAAGCCGTGCGCAAGCGGCCTGGGATGTACATCGGGGATACATCGGATGGCACCGGTTTGCACCACCTCGTGTTCGAAGTGCTCGACAACTCGATCGACGAAGCGCTCGCTGGCCATTGCAACGACATCCAGGTGATCATCCACGCGGACAACTCCGTGTCGATCACCGACAACGGCCGCGGCGTGCCGACCGGCCTCAAGATGGACGACAAGCACGATCCGAAGCGCAGCGCCGCCGAAATCGTGATGACCGAGCTGCACGCCGGCGGCAAGTTCGACCAGAACAGCTACAAGGTGTCGGGCGGCCTGCACGGCGTGGGCGTGTCGTGCGTGAACGCGCTGTCGGCGTGGTTGCGCCTCACCGTGCGCCGCGACGGCAAGAAGCACTTCATGGAATTCCACCGTGGTGTGCCGCAGAACCGCGTGCTCGAAGAGATCGACGGCGTGACCACGTCGCCGATACAGGTGATCGGCGACACCGAAAACCGCGGCACCGAAGTGCATTTCATGGCCGATGAAAAGATTTTCGGCAATGTTGAATACCACTACGACATTCTCGCGAAGCGGATTCGTGAGCTTTCGTTCCTCAATAACGGCGTGCGGATTCGATTGGTGGATCAGCGCTCGGGTAAGGAAGAGGATTTCGCGTTCGTCGGCGGCGTGAAGGGTTTTGTCGAGTACATCAACAAGAACAAGTCCGTGCTGCACCCGAACATCTTCCACATCATGGGCGAGAAGGATGGTGTGGGCGTCGAAGTGGCGATGCAGTGGAACGACAGCTACAACGAAAACGTGCTGTGCTTCACGAACAACATTCCGCAGCGCGATGGCGGCACGCACCTTACCGGTCTGCGTGCGGCGATGACGCGCGTGCTGAACAAGTACATCGCCGATCACGAAGTCGCGAAGAAGGCGAAGGTCGAAACGTCGGGCGATGACATGCGTGAAGGGCTGTCGTGCGTGCTGTCGGTGAAGGTGCCGGAGCCGAAGTTCAGCTCGCAGACGAAGGACAAGCTGGTGTCGTCGGAAGTGCGCGCGCAGGTGGAAGAAGTGGTCGCAAAGGCGCTCGAGGAATTCCTGCTCGAGACGCCGGGCGACGCGAAGATCATCTGCGGCAAGATCGTCGATGCGGCGCGTGCCCGCGACGCGGCGCGCAAGGCGCGTGAGATGACGCGTCGTAAGGGCGTGCTCGATGGTGTCGGTTTGCCCGGCAAGCTCGCGGATTGCCAGGAGAAGGATCCGGCGAAGTCGGAGATTTATATCGTCGAGGGCGACTCGGCGGGAGGGTCGGCGAAGCAGGGGCGTGATCGGAAGTTTCAGGCTATCTTGCCGCTGCGCGGCAAGGTGCTGAACGTCGAGAAGGCGCGCTACGACAAGCTGCTTTCTTCCGAGCAGATCGTTACGCTGATTACCGCGCTTGGCTGCGGGATCGGCAAGGAAGATTACAACCTCGACAAGCTGCGCTATCACCGCATCATCATCATGACCGATGCTGACGTCGATGGCGCGCACATCCGGACGCTGTTGTTGACGTTCTTCTATCGGCAGATGCCGGAGATGATCGAGCGAGGGTATATCTATATCGCGCAGCCGCCGCTTTACAAGATCAAGGCGGGGAAGGATGAGCGGTATCTGAAGGATGAGTCGGAAGTCAACGCTCATATTCTTCGGCTTGCGTTGCAAGGGTCGGAGTTGGTGGCTTCTGAAGGTGCGACTCCGATTACCGGGGATCCGTTGGGTGAGTTGGCTCGGGCTTATCTGTTGGCGCAGGCAGTGGTTGATCGGTTGAGCCGGCTGTATGACGCGGGTGCGCTCGAGGCCGTGATGGATGGGGTTGCTATCGATCTGTCCAGTGAGCAGGCGGCCGAGGCTTCGGCGCGCGCGCTCGAAGCGAAGCTGCGGGATGATGCGTTGAAGCCCGAGGTGACCGTGACCACGATGTATGACCCTGTGCGGGAGCTGCGCTCGCTGCGCGTCGCGCGGACGCATCATGGGAATCAGAAGATTTCTGTGATCGATGAAGAGTTTCAGTTGACTGCGGATTATCAGCAGCTTGTGACGACCGCTAATACGTTCAAGGGGTTGATTGGCTCTGGCGCTGTGATCAAGCGTGGGGAGCGGAGTATGGCTGTCACCGACTTTAAGAGTGCGATGAAGTGGCTGCTGGCTGATGCTGAGAGGAATATGTCCAAGCAGCGCTATAAAGGCCTCGGGGAGATGAATCCGGAGCAGCTTTGGGAGACGACGATGGATCCTGCGGTGCGGCGTCTTCTTCGGGTGCAGATTGAGGATGCTATTGCTGCTGATGGCATCTTTACTACGCTCATGGGGGATGATGTGGAGCCGCGCAGGGCTTTTATTGAGTCGAATGCGTTGAGGGCGGGGAATATCGACGTTTGAGGGTGTATGTAGGTAGACGCATAACCTGAGAAAAACGGGCCCATAAGTTGAGAAACTTATGGGTCTTTTTATTAATAGTCAGGCTGATGAACAATACGTCGACGTGTTGATACTGCTTGAGCTTTTCTTCCTGCTCGCGGAGTCGCCATTCAGGCCAAACAGCTCTTGGTGGCTTTCTTCGGGTTTTTGCTCCTCTCCCGCTCAGGAATCAACCTGGGGGCGGCGAAGTGAAATCGGCGCTACGCTCGCGCGCCGACCCCGCTCGGCGACTCCGGACGGCTAAAAGCGACTCGAATCCTCGTTTTCTGGGCATGTGCGTCCGGCGAATCGATAAAGTGCCTGCCCTCTGCCCTCTGCCCTCTGCCGTCACCGTCTGTCGTATCACGACAATTCTGTCATTCGCATTGCATTCCTGTCCGGACCGCCTATAACGCAGCATAAATAAGTCTGTCCGTACTCAAGGGAGAGGGCCATGTCCGCAAGTGTGAGAGGCGTGCCGTTCCTTTTGCTTGTCCTTGTGCTCCTTTGCATTCCGCGCGTCCTCTACGCGCAGGTGGCGCGAATGGAAGTCATTCCATTCGAGTCGATGACGCTCACAGACGAGCAATTTCTGGCCGGAAGCGAAGACGGCAAGCGCGTGACGATAGCCGGTGAATTGCGGCTGCCTCGCCCCGGGACCGACAGGCTGGCCGCCGTCATACTGCTGCACCCGTCCGGGGGTATCGGCGGCCAGATAACGGACTGGGAGCAGTGGTTCCTGTCATTGGGCGTTGCCACTTTCGTGGTCGACAGTTTCACGGGCCGAGGCATACAAAACACAATCAATGACCAGAGTCAGCTTGGCAGACTCGCCCAGATAGAAGACGCGTATCGCGCGCTCAGCCTTATTTCCAAACACCCTCGTGTCGACGCGAGCCGCGTGATGCTGATGGGTTTTTCTCGTGGCGGGCAAGGCACGCTCTACGCGAGCATGACGCGCTTCCAGAAAGCGCATGCCGATGCGTCCACGCCAGGATTTGCCGCCTATGTTCCGCTTTACCCAGACTGCAGTGCCCGCTACCTCGATGACGACAACGTTTCAAAGGCTCCTATTCGCATATTCCATGGAAGCGCAGACAACTATGACCCGATTGGGCCTTGCAAGGCCTATGTGGAACGGCTGAAGGCCAAGGGGGTGGACGTAGAGCTCACCGAGTTTGCCAGGGCCAATCATATCTTCGATGGGCGCGCCTTCGCGCATCCAACCTCACTGCCAAAAGCGCAAACCGTGCGCAACTGTGCATGGGAAGAACACAGCGCCGGACAATTGCTCAACGTCAAAAGCAACCTGCCGTTCTCATATGCGGACCCCTGTGTCGAACGGGGCGTGACAATCGGGTACGACGAGAGCGCGACGGAGCAAACGAAGAAGGCAATAGCCAACCTGGTTACCACTACGCTTAAGCCGACACCGACACGTGCCCCGTAATTCCGTTGAAACTGGCGGGAACAGCATTGCTTTGGGCTGTGACGTAAAACGCGCGGAGATTTGCTTTCTGCGCGAACGGGTCGCCACTATTCAGTTGCCGCTAACGAGATCTTCAAAAAATGGCCTTTCACTCGAGGCCACTTATCCACATCCCCCTTTGGAAAACTTTTGTAAAAACAACCGAACATATTGTGGGCGAAACCTTGATAAATGCGCCGCGTTAGCCGGTCGGCTAAAACTTCTCCCTGGCTCCGTTAACCTGTCCGCCCGCGCTCCCAAGGGTTATCGATTCTGCAGCGCGTTGATCCGTAAACGAACTTCCACGTTATCCACAGCCGAACGCCCCACTTGTTAACTATTACTACGTATACATATATAAAGACTATAAAAACCGGAGAAGCACGCCGAAACACGCGCAACGTACACGCACATAACGACAGCAACATCGCAGGACGCAGAACCAGCGAGCACCAACCCAGCCACCGACACCTCACCCCAACGGCAAACAAATCTCCGTAACCAACTCCGCAGGCGCAGTCTCCTTGGGACTGTTCAAATACTCCTCAAACACCGGCGCATCCGCTGCCTCCCTCCCAGACTGCACGAGCCAGGTCCCGTACAACCACTCATAAGCCGCTCGCATATCGCTATACGGCCCAACATGCCGCAACACCGCATATTCCCCACCGCGTATACGCGTGGCAGAAACCGCCCCACCCATCCCAACAGCCGAAGTCACTTCAGCCATCACAGGCCCCGGCAACAACACACCCGCCTTCGACCGCAACGCCTTCTCCTCGACCACTCCCGGATCATCGAAGTAAACCCCGATCATCCGCATCTGCGCCTCCAGCAGATTATGTTTCGCAAGCCACCCCAACAAAGCATCAAAAGCCTTTCCGATCTGCATATAAGGTCCGACATGATCGACCGACAAAATCTCCATCGGCTCCATATAACGAATCATGACCTCACGAATCATCGTCATCTGATCGTCTCCTGAAAGCGCCGGCCGAAACCGGCTATGCGTGCCTTGCCTGCGATACTGCGCCGGCGGCACACCAAACACCGCGCGAAACGTCCGCGAAAAGACTGCAAACTGCTATACCCCGAACGCTCGGCGATCTGAGCAATCGGCATCGAACTACTCGCAAGAAAGCCCGCTGCGCGATGCAACCGTAAACGCCGCGCGGTCGTCGCGACCGTCTCGCCATACATCGCCTGATAAATCCGGTGCCAGTGATACGGCGACAGACACGCAATCTCCGCAAGCCGTCCTATATCGAGCGGTTCGTCGAGGTGATCGTAGATATGGTCGAGCACGCGTGCGAGTCGTGTCTCGTATCGAGCCCGATGGTCTGATTCGTTCATGACTGGACCGCAGAAAATTGGCGCGAGACGATGCGAACAAAGTATCACGTCAGCGAGTGTCGGCCGTTTACCAAATCCTGCGGATTTCAAGCGGTGCGCACAAAGGGGTTGAGCGCCTGTTGACCGCGCCCCGTGGACGCGAGCAGGAGCGCCAAACACAGCATCGGCAAACAGCCCCAATCTCCGCAACGTGACGCTGCCGCCGTTTGGCGCTATCGTGTAGTGCGCAGCACCAGCACCAGCAGCAAGCAACCTGCAGCATGTAACCGCCGTTCCCATTCCTACCCGCGTTCGCGCGAGGCGATGGAGCCGCAAACATGAGCTACACCGAGTCGATTGGCAGTCGCACGTACCGCTTCGCCGACCTGAAGACCCTGCTCGCGAAGGCGAGCCCGCAACGCTCGGGCGACCAGCTCGCAAGCATCGCGGCAGCGAGCGAAGAAGAGCGGGTCGCCGCCAAAATGGCGCTCGCCGAGGTGCCGCTACGCACGTTCCTGAACGAACCGCTGATCCCCTACGAAACCGACGAAGTCACCCGCCTGATCATCGACGATCACTCGCCAGCAGCCTTCGCCGAAATCTCCCATCTGACGGTAGGCGACTTCCGCAATTGGCTACTCAGCACCACAACCGACACCGACGCACTCACCCGCATCACCGAGGGCCTAACACCAGAAATGGTCGCCGCAGTCTCAAAGCTGATGCGCAACCAGGACCTGATCACCGCCGCCCGTAAACGCCCGGTCATCACCTGCTTTCGCAACACGGTCGGTTTACCGGGCCGCATGTCCGTACGCCTGCAACCGAACCACCCAACCGACGACGTCAAAGGCATCGCCGCCTCGATGCTCGACGGCCTGATGTACGGCTGCGGCGACGCGCTGATCGGCATCAACCCCGCGAGCGACAACCTCGCCGCCATCACGAAGCTGCTGCAGATGATCGACGACTTCCGCCAGCGCTATCAGGTACCGACGCAGTCGTGCGTACTCACGCACGTGACGAGCACGATCGCCGCGATGGAAAAAGGCGCGCCGGTCGATCTCGTATTCCAGTCGATCGCCGGTACCGAAAAAGCGAACGCGAGCTTTGGCATTTCGCTCGCGCTGCTGCAGGAAGCATACGAGGCGGGGCTGTCGCTCCAACGCGGCACCGTCGGCAGCAATCTGATGTACTTCGAAACGGGGCAGGGCAGCGCGTTGTCGGCGGATGCGCATTTCGGCGTTGACCAGCAGACCTGCGAGGCGCGCGCCTATGCGGTCGCGCGCAAGTTCAAGCCGTTTCTGGTGAATACGGTAGTCGGTTTCATCGGCCCCGAGTATTTGTACGATGGCAAGCAGATCACGCGCGCGGGTCTCGAGGATCACTTCTGCGGCAAGCTGCTCGGCGTGCCGATGGGTTGCGACATCTGCTACACGAACCACGCCGAAGCGGACCAGGACGACATGGACAATCTGCTGACGCTGCTCGGCGTAGCGGGCATCAATTTCATCATGGGCGTACCTGGCGCGGACGACGTCATGCTCAACTATCAGAGCACGTCCTTTCACGACGCGCTGTACGTGCGCGACGTGCTCGGTTTGCGCCGCGCGCCGGAATTCGAGGAATGGCTGGAGTCGATGCAGATCATCGACGCACGCGGCGCGTTGATCGGCGCATCGGCGCGGCAACCGCTGCTCGAAGGTGCGCGCGACTGGATGGGGATCGCATGAGCGAGAACGACGCACTCGACAAGGACCCGTGGAGCGCACTGCGTCGGTTTACGCAGGCACGCATCGCGTTGGGCCGCGCGGGCAACAGCCTGCCGACCGCACCATTGCTCGCGTTCAATCTCGCGCATGCGCAGGCGCGCGACGCCGTGCACCATCCGCTCGACGTGGACCCGCTGCACGCACAGCTGCGCGCGCAAGGTTTCAACACGCTCGACGTGCATAGCGCCGCGCCGGATCGCGAGCATTATTTGAGGCGCCCTGATCTCGGGCGGCGTCTGTCGGAGGAGAGTCGCGCGACGCTTGCCCGACTGCCATCGCAATCAAGCGATGTGCTGTTTGTGATCGGCGATGGTCTATCGGCGTTCGCCGCATCGAAGCAGGCTGTACCGTTGCTGCAAGCTATACATCCAAAGCTCGCGGGTTGGACCATCGGTCCCGTAGTGGTCGGGCGTCAGGCGCGCGTCGCACTCGGCGACGAGATCGGCGAATTGCTCGACGCGAAAATCGTTGTGATGCTGATCGGCGAGCGGCCGGGTTTGAGTTCACCGGATAGCCTCGGCATCTACGTCACGTACGCGCCAAAAACGGGGTGCAGCGACGCCCAGCGCAACTGCATTTCCAACGTGCGCCCGCAAGGCCTCGACTATCCGCAGGCCGCGCACAAGCTGCACTATCTGCTCACGCAGGCAAGGAAGCTGAGACTGACAGGGGTGGGCTTGAAAGACGACAGCGATGAGCTGCTAGCCAGCGCTCCGACGCATCCTCCCGTGAACGACGGTTCAGCGTAGGACGCAACGAGCGTAAACCTCGCACGCCCACTCACTTCCGCAACAACCTCAACCCATTGCCCACTACCAGCAAACTCGCACCGACATCTGCGAACACCGCCATCCACATCGTGCCGAAGCCCATCAACGTCAGCACGAAGAACACGCTCTTGATGCCAAGCGCGAGCGCGATGTTCTGCACCAGCACCCCGTACGTCGCCTTTGACAACCGGATAAACGCCGGAATCTTCCGCAGATCGTCGTCCATCAACGCGACGTCGGCGGTTTCGATCGCGGTGTCGGTACCCATCGCACCCATCGCGAAGCCGATGTCGGCGCGCGCGAGCGCGGGCGCATCGTTGATGCCGTCGCCGACCATGCCGACCGTCGCGCCATCGCTCGACCATTGCGTGACCGCGTCGAGCTTGTCCTCGGGCAACTGATCGCCGCGCGCCTCATCGACGCCGACCTGCTGCGCGATCGCCTCGGCGGTATGACGGTTGTCGCCGGTCAGCATCGTGGTGCCGACGCCGAGCCGCCGTAATTCGGCGACGGCGGCGCGGCTCGTTTCCTTCACCGTGTCAGCGACCGCAAACAGCGCGAGCACGCGCTGCGCATCGGCGAGCATCACGACGGTTTTGCCGTGCTGTTCGAGCGCATCGAGACGCGCTTCGAGTTGCGGCGAGCAGCGGCCCAGTTCCTCGACCAGGCGATGATTGCCGAGCCAGTACCCGATACCGTCGATATCGCCGCGCACGCCGCGTCCAGCGATCGCCTGGAACGCATCGACGTGCAGGTGTTCGACGCCGTCGTTATTGGCGGCAGCAGCGATCGCCATCGAAACAGGGTGGTCGGAGCGGCCCCCGAGGCTTGCCGCAAGCGTACGGTATCGGAACGTTTCACCCGCGTCACCAACCACCTCAAACTCCGTCTGCACTGGCTTCCCGTGCGTAATCGTCCCGGTCTTATCGAGCGCCAGCCGGGTCAGCTTGCGACCCTGTTCGAGATAAACGCCACCCTTGATCAGAATCCCCTTGCGCGCCGCGGCCGCGAGCCCGCTGACGATCGTCACCGGCGTCGAAATCACGAGCGCGCACGGACACGCGATCACGAGCAGCACCAGCGCCTTGTACACCCACGCGTGCCACGCTCCACCGAACACGAGTGGTGGGACCAGAGCGACGGCGAGCGCAATCGCGAACACGATCGGCGTATAAACGCGCGCGAATTCATCGACGAAGCGCTGCGTCGGCGCCTTCGTGCCCTGCGCCTCCTCGACCGCGTGGATGATCCGCGCGAGCGTCGTGTTGCCGGCGGCCGCCGTCACTTGATAGTCGAACGAGCCCGCCTGGTTGATCGTGCCGGCGAATACGGCGTCGCCGATCGCCTTGTCGACGGGCAGGCTCTCGCCGGTGATCGACGCCTGATCGACGCTCGAGCGGCCCGCGACGATTTCGCCATCGAGCGCGATCCGCTCGCCCGGCTTCACGCGCACGAGCGTCCCGGGCACGATCGCGTCGACGCGGACGAGCTGCCACGCTCCATCGGGCTGCTGCACGCTGGCCTGTTCGGGCGTGAGCCGCATGAGCCCCTCGATCGCGTTGCGCGCGCGGTCGAGCGAGCGCACCTCGATCAGCTCGGCGATCGTGAAGAGCACCATCACCATTGCGGCTTCGGGCCACTGGCCGAGCAGCGCCGCGCCGGTCACGGCGATGCTCATCAGCGCGTTGATGTTCAAGTTGCCGTTGCGCAGCGCGACCCAGCCCTTGCGATATGTCGTGAGGCCACAGGAGGCAATCGCGACGACCGCCATACCCGCCACCACCCAGGCCGGCGCGCCGAGCCAGCTAGCGGCTTCTGAGGCTCCCGCGACGATGCCGGCGAGGATCAGGGGCCCCCACGGCTTGCACATTGCGTCAGTGGCTGCCTGGGGCACCGCGTTGGCGTTCCCACCCTTTCCGGCGTCGCTTGCCAGTTCGGGCGTGAAGTCGAGCGAGCGCAGGGCGGCGAGGACCGACTCGAGCGCCTCCGGCGCGTGGACGACAGTCAGCACGCGCTGCATCAGGTTGAGGTCCACGCTACGCACGGCCGGCATACGGCCGAGTTTCTTGCGGATCAGCGCTTCCTCGGTCGGGCAGTCCATCTGCAGGATGCGGATTGCGGTGCGAAGGTCGTCGCCGACGGCTTCGGACGGAGGCAGGCGCAGCGACGCAGGCGCAAAAGCGCTAGCGGCGCAGCAAGCGACAGCAGCGTGATCATGGGCGTGGCCGTGATCATGACCGTCCTGACGATCGTGCCCTTCATGCCGATCACCGCCGCCCACGTGGGCGCCACAAGCATGTTCACCGCCATGCGAATGCCCACGTCCCTCACCCGTGCCCCTGCCGTGAGCATGGTTGCGCCGCGCATCAACGTCGCCGCAACCCCCGTGTGTACAGGCTTCCTCCCGTTCCGGACGATCGGTGGCAATACGGCAGGTGTCAGGCATTGGTGGCTTCCTCGTGCGATTTGTGGTCTAGTAAACACCCTGAAGCCACTACAAGGTCAAGGCCGCGTGGAGGAAGGATCCATGAAAATCGGCGAACTGGCAAAAATCGCCCATTGCACGACGGAAACCATCCGTTTCTACGAGAAAGAGCGCCTGCTGCCCGAGGCGGAGCGCACCGAAGCCAATTACCGCAGTTACACGGCAAAGCATGTCGAGCGCCTGCGCTTCATCCGCAATTGCCGCGCGCTCGACATGACTCACGACGAAATCCGCGCATTGCTGCGTCTGACCGACGCGCCGGCGAACGGCTGCGGCGGCATGCATACGCTGGTCGACGAGCACATCGCGCACATCGACACGCGTATCGAAGAACTGCAGCAGCTGAAGGCGCAACTGACGGCGCTGCGCGACCAATGCCACGGCGAGCATCCGGTCGAAGACTGCGGCATCGTGCACGGCCTGACCGACATGGATGTGGCCGTGCCGCGTCCGCGGCATACGCATCTCGGCTGACGCCATGCTTGCCGTCGAGCAGCGCTATCGCGTCACGACGCAGCGCCGGCGCGGCAACCCCATACACGGCAAGGCCGCATGTGCGACCTTGCCAATCGATCATCGAATCCAGTTGGAGAATCAACGTGTTCACCTGTAGAAATCAGTCCTGCGGCGCGCAGTGGGAGCAATCCGACGTCGTCATCAAGAACGAAGGCCAGGGGCTGCTGTTCCGCTGCCCGCTGTGCGGCGCGCGCAATTACGTCGAGCGTTTCGACGGCGACGACGGCGCGGTGCTGTACGAGCAGTTGCCGGGCCGCCCCGATCAGGGCCCGATGGCCCAGTAATCGCGATTCCTACAGACGATCCTATGAACAGTCCCACCCCCGCCGGCGCCGCATTCAGCGAGTTGCCGCTACCGCCCGCCACGCTCGCGAACCTGACGCAGCTCGGCTACGTCGAGATGACGCCGATCCAGGCCGCGAGCCTGCCGATTGCGCTCGCCGGTCAAGATCTGATCGCGCAGGCGAAAACCGGCAGCGGCAAGACCGCGGCGTTTTCGCTGGCGCTGCTCGCGCGCCTCGATGTACGCAAATTTGGCACGCAGGCAATGGTGCTGTGCCCGACGCGCGAACTCGCCGATCAGGTCACGCAGGAAATCCGCCGTCTCGCGCGCGCGGAAGAAAACATCAAGGTGCTGACCTTGTGCGGCGGCACGCCGATGCGCCCGCAGACGGCGAGCCTCGAGCACGGCGCGCACGTCGTGGTCGGCACGCCGGGCCGCATCATGGATCACCTCGAACGCGGCAGCCTCGATCTGCAATCGCTGAACACGCTCGTGCTCGACGAAGCCGACCGCATGCTCGACATGGGTTTCTTCGACGACATCGCGAAGGTCGTCAGGCAATGCCCGAAAGAGCGCCAAACGCTGCTGTTTTCGGCGACGTACCCCGAGGGCATCGCGAAGCTGAGCCAGCAATTCCTGCGAAACCCGAAGGAAGTCAAACTTGCCGAGCGGCACGACGACAGCAAGATCCGTCAGCGCTTCTACGAAGTGACCGAAGACGAGCGTCTGCACGCGGTCGGTCTGCTGTTGAATCACTATCGTCCGGTCAGCACGATCGCGTTCTGCAACACGAAGCAGCAGTGCCGCGATCTGCTCGACGTGCTGCGCGCGCAGGGCTTCCATGCGCTTGCGCTGCACGGCGAACTCGATCAGCGCGAGCGCGATCAGGTGCTGATCCAGTTCGCGAACCGCAGCTGCTCGGTGCTCGTCGCGACCGACGTCGCCGCGCGCGGCCTCGACATCGCGCAACTCGAAGCGGTGATCAACGTCGACGTGACGCCGGACCCGGAAGTGCACACGCATCGCATCGGCCGCACGGGCCGCGCCGATCAGGAAGGCTGGGCGCTGAGTCTCGCGAGCATGGACGAGATGGGGCGCGTCGGTGGGATCGAGCAGGCGCACAAGCGCGACGTCGAATGGCACAAGCTGGCCGAGCTGAAGGCGGCCAGCAACGACCCGCTGCTGCCGCCGATGGAAACGCTGCAGATCCTCGGCGGCCGCAAGGACAAGATCCGTCCCGGCGACGTGCTCGGCGCGCTGACCGGCGACGCCGGCTTCGCGGGCTCGCAGATCGGCAAGATCAACGTGACCGACATGTCGACCTATGTCGCGGTGGAGCGCAGCATCGCGCGCGAGGCGGTGCGCCGGCTCAGCGCGGGCAAGCTGAAGGGGCGCAAGGTCAAGGTTCGTTTGATGGACGAAGCATGATTCACCCGAAGCTCCGGCTTTCATTGAAAGTCCAATAACTCGAAAAACGGCCGCGTCAGCGGCCGTTTTCGCGACCGGGCCGCTCAGCATCACATTCCTTCATACCTACGCAGTTACCCGCATTCCCCGAAATCCACACCGCGTCCCCGCAAACCATGAACCCGCCGGCTTAGGCCTGCGTCAAGCGGCTTCGCGCGAGCCATGAAGAAAACGCATGCCGCGCATGACAAAGTTTCGATTGTGAGCGTTCTTTGACTGATGCCTAATCACCCCACCGGAAGGAACGCCCCGCCGCCGCCATTCGCGCGGCCGCCGGCGGGTGTAGAAAGGGAGAAAGTCTTATGCAGAGCGCCATGCAAGCCCGCTCGAAACTGCCGGACGTCGGCACCACCATTTTTACCGTGATCGGCCAACTGGCCGCGCAACACGATGCGTTGAACCTGTCGCAGGGCGCGCCGAATTTCGCGCCGGACCCGAAGCTCGTCGACGGCGTCGCGCAGGCGATGCGCGCCGGCCACAACCAGTACGCGCCGATGGCCGGCATCGGCGCGCTGCGCGAAGCGCTCGCCGACAAGGTCGAAACGCTGTACGGCGTGCGCTACGACCCCGCCAGCGAGGTGACCGTGCTCGCGAGCGCGAGCGAAGGTCTTTATTCGACGATCAGCGCGCTCGTGCATCCGGGCGACGAAGTGATCTACTTCGAGCCGTCGTTCGACAGCTACGGCCCGATCGTGCGCCTGCAGGGCGCGAAGCCGGTCGCGATCAAGCTGTCGCTCGATCACTTCCGCGTGCACTGGGATGAAGTCGCCGCCGCGATCACGCCGAAGACGCGCATGATCATCGTCAACACACCGCACAATCCGACCGCGACGATTTTTAGCGACGCCGATATCGAGCGGCTGAAGGCGCTCACGCGCAACACCGACATCGTGATTCTGTCCGACGAGGTCTACGAACACGTCGTGTTCGACGGCGCGAAGCATCAGAGCATGGCGCGCCATCAGGAACTCGCCGAGCGCAGCGTGATCGTGTCGTCGTTCGGCAAGTCGTACCACGTGACCGGCTGGCGCGTCGGCTACTGCCTCGCGCCCGCCGCGCTGATGGACGAGATCCGCAAGGTCCATCAGTTCATGGTGTTCTCCGCCGATACGCCGATGCAACACGCGTTCGTCGACGCGCTCGCCAATCGCGACAGCTACCTCGGCCTGTCCGACTTCTATCAGAAGAAACGCGATCTGCTCGCGCATGCGCTGCGCGAATCGCGCTTCGAGCTGTTGCCGAGCGAAGGCAGTTTCTTTATGCTCGCCCGGTTCCGCGGCTTCTCCGATGAAAGCGACAGCGATTTCGTGCTGCGCCTGATCCGCGATGCGCGCGTCGCGACGATTCCGTTGTCGGCGTTCTACACCGACGGCACGGATTCGGGGCTGATTCGCCTGAGTTTCTCGAAGGACGACGCGACGCTGCTCGAAGGCGCGCGGCGTTTGTGTGAAATCTGAGCGCGCGAGAGCACACTCGAAGTATCGAAGTCATCAAAGTATTCGAAGAATGAAGGGAGATGTTATGAAGTTGCTCAAGTGCTTGGTGGCGCTGGCCTGTGCCGGCGCGTCGCTCGCAACATCGTCGGCCGCAAGCGCCGCTGATACCGCGACGCTGCGTTTCGGCCTCGAAGCGCAGTACCCGCCGTTCGAGTCGAAAGGACCGAACGGCGAACTGCAAGGGCTCGATATCGACGTGGGCAACGCGGTCTGCGCGGCCGCGCACAAGACGTGCAAGTGGGTCGAAACCTCGTTCGACGGCCTGATTCCGGCGCTGCAAGGCCGCAAGTTCGACGCGATCAATTCAGCGATGAACGCGACCGAGCAGCGCCGCCAGGCGATCGATTTCACGACCGTCGTCTATCGCGTGCCGTCGCAGCTGATCGCGCGCAGCGACAGCGGTTTGCAGCCGACGCCTGAGTCGCTGAAGGGCAAGCGCATCGGCGTACTGCAAGGCTCGATTCAGGAGACCTTCGCTAAGGTGCATTGGGAACCGGCCGGCGTGATCGTGCTGCCGTATCAGGATCAGAACCAGGTCTATGCCGATCTGACGGCTGGCCGTCTCGACGGCACGCTCGTGCTCGCGCCGGCCGGACAAACGGGCTTTCTGTCGAAGCCCGAAGGTAAGGGCTACGCGTTCGTCGGTCAGCCTGTGCGTGACGACAAGATTCTCGGCAGTGGCATCGCATACGGCATTCGCAAGGGTGATACCGCGCTGCGCGATCAGTTGAACGCCGCGATCGCGAAGGTGCAAGCCGACGGCACGGTGAAGACGCTCGCCGCGAAATATCTCGGCAATATCGACGTCAGCGCGAAGTAATCGGGTCGCGTTCGGGCGGCGGCGTCGTTTGCGAGCGGCGCCGCGCGTTCGCTTGTTGGCCATGCGTTTGACGGCTACGATACGTAGGCTTCGCGAAGTCGGAGACAACGGCGAAGTCGGCGGATCAACCGGAGAGCGCGCATGAGCGAGACGATCGGAGCGACAAGCGCTGCGAACACCGCACGCGCAAAAGGCGCAGACGCGCCGCGCTTCTGGCGCAGCGCGGCGCTGCCGTTCATCGAGGCGCGTTCCATCGACGATGGCCGCAAGGTCTGCTACGCCAAACATTCGCACGAAACGTTTTCGATCGGCGCGGTGACGGGAGGCCGCAGCGTGTACCTGAACCGCCACGCGCGGGAATGGGTCGGCGCGGGCGCCGTCGTGATGATGAACCCCGACGATGTGCACGCGTGCAACCCGGTTGCCGGCGAGCGGTGGTCGTATCGGATGCTGCACGTCGACGTTGCGTGGTTCACGAAACTGCAGCACGAACTGGGCTTCAACGAGAACCATGCGTTCCGCGCGTTTTCGCAGATCATGACGCTCGACGCCGCGCTGTTCGACGGCCTGAACCGGCTGTGTGCGATTCTCGCCAGTAACGACGACATCGACGCGCTGCGCAAGGAAAGCGCGGCCATCACCTTCTTCTCCAGCGTGCAGCAAACGCTCAATCCGGCGAGCCTGCCCGAGCGTGCCGTGAGCGGCCAACTCGCGCGCTCCGCGGAGTACATCGCCGAAAACTGCACGCGCGCGCTGAAACTCGACGATGTGTGCGAAGCCGCCGGGCTGTCCGCGTCGCACCTGATACGCGCGTTCAAGCTGCGCTACGGCATGACGCCCCACGCGTATCTGATCAACCGACGCATCCAGTACAGTCGCGCGCAACTGCGGCGAGGGGCACTGATCGCCGATGTCGCGCTCGATGCCGGCTTCGCCGATCAGGCGCATTTGCAGCGCACCTTCAAGCGGCTGGTGGCGGCGACGCCGGGCCAATATCGCAGCGGAGCGTGACGCGGCATGGAGCCGCCTCAGGAAGCAGGCGCGGCTCGCGTCACTCCACGAGCAGATACATTGCACTGAGCGCGAGCAGCGCCGCCATCACGCGATTGAACGCCCGGACCCGCTTCGCTTCACGCAGATGCCTGCGCAAAAACGTGCCGGCATACGCCCAGCTCGCGATCGATAGATAGCAGATCACGAAGTACAGCGCCGTGAATTGCCAGACGAGCCCGCCGTCGCCGCCTGCCGCATACGCGCTCATGCCGGCCAGCGACGCGAGCCACGCCTTTGGATTGAGCCATTGCATGGCCGCGCCGTGCGCGAACGACGGCACGCGCGCCGGCTTGTCCGCGCCGAGCTGGCCGTTGTCGATGGTGAGCTTGTAGGCCATGTAGAGCAGAAAGCCCACGCCTGCCCATTTGACGATCTCGATCAGATTGGGAAAGCGCGCGAGCAATTCGTGCAGGCCGAGGCCGATCAACAGAAGCAGCAACGTGAAACCGACCGTCGCGCCAGTGACGTGCCGCAGACTCGCGGCGAGCCCGTGCTGCGCGCCGGCGCTCAGCGCGACGACGTTGACCGGGCCGGGAGAAATGGAACTGGCGAGCGCGAACGCGGCCATCGAGAGTAATGCGGTCATCGGATGCCTCGAAACGTGAGTGTGCGAATGGATTGCGACGCTCAACGGTAACGAGGCGGCGAGGGCATGTATTGAAGGAAATTGCCCAGTCGATAAGAAGGTAAAACCGCTGCGGCTTCAACGGTTCACAAAAACATTAGGCGATGACGCGATGATTCGATAACAAACACGCGTTTGAATTTAAAAAAGAAATACGCGCAAACGTTACCGAGGAAAAACAATTTTTGAATTATCAGGTAAATTCTATTTACCGAAACTTATGATATGCCCCTATGCAGCGGGCGATTATTCGGCCCGATAAACAGTCCGAAGCCTCGAAAATGCGTGATTCCACTTGCGTATGGATTCGCTATTTGCTGGGTGCTCTGTCCCAACAAACCGGAAGCGTAGTGAGCACTTCGACAAACTGAGTCCCGCCGTTGGAAACGCAGAGCACATGATCCACAAAAGAAAGGCCCGGTTTCGCGTCCTGATCGCACGGGCGCGCAGATGGCGGATGCCACGCGATGGCGTCATCTACGCGGGATGCGGCGTGGTGCTCGCAATGCTCGCGCTGTGTGGCTACGCGCTGTATCAGAGCCGCGAGGATGCGATTGCGCGCGCACTCGATTCGACGCGCGATGTCGCGACGATCACCGAGCGCGACATCGCGCGCAATTTCGAGCTGTACGCGCTGTCGCTGCAGGCCGTCGCCGATGGCCTCGGGCGTCCGGGCGTGCTCGATTCGTCGCGTTTGCGGCGCGAGATCCTGTTCGATCGCGCGGCGACCGGGCAATACGTCGGCGCGATGGTGGTGATCGACGCACTGGGCGACGTCGTGATCGATTCGGATAGCGACGTGCCGCGCGGGGGAAACCTCTCGGACCGTCCGTACTTCAGGATTCATCGTGAAGATCCGGATCTCGGGCTCGATGTCAGCGCGCCGTACAACTCGAGACTCAGACCCGGTTCGCGCAGCATCGCGCTGAGCCGGCGACTGTCCCGGCCTGACGGATCGTTTGCGGGAATCGTCGCGCTCGGTATCGATCAGGAGTATTTCACGAGCCTGTTCGCGGATCTGCGGATCGGGCAGCATGGCTCGGTGTCGATCGTCAGAACGGACGGCACGATCATCGTGCGACGGCCCGACGATCGACACGTGACGGGCAGCGATATCAGCAAGACGGCGTTGTTCCAGCACCTGCTCGCGAAAGACGAGGGCAGCTTTATCGCGTCTTCGCCGCTCGACGGCGCCGAGCGGCTTTACTCGTTCAGACGGATTCCGCAATTGCCGCTGATTGTGCTGGTCGCCGAGGCGACCGACGATATCTATGCGGGCTGGTGGGGGCGCGCGCTGACGATCGGTTCGCTGATGCTGATCTTCGGGATCGGCGTGATCGTGTTGGCGGCGTGGCTCGGCGCCGAGTTGCGGCGGCGACAGCGGGTGGAGCACGAGCTCGAACGGCTTGCCGGCACGGACGGACTCACCGGCCTGCCCAATCGCCGCGCGCTGTGCGAAACGCTCGAGCGCGAATGGCTGCGCGCGCGCCGCACGGGCAGCGTGTTATCGCTGCTGTTCGTCGATATCGATCACTTCAAAGCCTATAACGATACGTACGGTCACCAGGCCGGCGACGTCGCGCTGACCGCGGTCGCGCGCTGCATCCGCAGGGTGATCCAGCGGCCGGGCGATTGCGTCGGTCGATACGGCGGCGAGGAATTCGTCGTGGTGCTGCCGGATACCGACGCCGCCGGTGCCGGGGTGGTCGGCGAGAACATCCGCTTGGCGATCGGCGAGTTGGACATCGCGCACCCGGGCTGCGAGCTCGGTCGCGTGACGGTCAGCATCGGCGCGACCACGTCGCGGTCGGATCGGGTGACGGATGTCAGCGTCGTCGTTCGGGCTGCCGATGAGGCGTTGTATACGGCGAAGGCCGGTGGCAGGAATAGGGTTGCGCAAATGGCAGTTGGGTGACCGGTCGCTCATGATTTTTCTGCACCGGAAATGAAGAAGGGTTGCGACGCTTTCGCGTGCAACCCTTTCTGATTTCCGCGACGTGCTACCTCGCGCCGGTTGTCGATGCCTGGATTAGAACGAGCCAGCGATAACGCGCACCAGCCCACTGCGCAGCGGCGGCGCTGCTTCAGCGAACTCGAGATTCACCTTGTTGGCGACGCTCAAGATGCGGGTCTGATACGTACGATAGTTCGTATCTTCGCTGTAGGTCACGGTTGTGCCGCCACTGTTGCCTTGGTGCAGGTTGTGTGTGGAGTTTTCGTGGCTCGCTACGCCACTGTGCTGGCGCTCCTTGATTTGCACGTCGGTAATGGCGGTGTAGTACACGTCTTTAACTGCAGCGTTGGCGACCAGTTCAATCAGGCCGCCCGCGAGGGCCGCGCCAGCGATCGGCGCGGCATGCGTGCTACCAAACGATGCCGCTGCGGCCGCGCCAAGAAAGGCACCGCCAAGAGGGGCGCCATATCCGCCGAATGCTTCCTGGGCCGCCGACGGAGCGACCTTGCCTACCTGCAGGATGTTTGCCTGAAGAATATATTGCGCATGGTCGGGGTCTCCGACGATGCGGTATCCCTTGCCCGAGACGGCCGCTTTCACGTCAGCCGCGATGTCGAAATCAGGCTTGTCGGAGGTATTGCGAATCTGCACGAAAACAGTCTTTTTCGAATCGGCAACCGGGTCCAGGAAGATCGTGTCCGACATCTTTGTCTGGACATCCAGGTCGTGCTTGCTGATCGCAACCTGGGTCGCCGCACAGCCGGTCAGCAAGCTGGTGGTGCCGGCCGTAGCCAGAAGAACTGCTGTAAGTGCAAGTTTGTTCAATTTCATAACTTCCCCTGTGTTTCTGCAGCAGATCATTACGGTCCCCTGCTGCACGCTGGCCAATCATTTGAATTAATTTCTTCGCAGATACCCGTCCTTGCATTCTTGTGAGGAAAGGAAGGGCATGTGGAATGTCGGCCGCTAGCTTGAGAATCTTTAGGGTTAGAAGTGAAATTATGCTAACTGGGTAATGGCATGGCCATTACGCGGAAGCCTGCGGGGCACGACTTTTCTTTCGCCTTGGATATAGAGAATATCGATAAGACTGAGCCATAAGAAATTCCCTAACCACATGGGTGGCGTTTTGCGGGTGCACCACAACGAGCGCTGGGGCTCCGTCCCGGAAGCTCTCTTAGAAGACGAGCGGCTCGCTTTAGATAGTCGGGCGGTCGCGTCGTGACTTGCTGTGAAGCCGTCCGGTTGGAAGATATCCGTGGGTGTTCTGCAACGCCGCTTGGGCACATTGGTGCGCGACACGGACGGGGAAGAGTGCGTGTATCGGGACTTGAGTAAGGGACGATGGCAGCGGATTGCTCGCGAGTTGGAGGTCACCGGATATCTAACACGCCAGATCACAAACGGCGACTCGGGCCAGTGGACGTGGAACATCGTATTCAATCCTCGGCCCCCATCGGAGGGCGTCACCAGAGCCGCGTTTTCCAGCGATGGCGTTACCGGTGATGGGGCAGCCAGCGCTGGCGAACCGAGCCATAGAGGTATACCAAGGAAGAAAAGCAACACTAAGAGAATTACCACTACACCACCCGGCCGAAGACGAGGAACCGTCGACGAGCCGATCCGGACGAGAGTGGTCAATGTGGTGGGGGATAGGCTTCCCGTCGGCTTTCGAATGTTGTCGAGCGGGTTCGGTAGTCCCTCCATGCTCCATTCCTTCCGCGCGATCTCGAATAAGTGACTGGCGATCTGAAGTTCAAGTCTGATGGTGTTTTCCGCGCGGCCTGCTAAGCGTCGCTCATCACGGTATTTGGCGAAGTCGGCTCCCCGCAGACTAGCGAGTGTCCGGTAGGCTAAGTCGTGATGAATCCATCGATCGATGCGCCGGTTTTCTTGGTATGGATGCCGCTTTTCGGGGACGATGTCGCGTCGATACCGTTCCAGTGCTTCGCGCAACGTTGTGCGCTCGGATTCGGAGCGGTCGGTGTACATGCCGGCGTCCATTTCTCCCTCTACTCGGCGAGCCCACTTTTGGGCTTGCTGCTTCGTGTCGAATGTCCGGTAGACGGGTTTGTGTCCGCGTCGGCGGATCTCGGCGCGCCAGTAGGCGCCGCGTTGGCTGATGTATGCCATTTTCAAGCTCCAGAGACATTGATGAGATGCTTGGTCTGGATTCTCGAATTCCGGCAGATTTCCGGCAAAGGCCAGTTTTTGACGCCGCCACGCGCTTGCTACAGACGAAAAAAAAGCACCGCGATCGCTCGCAAGTGCTTGATTTTCAACTGCAGAATTCGGTGGTGGGGCGTGAGTGACTCGAACACTCGACCTACGGATTAAGAGTCCCGTGCCCGTACCATCTACAGACTTATATGAACATCTATATTTCATTGTAAATCAATGATTTAGCGGTCATGCTGTTTATATGAAGTTTGACCAAAATCGCACAAATTCTATCGCTCATGTTAGCCCCATGTTAGCCGGTTGCCCGTTGTACGCGATATGATGGCGCCCTTTACTCCGCAATTTCAAAGGGGCCTAACGTGGCTGGTAAGTCGTCTGAAAACCGCTTTCGGTTCACGAAGGCAAAGCTTGATGCCGTGTCCCTGCCGCCGGCCGGCACCCGAGTCAACTGGTACGACGAACGTCGACCGGAACTAGCGCTTCGCGTCACCAGTGCGGGTGCCAAGACGTTTTACGTTATCCAACGCGTGAAAGGCAAGCCGCAATGGTTCAAGCTCGGGACGTATCCGACGATGACCATCGAACAGGCGCAGACGGCAGCGACCAAACTTCTCGGTGAGGTGGCTAACGGGGTTGACCCGGCTCAAGCGCGACGCACCTTGCGCGGGGAACCGACGCTAGACGAGTTTTTTCCCGAGTATTGGGAAAAGCACGCTCAGTTCAAGGACTCCGGACGCGACGACAAGCAACGCTATGCTACGCACATTAAGCCGCACCTCGGAAGCAAGAAGCTATCGCAAGTGACTGATGATGATGCGCTGGCGATTGCGACGCGCATGGAACGAGCGGGCCGCTCAGGCGCGACAATTAATCGCGTGAAGGCGTTGCTCCGTATTCTGTTTAATAAAGCGGCAGAATGGAAGGTCTGCATCCGCCCCAATCCCGCCAATGCCATTGGTCGCCGGGCTGAGAAAAGTCGCCTGCGCTTCCTGCGTGGCAACGAGATTAACGCCTTTTTCACGGCGCTGAACGCGCTTCCCGAACAGCCTAGAAATTTCTTTGCCCTTTGCCTACTTCTTGGGGCGCGCAGAGAAAATACGCTTGCGATGCGTTGGTCCGAAATCGACCTCAAAGAGAATGTATGGCGCATCCCGGATACGAAAAATGGTGACCCGCACGAGGTGCCACTAACTGATGATGCGCTCGAACTTATCAACAGGCTGAAACAGCAGCGCGACCTCGATTCGCCTTTTGTCTTTCCAGGCAACGGCAAGACGGGACATTTGGTCGAGCCCAAGCGTCAGTGGGCAAACCTGCTAAAAGCCGCAGGCATCGAGGATTTACATATCCATGACCTGCGGCGAACGTTGGGAAGCTGGCAGGCGAAAAGCGGTGTCAGCCTTGTTACGATTGGTAAGACCTTGGGCCACAAGACGCTGCAAACTACGTTGGTATACGCTCGCCTAGATTCGGCAGCAGTCCGCCAAGGTATTCAGACCGCGACCGATGCGATAAAAGCGGTCGCCGGGATGAGCGCTACCGAACCTTCAAATGATTGATACTCAAAATGGAACTTGTACGAGAAACCGAGTGGCGAAGCTTCGAAGAGGTTTTGGCGTTAGCTTTGGGCTGGCCCGTTGAAGATGCGCAAGAACGTGTAAAGCAGTATGACGCGGCGGCGGGAGAGAAGCCCTTTGAATTCCCAGACCGGGTCGAAAAATATCTTGCTGAAGGGGGGCTGGATTCCCTGACCCCGTATGAGGGGTTCTTCGACCCATCGGCCGCCGAAGACGGGCCAGCAGAATCCCGCGCATCGTCGGCTCCCGGCATCGCTGAGTCTGATTTGAAAGCGTACATTCATGCGAAGCGAATGCTCCAGCAGGCTATCGCCAACGAGGATATTACATACCAGGACCCAGACGGGAGGGAGGACGCACTCTATCAATATCCCGTTCTGACTCCGGCACATGTCAGCCGCTGGCTGAACGCTATGCGACTGCATGACACCGGCAAGCTGCTAGAACGACTCGTAGTGCTTGAGAAAGAAAACAAGGAACTCCGGCGGGAGGTCGAGCGTCGCAACAAGATTAAAGAGGATATTACTGCCCCGTACCTGAAGATTGCAATTCAGGAGTACTACTCAATTTGGCACGGTCGAGACGAATCTCTTAAAAGACCAAAAATACCGGAAGTTGTAGGTATATTGAGCAGCAAATACGGACTTGAGGGCGCACCCGCACTAGCAATAGAGAAAGTCATCTGTCCCATTGACCGAAATTTGGCAAATAAATCGAAGAACCAGACCTGAAAGACACAGGGTCAATCTGCCTTGTGTCTTGTTAGGCTTGTCGGGGCCTTTACGTTCCCACCCGTTGCATCTCTTCCGCCCATTCGCTATCCCATAGCGCCTCAAATTCCTCAACAGTCCCGACTCGGCACGACGTCACGCTGGTCGTGCTGTCGAACGAAATGTCGAGCAACTCGCCACCGGGAAGTTCAAAGCTACTCCATTCGTGCAGCGTGTTCCTTCCCGATTGGGTACGGGAAGAGCAACGCTTGCGACCGGACGTGTTTGCCAGCGCTAGCGCTTCCTCGTGAGATAGATGTTTCATGGCGGCTCCAAGCGAATGTTCTATATGTAGAAACCACGACTTAGATTAGCGGGGCATTCGCGGGAGTCGTGCTGCAACTTTTCCGGGAGGGGGATGCTCGATACGGACTTTCTAAATTTGTGCTTTATCGCGTCGCTGGCATACGGCGACGACGTGTATGCCGCTTGCGAGGTGGTTCAGCGTTTCGACGCCACGAGGCATGTCAATCTGACGAACCTGGTCCGAATCCTGGTACGCGGATTCGAGCTGAACGAGCGCACTCATACTTGGCTTGTCGGGCGGCGGGAGTTGACCGTCGAGCAGTTTGCCCAAGAGGTCGCCCTCTCCGGGCGTACCCATCACGACATTCGGCATGGCTGGCGTCGCCCCGTACTTATTCGCCGCACGTACCTGTAGCCGCTCCGTGTGCTGATTACTGGCGGGCGAATGGCCGGTTCGCGACCTCCCGCATCCCATTTTCGCAAAATATTTTTGCTAATTCCTTTGGGCGTGACCTAACCCTCAGGGTTACCGCCCAGCGAATCCTGCCAGCTCGTCAGTATCCCTGGTCGAATCTCCGGAATAGAAACTTTTCCGTTTCCTATCAAGGCACTACGCCGGGATTTCCCATTCTCCCGTCGTGTCTGGCATGCGTTGCTATCCCCTTGGCGAGACGCTTCAGACAGTAACCCTCAGGGTTATTTGCCCGCGTAATCGACCCAACCCTGTACGGATTGCCCGGAGGGTTCCGTGACTGAAAAGATGCTTGAACTGTTTCTTTGCGCTCTTTAACAACCGAATGAACTGACAGACCCCCGGCAGAAGTCGGGGGACAGATTTCACACATAAAAAAGAAAGTGAGCATGAATATGTTTAAGACAATTTTTCTGAATCCGGTGCAGGCCGCTGAATACCTGCAAATCAAGACCTCGACGCTCGCCATGTGGCGTAGTACGGGGCGCTACAACTTGCCATACGTGAAAGTCGGCGGCCGGGTCCAATACCGACTGCAAGACATCGAAGAGTTCATCTCTGGCCGTGTGCACCTGCACACGGGCAATTGAGGGGAGCCAGCATGAACGACATGGCTTTCACCGCAGCACCTAAGGCAATCCACCAGGAACCCGTCTTCGATATGTCGGAGATTGCGATGCCCGAGTTTCCAACTGAAGAGCTTGGTGTACTGGCTGCTCCCGCGTACGCGATTGCGGAGCACATTCAGGTTCCCGAGGGCATGGCTGGGATGGCGCTGCTTACGGCATCAGCTCTAGTAGCGCAGGCCCACGTAGATGTTGAGATAGATGGACGCCGCTACCCATGTAGCCTTTTCGGTATGACGATTGCCGAGTCCGGCGACAGGAAAAGCGCGACCGACGGGATGGCGATGAAGGCTCACAGGGAGTGGGAAGAGTGGGCCAACGGAGAATGGAAGCGAAAAGTGGAAATGGAAACGCTTATCCGTGATGTCTGGGACGCGCAGGTGAAGCGCGTCAAGTCACAGGGAGTTGACCCATTCTCGATAAAGGAAGAGCTGGAACGTCTTGGACCAAGACCGGTGCTGCCGCCGGAACCAACTCTTACGGTCAGCGCGCCAACCTTCGAGGGCTTGGTGCTGGCGTATCGCAACGGCATCCCCTACAAAGGCCTGTTTTCTGACGAAGCGGGTTCGTTTTTTGGGGGCTATGCGATGCGGCAGGAAGGTGTCAAAGCCACCATCGGTGGCCTATCGAAGCTGTGGGACGGCTCTGCGATACAAAAGACAAATGCCGCCGAAGGCCAAGCGTTTGCGCTGTGGTGCCGTCGTCTATCGGCGCATCTGATGCTGCAACCCATCATCGCGAACGAGGTGATGAGCAATCCGCTGCTCAACGAGCAGGGCTTTCTACCTCGGTTTCTGGTGACCTGGCCGAAGTCGATGAAGGGCACACGAATTTATCTCGGCTCAGACCCGACGCGGGATAACCGGATGACCGAATTCTGGAAGCTGATGCGCGAGCGCCTCAATCGCGACGTCGAAATGGGAGAGAACGGCGAGCTGAAATTGAAGACGCTCAAGCTTGATGCCGACGCGCGGCGAGTCTGGATTGATGCATATAACGAAATCGAGACGGAACTGGGCCCCCACGGGGAGCTTTCGGAAATCGCTGCATTCGGCTCTAAAGCCGCCGAAATTGCCGCGCGCGTCGCTGCCGTCCTCGCGTTTGTCGAGAATCCGTCCGGCGACGAAATTCAGGTGCAACACGTAGCCGGCGGTATTGCGGTGGTCCGCCACAGCCTGGCGACGTTTCTGGCGATACGCAATCGTGCCAGGGCAGATGCGGAGCTGATGGAGGTGGAGAAGCTGCGTGTGTGGCTCATCGAGAGGACGGTCGACAGACCTCGTCGCGTCATCACGAAGACGGAGATAGCCTGGTATTTCCGGCCCAAGCTCTCGGGCCGGGTACTTGCCGAACGCCTGAACGTGCTCGCGGCCAAGGGCTGGTTGAGAATCGTCTCCGGCGGCGCGGAGTTCGACGGCAAGCGCGTGCGGCAGGCGTGGACCGTCCAGTCCTAAGGCTTGTATCACTGAAACACAAACGCACTAGAGCCGGGCCGATAAGGCCCAGCTCGATACCTGTCCAAAGTGTCCAAACCGTCCAAAGCCCTTATTTCATAGGGGACTTCGCGGATAGGAAACTTTCCAATTTTTCCAAGATTAAAGACGGATTGGACACTTTGGACGTGATGGCCTACGTCGGGACTCTACGCCCAACAGGCGCTTTGGACAGTTTGGACGGTTTGAACACTGACAACGTCGGCAGGCGAACGAATCGCCTGCCGCATACCGGAAAAATGAAAAGGATAACGAAACATGTACAGGAAAGAAGAATTACGCGTGAAGGCCTTAATTTCAGACATGGAGGGCGCAGTTGAGGCTATTGAAACTTCATGCGGCATGACGTTCCAGCAAATGGGGCAACTATTGAGCGAGACCGATATGTTAGCGGAAGCCTTTGTCTATGCAGTTAAGCAAGCCGCCCGGAAAAATGGTCTGGACTTTTCAGGATTTAGCTACATACCCGGTTACTTCGATTTTTATGACGGACAGAGTGGCCGATAGCTCTGTCGCCCGACTAAGGAATTAGCGTCGGGCTGAATCAATCGGGAGGGGCGCGGTACGGCCGGGCCGGGCCCTGACCTGTTTCAGAAATGCAGGATAGCCTTAAAACTGTATAGCGACGTTTCAAATCGAATTCGGCTCGCCAGCAGTTCTTTGCTCCATCCCCTGCCGGCGAGGTCGTTCGCGAGCTTCCGAGCGATAACTTCTGAGCAGACGAAAATTACCTGCATGAGTCGTACGTCATTTAACAACAACGCGGGCTCGCCGGGTCGCTTGCTCGTTTGCCATATCGCGTCAAGCCAGTCGAGCAGGCGAGCATAGTCACGCTGATTTTTGCGCCGCTCGACCTCGACCCACCACACCAAATTGCCAGCGCGAAGCAGCACGTCGGGCTTCTTGCCACGAATTCCCGTCATCCCACCGAGCCATCGCCCCTGGGCCGTCTCCCGTTCGGTCGCAGCGCGATACCCTTCAATGATGCCGCTTATCGCGACCTCGTTCGCGATACTTCTGTGCAGAAAATACGCGGCCCCATATTCCCTGACCAAATCCTTGCCGCTGCTCGCGGCGATTCCAAAACTTTGAAGTGCCCTTGCGCCGCGCTCGGAGAGCGCATGTATCAAACTTCCGTTAGGCGCCTGCGTGGTCAGAATCAACCGCTGTTCCCGTAAGCGGGCCACCGTTCGCTGCGCCATCCTGATTCCCGACTGCGTCGCCATAGGCGGCCGCAAGCTTGGACCCGTCCTTGGCGGTGTTCGCTCCCATTCTTGCCACAGCAGACAGGCAAGGTCACGAGTCCGGAGCCAACCGAAACGGTGCAGTCCGCGAAGCGCGTTGATTTCGTTTTCCCGTGCGGCTTCGCGCCCGTCTTTCGCTCTACCCATTGCTATCCCCATGTTTGTCGATAGCTTGTATAGCGACACCAGGACTAACCGGCTCCCTATACGCCGGGGGGCGTACAGGGAAAACGTATCGTGTGCGGCGCACACGAGGGGCACCGTATCGGGTTTTCCGCACTGGACGTGCGGCCCGACACTCTTGTCGCTGCACGCGGCAAGTGCCCCAAACAACGTAGGGCGCCCCACGCTGCGCGCGGGCAACCTCTTCACACGGGGACGCTGGACGCGTTCCCGGCTTCGGCCTTTCGCCTCGGTCAGCGCTGCGCTCGACTGAACAGGTTGCCCGCGCGCAGCGTGGGGCGCGGGGCTTCGCCCCCCGGCAATCTGCCGGCGCGTAGGCGCGCCTCTGCACGCTGGGGCGTGCAGCGATAGCCGGCTCCCCCCATGCACGCCATCGACCGCCCTAGGGGGCGGCGCGACTGCGTGGGCGGCGGGCTGGATGCCCTTGCCCCGCATCACTGCGTGACGCGGCCCCTCTGCGTCAGCAGGCGCTTGCCTGCTTCCTGCGCGCCTGCGGCTTGCGATATGGGCACGGTTTTGACCGTGCGGAGGTCGCGGCCATGGCCGCGACGCCTGCACCACCGTAACGGTGGCGCTTCCGCCGTACTTCCCGACCGCTTCGCCCAACCGATAGCGACCTTACGCCAGGCGGTCCGTAACACAAGGGCCTTCGGCGCTCCGCGCATGGCCATCACCCGGTCCCTGCGGGCTGCGGCTTCCAGCCGTGCCCTTGCATTCCGGCCTTATCGCCCGGCGTCGGGGTGCGCCACGGGCGAAACACTCAGGAAGTACGGCGGCAACAGCAGCACGCCATCCCAACGCCGGAGCCGGGAAACGGTCGGGGCTCGACATCTTGGAACCCGGTCAGCTTTTAAAGGAGCGAAAACTATGCAAGACGCGCAGAGGCAGTCTCAAGTGCGGATGACCGCCGACGAATGGCGGAAAACGCATCGCGATTTCAAAACCGTCATCGACGGGCAGCGTTACATATTGCGATGGACCGAATTCGGCACCAGCCTGGTACCCGTGACCATCATCAAGGAGCAGAAATGAGCCATTCGCCGTTTGGTCACGTGATATTCAGCTACACGCGCGCGCAGGCGATTGCCGATGGCGTGCTGGTCGATGTCTCCGGCGCAGCGAATGAAATCGGCTTCAGGCATCCGGTCGCACTTACCGCCGGTGCGTGGTCCGAGTGTGTCGCATGGAGTGACGCCGACAGCCAGCTACAAACAACACAGGATGAACGGGGCCGCTTGCAGGATGTACTTTGGCTCGCGAAGCTGGCCGCGCGCAACGGTCAGGGTAGTGCAGTGGAGTTCGACGTGCGCCGGGTGCCGCGAGACGGTCACAGCAGGTATCCGCACCGGATGCGCCTGCGGCTGGTCATCGGCCCCGGTGACGCAGGCGAGCCAGTCCTCACAATGATGCTGCTGGAAGAGGACTGAACCCGAAGCCCCGCCGATCGGCGGGGCATGTTTTGGCTGATTTTTTAAGGAGAAATCGGATGTCAATCTGGAATCGTTTATTCGGTGAGTTCTCGCCTGCCGATAACGGCAGTTCGAGGGTGGACGCGTCACCCATGGTTTTCAATCCAGCCACGGGCTTGCCAATGCTCGGCAATAGCTACAGCAGTGTCGATTACGGAGGCAGTTCGTTCGGCACGAACGTCCACGACCATACATCGTGTTCGCCGCCGCCATCGGGCTGCGGATTCGATAACGACTGGATGCGATAGCTGAAGAGAGGCCCGCCCGGCGATTGCCTGGCGGGCCTCTATCGCTCATTTCAGCTTGTCTTCGAGCTGTTTGAATACGTCGCGACCGACGTCGTCGCGCTCGACGGCGAAGAGGAACAGGCAGCGCCCGGTACTCGCCGCTTCCCACTGATAGCCCACCTGATTCTTCTCTTTCGAATCGTCGTTGGTCTTGTATGGCTCGCCCTTGTATTCCACTGCAAGTACGCGACCGTCCGTCAACTCCGCGACAAAATCCGGATAAAAATAATCGGAGGACGTGGGGAGCCAGAACGAGGTCTTTTCCTGCCGCTCGATATTCCGAACCCAGTGCTTAATCTTGGGATGCGCGTCAATTGCCATCGCGCACCGGAATTCCTCCGCGTCCTTGCCTGCGGATGTCTTCTGTTTCAGGTCGTGAATGTCAGGGTAAAAATGTTTGCTGAATTCGTAGCTGCCCTGGTACGTATTGCGCGCGGGGTATCTGCTGGGGTCGAACCGGAAATTGAAATGGGCAACGTCTTCCAGCTTGGGTACCGTCATTTCAAACAGACGTCCCTGGAAGCCCTTGTTCATGGCGAGCTGGCGCAAGCGCTCAATTTCCAGGCCAATAGCCTTCGCTAGCTGGAAGCGGGCACGAACGAGCGCAGTCAGGCCCAGTCCCTTTTCATGCAGATGGGACAGCATCTTGACCAGGTAAGCCTGCAACTGCTGCTGCGGCAGGTACGGTTTGCGCACCTCCAGGTCGAGCCAGCGAACTAGGTCGCGTTCGCTGACGTGGCTCGCAACTTCGTTGAGACTAAGTTGCTGCGCGTCAATATGGCGGAACTTGACCTTCTCGCCATTCACGTCAATCTCGAACGAATTGATTGTCTCGTGTATGGCAAACCCAGCAAGTTGGACCGGGAAGTCCAGCAGATTCCAGTCACCCAGGATGGTCAGGGTTTCCTTTTCGACCAGCTCCAGACAGCCGTCCAGTTCTAGGCAAAGCTGCGGAATTGGGGTGAAGGTAAGGCCGAGCTGTGCTGGAGCGCGAAAGGCGCGTCGCATGGCCCGATGCTCGGCAAACTGCTGCTCGACTTTCTCCTGGACTCTCTTGGGTAAGCCAGCCTTGATGAATTCTTCGGCCTGTTTCAACGTATCGCTGTCCACGTTGCCCTTGACCAAGGCCGTTGCGCCCTGCGAGGTCGGACGAATTTCGACCTTCGCCTTTAATTCTTCGGGCCAGTGCTGGGTATCGGGTAGCGCGGGCAACTCGATATGGCAGTCGGGAACGGTCGGAATCTTGCCCGTGATACCGCCTGCCGCTGGGGAGCCCTGGCCGCTTCCGCCAACGAGAGGCAACGCTTGCTGCGGCACCAGAAGGGTCGCCGTTTCCAGACGCTCGAAGCCCATGTTTTGCACTAGGCGGTCGCGTAGACCACTTGCCGCCTCGGCGAAATTTGCGGCGACGATATGGGCATAAGCCTTATTGAGTCCGGCTTGGGTACGGTCACTGGCGTAGGGCATGCGTAAAACACGGCCCAGCAGTTGTTCCACGTCTTTCGCCGAGTTGATGGATTGCAGGCTCGCCAGAACATAGGCAAAAGAACAATCCCAACCTTCCTTCAGCGCCTCGATGGTTATCACGTAGCGGACGGTGCAAGCCGGGTCAAACAGATTGATGCCGTCCAGCTCCTTCTGCGAACCCGTGGCAATGGCGATTTGCTCTTCGGGAACGTTCTCCTGGTCAAGCAGATGCTGCTTGACCACTTCGACCGTAGCATCGCCACCCTTGGGCATCGCCTGGATTAGCGCGATAGGCCGAACGTAATCAGGTTCCTTCTGGGCCAGCGTCTCCAGGCTGTCGCGTGTGAGTATCGCGTCACGCAGGCACTCACGCCAGCCTTCGGGATGTTCCGCCAGAACGATGGGCAGCTTAATCATCTGCTCGGCGCGCAGTTCTCGCGCCGACACGTGATACAGGACGTTGTTTCCGACGACGGGCGTAGCCGTCAGCTCAATCACACAGCTCGGATTGAGCCGGCCAAGAGTCTTGAAAAAGCGGTCGGTACGATTGTTGTGTGCTTCATCGACGACGACTATCGGACGGTATAGGTTCAGCCAGTTCGCCACGGAAAACTTGACTCTCCCGATGTCCTTGGTGGTCAGGTAGGGCTGGTTTTCGAGGTCGCCTTCCGTGACCTTCTCCAAACCAGTGGTCATTGACGGGGGCAGGTTATCGAAGTGCGGAGCCAGTTCCTCGAAGAACGAGTACACGTTGCGCTTCGCAGTGTCAGTGACGTTGAACGATTGAATCGTTGCCACGACCACGATGCAAGCCTTGCCCAAATCATGCGGGCTGACGGTTTGCAGGCTCTCCAGGGCACAGACTTGTACACGGTCGCCGAAATAATGTGCCAGTGCTTGGCGATACGGATGACGCGCGTTCGAGAGCGCGTCCAGCGTTTGCGAGCGGATTGCGTCCGACGGAACCAGCCACAAGGCAATCGGCGCATCGCTATCGAGGACGGCCTTGCCGGCCAGTGCAACTGCGTGAGCCGCGAGAAGGGTTTTTCCGCCGCCGGTCGGAATGCGCAGACACACGCATGGGGTGTCCGGAAAAATATCGTGATAACTCTCGCTAACACGATTTTGCTCCGCCAATGCGGCGAGATAGGCGTCGCCGACAGGCTTGCTGCGGCTCGCTTCGAGGAACTGCACCAGGGCGTTGAGAGTCCTGCGTTGATAGTCTTTTAATTCGAGCATTATTTTTCTCAGCGCATCTTCACGTCATAAGGGATTTGCTTGAATATGATGTTTTCCGCAGCGAGTCGAGCTGGACCTAGGCGTGACATTTCTCCGTACACAATAACCGGTCCCGCGTGCGGATGGAATTCACGCAATGCCACGAGGACAGCATTAGTTAGTACGTTACCCCCGGCAGGTCGCCGGTCGCCAAGAATACCGTTATAAAGTAAGAAATAGGACGTGCCCTCGTGCACGCCTAACATCGGTGTATCGAAAGTCTGTTGCCCGGGCATGCCCGTCTCAAAGTGCCAGATATAGGCTGCGAGCGTGACAAAGCGCACGCTCGTGGTGATACGGCCGTCTTCGTCAAAGGCGGGTTCACCCAACGTGCAGAAGGTGAATCCGCCGCCACCCTTCCATCCCACGACTCGGCTAATGCCCCCTTGTTCGCCGACAATGACTTTCTCCAGGCGCGGCATGCAGTGGGTGCGCGCGTGTTCACCCATCTCGATGCCGATATAACGGCGCCCCATTTTATGAGCCACGGCAGCCGTGGTTCCTGAACCAAGGAAGGAATCCAACACCAAGTCACCAGGCTGTGTGGATATGTGCAGCATGCGCTGCACTAGTGATTCCGGCTTGGGCGTGCCAAACGGAACTTGGTCGGGTACCACAGCCTTAACTTCAGCCTTCGAGGTTCGGTTGCTGCCGACGTCTTGGTGAAACCAGATTGTCTCTGGTGGGCGCTCAGCGTTACTCTCTGCGTAAATCCGGTAATAAGGTGTCCATCCCCTACGTCCCCGACGCCACTCGATTCGAGCGGCGTCGGATTCCACCTTGTCCCTCCCCCAGCGCCACGCGCCATCGGAGCCGTCCTGCCGTTTTGGGTAGACCTCGGACCCATCCGGCGCGCTCAACGGGAAGTACAGGTTAGGGCGCGCTTCCCGGGAATCCCCTTGGCCGCCCATAGCGCGCAAAGGCTTCAGATAGTATCGGCGGCCCTGGTCGTCCACTTTGTCATAGTGGTCGGCAGTACCATCGGTTACTAGCCTGCTCAGCTTTACCTGTTCGACATCACGGGCGTACGTCAACACAAGGTCATGTCTGGAAGAAAAAAACTGGGCGTCCATGCGGGGACTATCCGACTTTTCCCAGACCACGCTTGAGATAAAGTTTTTACGTCCGAAGACTTCATCTAGGATGACCTTCAGGTAGTGCGCCTCGTTATCGTCGATGGAGACCCAGATGGTGCCGTCCTCAGCCAGCAATTCACGCAGTAGCACCAAGCGCGGATACATCATCGACAACCATTGGCTGTGTTCGAGCCTGTCGTCGTAATGTTCAAAGGCGCTTTGCGTGTTGTACGGCGGGTCAATGAAAATGCACTTAACTTGTCCAGCGTAGAACGGTATCAGCGCCTTCAGGGCCAGTAGATTGTCACCTTGAATAAGCAGATTTTCGGTAGCAGCGTCGGCATCGCCGTAGGTCCTTTCGCGTTGGAGCATGTGATAAGGCACCTCGCGCGCGGTGTCTTTGGCTTGGTTCTTATTGACCCAGTCGAGAAACGGCATCTTTTATTCGACCGCAAGGCGCGGTCATTCGAAAATTGAAGCCGCCATTGTAGGGCCTCAATGTGCCTGCGGGGCGTTGAGCCGGAGCGGCTTTTGGGGCTGCGCAATTCAGAGGAGGGGCAGCGCGACCGTGAAGCTTTGTGCCGCCCTACTGGCCCGGAAGGTCCGGAGGGGCCAACAGCAACGGCTATTGTTAGCCCGATGTTAGCCCGGCGGAAATGAAAAAAGGGTTAGCTTTCGCTAACCCTTTGAATTCTTTGGTGGGGCGTGAGTGACTCGAACACTCGACCTACGGATTAAGAGTCCGCTGCTCTACCAACTGAGCTAACGCCCCAACAGAAGCGAAATTATGCAGGATCTTTTTGAGATTGCCAAGCCCTTTTCGCAGTGTTATTAAAAAGATCGCATCGCCCGAACTTGAGCGTTCCCTCGACAAAGCCGCCATCCCGAAAACATCGACGCGTCCAACGCTGCCGGTATCATGTCGCGGACACCTCCCGCACGCAGCATCGCGGCTTTCGCCCGGGGATTCCCATGGATGACAAAGAGATTACCGAGCTGCTCGACCGAGTTCTCGCCCCCTGGGTCCGGGCGCTCACGTTGACGCCGATCAAGGTCGATGAGGAAAGCGCCACGCTGCGTCTGCCGTTCTCTGGCGAGTGGCGACACTCGGGCGGCATGATCAGCGGCCAGGTATTCATGGCGGCCGCGGATACGGCGATGGTCGTCGCCATCACCGCCGCGCTCGGCGGCTTCAAGCCGATGAGCACGGTGTCGCTGAACATCAACTTCATGCGCGCGGTCCGCAAGGGCGATGTGCTGATCAAGGCGCGCGTGCTGCGCATGGGCCGCAATCTCGTCTTTGGCGAAGTCGAACTGTTCGACGAAGGCGGCAACATGGCGGTTCAAGCCACTACGACTTACGCGCTGCTCGAGTGAATGCGCGTCGGACCCGAGGGGGCCGCCAACACAATCTGCGCGCAGCAAGAGCAAAGGAAAGCAAGGAAAAGCAGCATGTTCGATCAGGTCGTATTCGCCGGCGGCGGCAACCGCTGCTGGTGGCAGGCGGGTTTCTGGGACGTCGTGCAGCCGCAGCTCGACATCCGTCCGCGCGTGATCACCGGCATTTCGGCCGGCGCCGCAACCGCGTGCATGATTTACACGCGCGGCGACTCCGACTGGGTTATGCGCTATTACGAAGACGCACTGCGCCACAACACGCGCAACGCCTACTGGGGCAATCTGCTGCGCGGCGAGTCGGTGTTCCCGCATTACCGGATCTACCGTCAGGCGCTGCTCGATATCTATGGCGACAAGTTTTCCAGGCTCGCGCAGGCGCCGGAAATCCGCATCGGCGTGTCGCATCTGCCGCGCTGGCTCGGCGCGAGAAGTGCGGTCGCGGCAGGGCTGGTCGCGTACAACATCGAAAAATACGTGCGCAAGACGCTGCATCCGACGCTCGGTCGGACGCTTGGCTTTCATCCGGAATTCGTGCGCGCGCAGGATTGCGCGAGCGTCGACGAGTTGGCCGACCTGATCCTGCAATCGTCGAGTACACCGCCGTTCACGCCGGTTCTGCGGCGCAACGGCCGGCCGGTGCTGGACGGCGGCATGGTCGACAACGTGCCGGTCGGCGCGCTAGATGCTGACGCGCCGGGCAACGTGCTCGTGATGGTCACGCGTCTTTATCCGCGGCCGCAGATGTTCGTCGTGCCACACGGCGTCCAGCAGCGGCTTTACGTGCAACCGTCGCGCAAGGTGCCGATTTCGAGTTGGGATTACACGAGTCCGTCGCAGATGGTGCACGCCTATAACCTTGGCCGTGCCGACGGTGAGGTCTTCCTTGAACGCATCCCTGCATTGATGGAGGCGGGAGCGCACGAAGCGCGATGAGCGACGCGGCGGGGCGGGCACACATCTGATCCGCCGGCCGCCTCGCCCACCAATCACCGCCGACGCCCGCCCTGCAACGCCTCCGGATTCGCGACACTGGCGGTATCGCCGGCATCGAACGCGAGGATGTTGTTGAACGCCGCCGAAAAATACAGTTCGTAGCTCTCCCGCTCCACGTAGCCGATGTGCGGCGTGCAGATCACGTTCTCCATGCGCAGCAGGCTGTAGCCTTGCAGGATCGGCTCGCTTTCGTAGACGTCGATCGCGACCATCCCCGGACGGTTGTGCGACAGCGCGTTCACCAGCGCACTCTCTTCGAGCAGCTCGGCGCGGCTCGTGTTCACGAGCAGCGCGGTCGGTTTCATGCGCATCAAATCGTCCTGCTTGACGATGCCACGCGTGTCGTCGTGCAGACGCAGATGCAGGGACAGCACATCGCTGGTCTCGAACAGTTCCTCGCGACTCGCCGCGACGCTGTAGCCATCGGCGCGAGCGGCTTCGCGCGAGTGCTCGCGGCCCCAGATCAGCACGTTCATGCCGAACGCCTTGCCATAGCCAGCGAGGAGTCGGCCGATCTTGCCGTAGCCCCAGATCCCTAGCGTCTGTCCGCGCAGCACTTGCCCCAAACCGAAGTTCGGCGGCAGCGCCGACGTCTTCAGCCCCGACTGCTGCCAGGCGCCCTGTTTAAGGTTTGCCACGTATTGCGGAATACGCCGTTGGGCGGCCATGATGAGTGCCCACGTCAGTTCGGCCGGCGCGACCGGCGAACCGCTGCCCTCGAGCACGGCAATGCCGCGCTCGGTACAGGCCGCTAGATCGATGTGGCTCGACACTTTGCCGGTCTGACTGATCATGCGCAAACGCGGCAGCTTGTCGAGTAGCTGCGACGTGATGCGGGTACGTTCGCGAATCAGAACGAGGGCGTCGACTTCCGCAAGACGGCTCGCAAGTTGTCCGAGACCGCGCACGGTATTGTTGAATACTTTGACTTCCTGGTCGGCCAGCAATTGAAAGCAGTCGAGCTTGCGAACGGCGTCCTGGTAATCGTCGAGGATGGCAATCTTCATGGTATGTAATTTGCGGCGCACCTCGTTGGTGCGAACGGAATGTTATGCTGACTGTCCCAGCATGTGACTTAGGTCACACGTTGGTCTGGCTAGATGCCCTACCGTAGAAGCTGTCGCACCCAAAAAGAACGGCAACGCTACGTGAGGGCGAATTGAGAACGTTTTTAGCAGTTTGTTGCGTGTTGAGGCAAGCCGCTTTACACAAGGTTGCAGAAGCCTTGTAGGAAGCGCGCCTCCGCCTGGCAAGCTGTGTGGCCCAGGACGATCTGCGCAATCATGCGCCGCCAGTGGAAAATTGACACGTCGGCGCGATGAATTCAATGCCTCTCGCATGCAGCGTCCCGCGGGCTTGTACCGTTTTTCTATTGCTTCAAACGGAGACAAGTCGATGAATCATCCCTCGTTCGAAGGCCAGCCCACTATCGAGGCGCCCACATGGATCAAACACCGCAAGCTGATCGACTGGGTCCAGCGCATCGCCGCGCTGACCAAGCCTGAAAAAGTGGTCTGGTGCGACGGCTCGCAGGAAGAATATGACCGCCTGTGCGCGCAGATGGTCGAAGCCGGAACGCTGAAGAAACTCAACCCCGCCAAGCGTCCCAATTCCTATCTCGCCTGGTCCGATCCGTCCGACGTCGCGCGCGTCGAGGATCGCACCTTCATCTGCTCGCAGCGCGCCGAGGACGCCGGCCCCACCAACAACTGGATCTCCCCGGCCGAAATGCGCTCGACGCTCGACGGCCTGTTCGATGGCGCGATGCGCGGCCGCACGATGTACGTGGTGCCGTTCTCGATGGGCCCGCTCGGCTCGCCGATCGCGCATATCGGCGTCGAGTTGAGCGACAGCCCGTACGTCGCGACCAATATGCGCATCATGACGCGCATGGGCCGCAAGGTGTATGACGTGCTCGGCGAGGACGGCGAGTTCGTGCCGTGCGTGCATTCGGTCGGCGCGCCGCTCGCGGCGGGCGAGCAGGACGTCTCGTGGCCTTGCAACAAGACCAAGTACATCGTGCATTTCCCCGAATCGCGCGAAATCTGGAGCTTTGGCTCGGGCTATGGCGGCAATGCGCTGCTCGGCAAGAAGTGCTTCGCGCTGCGCATCGCATCGACGATGGGCCGCGACGAGGGCTGGCTCGCCGAACACATGCTGATTCTCGGCGTCACCTCGCCGGACGGGCGCAAGCATCACGTGGCGGCGGCGTTTCCGTCGGCGTGCGGCAAGACCAACTTTGCGATGCTGATCCCGCCGGCGGGCCTGAACGGCTGGAAAATCTCGACGATCGGCGACGACATCGCGTGGATCAAGCCGGGCAAGGACGGCCGCCTGTACGCGATCAATCCGGAAGCCGGCTACTTCGGCGTAGCGCCCGGCACGAGCGAAAAGACCAACTACAATGCGCTCGCCACGTTGAAGGAAAACGTGATCTTCACGAACGTCGCGCTGACCGACGACGGCGACGTCTGGTGGGAAGGCATGACCGACGAGCCGCCGGCGCATCTGATCGACTGGCAGGGCATGGACTGGACGCCAGCCGAGGCAAAAGAAACCGGCCGCAAAGCGGCGCATCCGAACGCGCGCTTCACTGCGCCAGCTTCGCAGTGCCCGTCGATCGATGCGGACTGGGAAAACCCGGCCGGTGTCGCAATCGACGCATTCATCTTCGGTGGCCGCCGCTCGACCACCGTGCCGCTCGTCACCGAAGCGCGCAACTGGGTCGAGGGCGTCTACATGGCGGCGACAATGGGCTCTGAAACCACCGCCGCGGCGGCTGGACAACAGGGCGTGGTGCGCCGCGATCCGTTCGCGATGCTGCCGTTCTGCGGCTACAACATGAGCGACTATTTCACTCATTGGCTGAAGACCGGCGAGCGTCTGCAGCAGTTGAGCGCGAAGCTGCCGAAAATCTTCTGCGTGAACTGGTTCCGCAAGGGCGCGGACGGCAAGTTCGTGTGGCCTGGCTTCGGCGAGAACATGCGCGTGCTGAGCTGGATGGTCGGCCGCATCGAAGGCACCGCGCAGGGCGAAGAGCATGCGTTCGGCATTTCGCCGCACTATGAGGACATCGACTGGAGCGGGCTGAACTTCAGCCCCGAGCAGTTCGAGCAGGTGATTTCCGTCGATGACGCTGCATGGCGCGACGAGCTCGTGTTGCACACGAAGCTGTTTGACACGCTGCAATACGGTCTGCCGCCGGCACTGACTGAGGCGAAGCGCGCGCTCGAGGAAAAACTCACAGCGTGATTATGTGAGTGCTCACTCAGCATAAAAAGCCGCCCTCGGGCGGTTTTTTCGTTGGGCGCCCGGTTTATTTCCGTTTTTTCGAGTTCCGCAACGGCCGAACGACCGTGGCGTCTGTTCGAACAAAAAAGACAGAGCAAGCTGCAGCGCAGCAGATTGTTTTTGATTTGGGAATAATCGCTGGTCGGACCCCGGTTTTATCGACACAGTCGTACCAAAATTGACAATATTTCCTATTTTGCGGGCAACTTCTGCACGATTTTGCGAGTCGTAGGAGAATTCCAAGTTCGCTTCACTGGTTTTCACCAATTGTCAGGAAGCAGTAACAAGGCAGGGAGTTGTCCTATGGATCATTTGCAGTCGATGCGAGTTTTCGTCAAGGTGGCGGATCTCGGCAGTTTTGCCCGCGCCGCGAGCGCCATGGATATTTCCAACGCGGTCGCCACCCGTCACGTTGCGGACCTCGAGGGCCGTCTTGGTACGCGGCTGCTCAATCGCACGACCCGCAGCTTGTCGCTGACCGAATCCGGTCAGGTCTACCTCGAGCGCGCCCGTCAGATTCTCGACGAACTGGAAGACGTCGAACAGATGGTGGTCGCTCGCAATCACGAACCCGTCGGCACGCTACGCATCGTCGCGCCCGTCGTGTTCGGGCTGCATAACCTCGCGCCCGTGCTGCAAACGTACGCGGAGCGTTATCCAAAAGTCATTCCCGACGTCACGCTGGTCGATCGTCAGGTGGACCTCGTCGAAGAGGGCTTCGACGTCGGCGTCGTGATCGCGCGGCAAATGCGCAGCGCGAGTATCGTTACGCGGCGTCTGACCACGGGTTGCATGACCGTCTGCGCGACGCCGGCTTATCTGGAAAAGCATGGCATGCCGACGCGTCCCGAACATCTGCTCGAGCACCCGTGCCTGAGCCTGCCATCCGAATACTGGGGCGATGAACGCGTGTTTACGGGGCCGGAAGGCGAAGTGCGCGTGCGGCCGTCGAACGTGATCGTCGCGAACAACACGGAGATGCTGAGACAGTTTGCGCTGCTCGGCATGGGCACCGCGATTCTGCCGAGCTATCTGATCGGTCGCGACATGACGCGCGGCCGGCTCGTGCGTTTGCTCGGCGATTACCGTTTGCCGCAGGTCGAGATCAATATTGCGTACCCAAGCCGCCGTCACCTGCCGGCCAAGGTGCGCACGTTCATCGACCATCTGGTCGAGCACTTCAACCAGACGCCGAACAGCGTGCTCGGCGAGCAGTGGATCAAGGACGGTCTGGAGCGTCCGGCGACGTCGGCCGCGTTCGAGACTGCCGAGTCGCGCGCACCGGAAGCGTTCGATGGCGCCGAGCCGCTGTCGCGGCTTCTCGATAGCGAGCTGTCGCCGGCCGTGCCGAAGCCGATGACGAAGTCGTCCAATCGCAGTCCACGCCCGACGGCGTTATCGCCGCTGTAAATCTCTGAATGTCGAAGCCCGCAGCGATGCGGGCCGGCATTAAAAAGGCGCAGTCACCTCAAGTGACTGCGCCTTTTTTCATGGACAGATGCGGACTACACCGCGGGCTGTGCACGGATCGCCGACTGCGGTGGCTAATGTAGCTATTCCTGCTACCACCGCGAGCCGCCGATCCGAATCTCGCCCTACTAGCCGGTTTTTCGCGCCGCGGTCTTTTTCGCCGGTGCCTTCTTGGCCGCCGCGGACTTGGCGGCGGGCGCCTTCTTCGCCGCCACCTTCTTTTCCGCCGGCTCGGCCTTCACGGCCACCGCGGTATCACCTTCGTCCGCTTCCGACATCGCCTTGGCCGCGGAACGAGCACCCGAAGTCTTCGCCGCTGCGGTCTTCGCCGCCGCCGGCTCCTTCTTCTCGAATTCGAAGCCGATCTTGCCGTCGTTCTGCTTGACGAGGAAAGCTTTGAAGTTACGGCCGGTACGCGACGACTTGAAGTTCGTCAGCAGATCGGTGCGACCCTCCTCGAGCAGTTTGGCCATCTGCTCGCGGGCGATTTCCTGCTGCAGGATCACCTTGCCGGAACGGAAGTCGCACGACTTCGGATTCGCCACCGAGTTTTCGCAGACGTAGCTCATGCCATGCTCGAAAACGCGGCCTTGGCACTTCGGACACGCGCCGACCGGCTGCTGATCGGAGAAGTCGGGCGGCTCGCCGTCTTCGCCGGCCGCGTCCTGGCCGAAGTCGAACTCGAGCTTGTAATTCTTGATCTCGTCGTCGAGCGACAGTTTCAGGATCGCCGAGAACGGCCGCCCCATCTTGCTGCGGAAGCCCGACAGCGGCCCGATCGTCTTGTTCTGCAGCAGTTCTTCGACTTCGGCGATCTCGAACTGACGGCCGCCCGGAATCTTCGAGATCGAGAACTCGCACTTCGAGCACGCGAAACGCCGGTAGTTTTCCTTCACCTGGCCACCGCAATTCGGGCAAGGTGTCTGCAATGTCGCGTAATCGCCCGGGATCGTGTCGGAATCGTATTCCTTCGCGCGCTTGACGATAGTCTGCGTCATGCGCGCGATTTCCTGCATGAACGCGTCGCGTGGCAGGTTGCCGCGCTCCATCTGCGACAGCTTGTATTCCCATTCGCCGGTTAGCTCCGGCGCAGTCAGCTCCTTCACGCCGAGGCCGCGCAGCAGCGTCATCAGCTGGAAGGCCTTGGCGGTCGGAATCAGATCACGGCCTTCGCGGATCAGGTACTTTTCGGTGAGCAGACCTTCGATGATCGCCGCGCGCGTTGCCGGCGTACCGAGCCCCTTGGCCGCCATCGCTTCGCGCAATTCGTCGTCTTCGACCAGTTTTCCCGCACCTTCCATCGCCGACAGCAGCGTCGCTTCGTTGTAGCGCGCTGGTGGCTTCGTGACCAGTTGCTGTGCGGCGATCTTGTCGGTCTTGACCTTTTCGTCTTTCTGCACCGGCACGAGGTTCGCGTCATCGCCGCTGGTTTCGCGGCCGTAGATCTGCAGCCAGCCCGGCTCGACGAGCACCTTGCCTTCGGTCTTGAAGTGATGGCCGACCACCTCGGTGATACGCGTCGTCACACGGTATTCGGCGGCCGGGAAGAACACCGAAAGGAAGCGCTTCACGACAAGGTCGTAGAGCTTCTGCTCCGGCTCGGACAGATTCTTCGGCGCCTGCAGCGTCGGGATGATTGCGAAGTGGTCGCTGATCTTCGAGTTGTCGAAGATGCGCTTGTTCGGCTTCACCCAGCCCTTGTCGAGCACCTGCTTCGCGAACGGCAGGTAGTTGTTGCTCTCCTTGAGCATGCCGAGCGTCTGCTTGACCGTGTCCAGATAGTCTTCCGGCAACGCGCGCGCGTCGGTTCGCGGATAGGTCAGTACCTTGTGCTTTTCGTACAGCGCCTGAGCGAGACCCAGCGTGTTCTTCGCCGAAAAGCCGAAGCGGCCGTTGGCTTCTCGCTGCAGACTGGTCAGGTCGAAGAGCGCGGGCGACAGCTGCGTCGACGGTTTCGACTCCTCGGTCACCGTGCCGAGCTGGCCGCGGCAAGCCGCGACGATCGTCTCTGCCGCTGGCAACGCCCAGAGGCGCGAGTCGCGCTTCTCCGGGTCGAACTCGTCGCGCTTGAATTTCGGGTCGAACCAGCGGCCTTCGTAGAAGCCGGCCGCGCAGACGAACTCCGCCTTCACTTCCCAGTAGTCGCGCGGCACGAAGCGTCGAATCTTCTCTTCGCGCTCGACGACGATCGATAGCGTCGGCGTCTGCACGCGCCCGACCGTGGTCAGGAAAAAGCCGCCGCCCTTGCTGTTGAACGCGGTCATCGCGCGCGTGCCGTTGATGCCAACGAGCCAGTCCGCCTCCGAGCGGCAACGCGCCGCGTCGGCGAGCGGCTGCATCTCTTCGTCGCTGCGCAGACGCGCGAAACCGTCGCGGATCGAGCCGGCCGTCATCGACTGCAGCCACAGCCGTTGCACCGGCTGTTTGGCTTTCGCGTGCTGCGCGATCAGGCGAAAAATCAGTTCGCCCTCGCGCCCCGCGTCGCATGCGTTGATCAGACGGTCGATGTCCTTGCGCTTCATCAGCCTGGTCAGCACCTTCAGGCGCGACTCGCTCTTCGCGATCGGATTCAGATCGAAATGCGGAGGAATGACGGGCAGATTGGCAAAGCTCCACTTGCCGCGCTTGACTTCGTAGTCGTCGGGCGCGGCGATTTCCAGCAGGTGGCCCACTGCCGACGAAAGGACGTAGTCGTCGCTTTCGTAGTACTCGTCATGCTTGGTAAAGCCGCCCAAAGCGCGCGCGATGTCGTTCGCGACAGAAGGCTTTTCGGCGATGATCAGTGCTTTGGACATGACTCGATGTGAGGTTGGTAGATCCGGGTTGGTGGCCTTGAGGGCCAACATGGCGCGCGACGCTCGCTTGAGACCTCTTTCGACCCAATAACGACCGCTTTATAGCACAAGGTGCGAACCCAACGGGTCAAGTGCCATAAAAGCGCGTCATCATAATTGCGCGTCCAGAGGTTGATCAACTGCGGCAAACGCCGCGTGCGGACAGCGATGCCAGCCGCGATGCTGTCCCAAATGATCGGCGGGGGCCTGTGCCGCAAGCCGCGCGTCGCGAGGCTTTCCGTTTGACCGGGCGGCGCGCGAGGCCGCCTTCAGGCGACCGCCAGCGCCGGCCGCAGCTTTGGCGCACCGGTTACGCCGGGCAGCGCGGTCAGATCCGACAGCATCCGCTCGACGATCGACACCTGTGGCAAAACCGTACCGAAAAACCGTGTCGTCACCGAGTCTTCGATCAGGACGGTCGGGAAATTCTCGACGTCCAGATCGTCGAACCGATCCGCATGAGTTTCGATGTCGATCCATGCGAAACAGACTTCCGGGTGCCGCTCGGCCAGTTGGTTGAAGGAGTCCCGGTACTCGCGACACGTTCCGCACCACTCCGCGCACAGGCATGCAACGAACAGCGTGTCGGGTTCGTTGACGCGCTCGGCGATCCGGTCCTGGTCGGTGTCGAGGTTCAGCGCGGGCATGAAGTGATTTCCTTGTGTGTTTTGTCGGGTGCTTTGGCGCGAATGTAGCATGGCCGGTCGCGAAAAGTTGCCAATCTGCATTGACGCCGGTCAGTCTCGGCTCAGTCATGATGGGCTCGCATGAAGCGGCCGCCGGGCAGCAGCGTGACCTCGCCGGCGAGTTCGAGCCGGAGCAAGGCGGCGTGCAGGGCGGCGTTCTCCATCTCGGTACGGGCGGCGAGAATTTCAAGCGTGGTCGGCGAATGGCCGAGCGCGGCGAGCAGACGCTGTGCGTCAGGGGCGAGCGCCGGCTGCGGGGCCGGCCCGGACGCCGGTGCGTCGGCGAAGGCTGCGGTCGTAGCGGGCAAAGCGGTCCCACCCGACGAAACATGCAAACCCGCATGCTCCAGCGGCACGGCCCGCTTCGCCGAGCGTCTCGCATCGCCCGCCGGCCGCCGGGCAAAACCGAGCTCCTCCAGCACCTCGTCAGGCGTTTCCACGAGCCGCGCTCCCTGCTTGATCATCCGATGACAGCCGCGCGACAACGGCGCGTAAATCGATCCAGGCAACGCGAACACATCGCGCCCCATCTCATTGGCAAGCCGCGCGGTAATGAGCGAACCGGAACGCATAGCCGCCTCGACGATCACGACTCCGCTGACCAGCCCAGCGATCAGCCGGTTGCGCTGTGGGAAGTTGGCGGCGCGTGCCGGCGTGCCGAGCGGCCACTCCGAGAGAATCGCACCCTGCGCGGCGATCTGCCGCGCGAGCGCTTGATGCGCGGCGGGATATACGAGGTCCGCACCGGTGCCTACCACCGCGACCGTTCCGCCGACACCTTCCAACCCGCCCCGATGCGCGGCGCCGTCGATGCCGAGTGCGAGCCCCGATACGACCGTCACGCCCGCCGCCGACAGCTCTCGCGCGAACCGCCGCGCATCCTCGATGCCCTGCGGCGTCGCGCTGCGGCTGCCGACCAGCGCGACCGCGCGCGTATGCAGCAAATCAAGCCGGCCCTTTATATATAGGAGCGGTGGCGGATCGGGGATCGTCAGCAGCGCGGGCGGATAGGCGGGATCGTCGAGCGTGACGATCTGGTTACCCGGCTGCTCGCGCCATGCGAGCACTGCATCGAGCTGGCCGTCGAACGCTGGACCCGGTGGCGCCAGCACCGCGCGCGCCGCGGTGTCACCGGCGACCTCCGCGAGCGTCTCCGGCGACTGCGCCAACAGCGCCTGCGGCAGCCCGAATGCGCCCAGCAACAGGCGCAACGCCGCGGGTTTTAGGCCCGGCGCAAGTGACAACCGCAGCCAGGCGGCAAGTTCGATACGGGTCGCGGGCAAGGTCTGCATGCGGGTCGCTCCTCTGGCGGGGCCTGCGGGCAGGCGGGCGCCATGCTAAAATTTTCATCATCCGAAATAAAAACGCGGAAATAAAACGGCAATGAGCCGCGAATAATCGCGGCGCCGCGCTTACCGGCGCGGGTTCGTCGTCGGGCGCAAGAGGCGCGTTGAATCGAACCGGTTCGACATCATCTATCCTCTGCGTATTACGACGGGCTCACAACCTGGCCAAATGGCCAACGCGAGCCTCCAACGGTTGGCGGCGTCTCAAATCACACTCGAAATCATGGCTTTACTGAGCATCCTCAATTACCCGGACAAACGGCTGCACAAGGTGGCGAGGCCAGTCCCGGAGGTCAACGACCGTATCCGCCGTCTCGTCGCGGACATGGCCGAAACGATGTACGCGGCGCCCGGCGTCGGCCTCGCCGCCACCCAGGTGGACGTGCACGAACGCGTGATCGTGATCGACGTGTCGGAAACGCACGACGAACTGCTCGCGTTCATCAATCCGGAAATCGTCTGGTCGAGCGATGAGAGGAAGTTGTCGGAAGAGGGCTGCCTGTCGGTGCCCGGGATCTACGACAACGTCGAGCGTGCCGAGAAAGTGCGCGTGCGTGCGCTCAACGAGAAGGGCGAAACGTTCGAGCTCGATTGCGAGGGGCTGCTCGCCGTGTGCATCCAGCACGAGATGGATCACCTGATGGGCCGCGTGTTCGTCGAGTATCTGTCGCCGCTGAAGCAAACGCGCATCAAGAGCAAGATGAAGAAGCTCGCCCACGCGATGTAACGCGCTTTCAACTTGCCTACCGCCCCCCATTCATGAGTCATTCGTTGCGCGTCATCTTTGCCGGCACACCGGAATTCGCCGCGGCCGCGCTGGCCGCGATTCATGGCGCCGGGTTTGCCGTGCCGCTCGTCTTGACGCAGCCGGACCGGCCGGCGGGTCGCGGCATGAAGCTGCAGGCGAGTCCGGTCAAGCGCTACGCACAGGAGCACGGCCTCGCGGTTGCGCAGCCCACGTCGCTGCGCCGCGCTGGCAAATATCCACAGGAAGCCGCCGCCGGCATCGAGCAACTGCGCGCGACGCCGCACGATGTGATGGTTGTCGCCGCCTACGGGCTGATCCTGCCCCAGGAAGTGCTCGACATTCCGCGCTTCGGCTGCATCAACATCCACGCGTCGCTGCTGCCACGCTGGCGCGGCGCGGCGCCGATTCATCGCGCGATCGAGGCGGGCGACACGCAAACCGGCATCACGCTGATGCAGATGGACGCTGGACTCGACACCGGCGCGATGATTTCCGAAGTACGCACCCCCATCTCCGCCGACGACACCACCGCCACGCTGCACGGCCGCCTCGCCGGGGACGGCGCGCAACTGATCGTCGACGCACTGATCGAGCTCGAGCGCAGCGGCAAGCTGACGTCGATCCCTCAACCAACCGACGGCGTGACCTACGCCGAGAAAATCGCCAAGCACGAAGCGGCGCTCGACTGGCGCCGGCCGGCCGAGGCGCTTGCGCGTCAGGTGCGCGCGTTCGACCCGTTCCCCGGCGGCGCCGGCACGCTCGACGACGGCAGCACCGTCAAGATCTGGGCCGCCACCGCCGTGGCCTCGCCGGCGTCGGGCAGCAACAAGGCGCCAGGCACCATCGTCGAGGTTGCGCCCGACGGCGTGCTGGTCGCTTGCGGCGAAGGTGCACTGCGTCTGACGCAATTGCAGAAGCCCGGCGGCAAGCGCCTGCCGGTGCGCGAATTCCTTGCTGGCTCGCCGCTCGCCGCAGGCCAGCGCTTCCAGCTTCCTTACGCGCAGTAAGCGCGTCTCGCACGCCGGAGCATCGTCCATTCGGCCGGTGTTCTCCGCGCCCGCCGCGAGCGCGACGCGCGTTAGAATCCTCCATGCAGCAGACCAGGTTTTCGAGGGTGCATCACATGTTCGGCATCGTCCATTTCGAGTTTTTCATCGTCGCGGTTTTTCTCCTGAACATCACGCCGGGGCCGGATACCGCTTATATCGTCGGGCGCAGCGTTGCCCAGGGCCGCGGCGCGGGGCTGATGTCGGCGCTCGGCATTTCGGCGGGCTGCTGCATTCACTCGCTTGCCTGCGCGTTTGGACTGACCGCGCTGTTGGCCGCGTCGGCTACGGCGTTCACCATCGTCAAATTCGTCGGCGCGATTTATCTGATCTATCTGGGGGTGCGCCTGATCTTCGCGAAACCGGCCGCGGATGCGCCGGTCGGCGATGCGCGCGCGTCGTCCACGCCGAAGTCGCTGCGGCAGTTGTTCCTGCAAGGCTTCTGGACCAACGTTCTGAACCCGAAAGTCGTGCTGTTCTTCGTGTCGTTCTTCCCGCAATTCGTCACGACGGGCAGCGAACACAAGACCTTCGCGTTTCTCACGCTCGGCGCGGTCTTCGTGCTGATGAGCATGGTCTGGAACAGTTTCGTCGCGTGGATCGCGGGCAGCGTCACGCAGCGTTTCTCGGGCAAACCGGCGGTCAAGCACTGGCTCGATCGCGGCGTCGGCAGCGCGTTCGTCGGGCTGGGCATCAAACTCGCGAGCGCCTCGCGATGATTGAATTTTCCCGCATCGCCCCTATCTAACATTTCGCTTACAATCTGGCGCCGCAATCGCGCGGCACGGAGATGAAGGCCACGCTCGGGGCAAGGAGTTGCAGACATGTTTAACTGGGTGAAAACCGCGATGTTGATGGCCGCGATTACGGCCCTTTTCATCGTGATCGGCGGGATGATCGGCGGGTCGCGCGGCATGATGGTCGCGCTCGTGATCGCCCTTGGGATGAATTTCTTCTCGTACTGGTTCTCCGACAAGATGGTCCTGCGCATGTACAACGCGCAGGAAGTCGACGAAAACAGCGCGCCGCAGTTCTATCGGATGGTGCGCGATCTCGCCACGCGCGCGAACCTGCCGATGCCGCGCGTCTACCTGATCAACGAAGACGCGCCGAACGCGTTCGCCACCGGCCGCAACCCGGAGCATGCGGCAGTCGCGGCGACCACCGGCATTCTGCGCGTACTGTCCGAGCGCGAAATGCGAGGCGTAATGGCGCACGAACTCGCGCACGTGAAGCATCGCGACATTCTGATCTCGACGATTTCGGCGACCATGGCCGGCGCGATTTCCGCGTTGGCGAACTTCGCGATGTTCTTCGGCGGCCGCGACGAAAACGGCCGTCCCGCGAACCCGATCGCGAGCATCGCGGTTGCGCTGCTCGCGCCGATTGCGGGTGCGTTGATCCAGATGGCGATTTCGCGTGCGCGCGAATTCGAAGCCGACCGGGGCGGCGCGCAGATTTCGGGCGACCCGCAGGCACTGGCGTCGGCGCTCGACAAGATCCACCGCTATGCGAGCGGCATTCCGTTCCCGACGGCCGAGGCGCATCCGGCCACCGCGCAGATGATGATCATGAATCCGCTGTCGGGCGGCGGTATCGCGAGTCTGTTCTCGACGCACCCGGCGACCGAGGAACGCATCGCGCGTTTGATGGAAATGGCGCGCACCGGGCGCTTCGACTGAGGCGCCGCGTCGCTCGGCGCGTCGAGCCTGAAGTACTGAAGAGCGGGCCCGCGAGGCCCGTTTTTTTTCGCACCGTTCGTCGCCACTGCGCGACAGCGTCTGCGGCCACCACCCACGCATGGCGGCGCCCCACCGGCGCCACGCTACAATGTGCGCTGATTGCGCCGCGCGCACCGTGCGGCTTGCCCTTGCTCCCTTCATGACTCCAAAGCCTTCTTCGCGTTCTGCTTCCTCGTCGGCGCGTTCGCGCGAATCCCGTTTGTCGACGCTGCAACTGTCGCCCGAATCGCTCGGGTTCGCACTCGATTGCGCGGCCCAGGCCGTCGGCGCCGTGCGTCTCGGCGCGGCCTTGCCCGCGGCGCTGCAAAGCGTTTTCGTGGCGGTGCCCGAGGACAACGCCGCAGCGGCGCGCGGCGCGGTGCAGGATATCGCCTATCGCACGCTGCGCCGTCTCGCGACCGCCGAGTGGCTGATCGCGAAGCTGGTGAAGAAGGCGCCTCCGCCGCACGTCGCGCATGTGCTCGCGTGCGCGCTCGCGCTGCTCGTCGACGACGAAGCGAGCGCCGCCTACACGCCGTTCACGGTCGTCGACCAGGCGGTCAGGGTGATTGGCGCGCGTCGCGAGTTCGCGTTCGCGAAGGGGCTCGTCAACGCGGTGCTGCGCAACTTCTTGCGCGAGCGCGACACGTTGCTCGCCTCCGTGCAAGCCGATGAAGTAGCGCGCTGGAACTATCCGGCCTGGTGGATCGACGCGGTGAAGCGCGCATGGCCCGAGGCGTGGCAATCGGTGCTGGCCGCCGGCAACACGCAAGGTCCGCTGACGTTGCGCGTGAACGCGCGCCATTCGACGGTCGACGCCTATCTGCAAGTGCTGCAACGCCAGCAGATCGCCGCAAGCAAGGCAGGCGAGTACGCAGTCACGCTCGCGACGCCAATGCCGGTCGAGCGTATTCCGGGCTTCAGCGAAGGTGTCGTGTCCGTGCAGGACGCAGGGGCGCAACTCGCCGCGCAATTGCTCGGCGTGCGCGACGGCATGCGCGTGCTCGACGCATGCGCGGCCCCTGGCGGCAAGACCGGGCATCTGCTCGAACTCGCCAACATTCAACTGGTCGCGCTCGAAAGCGATGCGTCTCGCGCGCGCCGCATCGGCGAAAACCTGCGGCGTCTGAAGCTCGAAGCGGAAGTGCGCATCGGCGACGCGGGCAACCCCGCGCAATGGCACGACGACCTCGACCAGCCGTTCGACCGCATCCTCGCCGACGTGCCGTGCTCGGCGTCGGGCATCGTGCGGCGTCATCCGGATATTCGCTGGCTGCGTCGTCAGTCCGATATCGCCCCGCTCGTCGCCGAACAGCGCCGCATTCTCGACGCGCTGTGGCCGCTCGTGAAACCGGGCGGCGAGTTGCTTTACGTTACCTGTTCGATCTTCCCCGAAGAGGGCGAGTTGCAGGCACAGTGGTTTGGAAACCAGCACCAGGATGCGGTACGATTGGACGCGCCGGGGCAGCTTTTACCCTCAGTTGCCCGCGCGCCCGCCGACCCATCGGCCGGTTCTCATGCTGGACGACCCGCTGAATTCAGCGCCGGCACGAACTCAGACCACGACGGATTTTTCTACGCGCGCTTTCAGAAACGGTGACCATAAAACGCTTCTTCCCGCTTCGGCTCGCTGCCGTGCTCTGGATCGCGCTGGCCGTCTGGCTTGCAGCGCCGGGCGCGGCGCACGCTGACTCGATAGCGGTGCAGCGCGCGTCGCTGCAGGCCGACAACGGCGGCTGGAGTCTCGACGCGCATTTCGAATTCGAGCTGAACAGCAATCTCGAAGACGCGGTCAACAAAGGCATTCCGCTTTATTTCACGACCGATTTCGAACTGAGCCGGCCGCGCTGGTACTGGTTCGACGAGCAGCCGGTCAGCGTGTCGCAAAGTTTGCGGCTGTCGTTCCAGCCACTCACGCGCGAATATCGCGTGTCGAGCGTGCAGTCGGGCGGCTTGCAACTCGGCTTTTCCACGCTCAACGATGCGCTCGCGGTGATCAAGCACGTGACGTCGTGGCACGTGATCGACCGCAATCAGGTGCGGGTAGGCGAAACCTATAACGCGTCCGTGCGCATGCAACTCGACATCGGGCTGATGCCCAAGCCGTTCCAGATCGACGCGGTGAACAACCGCGACTGGAACCTCGCCTCCGATTGGAAGCGCTTCACTTTCACGGCCGCCGATCGTGCTAAATAAAGTGCGCTCATCTTCCACCAGTGTCAGCAGCATCGTCGTGCGCGTGCTCGTGTCGACGGTCGCGGTGACGGCCGTGTTGCTGCTCGTGTTGCTGGCCGCCGCCAGCGCGAACACCGAATTCTTCGACCGCTATTACCAGTGGCTGTATGCGGCCAACGTCGCGGTCGCGTTGATCTTTCTGCTGGTGGTGGTGACGCTCGTCGTCATCATCATCGTGCGATTACGCACGGGCAAATTCGGCACACGGCTGCTCGCGAAGCTCGCGTTCTTCATGGCGCTGGTCGGTGTGGTGCCGGGCGGCATCATCTACATCGTGTCGTATCAGTTCGTGTCGCGCAGCATCGAGTCGTGGTTCGACGTGAACGTCGAAACCGCGCTCGCGTCCGGCCTCAACCTCGGGCGCGGCATGCTCGACGCGTCGCTGTCCGATCTGCAGACGAAGGCGCGTCTGATGTCCGAGCAGCTCGCGAGCGCGGATGCGGCCGGCACCACGTTGACGCTGCTGCGTTTGCGCGACCAGTTCGGTGTGCAGGACGCGACGATCGTCGAGCCGACCCGCAGCATGTCTGGCGCGACGCCGGACATGCACGTGGTCGCGCAGGCGTCCGGCAACTACGCGATGCTGCTGCCGAACGATCTGCCGACACCGCTGATGATCGAGCAGGCGCGTGGCCACGGCTATGCGGCGATCGAAGGCGAAGTGGACGGCGATCCGAATGCGCACGGCGGCAAGGGAGCGCTGCGTCTGCGCGTGGTGCAGCGTATTCCCGATGCGAACGCGTCGCTGTTGCAGCCCGCCGAGCGCTTCCTGCAACTGACGCAGCCGGTCTCGACGACACTCGCGCGCAATGCCGATTCAGTGCAGCGCGCGTATCGCGAGTATCAGGAGAAGGCGCTCGGCCGCACCGGCCTGCGCAAGATGTACATCGGCACGCTGACCCTGTCGCTGTTTCTCGCGACTTTCATCGCGATGATGCTCGCGCTGGCGCTCGGCAATCAGCTCGCGCGGCCGCTATTCCTGCTCGCGCAGGGCACGAAGGAAATCACCGAGGGGGACTACACGCCAAAGCGCGAGATCAAGTCGCGCGACGAACTCGGTTTCCTCACGCAGTCGTTCAATGCGATGACGCGGCAGTTGTCGGAGGCGCGCGGGGCGGTCGAGAAAAATCGTATCGCGCTCGAGCATTCGAAGGCGTATCTCGAGAGCATCCTCGCGAACCTGACCGCGGGTGTGTTCGTGTTCGACCGGCAATTCCGGCTGACCACCGCGAATCGAGGCGCCGAGCGGATTTTCCGTCAGCCGTTCCAGACGGTGCTCGGCTCGTCGCTCGATCAGATCGGCGTGCTCGGGGAATTCGGCGCGATGGTGCGCAAGGCATTCGCCGATCGCGAAGCGGCGAGTGAAGACGGCCATGACGACATCGGCCATTGGCAGCAGCAGTTCTCGGTGCCGGTGCCCGGCGAAACCGAGCCGCTCACGCTGCTCGTGCGCGGCGCGCGCCTCCTCGCGGCGAACGAGCGCGACGCTGAAGACAGGCAGACCGCGGGCTACGTGATCGTGTTCGACGACATCTCCGACGTGATCTCCGCGCAGCGTTCGATCGCATGGGGCGAAGTCGCGCGGCGTCTCGCGCACGAGATCAAGAATCCGCTCACGCCGATTCAGCTGTCGGCCGAACGATTGCAGATGAAGCTCGCCGACAAGCTCGCGCCGTCGGATGCGGACGTGCTGAAGCGCGGCGCGACGACGATCGTCAATCAGGTCGCCGCGATGAAGCAGATGGTCGACGATTTCCGCGACTACGCACGCACACCGCCCGCGGTACTCGCGCATCTGCAATTAAATGGTCTGGTCAGCGAGGTGCTCACGCTGTACGGTATCGAAGAAGGCAAGGGCGCGATCCAGGTCGAGCTGGCGGCCTTGCCCGCGATACGCGGCGACGCGACGCAGTTGCGTCAGGTGATCCACAACCTGCTGCAGAACGCGCAGGACGCGGTCGCCGAAGTCGCGCATCCGCGTGTTTTGCTCGAGACGAGGACAGTAGAATACGGAGACCCCGACGCGCAAGGCAAGGCACGCGTCGCGGTCCGTCTGACAGTGTCGGATAACGGACCAGGCTTCCCCGCGCGTATCCTCACGCGCGCGTTCGAGCCGTACGTGACGACCAAGGCCAAGGGTACGGGTCTGGGACTTGCGATGGTCAAGAAGATCGTCGACGAACATGGCGCGCGCATCGACATTCGCAATCGCATGAAGGCCGGCGACGTGATCGAAGGCGCGCAGATTTCGATTCTCTTCCTTCAACTGGCGGACGACTCCGCGCAGCCGGGTGCACCTGGTTCGGGTGCCCATCCGGCGCACGGCGGCGCGTCGCAGGGAACGACAAAAGCAACAGTGCAGACAAGGGCAGCGTAAATGGCAACCATCCTGGTGGTAGATGATGAAATGGGTATCCGGGAACTGCTCTCGGAGATCCTCAGCGACGAGGGACACGTCGTGGAGGCCGCTGAAAACGCGCAGGAGGCGCGCGAGTTCCGTCTGCGTCAGGCGCCGGACCTCGTGCTGCTCGACATCTGGATGCCGGACACCGACGGCGTGACGCTGCTCAAGGAGTGGGCCGCGCAAGGTCAATTGACGATGCCCGTGATCATGATGTCCGGTCACGCGACGATCGACACCGCGGTCGAGGCCACCAAGATCGGCGCGCTCAACTTCCTCGAAAAGCCGATCGCGTTGCAGAAGCTACTAAAGGCGGTCGAGCAGGGACTCGCGCGTGGTAACGCGGCGGCCGTGCCTGGCGGCGTGGCTGCGAAGCCGGCGTTGCCGGTCAGCGCATCGTCAGTCGCGTCGTCGGCCGCGTTGCCGATACTGTCGTCCGATGGCGTCGGCGGCGGCGCGCTCGTCGCGCAAACCGCGTCGATCTCGTTCGACATTCCGCTGCGCGATGCGCGCGATGCGTTCGAGCGCGCGTACTTCGAATATCACCTCGCGCGCGAGAACGGCAGCATGACGCGTGTCGCGGAGAAGACCGGTCTCGAGCGCACGCATCTTTATCGCAAGCTGAAGCAACTCGGCGTCGATCTCGGCAAGAACAAAGGGGAGTGAGCGCCACGTGTTGCATGCGAACGCGGCCCGGCAAATTATTTATGAAGGGGCTTGCTGAACTGCGGATCGCTTGATATAGTTTCGTTCTTCGTTGGCCCGGTAGCTCAGTTGGTAGAGCAGCGGATTGAAAATCCGCGTGTCGGTGGTTCGATTCCGCCCCAGGCCACCAGGATTCAGCCCCAGGAAATCGCAAGATTCCCTGGGGCTTTTCCGTTTGGCGGACAAGTCGTCACTTCGGCTTGCCACGCAGTTGAAGCCGCGCGCGTGGGGCAGCTGGCGTCGGCGACATTCGGTGTCGCGTGATAAAATCGCGCCAGTTCAAGGACTTGCATGCAGGCGTCGCACGCGGTCGGGCACCGCGCGAATGCAGTGCCGAGCATGTCGCACCGAAGCACCCAATCCTTCGCCCGACGATCGGCGGTATAAGCGCCCAGTCACGTTCCCGCGCAACGCGCGACCTATACTGCTTTGGGCCGGCACAGTGCCGGCACACGTCGCGCCGCGTTGCTTGCATGGCGCACCTCGCGCAGCGCGACGTGGCACTCTCATTCACGGAGTATCACGGTGATCCGCAAAGACGCTAAGCGTAGCGCGCTCGTGCTGTTTTCCGGCGGCCAGGATTCTGCCACGTGTCTCGCGTGGGCGCTCGACCGTTACGACACGGTCGAAACGGTCGGCTTCGATTATGGTCAGCGTCATCGTGTCGAACTCGAATGCCGCGAAGGATTCCGTCAGGCCGTCGTGCGTGCGTTTCCGGCGTGGGCCGATCGTCTCGGCGACGATCACACGATCGACCTGTCGCTGCTCGGCGCGATCAGCGACACCGCGATGACGCGCGAGATCGAAATCGAAGCCACGGCCAATGGATTGCCGAACACGTTCGTGCCGGGCCGCAATCTGATGTTCATGACGATCGCCGCGGCCATCGCGTATCGGCGCGGTTTGCAGGTGCTGGTCGGCGGGATGTGCGAGACGGACTTCTCGGGCTACCCCGATTGCCGCGACGACACGATGAAGGCGCTGCAGGTCGCGCTGAATCTCGGCATGGACGCGCGCTTCGCGCTGGAGACGCCGCTGATGTGGCTCGACAAGGCCGACACGTGGCGCCTCGCGCGCGAGCTCGGCGGCGACGCATTGGTGGAACTGGTGCGCGTCGAGACGCATACCTGCTACGTCGGCGAACGGGCCGAGTTGCACTCATGGGGCTTCGGCTGCGGCGAATGCCCGGCATGCCGGTTGCGCAAACGTGGCTATGAGGCCTACCTCGCCGGCGAAAAAGTCACCGAGCCGGTCTGACGGCTCGCGCGAGAGGGCCCATCATTGATTCAGGAACACAGGACAGAAAGCGGCATGACGTACGCGGTCAAGGAAATTTTCTACACGTTGCAGGGCGAGGGCGCGAATGCCGGGCGGCCGGCCGTGTTCTGCCGTTTCGCGGGCTGCAATCTGTGGTCGGGCCGCGAAGAGGATCGCGCGGAAGCCGTCTGCCGTTTCTGCGACACCGATTTCGTCGGCACCGACGGCGAGAACGGCGGCAAGTACCGCACACCTGACGAACTGGTCGCGATGATCGCGTCGCAATGGCCGCAGGGCGAGGGCGAACGCTTCGTCGTGTGCACCGGCGGTGAGCCGATGCTGCAGATCGATCAGCCGCTCGTCGACGCGCTGCACGCGGCCGGCTTCGAGATCGCGATCGAGACCAACGGCTCGCTGCCGGTGCTCGACACGATCGATTGGATCTGCGTGAGCCCGAAGGCCGACGCGCCGCTCGTCGTGACGAAGGGCAACGAACTGAAAGTCGTGATCCCGCAGGACAACCAGCGCCTCGCCGACTACGCCAAGCTCGACTTCGAGTATTTCCTCGTCCAGCCGATGGACGGCCCGTCGCGCGACATCAACACGAAGCTCGCGATCGACTGGTGCAAACGTCATCCGCAGTGGCGCCTGTCGATGCAGACTCACAAGTATCTGAACATTCCCTGATTTGCCGTGCTGACGATTACCCGAAAACTCGAATTCGACGCGGGCCACCGCATTCCCGATCACCGCAGCCAGTGCCGTAATCTGCATGGCCATCGCTACGTGCTCGAAATCACGCTGCAAGGCGATCTGGTCGACACCGAAGGCGCGCCCGATCGCGGCATGGTGATGGACTTCGCCGACGTGAAGTCGCTCGCCAACGAGCACCTGGTCGACAAGTGGGACCACGCGTTTCTCGTCTATGAAGGCGACACGCAGGTGCGTGACTTCCTCGACAGTATGGCGGGTCACAAGACGGTCGTGATCGATCGCATTCCGACCGTCGAAAACCTCGCCGCGATTGCGTTCGACATTCTCGCGAACGTCTACGACGCGCACTACGGCGTGAACCTGCGCCTGCACAAAGTGCGTCTGTACGAGACGCCGAATTGCTGGGCCGAGGTGGTCCGCGACTCGCTTCCCACCTGAATCCACGCCCCGCCACGCGAACTAACTCTCGCGTTATTGTCACGGTATGATCGTTCCGACCAACACACGGAGCGAGACATGCCGGTCACCGCATCGCGTCGCAGCAGGCAACGAGGCCGTCAGCGCCCCGGTGCCTGCCTGATCCACTATCTGGCCCCGCTTCGCATTGCAAACCTCCGCGAGGCCAGCCGATGAGCACCTTCACCAACTCCCTCAAACAACGTCTGAAGGACAACGCGCCGCTGATCGGGCTGTGGTTGTCGCTCGGCAGCGAGGCCGCCGCGGAAGCACTCGCGCACGCCGGCTTCGACTGGCTGCTGATCGACATGGAGCACGCGCCCAACGATAGCGGCGGCGTCGAGTCGCAATTGCGCGCGATTGCCGCCGCCCATCTACCGAGCGAGCCGGTGGTGCGGGTGCCCGCGAGCGAGCCGTGGCTCGTCAAGCGCGTGCTCGACGCCGGCGCGCGCACGCTGATGTTCCCGAACATCGAATCCGCTGAAGACGCGGCACGCGCCGTGCGGCTCACCCAATATCCGACCGCCGAGGCGCTCGACGGCCTGCGCGGTGTCGCGGGCGTCGTGCGCGCGGCCGGTTACGGCATGCGGCGTGATTACGTGCAGACGGCCAACGCACAGATCGCGACGATTGTGCAGATCGAATCGGCGCGCGGCTTGCGGGAGGTCGAGCAGATCGCGGCGACGCCGGGCGTCGATTGCCTGTTCGTCGGGCCGGCCGATCTGGCCGCGAGCCTTGGTCATCTCGGCGACGCGAAACACGCGGACGTGCAGGTGGCGATGGCGCGTATCGTCAGCGCGGCGGACAAGGCCGGCATTGCCGCCGGCATCTTCGCGATGGACGTGGCGAGCGCGCGGCAGCATCGCGACGCCGGTTTTCGCTTCGTCGCGCTAGCCGCCGACGTGATCTGGATGTTGCGCGCGACGCGCCAGGCATTACAGGAGGTGAGGTCATGAACGGCACAGTGCAGGGGGGCGCCGGGCGGATGATCACGCGAGTGACCGCGCAAGTGACCATGGCGGCGGCGCTGCTCGCGACTGGGGCGTGGAACGCCGCGTATGCACAGGATCGCGTCGCCAAGGCGAACGATCCGCAGACGCAATCCGCGGTGGCCGACTACAACGCCGGCAACCTTGGCGCGGCGCTGAGCGAATTCCGCCAGGCCGCCGAGCGCGGCAGCCGGCTTGCGCAGTTCAACTACGCGATGATGCTGCTCAACGGCGAAGGCACGCCGGTCAACGTCGACGAAGGCAAGAAGTGGCTGCGCAAGGCCGCCGACGCGAACATGTCGCACGCGCAATACGTGTACGGCAAGATGTACGACGATGGCGAGTTCGTCGAGCGCGATCCGGTGGAGGCGCATCGCTGGTTCATGAAGGCGGCCGCGCAGGGCCATGTGCAGGCGGAGCTCGCGCTCGCGAATCAGTTCCTCGACGGACGCGGTACCGAGCGTGACAACAAGCAGGCGTTCGTCTGGTACAAGAAAGCGGCGCAGGGCGGCGACATGACCGCGCAGTACGTGACCGGCTCGTTCTACGAGCGTGGCGGCGATGGTGTCGACCGGAATCTGAATGTGGCGCGCGCGTATTACGCGGCCGCGGCGGCGCAGGGCGATCCTGCCGCGCGCCTGAAGTATCAGCAGTTGAGCGCGCAGCTGCGCGATCAGAAGGAAGTGAAGCCGCAGTAATGAAGCAGCAATAAAGCAAAAGGGCGCTCGCAACGAGCGCCCCTTTTTTGCATTGTCGTTTGCTGCGTGCCGCTAGCTACGGGTTAGCTCTGCATCAACCGCTTCTGTCGCGCGACGCTCATGATCAGCCCGATCGCGACGCCCAATGTAGTCAGCGCGGTGCCACCGTAACTCATGAACGGCAACGGCACGCCGACCACCGGCAGAATCCCGCTCACCATGCCGATATTGACGAACGCGTACGTGAAGAATGCCATCGTCAACGAGCCGGCCAATAATCGCCCGAACAATGTCGCGCCGTTGGCCGCGATGTAGAGCCCGCGCGCAATCAATAGCATGTACAGCGTGAGCAGCACGATTCCGCCTGCCAAACCGAACTCTTCCGAAAACACCGCGAAGATGAAGTCCGTGTGCTTCTCGGGGATGAACTCCAGATGCGCCTGCGTACCCTTCAGCCAACCCTTGCCGAGCGGGCCGCCCGAGCCGATCGCGATCACCGCTTGAATCGTGTGGAAGCCTTTGCCGAGCGGGTCAGAGGTCGGATCGAGCAGCGTGCAGATGCGGTGCTTCTGGTAGTCGTGCATCAGCGGCCACTGCACTTCGGGCTGACAGATCTTGTCCTGGAACGCCGCGATCGACGCAACCGCAATCACGGCCGCGATCAGCACCGGCACGATCAGCTTGAAGCTCAGCCCCGCGAAGTAAATCACGAACAGGCCGGCCGCGAACACGAGCACGGCCGTGCCGAGGTCGGGCTGCTTCGCGATCAGGCCGACCGGCACGATCAGGATCACGAAGCCGACCAGGTAGTCGTACCAGCGCATCACGCCTTCGCGGCGCTGGTAGTACCAGGCGAGCATCAGCGGTGTGGCGATCTTCATGATTTCCGATGGCTGGATCACCACGCCGACGTTGATCCAGCGCTTCGCGCCCTTGCGCGTAAGGCCGAACATCGCGACCGCGACGAGTAGCGCGATCCCGAACGCGTAGAGCGGGACCGCGAAGCGCATCAGCGTATTGGGCGGCACATTGGCGAGCCCCCACATCAGCACGAAGGTGAGCAGGATGTTGCGCAACTGGTCTTCGACGCGGCCCGGCATGTCGAGTGTCGCGCTGTACAGCGTGACGATGCCGACGCACAGCAGCAGAAACACGATCAGTGCGAGCGGACGGTCGAAGCCTACGAACATCCGCTTGATGCGCTCGAGCCAGGCGCGCTTGTCGAATTGCATGCCTTTCTCCTTATTCGTCGATGCCGCCGGCGGCCGGCTGGCGCGGCGACGCGCCCTGGAAGCTGTCCTCGCGCGATGGTGCCGCTACGGTCGGCGCCGGCTCGCTTGCCGGACGGGGTTGGTGCGGGGCGCCGGACGTACGCGACGCAGATTTCTTTGCCACGGACGAAGCCGATGCCGGCTTGGCCGCCGAGGCCGCGCGCGCTGCGGTGGCCGAAGCCGCTGCCGGCGCGCTGGCTGGCACCGTTGCGGCCGCGCCAGCCGACGCCGCCACCGGCGCAGACGAGCCAATCGCGCCCGAAGCCGCAACGGCCGCCGACGCACCCGAGGCCGCCGCGGCAGCCGCCGCCCCAGGCATCGGCAGTGCCGTAAAGCCCGCCGCAATCTTGAGCGAGTGAGCGCCCTCGTGCGAGGCCGGCGTATCGCCGACCTGCGGCGCGGATGCTTCGAGCGTGGTCGATGCCGCTACCGCGACGGCCGCTTCTTCCGCGCCGGGCTTGTTCTTGCCGACCAGGTAATAGTCGAGCACCCTGCGCGCGATCGGACCGGCCGCCTCCGCGCCCCAGCCGCCGTTTTCGACGACCAGCGCGAGTGCGATCTTCGGTTGATCGGCCGGCGCGAAGGCGATGAACAGCGCGTGATCGCGCAAATTCTCGGCAACCGCGTGACCTTTGTAGTTCGCGCCTTGCAGCGAGTACACCTGCGCGGTACCGGTCTTGCCGGCCGCCTGATATGGCGCGCCCGCGAACACTTTGGCCGCCGTGCCGTTCGTGACCACGCCTTCCATCGCGCGCTTGATGAAGTCGATGTCCTGCTGCTTGACCGCGATCTTGTCGCTCGGATCGCGCACCACCGGCCGCGTGTCCTTCGTGATCGGATTCTCGATGTCGCGCACGAGGTGCGGCTTCATCACGACGCCGTTGTTCGCGAGCGTTGCGGTGGCATGGGCGAGCTGCAGGATCGTGAACGAGTTGTAGCCCTGGCCGATGCCGAGGCTGACCGTTTCGCCTTCGTACCACTTCTGCTGCTCGGGGCGGCGGTACGCGTGGCGCTTCCAGTCGGTCGACGGCAGGATGCCCTTCGCTTCGCCGGCGATGTCGATGCCGGTGATCTGCCCGAAGCCCCACGGCTTCATGAAGTTCGCGATGTTGTTGACGCCGAGATCGTGCGCGAGCATGTAGAAGTACGTGTCGTTCGACACGACGATCGCGCGGTTCATGTCGATCCAGCCTTGGCCCGAGCGCACGTCGTTGCGGAACGTGTGGCCGCCGAACGTGTAGTAACCGGGGTCCTGGAAGCCCCAGCTCGGCGTGCGCTTGTGCAGCGTCAGCGCGGCGAGCGCCATGAACGGCTTGTAGGTCGAGCCCGGCGGATAGGTGCCGTGCAACGGCCGGTTCAGGAGAGGATGGTCGGGCGAGTTGTTCAGCTCGTCCCAGGTCTGCTGGTCGATGCCGTCGACGAAGGAATTCGGATCGAAGCTCGGCGCCGACACGAACGCGAGCACGTCGCCGGTGGACGGCTCGATCGCGACGAGCGCGCCGCGGTGTCCGGCGAACGCCTGCTCGGCGACCTGCTGAAGGCCGATGTCGAGCGACAGCACGAGGTTGTTGCCCGGCGTCGCCTGGGTGCGCGACAGCGTACGCACCGGGCGGCCGCCCGCCGTCACCTCGACTTCCTCGAAACCGGTCTGGCCGTGCAGCTCGGTCTCGTAGCTCTGCTCGACGCCGATCTTGCCGATGTAATCGGTGCCCTTGTAGTTGTTCGCGTCAAGACGCGGATCGTAGTGGTCCGGGTCGCTGTCGTTCTGATCGCTGGCGTCGTCGATGCGGTCCTGGTCGCGTTGCGAAATCCGTCCGATGTAGCCGATCACGTGCGCGGCGGTCGGCCCGAGCGGGTACTGGCGGAACAGCCGCGCGCGCACTTCGACGCCAGGGAAGCGGAAGCGCTGCGCGGTGAAGCGCGCGACTTCGTCGTCGGTCAGGCGCGTGCGGATCGGCAGACTTTCGAAGTTCTTCGAGTCTTCCTGCAGCTTCTTGAAGCGGCGACGGTCGCGCGCATCGATCGACACGACGGCGGCGAGGTTGTCGATCACGTTATCGAGCGTGTCGTTCAGCTTCGACGGGGTGATTTCAAGCGTATAGGCGGAGTAGTTCTTCGCGAGCACGACGCCGTTCCGGTCGGTGATGATGCCGCGGTTCGGCACGATCGGCGCGACGGAGATGCGATTTTCATCGGCTTGCAGCGAGTACTTGCTGTAGTGCCAGACCTGCAGGAACAGGAAGCGGAAGCCGATCAGCCCGAAGCAGACAAACACGAACAGGCCAGCCGCCGCGACGCGCAGGCGGAATTTCGTGAGCTGCTGTTGAGTGTCCTTGAATTCGGTCATGCGATTCTGCAAAAGGCCGGCATGCGGCCATCAAGAGTGTGCGCCCAAACTGGCCGCGGCCGGTGGGCCCGATGCGGGATCAAATGGGGCGCGTATCGTCCGGGTCGGCGGGGCGGCGCTGCGGCATCAGCAGCAAGATGCTGGCGACCGGCCACAGCGCCGCTTCAACGAAACCGTCGATCAGATAACTCCAGCCCGGAAACGCCGCGCCGGTCAACAACCGGATCACGAACGGCACCAGTTGCGCGACGACGAGCAGCGGCATCACCGCGAACATTTGCACGCCGAGCGACATCCACAGCACGCGGCGGTGAATCGTGATCGCGCCATACGACAGCAGCGTGTAGGCGAGCGCGTGCTCGCCGAGCAGGCTCGCGTTGTGCACGTCCATCAGCAGACCGAGCAGAAACGCGATGCCCATGCCCACCTTGCGCGGCTGATGGACATTCCAGAACAGCAGCACGAGTGCGACGAAATCGGGCACGCCGGCGAGACGCCCCCACGGCATCAGGTTCAGCAGGAACGCGGAAGCGAGGCTGAACGCGATGAAGTACGGGTTGACGGGCTGCAGGATGTATTGCGGGCGATTCATGGCTGAGCCCCCGGCTCGGCTTGCGGCTTGACGTTCTTCGCGGCGGCCGGCTTTTCGGCTTTCCTGTCGGCTGCGGGCTTTTCGGACTTCTTGTCGGCCGCAGCTTTGCCCGGCGCCTTTTCCACGGATTTGGCTGCGGGCCTTTCGGTTGGCGCTTTGTCGGCGGCGTTCCTGTCGGCTGGCCTGGCGGCGGATTTGTCCGCCGCGCCCTTGCCGTCCGCTGCTTTGGCGCCCTTCTTCGCTTTCGCTTCCTTCGCGACGGTTGCCGCGTCGGGTTCGTCCGCCGGGCGCGGCGGCGCGTTGTTCTGGACGTGCAGCACGAGCACCTGACGCGCACCGCGCACCGCGGCGACCGGCAGACTGACTACGCGCGCAAACGCGGTGTCGGCCTGCTTGTCGACGCGCACGACCTTCGCGACCGGCAGCCCCGGCGGATACACGCCGTCGAGGCCGCTCGTGACGAGCTCGTCGCCGGTCTGGACGTCGGCGCTGATCGGCACGAAGCGCAAATCGAGGGTGTCACCCTTCGGCGTACCGTAGATCACGCTGCGCAAGCCGGTGCGCAGAATTTCGACCGGCACCGCCTGGTCCTTGTCCGTCAGCAGCGTGACTTCGGCCTGCAGCGGGAACACCCGTGTGACCTGGCCGATCACGCCATCTTCGTCGACGACCGGCGAGCCGTTCTGGATGCCTTGCTGCGCGCCGCGTCCGATCACGACCTTCTGCGTGAACGGATCGCGCGTGTCGTACTGGATTTCGGCGGGCAGCGATTGCGTGGTGAGGCTCTGCGACAGTTGCATCAGCGCGCGCAGATGGCCATTTTCGGCGGCGAGCGACGCGGCCAGATTGGCCTGCTGCGACAGCCGCAGATCCTTCGCCCGCAGCTTCGCGTTCTCGTCGCGTAGCGTGGCGCTCGTCACGGCGAGGTCGGCGGCGCCCATGAAGATGTCGCGCGGCACGAGCGCTGCGCGCTGCAAAGGATAAAGACCCGCGCCGAGCACGCCGCGGACGATTTCGAGCGTCTGGAAGCGAGCATCGGAGATCAGCAGGGCGAGCGCCAGCACGACGAAGAACACCAGTCGGGCCAGAGCGGAGGGGCCTTGCTTGAACAGGGGCGGCGGACTGTATTCCATGGTCGGCGCCGGGGGCGTGAGCGGTTGGGTGAGACGGCGACGCGCAAGGCGCGCGCGGTCAGCGCGCGGAGGCTGGTCGGCCCAGCCAACGACAAAGCGGCCCACAAGGGGCCGTGTGCCAGATCCGCGCTACTGACATGGGAGGAAGGCTCGCTTACTCGTACGAGAAGATGCTGCCGAGCTTGTCCATGCGTTCGAGCGCCATGCCCGAGCCGCGCACGACGCAGGTCAGCGGGTCTTCGGCGACGAGCACCGGCAGGCCGGTTTCTTCGGCGAGCAGGCGATCGAGGTCGCGCAGCAGCGCGCCACCGCCGGTCAGCATCATGCCGCGCTCGGCGATGTCCGCGCCGAGTTCCGGCGGCGTCTGTTCCAGTGCGATCTTCACCGACGACACGATCTGGTTCAGCGGATCGGTCAGCGCTTCGAGGATTTCGTTGCTGGAGATCGTGAAGCTGCGCGGAATGCCTTCCGACAGATTGCGGCCCTTCACTTCCATTTCCTTGACTTCGGAGCCCGGGAACGCCGAGCCGATTTCCTTCTTGATGGCTTCGGCGGTCTGTTCGCCGATCAGCATGCCGTAGTTGCGGCGGATGTAGTTGACGATCGCTTCGTCGAACTTGTCGCCGCCGACGCGCACCGAGCCCTTGTACACGATGCCGCCGAGCGAGATCACGCCGACTTCTGTCGTGCCGCCGCCGATGTCGACGACCATCGAACCCGTTGCTTCCGACACCGGCAGGCCCGCGCCGATCGCGGCAGCCATCGGCTCTTCGATCAGATACACCTGCGAGGCGCCCGCGCCGTGCGCGGCTTCCTTGATCGCGCGACGCTCGACCTGGGTCGAACCGCACGGCACGCAGATGATGATGCGAGGCGACGGCGAGAACATGCGCGATTCGTGAGCAGTCTTGATGAACTGCTTGATCATCTGCTCGGTGACGGTGAAGTCGGCGATCACGCCGTCTTTCATCGGGCGGATCGCCTCGATGTTGCCCGGCACCTTGCCGAGCATCTGCTTGGCTTCCTTGCCGACTGCCTGAATGGTCTTCTTGCCGTTGGGGCCGCCTTCCTGGCGGATCGACACGACCGACGGTTCGTCGAGAACGATGCCCTTGCCGCGCATGTAGATAAGGGTGTTGGCGGTGCCGAGGTCAATCGCCAGATCGTTGGAGAAGTAGCTGCGCAAAAAACCGAACATTCAAAATCCTGTCTCGCTGGGGGCCGGGCCTCGCACCGTATGCGTAGGGCGGCAGCGGAAAAATAACAGCTTCAACCGGGCGGTAGCGACGCCACATGAACTTGAAGCCGCGGGGGAGTCTACCGGAGGCCGTTGCAAAGCTAGGGCGGAAAGCGCCGGACGTTCTTGGAATTGTCCGTAAGGCCTTGGTAAGTCGGTCCGGGTTTGGGTCGAACGCGTAATGATACCTTATAATTTTGGATGTTTTGAAGGAAACGGAGCGCACATTTTGTCATTGCCGCTCCTTTTTCTGGATTGTCCTATCTTGTCGTAACCCGCTGTTACAACGCGACTTTTTAACTGTTGTGACATTCCACCCTTTCCGGTGACCGCATGGCTCTGACCCTGACCGATGTAAAACGCATCGCGCATCTCGCGCGACTCGAACTGGCCGATGCCGACGCCGAGCACACGCGTGCCCAGCTCAATGATTTTTTCGGCCTCGTCGAGCAGATGCAGGCGGTCGATACCACCGGCATCGCGCCGCTTGCCCACCCGATCGAGCAGATCGAAGACGTCGCGCTGCGTCTGCGTGACGACGCCGTCACGGAGACGGTCGAGCGCGAGGCTTTCCAGCGCCCCGCGCCGGCCGTTCAGGACGGCCTGTACCTCGTGCCGAAGGTGATCGAATAAGACCCGCCGGGCAGACCCCAGGTCTGGCGTCGGCGCGAGCCTCCGTGGTCCAGACGCGCGTCCTCGCCGCGAACCTTGCCGGACCGGTCTGCCGACGGGCACCGAACGCCTCCACGGCGGCGTGACCACGCTGCCGCGCTTTCCAGGATAAAACGCAATGCATGAAAAAAGTTTGAGCGAACTGCGCGCCGCGCTCGCGGCCAAGGAATGCTCCGCAGTCGAACTGGCGCAGCTGTACCTGAAGCGGATCGACGCGGCCAATAGCCTGAACGCGTTCATTCAGGTCGATCCGGAACTGACGCTCGCGCAGGCGAAAGCCGCCGACGCGCTGCTGCACACCGGCCATGCGGGCCCGCTGGTCGGCCTGCCGATCGCGCACAAGGATGTGTTCGTCACGAAGGGCTGGCGCTCCACGGCCGGCTCGAAGATGCTCGCGAACTACGAAAGCCCGTTCGACGCGACCGTGGTCGCGCGTCTGCAGAACGCCGGCATGGTGTGCGTGGGCAAGACCAACATGGACGAGTTCGCGATGGGTTCGTCCAACGAGAATTCGTATTTCGGCGCCGTGCAGAATCCGTGGGACCGCAAGGCCGTGCCGGGCGGTTCGTCGGGCGGCTCGGCTGCCGCCGTGGCCGCGCGTCTCGCGCCCGCCGCGACCGGCACCGACACCGGCGGCTCGATCCGCCAGCCGGCGTCGTTCTCGGGCATCACCGGCATCAAGCCGACGTACGGCCGGGTGTCGCGCTACGGCATGATCGCGTTCGCGTCGTCGCTCGACCAGGGCGGCCCGATGGCGCAAAGCGCCGCGGACTGCGCGGCGCTGCTCAACGCGATGGCCGGCTTCGACGAGCGCGACTCGACGAGCCTCTCGCACGAGCACGAGGACTACACGCGCTATCTCGGCAAGTCGTGGCAGGACGGCGGCACGGACAAGCCGCTCGCCGGTCTGCGCATCGGCCTGCCGAAGGAGTATTTCGGCCCCGGTCTCGCCGACGACGTGCGCGCGTCGATCGACGCCGCCTTGAAGCAGTACGAAGCGCTCGGCGCGACGCTCGTCGAGGTGTCGCTGCCGAAGACCGAACTGTCGATCCCGGTCTACTACGTGATTGCGCCGGCCGAAGCATCGTCGAACCTGTCGCGTTTCGATGGCGTGCGGTTTGGCCATCGCGCGGCCGGGTACCGCGATCTGCTCGACATGTACAAGAAGTCGCGCGCCGAAGGCTTCGGCCCGGAAGTGAAGCGCCGCATTCTGGTCGGCACCTACGTGCTGTCGCACGGCTACTACGACGCGTACTACCTGCAGGCGCAGAAGATCCGCCGCATCATCGCGCAGGACTTCCAGCAAGCGTTCAAGCAGTGCGACGTGATCATGGGACCGGTCGCGCCGTCGGTGGCGTGGGACATCGGCGCGAAGGGCGACGATCCGGTGCAGATGTATCTGGCCGACATCTATACGCTGTCGGTGAGCCTCGCCGGCCTGCCGGGCATGAGCGTGCCGTGCGGTTTCGGCGCGGGCGCGAACGCGCAGCGTCCGGTCGGTCTGCAGATCATCGGCAACTATTTCAACGAAGCCCGGATGCTGCAGGTGGCCGACGCGTTCCAGCGCTCGACCGACTGGCACCGTCAGGCACCGGCAGGAGTGTGAGCACTATGACCAAACAATGGGAAGTCGTGATCGGTCTGGAGACCCACACGCAGTTGTCGACGCATTCGAAAATCTTCTCGGGCACCGCGACGCAATTCGGCGCCGCGCCGAACTCGCAGGCCAGCCCCGTCGATCTGGCCTTGCCCGGCACGCTGCCGGTGATGAACCGCGGCGCGGTCGAACGCGCCATTCAGTTCGGCCTCGCGATTGGCGCAACGGTGGCGCCGCGCAGCATCTTCGCGCGCAAGAATTATTTCTACCCGGACCTGCCGAAGGGCTACCAGATCAGCCAGTACGAAATCCCCGTCGTGCAGGGCGGTCAGGTGACGATCCAGGTGCCGGCCAATGAAAAGGCGGGCAAGGAAGCGTACGAGAAAACCATCAACCTGACGCGCGCGCACCTCGAGGAAGACGCGGGCAAGTCGCTGCACGAAGACTTCGCGGGCATGACCGGCATCGACCTGAATCGCGCCGGCACGCCGCTGCTCGAAATCGTCACCGAGCCGGAAATGCGCAGCGCGGCCGAGGCCGTTGCCTACGCGAAGTCGCTGCACACGCTCGTCGTGTGGCTTGGCATCTGCGACGGCAACATGCAGGAAGGCTCGTTCCGCTGCGACGCGAACGTGTCGGTGCGTCCGGTCGGCCAGAAGGAATTCGGCACGCGCACCGAGACCAAGAACCTGAACTCGTTCCGCTTCCTTGAGGAAGCGATCCAGTACGAAGTGCGTCGGCAGATCGAACTGATCGAAGACGGCGGCACGGTGGTGCAGGAAACGCGTCTGTACGATCCGGACAAGCGCGAGACGCGTTCGATGCGCAGCAAGGAAGACGCGCATGACTACCGCTATTTCCCCGACCCCGACCTGATGCCGCTCGTGATCGACGCCGCGTGGGTCGAGCGCGTGAAGAGCGAGATGCCGGAACTGCCGGAAGCGATCCAGCGGCGCTTCGTGTCGCAGTACGGACTCACGCCGTACGACGCGAACGTGCTGACCTCGAGCAAGGCGACGGCCGCTTACTACGAAGCGGTGGTCGCCAAGTTCGGTGCGGCCAACGCGAAGGTCGCGGCGAACTGGGTGATGGGTGAAGTGTCGTCGCAGCTCAATCGCGAAGGCCTCGACATTGCCGCGTGCCCGGTCTCGGCCGCGCAGCTGGCGCTGGTTCTGCAACGTATTGCCGACGGTACGATCTCGAACAAGATCGCTAAGGAAATCTTCCTCGCGATCTGGGAAGAGAAGGCCACCGACGAAGCCGCCGCCGATCGCATCATCGAGGCGAAAGGCTTGAAGCAGATTTCGGACACCGGCGCGCTCGAAGCGATCATCGACGAAGTGCTCGCCGCGAACCAGAAGTCGGTCGACGAATATCGCGCCGGCAAGGAAAAGGCGTTCAACGCGCTGATCGGCCAGGCGATGAAAGCAACCAAGGGTAAGGCCAACCCTGCTCAGGTCAATGAATTGCTCAAGAAGAAGTTGTCCTGAGTTGAAGTGCCGCGGGCCGGGCGTGATCGCGCCCGTGTCACCACGGGCCGTTGCCGGATCGAAGCAGGGCAACGGCCCGTTTTATTTTGCGGACCCGCTTCAGCCGGTTAAGCGTAGGCAAGCGTAGACCTTGGAGTGTATGCATGACAAAGCAACCAGATCTCGACGATTTCCGCGTGCCGTATTTCGACGACGGCAAGAAAAAAAACCACTTCTCGCTCGACCATTTCGATCCGAAGGCGAAGCCGTTTTCGAGCGGCTCGAAAGACGCGGACCGCGCGCGTCTGTCGGAAGTAGGCCTGCTGCTCGACAACCTGCAGGAGCGGTTGCACGCGCAGCGCAAGCGCCGCGTTCTGCTAGTGCTGCAAGGCATGGACACGAGCGGCAAGGACGGCACGATCCGCGCGGTATTTCACGAAGTCGATCCGCTCGGCCTGCGCATCGTGCCGTTCAAGGCGCCGACGCCCGTCGAACTCGCGCACGACTTCCTGTGGCGCGTGCATTCGCAGGCACCCGCGGCCGGCGAGCTGACGATATTCAACCGCAGTCACTACGAAGACCTGCTCGTGCCGACCGTGCTGGGCGCGCTCGACGCCGCGGCGTTCCAGCAGCGGTGCCGCCACATCCGTCAGTTCGAGGAGATGCTCGCCGACAGCGGCGCGACGATTCTCAAGTGCATGCTGCACATTTCAAGGGACGAGCAGCGTGTGCGTTTGCAGGAGCGCATCGACGATCCGCTGAAGCACTGGAAATTCGACGTGTCGGATCTCGAAGCGCGCAAGCAGTGGGACGCGTATCAGTCCGCGTATCGCGACACACTGGCCGCGACGTCGACCGAATACGCGCCGTGGTACGTGATTCCGGCCGAGTCGAAGACGCATCGCAACGTGATGGTCGCCGAACTGCTGCTGCGCACGCTCGACGCGCTGAAGCTCGAATATCCGCCGGCCAAGGAATCGCTGAAGGGCGTCAAGGTCGAGTGAACGCGGCCTTGCCCCTTGGCTTCAGAAACGAATCGAACAAAAGAGGAAAGACATGTTGCGTGTGATTACCGCCAACCTCAACGGCATCCGCTCGGCGGCGAAGAAGGGCTTTTTCGACTGGTTCGGCGAACAGGGCGCCGACGTGCTTTGCGTGCAGGAAATCAAATGCTCGCAGGATGACATGACGCCGGAGTTCATGGCGCCGCATGATTTCACCGGCTATTTCCAGCATGCGGTAAAAAAGGGTTATAGCGGCGCGGGCGTCTATACGCGTCATGAGCCGGACGAAGTGGTCATCGGCTTCGGCAGCGAGGAGTTCGACCCGGAAGGGCGCTATGTCGAGCTGCGTTTCGGCAAGCTGTCGGTGGTCTCGGTGTATGTGCCCTCGGGGTCGAGCGGCGACGAGCGCCAGCAGGCCAAGTTCCGTTTCATGGACGAGTTCATGCCGCATCTCGCCGAGCTGGCGAAGGAGCGCGAGGTGATCGTGTGCGGCGACGTGAACATCGTGCACAAGGAAATCGACATCAAGAACTGGAAGAGCAACCAGAAGAATTCGGGCTGCCTGCCCGAAGAGCGCGCATGGCTCGACAAACTGTTCGACGAAGTCGGTTATGTGGACGTGTTCCGCACGCTCGACCAGCGGCCCGAGCAGTACACGTGGTGGAGCAATCGCGGTCAGGCGTATGCGAAGAACGTCGGGTGGCGGATCGATTACCAGATCGCGACGCCGGGCATCGCAAGCAAGGCGAAGCGCACCGACGTGTTCCGCGACATCAAGTTCAGCGACCATGCGCCGCTGACCGTCGACTACGACCATAAGGTCAAGATCAAGAAGTAAGCAAGGCGCGGCGCTTGAGCGCGCCGCTCTCCGACAGCACCGATATCAGTCGCGCGCAGGCTTGCGGGTCGGCCGACCGATGCCTGCATAATCGGGCAACTCGTCGACGCTCTTGCCGATTGCCTTCGCGTACAGCGGCAGCATGTCCGGCAGCCGCTTGATGATGTCGTCGCGGCGCGCCGGCGAGTACGGGTGCACGTAGATGAAGCCCTGGCCGCGACTGCCGCGCGTCGCCTGCGCGAGCTTATCCCACAGCGTGACCGCCGCGCGCGGATCGAAGCCGGCGCGCGACGCGATATCGCTGCCAATCACGTCGGCTTCGGTTTCGTCGGTGCTCTCGTACTTCATTTCCAGCAGACGCGAACCGATGCCGAGCGGCGCCATGCCCAGATCGGCGAGGCCGAACAGTTGCGGAATCGTGCCGGACGAATCGAGCTGGCTCGCCTGCAACTGACCGAGCCGCATGCGCGCGTGCTCGCGCAACGCGTGCGCGATCTCATGGCCGATCAGCATGCCGACCTCGTTGTCGTTCAGGCGGACGCGAGCGAGAATCCCGCTATAGACGACGATCTTGCCGCCCGGCAGGCAGTACATGCGGATGTCGTTCGAGCGCACCACCGCGACTTCCCACTTCCAGAGCTTGGCTCGCTCGTTCCATTTCAACGAGTACGGAATCATCCGGTTGATGATCGAGCGCACGCGCGTCACGCGCGCGTCCGTCTCGCCGTACAGGCGGTTCGCGTGGCTGGCGCCGTAGACGATCTGGTTGAACTCCTCGGCGGCCTGCGCCTCGAGCATCGACGACGGGATCAGGTTGCGGAACACCATGTAGCCGCCGTAGCGCAGTTGCGGGCTCACGTAGTAGGGCGGCGGGACAGCCGCGGGGGCCGATGCCGCGGCGGACGCTTTGGCGGTGGCGGGGGGGTGCGCGGGCTGCGGCGCGGAGCCGGAGGTAGCGGCGCCCGGAGCGCTACCGCTAGCGCTGGGCGTGCCCGGGGCACCGGCGTTGGCGCCGGTGCTGTTATTCGCGCCAGGATTCGCACCGCCGGCGCTGTTGTTGCCGCTGTTGCCGGCTGCAGCCGAAGTCGCGTTTTCCGCGGCGCTGGCGCCGCTGGTCGCGGACCTGGCCGCAGGCATCGGGGCCGGGTTGGGCGTCGGACCGCTGGTGGTCGCGGCGGCGACGGCCGGCGCGGGCGCTTGCGCGCCGCTCACCGGGCTCGCGCCAGGCGCTGGCGTGCCGGCCGCATAGGCGCCCGCCGGCATCGCCAGCGCGACGCTCGCGCAACCAAGGACGCTTACGGCGCCGAGTGCGGTGCGGCGCGCGCGGGTCGGAATCGGTACCTTCACGACCGGTCCCTCCACGGCGCGATACGCACCAGCAGCAGCATGCCGGGCACCGCGAGCGCGGTGCAGAGGATGAAGTAGTCGAACCAGCCCATCCGCGCGACCACATAGCCGCTCGCCGCCGACGCGAGCGTGCGCGGCACCGACGCGAGGCTCGTGAACAGCGCGAACTGCGTCGCGGTGTAGCGCGGATCGGTGGTGCTCGCGATATACGCGGTGAAAGCGGCCATCGTGAGACCGGTGGCGAAGGTCTCGAAGCCGTACACGAGCGCGAGCGCGACCGAGCGTGGATCGAGCTGCACGCTCCAGTCGATGCCGACGAACGACAGCAGCTTCGTCGTCCCCTGGCTCAGTGCGACGGCCATGTTGTAGATCGCGGCAAGTCCGGGCGAATCCGGGCCGAGATGCGCGAGCCACGCGAAGCCGAGCGTCGACACCATCTGCAGCAAACCGAAGATCCACAAGCCGCGGCCGATGCCGATCTTCATCAGCCAGATCCCGCCGACGATGCCGCCCGCGAGACTCGCGCCGAACGCCGTGGTCTTGGCGATCACGCCGATCTGCGTGCGCGAAAAGCCGATGTCGAGGAAGAACGACGTGGACAGCGTGGTCGCCATCGTATCGCCGAGCTTGTACAGGAAGATGAAGCCGAGCACGAAAAGGGCAGCGCGCCAGCCGTCGCGCTGAATGAATTCCCTGAACGGCTCGACGATCGCCTCGCGCAGATTCTTCGGCGGCTCGCCGTGCACCTCGGGCTCCCGCACCACCAGCGTCATCAGAACGCCCGGCAGCATGAACGCGGCCGTCACGATGAAGACGGTGCTCCACGGCAGATGATCGGACAAAATCAGCGCGAGCGAACCGGGGACGAGCGCCGCGATCTTGTACGCGTTCACGTGCACCGCGTTGCCGAGGCCCTGCTGCGTGTCGCTCAGCAATTCACGCCGGTACGCGTCGATCACGATGTCGGAGCTCGCGCCGAAGAACGCGACCAGAGCGGTCAGCGCGGCGACGGTCCAGATCGATTCCCGTGGCGACACGAAACCGAGCGTCGCCATCGCGCCGGCCACGAGCAATTGCGTGACGAGCATCCAGCCGCGCCGTCTGCCGGGCCGCCAACCGGGCACGCGCGGTACGTAGCGGTCCATCAGCGGTGCCCAGACGAATTTCCAGGTGTACGGAAACTGGATCAGCGCGAAGAGGCCGATTTCCTTCAGATTGACGCCTTCCGAGCGCAGCCACGCCTGCACGAGGTAGACGAGCGTAAACAGCGGCAATCCCGACGTGAAGCCGAGAAAGACGCAAATCAGCATGCGCGTATTCAAAAACGCGCGCCAGCCGGGATGTTCTTCGTGAGCGGTAAGTGCGGGCGCCTCGTGCGGCGGGTTCGACATGTGGATAAGTGACGTTAGCTTTTCTTGACGCGATAGACCGCAAGACTACCACGCCAGTTCACGCCCCAACGCACCACCTGTCCGTCATGCAGCACGACGCGATCGAGAATCTCGATGCCGACCTCAGGCGCGAGCGCTTCGAAGTCCTTGATCGTCAGCACACGCACGTTCGGCGTGTTGTGCCATTGATAAGGCAGCGACTTCGACACCGGCATACGCCCCTGCAACACCGACAGCCGATGCGCCCAATAGCCGAAATTCGGAAACGACACGATGCATTGCTTGCCGACGCGCACCGTCTCGCGCAGGATCGCCGCGGTCTGATGAATCGTCTGCAGCGTCTGCGACAGCACCGCGAAATCGAAGCTGCCGTCTTCGAACAGGCGCAGGCCGTCTTCGAGATTCTGCTGGATCACGTTGACGCCCTTCTGCGTCGCGGCGAGCACGCCGGCGTCGTTGATCTCGATGCCGTAGCCCTGCACGTCCAGTTCTTCGTTCAGCAGCGACAGCAACGAGCCGTCCGCGCAGCCGAGATCGAGCACGGTCGCGCGCGGTTCGACCCAGCGGGCGATCGCGCGGAAGTCCGGGCGCAATGCCAGGTAATCAAGTGCTCGCTGGTTCATGCGTTGACCTCGTTTGCAATGCGTTCGTAGTAGGCGCGCAGCAGGTTGTGATAGCGCGCATCGTCGAGCAGGAAGGCGTCGTGGCCGTGCGGCGCGTCGATCTCCGCATAGGTGACCGTGCGCTTGTGGTCGAGCAGCGCCTTCACCAGTTCGCGCGAGCGTGCCGGCGCGAAACGCCAGTCGGTCGAGAAGCTCGCGATCAGATACTTCGCGGTGGTGTGCGCCAGCGCGGCGGTCAGATCGCCGTCGAAGGCCTTGGCCGGATCGAAGTAGTCGAGCGCGCGCGTGATCAGCAGGTAGGTGTTCGCGTCGAAGTAGTCGGCGAACTTGTCGCCCTGATAGCGCAGATACGATTCCACTTCGAACTCGACGTCGAAGCTGAAGTTGTAGTCATCGAGCGCGCCTTCCGCGCGACGCAGCGAGCGGCCGAATTTTTCGGCCATGTCGTCGTCCGACAGATACGTGATGTGGCCGATCATCCGCGCGACGCGCAGGCCGCGCTTCGGTTTCACGCCGTGCGCGTAGTAGTTGCCGCCGTGGAAGTCGGGGTCCGACAGAATCGCCGAGCGTGCAACCTCGTTGAACGCGATGTTCTGCGCGGACAGTTTCGGCGTCGATGCGACCACGATGCAATGCGCGACCCGCTCCGGATACATCATGCTCCACGCGAGCGCCTGCATGCCGCCGAGACTGCCGCCCATCACGGCGGCGAAGCGCGTGATGCCGAACGCGTCGGCGACGCGCGCCTGAGCGTTGACCCAGTCTTCGACGGTGACGACCGGAAAGGTCGCGCCATACGGCTTGCCGGTCGCGGGGTCGATGCTCATCGGCCCGGTCGAGCCGAAGCACGAGCCGAGGTTGTTCACGCCGATCACGAAAAACGTGTCGGTATCGAGCGGCTTGCCCGGGCCGACCATGTTGTCCCACCAGCCGATGTCGTTCGGATTGTCGGCGTACACGCCCGCCACGTGATGCGATGCGTTCAGCGCGTGGCACACGAGCACCGCATTGCTGCGCGCGGCATTGAGCGTGCCGTAGGTCTCGACCATCAGGTCGTAGCCTGCGAGCGAGCTGCCGTTGCGTAATGGCAGCGGCTCGGTGAAATGCATTTTTTGGGGAGCGACGATGCCGATGGATTCCATTCATTCCGCCATTGAGTCAACAGGGCGGCTAAACGGCGTCGGCGAAGCACGAAGAGAAGGACGGTGTGCGCAGCTGACGACCTCTTTAGCCGCATTTATAGTGAACCGCGGGCCTGGGGCCAAGGGTTCGCGCGCCCGCAATCGAGTCAGCAAATCGGCGCGTGAAAGGGTGTGAAACCGGGTGCAACGTGTTTCGGGATGTCTTGGCGCGGTCCCTTATGCATCGGAAGGCCGCGGCAACATCAGGCGCAAAGTATAGCGGAAAATTCCGCGCGGCAGCGGCACGGGCGATGCCGCGCGAAGGGTGCGAGTCCTCGCGGACTACTGAAGAATCAGCAGCAGTTGCTCGTCCGCGTGTTCGGCGGGCGGCCGCGCGAAACCGCTGCGCACATAGCGATGCCAGCGGCCGATCACGTAGCTCACCACCAGGCTCGCGCGAATGGCGGGATCGTAGTCGGTAGGCAACGCAGTGGATTGCGGTGCGGTCTGCGGGCCGGCGTTGCCTGTGACGTCGTTATTCGCACGGGCAAGCGCTTCGGTCTGCGCGAGCCGCAAGCACTGCTTCAGCGATGCCTCGACCCGTTCGAGCATCTGGTTCACGCGCTCGGTGAGTCGCTCGTGCTCGCCGATCAGCGCCTCGCAGGTCAGCACGCGCGTCATGCCGGGATTTTTCGCGGGAAAGTTGAGCAGCATCAGCGCGATCGCGCGCGCCTGCAGCACGCCGTTGTTTTCGTGATTGGTGATCTGGTTGATGAGGCCGAACAGCGTCTGCTCGATGAACTCGATCAGCCCTTCGAACATCTGCGCCTTGCTGGCGAAATGGCGATACAGCGCGGCTTCCGACACACCTAGCCGGGCGGCGAGCGCGGCCGTGGTGACCTTCTCGCGCTTCGGCGCCTCGAGCATGCTGGCAAGCGTCTGCAGGATGTGCACGCGACGCTCGCCCGGCTTCGGACGCGGCGAGCGTGTGGCGGCCGGCGCCGCGGGGGAGGCTGCGGCTGAGGTTTCGTCAGGCTTGTCGATCGGCTGCATGGCTGTGGTCCCCCGGCTGATGTCGTTGGCGGCTTTCGTCCCTACTGTCCCGGCTTGCGTCCCTTCCATCGAACCGAGCGCGTGCCCGGTCGTAGCGATTTTAGCGAACGAATGCTGCGGTCGACATAATGCGGCCGGCCCGTGCCCGGCAGGCGCGTCGGTACACCGTCCGCGTGCGGCTTGCGCGGCAGGTGGCCGGTGATCCACACGGTGCGGATGCCGAGCCGTCGATAGGTTTTCAGGTGCGAACGCGTGTCCTCGACGAGGATCGCGTCATTCAGCGACACGTGCGCGTCGCGCATCGCGCGGCGCAGCATCGCGTGATCGGGCTTCGCGCGCCATTGGCGGCGATCGCGCATGTGCTCGATCGCGATCACGCGCTCGAATAGCCGCTCGATGCGCAACTCGGCGAGCACCGCGCGCGCGTAGGTTTCGGGCGCGTTGGTCAGCACGATCTTGCGGCCCGGCAGCTCCGCGATCAGACGCGCGACGCCGCGCTCGTGGCGGATCATCGAGCAGAGGTCGGGGAACGTGTGCACGACCTTCAGGAAGTCGTGCGCGTCGAGCGGATGGTGGCGCGTGAGACCGAGCAGTGCTGCGCCGTAGCGCAGCGTGTAGCCGGTGCGCAGACGGTTGGCTTCGTCGATGTCGACTTGCAGCGCGTCGATGATGTACTGGGTCATGCCGCGATTGATCGCGGGGAAAATGGCATGTGACGCGCGGTGCAGCGTGTTGTCGAGATCGAACAGCCAGACGGGCTTGCCGCCTGCGAGGTCAGGACGGCGGCGCCGCGAAGTGGGGGTGCGCATGGTGAATTTCTTCAGCCGCTGACGGGCGTTTCATGCTGCGGATGCGCAGAGATTGCTGCATCAACGCTCGGGGGCGCGCATGGACTGCCGGCCGCGAGGTGGGGCACAGGCGTCGCGCCGCTCGGACGCAACCCCTGTGCCGGGGATGCCGCAACGATCAATGCGAGCGGATCATCGTGCCGAACGGCTGTTCGGTCAGAATTTCGAGCAGCACCGAGTGCTCGATGCGGCCGTCGATGATGTGCACCGAGCGCACGCCGCTCTTCGCCGCATCGAGCGCGGACGAGATCTTCGGCAGCATGCCGCCGGAGATCGTGCCGTCTTCGAACAGACCGTCGATTTCGCGCGCCGACAGGTCGGTCAGCAGATTGCCTTCCTTGTCCATCACGCCGGGGATGTTGGTCATCATGACGAGCTTTTCGGCGTTCAGCACGACCGCCAGCTTGCCCGCGACGAGATCCGCGTTGATGTTGTACGACAGGCCGTCTTCGCCGAAGCCGATCGGCGAGATGACCGGAATGAACGCATCGTCCTGCAACGCCTTCACGACCGCCGGGTTGATCGACTCGACTTCGCCGACCTGGCCGATGTCGACGTACTGGCCCGGAGTTTCGCGATCCGGCATCAGCATCTTGCGCGCGTGGATCAGGCCGCCATCCTTGCCGGTCAGGCCGACCGCGTGGCCGCCGAAGTGGTTGATCAGCATCACGATGTCCTGCTGCACCTCGCCCCCGAGCACCCATTCGACGACTTCCATCGTCTCTTCGTCGGTGACGCGCATGCCCTGGATGAACGTGCCCTGTTTGCCGATTTTCTTAAGCGCCTGGTCGATTTGCGGACCGCCGCCGTGCACGATGACCGGGTTGATGCCGACCAGCTTCAGCAGAATCACGTCGCGCGCGAAGCCCTGCTTCAGACGCTCTTCGGTCATGGCGTTGCCGCCGTATTTGATGACCACGGTCTTACCGTGATACTGACGGATGTAAGGCAGCGCCTCGGCCAGAATTTCGGCTTTCAGGGTGGGCGCAATCTGCGAGAGGTCGGGAAGCTCGGACATGGCGGCAGGCTCGGGCACGGAACAGTTGAAACAGCGCGAATTGTACAGGACTGGCGCGCTGCAACAGGGTTTTCGGCCGCGGCGCGAGCGACGGGCGGTGCAGGCTTGGCGTACCGCACCATGACGCGCCGCGGGGGCGGCGAACAGCAAGCGTAACGCACTTGCGTGACGGCTGTGCATTGGCCGAACGGACGACTGCACCTGAGCGTGTCAGTCATGGCATCATGGCTTGATCAATGTCCCCGGCTCTGAGCGCCGATCTGCGATGAAATCGTCTTCCCCCCGCTCCGAACGCAGCGCACGCTGTCCGCGCTGCGGCAATGCTTTCGACTGCGGCATGCAGACTGATCCGTCCAACTGCTGGTGCCGCGCGCTGCCGCCGCTACCGGTCGAGCGGTTAAAGCCAGGCGGCCGGTGTCTGTGCCCGGAGTGTCTGGCCGCGGAGATTGCACAGGCGACACACGAGGCGAGTGAGCATGAGCGGCCGTGATGGTCGGATTTGCCCCGGGGCCGATCAGAAACCGCCGACGCGCGGCGATGTTGCGCCACCCGCGCCCGCAGATCGCGCACAATCGCTTCCAGCGCCGGCTCCCATTCGCCGCGCGGCTGCCGATCCGCGGCGATCGCGTTGGCGTGCCGGCTGGCCATCTGCAGCGTGTAGCCGGCGCGGAATTGTGCGGCGGCGTTTCCCGGGTCGAGTGGGGCAATAATGGCGGGCGTCGTCGAGCGGGTGCAGTTTGGCCGCGGAGGCGAAGCAACGGGCTTCATCTGCCGCGGCGCCACTGGCTCGGGCCGGCGCGGCGTAACGGGTAGACTAGGGTCATGCACCGTATAACCAACACCGGCCGCGTCAATCTCGGTCATCTGTTCTGGCTACGCAGCCTCGCGATCATCGGTCAGCTGCTGACGATCGCGTTCGTGCAGATCTTCATCGGCGCCAATCTGCCGTTGCCCGCGATGCTGCTCGTGATCGGGCTCGAAGTGCTGTTCAACGCGCTCACGTGGTGGCGCGTGTCGCAGCAGCGTCCCGAGTCCAACCTCGAGCTGTTCGGGCAGATCTGGGTCGATCTCGGGGCGTTGTCGGCGCTGCTGTTCCTGTCCGGCGGCACCACCAACCCGTTCGTGTCGCTGTACCTCCCATCGCTTGCGATCGCGGCGGCCGTGTTGCCGTGGTATCTGATGGCCTGGCTCGCGGCGTTCGCGGTCGCCTGCTACGCGATGCTCAGTTTCGATTCCGTGCCGCTCAATCTCGAGAATCCCGCCAACCTGTTCGACTACTACCGCTCGGGCATGTGGGTCAACTTCATGGTCAGCGTGGGGCTGATTGCGTGGTTCGTCGCGCGCATGTCCCGAGCGCTGCGGCTACGTGACGCAGCGCTTGGAGAAGCGCAGCAGCGCTTGCTCCACGACGAACGGGCGGTCGCGCTCGGCGTGCAGGCGGCCACCGTGGCCCACGAAATCGGCACCCCTCTGTCTACAATCGCGATGTTGTCCGAAGAATTGCGCGACGCGGCGCGGACCGACGCGGGACTCGCCCCCTACCGCGCCGATCTCGAGCTGCTCGAGCAGCAGATGATGTTGTGCACGTCGGCGCTCGCGCGGTTGCGCAGCCGCGCAACGACCACGACGAACCGCCAGCCGGTCGACGAATGGCTCGAATCATTTGCCGGGCAATGGCGCCTGCGCCATCCTCACGTGAAGTTCGAGCGGCTTGGCACACCGCCCGCCGATGTCAGTCTCAACGACACGGTGGCCGTCAGCCAGATACTGACGATCCTGCTCGACAACGCCGCGCGCGCGAGCCGCGATCACGTGACACTGTCCTGCGTGCTCGCGCCACGCGGCGACCAGATCGCGTTCGAAGTGTGCGACCACGGTCCGGGCATTCCGGCCGCGCTGCGCGGCTCGCTCGGCGCGATGCCGGTGGAGAGCACGCAGGGCGGTCACGGCGTCGGCCTGTATCTGGCGTTTTCGGCGGCGGCGCGTCTGAAGGGATCGATCGAGCTGACCGACGCCAACGGCGGACGGCCGCGCGGCACGCGTGCGGTGCTGCGACTACCGCTCGCCGCGCGCAAGATTTCCGGAGCGAGCCCACATGGCGCCGCGCCATCCAACACGGAGAAACAGGCATGAGCGAGAAGAATTTTCTGGTGATCGACGACGACGAAGTGTTCTCCGGCATCCTCGCGCGCGGCTTGACGCGGCGCGGCTACACGGTGACCGAAGCACACAACGCGGACGAGGCGATCCGGCTCGCGAATCAGCAGAAGTTCAGCGAGATCACCGTGGACCTGCATCTCGGCAACGACTCCGGCCTGACGCTCGTCGCGCTGTTACGCGATCTGCAGCCCGATGCGCGCATGCTCGTGCTGACCGGCTACGCGAGCATCGCCACCGCGGTGCAGGCGGTCAAGGACGGCGCCGACAACTATCTCGCAAAGCCCGCCAACGTCGAGACGATCCTGTCGGCGCTGCAAAGCGAGGCGAGCGCGTTGCAGGCCGAGGAGGCGATCGAGCATCCGCAGCCGCTGTCGGTGGCGCGGCTCGAATGGGAGCATATCCAGCGTGTGCTCGCAGAACACAACGGCAATATCTCGGCGACCGCGCGCGCGTTGAACATGCATCGGCGCACGTTGCAGCGCAAGTTGGCGAAGCGGCCGGTGAAGCAGTAGGCGGCGATCTTCTGGCGCGGCGTTGGCTGTTCGAGGCGCCGCCGCGGGAAGGGCGGCACAAAACAAAACGGACTGCCTATGCGAAGGCAGCCCGTTTTTCATGCATCAGCGCTTCGCGCTGCCACCGCGCATGTCAAAGCACGTAGCGCGACAGATCCTCGTCTTCGGCGATTTCGTTCAACGCGCTATCGACATACGCCGCGTCGATCTGCACTGCATGGCCCGAATGATTGCCGGCCGAGAACGACACTTCTTCGAGCAGTTTTTCAATCACCGTATAAAGACGCCGCGCGCCGATGTTCTCGGTCTTCTCGTTGACCGAGTACGCGATCTCGGCGAGACGGCGGATGCCGTCGTCGGCGAATTCGAGGTGCACGTCTTCGGTCGCGAGCAGGGCCTGGTATTGCTTGACAAGGCTCGCGTCCGTCGACACGAGGATCGATTCGAAGTCGTTGACCGACAGCGAATCGAGCTCGACGCGAATCGGGAAGCGTCCCTGCAGCTCGGGAATCAGATCGCTCGGCTTCGCGAGATGAAACGCGCCGCTCGCGATGAACAGGATGTGATCGGTCTTCACCATGCCGTACTTGGTGTTGATCGTCGTGCCTTCGACGAGCGGCAGCAGATCGCGCTGCACGCCCTGACGGGACACTTCACCGCCGCCCGCTTCGTTGCGCGACGCGATCTTGTCGATTTCGTCGAGGAACACGATGCCGTTCTGCTCGACGTTCTGCACCGCCTTGCTCTTCACCTCTTCGTCGTTCAGCATCTTGCCGGCTTCTTCGTCGGTGAGCACCTTCAGCGCTTCCTTGACCTTCATCTTGCGGCGCATCTTCTTGCCGCCGCCGATGTTGGCGAACATCGAGCGGATCTGCTCGGTCATGTCTTCCATGCCCGGCGGCCCCATGATGTCCATGCCGACCTGCGGCTGCTCGACGTCGAGCTCGATTTCCTTGTCGTCGAGCTGGCCTTCGCGCAGGCGCTTGCGGAACGTTTGACGCGTCGTGCTGCCTTCATCGGCGGTGTCGGTCGAGCTCGAGCTCGAACCGAAGCCGACCGGCCGTGCGGTTGGCAGCAGGATGTCGAGGATGCGGTCTTCGGCCAGATCGCCGGCCTTGGTCCGCACTTTGCGCATTTCGGTTTCGCGGGTCTGCTTGACCGAAATTTCGATCAGGTCGCGCACGATACTGTCGACGTCGCGGCCCACGTAGCCGACTTCGGTGAATTTGGTCGCTTCGATCTTGATGAACGGCGCGTCCGCGAGTTTCGCGAGGCGCCGCGCGATTTCGGTCTTGCCGACGCCGGTCGGTCCGATCATCAGGATGTTCTTCGGCGTGATTTCCTGGCGCAGCGGTTCGTCGACCTGCTGACGGCGCCAGCGGTTGCGCAGCGCGACCGCCACGGCCTTCTTCGCGCGGCCTTGGCCGATGATGTGTTTGTCGAGTTCGGAGACGATCTCGGCGGGGGTCATGGTGCTCATCGATGGGTCCTTACTCGATCGTCTCAATGACGCGGTTATGGTTCGTGTAGATGCACATGTCGCCGGCAATTTCCAGCGACTTCTCCACGATGTCGCGCGGCGACAGCTCGGTGTTGTCGGCAAGCGCCTTCGCGGCCGCCTGCGCGTACGCACCGCCCGAGCCGATCGCACAGATGCCGCCTTCGGGATCGAGCACGTCGCCGTTGCCGGTGATGACGAGCGTGGTGGTCGCGTCCGCGGCGATCAGCATCGCCTCGAGACGACGCAGCATGCGGTCGGTGCGCCAGTCTTTCGCGAGCTCCACGGCCGCGCGGGTCAGATTGCCCTGATGTTTTTCCAGCTTCGCCTCGAAGCGGTCGAGCAGCGAGAAGGCATCCGCCGTGCCGCCGGCGAAGCCGACCAGCACCTTGCCGTTGTAGATGCGCCGGACCTTCTTCGCGCCGCCTTTCATGACGATGTTGCCGAGCGTGACCTGGCCGTCGCCGCCGAGCGCCACCTTGTTGCCGCGGCGCACGGAAACGATCGTCGTGCCGTGAAATTGCTCCATATGCGTTCCTCTTTGCAAAACGGGTAGGACGCGGCAGCGCTGTGCGCTACCGCATGAATCCAGTCAGCGGACGGCGCGCCGGCTGGCGCGCTCGTGAGCGCATGTCCGATCTATTTTAGGGCGCGCGCGGTCATATCAAGATCCGCCGGAAGGCCTAGGACGAAAAACTGAAAATCCGCTCAGGGAGCCTGAGAAACGAGGCGGGAAGGGACGGCGGGGCGGGACGGATGGCGGAGCATGCGCGGATGTCGCGCAAAAAGAAAAGGCGCACGGTTCACCGTGCGCCTCTCGACGAAGCAGCGTTTTCAGGGCGCTAAGCCGAAGCCGCGCCGCAGATAATCAGTCGCCGAACAGCTTCTGGCGCAGTTCGCGGCGCTCCTGGGCTTCGAGCGACAGCGTAGCCGTGGGCCGCGCGAGCAGACGCGGAATGCCGATCGGCTCGCCGGTTTCCTCGCACCAGCCGTAGTCGCCCGCCTCGATTCGCGCGATCGATTGCTGCACCTTCTTCAGCAGCTTGCGTTCGCGGTCGCGCGTGCGCAGTTCGAGCGCATGCTCTTCCTCGATCGTGGCGCGATCGGCCGGGTCCGGCACGATGACCGTTTCGCGCAGGTTCTCGGTCGTCTGGCCGGCATTGCGGAGAATGTCCGCCTGCAACTGTTCGAGCCTGTTCTTGAAGAAGGCGAGCTGATCCGCATTCATGTAATCCTTGTCGCTCATCTTCAGGATTTCGGCTTCGGTCAAGAGTCGTTTCGTCGTCATCTGGCTTACTTCTTCAATGTGAGGCAAAACTCATAGGGCCCGCACTTTCGTATTGTCCGCAAACGCGTCGCGCGGACGCGCAGCGCAGGGTGGCCACGAACGTTGGACTGTCGTGACGCCGAAGCGCCTGGCGCCCACACACCGGGCGTTGCTAGCTACGCCGCTGCGGGGCCGAACTCCTCTGGAAACCGATTCACACATGCTCCTGAGGCATCGCTCGCCGACGAGCGCGTGCCCTTTCAGGCCGTGCCCGCCGGCGTTTTCGGCGTGTCTCCGGACAAGATTTTCCGGCGCCGTTTCAGGCCCGTCGCGGGATACGCGCGACCGGGCAATTCGTTGTCATTCTCCAGTGGGCACGTATTGTAACTGAATCACAATACGGCACCGCAACTGCTGAAAGCCGGCCTGCGGCGCTGCGATATCCCGAAAATATAACGCGCAGAAAGCCAAAAAGCGATGGTCGTGCACGCTTTAATACAGCAGGGTTTTCACGCGTTTTTCATATGGCCTGGATTCGAAAGGCCTCGGCGCCGCGGCGTCGCAGTTTCAGCAGAGGATTCACGCCCGCGCAGTCGCCGGCGGGCGTCTCACCGCACTAGAAGTAGCACGGCGCATGCCGCGCTGCGCGCGGCGTGTCGTGGGCTTGCTCCGAGGCTTGCTTGCGCGACGGCGCTGCGCCCGCTCAGGCGAGGCAGGCGTCGAGACCGTCGGTGATCAGATCGCGCGGCAGTTCGATGCCGATGAACACCATCTTGTTGGTCTTCTTCTCGGCCGGTTGCCATTTCGCGGCGAGGTCGCTGCCCATCATTTGATGCACGCCCTGGAACACGACCTTGCGATCGACGCCCTTCATGTACAGCACGCCCTTGTAGCGCAGCAGGTGCTCGCCATAGATCTGCAGGATGCCGCCGAGGAAGTCTTCGAGCTTGTTCGGATCGAACGGACGATCGCTGCGGTACACGAATGACTTGATCTTGTCGTCGTGATGCGCATGGTGGTGATGTCCGTGATCATGGCCTTCGTGATCGCAATGGCCATGGTCGTGATCGCAATTGGCGTGATCGTGGTCATGGTCGCCTTGCGTGTGGCCGTGCTCGTCGTGCGCGTGCGCGTGGCTATGCGCGTGTTCGTCTTCGTTCAGGAAGTCCGGATCGATTTCGAGCTTCGAGTTCAGGTTGAAGCCGCGCAGATCGAAAATTTCCTTGATGTCCGCCTCGCCGAAATTGACGACCTTGATCGCCGCCTTCGGGTTCATGTGCAGCAGACGGTGGCGCAGATCGCCCACGTGCCGCTCGTCGACGAGATCGGCCTTCGTGATGAACAGCCGGTCCGCGAAACCGACCTGGCGCTGCACCACTTCGTGCTCGTCGAGCTGATGGTTCGCGTGCTTCGCGTCGACCAGCGTGATGATCGCGTCGAGCAGGAATTCGCTCGCGATCTGGTCGTCCATGAAGAAGGTTTGCGCGACCGGGCCCGGATTCGCGAGGCCGGTGGTTTCGATCACGACGCGGTCGAAGTCCACTTCGCCCGCCTGCTTCTTCGCGGCCAGCTCGTTGAGCACGCGCGACAGGTCGCCGCGAATCGTGCAGCAGATGCAGCCGTTGCTCATCTGGATGATCTGCTCGCTCGTGTCCTGCACGAGGATCTCGTTGTCGATGTTCTCTTCGCCGAACTCGTTCTCGATGACGGCGATCTTCATGCCGTGCTTTTCGTTCAGGATGCGCTTGAGCAGGGTGGTTTTGCCGCTGCCGAGAAAGCCGGTCAGGATGGTGACTGGAATCATGTGGGTCGCCTGTAAGTCGTGAAACGGTGCGTGATCGGACGCTAGCGCGCAAGGCTAGCCAGATGCGTTAGGCGGGCCGCCGCAGCCAGATGGCGCGGGCCCCGTCCAGCCGGTCATTGAAACATATTTGCCTGGCGGGCGCAGGGGCGGCCGCCCTGCGGCCGGCTGATGGCCGCCTGCGCGGAGGCGGGCCGCTGCCGCCGCCGCCACGCGCAATCACCGGGAAAATGAGGGCGATCAGGCGATTTGCAACAGCAGCCCCTTCAAATACTCGCCTTCGGGGAACGCAGTGAGCAGCGGATGATCGACGCCCGCGCCAAGGCGCTTCAGGATGCGTGCGTCGACGCGTGCGTCGGCGGCCGCGCCCGACACGATCTTCTGGAACAGCTCGGGATCGATCGCGCCCGAGCACGAGTACGTGAACAGCAAACCGCCCGGGCGCAGCAGCTTCAGGCCCGTCAGATTGATGTCCTTGTACGCGCGCGAGGCGCGGTCCACGTGCTCGCGCGATGGCGCGAATTTCGGCGGATCGAGCACGATCAGGTCGAAGCGTTCGCCTTCGTCGTAGAGGCGCCGCAATGTCTTGAACGCGTCGGCGTCGAGCCAGGTCGCGCGGTCGGCGTCGAAGCCGTTGGCCGCGACGTTCTGCTGCGCGAGCGCGAGCGCTTCACCCGACGAATCGACCGACACCACGCGCTTTGCGCCACCCCTGAGCGCCGCGAGCGAAAAGCCGCCGGTGTAGCAGAAGCAGTTCAGCACGTCGCGATCTTTCGCGAACTGCTGCACGAGCAGGCGGTTATCGCGCTGGTCGACATAGAAGCCGGTCTTGTGGCCGTTGCGCACGTCGACGTGATAGCGCACGCCGTTTTCGCTCGCGATCAGCTTCTCGGAAGGCGGCTCGCCCGCGAGCACGCCGGTGATCTGCTCGAGCCCTTCCTTCTGACGGATCGACACGTCCGAGCGCTCGTAGACGTTCGGGCAGCCGGTCGCGCCGACCAGCGCCGCGACGATCGCGTCCTTCCACGCTTCGACGCCGGCCGCCATGAACTGACAGACGATCTGGCTGCGCTGATCCGCGTCCTCGGCGACGTAGTAATCGACGATCAGGCCCGGCAGACCGTCCGCCTCGCCGAAGATCAGCCGCACGGCGCCGGTGTCGCGCACCATCGCCTGACGATGCGCGAACGCGCGCTGCACGCGGCGCTTGAAGAACGCGTGATCGATCGGCTCGGCTTCGTCGAAGCTCCAGACGCGCGCGCGGATCTGCGAGTGCGGGCTGTAGGCGGCGCGGGCGAGAAAGCGGCCATCGTGCGCGCGCACGAGCACGGTCGCGCCGGGCGCGGGGCGGCCGTCGACGTGCTCGATCGCATTGGCATAAACCCACGGATGGCGGCGCAGCAGCGATTTTTCTTTCGACGGTTTGAGCGTAACGGTATTCATCAGGTGTAGGTAAAGTGCAAGCGAAGGCGGCGCGTCGTGGCGCGCGGCGTCAGTCGCGTGATCAGTTGCGTTTCTTTGCGCGAGGATGCGCGCTGTCGTAGACGTGGGCGAGGTGCTGGAAATCGAGGCCCGTATAAACCTGCGTCGCGGTGATGCTCGCGTGGCCGAGCAGCTCCTGCACGGCGCGCAGGTCGCCGCTCGACTGCAGCACGTGCGTCGCGAACGAATGGCGCAGCACGTGCGGATGCACGTTGGCCGGAATGCCGGCGGCGAGCGCCGCGCGCTTCACGCGCTCGCGCACGACGTTCGGCGACAGCCGGTTGCCGCGCGCCGACAGGAACAGCGGATGCGGATCGTGGCGGACCATCGGTTCGCGCACCGCGAGCCATGCGTTCAGCGCCGCGACCGCCTTGCTGCCCACCGGCACGACGCGGCGCCGATTGCCTTTGCCGAGCACTTCGACTTCGCCGGAATCGAGTTTCAGCCAGCCGGCCGAGCGATAGCCGTCGACGTCGGCGAAACGCACGTCGAGGCCGACCAGTTCGGCGAGGCGCAGGCCCGACGAGTAGAACAGCTCGAGCATCGCGTGATCGCGCAGGCCTTCGGGCGAGTCGGCGGCCGGGCTGTCCATCAGGCGCGCGGTGTCGTCGACGGAAAGCGCCTTCGGCAGCGTTTTCGCCTGCTTCGGCGCGCGCACCGCGGCGACCGGATTGGCCGGCAACTCGACGTGGCCCGCGAGCCAGCGATAAAACGCCCGCCATGCCGACAGCCGATGGCCGATCGACCGCGCGGTGAGACCGCCTGCATGCGCGCGCGCGACGGCGCCGCGGATGTCGACGGCGGTGAGGCTTTCGAGCGCTCGGCCTTTGGCGAGCTGCTTCAGTTCCGCGAGCTCATGCGTGTAGCCGCGCAGCGTGTGCGCCGACAGCCGCCGCTCGTGCTCGAGATGCGACAGGTAGGCGGCGATCGGGTCGGCGGCGGTCACGGTACGCGGTGACGTTGCGTGGCGCGGCTCAGCGCGGCAGCAGCCGGCTCAGCGCGGCGCTCGCGAGCGCGCCGATCTGCGTGAGGAAATCGGTGGCCATGCCTTCGTGGAAGCGCCGCGGGTCGGATGAGCCCATCACGAGCAGGCCGAACGTCGGCGCGTCTTCGGCGCCTTCGGGGTCGCGCAGCGCGAGCAGCGCGATCGATTCGGTGCTCTGCGCCGTCCCGTTCGAGGCGACGCCGAGGTCGTCGGTCGCGCTCGTTGCCGCGCTTGCCGCCGGGTTGGTCGTCCCGTTGGACGCGACCGCAGCTTGCGCGAGCCATTGCGCGGCCTCGAAGCCGGTGTTTGCGCCGCAGTACGGCGTGCTCAGGCTGCCCGCGAAAATGCGCACTTCCTCGCTGACGTGGCGCGCGAAGTCCGCTTGCGCATACGGCTCGGCGACGTCCCACACGCGCAGCGCCGCTTGCGGCACGTCGAAGATGTCGCGCAGACCGCCGGCGATCGTGCGCGGCAGCGCGTAGGGATCGCGCTCGGCCATCACACGGATGGTCCAGCGGTTGAATTTCGACGCGATGCTGTCGTTCTCGTGACCGTAGCGCAGCAGTTCGGCAAGACGCCGCTCCAGATGCTTGTTCTTGTCGCGCAGCATCTCCATCTGCCGCTCCTGCAGCGACACCGCGGCTTTGCCGTGCGGGTTCGCGAGCCGGATCGTCGCGAGCGCTTCCGCGTGTTCGACGAAGAATTCGGGATTGGCGAGCAGGTATTCGGCGACTTCGCGATCGTTCATGGTTTCGGCTAGAGGACTACGGGACGGCCGCCTCACGGCGGCGCGTCGGTCAATGAGTTAGACGGAGGGTGCCATGTCGGCCGGGCTGGACGGATTGTGCTGCGACGAGTGCGACGAGGCGCTCGACGCCTCTTCGGCCAACTCGATCTCCCCTTCGAAGACGGTGGCTGCGGGGCCGGCCATCAGCAGCGGCGCGCCTGGGTGCGCGCTGTCCCACGTGATGGTCAGATCGCCGCCGTGCGTATGTACGAGCACCGGCGAATCCAGCCGCCCGCGCCGGATGCCGGCCGCGACCGCCGCGCACGCGCCGGTGCCGCACGCGAGCGTTTCGCCCGCGCCGCGTTCGTAGACGCGCAGCCTGATCTCGTTGCGGTCGACGATCTGCATGAAGCCCGCGTTGACCCGCTGCGGGAAGCGCGTGTGCCGCTCGATGGCCGGACCTTCGGCGAGCACCGGGAACACCTCGGCATCGTCGACGACCTGCACGGCGTGCGGATTGCCCATCGACACCACCGACATCCAGCGCGTCGTCCCGTTCACGTCGAGCGGCCAGAGCGTATCCGCGCCTTCGCGGCGGCCTTGCAGACCCTTGGTCGCGAACGGCACGAGTTCGGGATCGAACACGGGTGTGCCCATGTCGACGATCACTTCGCCGTTGTCCTGCATCGTCAGCGTGATCGTGCCTTTCTGGACCTGCACGCGCACGCTGCGTTGGTCGGTGAGACCGCGCTCGCGCACGAACTTGACGAAGCAGCGCGCGCCGTTGCCGCAGTGTTCGACCTCGCCGCCGTCGCAATTGAAGATGCGATATCTGAAATCGACGCCTTCGAGGGTCGGCTTTTCGACCAGCAGCAACTGGTCGGCGCCGACGCCGAAATGGCGGTTCGCCAACGCGCGCACCTGCGCCGTGGTCAGATCAACCGGTTGGGTATAGCCGTCGAGTACGACGAAGTCGTTGCCCGCGCCGTGCATTTTGGTGAATTTGAGCTTCACGTTTTCCGTGTATCCGTTGCTGCGTAGGGCTTCGCGCGTGCGGGCGGAGCCGAAAATTCCGGCCTCACCGCCGTTGGGTGAATCACCCATTGGAGCCGTGCCCGGCCAATAGCAGATGATACACGTTGGCACATCGGAAACGGTACGGCTGACAAGGAGCCCAGCCCCACCTTCAATACACCCCCGGCACCCCCGGCGGGCGTGTCTTGAACCGCTTGTGCACCCAGTAATACTGCTCGGGCATCAGCGGAATCTGCTCTTCGAGAAACTCGTTCATGCGTCGCGCATCAGCGTCATCGTCGCCGGTCGGATAGTCGTCCCAAGGTTTGAAGACCTTGAGCCGGTAGCCCTTGTAGTTCGGCAGCACCTCGCCGATGAACGGTACGACCTGCGCGTGCCCGACCTTGGCGAGACGGCCGACCGCGGTCAGCGTGCAGGTCGGCACGCCGAAGAACGGCACGAACGTCGAATTGCGCGCGCCGTAGTCCATGTCCGCGCCGAGCATCACCGGTTTGCGTTCGCGCAGCCAGCGCAGCACGACGCGCGCGCTGTCCGCGCGGCTCGCCATGTCCGCGCCGAAACGCGCGCGCGCTGCTTTCGCGACTTCCTCGAACTCCTGATTCGACATTGGCTGATAGAGGGAGCCGCACCGGCGCTTCAGCGAGTAGTTCAGAAAGATCGAACCGGCCTCGATGCCGACAAAATGAAAGCCGAGAAACAATGTGGGCGGCAGGTTCGGGTCCGTCAGGTCGATCGCGCTGTCGAGCTGGATCAGCTTTTCGAGCTTCTTCGCCGAGCCGAACCACTGCACGCTGCGCTCGAGATAGCTGCGGATCGCATGACGGAAGTGCTTTTGCGCGACGTCCTCGCGGCGCTCGTCGCTCCAGTCGGGGAAGCACAGCTTCAGATTCGTATGAACGATGCGCTTGCGACGGCTCGGGATCTGGTAGAGCAGCCAGCCGAGCCCGTCACCGAGACGAGCGACCAATCCGTAAGGCAACAGCGCAAAGAGTTTGAGCAGCCCGATCGCGAGCTTCGCGCCGTAGCGGCTCAGCATGCAGCCTCCAGGCGCGCGGCGCCGCAGGGGGCGAAATTGTGGAAAGCGGAAAAATTGACGTGATACCGCACTCGTTTCGACTCTGTGACATTCAAAGGAAGTCGCTATAATAAAGGCTTCGCCGAGTTAATAGACAACTTGCGGGGCGAAGCCGGCGGGTGCGGTCCATGGGTTTTCATGGGTTTTGCGTCCATCGGTCAGGTAATCCGCTAAAGCGTCGCCGCTTCAGACTCCCGAAGTCGGCTACGTGGAACGCAACCGTAACCACTAACAGGAGTCTGCAACGTGGCAAACGACTATCTCTTCACTTCCGAATCCGTTTCCGAAGGCCATCCCGACAAAGTCGCGGACCAGATCTCGGACGCCATCCTCGACGCCATCCTCGCTCAAGACAAGTACTCGCGTGTCGCGGCCGAAACGCTGTGCAACACGGGTCTCGTCGTGCTGGCCGGTGAAATCACCACCACCGCGAACGTCGACTACATCCAGATCGCGCGCAACACGATCAAGCGCATCGGCTACGACAACACCGACTACGGCATCGACTACCGCGGCTGCGCGGTGCTCGTCGCCTACGACAAGCAGTCGCCGGACATCGCCCAGGGCGTGGACCGCGCGCACGACAACAACCTCGATCAAGGCGCGGGCGACCAGGGCCTGATGTTCGGTTACGCGTGCGAGGAAACGCCGGAACTGATGCCGCTGCCGATCCACCTGTCGCACCGCCTCGTCGAGCGTCAGGCGAATCTGCGCCGCGACGGCCGTCTGCCCTGGCTGCGTCCGGATGCCAAGTCGCAGGTCACCGTGCGCTACGTCGACGGCAAGCCGCATTCGATCGACACCGTCGTACTGTCCACCCAGCATTCGCCGGACATCGAGCTCGACACGCTGCGCGAAGCGGTGATCGAGGAAGTGATCAAGCCGACGCTGCCGGCCGAGCTGATCAAGGGTGACATCAAGTTCCTCGTGAACCCGACCGGTCGTTTCGTGATCGGCGGTCCGCAGGGCGATTGCGGTCTGACGGGCCGCAAGATCATCGTCGATACGTACGGCGGCGCGGCGCCGCACGGCGGCGGCGCATTCTCGGGCAAGGATCCGTCGAAGGTGGACCGCTCGGCAGCGTACGCCGGCCGTTACGTCGCCAAGAACATCGTGGCCGCGGGCCTCGCATCGCGCTGCCTGATCCAGGTGTCGTACGCGATCGGCGTCGCCCAGCCGACCTCGGTGATGGTCAACACGTTCGGCAGCGGCCGCGTGTCGGATGCGACGATCACGGAACTCGTGCGTCAGCATTTCGACCTGCGTCCGAAGGGCATCATCCAGATGCTCGACCTGCTGCGCCCGGTCTACGAGAAAAGCGCGGCGTATGGTCATTTCGGCCGCGAAGAGCCGGAATTCACGTGGGAAGCCACCGACAAGGCGCTCGCACTCGCCGAAGCGGCAGGCACTGAGCCGGTCGCGGTGCTTGCCGAATAAGGGCGAGCCGATCGCCGCTTGAAAGCAAACAAACCCCGCCGGCGTGAGCCGGCGGGGTTTTTCTTTGTCTATCGATGGCGTAGCGATGCCGCCGCGCGAAGCACGTCGTCGAGGCGGCGCGCTCGAAGTCAGCCCAGCGGTGAACGGCCAGCCGGTCGGCAGATCAGCGGTCTAGCCACTCAACGCGCAACTGCAACTCACCGGCCCAGCAATCTCACCGGCTCGCAAACGCAAACGCAAACGCAAACGCGAACCACCCGCCGCTGCTCGCCGACAGGCGACGCGGTCGGCGGCTCGCAGGCGTTCGCATCGCCGGCGCGCGTTTCGCGACCGCGAGGCGCAACGGTGTCGGTTTGCGCAGCAGCGTGCGCAGCGACAGACGGCGCGTGCCGCTCTGCTGGCGTAGCGCCGAGAAGAACGTATGGAACCAGGTGCGAAAGCCGTCGATGGCCTTCGCGTCGCGCCACTGCTCGCCGAGCGCGCGGGTGCGCGCGGCATGATGGCGCAGCGCCCGCATCATATGGCGGCGCGCGGGACGCGCCGCTCTCAGCGCGGCGCGGGTCAGACGGGTGCTCAAAAGAGTATGCATGGCTTCACATTTAGGCAATGAACCGCACGTCGGCGCGTGCACCGGATGTGCACGGACAAACAGCACCATATGTGCCAATGACGGGGTTGCGATGAACGGCCTGAAAGCGGGAAATTCGGTGCGGGTCGTGGCGCGGGAGATTGCGACGCGAAACACGGCGCACAGCGCAGCGAAGGTACAACGCGGAGAAACCGACGGCACGGGCCCTGACGGCCTGCGCACAACAGAAAACTGCGTAAGCGACGATCGACATGCGAGCAGGCTACATGGGAATCATGACGTCAGAAAGTCGGTTATTACCCTGCGAGACCGGATTTCTCCGTGGATCGAATCGTCGCGGATGCCAGTTTGCTGTCACCCTTTACGGGCGATTTGCGTGCGCGTTTGCCCAGCGAATGTGCGGTGCGGGCGCGCCGCGCGCCTGAAACCGGTGCATTGGCGCGCCGCGAAAAGCGAAGGCGACCGGCGTAACAGATCAGCAGGACGCAGGAGCCTCTCGCGGTGAACCAACGCACCCCGATCGCGCCCGTTTTACAATCGAACATCAGCTAGTCGACAGTAACGGAACGCCATGTCACTCCATTCGAAGAAAGAGCAGATTCAAACGTTGCGGGAGCAGGGTTTTGTCGTCGTGCCAGGACTCGTGTCGCCCGAGCGTTGCGACGAGCTGAAGCGGATCGCGCAGCGGCAGCTGCAGGAAGCGGCGGCGCCGATCGAATTCGAAGCGGATTTGCAGTATCCGGGCGCGCCGTCATCGAAGGATGCTCCGGGCGGACATACGGTGCGGCGCCTGCTCGACGCGTACGGTCGTCACCCCGCGTTCGCGCAATGGGCGACCGCGCCCGAAATCCGTGGCTGGATGGAGCTGTATTTTGGCGAGGAGCCGCGTCTGTCGCGCGCGCATCACAACTGCATGATGACCAAGCACCCCGCGTACGGCAGCCTGACCGGCTGGCATCGCGACGTGCGCTACTGGTCGTTCGAGCGCGACGATCTGGTGTCGGCGTGGCTCGCGGTCGGCCCGGAAACCGTCGATAACGGCGCGCTGTGGTTCGTGCCGCAATCGCACGGTGCCGCGTTCACTTCGGACCGTTTCGACGAAGCGAAGTTTTTCCGCGCGGATCTCGCCGAGAACGAGGCCGCGATCCGCACGGCGGTGTCGCCCGAGCTCAAGACCGGCGACGTGGTGTTCTTTCACTGCAACACGCTGCACTCGGCCGGCAAGAATCTGAGCGACCAGGTGAAGTTCTCGCTGGTGTTCACCTATCACGGCGCAAGCAATGTGCCGCTGCCCGGCACGCGCTCGGCCGCGAAGCCCGAGATCGCGTTCTAGATTATTTTGGTCGCGGGCCTCGCGCCGACGCTCAGCGCTTGCGTCCCGACATCGCGATTCCCGTCAGCCCGGCGAGCGTCGCCACCACGCCAGCGACGATCAGCACGATCGCCTTGTTGCTAGGCGAGCCGGTAAAGAAGCGCGCCACGTCGCTGCTCACCGAATTGAATGCCTGCCCGCCGAAATACAGCAGCACGATACCGCCGACAATCAGCGCGATCGAAATCGCTTTCGTCATCTGCACCTCCCATCAACCTGAACCGGCCAGAGTGTAGGTGAGCCGTGCGTGCTCGTCCATCCCGCATACTGGTTGCGCTGCAAGCGCCGCGTCGATTGGCTAACATAGCGGTCTGGCCGCACCGCGGCGACACCACAACAACAAATCTCCCCAGCAGCACGCCTCCCGCAACGCGCGAATCCTCACGCCCGCCATCCTCGGGCGATCTAATCTACAAGGACACTAGCAATGGCTTACGAAGCAGCTTCAGAACGCTATTTGGACATGCAATACCGCGTCTGCGGCAAGTCGGGTCTCAAACTGCCGGCGCTGTCGCTCGGCCTGTGGCACAACTTCGGCGACACCACGCCGATCTCGACGCAGCGTGACATCCTGCGCACGGCCTTCGACCTCGGCATCACGCACTTCGATCTGGCGAACAACTACGGCCCGCCGTACGGCAGCGCGGAAACCAACTTCGGCCGTCTGTTCAAGGACGATTTCAAACCGTATCGCGACGAGTTGCTGATTTCGTCGAAGGCCGGTTGGGATATGTGGCCCGGTCCGTACGGCCAGGGCGGCGGCTCGCGCAAATATGTGCTCGCGAGTCTCGATCAGAGCCTGAGGCGCATGGGCCTCGATTACGTCGACATCTTCTATTCGCATCGCTTCGACGCGCACACGCCGCTCGAGGAAACCGCGGGCGCGCTCGCGAGCGCGGTGCAGCAGGGCAAGGCGCTGTACATCGGCATCTCGTCGTACTCGTCGGCGAAGACGCGCGAAATGGCGAAGCTGCTCGCCGAATACAAGGTGCCGCTGCTGATCCATCAGCCGTCGTACAACATGCTGAACCGCTGGATCGAACACGACCTGCTCGATACGCTCGATGAAGTCGGCGCGGGCACGATCGCGTTCACGCCGCTCGCGCAGGGATTGTTGACCGGCAAGTACCTGAACGGCGTGCCGGAAGATGCGCGCGTCAACAAGCCGGGCGGCGGTTCGCTGAAAGACGAGCATCTGAGCCCGCGGAACATCGAGCACGTGCGGAAGCTCAACGACATCGCGCAGCGCCGTGGTCAGAGCCTCGCGCAGATGGCGCTCGCGTGGGCGTTGCGCGATCCACGCGTGACCTCGGTGCTGATCGGCGCGAGCCGCGCGGAGCAGGTGCGCGAGAACGTCGGCGCGCTGAAGAAGCTCGCATTCTCGGCCGACGAACTCGCCGAAATCGATCGCTATGCGACCGAAGGCGGGATCAATCTGTGGGAAAAGCCGTCGACGGATCAGGCGATCTGATCGCGTGAGGAGCCGTCCGCGCAACAGGCGGACGGACGCAAGGGCAAAACGAAGCCGCACGCTCAGCGTGCGGCTTTTCTGCAGGTATTTCGCCGCGCCGCTACACGAGCGCCGGCAGACCCTCGACCAGCGCCACCGCGCACATCACACCGATCAACGCGCCCAGCACACGCAGCCCATTGTGTCGCAACTCGGTCTTGCAGGGCAGCGCGCCGACGAATAGCGCGCCCGCCAATGCCATCGGAATGACCAGGATGAAATCGCCGATCGTAAAGTAGGTCATCTTCGTCTCCTCCCATGCGGGATGGTTGCTGTGTCGTTCCGGCAGAGGCCGCGGCTTCGAAATCATGCCGCGCCATTGCACGAATCGAGTATAGGAGACCGATGGAGCGGCGCGACGGCGCAAGCTCGCGCGTCGGCGCTTATTCGTAAGCTGCTGAACCCAGGCGCGGCGCGGCCCGCGGCGATTGGCGCGGCGCAACAAAACGCGGCGGAAAATATCAAACGTTCGCTTACGCAAGCCTTTCGTTTTGCCGCCGATCCATGCGGGTTGGCTGATTGCGGCCGGCTCGCGGTGCCCGCACCGCGCAACGCGACCGATGCGCCGGGCTATTCGCGCCCGCGCAGGCGGCTCGCCGCGATCAAGCCGATCACGAGCAGCGCACCGACTAGCCCGACGACGCCGTTCCAGCCATGACCGGCCCACACATGGCCGCCATACGAACCGACCAGGCTCGAGCCGATGTAGTACGCGAGCAGATACAGCGCAGCGGCCTGGCCTTTCGCGTCTTTCGCCAGACGCCCGACCCAGCCGCTCGCGACCGAATGCCCGGCAAAGAACCCGAACGTCACGCAGGCGATACCGGTCGCGATCGCCGCGAGCGGATGCAGCATCGTCAGCGCGAGGCCGAACACCATCAGCAGCAGGCTCCCGATCAGCACGCGTGCACGGCCGAACGTGTCGGCCATGCGCCCGGACCATGGCGACGCGACCACGCCAACCAGATAGACGATGAAAATCGCGCCGATCTCCGTCTGATTCAACCGATACGGCGGCGCGAGCAGCCGGTAGCCGATGTAGTTGTACAGCGTGACGAAGCTGCCCATCAGCACGAAGCCGAGCAGGAACAGCAGCGGCAGACCCGGTCGCGTGAACTGGCGCAACAGCAGCGTGCGGTGATGCGCGAAGCCGAGCCCGCGGCGCGGCACGAAATGGCGCGACGGCGGCAGCAGCGCGCGGAACGCGAGCATCGACAGCAGGCCGAGCACGCCGATCGTGCCGATCGCGATGCGCCACGAAAACAGATCCGCGACCACGCCGGTGATGACCCGCCCGGCCATGCCGCCGATCGCCGTGCCGCCGACGTACAGGCCCATCGCGAGGCCGAGGCCGTCGGGATGCACTTCCTCGGCGAGATAAGCCATCGCGACGGCCGGCACGCCGCCGAGCGTGAGCCCTGCGAGCGTACGCAGCACGAGCAGCTGGTGCCAGTGCGGCGCGACCGATACGCCAATCGTCAGCACCGACGACACCGTCAGCGACAGCGTCATCAGCTTGTGCCGGCTCCAACCCTCGGAGACGAAACCGGCGACGAAGATCGCGAGCGCGAGCGCAGCAGTGGATAGTGACAACGACAGACTGCTTTGCGCCGGCGTCACCTTGAACGCTTCGGAGAACGACGGCAGCAGCGGCTGCACGCAGTAGAGCAGCGAGAACGTCGCGTAGCCGGCGAACAGCAGCGCGAGGCTGGCACGCCAGTACGCGCGCGAGCCGCGTTCGAGATAAGGGATGTCCGACACGGTGGTGGTGCTTGCGGGAGCAGCTGAAGCTGCGCCGCGGGAGGGAACGGCAGATGCAGTCCGCTGGGATTGCGGCGGCAGGGTCACAACAAAACTCCTTGGGTCACACGGAAACGCGCAAAAGTGTTAAGGATACGCTGAAAACGCATTTCAAGCCGGCGTCGCGGGCAACGCGGCGTGCCAATGGTGACCCGCAGCGCTCCATCCGCAGCACGTCGCGCGCCTATCTCCCGGCGCTAGCCGTGCGCCCCGGCTTCACTGTCCGGCGCCGGCGCCCGCGTCGCCCCCGAAGTCGCCGTCGACGGATGCACGAGCGCGTCGTCGCCCGGCAGTCTCGAGGTATCCCCAGCCGCCGCCGAGCGCCTTCACCAGCGCGACGCTCGCGGCCATCCGGCGGCGCGCGATCGCGACCGCGTTGCGCTCGTTGGTCAGCGCGATCGTGCCGGCATCGACGGCGGGGGAAAAGTCGCGGCCGATAAACGGCAGCAACAGCAGCGACGCGCAACAGCACGCGAGAAACAGCGTGACGAACAGTCCCGGTCGCGCGACTCGCGCTTCGAGATGTAAATCCGCGGGCTTGTGGTGATAGCGCAGCAGATACTTCGCGAGCGTCGGCACGAGCGTACGCGAGAAGAAGTACGACGCGAGCATCGCGAACACCACCGCTTCGGCAAGCGGAATGAACAGATAGTGCGCGACACCGGTGAGCAGAAACATCGGCACGAACACGATACAGATCGCCAGCGTCGACACCAGCGTCGGAATCGCGATCTGATGCGCGCCGTCGAGAATCCCGACCGCGAGCGCGAGCCCGCCGAGCGTCATGATGTTGATCGTCTGACCGAGCGCGGACAACGCGATGATCGACGTGATCATCGACAACGGAATCGATACCGCGATGATCAGCGTCGCGCGCCAGTTGCCGAGGAACAGCAGAATCAGGCCCGTCAGGCACGCGGCGACCAGTGCTTCACGCAATACGCCCTGCACGGATGCGCGCACGAACAGCGATTGGTCGGCGACGGGATCGATATTCAGCGACGGCGGCACCAGATTGCGCAGCGTCGGCATCATCGTCTTGATGCGGTCGACGATATCGAGCGTGGACGTGTTGCCGCTTTTGTTGATCGTCAGCAGTGCGGCGCGCTGGCCGTTTACGCGCACGACGTTGGTCTGTGGCTGGTAGCCGTCGCGCACGTGCGCGACGTCGCGGATATAGATGGTGCCGTTTGCCGTGGTGCGGATCGGAATGTTGTTCAGGCCCGCGAGGGAATCGGGGCTGCCGTTCATTTCCACCGAGTACTCGGTCGAGCCGATCTTCGCGGTACCCGAGGGCAGGATCAGATTTGCGCGGAGACTGCGTTGACCACGTCGATCGGCGACAGATTGCGCTCCTGCAGCTCGCGCGAATCGATGTCGACCATGATCTGCCGCTGCTTGCCGCCATACGGCAGCGGCGCGGATGCGCCCGGCACGGTGGCGAGTTGCGTCTTCAGGAAGTTATTGCCGAAGTCGTAGAGTTCCTGCTCGGTCAGCGACGCGGACGACAACGCGAGCCGCAAGATCGGCACCGTCGACGCGTTGTAGCGCAGGATGAACGGCGGCGTGATGCCGGGCGGCAGCGAGCGCACTTGTGATTGCGACAGCGCGGTGACCTCGGCGAGCGCTTCGTCGATATTCGCGCCCGGCTGGAAAAAGATCTTGATGACGGTGATGCCGTTCAGCGATGTCGATTCCGTGTGTTCGATATCGTTGACCGCCACCGACAAGCCGCGCTCGTAGTTCAGCGCGATGCGCCGCTCCATTTCGTCGGCGGGCAGGCCGTTATTCGACCAGATGACCGAGAGCACCGGAATATCGATGTTCGGAAAGATGTCGGTGGGCGTGCGCAGAATGGTCAACGGTCCGACGATCAGCAACAGCAGCGCCAGCACGACGAACGTATAGGGGCGCCGTAGCGCGAGACGAACGATCCATATGACTAGCGCAGACGAATGAAATGAGCGGCGAGCGCGCCGCGCGGATCGGAAACGCAGGCGCGCACCTCGGCGCGAAGGCAGGTGCGAAGCCGCGCGGCGCCCGCATCTGGCAGATCGTTCCGGCAGTGCACGTTTTTGATGTCTCCCCCCGCAGGGTTTATGATGGTCTGCATTACGACGTCTGACGCCGAGATCATCGGCCGTGCGCAGCGTAATGGGAATAGGGCGAAACGACGGGTGAAAGCCTTCTATTCGCCTTCCCAAGGCCCCGCAAAGCGGGAACAATGATTCGAACCTCTCACGCGCCATGCGCGCGACAGATTAAGTGCGCACGCAACGTCAAATGCGAAGCGGCGTTTTTATCATCACCTCGACCGGCGTGAAATCATAAAGCCGGCTAAGGGAAGCGGGGAATTATCATGGAAGTCGGTTCCATTGTCCGATCGGTACATATCGCCGTGCCGCAAGGCGCGCGCGGAATCGTCATGCGCATTCTTGGCGACATGGCGATGGTGGCGTGGTACGCCGGCGAGCCCGGCGCCTCGCAGCAACTCAATACCGAACCCTTTTTCCTGGAAGATCTGATCGATACCGGCGACCTGATACGTCCGGCCGGCGTGCAGACGCATTGAACGAGAGGCTTACCGGTTGCTCATTGCCGTTGTGTGACCCGCAGGTGCGGGCTGTCGTGATGCTGTAAGGTGAGATCGGCTCGCCAGCATCGCCGTGGGCCGATGCGCGCGTCGATTCACGGCGCGGCCCAAATCAGCCCGTATTTCTAGCGATGTCACGCACGCATTGTGAGTCGTCGCCCTCGTCTTTACCCGCGGCGCGGCGCACAATGCGGGGCATGAACGACACCATTCCCGACAATTCCCATCCCGAGGCCGGCGCCGATGGCGCCGTGCCATTCGCGCGGCTCACGCCGGAAACCGTGCTCGACGCGATCGACGGCGTGCTCGCAACGACCGGCGTGCGTACCGACGGCCGTCTGCTGCCGCTCAACAGCTACGAAAATCGCGTGTATCAGGTCGGCGTCGAAGACGGTCCGCCCGTGGTCGCGAAGTTCTATCGTCCCGAGCGCTGGAGCGACGCGGGGATTCTCGAAGAGCACGCGTTCGTCGCCGAACTCGCCGCGCGCGAGATCCCAGCCGTGTCCGCGCGCGTGCTCGATGGCCGCACGCTGCACAGCTTCGACGGCTTCCGCTTCTCGGTCTTCGAGCGACGCGGCGGTCGCGCGCCGGATCTCGACCGGCGCGACACGCTGGAATGGCTGGGGCGTTTCATCGGACGCATTCATGCGATCGGGCAGACCCAGGACTACGTGGAACGTCCCACGCTAAACATCGACACGTTCGGCTACGAGCCGCGCGACTTCCTGCTCGCGCACCGTTTCGTGCCCGACGATCTGCGCACCGCGTGGGAAACCGTCGTGAATCTCGCGCTCGAAGGCGTCGCGCGTGCGTTCGAGCGGGCTGGCGAGATTCGCGGGCTGCGTCTGCACGGCGACTGTCATCCGAGCAACGTGCTGTGGACCGACGCGGGCCCGCATTTCGTCGATTTCGACGACAGCCGCATGGGGCCCGCGATTCAGGATCTGTGGCTGCTGCTGCCGGGCGAGCGTGCGGAGGCGTCGCGCGCGCTGGCCGATCTGCTCGCCGGTTACGAGGATTTCTGCGAATTCGATCCGCGCGAGCTGTATCTGATCGAAGCGCTGCGCACGTTGCGGCTGATTCACTATCAGGCATGGCTCGCGCGCCGCTGGAACGATCCGGCGTTTCCGGCCGCGTTTCCGTGGTTCAACACGCAGCGCTACTGGGAAGATCGCATCCTCGAGATGCGCGAGCAGATCGGCGCGATGCAGGAAGGGCCGTTGTGGCCGGTTTGACGTGTTGACGGTCAAGGCGCCTGCGACGCCACATTCGACGACTCCACCAACGTCGATCTGACGATCACCTCCGCGCGCATGTCCCGCCCAATCGCTTCGATCGCGGGACGCATGCGCGTGAAATCGTCGGGCGTGCAGACGTCGCTGTCGAAATGGGTGGCGCCGTCGCGCGTCATCGTGACCACGTTGCTGCGCGGGTCGAACGCGTACTGCGACGTGAAATCGACGAAGCGGTCCTGCGTGCGTTGCGCCTCCGGCATGTCGAGCACGCGGAAATTGGCCGGCAGTTCGATGCGCGCGCGTTCGTGGATCGCGAGGTTGTGGCACACAAACGGCTGCGTGCGCTTGCGTTCGCCGAGCCAGTAGCGCGTGTCGGCTTCGACGCCGCCGCCGAGGCTCGTCAAGGCCGGAATCGAGGCCGTCATGCCGGTCACCACGAGACTCTCGAGCGTGCCTTTCATCGTCAGCGTGAGCGGGCCGTCGGCCGCGCTGAGGTCGCTCGTCGTCAGCGTCGCGGTGCCGCGCAGATTCGCGTTGCGTAACTCGGCCTGAATCGATTCCTCGCGTTGCGCGGGCGTTTGCGTGCGCAGCCGCGCGCGGGCCTGCTCGGCGTACGGCCCGGCATCCTGCAGCCGATACGTGAAGCTCGCCGAGCCATCCGGTTCGATCTTGATCGCGAGATCGGTGCTGCGCGACATCTGCGCGGTGGCCGGCGTCTGCGCGAGCACGCCGTCGCCGATCAGCACGGTAGGACGGTCCATGTCGGACGAAGGCAGAAAACCGAATTCGACGTTCGACGCGGTCGAATCCGCGTACATCTGCAAATCGGGCAGCCACGTGATCGCATGATTGATGACGCCGTAGCCCGGGACGCTCGGCAGCGTATAGATCGTGCCGCTGCTGATCAGCGCCGGCTCGTTGCGCACGCCGACCGCGTCGAGCAGCGCGCCGTAGAGCGCGACGTGGTCCTTGCAGTCGCCATAGCGGTTCGCGAGAATCGCGCTCGCGCTGTGCGGCACGACGGCGCCACGTCCGACGTAGATCGCGACATAGCGGATATTGCGGCGAACCCAGTCGTACAGCGTTTTGGCTTTGTCGTGTGGGGTGTGATCGTGCGCGGTCAACTGCTGCGCGAACTGGGTGATCGCGACGTCGTGCGCGCCCGGGTCGGCCGCGGAGCTGCGATAGGAGGCGGCGAACGCGGCATAGCTCGGGAAGGTCGACACCATCAGCCGATCACCGTACGACACGTACGCGACCGAGCCGCGTTCGAGCCGGTCGAAGTGTGCCTTGTCATAGCGGAATTCGTAACGCGTGCGGCCGTCGCGCGTGACCGGTGTCGCTGCGCTGAAGCCGCGCGCGTCCGCATACAGCGGCTTGTCGGCGGGCAGGTCGTAGATCAGGCGGAAGTTGCGGGTCGGCGCGAGATCGGGTGGCGTGAAGTCGCTGAATTCGCCCGGCACTATCGGCTGACGCTGCGTCTTGCGGTACGTCAGATGCACGCGCGCGCCGGGTTCGACCGCGGGGAACACGATCACCTTTTCCTGGATGTCCTGGAACATCGGGGCGTCGAACGAGCGGACTTCCTGCACGTCGCGGATCTGCTCGGGCGCAACATCGTGACGCTTGCCGTCGGCGGTGACCGTGTAGGCCTCGAGGATCTGCACGTCGGCCATGTTGCGGTTGAACCAGACGTATTGCTGAGCGACCCGCTCGACGCCGGCTTCGTTGTTCACGCGCAGCGTCATCGAATCGAGCTTCGCATACGAGCCGTCAGCGTTGACGGCGAAGGTCTGCGTCTCGCCTTCGTTGGTGTAGGGATCGTCGAGGTTGAGCGGCGCGCTCGCGCTCGCGGCGTGAATGCCGGCCAGCCAGCCGGCGGAGGCAAGGACCACGAGGCAGAGTCGCATGACGGCAGGCTACACGCTGCAAGCGGCGCCGCCCGACGCCGCAATCTCCCGCGCGGCCTTCGCGCCTTCGACCTGCAATAGCGTCGGCAGCGACACGCCATTTTTCGCCGCCGTCACCTCCGCCAGAATCGACACCGCGATCTCGGGCGGCGTCCTGCTGCCGATATAAATGCCGACAGGTCCATGCAAGCGGGCCAGTTCGGCTTCGTTCAGATCGAACTCCTTCAGGCGCTCGCGTCGCGCGTGATTGTTCCTGCGCGAGCCGAGCGCGCCGACATAAAACGCCGGCGTCTTCAATGCTTCCATCAGCGCGAGATCGTCGAGCTTCGGATCGTGCGTGAGCGCGATTACCGCGCAGCGCTCGTCGAGCTTCATGTCGATCACGGTATCGTCCGGCATCGTGCGTACGATCTTCGTGCCCGGTACGTCCCATTCCTCGGTGTATTCCTCGCGCGGATCGCAGACCGTCACCTGATAATCGAGCCCCACCGCGATATGGCACAGGTAGCGAGACAACTGCCCGGCGCCGATCACTAGCATCCGGTAGCGCGGGCCGTGGATCGTCAACAGACGCTCACCGTCGAAATGCACGCCGTCGGTCGCCTGCGCGTTGTCGAGCCGCACCGCGCACGTCGTCATGTCGAGTTCGCGCGCGACGAGCCGGCCATTTTCGACCGCGTGACACAGCTCGGCGATGCCGCTTTGCCGCGTCAACGGTTCGAGCACGAGCTGGATCGTGCCGCCGCACGGCAGGCCGAAGCGATGCGCTTCCTCGGCCGTGATGCCGTACTTCACCGCCTCCGGATGTGTCTGCTCGATGCCCCGTTGCCGCACGCGATCGATCAGATCGTCTTCGATGCAGCCGCCCGACACCGAGCCCACCACGAGGCCGTCGTCGCGCACCGCGAGCATCGCGCCCTCGGGACGCGGCGACGAGCCCCACGTCTTCACGACCGTCACGAGGAGCGCGCGATGTCCGTCCGCCAGCCAGCGGGCGCTGGTTTTCAGAACTTCGAGATCCACGCTGTCCATGATTTCTTCCCTTTCTTTGCTTCGCCGCCGGACTCGCCGTCCGCGGCCTGGTTCGATTCCGTTTGCCCGGAGGCGGATGCGGCTTCGGCTTCGGTTTCGGTATGCACCGGGGCGTCGCCTTCCGCTGTTTCACGAGCGCTATTGTCTCCCGAGAGCTGGGCGCCGAAGCGCTTGAAAAACTCCCCCGCAATCTTGCGCGCCGCACCGTCGACGAGCCGCGAGCCGATCTGCGCGAGCTTGCCGCCGACCTGCGCATTGGCGGTGTAGGAGAGCTTCGTCGCGGCATCGCCGTCGGCTTCGAGCGTGACATGCGTGTTGCCCTTGGCAAAACCCGCGGCGCCGCCCTGGCCTTCGAACACAATGGTGTAGGTGTTCGGCGCGTCGATATCGGTCAGTTGCATGCGCCCCTTGAAGCGCGCCTTGACCGGGCCGACCGCCGCGACCAGCGTGACCAGGTACGCGTTTTCGCCGTCCGGGTCGATGCTTTCGCAGCCGGGGATGCAAGCGCGCAGAATCTCCGTGTCGTTCAACGCGTCCCACGTTTGCTGCTGCGCGACCGGCAGCGTATGAGTTTCGCTCAATTCCATGACGTTGCTCCTGCGAGTGTCGTCGCGGCGACGGCGTGGCGAGGTGCGCGCGTCAGTTGCGCGAGATCGTGGCCGAACGCTGCGAGACTGTCTAGATTATGAACCGGACGATGCGCGTCGACATACGGCAGGATCGCTTGCACGCCGCGCGCCTTCGGAGTAAAGCCGCTGAACCGCAGCAGCGGATTGAGCCACACGATGCGATGCGCGAAGCGCGCGAGGCGCGCCATTTCGGTATCGAGCACGTCGATCGCTTCGTGATCGAGACCGTCGGTGACGAGCAGCACCGTCGCACGACCTGTGAGCACGCGGCGCGCCCAGCGTCGGTTGAACTCGGCGAGCGCCGCGCCGATGCGCGTGCCGCCCGACCAGTCGACCACCTGATCGCTGAGCGTCGCGATCGCGACGTCCGGATCGCGTTCGCGCAATGCGCGCGTCGCGTTCGTGAGCCGCGTGCCGAACAGAAACACCTGCAGACGTTCGCGCGACTGCAACAACGCGTGGCAAAAGTAGAGCACTGCGCGCGAGTAGTTGCTCATCGAGCCGGAAATGTCGAGCAGCAGCACGAGCGGCGGCTTGCGCTCCACCCTCGCGCGATACTTCCACACGGTCCAGTCGCCACCGGCGCGCACCGCATGCCGCGCGCTCGCGCGCAAGTCCGCATGCGTGCCGTGCGATGCCGCCTTCAGGCGCCGCGTCGATTCGGTTGCGAGCGGCAGCCGCTGGCCGCGAATCAGATGCCGCAGCGTGCGCCATTCGTCGGCGTTCAGCGTGTCGAAATCGCGATGACGCAGCCGCTCTTCTGCGCTGAACGTCAACTGCGCATGCAACTCGTGCTGCTCGGTTTCCTGCGGCGCATTCAGATGCGGCGAGGGTGGCATGCGCACCGCGAGCGCATCGGCGAGACGGTTGTTGCGCTTCGGCGGTGGCAGCCCGTCGCGCACTTTCGGCAGCAGCAGCGCGCGCAGCTTGCCTTCCCAATCGGGGTCGCGCCAGAACAGATCGAACGCGGCATTGAAGAGTTCGCGTTCGTCGGGCGCGGTGACGAGCAGCGCGGCAAGCGCGGCGTGCACGTCGTCGCGGCGGCCGAGGTCGATCCACTGCAACGCGGCGAGTGCGTCGACTGCTTGTGCGGGCGACATCGGCAAGCCGGCGCCGCGCAGCACGCGCACGAAATGGACGACGTTGCGCGCGAGCGTGGGCGCAGTGTGCTGGTTCGTATCGTCGAGCCTGCCCGAGCCGGTTCCGTTCGACATGCCAATCACCCTCACCCGGACAGACACTGCGCGATCTGCGCGGCATCCACACGCGCGAGATCGTCCTGATACTTGAGCAGCACGCCGAGCGTGTTCTGCACCGATTGCGGATCGAGTTCCGTGACCGACAGCGCTTCGAGCGCGCGGCACCAGTCGATCGTCTCGGCGATGCCGGGCGCCTTGAACAGATCCATGCCGCGCAGCCGATGCACGAAGTCGACCGCGCGCCGCTGCAACTGCGCCGACGTTTGCGGCGCGCGCGCGGCGACGATCTCCAGTTCGCGATCGCGGTCCGGATAGCCGATCCATTGATACAGACAGCGGCGCTTCAACGCGTCGTGAACTTCGCGCGTGCGGTTCGACGTCATGATGACGAGCGGCGGCTGCGTCGCGCGCACGGTGCCGTATTCGGGAATCGATACCTGGAAGTCGGACAGGAGTTCGAGCAGGAATGCCTCGAACGGTTCGTCGGCGCGGTCGATTTCGTCGATCAGCAGCACGCGCCGCGCGCCGGGATGGTTTTCGTCGGGCATCAACGCCTGCAGAAGCGGACGCTTCAGCAGGAATTCGCCACGATATAGCGTGTCGTTGTCGGGGCGCTCGCCGCTCGCTTCGGCAAGCCGCAGCGCCATGATCTGGCGCGGGTAGTCCCACTCATACAGCGCGCTCGCGGTGTCGAGGCCTTCATAGCATTGCAGGCGCAGCAACGTGGTGCCGAGCATGCCCGCCGCCGCTTTCGCGAGCTCGGTTTTGCCGACACCCGGCTCGCCTTCGACGAACAACGGCCGCTCCATGCGCAGCGCGAGATACAGTGCGGTCGCGAGCTCGCGGCTCGCGAAATAGCGTTGGGCGGCGAGTTGGGCGAGGGTGTCGTCGATCGAAGCCGGCTGCATGGTGATCCTGAATCTGCGCGACAGGCCATGGCAAAGCGTGGCGCGAGTGAAGAACGCAATGGCCGCGAGCCCGGCGTCGAACTGTCGCGCCGGCTCGCGAAGTGAACGAAGCCGGCTTGCGCGCACCGTGGTGAAGGCGCGGCAAGCCGGGGCGCCTGGCGAGGATCGCTAGGCATTTGCCTTCGTGACCGCGCGCGCGGCGAGCACCGGAATCAGATGCGCGCGATACGCGGCGCTCGCGTGCATGTCGTCGTTCAGCTGGTCGGGCGACACGCTCACTGCACGTGCCGCTTCGGGCGTGAAGTTCGTCGACAGCGTGCTTTCGAGCTCGGCCACGCGAAACACCGATGACGCCGCCCCCGTTACCGCGACGCGCACGCCGCTCGCGACCTTCGCGACGAACACGCCGACCAGCGCGAAGTGCGAGGCCGGATTGCGGAATTTCTCGTATGCGGCACGCTCGGGCACCGGAAACTCGACGGCGACGATCAGCTCGTCGGGCGCGAGCGCGGTCTCGTACATGCCGACGAAGAAGTCGCCCGAGGCGATGCGCCGCCGGTCCGTGACGATCGTCGCATCGAGGCCCATCGCCGCCGCCGGGTAGCACGCGGCCGGGTCGTTGTTCGCGAGCGAGCCGCCGATCGTGCCGAGCGCGCGCACCTGGCGATCGCCGATATTCGCGGCCAGCTCCGCGAGCGCGGGCAACACGCGCCGCACGTCCGCGTGTTCGGCGACGTCCGCGTGACAGACGGCTGCGCCGATCGTCACCGTGCTGGCGTCGACGGTGATCGTCCTGAGCGCGGGAATGCGCGTCACGTCGATCAGTTGCGACGGCTGCGCGAGACGCAGGCGCATCGTCGGCAGAAGGCTCTGGCCGCCGGCGAGGAACTTCGCGTCGCTGTCGGCGGTGAGGGCTGCGGCGGCCGCTTGCGGATCCGTCGCGCGTTGATACTCGAATGAATACATGTCGAATGCTCCGCTCAGGATCGTTGGGTCAGGCTTGCTTCGCGGCTTGAATCGCGGACCAGACGCGATGCGGCGTGGCCGGCATCTGCAGATTGGTCACGCCAAGCGGCGCGAGCGCGTCGATGATCGCGTTGATCACGGCCGGCGGTGAGCCGATCGCGCCTGCTTCGCCGCAGCCTTTGACGCCGAGCGGATTGTGCGTGCACGGCGTGCCCTTCGACGTTTCGACCGTGAAGTCGGGCAGGTCGGACGCATGCGGCATCGCGTAGTCCATGTAAGAGCCGGACAGCAACTGGCCGCTGTCGTTGTCGTACACGCAGCGCTCGAGCATCGCCTGACCGATGCCTTGCCCGAGCCCGCCATGCACCTGACCTTCGACGATCATCGGATTGATCACGTTGCCAAAATCGTCGACCGCGGTGAACTGCTGGATGCGGGAGACGCCAGTGTCCGGATCGACTTCGATCTCGCAGATATACGCACCCGACGGATACGTGAAGTTGGTCGGATCGTAGAACGCACTTTCTTCGAGCCCCGGTTCGAGCACGTCGAGCGGATAGTTGTGCGGCACGTACGCGGCGAGCGAGATCTCCGCGAACGCCTTGGTGCGGTCGGTGCCCGCGACGCGGAATACACCGTTCCTGAACTCGATGTCTTCAGCCGACGCTTCGAGCAGATGCGCGGCGATCTTCTTCGCCTTTGCTTCGATCTTGTCGAGCGCCTTCGAGATGGCCGAGCCGCCGACCGCAATCGAACGCGAACCATACGTGCCCATGCCGAACGCGATGCGGCCGGTGTCGCCGTGCACGATCTCGACGCTTTCGAGCGGAATGCCGAGGCGGTCCGCGACGACTTGCGCGAAGGTCGTCTCATGGCCCTGGCCGTGACTGTGCGAGCCCGTGAACACGGTGACCGAACCGGTCGGATGTACGCGAATCTGGCCGACTTCGAACAGGCCGGCGCGCGCGCCGAGCGCGCCCGCGATGTTCGACGGTGCGAGACCGCATGCCTCGATGTAGCACGAGTAGCCGAGCCCGCGGCGCTTGCCGTTCTGTTCGGATTCCTGCCGGCGTGCCGCGAAGCCCTCGACGTCCGCGAGCGTGAGCGCGCGCGACAGGATCGCGTTGTAGTCGCCGGTGTCGTAGGTGAGGCCGACCGGCGTCGCGTACGGGAATTGCGTGATGAAATTGCGGCGGCGGATTTCCGCGGGGTCGAGTTTCATCTCGCGCGCCGCGGCTTCCACCAGGCGCTCGACGACGAACGTCGCTTCCGGCCGGCCCGCGCCGCGATACGCATCGACGGGAACGGTGTTGGTGAAGACCGCCTTCACTTCGGCGTAGATCGCGGGCGTTGCGTATTGCCCGGCGAGCAGCGTCGCGTACAGGATCGTCGGCACGCTCGACGCGAACGTCGACAGATACGCGCCCATGTTCGCGATCGTATGCACGCGCATCGCGAGGAACTTGCCGTCGGCGTCCAGCGCAAGCTCGGCTTTGGTCACGTGATCGCGGCCGTGCGCATCGGAAAGGAACGCCTCGGAGCGCTCGGCGGTCCATTTGACCGGCCGGCCGATCTTCTTCGACGCCCAGGTGAGCGCGACGTCTTCGGCGTACAGGAAGATCTTCGAGCCGAAGCCGCCGCCGACGTCCGGCGCGATCACGCGCAGCTTCGATTCCGGCAGCGACAGCACGAACGCGGCCATCAGCAGCCGCTCGACGTGCGGGTTCTGATTCGCGACGTACAGCGTGTAGCTGTCGTCCTGCGCCGAAAAGTTCGCGTTGACCGCGCGCGGCTCGATCGCGTTCGGCACGAGGCGGTTGTTGACGATGTCGAGCGTGGTTACGTGCGCGGCTTTCGCGAACGCGGCGTCGGTCGCGGCCTTGTCGCCGTGGCCCCAGTTGTAGCAGACGTTGTCGGGCACTTCGTCGTGCACGGCCGCTTGACCCGGGTCGGCCGCATGCGCGGTATCGACGACGGCCGGCAGTTCTTCGTAATCGACTTCGATCAGTTCGGCCGCATCTTTCGCCGCCTTGATCGATTCAGCGATCACGAGCGCGACCTGATCGCCCACGTGCCGTGCTTTCGTATGCGCGATCACCGGATGCGGCGGCTCGTTCATCGGCTTGCCGTCGGTGCTGTGGATCAGCCAGCCGCACGGCAGTCCGCCGACGTTGTCGGCGGCGAGATCCGCGCCGGTGAAGATCGCGATCACGCCCGGCGACTGTTTGGCCGCGCTCGTGTCGATGCTTCTGATCTTCGCGTGCGCGTGCGGTGAGCGCAGGAACACCGCGTAGGTTTGCTGCGGCAGCACGATGTCGTCGGTGTACTGGCCTTTGCCGGTCAGGAAGCGATAGTCTTCCTTGCGTTCGACGGCGGCGCCAATCAGGCTCTGTGTATCGGGTGCGTTCATCGTCGGCTCCTCAAGCGGCGGTTGCGCCGGCGGCATTCGCGCCGGCAGATGCGCTCGATGCGGCGGACTTCATACCCGCGGCGCCTTCGAGCACGGCCTTGACGATGTTGTGATAGCCCGTACAGCGGCATAGGTTGCCGTCGAGCTGCTCGCGCACCTCGTCGCCCGTCAGATCGGGTTGACGCTGCACCAGCGACACCGCGTTCATCACCATGCCCGGCGTGCAGAAGCCGCATTGCAGACCGTGACAGTGCTTGAACGCGGCCTGCATCGGATGCAGCGCGCCGTTGTGCGCGAGCCCTTCGATGGTCGTGACTTCGGCGCCATCGGCTTGCACGGCGAGGATGTTGCAGGACTTGATCGCGCGGCCATTCAGATGCACGGTGCAGGCGCCGCATTGCGCCGTATCGCAGCCGACATGGGTGCCGGTCAGACGGAGTTGATCGCGCAGGAACTGGACAAGCAGGGTGCCAGGGTCGACTGAGGCGCTCACGGGCGCGCCATTGACCGTCAGACTGATGCTGATCGCCATGAAGCTGTCTCCTTTGTCGACCGCAGTTAGCGCTTCAGCGCTTACTGCGGTCCCATGCGTTTATCGCGGTCGATCGGAGCGAGCGCGTTGGCGTATCGATCCCTGCCTCGGCGCAGACCACGATCCCATGCAAGATAGTTGCTGTGGGTGAGACCGGACCTGTGATTGTTATTGCTCCCTGCTTTGCTTCGACTGCGTGCTGACTTCGATTCGCTAGGTCCGATGAGGGTACTACGGGTTTTACAAATCTGCCGAAAAGTAAAGCACAAATCGCGCGGGCGCGCTATGAGGGGAAGTGTGTCGGCGCGCGCGAGCGCAGGTAGAGAGCACGGCGGCCACGGAATGGGACGCCGCAAAGACAAGCGCCCCGTCTGCGGAGCATGACGGGGCGCATCGATAGATCAGCGGAAAGCGAGGCCACGCTCGCGAGCATTCAGCTCATTGGCGTGGCTTCATTGAAACGGCGCTTTACGTTGCCAGTTTCGAATGACGGCGCGAGTAGCCGAAATAGATGAACATGCCGATCAGCAGCCAGATCACGAACGCGCCCCACGTGATGCCTTGCAGGTTCAGCATCAGGAACAGGCACGATGCGACCGCGAGCACCGGCACGACCGGCACGCCAGGGCAACGGAACGCGCGCGGCAGCTCTGGGTGCGTCTTGCGCAGCACGAGCACCGCGATCGACACCATCGAGAACGCCGCGAGCGTGCCGATATTGATCAGCTCAGCCAACACATTGAGCGGCACCAGCGCGCCGATCAGGCCGAAGAAGATGCCGACGAGCCACGTCGTGAAGAACGGCGTCGCGAAACGCGGATGCACTTTCGACAGCTTCGCGGGCAGCAGGCCGTCGCGCGACATCGCGAAGATCACCCGCGTCTGACCGTAGGCCATCACGAGAATCACGGTCAGCATGCCGAGCACGGCGCCGAGGTCGATGAAGCCCGCGACCCAGTTCTGCCCCGCGAGTTGCAGCGCGTACGACACCGGGTGCGAAATGCCCATGAACTTCTCGGACGGCACGATGCCGGTGACGACCGCGGCCACGGCCACATACAGCACCGCGCACACGCCGAGCGACGCGATGATGCCGATCGGGAGGTCGCGCTTCGGATTCTTCACTTCTTCGGCCGCCGACGACACCGAGTCGAAGCCGATGAACGCGAAGAACATCACCGCGGCCGCGCCGAACACGCCGCTCCAGCCGTGAGGCATGAACGGGTGCCAGTTGGCCGGCGTGACATGAAACACGCCGACGCCGATCACGAGCAGCACGACGACGACCTTGATCGCAACCATGATGTTGTTGATTCGCGCGGATTCGCGCACGCCGAGCGACAGCAGCGTGGTGATCGCCATCATCACGAGGAAGGCGGGCAGGTTGAACAGCGTTTCGTGTCCGGGCACGGCACCGGGGGCTGCGCTCAGCGCCATCGGCAGCGATACGCCGAAGCCCGACAGCAACGACTGCAGATAGCCGGACCAGCCGACCGACACCGCCGAGGTCGCGAGCCCGTACTCGAGCATCAGGTCCCAGCCGATGATCCACGCGGCCAGCTCGCCGAGCGTCGCATACGAGTACGTGTAGATCGAACCGGCGACCGGAATCGTCGATGCGAATTCAGCGTAGGCGAGCGCGGCGAAGCCGCAGGCGATCGCCGCGATCAGGAACGAGATCATCAGCGCGGGACCGGCCTGTAAGGCGCCCGTGCCGGTCAGCACGAAGATGCCGGTGCCGATGATGGCGCCGACGCCGAGGAAAGTCAGGTCGAGCGCGCCCAGCGCCTTTTTCAGGCCGGCGGTCTGAGCGCTCGCCGCAAGCATGTGCTCGACGCTCTTTTTGCGAAACAGGGACATTGGCGTGGGTCTCCAGTGGTGCACGCGTGTTGCGCGCCGAATGTCGGGAAAACCCGCGATTCTAGCGGATGCGTGCCGCCGGGCTGGTTCGCGCGGCGCTTTCTGGGCCAAGGCGATGGGCGGAAACTCCCGCCAGGAGGTGATTTCGAGGAGGTCTTGCGGTGCCGGAAGCGGGGCGGCAGTGAAGCTATTTACTGAATAGTCAATTGATGAGGATGGAATCTCGCCGTTTGCGCCGGCGCCACGATCGGACGACTGCGGCGCAACGCCGCAGGCACGGCTGGCGGCGCCTGCTGGGCTAGCCCGCCATCGCGGGATTCAGATCGACGAGGCGGTTGCTCATTACATAGAACGTCAGCTCGGCGTTGTTGCGCAGCTTCATCTTGTCGAGCAGCCGCGTGCGGTACACGCTGACGGTCTTCACCGACAGCGACAGCGCGGCCGCGATATCGGTGAGACGTTTGCCGGACGCGAGCATGCACAGCGTCTGGTACTCCCGATCGGACAGCTTTTCATGCGGCAACTGCTCGCCGTCGAACGACACGTAGTCGGCGAGCGCCTCGGCCATCTCGGGGCTCACGTACTTGCGGCCCGCCGCGACCTGCTGGATCGCGCCGATCATCTGCGCGGCATCGACCGTCTTCGACAGATAGCCGGACGCGCCGGCTTTGAGCGCGCGCACCGCGTACCGGTCCTCGCGGTACATCGAGAACATCAGCACCGCGACGCGCGGCGCCTTGCGCTTCAGACGCTTGAGCACCTCGACGCCATTCATGTCGGGCAGCGAAATGTCGAGCAGCACGACGTCGAAGCTCTGGTGGACGACCCGGTCGAGCGCTTCGGAGCCGCTTTGCGCCTCGGCGACCTCGCGCGCGACGCCGCGATCGAGCAGCAGATGGCGAACGCCCTGGCGGACCACCGCGTGATCTTCGACGATCAGGATGCGCAGGCTCATGGTCGCGGGCTCACGATTGCAGCGCGCGCCGGGCGGCGCGCGGCGTTGGGGCGGCCGCGAGCAGCGCGTGCCACGCGAAGCGGGCCTGGATCAGGGTGCCGCGCGGGGTGATGGCGGCGTTGCTGCCAGTGCCGCTGTCCTCGCCACGACCGACGCTCGTGCGCCTCGCGCTGATTCGCAGCGTGCCGTCGAATGCGGCGCAGCGCGCATGCATGCCAGCGAGGCCGAAATGACCGCCGGTTTTTTTCTGCCCACCGCGTTCGCGCGCGGCGCGCGGCAGGCCGATGCCATCGTCGCTGACGAGGAGCCTCAGGTGACGCGCACCGGTTTCGACGCGCAGGTCGGCGCAGGTCGCGCGCGCGTGCTTCGCGACGTTGTTCAGCGCTTCCTGCGCGACGCGGAACACGGCGAGCGCGGCATCGGCGGGCAGGCACGCGAGCCGCGCGTCGCCGCTGCAGGTGAAGGTGGTGCGCAAGCCGGTGCGCATGGAGAAGTCGCGGGCCCAGCACTGCAGCGCGCCGGCGAGGCCTGTCTCGAACGACGGCGCGTGCAGTTGCGCGATGGCGTCGCGATTTGCCGCCTGCACGGCGTCGAGCGAACGATTCGCGACCGCGAGCGCGGCCGCGCATTGCGGCGGCGCGTCGGCGGGCAGCCAGGTTTCGATGCCGGCGAGCGCGAAGCGCGTCGCAGTCAGCTCGGCGCCGACGCCGTCGTGCAGCTCGCGCGCGACGTGACGGCGCACGCTTTCCTGCGCGTCGACCAATTCGGCCGACAGCGCGCGTACCCGCGCGCGCAGCCGCTCGATCTCGCGCGCGGCGAGCGATGGCATGTCGAAGCCATCACGCTGCGCGGACGAAGCCAGCGCAGCGTTGAACGGGACGGCAGTCGACGTATCCATGAATTTCCCTCTCAGGAGGCGGAGTGGACGGCGAAGCGGGCACGCGCAGACGGAATCAAAGCCTGCGAATCACGAGCTTTCACGTCGGACGAAACACGATGGCCCAACGTAACGAAATTTACATTCAGTAACAACTCTGGTGGACGACGATCGGTGCATGAATTCGTCTGATCTCGCGGCGCGATGATATCTCAAAAAGATTAAAAAAGCAGTCGCACCAAGGCTTAGCGCAGAGTCTTCAGAGATTACATGATGTTTACAGCGGACTCGTGCTGTCAGAGGAATTCTGACAGCGAAGGTGACGCAACGCGCTCCAATTTGTAACGGAGCAACAAAAAAAGGAGCCCGGAGGCTCCTTTTCTGGAATTCGCGGCGCGCGGGCCGCGAAGAAGAATGCCGGCCGGCTTAGCCGACGAAGGCCTTTTCGACCACGTAATGGCCCGGCTCGTTGTTGCTGCCTTCCTTGAAGCCCGCGTCTTCGAGCAGCTTGCGCGTGTCGCGCAGCATGTGCGGGCTTCCGCACAGCATGACGCGGTCGTCCTCGAGCGAGAAACCCGGCACGCCGAGGTCGGCGAACAGCTTTTCGGTTTCGATCAGCTCGGTGATGCGGCCGCGGTTCTGGAACGCTTCGCGCGTGACGGTCGGGTAGTACAGCAGCTTTTCCTGTACGAACTCGCCGAGGTGTTCATGCGCCGGCAGGTGCTCGGTGATGTATTCCTTGTACGCGAGTTCGTCGACGAAACGGCAGGTATGCGTGAGGACCACGCGCTCGTAGCGGTCGTAAATGTCCGGATCCTTGATGATCGACATGAACGGCGCGAGGCCCGTGCCGGTGGACAACAGCCACAGCGTCTTGCCCGGCAGCAGGTTGTCGGCCACCAGCGTGCCGACCGGCTTCTTGCCGATCAGCACTTCGTCGCCGACCTTCAGGTGCTGCAGACGCGATGTGAGCGGGCCGTCCTGCACCTTGATGCTGAGGAATTCGAGATGTTCTTCGTAGTTCGCACTGGCGAGGCTGTATGCGCGCAGCAGCGGCTTGCCCTCGACCTGCAGGCCCACCATCGTGAACTGGCCGTTTTCGAAACGGAACGACGGATCGCGCGTGCAGGTGAAGCTGAAAAGCGTATCGGTCCAGTGATGGACGCTCAGGACGGTTTGTGAATTCAGGTTGCTCATGGCTTCTTGGATAGTGCGAAAACAAAGGCGGCCAGTCGTCTGAGCCGGCCGGCACGGCAAGGGGCGATGCTGCGCTGACCCGTGGTCGGGACTCCCGCGCAATCCGTCATTTTACCGTGCCCGCCGGGGCGGGGCCGCGGCGCGGCGGTCGAGCGTGGTAAAGCGGGTTGCCAAACCGGGAAGCGGCGGCGCCGGCTTGCTGGCGCCGCGAAGTACGTTGGCTGAGTGCGGCCGTGCTTCAGCGGGGTACGGCGATTCGGCGAACGCCGCGAAGGGCGGCTGCCATTGGTTGCCCGGCAGGCGCGAAAGCGACGCGCCGCAAGGGCAGCATTTTCGAGATGATACCGAAAGGCGGCGTGCGCCGCAGCATTGACCTTGCTGATAAAACTGGCAAATGGGGCGGAACCCTGCCGGCGCCATCGAGATCGCCTCCCTTTCGACTATCGTTTGCGCGCCGCGATTTTTTGGGGAATACGCCCGACGTTGCCTCGTTTACGCAGGACGCGAGTCGCGCGAAGCCAGGCAGTGCGGTGGCTGCGCGACTCGTCCTGGCGGCTACGGCCGCCCATGCGAGCAGGAGGTGTCAAATGGAGGCTTCTCGCGCGATATCTGCATTCGGTTCATACACTGGCTTCGACGGGTTGGTGATACGGGCACGCGCATCGCGCCGCGTGCGTCGCGCGCTGTGTCGAGCCGGTCTGCTGGTTTTAGCGTTGGGGACGGTCGGGGCCGAGGCGCAGGAGGCGATTTTGCCGCCGCAGTCGGTGAGTTCATCGACCGTTCCGGCCAACGGCGATGTCGATCCGTACGGCATGGCGTTCGTGCCGGCCGGCGTGCCGTCCTGGAGCACGCTCAAACCCGGCGATGTGGTGGTGTCGAATCTCAATGCGAAGTCGAATCTGCAGGGAACCGGTACGACGATCGTCAAGCTCGTGTCCAACAGCGATCCGGTGACGTTCTTCCAGGGAAGCAATCTCGCTCTCACGACGGCGCTCGCCGTGCTGGGAAGCGGCTTCGTGCTGGTGGGCAATGTGCCGACCACGGATGGCAAGAACGTCGTCGCGCCGGGCTCGCTGCTCGTCATCAATCCTCAGGGCGGGCTCGTCAAGGAACTGAAAGATCCCAACCTGCTGGACGGCCCCTGGGATCTCACCGTGATCGACGGGGGGCGATTCGTCCGGGTCTTCGTCTCGGATGTGTTGAACGGAAAGGTCGCGCGGATCGATCTTGCCATCAGCGAGGATGGCGTTCAGATGCTGCCTGGCTCCACGAATACGGCGACCGTCTGGACGTTGCGCACCGACAGTCAATAAGGAAACCGGGGACGACGATCGGGGACGTCGTGACGCGTCGGGGACGCGCCACGGTCACACGGTTTCGCGGCGAGTCTATCGGTACACAGAGATGGGTCGGGGGCGGCGATTGTGGCGGCAAGCCTCGGCCAAGTAAGGAAATTCTGTCCGATGGAATTGATGACGCCAATTCGCGGGTGCCGCTTGCTCACACCGCCGGCACCCGCTTTTTTCCGCGCTGTTTCAACACGCGCGACTGCAGCACGATCACGAGTAGCAGGAACACGCCGCGAATCACCGATTGCCAGTACGCGGACAGACTGATGAACCCGAGCCCGTTCTCGAAGTTCAGCAGATTGAACACGAGCCCGAGCAGCAGCACGCCGGCAATCGTCATCGCGACGGAACCCTCGCCGCCCGTCAGCAGCGTGCCGCCAAGCACGACCGCCGAAATCGCGAACAGCTCCCAACCGACGCCTTCGTTAGGCTGCCCAGCGCCGAACTGCGCGGCGAGAATCACGCCCGCCATGCCGGCGAGCAGCCCGCTGACCGCATAGGCCATCACCAGCGTGCGGTCGACGTTCAGCCCCATCAGCCGCGCGGCCTCTTCGCTGCCGCCGATCGCGAGCGAGTGCCGCCCGAAGCGCGTGCTGCGCAGCGCGAGCCAGCCGGCGACCGCGGCGACGAGCGCGACGAGTCCCGGAATCGGCAGCCCGAACAGGTCGCCCTGACCGAAGTTGCCGAAGTTCGAATCGGCCGCGATCGATACCGCGTCGTTCTTGCCGAGCAACAGCGCGACGCCGTGGGCGCCGAGGCTCGTTGCGAGCGTGACGATGAACGGCAGGATCTTGAGCCGCGTGATGATGACGCCGTTCAGCACACCGACCGCGAGCCCGGCCGCGCAACCGGCCAGCACCGCGACCCAGCCGCCGAAGACGCTCGTCAACGCGGCGACCACGCTCGCGAGCGCCGCGACCGTGCCGACCGACAGATCGATGCCGCCCGTGATGATCACGAAGGCCATGCCGATGGAGATCAGCGCGAACATCGAGTTGTAGCGCCAGAACGACGTGATGTTGTACGCCGAGCCGAAGTGGTCGTAGCGCACGAGGCCAAAGACGACGAGCCCCGCGAGCGCAAGCAGGATGGGAAGATTCTTTTTCATCGCATCGAATCCGGAAAGGTTGCCCGCAGATCGTGAAAATGAGCGTGAGCGCCAGCGCCAGCGCCAGAATCAGCGCGAGCGCCGCTGCACGTAAACCGCCGCGACGATGATGCCGGCCTTCACGACGAGCGCGGCGGCATCGGGAATGCCGTGCGCGAGCAGCGTATAGCGCAGCAACTGGATGATCAGCGCGCCGATCAGCGTGCCGCCGATATACGCCTTGCCGCCCGTCAGCGCGGTGCCGCCGACCGCGACTGCCGCGATCGCATCGAGTTCGACGCCAAGCCCCACGACGTTCGCATCCGACGACGAATTCACCGAGATCGAGATCAGCCCCGCGAGGCCCGCGAGCGCCGCGCATAGCGTGTACGCGATCATCTTGACGGTAGCGGTCGGCACGCCGCACAGATACGCGGCTTTTTCGTTGCCGCCGGTGATCAGCAGATGCTGGCCGAACAACGTCTTGCGCACGACCCACGCGAACGCGCCGACCAGCGCGAGCATCAGCAGCACCTGGAACGGCACGCCCGCGACCTTGCCGAGCGCGATCCACTGAAACGCTGGCGTGTCGAACGCCTGCAGGCTGCCGTCGGTGACGACCTGCGCGATGCCGCGTCCGGCGATGAACAGCACGAGCGTCGCGACGATCGGCTGCACCGATAAACGAGTGACGAGCAGGCCGTTGAACACGCCGCATGCGGCCGCCGCGACTACCGGCAGCACGAACGCAAGCCCGATGCCGAGCGGCCCCGCTATGTTGAGGAACAGCATCGGCGCGAGCGCGCCCGAAATCGCCATCGACGCGCCCACCGACAGATCGATGCCGCCCGTCGCGACGACCAGCGTCATGCCGATGCCGACGATCACGATCGTCACGACCTGCGTCATGTTTACGTTGAACGTCTGCAACGACCAGAAGTGCGGCGTGAATATCAGGTTGAACAGCACCATCGCGAGCAGCACGATCACTTCGCGCTGCATCGCGAGATGGCGCCACTTGTGCACGGTGCTCGCGGACCGTGCGGGCGGGGTATTGGTCGATTGCATCATGGTGGTGTCGGCGCCCGCCGCAGCGGCGCCCGCCGCAGCGGCGCCCGCCGCATCGCTGCGCAGCGAATTCGAACGCAGCTTAAGCGCCATGACGGTCGCCCTCCAACGCGTCTTCGATGTGTGCCGATAGCGCGGCTTGCGCGAGCGCCGATTGGCCCTCGCTGCCGTAGGCGATCGCATCCATGATCGCGGTCTCGCTCATGTCGGCGCCGTTCAGTTCGGCGACCGTGCGGCCGTCGCGGATCACGACCGCGCGATCGGCGACCGCGGTCAACTCTTCGAGCTCGGAGGCGGACAGCAGTACCGCGAGCCCCGCGTCGCGCAACTCGCGCACGATCTTCGCGACGTCGGCTTTCGCGCCGACGTCAATGCCGCGCGTCGGCTCGTCGAGCAGCAGCAGCGCTGGCTCGGCCGCGAGCCAGCGCGCGAGCAGCACTTTCTGCTGGTTGCCGCCCGATAGCTCGCGGATCGGCTGATCGGCCGATCGCAGCTTGATGCCGAGCGACGCGATGAAGCGATCGACGATCGCCTGCTGCTTCTTCACGTCGACGATGCCGTTTTTCGCGAGCGTGCGCAGGCAGACGAGCGTCAGGTTGTCGCGCACCGACAGCTCGGGGACGATGCCTTCGCCCTTGCGGTCCTCGGTCAGGTACGCGAGGCCGCGCGCGATCGCGTCCTGCGGCGACTTCAGCGCGACTTTCTCGCCGCCGATCGACAGCGCGCCTTGTGCCAGCGGATCGGCGCCGAACATCAGCCGCATCGTTTCGGTGCGTCCCGAGCCGAGCAGTCCGGCCAGGCCGACCGCCTCGCCCGCGTGCACGTCGAGCGACACGCCGTTGACCTTCGGCGGCGCGCCGAGCTGCGTCGCGCCGATCACCTGCTTGCCGCGCCTCGCGAGATTCGCTTCGCGCGCGGCCGTGTCGTCTTGCACGACGGCGGCGAGCGAGCGGCCGAGCATCGTCGTGACGAGCTGCAGCTTGTCCATCTCGGCCATCGTGCTTTGTACGACCGTCTGGCCGTCGCGCATCACGGTCACGCGATCGCACAGCGCGTACAGCTCGTCGAGCCGGTGCGAGACGAAAATCACCGCGTGGCCGTCGTCGCGCAGCTTGCGCACGACGGTGAACAGCAGTTCGACTTCGCGCTCGTCGAGCGACGACGTCGATTCGTCCATGATCACCATCTTCGCGTCCGACGACACCGCGCGCGCAAGCGCCACCATTTGCTGGATCGCGGTCGAGTAACGACCGACCGGCTTTTTCACGTCGATCTGCAAACCGAACGAATCGAGCAGCGCGGCCGCGCGCTGCTGCACCGTGCGCCAGTCGATCAGACCGAAGCGGCGCGGCTCGCGGCCGAGAAAGATGTTTTCCGCTACCGAGCGGAACGGCACCAGGTTGATCTCCTGGTAGATCGTGCTGATGCCCGCTTCGCGCGCCTGCTTGGGCGTGCGGAAATCGACCTCGCGGCCTTCGAATCTCACGCTGCCCGAGCCGCGCCGATAGGCGCCGGTCAGGATCTTGATCAGTGTCGATTTGCCGGCGCCGTTCTGGCCGATCAGCGCGTGCACTTCGCCCGCGGCGACGCTCAGATTCGCGCCGCGCAACGCGGGCACGCCGCCGAAGCTGATGCCGATGTCCTGCATCTCGAGCAGCGGCGAACGGGTCAGGGGGGAGTGTGGCGTCTCTTTGCCAGATTCCGTCACGGGCGTTCTCCTGATGCGGATGCCCTGCTACAACGCCGAAGGGAGTCCCCGGGAAAATGATGCGCCCGGGGCGCTTCCCGATAATTGCGATCAGTAGCCGTACTGCATGTTCTGCTGCACGTTTTCCTTGTCGTAGAAGCGGTCAGACACCTTGATCCAGGTCGGGATCTTTTCACCCTTCGCATAGCGCTGCGCGACGTCGCAGGCGAGCGGGCCGAAGAACGGGCTCGACTGCACGCTCGCGCCGAGTTCGCCGGCCGCGATCGCGTCCATGCCGCCCTTGGTGCCGTCGATCGTGACGATCTGAATGTCCTTGCCCGGCTGCTTGCCCGCCGCCTTGATCGCAGCAATCGCGCCGAGCGCCATTTCGTCGTTGTGCGCGTACACGGCGGTGACGTCGGGATGCGCCTGCAACAGTGTTTCCATCACCTTGCGGCCGGTGTCGCGCGCAAAGTCGCCGCTTTGCGACGCGATGATCGTCATGCCGGGGTGCTTCGCGATGACTTCGTCGAAACCCTTCTTGCGATCGTTCGCGGCCGACGCACCCGTCGTGCCTTCGAGCTCGATGATCTTCGCCTTGCCGCCCGTCGCCTTGACGAGCCAGTCGGCGGCGCGGTGACCCTGATCGATGAAGTCCGAGCCGATGAACGTGATGTAGTCGCGGCCAGCCTTCGCCACCGACTGGTCGACGTCGCGGTCGACGAGGATCACCGGAATGCCGGCCTTCTTCGCCTGCAGCACGACCGGCGCGAGCGGCTTCTCTTCACGCGGCGGGAACACCAGCAGATCGACGTGCTGGGCGATCATGCTTTGAATGTCGGAGACCTGTTTGGAGTTGGAGCCGTTGGCGTCGGTCATCACGATCTGCCAGCCGCATTTCGCGGCGATGTCCTTGAAGCTCTTGGTTTCCGCGAGACGCCATGGGTTGTTGCTTTCGGTCTGCGCGAAGCCGACCTTCAGCGGGGTCTTGGTCGGCAACTTCGGCAATGCGTCGTCCGCGTGCGCGGCCGCCGCGCCGACACCGATTGCCAGAGCCAGCAACGAAGCTGCCAGCGGACGGATCTGCTGCTTGCGCGCGTGCATGCGCGACTGCCTATTGAGCGACGCCATGTCTTCCTCCAGTAACCGGTGACGGTTTATTTGCTTTTCGTGCTGCTCGGGATTGCCTCTGTCCAGCCGGGGGGGCGACGTTGGTTCGCCGGCGAGCGCGCGATTGGCTATGACCCACCGGCGCGCTGTCTTCCCGACCCGACGTGCCGATTATTCCACTCAAAATTATTATCGGTCAATCACTAATAATATTAGTTGTCACCGGTTTTGCCTCGGTAATTACCCTGACCGAGGTGCGTTCCACCAGCGGTCCGTCGAGCTTGACCGTGCGATGGCGCACCGGCGCGCCGGCTGCGCGGTTGTGCTCTTCCTGCAGCAGCGTTTCGACGGCCCAGCGGCCGAGTTCGTAGTTGGGCAGCACCACCGTCGACAGCGGCGGATGCGTGTGGCGCGCGATTTCCTGGTCGTCGTAGCCGAGCACCGACACGTCCTCGGGCACGCGCAGGCCGAGCTGCTTGAGCGCCTCGATCGCGCCGATCGCGGTCAGGTCGTTGGCGCAGAAGATCGCAGTGGGCGGATTGGCCTCGCGCATCAGCGACAGCGTCAGCTCGAAGCCGAGGCCGGGGCTCCAGTCGCCGTCGCGCACGAGTTCGGCCGCGAAAGGCAGATCGGCGGTCGCGAGCGCGGTGCGGTAGCCCTTCAGGCGGTCTTTCGCGGCGTCCTGCCACGGCTCACCGTTGATGTAGCCGATGCGCCGGTGGCCGGCCTGCAGCAGGTACTCGGTCGCCAGATGGCCGCCCGCGACCTCGGCCGGCACCACGGACGAGAACGTGCTGTCGCCGGTGTAGCAGTTCAGCAGCACGGTCGGCACCTGCGACAGCGCGGTCGGCGGCGCGACCTGGCGCGTGTAGACGGTCGCATAGATCACACCGAACACGTGCGGATTGGTGAGGACCGTGTCGAGTACCTGTTTTTCGATGTCGGCGTTGCCGTGCGTCGAGTAGACCGCGAGCATCTTGCCACTCGCGTACGCGGCGTCGCGCGCGCCGTCGATATTGACGACCGGGTGCGGGCTCGTCGAGATTTCGTCGGCCAGATAGACGATCAGGTTGCGCTCGTCGCTCGATGCCGCTACGGGCGCGCGCAGCGACAGCCGGTAGCCGAGGTCGTGCGCGGCCTTCAGCACCTTGTTGCGGGTTGCATCGGAGAATTTCGCGCCGGCCGCGTTGTTGAGCACGAGCGAAACGGTGGATTGCGACACGCCGGTGAGCTTGGCGATGTCGGTCATGGTGGGACGGCGTTGAGTCGATTTTTTCATTGTGCGGGCCGCACCGAGGCGGCGCTGAAGCGGGGGAATGCCAGCGGCATCATGCTGCTGACGGTACCACTAATAATATGCGCGCGACAACGCCCGCTAACCCGCCATTTGGGGATGGAGCTTACGGTCCGTTACCGGCCCTTTTTGAACGAATTTATTACTAATAATATTGACCAATGGTGCGGTGTCGTGCGATTCTCGCTCGGGGCGGACTGAGGTGGTCCGCCGGCCGCGGGGTGCGCGGCACGTCAAAGGAGATATGAATGCACGTTGATGCCGCTTTCCGCTCGCGGTTTCGCCTCGTCTGACCATGCGCGACGATTCCCTGAATCCTGCCCGGCCGCGCGAGGCACATGCCGCTACTCGATCGGCGACTCAACGCTCATGGCTCGACGATCCCGTGATCGCCGCGCGCCTCGTCACGTTGTCGGCCGGTGCGTTGCGAGCGGTGCTCGCGCCGGACGTTGGCGGCGCGCTCGCGGCGTTCTACGAAGTCACGCCGGAAGGTCCGTTGCACTGGCTGCGGCCGGCGCTGCCGGAAGCGTTCGAAGCGCGCGATCCGCTGCGCATGGCGAGCTTTCCGCTGTTCCCATACTGCAACCGGATTCGCGATGCGCGCTTCGCGTTCGACGGCGCGACGATCGATCTCGCCGGCAACGACCCGCGTTTCGCCCACGCGCTGCATGGCAACGCGTGGCGGCATCCGTGGCGCGTCGGCGCGCGCAGCGAAAGCGCGGTGGACTTGCACTTCGAGCACGAACCGGATGCGAGCGTGACTGGCGACTGGCCGTTTCGCTATCGCGCGCGGCAGCGTATCGAGTTGCGCGGTGGCGCGCTCCACATCACGATGTCCGCGCGGAATCTCGCCGGCCGGCCGATGCCGTTCGGCATGGGCCATCATCCGTACTATCCGCGCACCGCGTCGACGCGCATCCATGCCGACGTTCAGGCCATGTGGCACGCGGACACCGACGTGCTGCCGACGCATCTCGGCCCGCATCCGGCCGTCGACGCATTGCGCGCGGGCATGTCGCCCGATGCTTTCGATCTCGACAACAACTTTTCAAACTGGTCGCGCGTGGCGACGATCGCGTGGCCCGACGAGCGCCGCAATCTGACGATGCGTGCCGACGCGCCGTTCGATCACCTGGTCGTGTTCGCGCCGGTCAACGATCCGCAGTTATGCGTGGAACCGGTCACGAATACGACCGATTGCTTCAACGCGGTTGGTACACAAGAACACGTCGGTGGCTGCGTATTGCAGCCGGGGGAGGAGATCGAAGCGACGTTGAGCTGGACGCCGCTTCGCGAGTGAGGGGGACGCGCTTTCCGTTGGGGAAAGCTCAACCAACAGACGCGCTCACTCCAGCCGCAACTTCGCCATATACGGTAAATGATCGGACAGCCACGCGGTCTCCTGCGTCGGCTGGATCCATTCGACCGGCTGCATGTCGCGCACGAACATCTTGTCGAGCGACAGCGCCGGCGAGAACGCCGGGAACGTGCGCGCCGGTTCGCCGAGCAGCGTCGCGACTTCCTGCAAGCCATGCTCGCGAAAGAGCGGCACCGAGTCGTTGCGCCAATCGTTGAAATCGCCGGCCAGCACGAGCGGACCGTCGGGGGCTTCCTTCGCGATCCAGTGCGCGATCCAGTCCATCTGCCGCAACCGCGCCGGACGCGTCAGCGCGAGATGCGCACAGAGCAACGTGACGAGTCGTCCGCCGAACGTCGCACGCGCGACCAGCAGGCCGCGCTTTTCGAAGCGGTGCGCGGAGATGTCCCAGCGGCCGCCGAGATCGAGCGGATGCGGCGACAGGATCGCATTGCCGTGCCGCCACGACGGCTTGAACACGTTCGGGCCGAGCGCGACTTCGAGTTCGAGCGCGCGCGCGATTTCGGTTGCCTGACAGTGCCATACGTCGGTCAGTGGATCGCCCATCGGCGTGCCGAAACTGCTCGCCAATACCGGCGACGGCATACGCCGCGCCATCGCTTCCTGCAGGAAGTATGCGTCCGCGTGGGTCGATTGAACCCAGCGCTGCATCGCCTGCCAGGCCTGAAAACCGAGCGGTGTGCGGCCCTTGTGCAGGTTCCAGCTCACCGCGACGAAATCGTTCGGCGCGAGGTTCTCGCGGATCAGTTCTTCTGGGTTTCGCATGCCGCGTTATCCACGTGTTCTGTTTGAGCGCGTCGGTAAGGCGCGCGGTTCCTGTCAGTTCGAATTGCTGCTGCCGGTCGCGGCGCCATTGCCGCTCATGCCGCCGTTCGTGCCGTTGCCGTTCGCACCGTTGCTCACGACGTTCGCATGCACGCGGTACACGAGGTTCGGATTGTGATCGACGATCGTCCAGCTCGCCCATTGATCCGGCGACACCACGAGACCCGGGTGGCTCGCGCTCACCTGGCGCGGCTGCGGCGGCAGCTTGCAGCCGATGTCGGTGCGCGCCGCATTGTCGTCCTCGAGCGTTTCCTGTGTGTCGATCGAAAACATCACGCCCTCGGGATCGACGCGCAGCGGCGACACCGTGATCGTGCGTGACAGATCGATGCTGCCGGCCGGCTGGTCCTTGCAGCCGACCTCGTGTTGCACGACCTGGTGATGCGTATCCGTGCGTGCCTGGCCGACGGTGGTGGTGCCGTCGAACGAATCGATCTGCTGGCCATCTTTCACCACCTGCAGCTGCCATTGCACGACCTGCTGCGCTGGCCGTTGTTGCGCGTGGGCGAGCAACGAAGCGCCAAGCAGCATGGCCACGATACTGGTTTTCCACATAAAAAGTATCTCCGCTCACGCATCGCTTGCGTGGGTGCCTCGTAGCAATCAGAGAGCCATCTTACCCCCGATGGCCGCAACGATTTCTGACACGGTCGACGAGGGCCGGTTCAGCAACACTCCATTCCAGATGAGGATGGGATGCCAGCGATCGTTAGCAGCAGAGCCACATGACTGCTGGCTTGCACGCGTTTGTGTCCTCGCTACACTGGACTCGAACCGGCGCTCACAAGGCGCCGCCGCTGCAGAATCAGCCAAACGGGGTGAGCGATGACGACAGCAATGGTCAAACAGGAAATCGCCGTGGCCTCGTTCAGCCGGGTGTATGACCTCGACGAGGTCGAAAGCGCGCTGAACGGTCTCGGCGAGGGCGCGAACGAGGCGCTGCGCGCGACCTACGAAAAGATGCTGAAAACCGGCAATCTGCGATTCTGCGTGAAGCCGAACCGGATGCCGTCGATCGACGATCTGATCGGCGCGCTGCCCAATTTTTCCGCACCGCTCGACGACATCCGCAAGCAGGTCGCGCTGTGCCTCGAAACCGAGGACCGGCTCGAACTGATGCCGATCCTATTGCTCGGCGAGCCCGGCATCGGCAAGACGCATTTCGCGAAGCAGCTCGCGCGCCTGCTCGGCACCGCGTACCAATACGTCGCGATGAGTTCGCTGACGGCGGGCTGGATTCTGTCGGGCGCGTCGTCGCAATGGAAGAACGCGAAGCCGGGCAAGGTGTTCGATGCACTCGTGAACGGCAGCTACGCGAACCCGGTGATCGCCGTCGACGAAATCGACAAGGCGAGCGGCGATTCGCAATACGATCCGCTCGGCGCGCTGTACGCGCTACTCGAACACGACACCGCCCAGAGCTTCATCGACGAGTTCGCCGAGATACCGATCAACGCGGGCAACGTGATCTGGATCGCGACCGCCAACGACGAACGCGCGATCCCCGAGCCGATCCTGAACCGCATGAACGTCTATGAGATCTCGCCGCCGGACCACGCCGGCGCGCGACGCATCGCGCAGTCGATCTACGACGAGATCCGCGGCGCGCACAACTGGGGCCTGCGCTTTCCGGGGACGCTTGGCGAAGCGACGCTCGATGTGCTCAAGCGGGCGTCGCCGCGCGAGATGCGCCGCGCGATCCTGAACGGCTTCGGCGCGGCGCGCATCGCGGGACGCGACCAGATCGAGCCCGCCGATATCCGCCTAGATTACGGAAACCGGCGAAAACCGATCGGTTTTTGAGGTTTTCGGTCGGTTTTTTGTACCCAAACCCCGCTTCTCTGGAATTTGGGGAGCTGTCTCGGCAAATTCGTACAGCCTGCGTGGCGAATGCCGCGGCAATTATTGCTATTTTCGATGTGGAGCGCAGAATCGAGCCAGCTTGCGCCGCCATCGTCTGGTCGGCGCGCACGAACGTTTGTCACTTCTGTCTGTACCGAGTCGTACAATTTTCCGTGGTGGTGATAAAAAGACATAAGCAGACCAGCGGACAGATGCGTTCGACAACAAACGGAACGCGGCGGCGAGGTGCCGTACTTGTCTTCCTTCCATCGGCTGAACGAGGCAGCGCGCGGCCCAATGCGCCGCGTCAACGGATATGGATCAGATCGAATGTGTAGTGATCGGCGCCGGCGTGATCGGCCTCGCGACGGCGCGCGCGCTGGCGGCGCGCGGGCGCGAGGTGATCGTGCTGGAGACCGCCGACGCCATCGGCGTGGGCACGAGTTCACGCAACAGCGAAGTGATTCACGCGGGCATCTACTATCCGCGCGGATCGCTGAAGGCCACGCTGTGCGTGCGCGGCCGCGAAATGCTGTATGACTATTGCGCCGAGCGCAACGTGCCGCATTCGCGCTGCGGCAAGCTGCTCGTCGCCACGTCGCGCAACCAGATTCCGCAGCTCGAAAGCATCATGGCCAAAGGGCGCGACAACGGCGTGCTCGACCTGATGCGCGTCACCGGCGATCAGGCGCAGGCGCTCGAACCGGCGCTCGAATGCGTGGAGGCGGTGTTTTCGCCGCAGACGGGGATCGTCGATAGTCATCAGTACATGCTCGCGCTGCAAGGCGATGCCGAGCGCGACGGCGCCGTGTACGCGTTCCATGCGCCGGTCGAGGCGATCGAGGCTCACAACGGCCGTTTCACCATCGCGGTCGGCGGTGCGGCGCCCACCACGATCAGCGCTGCCTGCGTGATCAACAGCGCGGGTCTGCAGGCGAACGCACTCGCGCGCAAGATTCGCGGACTCGACTCGCGCCACGTGCCGCCGCTCTACTTCGCGCGCGGCAATTACTTCAGCATCTCGGGGCGCGCGCCGTTCAGCCGCCTGATCTATCCGATGCCGAACGAAGCCGGCCTCGGCGTGCATCTGACGCTCGACCTGGGCGGCCAGGTGCGCTTCGGCCCCGACGTCGAATGGGTCGATGCGATCAATTACGACGTCGATCCGCGTCGCGCGGAGTCGTTTTATGCGGCGATTCGCGCGTACTGGCCGGCCTTGCCCGATGGCGCGTTGCAGCCGGCGTACGCCGGTATTCGTCCGAAGTTGTCCGGCCCGGGCGAGCCCGCCGCGGACTTCATGATCCAGGGGCCGGCCGCGCATGGCGTGCGCGGGCTCGTCAATCTGTTCGGCATCGAGTCGCCAGGGTTGACCGCATCGCTTGCGATTGCGCAGCGGGTCTGCGAGCTGAGCGGGCGGCCTTGAGGCTGCGTTTGGACCGTACCGATCCGCTTATCTTTAGCATTTGGAATATCACGGGCGACGGCTACGTTGCTATGCTTGGCGAACGCTGTCATCAGAACGGCGTTGATTCCCATATAAATGGAGTGCGTTCCCCATGAGATCTTCCCGTCGTACGTTTTTGATCACCAGCATCGGTGTGGCATCGACGTTCGCGCTGTCGCGCCAGGCGTTCGCCGACGCGCCGAAAGTCTCCGAAACCGATCCGACCGCGCAGGCGCTTGGCTACAAGGCGGACGCGAGCAAGGTCGACAAGGCGAAATTCGCCAAATACACGCCTGGCGAGCAATGCAGCAACTGCAGCTTCTTCCAGGGCAAGGCGGGCGATGCCTACGGCCTCTGCCCGATGTTCGCGGGCAAGCAGGTCGCGGCCACGGGATGGTGCAGCGCCTATAACAAGAAGGCCTGATCAAGCCTGCGCATGAGGTGCTTGCAAGCGCGCACGGGATGCGCCGCAATCCCGCGGCGCATCCCGTGATTGTGCGCATCGTGGCGCTGCGCGCCGCGCGCGGCGCAAGCCGGGGTGGTTTTTCAAAGCTTCATTGCAGTGGACCGCTGGACTTTTAGCGGCGCGCATTCATCAATGGTGGCCGCCTGTCGAACCACGGCCGTGCCGCCTCGAGTTGCGCGGCGAGTCTGAACAGAGTCGCCTCGCCGCCGATACGCGCCGCGAACTGCACGCCGATCGGCAGCCCGCGCGCATTCCAGTACAAAGGCACCGACATCGCCGGCTGGCCGCTCAGGTTGAACAGCTCCGTGCATCCGGCCCACGCGAACGCCTTGTTCGACGCTTCGAACAGCAGTTTCTTCATCAATCGTTCTAGCGGCATCGTGGTGATCGCGCGCATCTGCATGCGCTCGACCGAGCTTGGTCGCATCTCGCCGATCTTGATCGGCGCGGACGCGAGCGTCGCGCACAACAGCACGTCGTAGCGGTTCAGCAGGTCGGTCAGACGCGCGGTGATGCGGCGCTGTTCGTCGAGCGCGGCCGGCAAGCCCTGCTCGCCGAGCTTGCGGCCGACGTGCGCCATCGCCCATGTCGAAATTTCGAACTCGCCGCGCGTTGGCTTGTGGCCGGTGATGCGCTCCGCGTTCAGCACGAGGTCCTCGGCGGTCACCGACCACAGCGTCAGGAACGCATGACGGACCGCCGCGAAATCGACGCCGAGCGACACCGGCTCCAGACGATGACCGAGTGAGCTCGCGAGTTGCGCGGCGTCGTCGAGCGCGGCGCGCGCATCGGCCGATAACGACGGCGCGAGCATCGGCTCGGTCACGTAGGCGATCGTCAGCGGTTTGCACGGCTCGCGCGTCGCGCCGAGAAAGGTGCCGGGCGCGCCGCTCGGCCGCTCGGCGTTGCCGGCCAGCAGATCGAGCAGCAACGCGCTGTCGCGCACGCTGCGCGACACGGCGTGATCGATGCCGAGTTCGCCGACGCCGGCCTGCGCCGCGCGCGGCACGCGACCGCGCGAGGGTTTCAGGCCGAACAGTCCGCAGCACGACGCCGGAATCCGGATCGAGCCGCCGCCGTCCGACGCATGCGCGAGCGGTACGATGCCGGCAGCGACCGCCGCCGCCGCGCCGCCGCTCGAACCGCCCGGCGTGTGATCGATGTTCCACGGATTACGGCACGCGCCAAATAGTTCGGGCTCCGTATAAGGCATCTGGCCGAGTTCGGACGTGCTGGTCTTCGCGAAGATATTCAAACCCGCCGCTTTCGCGAGCGCGACGACCGGCGCATCCTGAGTCGGAATGAAGTGGCGGTAGTGTCGGCTGCCCATTGCCATGGGCAGTCCCGCAACGGGCGCGCCGAGATCCTTGATCAGGAACGGCACGCCGGCGAGCGCGGCGTGGGCGGCGGAGTCGTCCGTTCCGTTCGTGCCGTCGACGGTATTCGCGCGATTCGCGTCTTCGTGCGACGCACGTTGGCGGGCCGCATCGTAGTCCTTCAGAACGATCGCGTTGATCGCGGGATTGACGGCCTCGGTGCGCGAGATCGCGACGTCGATCAATTCGCGCGCGCTGACCTGGCGCGTGCGCACGAGTTCGGCGAGGCCGATGGCGTCATGAGCGAGATAGTCTGATTGCACGTCGGTTGAGCCCTCGCGGTCGGTTGGCATGCTGCGTCGAATTCGTGGCCGGCCATGCACGCGCGACTGGGGCGTTTCGCTCGGCATCGCGTTGCCCCGCTCGGGCGTCGCACATGTGAAAAGACGGCGTGTCGGCCGACACGCCGTCTTGCACAGAGTACCCGAGTTGAGCGCCGACGTGACTCATGTGAATTCGAGTGCGCACTTCAAATGCGCGAGCTTGCGATCACATGCGCAACGCGGCGGTCCGACTGAATGCGGGAACCGCGGATTACATCCGCTCGCCGAGGAACGTCAGCGTGCGGCCATGCGCCAATGCCGACGCGTGCTGGTTGTACGACGCACGCTCCGAGCAGTTGAAACCGTGATCGGCGTTCGGGTAGATGTTGAATTGCACGTCGGCGCGACCCGCGAAGCGCTCCTGAATCTGGCCGATGTCCGACGGCAGAATATGCGCGTCGAGCTCGCCGTAGTGGAACTGCATTGGCACCTTGATGTTCGCGGCTTTGTCGAGATGGTTATGGATGCCGCCGCCGTAGTAGGCGACAGCGGCGTCGACCGAACCGGCCGCCGCGGCGAGATAGGCGAGACGGCCGCCGAAGCAGTAGCCGATCGCCGCGATCTTGCCGGTCACTTCCGGCAGCGCGCGCAAGGCGGCCGCAGCGGCGCCGATGTCGTCGACCGCGTCGTCGACCTTGGTTTTCTGCATCAGCTCGATGCCCTTTTCGCGATCCTTGCCGTCATACGTCAATTCGACGCGCGGCTGCACGCGCCAGAACACGTCCGGGGCGAGCGCGACATAGCCGTCCTGCGCGTACTGATCCGCGACCGAGCGGATATGGCCGTTCACGCCGAAGATTTCCTGAATGATGATGACGGCCGGTCCCTTGCCGCCCTTCGGCAGCGCGAGGTAGCCGCCGAAACTGTCGTTGCCGGCGGGGATGTCGATCCATCGGGAAGTCGTGCTCATGCTGTTCTCCATTGACTCGCGCGACCGCCGCGCGAGGTCGGTGTGTACGAAACGCTCAAGGCCACGAGGCCCTGCAACGGGCGGTTAGTTTGCCATCAAAAGAATCGCCTTGCAGGGAGGCGGGACGGGGCCTCGCGGGTGATGCGAAGTGCTTCGATTCTCGTCAGGCGATTGAAACGATCTCGATAATTCATTTTTCCGCGATGGCGCGTGTCGGTAAAGTCAGCGCGTGATGGCTCGCGCGTGTCAGCGCATCTCGCGAACACGTTGGCGAGCGCATAAATCAGCACATCGACGGCTTTGCGCCGGAAGGAAACGAACATGAATGAAGGCAGTTTCGTGACGCCGTTCGCCGAGCACTTCCAGATGCGGGTACCCGTCGTGCAGGCGCCGATGGCCGGCGGCGCGACGACGCCGGCGCTCGTCGCGGCGGTATCCAATGCGGGCGGACTTGGTTTTCTCGCGGGGGCGGCGCTCGCGCCCGAGAAGATCGCGAGCGAGGTCGCGGCGATTCGCGCGCTGACCGATCGCCCGTTCGGCGTGAATCTGTTCGTGCTCGATCCGGTCTCGCCCGATGAAGCCACCGTGCGCCGCGCGCTCGACGCAATCGATCCGCTGCGGGCCGATCTCGGCTTGCCGCCGGGACAGGCGCTCGCACGCTATGCGCCTGACTTTCGCGCGCAACTGGAAACGCTGATCGAATTGCGGGTGCCGGTCGCCGGCTTTACGTTCGGACTGCTAGCAGCGGACGACGTCGAGCGTTTGCACGCGAGCGGCAGCTATGTAGTTGGGACTGCGACGCATGTTGAAGAAGGCATCGCGTGGCGCGATGCGGGCGCCGATGCCGTCGCCGGGCAAGGCGCGGAGGCGGGCGCGCATCGCGGCACGTTCATCGGCGCATTCGAAGATGCGCTGGTCGGCACGATGGCGCTCGTGCCGCAACTGGTCGACGCGACCGGGCTGCCGGTGCTCGCGGCCGGCGGCATCATGGACGGTCGCGGCATCGTCGCGGCACTCGCGCTGGGCGCGCAAGCCGCGGTGATGGGCACCGCGTTTCTGACCACCCGCGAGAGCGCGATCCCCGAGGTATGGAAAACCCGCGTGCGCGGCATGGCAGATACCTCGACCACGGTGACGCGCGCGATCACGGGCCGCCACGCGCGCGGCATCCGCAATCCGTTGATACAACGTTTGCGCGAATCGGCGGACAGCATCGCGCCGTATCCGGTGCAAAACGCGTTGACGCAGGAGCTGCGGCAAAGCGCGGCGCGTGCGCAGAACGGCGATTACCTGTCGTTGTGGGCGGGGCAGGGTGCGCCGCTTGGCCACACGCGCGACGAAGCAATCGGCGCGATCGAACTGATGGCGCAGCTCGAGCAGGAATGGCAGGCGGCCTCCGTGCGAATCGCCGCGTTCTTGCGTTGATTGCATGGCCGATTTAAGGCTGATTTAAGTTTTTTACCGCGCTCACAATCCTGTGCGGCACGCCACATTTTTGAGTTGAAAAACCCTTCGAATCATATGTGACAGAAGCCGGAAAATGGCTAAATCCGCGCCCGCGGAGAAACTTCCCAATTAGCGGAAACCCGCATCGGCTGGGGCTTTCCGGCCCGCTCGCCCAAGCCACGAGCGGTTCGCCCGGGAACTGCGCTATTAGTGTTGTTCCCACTTTCTCAAAAAATTCCCGCAAATTAATTTGATGGCCTACACTTGCGCGCAAGTACGGTTTGCCAACTGTCACAAACAGTCCGGTAAACGTACTGGCCAAGTGCATGAACGATGCAACCGGCGTGGTCGTCCACGGGACTGAGCGACACGTGTAGGGGAAGCGGGGCACAGGGCGATTACGTTGTTTTGACCGAAACTGGAGACTTACATGAACATCAAGATTCAAAAGCTGTTGCCGATCAGCGCTGCGGCGGTGCTGTTCGCGACGTTGGCAACATCGGCCGCGGCCGACACGGTCGTGAAGATCGGTCACGTCGCGCCGTTGACTGGCGGTATCGCTCACCTGGGGAAGGACAACGAAAACGGCGCGCGCCTCGCCATTGAGGAAATCAACGCGAAGGGTCTGACGATCGGCGGCCAGAAGATCACGCTGCAACTCGACGCGCAGGACGACGCGGCCGACCCCCGCACGGCCACGCAGGTTGCGCAGAAGCTCGTCGACGACAAGGTCGTCGCCGTGGTCGGCCACCTGAACTCGGGCACCTCGATCCCGGCATCGAAGATCTATAGCGATGCGGGCATCGTGCAGATCTCGCCGTCGGCAACGAACCCGGCCTACACGCAGCAAGGCTTCAAGACGACCTACCGCGTCGTCGCGACCGACGCGCAGCAAGGCCCGGCACTCGCGAACTACGCGGCGAAGGGCATGAAGGTGAAGAGCGTCGCGATCGTCGACGACTCGACCGCTTACGGCCAGGGTCTCGCGAACGAATTCGAGAAGACGGCGAAGTCGCTCGGTATGAACGTCGTGTCGCACGACGCGACGAACGACAAGGCCGTCGACTTCCGCGCGATTCTGACGAAGATCAAGGGTGAAAATCCCGACGCGATCATGTACGGCGGCATGGACGCGACCGGCGGCCCGTTCGCCAAGCAGGCGAAGCAGCTCGGCCTGCGCGCGAAGGTGCTGGCAGGTGACGGCGTGTGTACCGACAAGCTGTCGGACCTGGCCGGCGACGCAACCGACAACATCGTCTGCTCGGAAGCCGGCATGGCGCTCGAAAAGATGGCGGGCGGCAAGGCGTTCGAAACGAAGTACGAGAAGCGCTTCGGCCAGCCGATCCAGATTTACGCGCCGTTCACGTATGACGCGGTGTACATCATCGTCGACGCGATGAAGCGCGCTAACTCGACCGATCCGGCGAAGATCCTGGCAGCGATGCCGACGACCGACTACAAGGGCGTGATCGGCGAAACGACGTTCGACTCGAAGGGCGACCTGCAGCACGGCGTGATCTCGCTCTACAACTACAAGCAAGGCAAGAAGACGCTGCTCGACGTCGTGAAGATGTAAATTCGGTGTGGTCGAAGGCGGCGTCGGGCCGCACTTCGATTTGCCGCTAAAGAGGCACGTGGGCCGTCAGGCTTGCGTGCCTCTTCTTTTTGGCGTCGCGTTTGCGTCAGATCTTCAAACGCCGCAGCACCTTCGGCCCGACGAGCGCGATCATCGCGGCGCACACGGCGACGACCGATAGCCCGATCGTCAGATTGGTCACCTGCGCGACCGCACCGATGATCACCGGTCCGAGCAGCAACCCGAAATAGGCCAGCCCCGCGACGTGCGCGAGCCCCTCGGCCGCGTGGATGCCCTTCACGCTCGCGGCCGCCGCGAACAGCACCGGCATCATGTTCGCGAGGCCCAGGCCGATCAGCGCAAAGCCGGCGAGCGCGGCCACCGGATTCGGCAGCAGCAGCGCGTCGACCATCCCGGCGCAGGCGAGCGCCGCACTGATCATCACGAGTTGCGGCGCGCCGAAGCGGGCGCGCACCGCGTCGCCGGCAAAACGCGCTGCCGCCATGCCGCCGGAAAACGCGGCGTAGGCGGCGCTGGCGAGCGCGGGCGTCGAGAGCACGACATCGCGCATATAGACCGTGGCCCAGTCGTACATCGCGCCTTCGGCGATCAGCGCGACCAGCGCCATCGTGCCGAGCGCCCACAACGCCGGCGAGCGCCAGCGGCTCGCGCGCGGCGTCGCGGCATCGGGATGCTCGGCGTGCGGCACGTGCGGCAGCACCGACGGGCACGCGAGCACCAGCACGAGCGCGCTGGCCGCCGCGGCGAGCGCGAGATGCACAGCCGGCGCCATGCCGCGCGACAGCAGCGCCCCGCCCACCGCCGCGCCAAACATGCCGCCAAGGCTGAACATCCCATGCAGCGACGACATGATCGGCTTGCCGAGCGCCTTTTCGACGGCGCTCGCTTCGGCGTTCATCGCGACGTCGAGCGTGGCCATGCCCGCGCCGAAGACGGCCAGCACGATCAGCAGGATCCAGTACGCCGGCACGACGAGGATCAGCGCGGCGCAGGCGGCCATCGCGAGGCCGCCGGTCAGGCAGGCGCGGCGCGTGCCGACCCGCGCGATCCACGACGCATTGGTCACCATCGCGCCGATCGATCCGCCCGCCACCGCGAACAACGCGAACGACAGCATCGCCGGATTCAGATGGAAGCGGTCGCGCACCGTCGGCACGTGCACGCCCCACGACGCGTACATCATGCCGGCGATGAAAAATACCGCCATCGTGGCAATGCGTGCGCGTTGCCGTGCGGTGACGGACAGATTGCGATGCGCGGCGGGCAGGACGGCGAATTCGGAGGCTTGGTGATCGGGCACGGAGGTCTCGAGGCGAAGTGCGCGAGAAAGCGCATTGAAAGCGGATCTTCGATTCTATCGAAGCGTGGTGGCGAATGCTTGGAGCCGTGGGATCGGGCGCATACGATTGATAGGCTGGGGATGCAACCTGGCGGTATTGCCGGCTGTCATGCCACGGCACGCCGCAGTTGGTTTTTGCATTGCCGTGCGCGGCGGCTTTTCTGCCGCTCACCGCCTTCCGTTCATTCCTAATTCACCGAGGAACGCTCAGTTGAACATTCCGGCTCACGCTCCGCTGCATCTGCTGCACACGGCCACGGTCGGCACGCTCGCCACGCATGCTCGCCAGCCCGAGGGCTTTCCGTATCCGTCGGTGCTGCCGTTCGCGCCGGACGCGCGGCATCGTCCGACGATCCTCGTGAGCCGGCTCGCGGAGCACACGCACAACCTGCACACCGATCCGCGCGCCGGTTTTCTGGCCGTCGACGCACCCGACGGCGACGTGCTGGGCGGCCAGCGCGTCACGCTGCTTGGCCGCTTCGAGCCGGTCGGCTCGAGCCCGGAACTGGCGCGGCGCTACCTGCGCTATCACCCGGACGCGGAGCGCTACCTGATGCTGGGCGATTTCACGTTCTGGATCATGGAGGTCCAGCGGCTGCGCTACATCGGCGGCTTTGGCGCGATGGGCTGGCTCGATGGCGCCGAACTCGATCCGCTGCCGCCGCTTGCAGTCAGCGAGGAGGACGCGCTGATTGCGGAATTCGGTCACCGGCTGAGTGGCGCGGGCGGCGTCGAATTGCTGGGTGTCGACCGTTATGGCGCCGATCTGAAACGCAACGGCGTGCGCCACCGTTTCGCATTCGATGGCGCCCGGTCCGATACCGGGACATTGCACGCCGCGCTCGAAGTCTGCATCGAGCGGCATGCGGATTAAGTATTTATCGTTTATCGAGAAAACGCGCATGCGCCAGTCGCGACGAACGGGTCTGGTCTTTGTCTCAATAGCGCGCGGCTTATCCCAGTCAAAGCTTTCATGCCGTGAAATGTTCGATGTGCAATAGACGGCTCAAGTCTCATTTCTTGATAGTTAAATGGTGTAAATATGCAGATCAGTGGACTTTTTCAGCGACATGCGAAATCAGGATTTGAAAGGCCGTAGTCCGACCCAAAAGCAGCGCAGGAAATTTTTTGAAACGAATTTAAAATAATTTTTTCCGGTTGCTTATCCAGCCTTTCTATTTTGTGTTAATCTCGCCGTCAAATTCCGAGGCATGAAACCTTCAAAGGCGAGTCGGCAAAAGACCGGCGGTCATTTATCCATACCACAAGGGAACCTATGTCTTCTTACAAGGAACTGCTCGCGCAGCGCGAGAAGCTCGAAAAGCAGATTGAAGAAGCGAAGTCGCGCGAATACGCGGAAGTCTTGAATGAAATCAAGCAGAAGATGGCGGATTACGGCATTTCGCTGAGCGAACTCGGCGGCGGCCGCGCACCGAAAGGCGCTAAAGCGAGCCGGCCGCGCGCAGGCGTCGCGCCTAAATATCGCGATCCGGAAAGCGGCAGCACGTGGTCCGGTCGCGGCAAGCCGCCGCGCTGGATTGCGGGTCTTGATCGCGAAAAGTTTCTGATCCAGAAGTAATCACGATCAGGCGGGCAGTGAGGGTTGGCCGCACGTAGTACGAATAGCGGCAATCCACCGCGTTTATAGCCTGCTGCAGAATCTGAAAAAGCCGCGCACCGTTCAGGGCGCGGTTTTCGTCATTTGCGGCGCCGAGTTTTTTGTCGCATGCGCTTCAGGCAACTGGAACGCGAATGCTTTTCGTTTAGATAAGCGACTGATTTAAAAAGGTTTTTTCCGCTTTTCCCTGCGCGCGCGATTCGTGGCGGGTACAATAACAATAATTGACCTTTCCGCCACTTCAGCATGCAGTCCGCCGCGATCGCCCAAACCACCGAGAAACAACGCGTTGCGCGCAAAAGTACTTTTGCGAGTATTGCGCTCAATAGCGTGTTGATGACGCTGCAAATCGCCATCGGCACGATCGCGCACTCGCAGGCGCTAGTTGCCGACGGTATCCATTCCCTTGCCGATCTTATTTCCGATTTTGTCGTGCTGATTGCCAATCGGCACAGCGGGGCCAAGCCCGACGCGGATCACAATTACGGGCATAGCCGTTATGAGACGGTGGCGTCGTTATTTCTCGGCGCGCTGCTGATCTCGGTCGGCGTTGGCATGTTGTGGCGCGCCGGTACGCGGCTCGCCGACCTGCAAAATATTCCCGCCGTGCACATGAGCGCGCTCGCGGTCGCGGCGCTCGTGCTGGTCTGCAAGGAAGCGCTGTTTCGCTACATGCTGCGCGAGGCGAAGCGCGTGCGTTCCGCGATGCTGATCGCGAACGCCTGGCACGCGCGCTCGGACGCGGCGTCGTCGCTGGTGGTTGGAATCGGCGTGATCGGCAGTCTCGCCGGCTTGCGGTTGCTCGACCCGATCGCAGCGGCCATCGTCGGTTTCATGGTCGCGCGCATGGGCTGGACCTTCGGTTGGGACGCGCTGCAGGATCTGTCGGACCGCGCGCTCGACGAAACCGCCGCGGCCGACATGCGGGCATTGCTGATGGCCACCCCCGGCGTGCGTGACGTGCACGAAATGCGTACGCGCAAGATGGGCGATTTCGCGCTCGTCGACGCGCACATTCTGGTCGATCCGATGATTTCGGTATCGGAAGGGCATTACATCGCGGAGTCGGCGCGTCTGCGCGTGCTGACCGACAAGCGCGTGCTCGACGCGCTGATCCACGTCGATCCGGAAAACGATGCGCTCGCGCATCCACCGGTCGATCTGCCGCCGCGGGAGCGCGTGACCGCCGAGGTCGACGCGGCGCTGGCGGCCTGGGGCTTGCAGGCCGCTGGGATAAATCTGCACTACCTGAGCACCGGGCTCGACGTGGAGGTGGTGTTACCGGCGGCGGCGTCCGTTGAAGGGCGCGCTGCGGACGGCCCAGAGGCCGCGCGTCTGCTGGAAAGCGAGGCGCAGTCGCTTGGGCGCGTCGATCTGGAGGCGCTCAAGCGTCGTCTCGGCGCGCGCAAGCTAGACGTGCTGCTGCAACGGGATATCTCGGCCGCGCAAGGCGGTCCGGCGGCGGAACTCAAGACTGGCGTCGCCCCCGGCGGTCGGTCAATCGCCGCGGAGCCTCACAACGCCGCCTGAGTCCGATGAGTTTCGGACACCCGATGCCACGAACCTTCATGCCGCCCGCAGCGGCGGCATCCGTCACAACGGCAACTGCGTATCGAACTTGATTTCGCGCAGCACGACGCTCGTCCGCACCTGGGCGACGGCTGGAATCTTGAAAATGCGTTCGTGCAGGAAGCTGTCGTACGCCTTGATGTCCGGCGCGACGATCTTCAGGATGTAATCGGATTCACCGGTCGTGCTGTAGCACTCGGTCACTTCGGGGCAGGTGGCGATTTCCCGCTCGAACTGCTCGACGCCGCCTTCGGTGTGGCGCGTCAGATGGATATGCGCGAGCGCGCACACATGCAAGCCGAGTTTTTCGCGATCGAGCAGCGCCGTGTAGCGCTGGATCACGCCCGACTGTTCCATGTCCTTGATGCGCCGCCAGCACGGCGTGCTCGACAGCCCGACCTGGTCGGAGATTTCCTGCACGGAACGACGTGCGTCGAGCTGCAGTAGGCGCAGGATCTTCTGTGAGAACGTATCGAGTGTCAACTGCGCCTCCGTTAGCGTCGCCGTATCAACGCATGGTAGAGGGCGCGAAAACGAAACGCAATGTAAAACGGCTCTCGCGAGCGAGATTGCCTAATTTACCGGGTCGGGAGCGGCGTTTTGCCCTGAGCCGTCCCCATCATCCTTGCCGTCCCCCGGCAACTCGGGCTGACGCGCGCGCAAGTCCTTCAGCATGTTGCAAAAGAGGGCACCCTGCTCGATCGCGTCGTCGAGCGCGACGTGCGTGTGCGGATGCTCGTCGAACCAGTGCTTCGGAAAGCGCGGCTTGATGTTCTTGCGGTACGGCAGGCCAGTCATCGCGAACGCGAGCGTCTTGATGTCGAGCGCCGACCACGAAAACGGGCAGCGGCCGACGAAGCGCATCATGTACCAGAACATATAGGTGAAGTCGAAGCCGGCCGGCATCGCGACGAACACCGGCTTGCCCGGCAGCGCCTCGACCCATTCGACATAGGCGGTCAGGGCGGCCTCGGGTTTCTGCAAGTCCTGGCGGCAGGCCGCCCATGCCTCCGGCTGCGTCTTCCACCACGCTTCCTGAACCGGATGCGGCGCTGCACCTTCGAGCAGTTCGAGATTCGCCGAGAACGTCGCGATCAGCTGCTTGTCTTCGGTGTATGCGGCGGATGCGAAGCTCAGCATCGAATGCGGGCCGGGGATCGGGCCGTCCGCTTCGACGTCGGTACTGACATAGATTTCGCTGCTCATACGCCCACTCCGTCGGCGACGTAGGGATTCGTGCGGCGCTCGGCGCCGAACGTCGAGGTCGGGCCGTGGCCAGGCACGAACGTGACGTCGTCGCCGAGCGGCCAGAGTTTGTCGCGGATCGAGCGGATCAGGTCCGCATGATTGCCACGCGGGAAATCCGTGCGGCCGATCGAGCCGGCGAACAGCACGTCGCCAACTAGTGCAAGCCGGTGCGCGCGGCTGAAGAAGACCACGTGGCCCGGCGTGTGGCCGGGGCAGTGGTAGACCTCGAGGGTTTCGTCGCCGAATTGCACGGTGTCGCCATCTTGTAGCCAGCGGTCCGGCTCGAAGGCGTCGGCGGCCGGGAAGCCGAAGCGCGTGCTCTGGTCCGGTAACTTGTCGAGCCAGAAGCGCTCGTCGGGATGCGGACCTTCAATCGGTACGCCGTGGTGGCTGGCGAGTGTCTTCGCGCCGGCGCAATGATCGATGTGGCCGTGGGTCAGCAAGACCTTGTCGACGGTCACGTTCTGCCGCGCGATCTCGCGCTGGATCGTGTCGAGGTCGCCGCCCGGATCGACGACGGCAGCGCGCCCGGTGGCCTCGCAAACGAGCAGCGAGCAGTTCTGCTGGAACGGCGTGACGGGGATCAGGGTGACTTTCATGGCTGGACGACGCGCTGGAAAAACGTTGATTGTACCGGGCCTCGCGACAGCCTCCGCCGCCCATGCGACGGGGCCGGCTCCCGGCCCGTCTCAGCCTTTCGTATGTCCATTTTTGCGATAAATGTGAAGATTGATCAAGTTTTTGAGCAGCCCGCCATCCCAAAAAAAAGTTTTGGGTATAATGGACTCCATGCACTAGGAATTGTGCTGCCACAAGGCGATGCGTTCCCACAAAAAGGGAATGCCGCTCGCCGTTCAAGTAAGGGCTGTCGGAATGCCGACGGCCATCCAGTATCGATGCGTTCGATGCACACGTCTTGCCCAGCCAGGCGCCGCGCGCCTGCTACGGAATTAATCTCCGTGACGCTGGGTGGGGCCTACGCCGCCGTTCCTGCGCGCTGAGTTGCGCGCGCAAGAACGTGTCATTGCCACGTTCAGTTGGCGGCATGTGGGGTCTGGTCAGGCTGCCGGGGACAGGTTGCGCCAGACGTGAAAATTAACCGTGCGGTAGCGGCTGAGTGAGCCGTATCCGGGCTTTGACGTACTGCGCATTTTCGCGCGGCGCGTTGTCGTCCCTACCGCCGGAGCCGCAAGCAACCTACCCAGCAGTTTGCGGGTGACGCGGCTCGACAATGTGATTGCACGTCTTATGAAAACTCGGCTAACCCGTGGTCTAGGGACTCTTTTTGCCTTTTTTGTACTGGCCGGCTGTGCCACGCCTCCGGGCGCGCGCGATACGGCCGCGAACGACACGCCGCCAAGTACAAAGAACACGCACCTGAGCTCTTTCGGACCGCAATCGTTCGGTAGCGCGCCGGCCTCGAGCCCGAGCGCGTCGAACGCGCCCGCGTCGCCGCTGGCTGACGCGCAGCCGCTCACCGACGACGGCGTCGACGTCGCGGACTTCCATCAGATCGGACGCGCGTCGTGGTACGGACGCTTCTTCCACGGCCGCCGCACTGCCAATGGCGAGCGTTACGACATGCATGCCCTGACGGCCGCGCATCGCACCTTGCCGCTCGGCTCGTACGTGCGCGTGACCAATCCGGCCAATTCGCGCTCGGTGATCGTACGGATCAACGACCGCGGCCCGTACGCCCGCGGCCGGGTGATCGACCTGTCGATGGCGGCCGCCGCCATGCTCGACATGCGCCACACCGGCACCGCGCGGGTCAAGATCGAAGGGCTCACGCAGCAGGAAGCGCGCGCCGAGCTGAACGAGACGCTCGCGTCGAACTCGGATTCGAACAAGTGATGTGACGTTACGTGGCGATGATGCCGCGTCGGCTGAACCAACCGTCTGTAGAAAATCGAAGGGCCGCGACATGCGGCCCGTTTCCTTTGCCTTCCGCCGTTTACCCGCCCCGCTTCGCTCTCAGGCGTCGGGCTTGTCTTCCTTCAGCGCCAGCGCGCGCGCGTACAACATGTTGCGCGATGCGCCCGTGAGCGCCGCCGCGACCTTCGCCGCGCTGCTCACCGTCAATTCTTCCAGCAGGATGCCGAGCAGCGCGTCGTGATCGTGCTCGCCGGCCGCTTCGGGCGCCGCGCCTTCGACCACCAGCACGAATTCGCCACGCTGCCGGTTCGCGTCGGCAGCGAGCCACGTTGGCCCTTCGGCCAGGGTGCCCTGGTGCAGGGCTTCGTGTAACTTCGTCAGTTCCCGCGCGATCAGCAGACGGCGTGTGCCGCCGAACGCATCGGCGAGCGCCTGCACCGTCTCGACGATCCGGTGCGGCGCTTCGTAGAACACCATCGCGTGAGGATGTTGCGCGAGCGCCTGCAAGGCGGCGGCGCGCGCCTTCGGCTTCGGCGGCAGGAAGCCGAGGAACGAGAACGTCGCGACCCAGTCGCCGGTTGCGCTGAGCGCGGTGGCGAGCGCAGTCGCGCCGGGCAGCGGGACCACCACGAAGCCGGCCTCGCGCACGGCATCGACGAGCTTGGCGCCGGGGTCCGAGATGCCCGGCGTGCCCGCGTCGGACACGTAGGCCACGCGCTCGCCGGCCTGCAGATACTCGATCACGCGCTGCGCGGCGGTGCGCTCGTTGTGCTGATGCACGGCGACGAGCGGCTTCGAGATGCCGTAGCGCGCGAGCAGCTGACCGGTGTTGCGGGTGTCCTCGGCGGCGATGCGATCCGCGAGTCCGAGCACGTGCAGCGCGCGCAGCGTGATGTCGGCGATGTTGCCGATCGGCGTGGCCACCACATACAGCGCGGCGGCGGGGTACTGCTGCCCTTGCGCGAGTTCGGAGAGAGGAGTCATGACACGGAAGACACAAACAGACGGAACGAGGCCGACATTGTGCCATGTGGGCTTGCGCGAGCAGGCCGCGCCGAACACTGCGCAAAAGATGCCCACAAACGCCGGTCCAAAAACCGCCCACAACTTTTCCTGCGCTCACCAGTCCAAATCCGTCGGCGCGGCTTTCGAAGCACGCGCGCGAGAATATTTGCAGCGCCAGCGTCTGCGCTTCGTGGCGCGCAACGTCACCTGTCGGGGCGGCGAGATCGATCTCGTGATGAGCGATCGTGACGGCGCGCTGGTGTTCGTCGAAGTTCGCGCGCGTGCGCAGCGGCATTATGGCGGTGCGGCTGCGAGCATCGGTTGGCAGAAGAGACAGCGCATCGTGCGAGCGGCGCGGCACTATCTCGCGACGCGCGCCACGACGAACCGCGGCGCGCGCGACGAACCCGCGTGCCGTTTCGACGTCGTCGCGTTCGAGAGCGGCAGGCTCGTGTGGTTGCGCGATGCGTTTCGCGCCGACGAAGTCTGACCGACAGCGCAGACAACGCGCGTGAGTGCGATAAACTTGCGCTCGCGTGCCGCGCGAACTGATCGGCGGCCACAGCCTGGCAGTATGACTTCACAACACGGCCGCGCAGTGCGGTCCATTCGCGGTACAAGATAGAGACTCGATGTCAGTCGAACGCATCCAACAACACTTCCGCGACAGCGCGGCAGTCAAACTCGAAGCCCTCGAAACCCTGTCGATGCCGATCGCCGCCGCGATCGACACGATGTTCGCCGCACTCGCCAACGGCAATCGCATCCTCGCGTGCGGCAACGGCGGTTCGGCCGCCGACGCGCAGCATTTCGCGGCCGAGCTGATCGGCCGCTTCGAGCGTGAGCGGCCAGGTCTGCCGGCCATTGCGCTCAGCACCGACACCTCCGTGCTCACCGCGATCGCCAATGACTATTCGTTCGAACAGATCTACGCGAAACAGGTCTGGGCGCTCGGTCAGCCCGGCGACGTGTTGCTCGCAATCACCACATCCGGCAATTCCGCGAACGTGCTGGCCGCGATCGAAGCCGCGCATGAGCGCGAAATGATCGTCGTTGCGCTGACCGGCAAGGGCGGCGGACGCGCGCAGCAGGTGCTGAGTGACACCGACATCCACGTATGCGTGCCGTCCGACCGCACGGCACGCATCCAGGAAGTGCACCTGCTGACCATCCATTGCCTGTGCGACGGCATCGATGCCATGTTGCTCGGCGAAGACTGAGACTGATTTCGAAGGAGAGCTAGTTGATGAGCGTTTTCCGCATCAAGAAGACACTGGTGAGAACCGTGCTCGTGGTCGGGTTCGCGGCGGGCCTGTCGGCCACGCTGCAAGGCTGCTTTCTCGCTGTCGGGGCCGCGGCGGGCGGCGGCGCGCTGATGGCGACCGACCGCCGCACGCTCGGCGCGCAGACCGAGGATCGCGAGATTCAGGTGAAGGCGCTGTCGCAGATCAGCCAGAATCTGCCGGACTCCGCGCACGTCAACGTCACGGTGTTCAACCGCCGCGTGCTGCTGACCGGCGAGGTCGCGGGCGAGGCGTCGAAGCAGCGTGCCGAGAGCATCGTGCGGAACATGAACAACGTGAATACGATCGTCAATGAACTGGCGATCGCGCCGGCGAGCTCGTTCTCGTCGCGCACCAACGACACCTACCTCGAAACGCGCGTGAAGACCGCTCTGATCGCCGAGAAGAACATTTCGGCGAACAATTTCAAGGTCGTCGCCGAGCGAGGCAACGTCTATCTGATGGGCCTCGTCACGATGAATGAGGGCAATATCGGCGCCGACGTCACGAGCCGCGTGCCGGGGGTCGTGCAGGTGGTCAAGGTGTTCCAGTACATCCAGCCGCAGGAAGCCGAAGCTGCTGCGGCCGCCGGTGCGACGGCGCCGGTGGCCGCCTCGCAGCCCGAGGTCAGCGAGCCGACGGTCGGCGCGATTCCCGATTCGTCGGTGAGCGCGCGGCCGCTCGATCAGCAGGCGCCTGCGCCGGTCAACTCGTCGACGTCGGTGCGGCCGGGTAATCCGAAGGCGGTGCCTTGATGCGCGGTATGACGCGTGGGGGTGTCGTGTTCGCGTTGGTGGTGGGCGCGCTCGCCGGCACGATGACGTCGGGTGCTCGCGCGGCCGAGGCGCCGCGCGGCCAGCAGGTCGCCGCCGCGAATGCGTGCATGGGCTGTCACGCGGTCGATCGCAAGCTGGTTGGTCCGTCGTTCCAGCAAATCGCCGCGAAGTACAAGGGCGACGCGCAGGCGCCGGCCAAACTCGCGCGCAAGGTGAAGGACGGCGGCTCCGGCGTATGGGGCATGATTCCGATGCCGGCCCATCAATCGATGAGCGATGCGGATATCCGCGCGGTGGTCGACTGGGTGCTCGCGGGCGCGCCGTCCAGATGAGGTTTTCCCGGGGCTGGAGGCTTGGCAAAAGGGAAAATGGCTGTGCTAGAATTATTTTCGTGTTGGGGGGGTAGCTCAGCTGGGAGAGCGTCGCGTTCGCAATGCGAAGGTCGGGAGTTCGATCCTCCTCCTCTCCACCAAACTCAAGTCTGGATGCGACCGCCGAAAGGTCTGACGTCGTCCAGCGAAAGCCGGGAAAGTCTTGTGGCACAAGGCTTCCGGCTTTTTTTACGTCCGGACTTCCTGCCCGTTTCGTCCAGGGTCGTCCAGCACCAGCTACTGGCATCCGGGCGTTCCTGGTAGCACCATTGGGGGCAATGGCCTCAGCCGCCGCTTCAGCGTGCCCCCATGTCCCTCACCGACCTTACCATCAGGCATGCCCGGCCGGGCGAACGGACCCAGCGCCTCTGGGACGGCGGCGGACTGTATCTGGAAATTACGCCCGCCGGGTCGAAGCTCTGGCGCCTGAAGTACCGCTACGACCGGAAAGAGAAGCGCCTCTCGTTTGGTCATTACCCGGAGGTCAGCCTCAGGGATGCGCGGGAGAAGCGTGATGAGGCGCGCAGACTGCTCGCCAACGACATCGACCCGAGCGCGCACCGGAAAGCGGCCAGGGCCGCGAGGCTCGAGCGGGCCGCCAACACCTTCGAGGACGTGGCGCGCGACTGGTTCGCGCGGATGATGTCCGACAAAGCAAAATCGCACAAAGACAAGGTCCTTGCCCGCGTGGAGAACGACCTGCTCCCCTGGCTCGGCAAGCGCCCGATCGCCGATATCACCGCACCCGAGATACTCGCCTGTCTGCGCCGCATTGAAGAGCGGGGCGCGCGCGATACCGCACACCGTGCGATGCAAAACTGCGCGGCGATCTTCCGGTACGCCGTCATCATCGGCAAGACCCAGAACAATCCTGCTGCCCACCTCCGGGGCGCGCTGCCCCCCGCCCGGCCGGGTCACTTTGCCGCCGTCACGGAGCCGGACAAGATCGGACCGCTGCTGCGCAAGATGCACGAGGTGAATGCCACCTTTGCGGTCAAATGCGCGCTCAGGCTCGCACCGTATCTGTTCTGTCGTCCTGTCGAACTCCGGACCATGCGATGGGATGAGGTGCATCTTGACGCGGCCGAGTGGCGCTATGTCGTCGGCAAGACACAAACGCCTCATCTGGTCCCGCTGGCGGCGCAAGCGGTCGCCATCCTGCGTGAGTTGCAGCCGGTGACGGGGCGGTGGGACTACGTGTTTCCCGGCAGGCACGACAAGAAGCAGCCGATGTCGGGCAACACGATCAACGTCGCATTGAGGCGTGCGGGCATCAGCACGCGTGACGAGCAGACCGGGCACGGCTTTCGCGCCATGGCTCGCACCATCCTGCACGAGCGGCTTGGCATCAAGCCGGAGATCATCGAGCATCAACTTGCGCATAGCGTCCCCGATCCCCTGGGCACCGCCTATAACCGGACCAGATTTCTCGAGGACCGGAGAAAAATGATGCAGGAATGGGCGGACTTTCTGGATGCGCTGCGCGAAAACTCGCTTCAAGTTGGTGATAAAAGCGAGAAAAATCTCTGAAAATCGCACAAAAACCACTTGACGGTGCGTAGGGTGGCCGGCAATACTTCTTCGGTCGTCATGAGACGACACGCTGTGGGTCAGCCCTGCACCGGCAGCGTCAAGGAAAATTTTTGGCAGTATCGGCACGGCCTGTCCGTGCATTAAGGACATATCTCCAAGGGTTTGTTTGGGAGACAGTCACATGCAGACACTGCATGACTCCATGGTGTGCACTCCTCATGAACTGGAGTTCCCCACGTCCGTACGTGAGTCGCGCGGTCGCCGGGCCTCCGTGCTGCTCACGGAGGTCGCGATCCGCAACGTCAAGCCTGCCGGGAAGACCCAGCGCGTGTGGGACTCCGGCGGTCTGTACCTCGAAGTGACCCCGGGCGGGTCGAAGCTCTGGCGACTGAAATACCGGTTTGACGGGAAGGAGAACCGCCTCTCGTTTGGCCGGTACCCCGAGGTCGGGCTGAAGGATGCGCGGGCCAGGCGGGACGAGGCGCGCAAACTGCTGGCCGACGACGTCGACCCGAGCGCGTACCGGAAAGCGGCCAAGGCCGCGCGGCTGGCGAATGCCGCGAACACCTTTGAGGCTGTCGCCCGCGAGTGGTTCGAGCGGATGATGTCCACGAAGGCGACGTCGCACCGCGAGCGGGTCATCGCGCGCCTGCAGAACGACATTTTCCCGTGGCTGGGCAAGCGGCCCATTGCGGACATCTCCGCACCCGAGGTGCTGGCGTGTCTGCGACGCATCGAGGACCGCGGCGCCAGGGACACCGCACACCGGGCGAAACAGAACTGCTCGCAGGTGTTCAACTATGCTGTCGCCTGCGGTCGTGCGCAAACCAACCCGACCACGTTCCTGAGCGGCGCGCTGGCACCGGCGACGCCGGGTCACTTTGCTGCCGTCACCAATCCGGCAGAGGTCGGGCCTTTGCTACGCGCAATGGATGCGGTCCGGGTGACCTTCCCGGTCCGATGCGCCCTGACGATTGCTCCATACGTCTTTTGTCGTCCGGGCGAACTGCGGACGATGCGCTGGCAGGACATCGACCTGAACAAGGGCGAGTGGAACTACATCCCGGAAAAACGGGAACGGGATTCGGTCACGTCCAGTAGTAGTCTTCACATGGTTCCTCTGGCGACGCAGGTCATCGCCATCCTGCGTGAACTGCAACCGCTCACCGGACGGTATGGGTACGTCTTCCCCGGGGTGGCTGACAAGACGAAGCCGATGTCTGGCGGTACGGTGAATGCCGCCCTACGCCGGGCGGGATACAGCACCCGTGCGCAACACACCGGGCATGGTTTCCGTGCCATGGCCCGGACCATACTGCACGAAGCGCTGGGGTTTGCACCTCATGTGATCGAGCATCAGCTGGCGCACCGCGTTCCGGACCCGCTGGGGGTCGCCTACAACCGCACCAGGTTTCTTCCAGACAGGCTGCGGATGATGCAGCAATGGGCGGACTATCTGGACCGGTTGCGCGACGGCGGCGAGATCGGGGCGTCGGTTTCGCCCGCGGTATTCGTGGGCTCTCGCGAAGGTCGGTAAACACCTCGCCCGACCGCCACCCGACGGCAGCCGCCGGCAAGCCCTGCCCGGCGGCCCACAGGATACTGTTCAGGCCGCATTGTCCATGAACCCTTCATGGATTCAGGCAATATCCACAAGGGCGTTTTTCTCCTGAGATTGCATCATGCAGATTCAGCAGGACTCTCTTTTGCGCCTTCCGGAAGTGCTGGCGCTGATCCCGGTTTCGCGCGCAACCTGGTATGCGGGAGTGAAGAATGGGCGGTTTCCGCGCCCCGTCTCTCTGGGGCCTCGCTGCGTTGCGTGGCGCGCCAGCGAGATTCAGCGCGTCGTCGCTGAAGGTGTGCCCGGTGTGCTCTGAAACGGCGAACCCGGAAGGTTCCGGATCCCAGCAGCCTGCTCGCAGCAATAGTTTCGCAGGCAGGCATGTTGACCTTTGACGGTATGGTGCCGAAGACCTTGGATGTGTGTCAGGCCACTGCTACCGCGGTGGCCCGCAGGCAATGTTCATGGAGGTGAACCATAGCTGGAGCACCGGCAGCAAAGGTGGGCAAGCAGCGGGCGGCCGGGTCGCGGGAAGCGGCTCGAAGGGGGGCGGTTCCGGCCGCGGCCAGCAGGCAATGGATTCGTCGGCGGAAACTGGCCGAGCACGACTGGCGCCAAGTCCGGAGGTAACAGGGGTAACGCGGCACCCTCCGGCGGAAAGAAGTGGACGTTCCGGCGAGGCTTAGCGCGAGACTATAAGGCTGCTCAAAACCAAGGACCTTCAGAAAATTAGCCTCGACCATGACCTCCGCGACGACGTGAGTTCTCAGCACGATCTTCACTGGCCCAAAGAGGCAAGAACCCGCTAGCGGACTGGCTTCGGCCAGGAAGCGACATACGATGTCGCCCCGACCGCGCCATTCAAACGACCGCTTCGCCCGGGAAACTGCCGTTGGAAAAGCGGCATGTTCGAGCGACCACAGTGGGTCGGGAAGAGCCTTAGTAGCTCCGGCAAACGCTTGGCTTTACGGACGCCAAGTAGGAGCCGGTGGCGAACTCCATGCGCATCACCACAACGCGACCGAGCCGGCCCACGCCTGGTCGGCGGCGCCCGAAGCATCGGTGCCCTTCACAGGCCGGCGAGGTCGGACTCTAGTGCTCGCAGGTTTGGGGAACCAGGAATGCGGTAGCGGTAGGCGGTCAGCGTCGGCTAACGCAGATGCAGCTATCCGCCGTTCGGCTACCGCTTCTCCGCCGGACCAGAGTCCCTCTTTTCAGAGCGCACAGGCGGCCCTGGCGGCGGTGGCGCGTCGGGTTGGCGAGCGTGTGCGTTCCTGCTGGTTCTCTTTCAGTTACTTCGACTTGCTAGGCTTCGCAGGTGGCTGCTGGCGAATTTCTCGCTGTGGTCGTAGGCAAAGCGCACCGGCGGTCCCGGCGGTGGGGACTTCTGCTGCTTCGGTCCTGACGAACTCATGCTTTCGTTTTCTTTCCCTTCTGTTCCGCCAGGTCATCATATTCCTGGTTGAATGTGCCGGGCCGCCATTGCTCTCAGCTTTCCGCGCCCCGCCATTTCTCGACACCGGTTGTGAGAAAGCCTCGCCACCTAGCTTTGAACACCATCCCGTCGTACCGAAATCTTCTCGTCAAGGATCCGCGCCAGTGGCGTGCCCGTTTGGATCAGCGTATCCACGATGGACGTCAGTTCCGCGCTATCCAGAACCTCCCGGGGTACCGGCGCGTTTAGGATGGCCTTCTCGACCCAGTCGCATACCCGACGCCCGATGCCGTAGCCGTTCCAGAATTCCGTGTTGGCGCCCTGTGCCCTCCACCAGGCGCTGACCACTTGCGCAAGGAACGTCAGTCGATGCACTTGCGGCTGCACCTCAAGCAGGCGAAGTATGGCGAGGGCGACGAAGGTGGACGGCGCGGCTTCTACGGCCAGTCGCGTGAGCATCGGCAACAGGACGTCCGCTCCCTTGGCCCCACGCGGCACGACATAGCAGCGCGGTCCCTTCCCGATCTCGTATTCGCCCATGAACAGCGCGGCAAGTGCGCCCGTGAGATGCACTTCCGCGCTAGTGGAGCATTCAGAGGTGAGTCGCTTCCACGCCCAGAATTCCCTGATACGCGACGCCAGTGTCTCCCTTGCCATTAACACTGTGGAATCCAGCACGAGCTCATCGTTCAGCCAACGTCTGTCGAGCTCATGCAGGACTGCGGTGGTGGCATCGAGGAAGCGATCTTGCGGCAACTGGGCGACGCGCTGGAGGACCAGTTCGCTCACGAGGGAACTGCCAAGCGTGGCAGCCGCAGCGGTCGCTGCGGCGAAATACGCATCGTTCCATTCATGCGGGCGCTCGCCAGGCTCTTCATCCTTTTTGCACCCGACACCGTTCGCGCTTGCCGTCCATGCCCAGGAGTGATTCACCAGGCCGCGCAACCGCTCGGGAGCGGCCCTATGCCAAAGGTCTTTCGCGAGCGATACCCAATGTGCCGCCGCGCTCGAGTCCAGCGCGTACTCGCGTGGCGGGGGGGGGCTTTACTCGCTGTCGTCGCGGCACGCCCAACGAGATCCCGGCACGCACTTTCGGGGACAACGGCTCCGGAAGATCCGGCCAGCCAGGCTCATCCCCTTTGCCCGACAGCCATCGCAGTTCCGCCACGACCGCAGCTTGCAGCCGGTCACGTTCTGCATCCTGTCGGGCATGTTCCTGCGCCTCGCGAAGGGCACGATAGTCCTCGACGCTCTCCCAATCCACTGCATCATGGTTTGGCAAAGCGTAGATCGTCGAGTTCAGGCCCAAGCGCATCAGCGACCGTAGCAATGCCGGCGGCACGGATCGCTGCGCCGCCACCTCGGCGCGTAGTACCGCCGGCATGCCCGTATCGTGCTGGACAGCCACGTGAAGCAGGCGTTCCAGTATCGTCGACTGAGGATCGGCACGGTAGGCCGCCAACAGGCCGACAGCCGCGAGCGCTCGCCGGTTGTACTGCAGCTGGTGGACCATTCCTCCGACGTCTGTTTGCCCTTGCGCCTCCTCCAGCAACGCCTGTGCCCACTCGCCGTGCTGAGTTCTCAATGCCGGCGTGCCATCGCGCAACACCAGGGCTGCGACGATGAGTCGTGTCTGACCGTTCCATTTCTGATCGTCGTCATCCCCAGCGACCGTATCAACCTGTTGGAGCATGGCCCATTCCACGCCCTCCCCTAGGAGTTCGGAGGAACAGGGTGGCTCAGTGAGCGCGCGCATCATTCTTCCGCGCATCGCCAGGTCGGCGTTGCCACGGTTGGCCCTCTCCTGCAAACCGACGCGTAGCTGCGCTTCCTGCGCGGGGAAGTGATAGGTGATCCTCGTGCCGTTCTCACCTTCGGTGCGGGAATAGTTGGCGGGGTCCAACAGATTCAACGCACTCATGGCAGCGAATGCGGGGTCAGTCGGGTCGCTCCCGCTCTCCGGCGGACCAAGCCGTTCCGCCGCTTCACGCAGGCGCTGGCACATGCTTTCTCGTGTCTCCGCAGGGCCGTTGACGCCAAAATGCGCCAGCATGTCGTCAAGCGCCATTTGGCGAGAGCGGCGGGCGCGCAGATCCTGCAACCTCACCGGGCCCGCCGGTTCCGGTCGCACCCACGCGTTAAGCCCCATGTCGCCCATGAGGTCGTGCGCGTACCGCTCCCTATCAAGCGCCAGCAACTCGGCCGATGCGGCGAACGGTGCCAGGCAGTCACGCGTCGTGGGCCAGTGCGACAGCATCACGTCGACCGCGACGAGAAGATTCGCCGCCGGGGAGCCCTCCGGTCCGAGTATGTCGTCAATGACGGCTTGTGGATCCTCTCCGGCTTCGATGCGCCGGTGCGCCCAGGCCTCCAGCGCCATCAGGGCCGACGCCACAATCTGGCTATCGTGCGCGCGCGACCACGCGTACGACCGCTGCCATGGGAACGAACGTGGACCGGCGGCCAGCACGACGTCAATCCGATCGTCGGCACGCGGACGACCGCGGGTCCGGTACTGGATGGCATGCGCGACGAGGGCCCGGATCAGGCGGAGTCCTTCCTCCGGGTTCGCCTCCAGCAGGCCGAGAAACGGCGCTCGTGCCGGCGAGGCCGGGAAAAAATCCGCGCTCCAGTAAGAAAACGGCTCTCTCGGAAGATCGCGGTCGCGATCGTCGTCCCCTTCGGGCAAGGCTGCCAGAAAGAGGTCTGCCACGGCGCGGGGCGCCGCCTGGGGTGCGGTGCCTAGGAACGAAATCAGTTGGCGGAATATGACGTGGCGATGTGGATGGGCCTGCCATCCCTGTAGATAGGCGGCCGCGTCGTCCGGACGCAGCTTGCACCACAGCAGGAAGGCCGTTCGCAGGTCCTCCTCCTGAGCAGCAGTCATGGACAAGCCGGGCGCATCCATGGCGGCCATGCGGGCCCTGATATTTGTGACGGCCGGATGATTCCTCGACTCGACGTCGGTGAGCCACGCATACAGTCGCCCAACCAAGTACGGCGATATCGGATCGAGGCCAAAGGTCACGCTGCACCACCGGTTGTAGAGATCGACCAACGGCGGCACCGCACCGTGGGGAATCCTGCCCCCGAGCTTGAGCGACCAAAAAAGCAGATTGAGCCAGGACGGTCCCCGTGGCGCGACGAAATCGGCCGGTAGCTTTGTCACGTCCACGCCAGCTGCCGCCCACAATGGAGCGGCCGGCAGCGAGTCCTCCGTGATCACGGCACGAATGAGATCCCCGAACAATGCCGCGTTGTCGGCCGAAAGCGCTGGTAGACAGCCCTCCAGCGTGTCGTGTGCGCGCTCCGAGCGCGCAAGTGCCAGCAGGACGGCACGCTTCCACGAGCCGTGGGCTTGGGGCTTACTAACCCGGTCCAGCAGGACTTTCCACCCCGCCATGCCGTTCGCAGTTTCCGCGTGCAGCCGTGCCGCGAGTTCTACGCCGCGCACCAGTCGCATCGGCGCCGCTCTCGCAATATCTAGTGCATTGGCGCGCTCCGGCTCCTCGAACAGCAGGCAGCCGATCGCCCAGTCGCGCAAGACGTCGTGTGCAGGCTCGACCAGAATCGCGTTGACTGCCCGGAGGGAGTCTGTTTCGATCAAGCCCGTCACAGCCTGGGCGGATGCCGCGCTGGCGTCCATCGGGTCGGACGAGGCGATGGAATGGATCGCCAAGGCCCGCAACAGGCGTCTGCGCTCGAGGCGTTCTGCGCCGCGACTCGCCGCGTCGCCCGTCTCCCACCATTGCCAGGCCATCTGCGCCTCGCTGAAAGGCGTCGCAGCATCCGCTTGCACGCTGCGCGCGAGACGGTTGAGGCGGTACAAGTTCCTCACGATGGCCTTGGCGGAATGCCCGGGTGCCAGCAGCGCGGCGAGGGCTGCGTCCGCCTGCCGCAAGTCCACCACCTCGTCGTCGGTCAATTCGGGAATCAGGTACGGCGGTGCCACGCCCAGTCTCTGAAGGGCCGCAGGCGGCAGCCAGGCGGCGGCATCCGCGTCAAAGTCGGGGCGCGCCGTGGCGACCACGCGGAATCCGCTAGCCTCTGCGGCCGCGCTGATCAGGTCCACGACGGTCTGCTGTTCGTCGAGCCTGTCGAAGCGGTCGAGGCCGTCGATAAATAGCGTCCCACCACCGTCGCCAGCGAGGTCGGTGAGCAGCTCCCGGGCGGTGGCGTCGCAGCCAAGTTGGGCCCTTAACGCCGCCCATCCACCTCCGGGAATACGATTGGGAGCCACCACGATGACGCGCGATTCGGCTTGGACACGCTCGACCATCTGCACCAGGACGCCGGACTTACCAACCCCGCCCGCGCCTTGGATGACGAGGTAGCGGCCATGTTCAAGTGCGGACAGGGCCGCATCCACGTGTCCCGTGCGGTCGATCGTCGTTTTGCCAACTCGCGTACTGATCGTCGCAAGCGCGTTACGCGCATTTTCGGCGAGTTGCTCGCGCGCGCCGTGCAAACGGCGATCCCCGGCGAACCGGTAGTTCCGCTCGCTGGTCAAGCGATCTACCAGCGTTGCACGGTCCAGATCGCCGCCCTTGGCGTCCGTTTCCAACGCTATCAGTTGCAACGTGTCCCATAGCTCTGCCGCGCGGCTAGCCTCCTGCGGGGCCAACAGCATCGCACAACGCTCGCGGGCCAGTTGTCCACAGGCCGATTCCGTCTGTTCGCAGTCGAAAGCCAGCACCTGAAACCGGGACAACAGCAGCCACACGTCGGCGTCCTCGTGCTGGGCTCCCGTCTTCGCCATGTGGCCACGCAATGCCGAGGCGAAATCGCGCATTCCTTGGTGCGCGACCTTTTGCTGATTCAGTCGGGCAAAGAAGGTCACCGGGTCCTGATACTCGCGGGCCCAGCGGAGCGTTTCCTGGACGTAGTGCTCGATGGCTGTCGAGGTGCGTGCAATCGCCACGGCCAACTCGTAGCGCGACGCCTGGAAGTCCGGTTTGCGCATGGCTCGACAGGCCAACGCGACGACGTCCGCAAAAACCGCGTCGCTCGCCGTGAAGGCGACCGTGCGTTTGGCCTGCATCTCCAGCGTCGCCGGCTCTCCGCGCCGGTCGTGGCCGGTGACAATCACGTCATCCATCGAGTGGCCCAGACTCGCCCGCTGGAAGGCAACCCCCGTGACCACGACGCCAGGCAGGCCGCGTGCCTCGCCGCCCGACAAAAGCGGCAACAGGTACTGGGCGCCAACGTGCCCCTCCAGCAAAGCGCCAGCCGGACCGGCGGCGGCGGGACTGGCCTGTGGCGGCGTGCCATCGAAGCGTCGCGGCGACAGCGCTTGCTTGGGATTTGATAAGGTCTCAGACATTTCGCGATGCAAGGATGAACCAGTCACCATCTTAACGGTTGTCAAATGTGCCGGCAGCCTTCAGCTACGACTGCTACTTCCAACTTGCTGTTCCTTGCGGCTGGCTGGCGGTCGTGAAGCTTGTCTGCCAGGAACGCTACTGCGAAAGGCCGCATTAAGGCCGCGGATTGCGGCCGTTGCATCTACGATTTCCGAATGACTCAGAAGGGTCGAACTGAGCCGGACGCTGTCGGACTCAGTTCGGCCACAACCTGCCGTTCTGAGAGCGGCAAAACTTGCGGTTGCAACGGCCGCAACACTCTAGAAGCTGACGGATGCGTTGGGCCACAAAATAGTCGTGTCGGAAAGCCGTTGCTGTCGCAGGCCGCAGAGCACCGCTGTAGACTTAGAGTTCGCTCTCCCCTATTCGCTTGCAACGACAATTATTCCGACTGCGATGCGCACTCCCTTTATAAAAGAAATCGCACTATCGCCATATCTCAGCGATCCCAACAGGCTGGCCGATGTCATCGCTGCCATCCAGGTGATGGCCACTTACGGTTACTATAAATTGAGCTTTGCAGAATGGGCGGATCGTATATCCGCCGATTTGGAACAGGCGGAAAGATGGAGGAAGGTGTTCTTGGAACACCCTGAGTTCTTTAGGTTGGACTCTGCTCGCGAACAGGCGTCACTCGTCTGGCGGCGGCAGTTTCGAAAGCGATACGATCCTCGCGCCGGAGGGGAAATCTCGGGAGACGAATTTTACGCCCTGGACGCCCTTCGCCGAAGTGAAATCTCACGTCTGCCATTGACAGCATCCGACATCAAAATGTTGATCGACACCGCTGTTAATCTGCACTCGCGTGCCCTTGAGCACCAGAAGGACAAACGCTGGTGGATTCCACTCGCCAGTGCAGTAGGCGCGCTTATCGGGTCAATAGTCGGAGCTGTTGTCCCTCATTTATTCCCCTGAACCGCGCGGAGAATGGAATCGACAGAGCCTCGCCCGACAGTCCGCTCGAAGGCAGTGAGATGGTCGCGTAACCGGTGAGATTAGGTGCACCATCTCACGATCCTGACTGTGCAGCATCATTTGCGACTTTAGTGAATATCGCGAGAGGTGAGGGATCTCGCGTTGAACGGGCTGGGGAGCGAAGCCGTTCAACGCGATGGTGCTCTCGTCATCAACGAGAACAGGGCGGATTCACTTCAGGAACGCGCGGCGCGCAAGCGCGTCGATGTGCACGGAATCGAGACCTTCTTCGGGGCCATCGCGCGTGACGATCAGACGTCCTCCCGGATTCGTCTCTGAATACTCCGAGAAGCCGTTGGCCGCATAGAGGGCCAGCTTGCGCTGCCAACGCTTCCGATAGTTGTCATCGCTCAGCAAACCGCAGTGTTCCCAATACCAGATATCTCCCTGCGACTCTATCCGGAAGTCTGCCCAGCGGCCGCGTCCTTCGCTGAATGGAAGCATTGGTTCCACTTCGTAGCGCAGCAACCCGTCCTTCTCGAATCCGTGAAGGATGTTGGCGATGACCACCTCATTCTTCGCACTCACCATATCCCCCCGCAACGTGCGATGAATCAGCTTGTCGGTGAGAAAACGGCGTTGAGCGGACTTGAGGCCAGGTGGAACGTTCGCCGGAGGCGTGGCGGCGCGGAAGTCGAAGGCGCTCAGCAGATTCGTGAAACGGCCGCTGATATCGGAAAATACGTGATGACGCAGAGCAAGGAAATTTTCGAACGGGCCCTGATGAAGAATCCAGATCCGCTTGCTCTGACGAGTCAGCGCCGTGTATAGCATTTCGCGCGAAACGAGTCGGCTGTGAGCCGGTAGCACCAGGATCACGGTGTCGAATTCGCTGCCTTGCGCCTTGTGGACCGTGATCGCGTAGGCCAGTTCAAGCTTGGGTTGCCCGTCCTCGGAAAAGTCGCGCCCTGAGAAAGAGAAGTTGCGGTCGCCACGGTCTTCGAATTCCACATGAATAAAACGAGAAGCGCGCTTGCCCCAGCTTCGTTGCCCCGTGACGAGTCCGATCTCTCCATTCGCGAGCAATTCCGCACTCGCATTGGTGGAGCCGCCATAGACGTACGACTTGCGCCTGTGATTGCGCACGCAGATGACCTTGTCACCGTAGACGATCTGCTCTGAACCACCCGGCTTGGGATAACGCCACCATTCCTTGAAGTAAGGCGTCTTTCGGGAGTTGAGCGTATCGCTCAGCCGCCCGGCACGCAGCCCTTCCTTGATTCGCCTGTTCAGAAAAAGAGCGCCGCCGGGACCGTTGCGGTTGACGCTCAGGATCTGCCAACCTGCGACGCCCTTCGAGCATCCCGCATCGAAATTGAGATAGCCCTTCTGGTCGCGCGTCGCGCCCATCGAGAGTTCGAGCGCGGCGGTCAAATTGGCCCGGCTGCATTGGAGATCTTCCGTCAGCACCGACTCGATCAGCTCCGGCAGCTCGCTCATGCCTTCGAAGCGACGGAATCTGACGTGTTCGTCGTCCTTTCCCTCGAGAACGCCCGACACGATTTCATCTTCTCCGGGCGGCAAATTGCGGCCGGAAAAGATGGCAGCGAGCTGGACGTCGGACCGGGACAGGACAGGCACGTTCGTACCGTCCTGCCTCGTTCGACGCGGTGTCTGCAATTCGGCAACCGCTTCGCCGTATCCGCTGCGTCGCAGGAATTCGATGATATCGACGAAAGGGCATCCGGCGCCGATGGGCGGCAACTGGTAGGGATCGCCGACCAGAATGAGACGGCAGTTGCCGGGCAAGGCGTCGACGATGGCCGCGAGCATATCTTCGGTCAACATCGACGACTCGTCGACGACGCAGGTCGTCGCGGTGACCTTGGGTGCATCCTTGTTGATGAAGTATCGTCCGGTATCGGCGTCGTATCTGCTTTCCAGCAAGAACTGAGCGACCGTCTGCACGGTTCCAAGTTGCTGCGTTTCCTTGCCCAGCCGCACACGGGCTTTGCCCGTTGGCGCGAGAAGCTGAACCCGTGATCCGACGATGTCCGCACGGCTCAGGAGGAATTTGAGCACGGTCGTCTTCCCAGTACCAGCAGGCCCGATCAAGACTGAGAGCCGATTCGCCGCGATTCGTTCGAGTGCGAGCGCTTTCTCGGTCCGAGCTTGGTGCTCATCGACATTATCTGGGGCCGCGGCGCCGAACGTCTTATCGACGAGACCGCGCCAGTCGACCTCGATTGTCTGGGGCTTGTTCTGCAGCCGCTCGCGCACGGCGGTCGAAAGCAACGCGCCGGTGGCGACGTAGCGCTCCAGTTGCACTGACGCGTTCTTTCCCTGGCCTGACACCTTCACCACGGGTTCGAAACTCCCGCTGCATATTTCAATTGTTTCCGCATCCAGTGGGACCGGCTGCACGACATCCAGTTCATCCGCGTAGTGGGCGAGTTCTGAGGCGGGAAGCAGTGTGTGCCCGCGCGCCGTGCTTGTTTCGAGAAGCTCGACGCAGGCGGCGCGGAGCCGGTGCTCGTTGTCATACTCGCCCAAATCCGGATTGCAGCAAGCCGGAAGCGGATGAGCCGCCGCTACTTCCTTGCCCGGTAGCAAGCCCCGATCGATTGTCGCGTACGCGATGGGATCGCCCTCCGTCCGGTCCCGTTCGAACAAAAGATACGGATTGTGGACGATTTCTTCGGCGTCTTTTTCGAGCGCGCGTTTCGCCTGTTCCCTAGTCAGTTCGAATCGGGAAAGCAGCTTGAGAAGATCAAGCCGGAAGTGTTTCGACTTCTCGTGCGTCCAGCGCTTTCGAAGCATGCCGGTGACGGCAGGCGATCCCGCGGGCGCCTGGCGCGAACCTGAGAAAATTTCATCGATGGCAGGCCAAGGGTCTGCATTGACCGGCAGTTCGTCGGAAAGCGCAATGGCGAAGAGCGTGCCGCTGAAGCCGTTATGAAAGGCCGACAACACGGGGCCGAGTCCGGGAGCCGGGCCGTTCATTTTCCACAGTTCGCTCAGGCGGGCATCGATCCATTCGATGTAGGTTTCCCACGGCCCTTCGAGCAGGTCGGCGATGCGCTCAAGCGCGTGGCGTGCCGACATCAGCGCCGCGGCGGCCGCGCCGTGCGTGACATGCTCGCTGCCATACGAGAACTGAATCCGCACATCGTCCGGGGCGTAGGCGACGAAATCGGCGGGATCGATCTCGGGATGGTCTGCGCAGTGACGAAGGAGTGCGTGATAAGGCATCACGAAGCCGCCGCTGAAATGACCGTCGCGTCCCTGCCGCAGGGTGTGCTGGACGGGGCGCTCCCACACCATCGTCCGCAGCGCGTCGGGGCCCGCTCCGGCGTAGCTGTACTCCTGAAGTTGATGTTTCTTAGACAAGAGCGCCGCGCCTAGTAGGACACGGCGTTCGCTGTCGCTCAAAGGCGTCCGGGTCGCATAGAACAGCACGAGGCTCTCGTTTTCGACGAGCGGATTCGCGAATGCTTCGAGCATCGCCGTCTGATTGTCCAAACCTTGAATCCAGCTCGTGTTCTCCAGCCAATCCGGTTTGCCGGGTTCCTGCTCGCGGCTGCAATCCAGGCCCAGCTCTTCTGCTAAAGAGAAGCCGCTTTCCTTTAGCATCCAGCGATAGGGAATGGTCAGCGCGCCCCATGCGGGCACGTGAATCGAACGGGGCTTGATGTGTTTGTGGTCCTGACTCCATCTCGAATACGACATGACACTTTCGAAGACGTGCGCGTGCGGGCTGAGAAACGATCCGCTCGAGCGGAGGCAGGGAGGAAGGGTGTCCGGCGCGAGCGAATTGAACGACTCGCCGGCCGCTTGCGCTTCAAATGCGTCCTTGCGTCCGTCGGCCACGACCTTGACCGCGATGCAGGAGCTATTGCCCAGCGGGTCCCTGCAAACGTTTCCGTTCCAAGCATCGTCATGCCAGGGAACGCGGATGGAAAGATTACGCACGGTGCCCATCGGATTCTCCCTTTTTTTGGTCCAAGAATTTTATCAGCCGATAGTCGTTGCCGACCGCTGATCAGGCGTGCTTTTTAAGCTCAATTCGATCAAAAATGCGGTCTAAACAAGACTGCCGGAAGCGTCGTCCGGTCCGCTTTCAGATGCGAGTCGGGAAAGCGCAAAAACATGTTCGCTGCTCCACACATTAATCGCGATGTCGCGCTAGAGTGTCACATATTATCGGGAGCGGAAATGCCCGGTCGACGACGCATGAGAGAAGCTGCGTTCGACCATGGAATGCGGCGGCGAGAACCATCAATTAGAAAACTGAATCACCGGGGGAACACGTGGCGGGATTCACGACAGACTATGTCAACCTGATTTCCAATAACCTGCGGGACCGATACAAGTCGGGCTTTCCAATCCTCAAGGAACTGGTCCAGAACGCCGACGACGCCGGCGCGACGTCGCTGATATTCGGTTATCACGATGGTCTGGCCGCAACGGCCGATCATCCGCTTCTTCAAGGGCCAGCGCTGTGGGTGTTGAACAACGGTCGCTTCAAAGCCGAGGACCGGCGCGCGATCACCAAGTTCGGCGTCAACAGCAAGGCGGCGGAGACCGGCGCGATTGGCAAGTTCGGGCTTGGCATGAAGAGCGTTTTCCATCTTTGCGAAGCGTTTTTCTACGTCGCGAGCGATGGTGAGCGCGGTTATCAGGAAATCCTGAACCCGTGGTTCGATGAGGAACATTCCCTGCCCATGCACGCGGCATGGGAAAACTGCACCGAGCGCGACGTGCGGGCGCTAAACGACATCGCACGGACGAGCCCACTCGCGCAGCCGGGGCAGAGCTGGTTCATGCTGTGGGTGCCGTTGCGTAGCGTCAATCATGTGCCGAAGGTCGACGGAACGTTCACGGCGCCCATCATCGACCGCTATCCCGGCGACGATCCCGGACGGGATCTGGATTTCATCACCCAGGCCGATGTGGACCGGCGCATCGGCGGCCTGTTGCCGATGCTTCGATGTCTGCGCTCGGTCGAATTCGCAGGAACGGCATCGCGCCCGCCCTTCGGTCTGCGGATCGATCTCGCCGACGGCGCGCGGCGTCTCGATCACAGCACGGATGGCCTGACGATCTCCGGCACGGTCGATGACGGCGGTCCGAAGGAGCAGCGCCTGCACTTCATGGCGAGGCAGGCGGTACTTATCGGCGAGCCACCATTCGCAGGAATCCAGAAATTGAGGGGCTGGCCCAAGACGAATGCCATCGTCGAACAGGGACGCAGAACATCGGTGCGAGACAAGGGCGAGCCGGAGGGCGCGGTGGCGTTTGCGCATGCAGATGGCCGCAAGGGAAAGCTGTCCTTGCAGTGGGCCGTCTTCCTGCCTACCGATGAAGAGCGATTCTGCTATCAGGCGGCGATTCCAGGCGGCTCGCGCGAATACAGCATCGCGCTTCATGGTCAGTTCTTCGTGGATGCGGGCCGGCGGGGTATCGAGGGTATTGAACAGATCACCGCCCCGGTCGTCGAGACGAACGACGTGAGCACGGAGTCTGCGGTTCAACTGGCCTGGAATCAGTCCCTGGCGCAACGCGTCGTCTTGCCGATGCTCCTGCCCGCGCTCGACGAATACGTCCGTACCGAATGTTTCGACGACGCCACGATCGAAGATCTGACTTACGCGCTGACGCGTTGCGCCCCCAACGGAGCTGGGGCGCACGGCGAGGGATTCATCGCCACTTTCGGCTCGCACGTGTGTCGCGAACGCGCTTGGGCGCGCGTGCTACGTCCCCGTGGTCCGGAGTGGAAGCTTCTTGTCGCAGGGGCAGACAGGCTGCTTCCGCTGCCAAGGCCGCTCAACAATGATCATGGGCGTCCGTGGCGCGCGCTTCCCGGTTTGAATGCTCTCGGCGGCGCGGTCTTTCCGGACGCGACGGCGCCATGCATCAGTGATTCCGTTCCGCAATGGGACGAGGACTCGGTGTGCCGCGTCATTGACGAAATTCCGGCCGCGACGCTCGCCGGGGAGGTCGAACTCCGGTACCTGCTTGAGTTTCTGCGCATGCATGAAAGCGTGGCGCTCGCGATGGAGCATGTGCAGGTTCGTCTCGTCGTGGCGTTGCGTCGCGCGCTGAGCGGTTTGCACTTAGCCGAGCTGCGAAATAACCGCGCGTTATTTCAGGAAGTGACCGGGCTTCTGCGGCCGTCGCTGCGCTTTGGTATCGGCGCGCGCGACAAGGATGCCCGGCGCGCGTTGCCGGAAGAGATCTATCGGCGCCTGCTCGACACCCGGACGGATGCGTTGCTCATTCCTGCCGATCTCGCACCGGAGGGCGGCGCGCCGTCGGCATCCGATGTCCAGCAGTGGCTGGAATGCCTGGGCGCGCTGATCGAGGAAGGCGTCAACATGGCGTCCTGCCTCGACGCGGCGGACGCGTTCATCCGAGCCGGCGGACCGAACGAGGAAGCGCAGCATGATTTGCTGCGTCGCAGGCCTCGCCTGCGCATTCTACGCGCGACGAATGCAGCCGACGCCGCCGAAGTTGCCTGCTCGCTCAATGCGTTGCTGGATCTTCATCGCCATCATCTGCTGTTCCGGACGGCGGACGGCATCGACAAGCTCGGCCTGACCTCGACGCTCGCACGTGCGGTGCCGGGTCTCGGCCCGATGGTCGTCGGCCGGTTCGTCGGGGAACTCGTCCGGTCCGCACATGATTCGGGCAAACGGGAAGTGCCGCGGACCAATGAGGCGACGGAGATATTCCGCGCCATCGGGATGCAAGCAGTGGCGCCCGCTCTTGGTAAGCCCGCCGAACGCACGCCGCTGCTCAGGCGAGTCGCGGACGCGGACGCCGATTTGACGATCGCGCCCGTGCGCGAGGGCGTGCGTTATCTGCTGCACGGCTCGGCTGCGCAGTTCCGATCGGACGAATCGCTCTGGAAAGACCCGTCCGGAGAGGACGGTCCCTGGGTGCGGCTTTGGCGCATGGTGGAAACCGATAGCTGGAAAGTGCTCGACGTCACGCTCAGCCGCCACCTGACCGACCACAGTTGCTTCGCTCTTAAGGTGAGGCCGGTGGATCAGCAGACGGTCACCGAGCATCTCAGGCGTCTCGACCACTTCGACGACGTCGATGCGAAGCAGTTCTCCGATTCCGACCTGGACATGTTGCTCGGCGCCATCAAGGACGAAGCTGTCTGGGTGAACCTGCCGTTGCATCGTGATGAGCGGCGTGAATTCGGCACCGCACACAACTGTTTTCTCGGACGTGAACCGTTGCTGCCGCCCGGTTTCGAGCACGGCCTTCGATTCATCGTCGAGTCGGAGGATGAAGCGCACAAGCGCCGCCAGCATGCGTGCATTCCCTCCTGGTCAGCCGCCGAGGCCGGGCGCGTACTGCTGAACTCGAAGGCACCGGCAGCTTTCTGGTCCGAATTGATGGAGCTGCTGCCGCTACTCGGCAAAGGCGAGATCTCGGGCGCGTGGACAGATGTGTCCTGGCTGCCGCTCGCGTCCGGTGGAACGATTGCGCATTCCAGTCTCGTGCGCATCGACACCATGCGCATGGACTTGAGCGCGCTCGCCGCGGAATGCGAGTACGCCTATGCAAGTCTTGACGATCTGCAGTGCGCGGTGCGCGATCATCCTTGTTTCGACCAGCTGAAGGAACACGTGCCGTCGGGCGTCAAGGCGCTCGACGTGCTGGCGCAAATGATGGGAAATGCTGGCTATTTCGTCGGCCGCGCGGGAAGGCTCGATGCTGGCGCGCTCGATCGGTTGCGCGGCGTGCTGCCATCGCTCCAGTCCTTGCCTGCGTGGTCCGTCCTGTACAAGGCCGCGAGTGCGACCAGTATCACGGATGCCGCGACGCTGCTTGGCGAGATTGCCCAGTCGCTTCCTGTCGCGCGGGTGGAGGCGGTGCTGGCCGAACTCGCGGATCAGGTGCAAAGCCCGCAGGTGCTGGAGGCGGGGTTGATTTATCTCCGGGAATGGGCGAGGAGCGCTTCTCCCGACGAACTGAGGAGCCGGTTGCCGGCGGTGCGCCTGCCTGCCGCAGACGGCACCTGGCGGGCGGCATCGGAACTCGTGGCCGGTGCGTTCGGCATCAATGCATCCAGCCAGCTGCACAAGGAAGCGCTGCCGATTCTGTCTGACCTCGTCATCAAGAACGATGGCACGCTCGCGACGCCGATCGCGTCTGCCACGACCGGCGGCAACTCGAACGCTGACCTCGGAGCCGCACTGGAACGATGGTGCGAGCCGCTTGCGGAATCGAACGTCGGACAGGCCATCGGTGCATTGCTCGGCTTGTTTGGCAGTGCCGCGCGGCCGCTGTGCGAGCGCTGGATCGGAAGCATTTCCTACAGCGACTATCTCTTGCGCCTGAACTGGAAAGATCCGGGCTTTGACAAAGCGCTCAACCGGAAGGAATGGATGGGCGGGCATATTTCGCCGCAACAGCCTTTCGCGATCCTGAAACCGGAATTCGTCGAGTCCTCCGGCTCTGAAGTGCACGTTCTCGCGCTGACCGGTGACGAGCTTGTCTTGCCGCTGACCGAGATCGATTCGATGTCGACCCTGCTAGCCGGCAAGCTAAACTGGCTCGGCGGCTATGGTGTGGAAGTGCGCATGCGCCCGATGGAATGCCTGCGCCGCTTCGACGAAGCGCAGCAGAAGCAGATTCTCCAGCGTACGGCGGAGGAACTCTTCGAGCATCTCTACAACCAGAAGCGCGTGGACCTGACAGAGTTGTGGGGCCTGTTCGAAAAATCGGATCAAATCGAGCTGGAGGTCGCCCGCAGTCTAATTCTCGAGGGCCTGCCGACTCTGGTGCACCAATGGCCTGCCGTCAAGAAGCATCCGTCGATCGACGAGGCGATCAAGCTGCTGGACAAAGCGAGGCGCGAACGTCAGAGCGCCTTGAGCGCGCGCACCGACTCGCGTGACTGCGAAGATCGGCTCGTTCGGGCGCTCAACGAACTGGCGAGACGAGTCGAGACCGATGAATCGGCGCAGCACGCCATCCTGACGGCCATTCGCAGAAAGCTGCAGCACTTTCACTACGAGGCATCGAGCGTTCCGTTCGAATTGCTGCAGAACGCAGACGATGCCGTCCTCGAACTCCAGACCATGCAGGACGACGAAGGGCGCGAGCGATACGCCGAATCCGAAGTCGGCCGCTTCGTGGTGGCGTGTACTGCGACGAGCGTGCTGTTCATGCACTGGGGCCGGCCGATTAACACATCGGGCAAGCGCGGCGGATATCGCGAGGATCATGCGAAGGACTTGGAGCGCATGCTAGTGCTGAACGCATCCGGCAAAGATGAAGACGACGGCCTGACCGGCAAGTTCGGGCTTGGCTTCAAGAGTGTTTTTCTCGTGTCAGACGAGCCGGTCATCGAAAGCGGCGGTCTGCACTTTGAGATCGTCGCGGGCTGTCTGCCGCAGCGAGCCGAGCTGAGCGAGGGGGGAAGATTGGTCACCGCGCCCTATCGCCAGACGCAAGGGAGTCTGCGCTCGACCGTCGTCGAGTTGCCGCTGCGTCTGGAGTCTGCGAATGGATTGCTGGAGCGATTCGCTGCGTTGGCAGGCGTCTGTGCCGCGTTCACCCAGGAGATTCGGCATGTCGAAGTGGATGGCGAGACGTATGATTGGCGTCCCAAGCGTCTGCTCGAAGCGCCCGGCGCCCAGTGTGAAGTCGGCGACGCGTTACTACCCCATGCGCGCGGGCTGTCGCGCGGCAGCCTACTCGTGTTGCGTTGCCCGTTCGGCGCGATGGCCATGCGTCTGGACGGCCAGCCTGTTCCTTTCGAGGGTAACGCCGCGCATCCCGCGCCCGCCATCTGGGTCAATTCGCCGACGCGCGGCATGCCGGCCGCCGGCCTGATCCTCAACGCACGGTTCGACATCGACACGGGGCGTGGAAGCTTGCCTCAGGGCGCCGGCGCGAAAACAAATCTGGAGATTGCTACGCGCCTGGCGGATGCCCTGGCGCCGCTCGTCACCGAATTGCTGACGCAGACAAGGGAGAACTGGCCGTCATGGTCGCGCGAGCTGGCCGTGCCGCCGCAGACGAGCCCGGCGGAATTCTGGTACGGGTTCTGGTCGCAGGCTTTCGGGGACGCACCGTCGGACGATGCATCGCAGGATGCGCGGGTGACTGAAACCTTTGCGTCGACGCTTTTCTCGCGCGTAGTCGCTCGCAGCGGGGTCGTGCCGAACGGCCTCAAGGCCGGCCTGGCCGCCTTCGTGCGGGTCGAGCAGCTGCGGCTGTCGATCGCGTACGACCGGTTCAACACGCTGCTGCCGACGCTGCTCGGCTGGCCGCCGTTCACCGCCGCGTTTCCTCCAGTTTCGTGGTGCGTGCGCGAAGTGCGCGACTGGCTGCAACGCCGCCCGGGCGCCGACGATGATGCCTCGGTCGACGAGTTGTCGCGGGTGATTGTCGCGCAGGCGCTGGGCTCGTCCGGCAAAGTGAGTCCGGAGGAGTTCGTCAGGCTGGCGGCCGTGGTCAAGGCGTGGCCGCTGACCAATGTCATGGAACTCGGATGGCGCACTGCTCTGTCTTCGATACAGTTACGCGCGCAATCGGGCGCCTGGAAAACCGCTGCCAATCTGTTCACGCGCATGAGTGAAGACGATCCCCTCAGGCGGCTGGCATCGCCGGACTTTCTCCCAGATACGGCTTATGAGACCGACGCAGAAGCATGGGAAACAATGCAGGAATACCTGGACGGGCGCACGTGGCTCGCACAAGAGATCGCGCGGTGGTGCGTCGGGGCCGAGACGGTCGAGCGGCAGAAGGCAGCGATCGCCTGGCTAGCGGCCAATCTCAATTCGGACTTCGTATGGCGGGCAATCAGATCCTCGCCGCTCAAAAACGAGTGGATTACCGGACTACATGCCGAACACGCGTTGCTGGCCGATCTGCCGGACCGGACACGAAGCTTCATGCTTTCATCGCTCGGCCTCTCGCAAGACGGCGCGGACGACGATGAGATCGAGCTTGACGACCCGGCGGCGCAACTCGATTTCAATATCATCCATGACTGGTGGGAGGCGCATCGCGATGAACACTTGCCGAAATACGAGCGCGAACTCTGGCCGCAAAGGATCGACAGGCAGCGTCTCGCAGATGATCCCACTCATCGCGAAACCTGGATGACCCTGTTCAGCTTGGGCGTGTTCCGGCGCTTTGGCCGTGTGCGCGATGCACAGAACCGCGGCTTCCTCGATTTTCTGGAGCAGCGAGGCTGGTGGTACACGATCAGCCAGCTCGATCCGGACTCGGCAGCCGAAGAGTGGATGGCGATACTGCGCGAATATGCGGAAACGACACACGTGAGCAACGAATTCGAACTGTGGATGGACTGTTTTCCGCGGTTGTATCGCGTGGCGCGGTGGTTCGAGACCTATGTCGAACTCTTCCGCGGTCTGCAGTATCGCGATGCGCGGGAGGCAGCGCATCTTCTCACGCCTGCCACCGATGCATCGCTCAGCGGTTCGGGCATCGACGCGGCGACGCTGAGCGGCACGCTGCGTGTCGGCCACCATCTCGTGATCCGGGAACTGCTGCGCGCGGGCGTGCTGGATACGGAGGTTGCGCAAAGCATGGCATTCATGCCCGGAAAATCCGTCTGCGCCCTGCTCGATGCGATGGGGCACATTGGGTTGGACACTAGCGCCAAGATTCATGAAGCATTGGTGGACGAGCTTGGCGACGTCGATCGTGCTAGCTTCTGCGGTGATTTTGACATTCCGCTCATCCTGCTCGCGCACGACGCGGGGCTGCAGCGCGATGTCGTGCGATGGAGCACGACTCGCGACGAACGGGGCGCATGGGAAACGGAAGAAGGGGAATTGCTATGAGCACGCCACTCAGAACCGGCGACACGCACACGGCCATCGCCGCCGGCATGGCCGTGATGCATCCCGGCCTCGGCCAAGGCAGCGTTCTTATGATCGACGGCGACACCGCGGTCGTCCGCTTCGCACAGCGCATCGAACAGGTGTTCTGCCGGGAGCTTGACCCCATCGCATCGGTTTCGGACGTCACGCCGGCTGCCGCGTTGTCGTCGTCCCTCGAGGTGGGCCTCAAGGTTCAGGCCGCCGCCATCGAATCAGTAAACAACGCATGGGGTGTATTCACACGCTCACGCATCTCGCTGTTGCCCCATCAGCTGTGGGTCTGCCACCGTGCCTTGCGCAATTGGCCGATCCGCCTGCTCATCGCCGATGACGTGGGCATGGGTAAGACTATCGAGGCCGGCCTGATCCTGTGGCCGCTTCGCGCCAGCCGCAAGGCGCAGCGCATTCTCATTCTGACCCCTGCCAATCTCGTCGCGCAGTGGCAGGTGCGCCTGAAATCGATGTTCGACATCCGCGCCGGCATCTATCGACCGGATCTGGATACACAACGCACGGATTTCTGGGGAGTGCACGATGCGGTCATTGCGTCACTGCCGACGATGCGCGCGGACAATCGAGGCCGTCACGAACGGCTGCTTGAGGCGCCAGCCTGGGACATGGTGATAGTCGACGAGGCGCATCATCTCAATGTCGACGACAGCGGAAAGCGCACGCTCGGCTTCGAATTGCTCGAAAAGTTGCAACTGGCGGCCAAGGTGGAGTCGTGCGTGTTGTTCAGTGGCACGCCTCATCGCGGCAAGAATCGCGGCTTCTGGTCGCTGATGAGTCTGGTGGATCGCGAAGTGTTCGGCCCCAGTCGTGACGAAGCAGCGATGCTCGCCGCGCTGCCGCGCTATCTGATTCGAAACGCCAAGCAGAAAGCCACCGACATGCATGGCGAGCGCCTCTTCAAACCCGTCGAACAGTATCCGGAGACGTTCAGGTACACGCCCGCGGAAGAAGCCTTCTACAAGCTGATGTCCGAGTTCATCATGGAAGGGCGCGCCTACGCATCCTCATTGAATCGGACGGAAGGAGGCCGGGTCATGCTGGTGCTGATCGCGCTGCAGAAGCTGGCGTCAAGTTCGATTGCCGCAGTGCTGGCGGCGCTGGAGACGCGTCAGAAGCGGCTAAGGAACGAAGCCATCCGGTCTCGCAACGAACTCGACCTGCAGCCGGAGACGGAGGGAGATGAGACGTTCGATGCGCTCGAGGCCTGGGTACGCGAAACAAAGCGCGCCCAGCTTCAGCTGATGGAGGACGAGGGCCGCTATCTCGACGATCTGATCGCAGCAGGGCGCCTGGTCAGGGAAGAAACCCGCGTCCGGAAGGTCATTGAAGTCATCCGGCGCCGTTTTGACGGCGAGTCGGTATTGCTCTTTACCGAATACAAGCAGACGCAGGCACAGGTAGTATCAGCGCTGATGGCAGAATTCGGGCAGAACACGGTCGGCATTTTGAACGGTGAAGATCGGCTCGCACAGGTGACGCTTCCCGATGGCAGAACAACGGCCCTGCAAAGCCGCCGCGACGATACGTGTGAGGCGTTCAACAAGGGACGCATCCGTTTTCTCGTGTCGACCGAAGCGGGCGGCGAGGGCATCGATCTTCAGGAGCGATGCAGCGCACTGATTCACGTCGACCTGCCCTGGAACCCAATGCGGCTGCATCAGCGGGTCGGACGTCTGAATCGCTATGGCCAGAAGTGTGCCGTTTCAGTCGTGTCGCTGCGCAATCCCGACACCGTCGAATCGATGATCTGGCAAAAGCTCGAGAGCAAACTCGCCAGCATCATGCGCGCGGTTGGCTCCGCAATGGACGAACCGGAAGACCTGCTGCAACTGGTGCTTGGCATGAGCAGCCCAGAAATTTTCGACCAGCTGTTCTCGCGCGCGGCGACGGTTCCGGCCGAACGCCTCAACGCGTGGTTCGACGAGCAGACAGGAACGCTTGGCGGTGCTCCCGCGCTCGAGGCCGTGCGGGATCTTTTTGGACGCGCAGACGGATTCGACTTGTCCGCGCTCAAGGACGTGCCACCCGTTGATCTGCCGGATCTGCTTCCCTTCGTTCAAGGCTCGCTGACGTTCAACCGGCGCCGTCCCAAAGTCGAGGGTCTGCGCATGTGGGCCAAAACGCCTGACGAGTGGGCGAAGAATCACCGGATGCGCCGCAGCTACGAGAATCTGCACTTCGACCGCAAGGCCACGACGGGGACTGAAGACCTGATGGGCGTGGGGCACGCGCTGATGGAGAAGGCGCTGCAAGAGGCCGCTCTGCTTCACGGCGTTTTCTGTCTCGTTGACGGTTTGCCGGAGCCGGTGCGTGTGATCGCTGTATCCAGCAAGGTCACCGGCGGCTCGAAGGCGAGCGGGCGGGTCGTATTCGGAATCACTGGAAGGCCGGCCGCGTACAAGCTGTTGAAGGACTGGGAAGTGCTGCGGCTCGTGAACGGCTGCGCGCTCAAGCCTGAGCCTGCCAGCGCGCCCGAAGGCTGGGCCGAGGAAGCGCGGGACTGGGTTGCGCAGTCATCGTCGGTCATGGGTTCACTGTTCGAAGGCAATGAGTCGTCGTTCGACATGCTACACATTGAGGAACTGGCAATGCTGTGGACTGGTGCCTAAATTGGCCGCCACTGCGGGACCGCGAAGTCCCTTGCAGACCGAAAGTGTGGGTTCGCTGATGCAGGATGAAGCGGTAACGCGGCACCTGCGAGAACACCAACGGGTTGCTGCGTCAGTACCTGCCCAAAGGTACGGATCTGTCCGTGTGCAGCCAGGATGAACTTGACGCCATCGCTGACAGCATGAATAGCAGGCCACGTGCTACGCACGCATTTCACTCGCCTCTGGAGGTCTTCGCACGCATGCTCGAAGCCGCTTCACTGCCTCCGCCTGCGTTTCATTAACCCCGTTGCGCTTCACCCTTGAAACCGCCAAGCGATGTACTTCGGAAGTCTCACCCGATGCTTCCCACAGACCGCCGCACCTTGTCTGGCAGGGCTGAAAGTCTCACATTTTGGCTCCCGCTACCGTTGCGTATCAAGATGGGCAGGGTCGCGCCTACGAATACTGTCTGCGGTTGCTGGCGCGTTCCTGCTTGACATCCACTACGGATTGACTCCGCGCCACCAGAAAATCTGCCTGTTTTTAACGTCAACCATCCATCCGGCAATTTCGGGTGTCCGGCGAGTTGCGCGGCCCTTTTCACCACGTCGATCAGCCCTTCACGTGACGTGACCGACGCGAGCGCCGCACGGAGGTGACCGTCCCGTGCGTCGGGGTGCTTGGTGATCACGTCATATGCTTCGGCTGACACGGTGCCGAGCACTTCGGGCTCTTCCTTGTCATCGGCGTCCAATCCGGTGAGAGTCCGGGCCACGCCCCCAAGCATTACCGCGCGCTTGCTGCGGATCGCGTCCGCGTACTCACGAAAGAGTCGTGCGGCCTCGAGGCGCTCCACTGATTTCGGATCGCTGTCGCGTGCGATCCGCAGGAGGTCTATCGGCGTCAAGCTGCCGTCCTTGTCATGGGAGTAGCCCATGTTTTTCATCGTGTATTGAATGATTCGCTCCACTTCTATCGCGCCATTCACCGTGGCGGAAAAGAAAGCCTGACGGCGGGAGGCTGCACCGGCCTTGGCCGTCGCAATTCGCCATGCGGACCAAAGTACCGCAAAAGCACCATCGAGTGCTTTTTGGCGGCTCCCGCGAGCAAGGACATTGTCTCTAGGTGCGACCGCCGGATCGCAGAGAAAGGAGACGTGAAGGTGCGGATGCCATCCGTTCGGCCCGACAGTGACTTCGAGCCGGCGTACGAATCCGACAACTCCAAGATCCCGAACAAGTTCCCGCCATACGGGTTCGGAGCGGAATGTTTTCCAGCTATCGTCCAGTTTCTTGAGCACGGTGGTCAACTTCTGGTGCGCGTGATGTTGAACAGTGAGAACGGCGTCAACAACCGAGCCACCTGCCCGGACATGGGCGGCGACTACACGCGACAGCTCGGCCTTTTGCGCTGCCAGCTTCCGGGAGTGGCAGACAGGGCAGATGTGGTGGGCACCGCAGATCATCACCCCGCCGAGCCGCGTTGCGCCAGAGGCGGTCTTGCTAACCGTGATGCGCGTGCCGAGCCGATGGCGCATACAAGCCGCGGCACGATGGCGAGGTAAGATGGAACGCACCGCGTCCTGAAGGGAAAGCTGTGCAGCCCGGTCGAACTTCCGATCCAGCCTTTGATTGGAAGCGTACTCCAGGACGGTCTTGAATGATTTGGAAGCCATATTGCGCGTTGAGTTTGCCACGTTTGTCCCTCGGCACAACTGGCTGCATTTCAGACCAGTTATTCGCATGCCTAAGGGACGAAGCGATCTCTTTTAACTGCGCTCGACTGACCCAATGAATTCCAGTCCAGCGCTCCACTGGCTCCGCGCCACGATTGCTGCCATGGCTTGCCTTGGGGCCTCAGCGAGTATATCCGGGCGCAAATCAGGACTTTTCCGCGCGATTTCGGGAGAACTGCCATATCGACATGCGAGATTTCGTCGACAAACATCGTGTCGAGCGGATTACATCGACTTCAGCAACAGTCGGTTGCTCAATTGCAACAATTGACCAGCGGGAAGGACCTCCGCTTTTTATCTAGTGGGCCACCGGCGACTGAGCTGCTGTCGCAACTGTAGTTGGGCATCTGTGACGCCTCGACTGGGTAGCGCAGGCGGAATGTTAGCGCTGCTGTCCCAATGGCCGCGGCGTATGCGCCTTGGGACGACAACAGTTCGGAGGACAGTTCCAGCGCATTGCCGGCGCAAGTCCGCCAGTCACTGGAACTGCCGTCAGACTGGTTACTCGAGGTCATTCAGGTCCTCGGTGCAGGTCTGCCGGGCCCTGTCACCGAGTCCACGTGCCCTCTCGCCTCACCTCATCGAGCGACATCTGAACAGATGTTAGCGACGGCTGGGCAACCCCGGGTCTGGACCTCTCTTCGATGCAGACACCTTCGGCACTGGATCTTCGTCTCCTGCCACCGTCAAGACCTTGATGGTTGCGGGGTACAAGCGCTTTTGCCTTCCCAACCTGCATGCGAAGATTGTCGTGGTACCCGAACGGTTCACGAGTATCGGGAGCCAGAGCCTGATGCAGGCAGACACGCGAAGTTCAGGAATCACCGCGACATTCACGGCCGCCCGCGCCTCCGCTTCCGACTGATCCGCGACAGCCGACAGAGACCGCATGTCGAGTGCGACGCACGGCCGTGCATTCGGGTCACATCCGCGCGAAGGCAGAGTCCAGCAGCGTGTGCACGAAGGTGCCACCATCGGAGGGGCGCAGATGGGCGTAGTGGGCTTTTACCGTGTCAACCTCATCATGGAGAACGGCGGCAGCTGCATCCCAGGCCCCGGGTGCCTTTTTCAGCGTGGCGGTGCCTATGATGTAGCGAAAGCCATGTGTTCCGATGCCCGGGCAGTCCCACAAATAGCGACGCGTCAGGTAGAAAACCCGTCGATTCAAGGATTTCCATACGCCGACGTAGCCCTCTGACTGTTCATCCGTTGAAGACAGGAAGACGAAGTCCACCTTGTCGGCGTCCGGCAGCATAGGGCGATAGACATTCAGATAGCGTTCGATGTCTGCCCAAGCCACGTGGTTGACGGGCATGTCATAGTCTCGGCTCTTTGCAGCTCCCTTGGCATTCTTGAACGCACGTTTCTCGATCCGGATGAACCAGCGCCCATCTGGGCGACGATAGAGGTTGCCTGTGTTGTCAGCGCGATAGGTGAGCAACTTCATGTTCTTGGCGCGCAATGGATTCGACGCCATCAGCTTGATGAGGAGCAGGTCCCGCGCCCAAATAGCCTCGTGCGCACCACCAGTGATTGGTCGGCAACTCTTCATTCGAGAAATCATGTCCGCGACAGCCTCGAGCGGGTCGTCGAGTTCCAGCACGGTCTTGATGGGGGCCATCGGCTCCCTCGAAAGCTCAACTCCAGCCACCTGTAGATTCTTCTTCGTCTCAGCGGCCCAAGTGTAGGCTTCTTGGCATGCGTCTTTCCAAACTTGCGGCCGGTGGCCTTCCGGTAGCCTCTCCCGGAGTTCGGGCATCTGGGTGAGATAGCCGTGCTGGGGGTGGTTGAGCGATGCAACTAAGCTTGCGAATTCGAGCACACCGCCATGCACTTTCTCTTCAGCTCGCTCAATCCTCCATTTCAAGTAGCGATGAACCATCCGCTTGCTCGAAAACCACGCGAGCGTCTGCACCTCGTCACTGCTGAGCCCTGCGCCGCCTCGCTCTCGTGTGCGGTTAAGCCACCCAAGGAAACACGTTACATGTACCCAGACAATCCGCGCCGTGGGAACGTATTTACCTTTCGTGAAGCAGTACCGGTTGCGGTCGGTTTCCGCCTCCGTGACGAGGTCCGTCGTGACCCAAACGCCGCGCGAATATCGTTGTAGCTCAGGCAGCTTCTCCGTTTTGTGGGTAACGAGGTCTGACCATTCTCGTGCCAACGAATCGGAGACGCACTTCAGACGGTACATGTCCTGAGTAGCCGCAGCTAATCTAGCCCGATATGGGATTTTTATGGCCGACGCGGTCTCGACCGGTCTGAAATACTGGCGCTCGTATGCCAAGCTTAGGAGGGTATTTGAATCCAGCGCAAAGAATCGCTCGAGCCGTTTCAACGAAGGGACCGCGCGGGGATTCGGCAATGCTCCTTTGAGCCAGCCCCCTAGGGTGCTCTTGGAAATACCTGCCGCTCGCGCCAGGCCTGCCACGGTCGTCCTGCTTCGCGTGAGCAGCTCACTTAGCGCCGACTGAAACGGGGACATGCAGTTCGCTCCGGCTGCGTCGACGCGATCGAGATGCGTTACCAGTGAGCACCATTTGCCCATCAGGCTTTTGCGATTTGCAATATAGCTTTTATCGCGACCCTCGGCTTGCAGTTTCTCTACGTGGAGGCGAAGGTTTCGGTAGTACGAGCTGCGCAGCAACGAGCCAACAGTGCTTTCTTCTGAAACGTCGAAGTTAGCCAGGAACGCCCGAAGGGCGGATTTCAAGTTGGGCAGTGCTGAAGCAGGGATATCCCCGTTGTCCACACGCTGTTGCATCTTTTCCGAGAGTTCCCGGAAGGTTAGAGTTGAAACTGCAGGCATACGACTCTTCCGTTTACCTGCCCGAACTGTCCGGATTGGTCGCCTCTGCGAGCTATTAAGAGTGACCGGTATGAGTAAATTATCCATCGTCGTAAATCATTGATGGAAAAGGACAATGCGGACATTCTATCGTGCGCTTGTATGGCATGAAGTGTCCCCTGTCGTTCATTATTTTTTCCTATTCATACCGATAAACCGTAGTTGGGCAATGTCGCCTCGCCTTCGGTATAGCTTGGATCACAGGTTTGCGACTATTGCAGCGCTGACCAGCTTAAAAGAGCCTGATGCAGTGGGCAAAACTCGACGGAAGATCGTGAGCCTAGGAAGAGGTTCGACATCCATTGGCGACCCGGTCCCTCGCGCTGAGAAAGAAGCGCAGCGTCTCGCTTCCACATGCGTTGATGGTCAGCGAGTCAAGGCTGTAGTGTTTCTGCTCATTTCTGGTCCGTCCGGTCCGGATAGGGCTGGCGGCATCAGCGTGTCCGTGATGCACCAGGGACTGCGCCAGAGAAAGAACTGCAGCCGAGCATGGCATTCTTCGTGTATTGCCCAAAGAAAAATGTTATTCTGCGCAGCACTCCGCCCTCCGTATTCCGCTATGATCCGCTGCCATCTGTCGACCCTGATGGGCCGCCACAAGCTGCGCGTTTCCGACGTCGCCCGCATAACAGGCTTGAACCGCAGTACGGTGACGTCTCTTTGTAACGAGACGGCCACGCGCGTCGAATTACCGGCGATCAGCAAACTCTGCGAGCTGTTCCGGTGCGGAACCGCAGAACTTTTTGAATATGTTCCAGACGAGGCGGAGCGCCACATATGAGCCTGAGCGCCAACCGATGGCATGTCATCGCTGAATCCAGCTTCCCGTGGGAGCGCGAAGCGCTTGAGTGGCTACGCGCGCAGTTGCCTGATCGCGACCCGTGGCACGTCTGGACGAATTTCGAGTTCATCGACGACGAAGGGAAGGTCAACGAAGTCGATGCGCTTGCGCTGACGCCTGCCGGCCTTTTCATCATCGAGATCAAGTCGCGGCCGGGGACCGTCTCCGGCGACGCTCACACGTGGACATGGTCCACAGATGGCCGCGAACGCTCGGTGGACAACCCACTGCTGCTCACGGACCGGAAATCGAAACGCCTAGCTAGCCTGCTGCGACGGCAGCGGTCGGTGGTGAAGGCCAAGGTCCGGCTGCCGTTCATTGAGCCGCTGGTGTTCCTGTCGTCCACGACGCTTCATTGCAAGCTGCAGGGACACGCACGCTCCGGCGTATTCCTTCGAGGCCGCCCGGGCGACATCGAAGACACCGGAATCCTGGGCGCACTCTCCCGTGGCGTTCGCCCCAGCCAGCATCCGCCGGTGGACAGCCAGCAGGTTCGTGCCGTCGCGCACGGGTTGACGGAAGCGGGAATCCGTCCGTCGAACAAGCATCGGCAGGTTGGCGACTACCAACTGGGCAAGATGATCGTGGACGGCCCCAGCTATCAGGAGTGGGTAGCCCAACACGTCAGCGTCGACGTGCAGCGTCGCGTGCGCATCTACAATCTCGCGAACGCCACCAGCCCGGAAGAGCGTCAGGCGCGGGTCACCCAGGCCCAGCGCGAATTCAAGATCCTCGAAGGCATTGAGCACAGCGGCATCCTGCGCTGCCGCGACTACAAGGACACCGAGCTCGGGCCGGCCCTCATCTTCGATCACGATCCGAAGGCGGTCCGCCTCGATCACCTGATTCGCGACCACGGCCAGCGAATGCACGCGGGCCACCGGCTGGCGCTCGTGCGCCAGATCGCGGAAGTGCTCAAGTTCGCCCATTCGCGTCGCCTGTTCCATCGCGCATTGGGTCCGCAAAGCGTGCTCGTTCGTGGCGTCGAAAGCGGGGAGCTGAGCGTACAGTTGATGAACTGGCAAACGGCTGCGCGCGAGGCGGCCTCCCCCGGCGGCAGCGTCAATTACACCACCGGTACGCAGCATGTCGAGGCCTACGTCGACGATCCTGGCCTCGTCTACCTCGCGCCGGAAACAACACGTGCCGATCCAGCTCATGGAGCGGAGCTGGATATCTTTTCGCTTGGATGCCTCACCTACTTGATCTTTAGTGGGCAGGCTCCCGCCACCTCGACCCTGGAGCTTGCGGACAAGTTGCGGCTCGGGCCCGGCCTGCGTCTTTCGGACGTCCTCGATGGCTGTAGCGCGTGGCTGCACGAACTCGTTCAATTCGCCACCAATCCGGAAGTCGTGACGCGATATGACACGGTCCAAGGCTTCCTCGACGACCTCGATAAAGTCGAAGACGAGCTCACCGCACCCGATCCGGAGCGCACCGTCGATCCGAGCCGTGCCGGCCCTGGTGACCGGGTCGACGGTGGTTTCACCGTCCTCAAGCGACTGGGCAGGGGCTCGTCCAGCGACGCATTGCTCGTGCGCCCGGACGGTAGCGACGAAGAACTTGTTCTGAAGGTTGCCGTCAATCCGTCCCGGAGCGAAAACCTCGAAGCAGAAGCTGATGCGCTTGGCAAGCTGCAACACGCGAACATCGTCGCGCTGCGGGAAAAGCGCACTGTCGCGGGCCGCACCGCATTGCTGCTCAAGCGAGCCGGCGAAGAAACGCTCGCGCAGAAGCTCAAGCGCGAAGGGCGGCTTTCGCTCGACATGTTGCAGCGCTTCGGCGAAGAACTGATCGATGCCGTGCGGCACATCGAGGACGCGGCCGTCATCCACCGCGACATCAAGTCCGACAACATCGGCATCACGGAATCGCGCACGAAGCGGCTCAAGCTCGTGCTGTTCGATTTTTCGTTGACGCGTACGCCTGCTGAGAATCTCACGGCAGGCACGCCACCCTACCTCGACCCCTTCCTCTCGCTTCGTCCTCACCGACGATGGGATCTGTCGGCTGAACGCTTCGCCGCGGCAGTCACGCTCTACGAAATGGCAGTGGGCAAGCCGCCGCGTTGGGGCGATGGCCGGACAGCGCCGGCCATGCTCGATGTCGAGGCGACCATCGAGTCGGATGTCTTCGATCCCGTGGTGCGGCAGCCCCTTGCAGAGTTCTTTTCGAAGGCATTGCGGCGCGACTTCCGCGAACGTCACGATAACGCCGAGGACATGCTTCGAGCCTGGCGCCACGTCTTCGAACGCGCGTCCACGACGCATCCGCCCGCGACCGACAGCTTCGAAGCCATCGCGCTGACCACCACGATCCAGACCACGATGGCCGAACTCGGCTACAGCCTGGAAGCGCAGGACGTGCTTGAGCGCATGGGTATCCACAACGCGCGCGAGCTGCTCGCCGTCGACCGCATCAGGTTCCGGTATCTGCGAGGCGTCGGGGACAAGATCCGCAAGGAGATCCGGAACAAGGCAAAGGAGCTGGCGTATTTGAGGCCCGACCTCACCCAGGGGCGTGGCAGTCTGCACACGAGCGGCGATGACGACGGCGAGGACGCCAAGGGTGCAATAACCGTCAACGAGCTGGCCGAAATCCTGCTTCCGCGTCGACCCGCCGGCGACGACCGCCCGGAAGAAGCCGCGCTTGCATACTACTTGGGCCTGGATGACGAAGTCCAGGATGGCTACTGGCCGACGTTGGGAGACGCGTCTCTGGCGTCCGGTCTGGACCGTGGCACGCTGACAACAGCCTTGATCAAGGCCCGCGAGCGCTGGCTGAAGCACAAGGCGTTCACCGAGCTCCGCACGCAGCTCGATGCGCTGCTTACGTCTCAGGGGCAGGTCATGACCGCTCACGAAGTTGCGTTCGCGCTCCTGGCGCTGCGTGGGTGTGCGATCCAGGAGGATACCGAGCGCCTGCGACTTGCCTGCGCCGTTACTCGGGCGGCACTGGAAGCCGAATCGCACCTCGACAAGCCCCGCTTCGAAATCTTCGAGCACAGCCCGGTCGCGCTCGTCGCGACATCCCAGCCATGGGCCGATTACGCGCGCCACTTGGGCACGGTGGCGGACACCTGTGCGTTAGCGGAACCTCTAATGCCACCGGGTCGCGTGCTCGAAGCGCTCGAAGCGGTGTCGCCGCCGTCTCCGTACGGCGTCGATCTGGACGCTGACGACGCAATGGCCATTCCGCCTGTCGCTTCCGCTCGCCTGCTTCGCCTCGCGACGATGGCGTCGCGCCAGGCGGCGCTCTCCAGTCGGCAAGAGATCTATCCGCGTGGTATGTCGGCGTTGATGGCGCTGAAACAATCGATGGGCGCGCTGATCGGTGCCGTGGAGCTGAAGGTTCGTGAATTGCAGGATCGGGTGCATGGCCGCTATCCCGAGGCGGACCCGTTGCCGAAGCGACCTGACCTCGATCGTCTGCTGGAAGAAGCCGGTGCGCCACTGCAATGGGATCCGTCCTGCGATCACGGCGCCGGTGCCTACCGGCGACAGAGTTTGGGAGCCAACGCAACGGTCGGCACAACCACCCGACTCGTCAATTATTCGACTACCGGTAACGGTGCGTCGCCGCGTATGGCTGCCGCCGTAGTCGACGCAAAAGCAATAGAAGACCGCTTACAGCACAGCCTCAAGCAAGGTGGCCTGCTGGTTTTGACGACGGAGCCGCGCGTTGCGCGGCGGGCAGAGGCAACGCTGCTGCAGCGGTTCGGTACAACCGAACTGCGACCGCAAGGGCTGGAGCGATTAAGCGTTGACGCGTTGTTGCTGCGTGAACTGCGCGCCCAAGCCGCGGTGCTGGGCGTCGACTGGTCTGTAGTATTGCGTGCAGACGGCGCCGAACCAGGCTCACGCGACTGGCGCAATCTGCTTGGTCTCGTGAAGCGCACTGTCCCGGCGCTGATGAAGGCCTTGCTGGACAGCCTGGCCCCGCTGTTGGTCGTCAATGCGGGATTGCTGGCTCGCTACGACCTGATGAACGTAATCAGCGAACTGGAGGCGACCGCGGGCCGCCCTGGACGCACACCTGCCGTATGGCTGCTGCTGCCCTGCCACGAGCCCGGTGTTGCCTTTATCGATTCAACGCCAGTTCCCCTCGTCAATGCGAGTGCCGTGAGTGCGCTCACCCGGCCTTGGGTCGATGAAGCGCATCGCGCAGCGGCTGCTGCACAGGCGCACTGACAATCACACGCTACAACCGACAAGAAACGAGAAGATCTTGATTAACGCCACGCAACTTCTCGCCGATCTCGCACGCCAGCTCAAGCGGCTGGAAGACGATCTGCGCCAACGTATCACCGACGTATCCGAGCTCAAGACCGGGTTGACCACTGAATGGCAAGCTGCGCGCGACGCGGAACGGACCGCCGAGACCTTCGAAAGCTGGGCGGATCAGGTCATTACCCAAGCCGGCGTGCATTGGTTGCTTTCGTGCGTGTTCATCCGCTTCATCGAGGACAACAGTCTCGTGGATCGTCCGTGGCTGGGCGGCACGCCCGAGTCAGGCCGGCTAGCGCTAGCACGCGATCGGCACGAGGCGTATTTCCAGGCGCATCCGACGCATAGCGACCGTGAATATCTGCTGGGCGCATTCCGCGAAGCGGGTGCGCTGCCCGGCCTGCATACGTTCTTCGATGAGGTGCACAACCCGGTTTTCCGACTGGGCATCAGCGGCGATGCCGCGATGGAACTGCGTCAGTGCTGGCAGAAGGTGGACCCGAGCACCGGCACGCTGTTCCACGATTTCACTGACCCCGACTGGAACACGCGCTTCCTTGGCGATCTGTATCAGGACCTCTCTGAGGCCACCCGCAAGCGTTATGCGCTGCTGCAAACGCCGGAGTTCGTCGAGGAATTCATTCTCGACCGCACGCTGACACCGGCGATCCGCGAATTCGGGTTCCGAGAAGTGCGGATGATCGATCCGACCTGTGGCAGCGGGCACTTTCTGCTGGGCGGCTTTTACCGGCTCGTGGATGAATGGGCGCGTAACGAACCCGCGCGCAATCGGCGTGATGTCGCGCAGAAAGCATTGGACGCCGTGGCGGGCGTCGATCTGAATCCGTTTGCCGTGGCTATTGCGCGCTTCCGGTTGTTCGTCGCTGCACTCAAGGTTAGCGACGTGCATCGTCTTTCTGAAGCGCCGAACTTCAAACTGAATGTGGCTATTGGCGACAGTCTGCTGCATGGTAGGCGCTTTGGTCTTTCAGCCACTGATGACATGTTTGGAGCCGCTGAAGCTTATGCTGGGACTGAGCTTGCGCATGCGTACGCCAGTGAGGACCTAGAAGAGGTTAATCGCATCCTGGGGCGGCAGTACCACGCGGTGGTGGGCAATCCGCCGTACATCATTGTCAGGGATACGGCGCTGAATGCAGCGTACCGGCAGCGCTACGCCAGTTGCCATATGAAGTATTCGTTGGGTGCGCCGTTTACCGAGCGCTTCTTCGAACTTGCGCTGACGGGTAACGGTCGGCCCTCGGGCTTTGTTGGGCTGATCACGTCCAACTCGTTCATGAAGCGCGAGTTTGGCAGCAAGCTGATCGAGAAGGTACTGCCTCGACTGGACCTCACGCATGTGGTGGATACATCGGGCGCCTACATACCGGGGCACGGCACGCCGACTGTGATCCTGTTCGGCCGCCATCGAGCACCGGTGGGTGATGCGGTGCGAACATTGATGGGTATTAAGGGCGAGCCAACTAGGCCGGATGATCCGGCTTGCGGACTCGTCTGGTCGGCCATCATCAGGCAAATCGATGAAGTGGACTCTCAGTCAGACTTTCTCAGCGTCAGCGACATGGCACGCGCGACTTTCGCAAAACATCCTTGGAGCATTAGCGGCGGGGGAGCTGTTGAGCTTCTTGAAAAAATTGAAGAACGGGCCGTGTCTCGGCTGGAGTCTGCTATTGGACGTCGAAGATTTTCTGTTCAGGTTGGAGGGCGAGTTATCACTCGAGAGACGCTCGAAATTGGCTTCGCAAGCTTCTCTGGAGCGGACGATCATTTCATCTCCGATCGGGCAGCATTACAACGGGCTGGCGTACCGACCGAGTTCACTCGTCGAATGATTCTGGGTGATGGCGTAAGGGATTGGGCGACTGATACGCCGGATACCGCGTTCGTGCCCTATACGACTCACCAAACACTGGCACCTCTTGATCTCAAAACTGGTTGGTATCGCTGGTTATGGCCTAGCCGTGCCGTACTAGAAGGAATCGTCTCGTTTGGCGGCGAGACTCAAAAGGATCTAGGTGCTCCATGGTGGGGCTGGTACAGATGGATCGGCGAACGTTACTCAATCCCGTTGAGTATTGTCTTCGCCGAGGTTGCCACTCATAACCACTTCGTCCTTGAACGCGGCGGTAAGGTCTTCAAGCAGACGGCACCCGTGATCAAACTGCCTGCCGGTAGCAGCGAGGACGAGCATCTGGGATTGCTCGGACTGCTCAATTCGTCAGTGGCATGCTTTTGGTTGAAGCAGGTGTGCCACAACAAAGGGGAAGGTGGAGGGACTCGCGTTGAAGCCGGTAATTCCGCTCTCGGAGACGAAGCATGGAAAAGCCATTTTGCGTTCAATTCAACCAAAGTCGCCGAGTTTCCTCTTTGTGATCATCGTCCCCAGGATTTAGCGCGCCCGCTGAATAGATTGGTCGACGAGGTCGAGGCTCACCTACCGAAGGCGCACCTCTGTTCGTCTGCAAAGGACTTGAATCCTCTGCCTACGCGTCGGTCTCTCGATGAGCTACGCAACCACGTTACTACGCTGCGGCGCCAAGCAATTGCGTGGCAGGAAGAACTCGACTGGGCGTGCTACGGTTTTTACGGCCTGCTGCCTGCCAATGTTCAGCTCCGCGCAGACAACGGTCCACCCGAGGTTCGCCTAGGAGAGCGCGCGTTCGAAATCGTACTAGCCCGCCGCATCGAGGCTCGCCGGGAAAGCACGACCTGGTTCGAACGCCACGGCTCCACCCCGATCACCGAGATCCCAACACACTGGCCCGAGGACTACCGGCAGGTCGTCCAGCGTCGCATCGACTTCATAGAGCGCGACTGTAGCATCGGCCTCATTGAGCGGCCCGAGTACAAGCGCCGCTGGAATACCCCCGCCTGGGAGGATCTGGAGCGCGCCGCACTGCGAGACTGGCTACTCGACCATCTTGAAGCACCACACCTGTGGCCAGCCAGCGCCGACCAGCCGCCGCAACCCACCACCGTCGGCCGCCTCGCCGACGCCGTGCGCACCAGCGCCGACTTCATGCAGATCGCCGAACTGTACGCCGGCCATTCGGACTTCGACGTCGGACAGATCGTTGCCGAACTTGTGACAAGCGAATCGGTACCTTTTCTGCCCGTGCTGCGTTACACCGAAAGTGGCCTGCGCAAGCGAGCCCAGTGGGAAGACACCTGGACGCAGCAACGTCGCGAGGACGCAGGCGAGGGCGTCGGCAGGATCCCCGTGCCGCCGAAGTATCAGAATAAGGACTTCCTGAAAGCCGACTTCTGGCGCCTGCGGGGCGGTCTGGACGTCCCGAAGGAACGCTGGATCAGCTATCCGCACTGCGAACGCGGTGTAGACACTAGCCTAGTCATCGCATGGGCCGGGTGGAACCACCTGCAACAAGCCACAGCAATAGCCGCCTGCTACCTCGAAATGAAGGACAACGAGGGGTGGCCGCGCGAACGCCTGCAACCGCTGCTGTCCGGCCTGCTCGAACTCGTGCCGTGGCTCAAGCAGTGGCACAACGAAATCGATCCGACCTTCGGCGAGCGCATGGGCGACTACTACGCTGGCTTCCTCGCGGACCAGGCCCGGGAGCTCGGCTATACCCTCGACGACCTGCGCGCGTGGAAACCGGCCGCCGCGGCGGCCCGTCGTGGACGCCGGAAACTGGCCTAAAGTACAAAGCAAAGCGAACCTGAGAAGCCTTACCATGCCATTGATCAAAGAGCTTATTTCGATCCCCGAGCGGGTTCACCAGGGCGACTTCGTGCTGAAGCTGTCCGAAGGTGTCACGCACCCCGAGCAGACACTGCGCGATTACGTCGTCACGCCGCAGCTCGCGGACGCGTTCAGGAATGCGCTTGGGTTCGTCCAGCAGGCGGTACTTTCAGGCGCCAGCAAGGCGGCTTACCTGCACGGCTCGTTCGGCTCGGGCAAGAGCCACTTCATGGCCGTGTTGAATCTGCTGCTCGCAGGAAACACGCAGGCACGCGCGATCGCCGAACTCGCCGACGCAGTCGCGCAAACCACCTGGACGCAGGGCAAACGCTTCTTGATGGTGCCGTATCACATGATCGGCGCCAAGGACATGGAGTCCGGCATTCTCGGCCAGTACGCCGAATATGTCCGGCATTTGCATCCCGAAGCACCGATTCCGGGCTTCTATCTGGCCGAGGAACTGTTTCGCGACGCGGAGGCATTCCGGACCCGTCTGGGAGACGAGGCATTTTTCAGCAAGCTCAATGAAGGCAGGGCTACCGGCGGCAGCGGCTGGGGCGCGCTGGACTCCGGATGGGACACGACGAGCTTTGAAGCCGCGATGCTGGAGCCGCCCAATGGCCCCGAGCGCGCCCGCCTCGTAGGCGATCTGATTGCGCAGTTCTTCTCCGCATATCGCACGCTGGCCAGCGACAGCGAATCGTTCGTGTCTCTGGACGACGGTCTTGCGATCATGAGCCGGCATGCTCAGGATCTTGGTTACGACGCGGTCATTCTGTTCCTCGACGAACTGGTGTTGTGGCTCGCCAGTCACGCCTCAGATGTCAACTTCGTCAGCCGTGAGGGTACCAAGCTGGTCAAGCTCGTCGAGGCGACCAACGCCGACAGGCCGGTCCCGTTGATCAGCTTCGTCGCGCGCCAGCGCGACCTGCGCGAACTGGTGGGCGACAACCTGCCCGGTGCTATTGGCGTGCAATTCACCGACGTGCTGCGCCATTGGGAAGCCCGCTTTCACCGGATCACACTTGAAGACCGCAACCTGCCGGCCATCGCCGAGAAGCGGGTGCTGCGCCCGATCAACGAGGCGGCAAAGGCAACGCTGACGGCGGCCTTCGACGAAGTGCTGCGGTTGCGGCGCGACGTGCTGGACACGCTGCTTACGACGGAAGCGGATCGGGAGATGTTCCGGAAGGTCTATCCGTTCAGCCCGGCACTCGTGCAGACGCTCATCGCAGTGTCGGCCGCGTTGCAGCGCGAGCGCACCGCGTTGAAGCTCATGCTGCAACTGCTGGTGGACCGGCGCGACGACCTGGAACTCGGTCAACTGATCCCGGTTGGCGATCTGTGGGACGTGATCGCAGAGGGCGACGAGCCGTTCGAGGCCATGCGCATGCAATTCGAAAACGCGAAACGGCTTTACAACCAACGACTGTTGCCGATGCTCGAGACCAAACATGGTGTGACGTGGGAGGCCTGCAAACTGGGTCAGGCCGATCCCGCCCTCGCGAAGAATCTCCGCAACGATGCGCGATTGCTCAAAACCTTGCTGTTGTCCTCACTGGTGCCGAACGTCGAAGCGCTGAAGGCGCTCACGCCGTCGCGGCTGGCCGCGTTGAACCACGGCACCTTCAGGTCGCCCATTCCGGGGCAGGAGGTGCAGCTTGTGACGCGCAAGTTGCGCGACTGGGCCGGCGAAATTGGCGAAATCAAGGTCACCGAAGATCTCAACCCGCTGGTGTCGATCCAGATCACCGGCGTCGATCTCGAGCGGGTGCTGGATCAGGCCAAGATCATCGACAACCCGGGCAACCGTCGTAAGAAGGTGCGTGAGCTCCTTTTCGACCAGTTAGGCGTGCAGGACAACGGCGGGCTCTTTCTGACCTATGACTTTTCATGGCGCGGGACGAAGCGTGACGTCGAAGTGTTTTACGCGAACGTGCGTGAAATGCGGGACGAGGAACTCAAGGGCCGCTCCGGCGCTTGGAGCGTCATCCTTGACTTTCCGTTCGACGAGCCCAACCGGACGCCCAACGACGATCTGGCCCGGCTGGGCGATTACCGTGGCGGGAGCACCCGGACCCTCGTATGGCTGCCGTCTTTCCTGAGTCAGAAGGCACTGAACGATCTCGGACGATATGTCATTCTTGACTACATCCTCCAGGGTGAACGCTTCGATCAGTACGCAGCTCATCTGTCCATCGTCGATCGCGCGCAGGCTCGGGTTCTGGCAAGAAACCAATGCGATTCGCTACGGGCAAAGCTCCGTGGTGCGCTTGAGGTCGCATACGGCATCTCCACGCAACCGGAAGAAGCGGTGTCTCATGTCCTCTCGGCCGAGCAACAGTTCCGCTCACTCGATCAGACTTTGGCACCAAGGCCCCCCGTCGGCGCCGATTTCAAGGCTGCCTTCGAGGATCTGCTGGATCAGCTTTTCGCCCATCAGTACCCGGCACATCCGCAGTTCGACACCGAGATCAAACCATCCGCGGTGAAGAAAGTCTGGGCCGAAGTCCGGGCCGCCATTGATGCGCCGCAACAGCGAAGCCTCGTGACGGATCAGGCTTCGCGAAGAATCGTCCGCTCCATCGTCAACCCGTTGAAGCTCGGCCAGATGGCCGAGACGCACTTGCTGATCGAGACTTACTGGCAGTCCCACTTCACGCAACGCATTGCGCTCGAAGGCGGTGGGCCTTTGACTGCTGGAAAGCTACGCGAATGGATCGATCAGCCCAGGCCGATGGGCCTGCCGCCGGAGCTGCAAAACCTGCTGATCCTGGCTTTTGCGGCGCAAACCAACCGTCGTTTCCTGCAACACGGTGGCCCTTTCGAGCCTGACATCGACCGGCTGCCGGACGATGTGGAACTTCGCGAAGAGCAGTTGCCGTCGGCCGCGCACTGGCAGACCGCGCTTCAACGCGCGTCCAGCCTGTTCGGGATCGTCCCGGCGCAGTCATTGAACGCGGCCAACGTGGGCAAGCTGGTGTCGGACGTCAAGCAGAAGGCCAACGCGCAACGCGTCGCGGTCGCGGGCTTGGTGTCTGCCGTCGCTGACCGCGCGGCCCGCTATGCGCCGGGCGAACCGGGCGCACGTCAACGCACAGCGGAGTCTGCGCAGGCGCTGCTCGCCACGCTGGCGAATGCCAGCGACTCCGCGCTGGTGACAACCCTCGCCACCGCGTCGCTCGAAACCTCCGAAACCGCGGTCGGCATCGCGATCGCTCAGGCACAGGGCGCGGTAGACGCACTGCTCCGGGGTAACTGGCAACTCTTCGACGCCGTCCGCAATCTGTCCGACCACCGGCAGGCTGCGGGTCAACGGCTCGCTGCGCAGCTAGCCGAATTGCTGCGCAACGACGAGCACGTCATTGGGCTAAAGATCAAGCTGGACGAGTTGGTTCGCGATGCGGTTGGCCTGTTGTCCGAGCCGGCTAAAGCGGAAGCATCGTCTTCGGCAACGGGCAGGTCAGCAGACACGCAACCGGAGTCCCCCAAACCGCCGCCGCCTTTTCAGCCGCCAGAGGCCACCAACGGCGCGTCCACGATAGTCGTTGAAGAAAGCCAGCGTGCGGATCTGGATGCCCAGTCAGCGTCGGCGCTCCTTCAGCAACTCAAGGCGAAGGTGGACAACGACAGCGAGCTGGAGTTGACCTTGCACTGGCGTTTGCAGCGCAGAGGGGGAACGCAACATTGAGCTCAACGCAGATGGTTTCGATCGCACAGATCGGAGCCCAACTCGACTCGGTCCTGCAACGCGACGCCAACGCCTCTGTCGTGGCGATTCGAGCGTCGACAAAAGGGACGTGGCCGGAATTCCTGCAACGGGCCGGCCGGCGTTACAACGTACGCTGGTGCGAAAGCCGGCTCGCGTTGCGCGAGGCGTTGACGGACCTCGAAACCGCCGGTGCAGGCACGGACGGCCTCATCCTGATGACGCCGCTACGGGACACTGACGTTCCAGACGATGTGGCTTCGCGGCTGGCTCGCGCGCGCATTTTTCAGCCAAGAGGATGGGAGATCCTGCGCGGAATGTTCGGGGCGAAGGAAACGGATGCCCGTCTGGGCCGCTATGACTGGATGCCCGACATGCTGATCGACAGCGCAGACGGCAAGCCATTCACGCCGGTACCGGGAGACTTTCTGGATCTGGAGACCGCATGGCGGGAAGTATTTCGCCTTTGCCTCGGTCTCGATGCTACACAATCCGATGCCGCCGCACTGATGCGCTGGGCGCAACGCCCCGACTTGACGGTGCTGCTGGACAAGCTGGCGCCCAAGGCCCGTCGCGACATCCTCCAGCGGATGAGCAGCCACGCGGGGCCTGCTGGCTTGTTGATCGTGCGCTGTATCGAAGCAGGACGGGGATTCGATGCCGCGTCGCTTGGTCTCGTTTGCGAAGTCGTATTCAGTGCTGACAGCGAAGGTATATCCGAGCTTGCACAAGCCGCCGTTCGCATGGAGCGGTATGTCACCGACCAGCATATTACGGTGGCAGAGGGCAGGGAATGGGCCAAGCAGGCCACGCGCCTGCTTGAACATACGTCACCTGAAGATGCAATGGCGACGCTCGAACGCGCCGACGCGATCATGCGGGAACTGCGCGTAGCGAACTTTGCATACCGGAGTGACTGGCTGCCAGGCGGCTTCGAGCAACGCCTCGCACAGTTCGCCGAGGTATTGAGCAAGCATGTCTCGACGCCGACCGATGTACATGCGGCTCAACTGGAGGACGCGGCCAACGCCGTGACCGACCATCATCTCGCGCCTCAGCAACCGCTACGTGTCGAACGGGTCCGCATGGCCCGGCGGCTGGCGCGTTGGCTGCTGCGTGCGCCATCGGCTGGCGCGAATCTCGCGCAGCACATCGCAACCTATGCAGACGACGGTGCATTCGTCGACTGGGCTCGCTTCAAGTTGTTGGGAGGCGATGAATTGCCGGAGTTGTCTGAGGCCTACGCGTCGTTGCGGCTTGAGGTTTCCCAGCGCCGGGACCAGTTGAACAGTAGGTTCGCCACGACACTCGCGACCAGCCTCCGCGAATCGGCGCCTGCCGGCGAGCGTGTACTCCCGGTTGAGTCTGTATTGCAAGAGCTGGTAGGGCGACTCGCATCGTCGTACCCCGTGTTACTGCTCGTTGTTGACGGGCTCAGCGTGTCGATCTTCCGCGAGCTGTTCGAGCGGCCGGAACGCCACGGATGGGTTGAGCTTGCGCCCGAGGCCGGCGGCAAGCCACTGCTCGGACTGGCGGCGTTCCCGACGGTCACCACGGTGAGCCGCACGAGTCTGCTTTGCGGTCGAATCGCCGTTGGGGCCGCAAGTAACGAAAAGTCCGCATTTCGCACCTATCCAGCGCTGTTGTCTCATGGCGGCGGGAGACATGCACCGAAACTGTTTCACAAGGGGGACCTGAGCACGGGTGGCAATCTTGCCGCCGACGTGCGCGAGGCGCTTGCTGATGCATCGCAAAAGGTGGTTGGCGTGGTCTACAACGCGGTCGACGACCATCTGAGCGGGCCCGACCAACTGCACCAGAGATGGAGCCTGGAAGAACTCCGGCTACTGTTGCCGCTGTTGCGTGAGGCACGGGATTCACGGCGCATCGTGATCGTCACTGCAGATCACGGGCACGTGCTCGACGAAAACAGCAGCCAGATTGCTGGCGGAATCAATGACCGTTGGCGAGCCGGTTCGAAGACCGCGGATGCTCGCGAAATCATGCTGTCTGGCGATCGCGTCCTGACGCCGGAGGGGAGCAATGAGGCGATTTGCATCTGGAGTGAATCTGCCCGCTACACCGGCCGCAAGAATGGCTATCACGGTGGAGCGTCGCTTGCTGAAGCCATCGTGCCAATGAGTGTCTTCGCGCCATTCGGCGTCAATGTCGGCGGCTGGATGCCTGCTCCGCCGCCGCAGCCCGTATGGTGGGACCTGCCGGAGCCGACATTCACGCCGGCAGCGCAACCCGCCCCCGTCGCGAAGACACCGGCCAAACGGGCTCCGGCTGCGCCAGCTGCGCAGGTCGGATTGTTTGGCGACGAAAATCTGCCGGTGGTGCAACGCAAATCTGCACTGGAAGTGTCTGATTGGGTCACTGTGGTCCTGACCTCAGCGCTCTACGCTTCACAGCGTCAGCTCGCTGCGCGCGTTGCGATACCGGACGAGCAGATGCGCAAGCTCCTCCACTCGCTCGACGAGCGAGGCGGCAAGCTGACCCGTGCAGCTCTGGCGCAGCGACTGGGTCTCCCCGAGCTACGGCTGGGCGGCATGTTAAGCGCCGCACGCAGAATGCTGAACGTGGATCAGGCTCAGGTGCTAACTGTGGACGACGCATCAGACACGGTGGAAATGAACCGCGCATTGCTGATGCAGCAATTCAGTGCTCCGTCAGAGGGAGACTCGCGATGATTGGTGCGGCCCGAAGGGAAGAGATCATTTCGGCGTTGCGCCGAGGCACAGTTCCGAATGCCGGGCTGGATGCACTGGCGGTGGGGCTCGGAGGGCTGGCTCCCGCGCTGGATGCGGAACTCGACGCAGTGGCGACAGGTCGCGCCGGTTTCAAGGCAATACGCGGCGAATACGGCAGCGGCAAGACTTTTTTTGGACGCTGGTTGCAGGAGCGCGCGCGCGCCCGGGGATTTGCCACGAGCGAAGTCCAGATTAACGAAACCGAGACGCCGTTGCACCGGCTCGAAACCGTCTATCGACGTCTGGTCGAGCGGCTGGGCACGAGCGACACGCCCGGCGGCGCGTTCCGCAGCATTATCGACGGCTGGTTCTTCGCACTCGAGCAGGATGTACTGGCGGACGGCCGGACTGACGCCAGCGACATGGCGGCTCTGCTTGAGCGCACCAATGAGCTGATGGAGGCACGCCTCGCATTGATCAGCCGATCTGCGCCGGCGTTTTCGGCGGTGCTGCGCGCATATCGCAAGGCCCTCTCGGAGGGAAACGTCCAGTTGGCCGATGGCCTGATCAGCTGGCTGGCCGGCCAACCCAATGTCGCCGCTGGCGTCAAGCGAGCCGCTGGCGTCAAGGGAGACCTTGACCACTTCACTGCGACGAATTTCCTCATGGGGCTGCTCACGATCATGCGTGACAGCGGCTTTGCGGGACTGCTGCTGGTATTGGACGAAGTGGAAACGCTGCAACGGATGAGGGCGGACACGCGCGAGAAAGGTCTGAATGCTCTTCGACAGTGGATTGATGAGATCGACGCTGGACGCTTTCCGGGGCTTTATCTTGTCATTACCGGCACACCCGCATTTTATGATGGCCCGCAAGGCGTTCAACGTCTCGCGCCACTGGCTCAGCGGCTCCACGTGGACTTCGCGACCGACAGTCAGTTTGACAACCCCCGTGCAGTGCAGATTCGGCTCCAGCCTTTCAGTCATTCGGCGCTGGTCGAGGTGGGCCATCGTGTTCGCGACATATACGCTACAGGACAATCCAACGAGATGCGATTGCGTCGGCTGGCGGATGACGCTTACGTGGACACGCTTGCCTCGGCTGTGGCCGGCGGCCTTGGCGGAAAGGTGGGTGTCGCACCGCGCCTCTTCCTCAAAAAGCTCGTTGGCGACGTATTGGATCGTGTGGACCTGTACGAAAACTTCGACCCTCGTCAAAACTATAAGCTGACCCTTGCCGACACCGAGATGACCGTGAATGAACGGGCTGCCTCCGGCGCGAACTCGATTGACGACATCGAGCTGCCATGACGGCATTCGAGCGCCTGCACCCAGCTGTCCAGTACCATGTTGTGAATTCTCTGGGCTGGAGCACGCTACGGCCCACGCAACTCCAGGCGATCGATCCGGTCCACTCAGGCCGCCACTGCCTTCTGCTTGCCCCCACCGCCGGCGGCAAGACTGAAGCGGCAATCATCCCGGTTTTATCGCGGATGACGGCCGAAGCGTGGCGTGGGCTCAGTGTCCTGTATGTCTGCCCGATCAAGGCGCTGCTCAATAATCTCGAGCCGCGGCTCGCCCGATACGCCAGTCTGCTCGGCCGCACCGTGGAGGTGTGGCACGGCGATGTCGCTGACAGTCGAAAACGCCGCCTACTCCGGGAGCCGCCAGATATCCTATTGACTACGCCCGAGTCGCTCGAAGGCATGCTGATCTCGCCGAGGCTGGAGCGGCAGTCGTGGTTTGGCAACGTGCAAACGGTCATCGCCGACGAGCTGCATGCGATTGCCGCAGACGACCGCGGTTGGCATTTGCGATCGGTGCTCGCACGAATCGACAAGTACACGCCGCAGCCGATCCAGCGAATAGGCCTGTCGGCCACCGTGAGCAACCCGGAAGACATACTCGCGTGGTTCGCTCCTACCGGTGACAGGTCGGTTGTCGGGTCTTCAACGGTGTCGACCGATGCGGACGTGACCATTGACGCGGTGGGCAATCTGGAAAACGCTGCAATGGTCGTCTCGCGCATGTACCGTGGCGAAAAGCGCCTTGTGTTCTGCGACTCCCGGTCGAGTGCGGAAAAGCTCGGGGCGTCGTTGAACCGGCTTGGCGTGCGCACTTTCGTCAGTCACGCGTCGCTCAGTGCCAGCGAACGACGACATGCCGAGGCGGCGTTCGCTGAAGAGCGCGATTGCGTCATCGTGGCGACGTCGACGCTTGAACTAGGCATCGACGTAGGCGACCTGGACCGAGTGATCCAGATCGATTCGCCGGCCTCAGTTGGATCTTTTTTGCAACGAATGGGCCGCAGCGGTCGCCGGGCGGGGACTCGTCGCAGTTGCCTGTTCCTGACAACCAGTGAGCAAGGTCTTCTGACTGCGCTCGGTGTCTGTCAGCTGTGGTCAATGGGATGGGTGGAGGCGGCCATCCCACCGCCCGAACCGTGGAATGTGGTCGCTCAGCAGATGCTTCTGCTCACGCTGGAGCTTGGTCAGGTGCCAATGCGCAGTCTGCGCGACGCGTTGCTTCGCTCATTTCCCGAACTCACCCTCGTCGACATCGAGCGACTAATCGACGGGCTCGCTGCCGGCCAATATCTGTTTGTCGATCCGGACGATGTTGTGCAGATTGGCCCCGCCGCGGAGCGGGCCTTTGGCGCTGGTCACTACCGTGACCTGATGGCGACCTTCAGTGGCCCCGAACTGCTTTCGGCCCGGCACGGGAGCACGGAACTGGGGTTTCTGGATCCGTCTGTGTTTGCCGCTCAGGAGGGGCCGCACTTTGTGCTGCTCTCGGGGCGCAGCTGGAAGGTCAAGGAGATTGACTGGAAAAAGCGCGTTGTCTGGCTGGAACCAGCCAAAGAAGGAGGCAAGGCTCGCTGGACGGGAGGAGGGCGCGAATTCGGTGCGGAGCTCGCGCAGGCGATCCGTGTGGTGCTGGAAAATGGCGGGATCGACCACGCGACGCTTTCAAAGCGTGCGACGGCTGCGCTCGATGACCTCCGCAATGCTACGCCCGCCACTGCAGGTACTGTGCAAACGCTTGCGGCTGCCCGCTTCAAGTTATGGACTTTCGCCGGCACCGTGGCCAATCGCACGCGGATGTTGCGCGAGGCCGCGCGAGGCGCATATCGGTTCGACGGTCTTTCAATCGACTTTCGCAGGGACCCCCGCATCAAGCCGGAAGCATCGTCTTTGGAGTGCATTGACGACAATGCGCTAATAGAACTCGCGAAGTTGATCAAATTTAATGAGATGCTGCCGCATGAGCTGGCACTACGGATAGCCAGGCGGCGCAGGCTTGTCACGATGCCCGATGACTCACTACCGGTAGGTGAATAGAGGCCCATCGCACCCTCTCGCGAAGAAAATTTGCGCGTCTATACCAGTAAATGCGCATTTGTCAAGGTGTCCTTATTGACTGGCGCGCCAGCCATTGATAACGTGATCATCCCCAGCGTTCGACGGTCCGCATGAATCCGCAACCCCTTCCAGATTACTTTCCACGACGTTCCCAGCAGGGTGGGGGAACGGATGCAAGTTCAAAGTCCTCGCTGTGCGGGATGGCAGCAAGTACCGCGCACACCGTAGCCACGACGAGATGTACGCACATGCTCTGCGACGTACTATACGAACAACTCGCGGCGCATACATCTCGAAAATGATTGAGATCACTTGCTGCTTGCCGCCGGCGGCCGAGCGCTGAGTTGCTCGCGAGTCGTCAAAAAAAGTTCCCAGAGGAATATGCGATTTCTCTGGCGCCGAGATAATTTGGTCCATCGGACCTACGCAGCAGAGCCGCTGTCAGACGCCGTGGCCGGCGACAAATTTCGCGAACCATATCGAACATCTTGGGCCGCGGCCCGGGCAACAATCGTGTTGAATCAGAAAAAGCGCGCAGAGCTCGCGCTGGATCCGCCCACACCGACGCTCTTCGTCGACTACGAAGGCACTTTACATCGAGGGCACTCGCAATGGGATAACGAAATAGTTATCTCAATTCGGGTTGTTAGTTGATAGGAAATTAAAATGAATTTGCTGATTGGCAATGTGATTTCGGATGTGCCCCCGCCAACGCCCTCTAAAAAGAGCGCAATATGCCGCACTCCAGACGAGTTGCTTAAACATCGAGCCAATTATGGAAATGCAACCTATGCGGTCACTATTCTCGAAGAAACAGGCGACGAAACGTGGTATTTTTCAAACGACCTGCAAGAGGCTGTGGCCATCGGCTTACGGTGGCACGACCGCAACTGTGCTTTGCAACAATATCCTCTCGAGCAGGATGGCCAGATTGTATATGGGTATAGAGTTCAAGGAAGTTGCGATTCGTGGGACATCGAGGAGATGTTAGACCATTGTGGATTATTTGAATCGGCTGGCGCCGACATAAATGAAGGGGCGACTCCTGAAATCATGGCTCGGGTTCGCATCGAATTGTTCAAATTTTTGTCTGTGCATTCCCCATCCTTCCTCATGCTTGACTTTTCTCAACCAGATGGGGCATCAACATTCTTGCAAGATTGGGCAGATGAGCTTGAGTGAGAGTGTAGTTACATTTACGTGCTCGGCGCGGTAAGGACGATGAACTGGAATAACCGTCTGACTGGTTCTCCTAGGACACGAGCAGTCCAGTTTCGCCATCGTGGATACTAAGGCGACACTGCGGCCCCGATCCGAGAGGGTATCGGTTATATCTTCGAGATGCACGGGCGACGGTAAGAGTGCGCGAAGCGCAAGAGTAGCCGGGGTGGCGGCTGTGCGCGATTTGCCCGATGCGAAGTTGCACGTGCTCTACACCGGGCATTTCGCGCTGGAATACAAGCTCGTCGGACCGCTGTTGCTCAATTTCCTCGATCGGAAGACAGTTTGAGGTCGATGACCGATTCTGCGGCGGAGTGTCAGGACACCGCTTCCGGCTGAACCGCCATAACGAAGTCTTGTTTGAACGACCGGATGGACCCGAAGTCCCAGAAACCGACCAGTTCACCTTGGACTTCAGCGACGACGCGAGGATAGCTGCCGTCTCCCACGATACAGCAACCGCCCACCTCGATTCGCGGCGCATCGGACAAGTTCCTGCTCCAGAACCGGCCAAACTCGTTGGTGAGCCGAATCCATCTGTCCGCGCGTGCGGCGTCCAAAGGATTGGGACGAAGCGTCGCCGCGGTGTAGCGCCTGAGTTCGTCGCTTGCGTCGTCGTCGTCGGCAACAGGGGGCGCGAGGGCGAGGAACATCGCCTTTGCGCGCAACTGTTCGTTCTGACCGTTCGGGTCGAACGCGTCTACTGACGATTCCGGAACCTTGTCGCCGATATTCCATGCCAGCCACAACAGCAACACACGAAGCTGAATCGCTTCCTCGGTTTCTGCGTGGGTGTCATCCGTCAGCGTGTCGATGAGCCGCATTCTGGAATTGAACAAACACCGCACGGATTCGTCTAGCAAGCGACGGCGATCGGCCTCGGGAACGAGGAACTCGCGCGCCATTCGCCAACGGGGCAAGCGCTCGATACGCACCAGCTCTTTCAGGAGCGAAAGTACGGCGATGAGTTGAACGAGCGCGCGTGTCTTGGTGTCGGGTTGGTCGGCCTTCGTCAGCTTGAGGAGCATCCGGTTAATGAGGTTCGTCACTTTTCTGGCGACCCGCCGAGCGATCTCGGCGTCTCGAAGGGCCTCAGCCTGAGCGTCGACGTACGGCGTGTCGTCCAATTGCTCCGGGTCGTCGTCCTGATTGACCTGTTCTTCCTCGGTTCGGCCTGAGCTGTCAACAGGCACGGTCGCCTGCGTCTGTAGCTCTTCGCCGATTTTGCGGGTCAGCAGGTCGATCAGCGTGACAATATCGGCGGATTCGACCAGACGGCGGCGTTTCCCGGCCTTACGAAGCTCGCTGACGCTGATTTCGAACGTGTCGGGGCGGCCGCCACTCGCTGTGTCGGCTTGCGCCGATCCACGCCGCGATCGCACTTCGTTTTGCACGTCTTCTTCGGCGGCTGGTTCGAAGATCGCATCTTCGACCGCCTTGAGCATCTCCGAAATCGTCTCACCGGACGGGTCCAATGCACCGAGCGCATCACGAACTTGACGATGCGACGATTGCGTCGCCGCCGTCAGCAAATGCGGGTGCGCGATCATCGCCCTTGCCACGCGCTCGTTACCCAGGAACAAGTCGCACGCGCGGGCCAGCTTCATGTCGACCGACACGGGCACGCTCAGAACGGCTCCCGTCCGAGTGACGGCGATATTCGCTTGGATTACGTCCAGACTGTCGCTCAACAGACTGGCACTGCCAAGCTCGATGGCCGGGCAAGGCGTCGCGATTCGCAGTTCGTTGGGGCTTGCCGCCACACCTATCCAGAAGCGCTCGGCGGACTCGGTCGCGCGTATTTCGGCGACACTTCGTGCAGCCGTGGCCTCGAGCTCGCTGGCCGAAAGCGCTGGCAGCGCGAACATGCCGCACAAACCCAGCGCTACCGCCGTGGCCTGCGCGTCGGGGCCCATGCGCATCACCACGGCTTCGACATTCGCGCTGTTTCGATTGCCCATCCACGCGGGACGGCTGGGGTTGGCGCTTCCGGAGATGAGTGCGTTCCCATCGTCATGCGTCTGCTCGATGTAAAGCGCCTTCGCGTGCAGGTACTTGTCGCCGCGATTGCCAGCGGTCGTCCAGAGAAGTCTCGCGTCCACGAAACGCGCCTGCACTTCACGCATGCTTGGCAAATGCACGGTTTCCGGATCGATCGCGACGACCACGTCGGCCTGCGGCCAGCGTTCGTGCAGATGTGCGACGAAAGCCAGGTCGCTATCAAAGAACGCGCCGGTTACTCCGATCCTGCGAACTTCGCCTTTAACGCGCGCGCCGACCTGCTCGATGAGCGAGGCTCCTCCCGGGCGTTGATGTAACGCGACGGTCGTCGTTGCCGCGCCCGGCGACGACAGCGGCGCCACGCTTTTGGAGAAGGAAAGCACAGCTTCGATCAAGGAGGGCGGCACAAGCTCGCGTCCGAGTTCGATCCATTCGCGCACCATTTGCCACACCGAGTCCAGCAACGCGGTGCCGTCCAGATCCTTACGGTCGGTCACGTGTACCCAGTTCGTGATCTCCCGGTTGTAGCCAAAGCCCGACAGCGTCAGATTGTGGCTGCCGACGAGAACCGCCGCCTTCTTTTTGCCGGCCAGAATGCAGACCTTCGGATGGAACGCCCCGGTCACGCTTACCGGCACGAGCGAATACGCCGTGCCTGCAAGCCTCGGTCGGGTCGCTTCGGATTGCCAGCTCAAACTGCATTGCGCGTGATCCATCAAGACGATGTTCTGCTGGCAGCCGGCCGCAACCAGACGACGCAGCACGACCTCCTCGTAGAAGGGCAGACTCGCGTTGAACGTGGTGATCAGCGATGCGTCGAAGCCGCCTTGCTTGATGACATTCAAAAGGGAAATCGAATCAGGCACTGACGGCCTCCATCAACTGCTTGCCTTCCGCGCTCAACGACGTCTGTTTGTCGTCATTGCGCACGATCGCGCCTATGTCCATCAAAATCTGGAACGCCTGACGAAAGCGCGGCGTGGTATTGGACGGCGCGGGTATGTTTCCATCCGTCAGTTGCAAACCGCGCTCGGAAGGGCGGAAGCGAAACGTCGCCGAACTCGTGCGATGAAGTTTGCGCAGCGACACGCGCAAATGCGTATTCATGCACCACGAAACGACGTCGTAGACTACGTCACCCGGTGGCATCTCGCGCCACGCCGCGGCTTTGCGCCGGAACGTGTAGAGATTGATGGGGTAATCCTGTAGCGCTTGTGGTGTGATCGCGAGCCCCTCATAGGGCACGCGATTCAAATCGTCGCGAATGGCGAGGATCGCGAGCACCCGCATGGCCGACGCAAGCAACGCAGCGTCGCTTGCGCGCCCCCAGGACGACACCATGTTTTGAGCCAGCGGCATCTCGTGACCCTCCGCGGACCACTCGCCCAGCGCTGGCAATGCCGATTCGATGTTTGAGAGCCACGCTCCAAACGTCGCACAGCCCGTGTCGGCAATGAAGCCGGCCACGTGGTCCGATTCCTCGAATTCCTTCGCGAAAGCCTCGACCGTGTCGCACACGTAGCGCTCGCCCGCGGTCTGCGGGGACAACTTGTTCAAGGCGAGCGCGAAGATCGTCTGAACCGCGACCGATAGCAGATCGTTGCGGACGTAGACGGCCCAGTTCTCACGCGTGGACGCTAGATCGGCCGGGATGTTCCAGCCCGTCGCGCCAGGCAGCGCGTTGCCATACACGGCGGCGCGGAATACGTTTTCGGAAAACTCGATACCGGGCGGCAGATTGTCGATGAGACGCTGGATCAGTGCCAACGAACGCTTGCGCTGAGTGCCTTCTTCGCCGTACTCGCGCTGCCGGTCGAAATAGATGTCGGTAAGCTGCTCGCGCTCGCGCGATCCCGCGTTTCGAAGATGACACGGGCAAAAGGCATGGAGCTGCCGGAGGCAGGCGTCAGCGACCTCACCACGCTCGAGGATGTTCCAGAAAAGGTCTGCCGGCACCGACGCATCGAACGCTTCGGCAATTGGCTTGCCGACTTTCCTTGGTGAATCGAAACCACGGCTTTCTGCCGCCGTCCAGCATGCGCAAGTCGGCGAGCGTTCCCGCGTAATACTGCGAAAGTCCACCCATGCGATTCATGAAGTAACGGTCTTCGGAGTCGTTGGCGGTGAACCTGACGAGCTTCAGTGTCTCACCGTCGAGCGCTCGTTGAACCGCGCTGACCAGCTTCTGTCGACCGACCATCGCTGCGCCGTGGCGCTCGCTGATCTTGTCGGTGCATTGCGCGTGGTGTTCGGCGATCAGCGTGAACAGGCAGTCGGCCCGCCGAAAACGTTCGACGAACGATGTCTCGTCCTCGTCATTCGGAAAGCGTTGAGCGAGCGACCATATGAGCCACGGATAGAAGGAGTAATAGCGCGCCCGGTCAGTAACGTTCGTGATACCCGGCAATAGCTGGCCGTAAATAAGGACGCACGGCGCCTGTGCGCCGAGGTGATCCAATCCGCCGATGGAGTACGGAGGTTCAATCCACGCGGTGTCGACTTTCAATTCTCTCTCGCTTGGTGGCCATTTTTTATTTGGGGGGCGCAATGGCGTGGCATGCACAGCGGCTCGATTCTGTTTGCGTAATCGTCGAGTCGCCGGATTCTTCTACGCTATCGGCAGACCTTGTGAATTCTAAAGGACGGATGGGCGCACACGAAGCTGCGGGTTGAGCGTTACGAGACTCGGCGTCTCGGACGGAGGATGTCTGTATTTAGCTCGCGGGGAGGCGGGCGCCACGATCTAAACGATCATGCTTCTAAAGAGCGTTATGCGTCGCGATGGTGAGTAACCACGATGGGCACATCTCCTGCTCCGTTCTGTCCCGGGGCAGACTTGGCGAAGCATCGCTGTGCGCGGACCAGGTCCCGATTGTAAGACCTAGGCCTCGCGACAAGTATCTTGCCGCTCGTCTGACCGAGATCTGGCCCTGCTACGAGCTTGCGCTAAAGGGAAGTCGGAAATTGCAAGGCTGGCGCCACGCTTACGTTTCATCTGGCGTATCGCGAGCTGCACCATGTGCATGAGCAGGCGTCGCCGGTACTGGCGCGGCGCCTGCGGTGGGCAGTAATCGGCCAGAAGGCGACCTTCGTTTTCTGCGTCGCCATGACGTTCAGGCGGCAGTTCCAAATCGCAAGCGGTCGTTGAAATGCGAGATTCAGCATCGTGTCATCGATATTTTGCAAACACTGGCACGGGATGCGCTCGACGTCAGGAGTTTGGCGGTTGACGATCAAGAGGTGACAATACGTGATATAGGCGTGCTCAGTGGTCCGCCGGCTTGACTGGCCCCAGATCGAAAAGACGGCAGTGTTTTCGGATAACTCCAGCTAGAAGGCATAAGGACCGTTCGTTAGATTCGGCGTTTCGGTGGCCGGGCAAGCTCATGAAGTTTGAGCAAACGATCTTGGTTAGAAATTTCTTTCGAGAGTGAAATCAGTTCGGCTGTCCTAATCCTTAGCTCATTAAGGTGGATGTCGGCGGAAGTAGCACCCGTGACCATGATGCATCCCGGTTGGTAGTCCAATCCAGCGTGCTTATCAAGTCTGACCCAATTGAACACTGGATTGTGTACAACGTCGTTGCGGAATTGGGCCAGCCTTCTGGCATTTATTAAGGCATCGATCAGAGGATGAGCTTGCTCGGAAAACTGTCTTCTCAGAAAGCCGATCGCCTTGTCCACCCTCTTTGAAAAAGTGAGGTTTTTTATTTCTTCAAGTTCCATGAAGCACACGCAGATCAGAAATAACTGCGCCTCCAAGTGCGCAAATGTGTAAATGAACTTTCCGAGGCTGTTCTTCCAAAGCCTTTCTGGCATACCTTTCTTCATGACTAATTCTTTTAGGATGGCACAGGGGGTGATTGTTTACAGCCCAACTTGGCCCATATCCAGATGGTGAGTTATTGTGCCACGGGTGCGGGATGATGACGGCTGTGCTTCGGAACTTGACGCTCGGCACGTGGTTCGCTAACCGGCCGATAACGGTCGAACTGAGCCGGACGCTGTCGGACTCAGCACGGCCACGAACAGACATACGCCTGCCTCGAAATGTCGACGTCTGGGCGGCCGTTTCGCCTTCGGAGCGGCCTTCTGCGAAGTCGTAGAGCCCTTGGGATGCTCGCTATGGTGGCGCCACGATGGACAGGGTGTCGAATGTGATCAACTCACATACGGGCCTGAATTGGGGGAAAGTTATCACGCGTCAGCACTCCCATGCCGCATCTATGCTTTGTGCCGCCACGCCTTCTCCGCTCGGTCTTGTTCCCAAGGCACCGACGGCCGTTGAGATATGACATTTAGAGATAGTCCGTGTTTGAATCCGTCCACGTGCCTAGCGCGTGTTACGAAGTCGGGATCTGTGTCTCCTTTCGAACACCGAGGCATCCATTTGCCCAAGTATGTTCCCAGCGTAATTAGGCGATGCTCCTGAGACAGGGGCGCCTTAGAAGTTGCACTGCCGCTGTAATCCTTCGCATCGACCACGTAGATATTTTTGTGCGTATAGAAGATCGCTACGGCATCGTCAGTGTGGCGCAACATATCTTGCGATTGGTCCTGCAACCGCTTCGCCTCGGACATTGACATCGTAAGTCTGCGGACGTCGCCAAAGCCTCCGATCAATTTGGCTTGAAAGAGCGCTGCTTTCTCCACGGTCCCGTTTGGAGTCACCACGCGCACAAGAAAGCCGCCGTCTGCTCCGGAGTGCCCCTCCTCCGTGTATTTGTTATGTTGCCGATATTTAAGATCAACTCGCAAATCCGATTCTCGGATATGCTGCTTCATTAGCGAATGCCCCAGCGCAGTTGTCATTCCCTCTTCATTTCCGTGGCTCGCAATTTCGCCAAGGACCTGCTCCACAGCGCTATCGATTAGCTTTGCGATTCGCGTTTGCGCTTCCTGATCGATAAGGTATGTCAAGATTTTTCTGCATCACGTTAATGGATTCCGGAAAAACGAGCGAAGACCATCTGCCGTTTAGTCGGTGTTTGCAATCTTCTTTGCTGCGATGTCACCGCCTCTACAGTTTCAACTCCTCCAATTGATTTCCAAAGGGCTTCCATGGCAACGGCGATTTCACTGACATCGGTACTCATCAACAAGCGCGTGGATTCGGTACGTATAGTAGCCCGCGGAGAGGCGAAGGCGAAAGCCCGCTTCAGGGAGACGGGCCGGCTTCAGCGAGAACCTTCCGAGGTGGATCTGCCGTATCTCAGTCCGCAGTGCCCGCATACCGCCGGCGTTCGCGCTCCAGCTTCTCGAACGCCTCGTTGTGCCGCCGTAGATAACCCGCGCGGAGCTCAGATGGCGGTACCAGAAGATTTCCGATGGGACCGAGATTTCGTTTGTCGTGACCGTTCAGGAACGAGGAGTACATCACTTCGCCGTCTGGCCGGAAAGAAATCAGGTATCGGTCGAACAGTGCGTCGACGTTGGCAGACAACAGTAGCCCGTTATTGGGATCGCGCCGCTCATCATGGTTCGCCGTTCGCCACGGCACGATATGGGAGGCTCGAAGCACCGGCGCGACGGTCAATCCGGTCACGGCGCACGTGGTGCCGAATTCCTGCTCGAGGTCGGTCCTAAATTTGCCTTGGCCCAGCCGGACAGCCACTTCAGCGAGGCGCTCTGTCGGGGACTTCGATTCGTCCTGCAGGATCGAGCGTACGTCGTTCTCGAGTTGTTGCTCGCCAACGTCGTCCGTATGCCCGAAAAAAGTCTCGTCAATGGTCCGGGCCCAGTCACGCATTAAGCCGAGCGCCGTCGTCTTGTCGCGCACCCAAAGGTACGACCCACTGCCGTCGCCATGGACTTCGAGCATCCCCGGATCACAATGATGCTCGCGGGCAAAAACGTTCTTGTCGAAGCCTACTGGAGCCTTTGCAACCGATCGGCGCGTCGGATGTGGAAACCGGTTAAGGCAGGCAAAATCGTTTTCCCAAAGGTCTTCTCTCATCTGCCCGACGTAAATGCCACGCCAGGTGATTCGGACCGTCATCGACTTGCCATATGTCTTTCTGGGTGTTGGCTCTACTTCGAAGCCTTCCGCTCTGAGTGCAGCAATGACGTCTTTCGCGAACTCGTTGGGTTCTTTGCCCGAGTAATCCAACCAATCTGACATAAGGCGCGTGCGGTGATTCGAGATCCCGCAGTATATGCAGGGATTGTTTCACTATGCAAACTCGGGTCGATGGAGGGATGTTAGCCGTGCGTCCAGTCGTGATCGAGACTCCATGAAAGAAACCGTGCAGACGCGAGGGTTCGAGTGAGACAGTGTGTGCTTCCTAACCTCCACTGCGTCCTCCTGGTTGGACATTTCGCATTGGCAAAGTTTGAACCGGTCAATCTTTTTGGAGTGGGGCTTGGGTCCTGCGAGATAAGCAACCTAAGGTGTCGCTCCGGCACGTCGGGCGGTTTGCTACCGTCGCCTTCACGAGGGTAATTGGGTAGGATCGTCGCTTTCATTCAATCCAGAGACGCCTACATGGCCAATCAGCATTACCCCACCGACGGCGGGACGCCGGTCCAGACCCTGACCTTCCACTACGAGGTCGGCGGCGCCATCTACTTCTACCTGTATCCGCAGCCGGACGCAAAGCGCGAGCGCGTCGCCACAGTGGACATTACCTATGAGATGCCCGGTTGGCCGACCGTGATCGAACTGGACAAGGGCAGTCCCCATTCGCTAATCGAGGCGGGCGTGCTTGCCTACAACCAAGCGCAGACCGAAGGGCAGACCAACAAGAAGGGCAAGATCACGCAAGCCTGGATCGACGGGTGCGAGTTCCTGACGCCCGAGGATCTGAAGGACATCGTGGGCAACGCCTTCCCGGTACTGATGAAGTAAGTCTGTGGCAATTTCGACTTTCCGGTGACAGCCCGGTAGCATCAACGATTTAAAGGAGATTTGAATGATTCGAACAACATATCCGGGAGGCACCAAAGAGTTGCATCAGCCCATCATCTTCATCTACGTGCAGGGCCACGCGCGGCACGCGATGCTGCACCCGCACCAGCAGCAGGCGAACCAGACCATCACGGACGTGACCATCGAGTACGAGCGCCACGGCGAGGTCAGCTCCTCGCTGGTGGTCAACGGGCCGACACCGGTCATCGCGAGCGCGGCGCTGGAAGCCGTCAAGTTCGCCGAGCAGGAAGCCCTGTCCTCCAACACCAGGATCCTGCGGATCTTCCTGCCGACTGTACAGTTCTTGGACGTGCCCGACATGGCAGGTCTTGTCAGCTACAAATACCCGGTGATCAGGTAAGCGCGATTCGCCAGAAGAAGAGAGCCGGCGCGAGCCGGCCTTTCTCTTGCGCGCAGCAAAGAGCGTCCCCGCACGGACGGACTGCCTTTCTCCTGGGGACATCGGGCAGGGACGGGCCACTATGCGCCGCACACTCATTCAACGGGCCGCCTACTGACAGCTACCCAGTTCATGAATGACGGTTTGTGCAAAGACACCGGACGATGGCAGTCCGCCCGCTGGCCGGCGCCTTCGGGTCGGGAGTGCGCGTTGACGACCGGCCGCTTTCGGGAAGCGAAATACCAATGACCGCTTTGCGGCGATGAGTTCGAAGCGCGGATGGACTCAGCCCGACCCACTGCGGTCAGACGATCCTCTCCAAAGCAGTCAGTCGAATCAGGGATTTGCGAACCGGAGCACCTTAAAGCGGCCGTTGGCGACCTCACCCAATCGGCCAGAAGCCGTCGATCAACGCATTGTGTTGATTGACCGCCTTAAGACTGGTTGCGGATGGTTCCCTATCGTCTCCGAATGACCGTTTGTTCTGGGGAAGCCACCAATGGCAGGTGGACCTCGTCGACAGGGAAGACCCATTTGTCGCGGTTCGCTGGCGTGTCTCGATCGAAGACCTTCATGCGAGGGCAGCTTCTCCGTTCGACGCGTCAGGGTGCTTGCTCAACACCTCAATGATTTCGGCGCCCATGCGAACCGCCTCATCCGCCTGTTGCGGAGGCACCGGCTGCGCATGCAACGCTGCATTGCAGATGCTATTCACGTATCTGAATGGCTCTTCGAGGTACGCGTAGTTGTCGTCGGAATTGACAAGTCTCTCGAAGAGCTGGCGCGCGGTCGCGAACTTGATCGGGTCCTTCGTCGCAACCTGTGATGCAGTCAGCCTTGCGCCAACAATCTTCCGTAGGAGCCGCTCGATGTCGATGCGCACCTTGGCGAGCATTAGCGGCGTGTCACCATTCTGCGACGCACGGACCGCGTTTTCGTAGCTCTCGACAGTCGATCGATCATTCGCATCGAGCTTCTCGGCGATCTTCGCTTGAGCGTCGCGAAGCTTCTCGGGATCAAAGGAACCGTAGATATTGAGCTGTGTCGACATCCGCTGCGTGTTGAGGTTGGTCGACACGAGGGCCAGGGTGTTCCGTACCTCGGTCTTGAACTCGCGGAGCTGCTCCTTTGCGTCGAATGCTTCCTTCTTGGCTTCCTCGACCTTGCGTTCAAGTTCGATCCATGAGCCGATCTTGATCTTGTCGAAGAATGGCAGGAACAAGAAGAAGAGCGTAAGACCGACGAATAAGGCATCGCCGATAAGCAACTCGGTCCTCGGAGGGAACGCTGCCTTCGCGATGAAGCCAACACCGAAATACAGAGCAACGAGCCACGACAGGACCCACAGTAAACCGCCTTTGGTGATCTTCATAGGGCTCCCTTCACGCCAACGGTAAGGAGCATCTTGAAGCATGTTGCCGTGTGCCCGCCTGGCACCGGAGCCACGATCTCTACGATTTCTTTGACTTCTTCTTTGAGGCTCGTCATAGAGGCACTTCCATTTTTTGCGCGGCAGGTATGGTGCGCCTGTCGCGGGTCTTGCGGATCAGTGGTTCGGAGCAGTTAGGCCTTGGGCCGGAGCGCGTCGATGAATTCAGCGCGCCCATCCTTCTTGAACATCCAGAATTTCCAGCCGTTGGTTGACGCCGCTGTATTGGTCGCGCCGCAATCCTTCTTCGCCTTAAACGCAGAAGGAGAGACTTCGTAGGCCTTTCCCTTGTATTCGATGCCGCTGCGGGTCACCTTAGCGGTCAGGTGCTTGCCATTGTAGTCGGCGAAGAGTTCCAGCCCGATGGGCAACTCGAACCCGCGGGAGGTCTTGAAAGTTCCTTGTTCAGCGAGTGGAGGGATGGGTGCTGCCTTTGGCGTTGCGTTTGGGTATGCCTTGTCGTGCTCGTCGAGAACGCGTTTCACGATACCTTCGAGGCCCTCGACGGCGGGAAGGGCCGACTTTTCCTGCAGGCGGCGAATCGTGTCAAGGCTCAGCTGTACGGTGACGATTTCCATGAGGTGCTCCACAGTTACTATAGAGTGGACTGTAAAGTAACTTTTCAGAATCTGCAAGAGGCTAAGCACGGGCGGAAGCCCGGTCTGGTTCCTCAGCCTCTTCGTCCGCGTCGTCCGGGCTCATTTGCACGGGTCGTGCCGCAATCACAGCCACCAGGCCTGCGGGCACTAAAGATCGCGTGGTTCACCGACCGAGGCGCCAACGCTGCGGAGAAGCGAGGCGGACCTAGGGAAACGCTGATTAATGAACTGTCGGATCGGCTTGCAGATCAAGACGCGTCAAATTTTCTGGATAACGAATCGAATCGACGCTCATTTCGGTGAATCTGGCTCGCAAACGAGCCCCTCTTCTCTCATTTTTCATACGCATGACGGATTGCTCCCATGAACCGATCGCAACAGATTTCGCGCAGTCACCAGATTCGCCAGAGCGAACAAGCTGAACAGTTGCGCCGTGTTCTTGGCCAAGCCCTTGTATCGGGTTTTGCGATGGTGAAACAGGTTCTTGACGATATGGAACGGATGCTCAACGCGCGAACGGATTTGCGCCTTGGTTCGCTCAAGCGCAGTCACCAGGTCCTTCAGCGGCCCGTCCTGCATCGCCTTGATCTTTCCGCGCTTGGCAGCGACGTGCCAATTTACTGCCTTGCCTTTCATTTCATCACGCTTGTCTACACCAATGTAGCCTGCGTCGGCGAACGCTTCCTCTTCATGGCCGTGCAGCAGCAAATGGGCTTGCGACACATCCGACACGTTGGCCGCCGTGCCAACCACACTGTGGACCAAGCCCGAATCGGCGTCCACGCCAACGTGGGCTTTCATCCCAAAGTGCCATTCGTTTCCCTTCTTCGTTTGATGCATCTCCGGGTCACGGCTCTTCCCGGCGTTCTTGGTCGACGGTGGCGCTTCGATGATCGTCGCATCAACCAGCGTGCCTTCCTTCATCATCAGTCCACGCTCACACAGCGAGATACCGATCTCGTCGAACAGCTTCCGTGTCAGTTCGTGCTCGATCAACAGGCGCCGGAATTTCAGCAGCGTGGTCGCATCCGGAACGTTCTCGACTGCCAGATCGATGCCGGCGAAGGCGCGCAGCGCAATGCTGTCATACAGCGCGTCTTCCAGCCCTTCGTCCGACAGCCCGTACCACTGTTGCAGGAAATAGATCCGCAGCATTCGCTCCAGGCCAATCGGCGGACGGCCTCGCGTGCCCTTCGGGTAATCCGGTTCGATTGCAGACAGCAAACGCTGCCACGGCACAATCTGCTCCATCTCCGCCAGGAAGCGTTGGCGCCTCGTCACGCGCTTCTTGCCTGCAATTTCCGCTTCCGCGAAGCCGATCTGCCTCTTCATCCTCGTGAGTCCGTTCTGTGAGCTGCCTTCTATAACGCCTTCGGCTACGTGAGCGATGACCGCCGAGCTCCATTAATCAGCGTTTCCCTAGTGCTCAATTAACACGAACGTCCGAAACACGGCCGTGACCCGAAGTTCGCCAGTCGGTGCCGGCGACGCTACCGCTGCCAAGTGGTCATTCGACTTAGCGCATTGAATGGCGGCTCCGGGTTGTACTGAGCCGGACATGGGGGCCCAGGATCGGCGACTATCGGCCGCCGCGTAGCTGCGCAAAAACTGCCAGATGCTATTGACGTGAGAGAATCCCAGTACGCACCATCCTCTAAGCTCAACATGCCATCTCAGTGCCCGTTTTGTGAACTGCCGGTTGAAAGGATCGTGGACCATAACGAGGCGGGGTCCGCGGTGCGCGACGCGTACCCTGTGTCACCGGGGCATACTCTGATTGTGTCCAGCCGGCACGTGAGTTCCTTGTTTGAATTGTCGACGTCGGAGCGCGAACAGCTTTTCTCTCTAATTGACCGCGCAAAAGGCCTACTGGACAGGGAATATCGGCCTGATGCGTACAACATTGGCATTAATGATGGTGTTGCCGCGGGCCAGACAGTGCCCCACCTTCACATTCACCTGATACCTCGTTTCAAGGGCGACCTCCCAGACCCGCGTGGCGGCGTGCGATGGGTCATCCCTGAAAAGGCTGACTACTGGAGCAAGCGACGTTGAGCGGGGCTGCTCCTCCGCCATCCGCCGAAGCGCAGTTGTCATTCCTAGCCAAGCTGCAACGGCTCTTTGCCGAAGGCGACTTTACTGCGACCTACAAGTTCGCGCTGCTCATCTCGCTCGCCGACCTCGCTGTCGAGGGCGGACCGGATGAAGGCGCGGAGCTGACCCTGACCAATCGGCAGATTGCGGATCGCTTTATTCAACTTTACTGGCGGCACTCCACTCCCTATGGAACTGGTCGCACGGATACGCAGCCTGGAGTGCTCGTTCAGAATCTCGGGGACCAAGCAGCGGTGTTGACTGCTATCTGCCAGTACCGGGCGTCGACGCCCGGAATTACCATCCAGCAGGCTCGTACGGACCCAGGCTATGCCGCATTGCTGACTAAGGTGGCTGCCGTTGTCTCCGCACAGCCATTGAACTATCTGCAAAACTTCGGCGGAGTCACCGACACGTTCCTTTACGAGCGGTCAGGCCACGGTGGGATCGTGCTGAAACCCGGCGTTGCCTACTGCCTTCGGCGCTTTTATACGCTGGTACAACAGCTTTCTCGCACGCATTGGGTGGATCACATCAAGAGTAACCGGCGGAACCACTCGATCCTCGGCGACGCTGGTGATCTGGAAGACTTTCTGTTTTCAGCTTCGCGACAGTCTCTGGCCATCGTCGGTGCGGAGCTGCGCAAGCTCGACGGTCACCGGTGCTTCTACTGTGGGGGCAACCTTGCCGGCGCAGACGTCGATCATTTTGTCCCGTTCTCGCTTTATCCGAGGGACCATGCGCACAATCTCGTGCTTGCACATCCCGCATGCAATCGAAGTAAGTCCGACACACTCGCGGCGAAGTCTCACCTTGAAAAGTGGCTTAAAAGGCTGACCACTAAATCTGATGATCTCAGCGAAATCGGGGCTTTGGCGGGCATGGCCAACGATAGGGTCACGGCAAATCGAGTCGCAGCCTGGGGAGCTAAGCTCGATTCTGGTGTACGGGGAGTTGACGCGGGAGATTGAAGGCGGTGGAGGTTTTAGCTGAGAATCTGATTGTCGAAGTCGGAACCCAGCAAACAACAAACCATCCACCATGAAGAAGTTTACGGAAAAAGCGGTTGTAGGTCTATCGGAAGTCGGTCTGGGACTGGACGAGTTGGTGCGTCATGGAGCGCGGCAGGTGATCCAGCAGGCGATCGAAGCGGAGCTCGCGTCGCTGCTGGAGCGGTTCGAGAACGTCAAGACCCTGCATGGGCAGCGCGCCGTGGTGCGCAACGGCTATTTGCCGGAGCGCGAGGTGTTGACGGCGGCCGGCCCGATTGCCGTGAAGGTGCCGAAGGTTCGCGATCGCTCAGGATCAGGTGTGAAGTTCAATTCGTCGATTGTGCCGCCGTATGTGAGGAAGTCGCCGCGCGTGAGTGCCGCGCTGCCATGGCTTTATCTGAAAGGCATCTCCACGGGCGACATGAGCGAAGCGCTGAGCGTGTTGCTCGGTGACGACGCCAAAGGCCTGTCGGCCAATGTGGTGAGCCGTCTGAAGGCGCAGTGGGCCGACGAGCATGCGAGCTGGAGCCGACGCGATCTGTCGAAATCGCGCTACGTATATTGGTGGGTCGACGGCATTCACACCGGGCTGCGCAGCGAGAACTCGGACGGTCAATGTCTGCTGGTGATCATCGGCGTGAGGCCGGATGGACGCAAGGAGCGTGTGGCGATCGGTGACGGGTATCGCGAGTCGAAGGCGTCATGGCAGGAGTTGCTGCTCGACCTGAAATCGAGAGGCCTGCAGGCTGGGCCGCTGCTTGCCGTCGGCGATGGCGCGATGGGCTTCTGGGCCGCACTGGAGGAAGTGTTTCCTGCAACGCGCGGCCAGCGCTGCTGGTTCCACAAGATGGGCAACGTCCTGAACATGCTGCCGAAGTCGCAGCAAGGCAGAGCTAAGGCAGATCTGCAGGCGATCTGGATGGCCGCCACGCGCGCCGACGCGTATGCCGCGTTTGATCGTTTCGTGACGGTCTACGCGGCGAAATATCCGAAGGCAACGGCAACGTTGAAGAAGGACCGGGAAAGCCTGCTGGCGTTTTACGACTTCCCGGCTGAGCACTGGCAGCATTTGCGGACCACGAATGCGATTGAGTCGACGTTCGCGACGGTGCGACACCGTACGACGCGCACGCGCAACTGTGTGTCGCGACCAACCTTCCTTGGTCTGGCATTCAAGCTGATCGAGGAAGCCGAGAAAACCTGGCGCCGCGTCAACGGGCCCGAAAAGATCAAGCTGTTGCTGGAAGGCATTGCCTTCAGGGATGGCGAACCGGTGAAAGACGATCAACCGGTTCAGCAGAAACTCGCCGCCTGAAGTCCCTGCTCATCAAATTGCCTATACACCAGTCTTGACGCTAGCTCCAGCCTGGGGCTATACGGCCGCTAATACCGCAGGAGGTCGAGCTTGGCTGTCCGCCACGAGCTACGAGCCGGTAACTCAGGACTATCTTGTCCTTTTGAACGCCTAGTTATTTAGGATCGGGTAGCGAAAACAGGGGCTGCGGGCTCTTTATCCTGGAAAGTGAGGGGGACGCGGCTGGCGACGAATGAGCCATGAAGAGACTTTCGGACACGCACCGGCGCTCGGACATTCCGACATCGGACGCTTCGTACTGCTATCTCGCGTGGTATGTACGTTAGTAAGCCATTTCGCAATAAGGCAGAGGGCGTTCTCCGTCGGCAATTCCAATGGATGAATCGAGAAGCAGGAAGTGGTCAGTCAGCTCTCTCTCCCGGCTCGCGTCCGAATTGCTCTGCACCGAACACGGCGTCGTCAATTGCCAGCCAATGCTTCCGCCGTCTTCCGTATATGTAGCTGCAGATGACATGGGTACGCTCTGTGCCGTCGAGCAAGTAGCTACGTTGGGGCTTGATGTGGCTGGTCGTGCCAACGACGCGCGGCTGCAGTTCAGGCGGCAGGTAAGGATGACGCGCTCCGCCGGTAACCTGCCGCATAGGGCGCGAGCAACTCAACGAGCAGGGGCGCGAATTCGAGAAGTGTGCGGCCAGTGTCGAGCGTTACCCGATCCTGTTCGTCGATATAGGCATGGCCAACGTGCAGGGTTCCATCGAAGTCGACGAAGAGCGTCGGCGTAGTGTTGTCCATGACCAATGGGGCGGGCGAAAGCTGCTTCCGCCGGGGCGAGCGCCGATCCATTACTTCGTACCAGTCGACGGAATGGCCCGCAGCCTCAAGAGCTTGACCAGCGTCATCTCGCTTCATAACAAGAACTTCCAGTCCGAACCCCATGAGCACCTTAAATAGCGCCTCAGTCCCGACGGACGCTCCATCTTCGATGCGGCTCAACTCGGCGACGTCTCCGTAAGAAAGTCAGTTTCTCCGCATCAGCTCGCGACAGTGCAAACGCTTGGCGTGTGACATCCTTCGGGAGGTATGTACAGCTTGCCGACACAGTTCTGGAATCGCTGCGTCATGGCTCCTCTGGCCCCTTTGGTCGGCGATGCGCCGAGGGCGGTCGAGAACATAGCACGCGGGCCAGCCACGAAGTGCGTGATTGCGATGGCTGCTGCTCATATCGGGATCCCATGCACGAGGCGTCCCAAGATAGCTTCCACCAACTCGGCGCCTGCGGCGTCAGTCGCCGCAGCCTCATATGGCGTCTTGCCGCCGAGTTCGGGATGCGGATGGCGCATCCATTCGTCGGCATCGGCCGCATCATCCCAGACATAGGTTGCGAGGCGCAGGAGCCGCCACGCCTGGCTCGAGGTTTCACGCCAGGCTTTCATGTCGTCCACAGGCACACCACTGACCGAAGACGCCAAGGAGCTTCCCAGATCCGTGATTGACCTAGTTTTCTTCGTGCTCTTACCACCTTCGAGAGACAATCCGCTTTTTTCAACGAACTCGTTGGCGGCCTCGATAAATGCACGAAGGGAATCGAAGTAGGCAGCATCGACGGCGGACGTGGGCGATGACGCGGCTCCGGCCACCACCGAGCCGCGCAGATCGGAGAGGTCGTCGGTCAGGTCGCGGTGTGTGATCCGGATCCACTCGCCCAGGGTGGCCTTCAGGCAGTGCTGGCACAGGTCGAGTCGCAGTTCAGCGCGATCGCCGAACGTCGAGTAGGCCCCCCCACGCCAGGCGAGCGAAAGCTTCTCATGCCATTCGCCATCTGCGTCCCTAGGGGTCATCCGGCGACCACAGCGGTCGCAGGTGCAGGCGGATGCCTCACGGACAGTCGTTTCACGATATTCGAGCATCTCTATCTGCCTCTAGCCGCGCGTCCGCGCAGGTTAGCCCACTCAATCCACGGGCCTCCGGCCAAGAGGGCGGCCACGGCGACGCGCACCCGTGTGCGCTCGATCTTCATGGTTCCTCTGACGCATCCTCGTCAGTCTTCTGCGGCAATCGCCGTAGGCGCTCAAGACTGCCCTCGTGCCGGGCCGTGGACTATGAGTTGTCGTGTTTCCAGTCCGCGGGTACTAGGCCGACCTGTCGGGTTGTGACCGTGGGCAGCCGCAGCAGGACGGTGCCGGCACGCGACCACACGCCCTCGATCATCGTGACATCGGCTTTAACACCATCGAGCTCAAGATAGACAACGTCATCGGCGTCCGGTAATTCTTCGTACAGACGCCAGCCCGGAAGCTTGCCTTCCGGGTCCTGATTACGGATCGTGGCCTTCGTGCCGGTGCTCATCTCCTTGCCCGGAGCCAGAGCGCAAAGCCCGTGAGGCCGAACCCTGTGGCGACCACGATGCCAAGTGCGTAGAAGATTCCAGTTTCCAAGCCCATTTCAGTCTCCACCTTCGTGTTCGGAACAGCGAGTCCTGACCCAGTTGGTTTGAATCAGCTTACCGCGATTTCCACATATTTCACAAAGTCGGGCGCTCATGGTTTCGGCGAGTTCGATCATGCCGATCTGTTCCTCGCTCGGTGCGCTGACATAGAAGCGCAGCCCGCCGAATTTTTCCTTCACCTGACTGGCAACGACCTGAGGTCCGCCGTTCTTCGTCGCTTGCTGCAGGTTCCAGCACAGCGCGTCGATAAGGTCATACCAGCCATCCCCGCATTCGAAACCCCAAGCTGCAAAGGACGACAGCAGTGCCGGCGCGTCGGGATCATCCGCGGCCGTGATGTCAAAGATCAGCGGGTAGTCGGCGCGCAGCTTGGCATCCAGTTCAGGACTCAATTGTTTTCTCCTTTTGTCGTTTCACCCATGCGCGCTAGCCGTATCAGGTAGGCATCGGAATCGGCCAGCGCATTGTGTACGCGATTATGTGCTTCATGCAGTCGCGTCCGGTCGCTTGGTCTTTCGTGCCGAAGCCACGCCCCAAAAGATGGCGGGGGAGGGAGATGGCGCAGAGCGCCATCTGGCGGGCGCGCGCCATCTGGCGTATGTTAGCGACACGCGGCGCAATGGGAGTCTGAAATGAACCAAACCCGAGAGGCCAAGGAGCTGCGCGGGCCGTTCGCCGGCCTGCTAATCGCGATCAAGTTGACGATTGCAGCGCATGGCGAGTTGCGTCCCGAGGAACCGTTCGCTGAAGCCATCTCGAAACTTGCGGACATAGCTCCACTGCAGACGCACGACATTGTAATCAAGGGGCTTCCGGTCGCACTGCTCCGCGACGTCACGGCAACCTACCAGATCGTCCGTCGTAGGGAGGTGCTCCAGACCGTCGGTGTGAGCGAGCGAACGCTGCAACGTGGCAAGAACTCTGACCTGACGCTCGATAGCAACGCAAGTGACCGGCTCATCCGGCTCGCAGCGGCGACCGAGCACGCAATCGACGTTTTTGGTTCTCAGCGCGCGGCAGAACGGTGGCTCGTCAGCCCGGCCCTCGGACTCGCTGGCAGAAGGCCGCTGGACCTGCTTCAAACCTCAGAAGGTGCCAAACTCGTCAAGTCGTTTCTGACGCGCATCGACTACGGGGTCTACTGTTGACGGAACACTTGGGCAGGGCGAGGGGAAACCCAGAATATTGTTGCGCGTGGCCGCACTCGGAAGGTGTCCGTATACGGACACTCGCCGTGTAGGCGCCAACACGAATGGTGAGCGGAGAAGTTGAAGTCGAACGTTCGATGGACTGTGCGCGGCGCGTTTGGGGAAGTGTCCGTACACGGTCACTCGCCGTGTAGACGCCGACACGACTGGAGAGCGGGAAAGTTGAAGTTAAAGGTTCGTTGGACTGCGCACGCCACGTTTGGATAAGCGTCCAAATTCGGACAGTCGCCGTGAAGCCGTCATTACCAACGGAGCGCGGAAGTTGGTTGTTGAATGTGCCTTTTCCTGCCCGGCGGCACCGGTTCGCAACGGCTCATCCTCCGGTACCACAGACCTGGACCGCGCGGCGAAATTCGTGCGTGAACATTTTGGATGCTTCAGATATTTATTTTTTAAAATCCCCCTACCGCATTCCATTCGGTTCCCTGAATCGAAGCCCGTAGCGTCTACTAGTCGAGACCGACTCCGTTCGCGAAGGTTTTGACATCGAAGAGGGTGTGGATCCGGCTTTGCCCGGCCACCTCCAGCACCTTGTCTGCGATGAGGGATGTGAGGTAAGGCGACAGGATGATCAGGCCGCCTCCGGCGACAACCACGCACCTGCTAATACTCAGCAGCAGAGCCAGCAGATTGGATGATAATTGATGAGGCAGTAGTGCCCTTGCCAGACGTGTTGCAGTTTCAGTGGTCGGACTTTAAGGCCGGATTTGCAGCCGCACCGGCTTCGGGGCAAATTTCGGGGCACGCGCAAAAGCCGCAGCGGGGAATTCCGGCTATTCGTTTTGCGTTTTTACAACGTTTTTGTAGCCCTCCTCTCAAAGCCGGCCTCCCGCCGATTTTTGTTTTTCTACATCGACAAACGCACATCGTCATTGCCCTCGACGCACGAGTTGACCGCATGCCGTGCCTTCGGGAACAGCAGGCGCGACGCGTAGGCGAAAAAGCACCGGTCAGAACCTATCCCACCCCTCCGCGATCAAGTCGGTCGCGCGTGCGACGGCGTGCATGACCTCGTTCATCGTCCTCCCCGCTTCGCCAGCGAGCGCCGAGCCGTCGCGGATCCGGTCGACCGACGTCGCGATCGGGTCCTTGATCTCCTGGCCGCGCTCGACGAGCGTTTCGCGAGGCTGCGCACCTCGCTCGCAACCACCGCGAAGCTGCGTCCCTGCTCGCGGGCGCGCGCCGTTTCGACGGCCGCGTTCAGCGCGAGCATGTTGGTCTGAAACGCAACGGCTCGATGATCGCTGTGATGTCCGCGATCTTCGTCGAGCTGTCGCTGATGTGCCGCGTCGTGTTGACGACCTAGGGCCGGCCACCGCGCTGCCCTTCTGCGCAACAGACAACGCAATGACCGAAAAATTAGAGGCTTGCACGGTTTTGCGCGTATTTAAAATGCGTGATGAATGCATTGCCTTTCGTTTGAATTTCGGTCTCTTTTCCATATGGCAGCAATTCTCCATGCCAGCACAGCGGTGCTTTACCGGAGGACAATGTTTTATTCATCCACCCGGAGCGGTCACGGTTGAGGTAGGCTTAGCCAAACCCATCATGTCCCCGTTTGCGCCTTGATGGACTGTCTGCCCTCGGGGGCACGCACCTCAATAGCTCGTCTCCACGTATGTCAACACCGGACCCCAACAACCGCGATCTCCGCGCCGCCTTAAGCGACCTAGACGGCGCCCGCAACTGGATGGCGTCCATCTGCGGCCCCCACGGGCTCCAGGTCAGTCACCCGAAGCGCTTGCGCTTCCACCAGTCCGGCACCGTACTTCGTTCGATGGCGACGACGATAGGCTACGTCGAATACGGCACCGACGTGACGGTCGCGGTGAGCGAGAGCAGTCCGCTGAACTGCTACAGCGTGAGCCTGCCGATGGTCGGTCAACAGGAGCTCGCAGCACACGGCAAGAGGTGGTTGTCGGATCAGGATTGCGGTCTGATCGTCAGTCCGCAGGAATCGCAGGATCTCGCGATCACCGGCAATTGCCGCAAGCTGCACGTCGCGATTCCTCGCTCCGCGCTCCAACAGGTGCTGCAGACGATGCTGCAACGCCCCGTCGAAGCGCCGCTCGTGTTCCAGCCCGACATGGATGCGGCCGCCGGCGACCAGGCATCGTGGTGGCGCATGGTCAAGTTCCTGGCCGGCGAGATGGAGCGCTCGGGACCGTCGCTGGGGCAGCTTTACATGTCCAGCGAATTCGAACTGACGTTGCTGAAGGGACTGCTGCTGTCGCAGCCGCATAACTATTCGGAACAGTTGGCCAACGCGACCGCGCCGACGCCACCGCATTATCTGACCCGCGCGCGCCAGTTCATTCACGACAACGCGCGCGAGCCGATCACGCTCGAAGACATCGAGCGCGCTTCGGGTGTGTCGCGCTTCAAGCTGTTCGACGGCTTCCGTCAATATTTTGGCTGCGCGCCGATCGCGTATCTGAAACGCTACCGGCTCGAATCGGCGCGGCGCGATATTCTCGACGACCGCTCGGTGCGCAATATCTCGTCGGTGGCGCTGGGCTGGGGGATGTCGCATCTCGGCCGTTTTTCGATCGAGTACAAGGCATTGTTCGGCGAGTCGCCATCCGAGACGCTGAAGCGCGCAGCGCGGCGTTAGAACGTCCTATCGCGCGTTGCTTTCGCCGAACTTCTCGTAAAACAGCCGGTAATCCTGAATACCCTGTTCGGTGAGCCAGGTCTTGATCGCTTCGATCATCGGCGGCGGTCCGCACACGTACATGTCGAAGCCATTCGATTCGAGAAACGAGCGGTCGAAATGCTCGGGAATCAGCCCGGTCTTGCCCGACCATTCCGGCGCCGGATTCATCACGACCGTCTCGACCGCGAATCCTTCGATGCTCGCCTTGTAGCCGTTGATGCGCCCGGTCTCGCACAGATCGGCTGCATTCGTGACGCCGTAGTACAGATGCACCGGATGCGCGACATTGCGTTTCGCCGAGATGCCGTCGAGCATGCCGAGGAAGGCAGAGAGTCCCGTGCCGCCCGCCACCATCACGAGCGGACGCTCGACCTGGCGCAGATAGAACGCGCCGAGCGGCGCCTCGAACTCGACCGTATCACCGGCCTTGCAACGTTCGCGCAGATAGTTGCTCATCATGCCGTCGGGCAGCAGACGGATCAGGAATTGCAACTCGTTGCGCGCGTTCGGATGATTCGCGAACGAGTACGAACGCCATTCTTCGGTGCCGGGCACCTTCACGCGCGCATACTGGCCCGGCAGAAAATCGAGCTGACGCTCATGCGCGCTCGCATCGACACGCAGAATCGCGGTCGTCGCCGACACCAGCTCGACGCCGACCACGCTCGCGCACACGGTGCTCGTGCCGGCGCCTTCGCACAGCGTCGAGTCGAAGTCGAAATAGAACGACGCATCCGACTTCACGCGCGTCTGGCACGAGAGGATCTTGCGCTGCGCGAGGTCCTCTTCGCTGAGCGTTTCCTCGTCGACGTAATCGAGCGTGTAGTCGCCCGATTCGCAGCGCCCCTGGCAGGTGCCGCACACGCCTTCGCGGCAGTCGAGCGGAATGTTCACGCCGTTCTTCAGCGCCGCGTCGAGCAGCAACTCGTTCGGACTCACATCGAAGAACGCGGTTTTGCCATCGGCAAAGCTCAACGCGACCTTATGTTTCATCGTCGTGCCCCCGGCTCACAGATGATAGAAATCCAGCACCGCGTTGATGTGGTCGTTCAGCAGCAGCACGTGCTTGCGCTTGATCTTCCAGCTATCGCCCGACGCTTGCAGGTCGTACACCGCGCGGCCGTAGAAGTAGTCGGTCGAGCCGTGACGCGTGTACAGCGTCGACCAGTTCACGTTCGCTTCGACGCTTGAATCTTCGCGCTCGCTCAGGCGCACGTTACTGATCTGATGCATCGTGCGCGGCAGCGGTGTCGACGCGGCCGACTTGCCGGTGCGCAGCCGGAACACGCGGTCTTCGAGACCGGCGCGATCCGAGTAGTAAATCAGCGACATGCCCTGCTTCGGATCGGTCGTGTACACGTGCTCGGAATCCCACTGCGGCACATGAAACACGCTCTGCGGATCGAATAGATCGAGGTATTCGTCCCATTGCTGCTTGTCGCACAGATCGGCCTTCAGATACAGAAACTGCTCGACGGAGTGTTGGAGTTGGCTCATGCCTGCTCTCCCTGCGATTCGATGGATTTGTCGAGACCCTTGAGGATCGCGTCGCGCCAGGTGCCGTGCTGGTTCACGTAAAGCCCTTCGTGGGTCAGCTCGGTGCCGGTCAGATTCGGCTCGATGCCGAGCAGCGTGGTGTTCGCGGTCGCGCCGCGGGCCCACTTGTGATGCCCGCGCGAGATGTCGCTCCAGCGTTCGAGGCGCGCCTGGAAGCCGCGCTGCTGCTCGCGGAACTCGACGAGATCGTCGGGCGTGCCCATGCCGGACACGTTGAAGAAGTCTTCGAACTGACGGATGCGGTTCTCGCGATCCTTCGCCGATTCGCCCTTCACGCCGATGCACTGGCTGATGACCTCGGTCTTGTTCCACGCGACCGGCCGCACGATGCGCAGCTGCGAGCTGATCTGGTCCATGAAGAACAGGCTCGGGTAGACATTCAGATTGCGCAGCCGGTGCATCATCCATTCGGCCTTGTCCTGGCCATAGGCTTCGACGAGCCGCGGCATCACGCTCTCGTAGCCGGGACGCACTTGCGGATTCGGCATGTCGCTGAACAGGACGCTGTGGCCATTCCTGAACGCGAACCAGCCGTCGTCGGTTTCGCTGTCGCCGGCGCCGAGCTTGCTGTAGTCGAGCGTGCCGCTTGGGTTATCCCCTTTCTTCGCATTCGATTCGATGCGGTGCTGCACGGTCGCCACGTAGTTGTAGTGCACGGTGCTCACGTGATACCCGTCGAGACCGTTCTCGTTCTGCAGCTTCCAGTTGCCGTCGAACGTGTAGGTCGACTTGCCGGGCAGCACTTCGAGCTCGCCGGTCGGCGACTGCGCGACCATCATGTCGAAGAAGATGCGCGCGTCGCCGAGATAGTCTTCGAGCGTGTCGATGCCGTCGACGTCGAGGCTCACGAACACGAAGCCCTTGTAGCTCGCGATGCGCGCTTTCTTCAGGCCGCGCACCGACTTGTCGAAGTCGTCGCAGTATTCGCCCGGCGCCTTCACCTTCACGAGGCGGCCGTCGTTCTTGTAGCACCAAGCATGGAACGGGCACGTGAAGGTCGACTGGTTGCCCTTGGTCATACGCGTGAGCGTCGCACCGCGGTGCTGGCACGCATTGATCATCGCGTTCAGGTTGCCGGCGCCGTCGCGCGAGATGATCAGAGGCTGGCGGCCCGCGCGCATCGTCAGGAAATCGTTCTTGTTGGGGATCTCGCTTTCGTGGCACGCATAGATCCAGGCCTTCTCGAAGATGTGCTCCATTTCGAGCGAGAACAGCTCGGGCTCCGTGAACATTTCGCGGGCAATCCGGTACACGCCTTCCGCGGGGCGGAAGTCCAGACAGCCGCTGACGAATTCGCGCCATTCCGAGGCGCTGCGCTTCTCGCTCATGATGTGTCGCTCTCCTTGTGTTCAATCGTTTGAACGTGACAGGCTCGATTGAATACCCAAGTGGCGAGGCCAACTATCCAGCCAATTCGCATTTGCTATCCGAATAATTGGACGGCACCCGGATAATCTGGCGATCGGGCGCAACCCCCGCCGGACGGGACTTCTGGCGTGCCGTTCTGGCGCGTGCGGGCAAACACCCGGATACGCAAACGTTTGCCTGTACGCCATGTCTGCTACGCTAACGTTTTTCGTAGGTCGCGTTTTTGACGGTGATTGCCGAGACGCGGCCGCTTCTTCACGCGCGACGTTCAGCGCATGTCAGAACCAAAAACGCATGGTGACGCGCCGACCGAACAACGTGATTGCGATCAGTGTCTTGCTGGCTGGCGCGATCCTCGCGATCGCCGTGTCGCTGCTCGCACAGATGCGCGAAGATGCGTTGCGGCGCGCGCAGGACTCCGTCGCCAACATATCCCTGCTGGTCCAGCGCGACGTGTCGCGCAATCTCGAGATCTACGACCTGTCGCTGCGCGCGGCGATCGACGGACTGAAGCAGCCGGGCGTGCTCGATCTGCCGCCGGAGATCCGCCAGATGGTGCTGTTCGACGGCTCGATCAGCGCAAAGGACATGGGCTCGGTATTCGTGCTCGACGAGAACGGCAACGTGCGCTTCGATTCACGCGCGTGGCCGCCGCGCGCAAGTAACCATGCGGACCGCGATTACTTCAAGGCGCAGCGCGCTTCACCCGACGTCGGCCTGTACATCAGCCATCCGTTCAGCCCGAGCGGCACCGACGACGACCTGCGCATCGCGCTGAGCCGGCGCATCTCGAGGCCGGACGGCAGCTTCGGCGGCGTGGTGGTCGGCACGCTGCGCCTCACGTATTTCCATCGCCTGTTCGACGGCATGAAGCTCGGGCCGAGCGGCTCGATGGCATTGATGCTCAGCGACGGCACGATGTTGATGCGCCGTCCTTACGATTCGAAAACGATCGGCATCAACCTGACCGGCACGGCCAACTTCTCGCGCTTCATCAAGGGGCCGAGCGGCGACTTCTTCGGCACGGCGGCGATCGATCGCGTCGAGCGCTGGTATGCGTTCCGCCATATCGACGGCTTTCCGCTGATCCTCGACGTCGCGCTCTCGACGCGCGACATCTACGTCGAGTGGCGGCGGCGCGCATGGATCATCGGCATGCTGATCGGCGCGCTCGACGTGACGATCATCGCGCTCGCGATCCTGTTCTCACGCCAGTTGCGTCTGCGCCGCGCGGCCGAGGAAGAGTTGCGCGAACTGGCGCGCACGGACGGGCTGACCGGCCTGAACAACCGCCGCGCCTTCGAGGAGCACGCGAACGACGAATGGCGACGCGCGCAGCGCACCGGCCGGCCGCTGTCGCTGCTACTGATCGATGTCGACAACTTCAAGGGCTTCAACGACCTTTACGGCCATTCGGCCGGCGACGAAGCGCTGATTGGCGTCGCGCGCTGTATCGCGCAGAACGCGCGACGTCCGGGCGATACGGCCGCGCGCTTCGGCGGCGAGGAGTTCGCGGTGCTGCTGCCGGACACCGACGCGACGGGCGCGCAGCGGATCGCCGAGCAGATCCGCGCGGCGGTGCAGGCGCTGCAATGCCGCCATGTGGCCAGCACGCATCACGTGCTGACGGTTAGCGCAGGCGCTGCGACCGCGCAGGGCGCGGCGCTCGCGACGAGCCGCGCGCTCGTCGACGCCGCCGACGAAGCGCTGTATCGCGCGAAGGATGCCGGCCGCAATCGGGTGATGCTGTACGGCGCGCCGACGGACCACTCTTCGCGGGACGGCGCCGCGGTGACGCCGGACCCCGACCCGCGCCGCGCGAATTGACCCGCTTCCAGGGCTCGTTTCCCGAGCCACTTGTCGGCCCGCTTGCCAGCCCTTATTGCTCTCCGTAAACTCGCGCGTAACTTTTGCCGGACCCACGCCAAAGCGTGTGATCGGCACACACCACGCCGACCCAGAGGAGAATCCCCGCGATGGCCTCATCCTATTTCCCCCGCTGGCGCCGCCAGCCTGCCGGCGCCGAAGGCGGCATCGTCGGCATCGACGAACGGGTCGGGTGGCCGCAGATGTTCGCGATGGGCGTCCAGCACGTCGTCGCGATGTTCGGCTCGACCGTGCTTGCGCCGCTGCTGATGGGCTTCGATCCGAACTTGGCCATCTTCATGTCGGGGATCGGCACGCTGCTGTTCTTCGTGCTCGTCGGCGGGCGCGTGCCGAGCTATCTCGGTTCGAGCTTTGCGTTCATCGGCCTCGTGATCGCGGTGACCGGCTACGGCGGACACGGCGCGAACCCGAATATTGCGGTCGCGTTGGGCGGCATCATCGCGTGTGGCGTCGCGTACGGGGTGATCGGCCTGATCGTGGCGGCGGTCGGCACGGGCTGGATCGAAACGCTGATGCCGCCGGTCGTGACCGGCGCGATCGTCTGCGTGATCGGTCTGAACCTCGCGCCGATCGCCGTGCATGGCGTGAGCGGCAGCAATTTCGAGTCGTGGATGGCGCTCGTCACGGTGCTGTGCGTCGGCGCGGTCGCGGTGTTCACGCGCGGCATGCTCCAGCGTCTGCTGATCCTGGTCGGCCTGCTGCTCGCCTACGCCATTTACGCGATCGTCACGAACGGCCTCGGCATGGGCAAGCCGATCGATTTCTCGATCGTCGCGAACGCCGCGTGGTTCGGCATGCCGCACTTCATGTCGCCGGTGTTCGACCCGCACGCGATGACGCTGCTCGCGCCGATCGCGGTGATCCTCGTCGCCGAAAACCTCGGCCACATCAAGGCCGTCAGCGCGATGACGGGCCAGAACCTCGACCGCTATATCGGCCGCGCGTTTCTCGGCGATGCGCTCGCGACGATCGTGTCCGGCTTCGCGGGCGGTACCGGCGTGACCACGTACGCGGAGAACATCGGCGTGATGGCGGTCACGAAGATCTATTCGACGCTGGTGTTCGTGATCGCCGCGTTGATCGCCCTCGTGCTCGGCTTCTCGCCGAAGTTCGGCGCGGTGATCCAGACGATCCCGGGACCGGTGCTGGGCGGCGTGTCGATCGTCGTGTTCGGGCTGATCGCGGTGACGGGCGCGCGCATCTGGGTCGTCAACAAGGTCGACTTCTCCGACAACCGCAACCTGATCGTCGCGGCCGTCACGCTCGTGCTCGGCGCCGGCGACTTCTCGCTGAAGCTCGGCGGCTTCGGGCTCGGCGGCATCGGCACCGCGACGTTCGGCGCGATCATCCTGTACGCGCTGCTGAGAAGAAAGCCGACGCAAGGGCCGGTGGCCTGAGCGTCTTTTATCGGCACTGGCATTTCAAGCGCCGGTGCCGATGCCGATGCGGCAGCCAATTCCTACCTTTTGCGCGCGGTCAGCGCCGTCTCCGACAGATCCACCTCGCGCATCAGCTTGTTCAGCGTCTCGTCGTTGATGCGCTGGGTGTCGCGCAGGTCGAGCAGCGTCTTGCGCTCGGCGCGCATCGCCGCGAGCTTCATGCGGAATTCGAGCGCGTCGGCGCGGCGCGCGAGTTCGCGTGGCGCCTGTTCGTCGTCGAGCGTCGCGAGGCGGCGGCGGTACAGGTCCATCACCCGCGCGGTTACATCGGTCGCATACGCCTGAGCCGATTCCTCGAGGTCCGCGCATTCCGTGTCGTGCACATGATCGACCGCGCGAATCGCCGACTGCGCGGCGAGCGTACGCGCGAGTGCTTCCTCGGCGGCATGCGGGTCCTTGCCGCGCCGCCAGCCGCGCAGCAGCAGCGGCAACGCGGCCACCGCCACCAGCAGCGACAGCAGGATCACGCCCGACGCGATGAAGATCGCGAGATCGCGTCCCGGCAGCGGCGTGCCGTTCGGCAGCACCTCCGGCAGCGACAGCACGCCCGCGAGCGTCACCGCGCCGCGCACGCCGGCCACCGTCGTCACCGACACCATGCGCAACCCGGGCACTGCGTTCGCGACGCCGTGCTTCGTCGCGTCGCGGCTCGCGAACCAGCGCAGCAGCCACACCCACGCGAAGCGCATCGCGTACAGCGCGAGCGCCACCGCAACGATATAGCCGATCAGCAGCGCGACCTGCGCGTCGTTGGTTTCGTGCGCGACGAGCAGCGCGCGGCCGAGGATGTGCGGAAACTGCAGGCCGAGCATGATGAACACCATGCCGTTGAACACGAACTCGATCATCGTCCACGTGCTCGAGGCCCGCACGCGCGAGGCGACCTGCCATTTTTCCGTGATGCTCGCGTAGTTCATCATCATGCCGGCGGAGACCGCGGCAAGAACGCCCGACAGCTCGAAGCGCTCGGCGGTCAGATAGGCGGCGAACGGGATCAGCAGGGTCATCACGACGCCCGGCGCGGGATCGCCTTCTTCGGTGAGATTCAGGAAGCGCGCGGACACGAAGCTGAACACCGCGCTCACCGCCGCGCCGACCGCGAGGCCGCCCACCGCGATGATCACGAAGCTCACCGACGCTTCACGCAGCGAGAACGCGCCGGTCAGCGCGGCGGCGATCGCGAACTTCAGCGCGACGAGGCCTGACGCGTCGTTCATCAGCGCCTCGCCTTCGAGGATATGCATCAACTGGACCGGAATCTTGCCCTTACCGGCGATGCCGGACAGCGCGACCGCGTCGGTCGGCGACAACACGGCGGCGAGCGCGAATGCGACCGGCAGCGAGATCTGCGGCACCAGCACGTGCACGAAGTGACCGACCACCAGCACCGTCATGAACACGAGGCCTAGCGCGAGCATCAGGATCGCGCGGCGCGCCATGAAGAACTCACGCTTCGGGATGCGCCAGCCGTCCGCGAACAGCAGTGGCGGAATGAACAGCAGCATGAAGATTTCCGGATCGAACGCGACGTGCAATTCGAGGCGCGGCCACGCGAGCATCGCGCCGATCGCGATCTGCACGAGCGGCAGCGGCAGCTTGAACGGCAGCGCGCGGGTCAGCATGCCGGACGCGGCGACGGCGAGTAGCAGGATCAGGACGGTAAAGACAATTTCCATCGTGTGTTTCGGGGGATGAATGGGTTGTCCCGGGAGAAGGCGCGATGCGCAGGGTCGAGTGTAGCCCGGCGGCGCGCGCAGTTGCCGCGAGCTTCGCCGCGACGCGGCCTGCGAATTCGTGCACCGCAATGGTGCGCGCGACGCCCGCGGGCGGCGCACGAGCGCTGTCGCCGGTGCAATGTTTCGGCCGAGTTACAGCGCAGTGTGCGCCAGCGTGCGCATGGACCTTGCTTAACCGGTAACGATGACGCACATTTTGAGAGCTCGTTGCCGGTCGCGTTCGGACCGGCCGGCTCTCGCGTGAGAGGATTGCATGACGATTGCGCAACAGGAAAGGGCGGCGAGCATGCCGCACGGCTTCGAGGTCGAGGTGAGCTCGGGCCTTCAACGCTATTCGGTGCAGCACGGCGAACTGACGCTTACCAGCGTGTTCCAGCCGATTTTCAGTCTGTCGCACCTGCGCGCGGTCGGCTATGAGGGCTTGCTGCGCGCGCACGACGCGCTCGATCGCCCGGTGTCGCCGCTCGATGTGTTCGGCGAGGCCGCGCGCCTCGGCGACGCGCTGCAGATCGACCGGCTGGCGCAGACGCTGCATCTGGAGAACTTCAATGTGCTCGGCGCCGAGCGCGAATGGTTGTTCCTGAACGTGCACCCGGGCGTGCTGACCGACCCGTATCTCGCGGCCGCTTTGCTCGCCAATCTTCGGCGGCTCGATCTGTCGCCGCGGCGCGTCGTGCTCGAAGTGCTCGAGCAGAGCGCCGAAGATCTCGATCGACTCGCCGATGCGGTGCGCGAGTTTCGCGAGCGCGGCTTCCTGATCGCGCTCGATGATTTCGGCGCCGGCCATTCGAACATCGAGCGGATCTGGCAACTGAATCCCGACATCGTGAAGCTCGACCGCGTCATGCTGTCGCATGCCGCGCATCGCGCCGACATGGCGACGATCCTGCCGGGGCTCGTGGCGATGCTGCATGAAGCGGGCAAGCTCGTGCTGATCGAGGGCATCGAAACCGAGCACGAAGCGCAGATGGCGCTCGCCTGCAATGCCGACTTCGTGCAGGGCTTTTTCTTTGGCCGGCCGAATCCGGGTGTTGCCGATCCGATCCACGCTGCGGTTTGCATCGGCGAAGTCACCGAGCGTTATCGCGAGCAGGCCGAGGCACGCGAGCGGCGCAGCGCGAGTCGGCTCGCGCCGTATCTGCGCGCGTTCGAGCGCGCCGCGGAGCGTCTCGCCGCCGGTGAGCCGCTCGACGAGGTGTGCTGGAATTTCCTCGCGCTCGATCACGTGGCGCGCTGTTTTCTGCTCGACGCGAAGGGGCGCCAGGCCGGCCGCAACGTCGTGCTGCGCGCCGATCGCGCGGCGCATGAAACGCGCTTTCTGCCGCTCGCTGACGCGCAGGGCGCGAACTGGTTGCGTCGGCCGTACTTCAGCGTCGCGATCAATGCGCCGGAGCGGGTGCACGTGACGCGGCCGTATCTGTCGATCAACGAGGCCTTGCCGTGCGTGACGCTGTCGGTGGCAACGCGCGTCGGCAGCGAGACCTGTGTGCTGTGCGGCGATATCGACTGGGTCGAAGACGAACGCGACGCGCGCATCTGACATGATGCCGTTTTCAACGACACCAGGTTGCGCTCATGTCCGTGCTGCTCGAAGTGATTGCCACGACCGTCGCCGATGCGCGCGCTGCCGCGCAGGCCGGTGCCGACCGTCTCGAACTCGTGACCGCGATGGGCGAGGGCGGACTGACGCCGAGTGTGGGGTTGATCGAGGCGGTGGTTTCAGCGGTCGGCGTCCGGGCAGCCGGCGTACCCGTGAACGTGATCGTGCGGCCGCATAGCCGCGCATTCGTCTACGACGCCGACGACTACGCGGTGATGCTGCGCGACATCCGGGCCGTCAAGGCGGCCGGCGCGAACGGCATCGTGATCGGCATGCTCGATGCGGAGCGGGCGATCGACCGCGAAGGTCTCGCGCGCGCGTGCGAAGCTGCCGATGGACTCGCGATCACGTTCCATCGCGCGTTCGACGAGGCGCGCGATCTGCGCGAAGCGCTCGACGTATTGCTCGGTTTCGAGGCGGTGACGAATGTGCTGACGTCGGGCGGACAGCCGTCGGTGCTGTGGGCGCAAGCGACGATCGGCGCACTGCTGCGGCAGGCTGCGGGCTCGCATTGCACGGTGCTCGCCGGTGCCGGCTTGACGGTCGATGCGGTCGCGGAGTTCGTGAGCAAAACGCACGTCGAGGCCGTGCATTTCGGCTCCGGCGTGCGCGTGAACGGCAACGGACTCGCGCCAGTCGATCCGGCGAAGGTGATGCAGGTGAGGGCGCTGCTCGACGCAATGCAACGGTGAGCAGCGCAACGAACCACTTACTTCGCGACCACCACCGGAATGCCGCGCAACTGCCCGGCGCCCTTCATCTCCTCGAGCGACTTCTTCACCGCGACACCCGTCGCCGCATCGATGCCGAGGCGCGCGGCGAGGTCACGCTCACCACGCTTGACCCCCGCCAGATTCGCCAGCTTCACGTGCCCATACCCGCGCACGCGCGCATGCAGTTCAGCGAGCTTCGCGACGTCGTCGAAATGGCCCGCGTCGAGTTTCGCTAGCGCACGGTGCAGCGTGGCTTCGTAATCGCCCGCGAGCTCGCGCTCCATCTTGCGCTCGAGCGTGCGGCCGAACGGATCGAGCGCAGAGCCACGCAGACCGCGCCATTTCGCGAGCAGGCCGAGCACGGACCACATCCACTGACCATAGGTTTTCTTCGTCGGCACGGCGCCGGGCTGCGCACGCGTGAGCGTCGGCGGCGCGAGGTTGAAGCGGATCGTGAAGTCCTTGCCGGCGACGCCCTCGAACTGCGCTTCGAGCGCGTCGCGGAACGCGGCATCGGTATGCAGACGCGCAACTTCGTATTCATCCTTCACCGCCAGCAGCCGGTAGAACGTGGTCGCGACCGCGCGCGTCACGCGCTCGCTCGCCGCATCGACGGCGGTTTCCGCGCGCCGTGCCGCATCGACGAGCGAGCGATACCGCTTCACATAAGCCGCGCCGCCATACGCGAGCAGCCGTGCTTCGCGGTGGGCGATCAGCTCGTCGAGCGTATCGACCCGCACGCTCGGCTTCGGTGCATGACGCGACTGCCACAGCGATTCGAGCGCGGCGGGATCAGCCGCGGCCATGCGCCCGATCGAGAACGCGAGCTGGTTCATCTGCACGGCGACGTTGTTCAGTTCGATCGCGCGCATCATCGCGGCGAACGACACCGGCACCAGACCGAGTTGCCACGCGAAGCCGAGCATCAGAATGTTCGCGCCGATCGTATCGCCGAGAAGACGCGTTGCGAGCGCTTGCGCGTCGCACGTGGACATACGCTCTTCCCCGGCCGCGTGACGCATCTTGTCGATCAGCGCGTCGGCATGCAGCGTCGCATCCGGGTTCTGCACGAAGCTCGCGTTCGGAATCGCATGCGTGTTGACGACGATGCGCGTGCGGCCATGTCGCACCGTCTGCAGTGCATCGGCACTCGCGCCGACCACCATGTCACAGGCGAGCAGCACGTCGGCCTGCTGCGTGTCGATGCGGACCTGGTTCAGCCATTCGTCGCGGGCGGCAAAGCGCACGAACGACAGCACCGCGCCGCCCTTCTGCGCGAAGCCCATGAAGTCGAGCACCGACGCGCTCTTGCCTTCGAGGTGCGCGGCCATGCTGATCAAGGCGCCGACCGTCACGACGCCGGTACCGCCGACACCCGTGATGAGGATGTCGTACGGCGCGGCATCGAGTTGCGTCGCGGGAATCGGCAACGCGTCGACGTGCGTGGCGAGCGCCTGCGGATCGAACGCGTCGCCCGCGGCTTTTTTCAGCGTACCACCTTCGATGGTGACGAAGCTCGGGCAAAAGCCGTTCACGCACGAGTAGTCCTTGTTGCACGATGACTGATCGATGCGGCGCTTGCGACCGAGCGCGGTTTCCACCGGTTCCACCGACAAACAGTTCGACTGCACGCCGCAATCGCCGCAGCCTTCGCAGACTTCCTCGTTGATGAAGAGCCGTTTGTTCGGGTCGGGGAATTCGCCCTTCTTGCGGCGCCGGCGTTTTTCGGCCGCGCAGGTCTGGTCGTAGATCAGCACGGTCACGCCGTCGATGTCGCGCAACTGGCGCTGCACCGCGTCCATCTCGCTGCGATGGTGAAACGTCGTGCCCTGCGGAAACTGGCCGTGATGGCCGTCGTATTTCTCCGGCTCGTCGCTGACCACGACGAAGCGCGACACGCCCTCGGCTTCGACCTGCCGCGCGATCTGCGGCACCGAGATGCTGCCGTCGACTGGCTGGCCGCCCGTCATCGCGACCGCGTCGTTGTAGAGGATCTTGTAGGTGATCGTCGCGTTCGCGGCGACCGCCTGGCGGATCGCGAGAATGCCGGAGTGAAAGTAGGTGCCGTCGCCGAGATTCTGGAATACGTGGCGGGTTTTCGTGAACATCGAATGCGCGGCCCAGTCGACGCCTTCGCCGCCCATCTGAATCAGCCCGGTCGTGTCGCGCTCCATCCACGACGCCATGAAATGACAGCCGATGCCCGCCTGCGCGATCGAGCCGTCCGGCACTTTCGTCGACGTGTTGTGCGGGCAGCCGGAGCAGAAGTACGGCGTGCGCTTCACGCTGTCCGCCGCATTCGACAGGATCTGCGGCGCGACCAGATCGACGACGCGTTCACGGCGATCGAGCGCCGGCTTGTGCTTCGCGAGCCAGTTCGCGAACACCGGGAGAATGCGCGACGGCCGCAATTCGCCGAGCGACGACAGCAGCAACGTGCCATCTTCGGCGTGCTTGCCGATCACGACCGGCCGTGTGCCTTGTGTGCGGTTGTACAGATAGTCCTTGATCTGTTGCTCGATGACCGGGCCTTTCTCTTCGATCACGAGCAATTCGGACAGACCCGACACGAACGCGTCGATGCGCGTCATCTCCAGCGGAAACGACAGCCCGACCTTGTAGATGCGCACGCCGGCCGCGTCGAGATCGGCGACCGTCAGATCGAGCCGGCGCAGCGCTTCCATCAGATCGAGATGCGCCTTGCCGCAGGTGACGATGCCGACATTGGCGTGCGGGCTCGGCGCGATCCATTTGTCGATGCTGTTCATGCGCGCAAACTGGCGCACCGCGTCGAGCTTCGCGTGCAGACGCGCTTCGATCGTCAGGCTCGGCAGATCGGGCCAGCGGTTGTGCAGACCGCCGGCTGGTGCTTCGAATTCCGATGGCGGTGTCCATTCGGTTTGCAGCGTGTCGAGATCGACGGTCGAGCCCGATTCGACGGTCTCCGAAATGGCCTTGTAGCCGACCCACGCGCCGGAGAAGCGCGATAACGCCCAGCCATACAGGCCGAATTCGAGCATGTCCGCGATGTTCGACGGATTCACGACCGGCATGTGCCAGCCGATCAACGCGAAGTCGCTCTGATGCGGCATCGACGACGACACGCAGCCGTGATCGTCGCCCGCGACCACCAGCACGCCGCCGTGCGGCGACGAGCCGTACGCGTTGCCGTGCTTCAAGGCATCGCCCGCGCGGTCGACGCCCGGGCCTTTGCCGTACCACATCGCGAATACGCCCTCGACGGTGCGCTCGGGATCGGCTTCGACGCGCTGCGTGCCGAGCACGGCGGTGCCGCCGAGTTCTTCGTTGATCGCGGGCAGAAAGCGGATGTCGCTCGCGGCGAGCAGTTTTTTCGCCTTCCACAACTGCTGATCGACCATGCCGAGCGGCGAGCCGCGATAGCCGCTGATGAAACCGGCCGTGTTCAGGTTGCGGGTCTTGTCGAGCGCGCGCTGCATCAGCGCGAGGCGCACGAGCGCCTGCGTGCCGGTCAGAAAGATCCGTCCGCGCGTCGCGGTGAGATTGTCGGAAAGCTTGTAGTCGGCGAGTGCGGGCGTGCCGTCGATGGGCAGGCGAGCGGTCATGGGGGAGTCTCCAATGTTCTGGCTTCGCGCGCGGGCGGTGGGGTCACGGATGCCGCGCAGCGAAAGAGACTCTATTTTTTAGCGCTCGTGAGAGTGAATTATTTCTTCTTTAATCGGCCGTGCGCGAATGGGCGCGACGAGTCGCGCGTTTCGGCCCGCTTTTGAGCCGGATTTGCCACGCGGCGGCGCGCTTCGGGTATGCCCTGGGTGTCGTGAGGCGGCGAATGGGACGATGGCTATTGCTATTGCGCCGTGTTCGCCGCGATGTCCGGTTGGAGCGGTGCCGCATCGAGCGGCACGATTTCGTCGAAGTGCACGTAGTCGATGTGGCTCACGCCGTCGCGCTCACTCATGATGTCGACGAACCGGTGCTGCCAGACGATCTGGTCGCAGGTCCACATGTGGCGCGCCTGCATGGTTTGCGACGTCGATTCGTCGATGCCTTCGAGCGTGAGCAGCAGCGACACGTCGCGGCCTTTCAACGATTCGGCGTTTTCGCCGAACAGCGGACTCGCTTCGTCGATGATGTGCATCAGCGTCCAGCCGAGCTTGAAGACCGGGTGCTGGTCGCGCACCAGCGCGAGGTCGTAGAGCTTGCGCAGCGTAAAGCCTTCGATCGAGGTCTCCAGGCGCATGATGCGCAGCCGCGCGCGTGCCTCGGCGATCACGTTTTGTCGCGCGTTGGCCGAACGCACCATCAACGTCATGCGGCCGTCGATCGGCCGGATCACCGCGTAGCGCGCGAACATGATCTTCGCGTGCGGCCGCGAAAAGCGCGCGAAGATCAGCCCGGTCGCCAACGCGATGCTCGACATGCCGATGAAGATTTCGAGCGTCGCGATCCAGTGCGCGTAGACGGTTTGCGGATGCATGTCGCCGTAGCCGACCGTCGCGAGGGTTTCGACGCTAAAGAAGAACGCGCCGGCGAAGCCCTTCGGAAACTGATTCGCGATCGGGGCGTCGCCGAGCATGTAGAGCATGGCGAACACGGTGTTGAGCAGCAGGAACAGCAGCGCGAGCGACACGAAGAACCCCGGCCAGCGCACGCCGAGCGCGCGGTGATACAGGTCTTGCCACAGCGGCGTCGGCATGCCGTGCGCGATCACCACGCGATCGTCGAGACGCATTTCGCGACTGCCGCGCGCGCGGCGCCTCGGTGCGCTTGCGTCGGTGTCGGTGTCGCCGAGCGTGGAAAAACGGTCTGACGGTTCGCTTGCCATCACGCGCTCGTGGGGATGAAGACGTGCACAGCGTAGCATGGCGCGTTGTGCGCGCTGCGCGAGTTTCGCGCGGTGCGAAGGCGGCGCGGCGCGATGTATCGCCAGGGTGCGAGGTTGCGCGATGCCGTCGTTGAAATGCTTCCGGGCGCGTCCCGGAATTCAGGCTGGGTCAGGTCGCATCACGCGCGGCGAGCGGGTCGGGCGCAGCCGCGCGCCACACGCACCCAACCGCCGTCACGGAAACACGCGCGGCTTCGGAATTCCCGCGCCATGCTCGATATCGTCGACCGCCTGCCGATGCGCACTTTCCACCGCTTCGGCCTGCTCGGCATAACCCGCGTCGCCGCCGACCGTGGTCCACGCCTTGACGGCCTTCTCGCGATGACGGATTTCGTATTCCGCGTCCCAGCGCGCGCCACTGAGTTCGAGCGGACGAACGTGAATCGAATACACGCCGTATTGGAACAGCTGTTCAGCCATGATCGCCTCCAGCCGGCCGATCCGCCAGCGGCGCGCCGATGCGCGAGGACGCGCGGCGCGCAGCCCCTGGTTCGGCCTACAGTTCGATTTCCCCGAGGATACGATGTGCGAGCGCTTTGGCTTCTTCGAGCGCTTCTCCCGGCGTCGACGACGTCGAGTCGACTTCGTAGAGCGTGGTTTCCTGATCGGCGCTCGGTTCGCCTTCGTCGCGTGCGAGGGTGACGACACCTTGCCAGGCGTCATGTGCGACTTCTCTTATCGACGCGGTGGCCGTGTAGAGCCCTTTAGTGTAGGTGACGTCCTCCATGGCCTCGCTCCTTTTCGCAAAGGTTTCGATGTTTTCATCCTAGCACGGCGAGGCGGGATCGGTTCCCGCCCGGGGCAGCTTCGCGCCGCGCGACGTGCTCGACATCCGTTACGCTACGCGCGCCCCAGGGCAGCAGAATTACAGCGCCGCGTTTTATAGCAGCGCGACCACCTCGTCGAGCGTCGGTGCATGCGCGCCGGCGTGGCCGCAAGCCGCCGCGCCGGCCGCGAGCGCGAACGCGAGATGCTCGGGCCACCCGCGTTGCGGCGCGCTCATCAGGCTGAACAGCAGACCGCCGATCGACGCATCGCCCGCGCCGACCGTATCGACCACTTCGACGCGCGGCGGCTTCGCCTCGATCACCGCGGCGCCGTCGAGCAGCATCGCCGCTTCGGGACCGCGCGTGACGAGCACGGTGGCGGCGGGATTCATCGCGCGCAATTGCGCGAGCGCGGCGGTTTCGTCGCTGGTCTTGAAGATCATGCGCAGGTCTTCGTCCGATACCTTGATCAGATCCGCGAGCGCGGCCATCTTGCGCAGCGTCGGCTCGTAGCCGTGCTCCATCAGGTTGCGATAGTTCGGATCGAAGCTGATCTTCACGCCGTGCGAACGCAACTGGGCGGCGAGCTTCGCCAGTGTGTCGCCGAGCGGCTGACGCACGAGGCTGATGCAGCCGAAGTGCGCCCACTTCACCGCGTTCATCCAACCGGCGGGCAGCTTCGCCGGATCGAACGCGAGGTCGGCGCCGTTCTCGCCCATGAAGAAGTACGCGGGCGGATGCGTCTGATGCACGATCGCGAGCAGCGGCGGACGCTCGACGCGCTGCAGGAAGCGCATGTCGAGGCCGGCCGCGACGCTCGCGTCCCACAGCTCGTCGGAAAAGTTATCGACGCCGAGCGAGCCCGCGCACGCGGTCGGCAGGCCGAGCCGCGCGACGCAGCGCGCGGCGTTCCAGCCCGCGCCGCCCGGACGCGACAGCCAGTGCGATGCGCCGGTGCGCACGAGATCGGTCAGGATGTCGCCGGCGGATACGAAAACGGGGAGGTTGGTCGTCGCGCTCATTGTGCTTTCTCCGCGGAAGTCGCTGCGGCGGGAGCGGCTGATTCAGCCGCAGCGTTTTCGCCGAGCGCATGGGCGAGCACTTCGTAGCACGCGCCCATCGTGTGATAGTCGGTCTTGCCGGCCGGGCTCTTTTCGTCGCTGTACTTGCGGTTGTCGCAGGTGAGGATGCGATACCACGCGCCGTACTTGTGGTCCACGAAGTGCGTCCAGCTATAGCGCCAGATCTCGTCGTACCAGTCCCAGAAGCGCTCGTTGCCGGTGCGCTTGCCGAGCAGCGCGGCGGTCGCGAACGTTTCGGCCTGCACCCAGAAGTACTTGTCGTGATCGCACACGGTGCCATCGGGGCCGAAGCCGTAGTAGAGGCCGCCGTGATCTTCGTCCCACGCGTACGTCATCGCGGCGTCGAACAGTTCGATCGCGCGCGGCAGCAGCCACGGCAGCGGACGGAAGCGTTCGAGAATCAGCAGCAGCTTCGCCCATTCGGTCTGATGACCGGGCTGGAAGCCCCACGGACGGAAGATGTTCGAGCTGTCCTCTTCGTTGTAGTGCCAGTCGACCGACCAGTCCGCGTGAAAGTGCTCCCACACGAGTCCTTGCGACAGCTTCGCCTGGCGCAGCGTGAGATTCGACGCCACGCGCTCGGCGCGATCGAGATACACCAGATGACCGGTCGCTTCGTGCGCGGCGAGCAGCGCCTCGGTGGTATGCATGTTCGCGTTCTGCCCGCGATACGTGCTGACATGCCAGTCGGCCGACGCGTCGTCGGCATAGAGGCCGGCGGCGGCGTCCCAGAAGCGGTGCTCCATCAGCTCGAAGGTCGCGCCGATCATCGGCTTCGCTTCCTCGATGCCGGCCATCGCCGCGTGCGAGTACGCGAGCAGCACGAACGCGAGGCCGTAGCAGTGGCGCGTCGCGTCGAGCGTGCGCTGTTTGCCGTCGCGCCATTCGATTTCCCAGTCGTAGCCCTCGTGCTGCGAGTCCCAGTGCGCGTCGCGCAGAAAGCGCAGGCCGTGGCGCGTGTATTCGAGGTGCTTCGGGTCGCCGAACTGCCGGTACGCCATCGCGTAGTTGAACACGTAGCGGCAACTGCTGACCAGGTGGCGCGTGGTGCGGTTGTAGATCGAACCGTCGTCGCGCAAGAAGTGGTAGAAGCCGCCGCTCGGGTCGAGCACATTCGGCGCGTAGAAGCGCAGCGTGTCTTCGATGTGCGTGAGCAGAAACTCGCGCTTGCGGAAGCTGGCGACCGGCGGCGCCTTCGCGGCGTCGCTGGAAAGTTGAAGCGGATCGGTTAGCGTCATGGCGTTTTCACCAAAGTACTGGCACGGGCAACGAGTTGAACGGGCAAGCGGACTTCGAGTTCGGCGGGCGAGTCTTCGAGCAGCAGTTCGACGCCGCGCCGGCCGAGCGCTTCCTTGTCGACCGCGATCGTCGATAGCGGCGGGGTAGCGTGGGCGGCGGCGGGGATGTCGTCGAAACCGATGATCGCGATGTCGTCGGGCACGCTGAGGCCGCGCGCGAGGCACACGCGTAGCGCGGCGAGCGCGGCGGCGTCGTTGAACGCGAATACGGCGTCGGGGCGCGTGCCCGGCGCGTCGAGCAGGCGCTGCATCGCGCGCGCGGCGCCGGTGTCGGGATCGAGCCCGGCGTCGATGTTCACTTCGAGCGACGGATCGAACAGCAGCCCCGCTTCGAAGAACGCGCGCCGGTAGCCGAGCGCGCGCTCGGCGATGCTGAAGTGCGCGAGCGAGCCGCCGATGAACGCGACGCGCTTGCGCTGCTGCGCGAACAGATGGCGCATTGCGAGCGTGGCGCCGCCGGCGTTGTCGAGATTGACCGAGCGCAAGCCCGGCGACCATAGATCGATCAGCACCAGCGGGCGTTGCATCGCGACCAGCGTGGCGAGCGTTTCGGGCTCGACGAAGCCGGCGATCGCGACGGCGTCGGGCGCGTGCAGGCGCATCTGGTGAATCACGTCCTCGGTCGGCCCGGCAGTCAGCACCGACGGCACGATGCCGCGCTCGCGGCACGCGTCTTCGACACCGTGCAGCACGTGCGAGAAGAACGGGCTCGCGGCGAAGTTGTTGTGCTGACGATGCAGCAGGAAAGTTAGCCGGCGGATGCGCGGACGCAGCTGCGCCGAGTCGTAGCCGAGCTGGCGCGCCGCTTCGACGACGCGTTCGCGCGTGGCCTCGGAAAGGCCCGGCTGATTCTTGAGCGCGCGCGACACGGTGCCGATCGAAACGCTGGCGGCGCGGGCGACGTCGCGGATGGTTGTGGCCATCGAATGAAGCTGCCACGCGAGGCGAGGCAGCACGGGTTCAGGTCGGGCGATTGTATAGTAAAACGCAGCTAAAGCCGCCCGCAAAACGCCAGCATGACACAGGTAAATACCCGTATCGTATGGAGTTGTCGGGAATTAATGCGTTTAGTAAAACAGACTAAACAACCGGCTGGCCGCCGTTTTCGAGACGGTCCGAGAATCGTCCTATGCCATCCGGCCGAGGCGACAGCGAGAGCGTTTGCGCGTGAAATAACGACAAAGGCCCGTGAAGAGCCAAAAGAAAAGCCGCCCGAAGGCGGCTTGCTTCACACGATCAAAACGACGCTCAGGGAGGGCGCTTATGAATGTCCTGTTTGCATTGCGTGTGTTTTCAACGGCGCGCGACGGCGGCGGCGGGTCGCCGCGCCGCGGCATTGCTCTCGCCGCTGAGGTCGCGGGCGCCCCAGCGTTGCGCGAGCGCGGCACAGACCATCAGCTGAATCTGGTGGAACAGCATCAGCGGCAGCACCACGGCGCCGACCGCATGCGACGCGAAGATCACCTTGGCCATCGGCACGCCGGCGGCGAGGCTCTTCTTCGAGCCGCAGAAGATGATCGTGATCTGGTCCGCGCGGTTGAAGCCGAGCCGCTTGCTCGCGAAGATCGTCACGGCCAGCGCGAGCGCGAGCAGCACGGCGTTTACCACGACGAGGCCGCCGAGCGCCGACAGCGGAATCGTGTGCCACAGGCCTTCGGTGACGGCCTCGCTGAACGCGCCGTAGACGACGAGCAGGATCGAGCCCTGGTCGACGAACTTCAGCACGCCGCGATTCTTCTCGATCCACTTGCCGATCAGCGGGCGCAGCAGCTGGCCGGCAACGAACGGCACGAGCAGTTGCAGCACGATGTTGCCGATCGTATGCCACGGCGACGCACCGCCGCTCGCGGCCTGACTCGTCACGATGACGCTGACGAGTGCTGGAGTGACGAAGATGCCGAGCAGGCTCGAGGCGGACGCGCTGCATACCGCGGCCGGCACGTTGCCCTTGGCAATGGACGTGAACGCGATCGACGACTGGACCGTCGACGGCAGCGTGCAGAGGAAGAGGACGCCGGCGTAGAGCGACGGCGTGACCAGCGGCGAAAGGACCGGTTTAAGCGCGAGGCCGAGCAGCGGAAACAGCGCGAACGTGCTCAGCAGCACCACGAGGTGAAGGCGCCAGTGCGTCGCGCCCGCAATGATCGCCTCGCGTGACAGCTTGGCGCCGTGCAGGAAGAACAGCAGGCCGACCGCGATGTTCGTCACCCAGTTGAACCCCACGGCGGCCTGTCCATGAACGGGCAGAAAGCTGGCGAGGATCACGGTGCCGACGAGGCACAGGGTGAAGTTATCGGGCAGGAATTTCGGGCGGGCCATGTCGCAATCTCGATTCAATGACGCGGTGTAAGCATGGGACGGGTCTGTCAGGGCGTGGTCCATGCCAATGGAAAGCGGCTATTGTTGTCGAAAGCCGATTGAAAACGCAAATTCATTTGCCGAATCGATTAATGAAGTTTGCGCATTGACTCCCCAATCAGGCCGAGCCCATTCGTGCGACGCGCCCAGGTTTCAGTATTGGCGAGGTGCTTTCTCGCGACAAACCGTTTAACCATTGACGTTGCAAGCGGCGTTCATTTGCAACAAACGGCGCCCGCGCGGACCAGGCGAAAACGCCGGCCAGCAAGCCGCCGAGGCGCGTCCGCACGAGGGCTCCGGCGCGAAAAAACGCCGCAGTAACAGGGTGTTACATCCACCGACGAGACCTAACACTTTTTGGCTCGACACCCTCTGCCCCCGACCATAAATTACTCGTTCAAAGGCCGCAGGGATGCCCTGCGCCGCGACAGGAACGCGGCGCTTTTCTCCTCCCGCAACAGGTCCATCGCAGCTCGAACGGTGGATTTCAGGCAAGTCTTCGGGCGTGAGAGTCACAGGTGGACGGGTTGTCGAGAACGAGGCACTGGGCGTGGGGCGCGGTCATCGCCGTGCTGTGCTCGTTCGCCTATGCGAAGGAGCCGGGTGGGCCGCATGGCGGCGCTTATTCGCGCGACACTGCCGGGCGCGCGCCGCGCATGGAGATGCGTGGCGACGGCCGTTATGCCGGTGCGGGCGGCGCACCTGCTCCGCGCGGCTCGCGCAATGCGATGGCTTCTCGTGACGCACGCGCGCAGCGCGGCAACCCGAATATCGCGGACGCCAATTTCGGTTATGGCTTCGGCAGCTACAAGTCCGGCATGCGCCGTGTCGGCGATCCGTCCGGCTATGCGGGCGCGATCACGCCGGTCAGCGCGGAGTCGCGTCCGGTGCCGCATCCCCCGTCCAACATGCCGATGCGCAACGGCTCGATCCGCGCCGACGTGGCCCGCTACAACGAAGAGCGTGGCGCAGCGCGCCCGCTGCAACGCCCAGCCGACGATCCGCGTCAGCCGGGCGGTTCACCGTACCGGAATTAACTGAGCGCGATTTCGCAAACCACCGCAGCGCCCCCACCGCAGTCCCGAAACCCGTCTTCCACATCCTTCCCGCGATCCCTCGCGCGGCTTCGCGCGCCTTCCTCCCCGCTGTAGCCCCGAATCTGACGTTTCGACGCCACACTTTTTTGAAAACACCCGGCATCGAAGTACCCGTCAGCGTCAAATCCTTGGCATTCTGCCGCGTCGCGTCATCGGCCTGTCATTTAAGGCGTTCACGCACGCTGTGGCGCGCCGTTCGCCGCATGCCGCATTGCCTCCAGGGGGCGGCGCCAGTCCGCTCTGAAGCGTCGTATCAGGCCGATAACCGACCAAACTAATCAGACCGATATACCCGCAATAAGCAGCGATATTTTTGTTTATAAAAATGGTCCGCAAAGATGGGACCCGCCCAGATTGACTCGACGATCGAACGGATAACAACAACGTTTCGCGCGAGCGCCCCCTTTCGCACAGCCACACCCTTTTGACAAAAATTGGAGAACCCATGAACACAAGCCTCAGCAGCGCGCTGAAGACTACTCTCAAGGCCACCGCATGCGTCGCCGCGCTGGCGAGCGCGTCGTCGGCGTTCGCGCAATCGAGCGTGCAGCTCTACGGCCAGGTCGACGAATGGGTCGGCTCGCAGAAGTTTCCGGGCGGCCAGACCGCGGTGGTCGTGTCGGGCGGCGGCATGTCGACGTCGTACTGGGGCTTCAAGGGGACCGAGGATCTGGGCAACGGCTACAAGGCGATCTTCACTATCGAAGGCTTCTTCCGCGCGCAAACCGGCGAGTACGGCCGCTTCACCGGCGACACGACGTTCTCGCGCAACGCGTACGTCGGCATCGAATCGCCGTACGGCACGGTGACCGCCGGCCGCCTGACGACGCCGCTGTTCGTGTCGACGATCCTGTTCAACCCGTTCGTCGATTCGTACGTGTTCTCGCCGATGGTCTATCACGTGTACCTCGGCCTCGGCACCTTCCCGACCTACACGACCGACCAGGGCGTGACCGGCGACTCCGGCTGGAACAATGCGGTGTCGTATGCGACGCCGAACTTCAGCGGTCTGTCGGCGACGGCGATGTACGCGCTAGGCAACACGACCCAGAACGGCGCGAAGAAGTGGAGCGGCCAGGTGCTGTACTTCCACGGGCCGTTCGCGGCGACGGCGGTGTACCAGTACGTGAACTTCAACAACGTGCCGGGCGACCTCGGCAGCTTCGAAACGTCGGGCGTGCCGGGTCTGCGCAGCCAGAGCGTCGCGCAGGCGGGCGTGTCGTACGACCTGAAGTTCGTCAAGCTGTACGGCCAGTACATGTACACGTACAACGACCAGCAGGTCACGAGCTGGCACGTCAACACGGGCCAGGGCGGCGTCACGGTGCCGTTCGGGCCCGGCACGGTGATGGCGTCGTATGCGTACTCGCGTAACGGCGGCGGTTCGAACCAGACGCGCCAGACGGCGGCGGTCGGCTATGACTATCCGCTGTCCAAGCGCACCGATGTCTATGCCGCGTACCTGTATGACCACATCACCGGTCAGTCGAGCGGCAATACATATGGCGCGGGGTTGCGCGCGAAGTTCTGAGCTCGGCCCACGGTGTCACCGCAAAGCCCGCGTTCCGCCCGGAACGCGGGCTTTGTCGTTTTCGGGCGCCGCCGAATACGAGCGTTTGCTGCCGTCCTTTTGATAAACCCGGCAAAATGACGTCGATTGATTCCTGAAGCGAGCGACTGAGATGGACACCCTCGTCAGCATGAAAGTGTTTCGCCACGTGGTCGAAGCCGGCAGTTTCGTCGGCGCAGCGGAGAAGATGGAGATGTCGGCGGCAATGGCGAGCAAGCATGTGATGCATCTGGAGCAGCAGCTCGGCGCGCGGCTCCTGAACCGCACCACGCGCCGCGTCGCGCCGACCGAGGCAGGCCGCGAGTACTACGAGCGGCTGAGTCAGGCGCTCACCGAGCTCGACGAAGCCGGCCAGGCGGTCGGCGCGGCAAGCGTCGTGCCGCACGGGCGGCTGCGGGTGTCGTCGCTGTCGGCGTTCGGCCTGAATCACGTGATGGCCGCGGTCGCGGACTACGCCGCGCAGTATCCGCAGGTCACCGTCGATATGACACTGTCCGACCGCGTCGTCGAGCTGATCGACGAGGGTTTCGACGTCGCGATCCGCGCGTCGCCGGGCGGGCTCAAGTCGTCGTCGCTGATCGCGCGGCAGATCGCGACCGCGCATCTGGTGCTGTGCGCATCGCCCGCCTATCTGCGCAAGCATGGCACGCCGAAGAGCGTCGACGATCTCGCGCGCCACAACTATCTGCAGTACGCGGGCGTATCGGCGCTCGAAGTCGCGACCGGCGACGCGGGCTCGCGTGTGCGCCTGTCGGGCAACCTGATCGTCAATCAGCTCGAGGCCCAGCGCGTGGTCGTGCTGCATGGCGCGGGCATCGCGATGCTCGGCACCGAGGTGATCGGCAGCGATCTCGCCGAAGGGCGGCTCGTGCCGCTGCTCGTCGACCAGGTGCCGCCGCGGGAGCTGCCGATCCACGTCGTCTACACGAGCCGGCGGCATCTATCGGCCAAGGTGCGCTCGTTCGTCGATTTCCTGGCGGCGCGGTTCGCAAACGAATCGCTGTGGCCGTCGCTCGACGAGATCAAGGCGTTGGCGGTGCGATAGCGTTTCGCGAAGCACCGAGCATACGTCGCCAATCGCCCGCCCCGCGCCCCGGCGCCGTGTTACCCCGTTTCTATATACTGATTGTGAACACCCATCAGTTAAATGATCTGGGGGAGACATGACCGATCTGTCCACGCCGCAGCGTGCCGGCAGCCACGAGCTGCCCGCGGGCCGGCGCTTGCGCTTCGTCACCGCCGCCGCGTTGTTCGACGGCCACGACGCGTCGATCAACATCATGCGGCGCATCCTGCAGGCAAGCGGCGTCGAGGTGATCCACCTCGGCCACAACCGCTCCGTCGCTGAAGTCGCGACCGCCGCGCTCAACGAGGACGCCGACGGCGTCGCCGTGTCGAGCTATCAGGGCGGCCACAACGAATACTTCCGCTACCTGGTGGATTTGCTGCGTGCAAGCGGCGGCGAGCGCATCAAGGTGTTCGGCGGCGGCGGGGGCGTGATCGTCCCCGAGGAAATTGCCGCGCTCGAACGCGACGGCGTCGAAAAAATCTACTCGCCGCACGACGGTCAGCGGCTCGGTCTGCAAGGCATGATCGACGACATGATCGCGCGCTGCGTCGAAGGGGCGCGCGCGGCCGACGCGGCGCGGCCGACGCCGGTGCGCGAATGGCTCGCCGAGCTGGCCGGGCGGCCGTTGCCGCGTTGCGGTGAGGCCCATGCCCCGCACGCTGGCACTGCTGCTGGCTCGCACCCCGCCGATCCCGCCGGGCCGATCTTCCGCCGCCTCGCGCAACTGATCAGCGCGTTCGAAACGAACAGCGTCGACGCCGCCGCGCGCGACCAGCTGGCGACGCTCGCGCAAGCGCCACGCATCCCGGTGCTCGGCATCACCGGCACCGGCGGCGCGGGCAAGTCGTCGCTGACCGACGAGCTGATCCGCCGCTTCCGGCTCGACTACGGCGACACGCTGAACATCGCCGTGCTCGCGATCGATCCGTCGCGCCGAAAATCCGGCGGCGCGCTACTCGGCGACCGCATCCGCATGAATGCGATCGGCGATTGGGGCGGCGGCGCCCGCGGCGACGCCCGTATCTATATGCGCTCGATGGCGACGCGCGAGGCATCGACCGAACTCTCCGATTCGCTACCCGCCGCGCTGATGCTGTGCAAGGTGGCGGGCTTCGATCTGATCATCGTCGAGACGTCGGGGATCGGTCAGGGCGATGCGGCGATCGTGCCGTTCGTCGACGAATCGCTGTACGTGATGACGCCGGAGTTCGGCGCCGCGAGCCAGCTCGAGAAGATCGACATGCTCGACTTCGCGAGCTTCGTCGCGATCAACAAGTTCGATCGCAAGGGTGCGCAGGATGCGCTGCGCGACGTCGCGAAGCAGGTGCAGCGCAATCGCGGGGACTTCGCGACATCGCCCGACGCGATGCCGGTGTTCGGCACGATCGCGTCGCGCTTCAACGACGACGGCGTGACCGCGCTGTACCGGCGCATCGCTAATGCGCTGCGCACGCACGGCCTGCGCGAGGGCGGCGCACGGCTCGGCGCGACCGAAGGCCTGCGCTTTTCGAGCAACCTGCATGCAATCGTGCCGCCCGCGCGCGTGCGCTATCTGGCCGACATCGCGCAGACGGTACGCGGCTATCGAGCGCGGGCCGACGCGCAGGCGCAAATCGCGCGGGAACGCTGGCAGATCGTCGAGACGCGCCGCATGCTCGGCGAGGCGGGCAGCGACGCCTCGTCGCTCGATGCGCTGATCGACCAACGCGGCGCCGCGCTCGGCGAGCGCGAACGCAAGCTGCTCGACGCGTGGCCGCAAACGGTGGCCGCCTATTCCGGCGACGAACATGTGGTGCGCATCCGCGAGCGCAAAATCCGCACCGCGCTGACGGTCACGACGCTGTCCGGCTCCGAAATCCGCAAAGTGTCGCTGCCGAAATTCGTCGATCACGGCGAGATCCTGCGCTGGCTGATGCTCGACAATCTGCCCGGCTATTTCCCATTCACCGCTGGCGTGTTTCCGTTTCGTCGCGAGAACGAGGACCCGACGCGCATGTTCGCGGGCGAGGGCGATCCGCAGCGCACGAATCGTCGCTTCAAGCTGCTGTCGGAAGGCATGCCCGCCAAACGGCTATCCACCGCGTTCGACTCGGTGACGCTTTACGGTGAGGAGCCGCACGAGCGCCCGGACATTTACGGCAAGGTCGGCAATTCGGGTGTATCGGTCGCGACGCTCGACGACATGAAGACGCTGTACGACGGCTTCGATCTGTGCTCGCCGGATACGTCGGTCTCGATGACGATCAACGGCCCCGCGCCGACGATCCTCGCGATGTTCTTCAACGTCGCGATCGACCAGCGGATCGCGCTGGGCGAGCAACAGCAAGGCCGCCCGTTGACCGAAGCCGAACTCGCCGCAACGCGCCGCGCCGCGCTCGAAAACGTGCGCGGCACCGTGCAGGCCGACATCCTGAAAGAAGACCAGGGGCAGAACACCTGCATCTTCTCGACCGAATTCAGCCTGAAGGTGATGGGTGACATTCAGGCGTATTTCGTCGAACACGGCGTGCGCAATTTCTATTCGGTGTCGATTTCCGGCTATCACATCGCCGAGGCCGGCGCGAACCCCATCTCGCAGCTCGCGTACACGCTCGCGAACGGCTTCACCTACGTCGAGGCGTATCTCGCACGCGGCATGTCGATCGACGACTTCGCGCCGAATCTGTCGTTCTTCTTCTCGAACGGCATGGACCCGGAGTACACGGTGCTCGGCCGCGTCGCGCGACGCATCTGGGCGATCGCGATGCGCGAGCGCTATGGCGCGAACGAGCGTAGTCAGAAGCTCAAGTATCACGTGCAGACGTCGGGCCGCAGCCTGCACGCGCAGGAGATCGATTTCAACGACATCCGCACGACGCTGCAGGCGCTGATCGCGATCTACGACAACTGCAACTCGCTGCACACCAATGCGTTCGACGAAGCGATCACGACGCCGACCGAGGAATCGGTGCGCCGCGCAGTTGCGATCCAGCTGATCATCAATCGCGAATGGGGGCTCGCGAAGAACCAGAATCCGAATCAGGGCAGTTTCGTGATCGACGAGCTGACCGACCTGGTCGAGGAAGCGGTGCTCGCCGAGTTCGAGCGGCTCACCGAGCGCGGCGGCGTGCTCGGCGCGATGGAAACCGGCTATCAGCGCGGACGGATTCAGGACGAGTCGATGCTGTACGAGCATCGCAAGCATGACGGCTCGTATCCGATCGTTGGCGTCAATACGTTCCTGAGCGCGCATCCGCATGAAGCGCCGCGGCCGCTGGTGCTCGCGCGTTCCACCGACGCGGAAAAGCAGAGTCAGCTGCGGCGGTTGCGCGACTTCCAGACGCGCCACCGCGACGCCGCGCCCGAGGCGCTCGAACGCCTCAAACGCGCGGTGATCGACGATGGCAACGTGTTCGCGGTGCTGATGGACGTGGTGCGCGTCTGTTCGCTCGGGCAGATCACCCACGCGCTGTTCGAGGTGGGCGGGCAGTATCGGCGGAATATGTAGGCCGCGAGCGAGCGGGCGGCCCGGCTCGCCCCGTTCTTCACCTCAGCGCGCGATGCCGAGCCGCGCCTTCGCGTCGTTGTATTCCTTCTTCAGGCGCCGCACGAGCTCGGCGACGTCCGGCACGTCGTCCATCAGGCCGACGCCCTGGCCCGCGCCCCAGATGTCCTTCCACGCCTTCGCCTTGTCGCCGCCGAAGTTCATCTTGGTCTTGTCCGATTCGGGCAGCGCGTCGGGATCGAGCCCCGCGTTCGCAATGCTTTCGCGGATGTAGTTGCCGTGCACGCCGGTGAACAGGTTCGTGTAGATGATGTCCGACGCCTTCGCGTTGATGATCGCCTGCTTGTAGCTGTCGACCGCGTGCGCTTCTTTGGTGGCGATGAAGCGTGTGCCCATGTACGCGAGGTCCGCGCCCATCGCCTGCGCGGCGAGAATCGAGCCGCCGTTCGCGATCGAGCCCGACAGCACGATCGGGCCGTCGAAAATGCGCCGCACCTCGCCGACCAGCGCGAACGGCGAGGTGGTGCCCGCGTGGCCGCCCGCGCCCGATGCGACCAGAATCAGCCCGTCGACGCCGGCTTCCAGCGCTTTCTGCGCATGACGCAGATTGATCACGTCGTGCAGCACGATGCCGCCGTAGCTATGCACCGCATCGACGATCTCGCGTGCCGGCGCGCGCAGGCTGGTGATGAAGATCGGCACCTTGTGCTCGACGCAGACGCGCACGTCGTGCTCGAGCCGCGCATTCGACTGATGAACGATCTGATTGACCGCGATCGGGCCGATCACCGCATCCGGGTTCGCGGCCTTGTGCCCGGCGAGTTGCGCCTGGATCTGCGTCAGCCATTCGTCGAGCAGCTCGGCCGGGCGCGCGTTGAGGGCAGGGAACGAGCCGACGATACCGGCCTTGCACTGCGCCAGCACGAGTTCGGGATAGCTGACGATGAACATCGGCGAAGCGACGACGGGTAGCGCGAGGTTTTGCAGAACGGCGGGCAATGCCATGGTGCGAGTCTCCAGATGGGGCCAACCGGTGCGACGTGCGGCCGGCGAATAGATGAGTTTAGCGGCACACGGCTTGCGACGTGTTGACCGGCGAATGCGTGTGGCAATCGAACGAAACCGGCATGCCGAAGTCGCGCCAAACATTTAAGAACGGTCGTTCGATTATAGGCGAAGTGGACGACCCGCGCGCGGTAGGCCCGTTTGGAACGGTTCGAAGGAGTATTCAGGTTCCATGTCTGCGTGGGCTATCCCACCGCGCACGGACCTGTTGGCCTTCTACAATGCACGGACCTCAAACGATCAACGAGACGTCATGGCCTTCGAAAATTTCACGTCTTTTCGCGTCGCCGTGGGCGATGTCGACATTTTCGGAGTGAAGGGCGGCGCCGGGCCGCCTCTGCTTCTGCTGCACGGCCATCCGCAATCGCATCTGATCTGGGAACGCTGCGCCGCGCCGCTCGCGCAGCACTTCACGGTGATCGCAACTGATCTGCGCGGCTATGGCGCGTCGGGCAAACCGCCGAGCGATGCCGCGCACGCACCGTATTCGAAACGCGTGATGGCCGCCGACCAGGTCGCGGTGATGCGCCACTTCGGCTTCGAGCGCTTCCTCGTCTGCGCGCACGATCGCGGCGCGCGCGTCGCGCACCGGATGGCGCTCGATCACGCCGACGCGGTCGAGCGTTTGATGCTGCTCGATATCGCGCCGACACTCGCGATGTACGAAGCCACCGACCGCGCGTTCGCAACGCACTACTTCCACTGGTTCTTCCTGATCCAGCCCGAGCCGCTGCCCGAAACGTTGATCGGCGCAAATCCGGCCGCCTATGTCGACGCGGTGATGGGCGGACGTCACGCGGGTCTCGCACCGTTCGATCCCGCCGCGCTCGACGCGTATCGGGCGGCGCTCGCGCAACCGGGCGCGGTGCACGCGATGTGCGAAGACTATCGCGCGTCGGCGAGCATCGACCTCGAACATGATCGCGCCGATATCGAGCGCGGCAACAAGATCGGCTGTCCGCTGCGGGTGCTGTGGGGCGACAAGGGCGTGATCGAAAAATGCTTCGATGCGCTCGACGAATGGCGGCATGTCGCGCGCGACGTGAGCGGCCGCGCGCTATCGTGCGGGCACTATCTGCCCGAGGAAGCGCCGGACGAACTGGTCGCCGAGATGCTGTCGTTTTTCGAGACGCTCGAACAATAAGCGCCGGGCTGCTTCGCGCGACCTTCGTTTGACCTGCGATGGACCTTCGTTAGCCGAGCGGCGGCAGCCGTCGCGCGACCGGCGTCGACTTGACGATCGCCGTACTGGTCTCCGCGCGCTCGGTCACTTTCGACAGGATCTCGTCGAGCTGCTCGATCGAATGCAGGTACAGGCGGCAGATGAAACAGTCGTCGCCGGTCACCTTGTCGCATTCGACGAACTCCGGAATGCGCCGGATCACTTCCTCCACCAGATGCAACTGCCCGGGCAGCGGCTTCACGCGCACTACCGCCTGCAGCGTGAAGCCGAGCGCGCGCGGATCGATCTGCACGGTGAAGCGCTCGATCACGCCCTGCGCTTCGAGCCGCCGCACGCGTTCGGCCGTGCTGGGCGCCGATAAGCCGACGACGCGCGCGAGTTCGCTGACCGGCTGGCGCGCGTCCTGCGCGAGCGCGGCGAGCAGTGCGCGGTCGGTGTCGTCGAGTGCGACCGGCGCGATCGATGCAAGGCGTTTGCTCATGATGGCCTTCGTTTATGAGGTGAAAATGCGGTAACGCTTAAGTTTAGCCATGTATTCGCGCGGGTGGATTAATTAGACTGCCAGTTATGCAGTCACAATCCGGGATCGAATCATGGCTTCAAACAAGGCTTCCGTCACGACCTCGAGCAGTTCGCCCAGCGACATCCGCCGTGGCGCGGCGGAGATGAGCATCGCGATGCTGATGTCGGGCACGATCGGCTGGCTCGTCGTGTCGTCGCAGCAAAGCCCGTTCAACGTGGTGTTTTTCCGCTGCATTTTCGGCGGCGCGACGCTCGCGCTCGTGTGTGCCGTACTCGGCCTGTTCCGCCGCGAGCTGTTTTCGTGGAAGATGCTCGGCCTCGCGTTGCTCGGCGGCGCGGCGATCGTCGTGAACTGGGTATTGCTGTTCGCCGCGTATTCACGCGCGTCGATCTCAATGGCGACGGCCGTCTACAACACGCAGCCGTTCATGTTGGTCGGGCTCGGCGCGCTGGTGTTTCGCGAGCGCATCAGCGCATCGACGATCGCGTGGCTCGTGGTCGCGTTCGTCGGGCTCGTGTTCGTCGTGAAGGTCGAGCCGGCCGTGCTCGCGGTGCCGGGGCAGTATCTGGTCGGCGTCGCCTATGCGGTCGGCGCGGCGGCGATGTACGCGGTGTCGTCGATCATCACGAAGCGGCTGAAGGGCACGCCGCCGCATCTGCTCGCGCTGATCCAGGTATCGCTCGGCGTGCTGTTGCTCGCGCCGTTCGTACGCTTCGACGCGTTGCCGGCAAACGGCGCGCAGTGGCTCGAACTGATCGTGCTCGGCGTCGTCCATACCGGTCTCATGTACGTGCTGCTGTATGGCGCGATCCAGAAGCTGCCGACGTCGATGACGGGCGCGTTGTCGTTCATCTATCCGGTGGTCGCGATCATCGTCGACCGGCTCGCGTTCGGACAGACGCTTGCATGGATTCAGGTGCTCGGCGCCGCGCTGATTCTGCTGGCGGCGGCGGGCGTCAATCTCGGGTGGCGGATCGTGCCGCAGAGAAAGCGCTTATCGTCCACGTGATGCCGATTCGACATTCAATCGGATATTGCTACGGATCCAGGAATAACGCGCAAGCGTTCAAGCGCCTAACGCCGTTTGATGACAGATCATGTATGCATTCGTAAAACGTGGCGTCTAATTTCTGTAGGGAAATCACCGATGCGATGCAAAAACCCACACGCGTATCATCGACAGCGACGCTGATCACGTCCAACAGATGTTCCGCCGCTCGCTTCGTCGAGCGGTTTTCTTTTTGGGAGCACGGTTTTGCGTTCCGGTGCGCTTTTCCGCCGCGCCGGTCGAACCGGTCACATCACAGTTCAATGCCGCGCGAGAATGCGCGTGCCGTCCACTTCGAGCGGTCCATCGTTCGCCGCTAGCTCCCCGATCATTCCCTTCAGCAACGCGGGCCATTCGCCGCGCGGCTTCAGCATCGACGCGGCGGCGCGCATCACGGCCGCGTCGTCGAGCATGCGCAGCAGCGTGTCCACACTCATCTCGCGGACTTCGAGCAGCTTGAATACGATCAGCACCTTCAGCGCGTTCCTTGCGTTGCGCGCGGGATCGGCGCGCAACCAGGCGACGCGCGACATCGCGCGTTCGAGCGCCAGCTCGACTTGTGTGAACGGCGCGCCGTGGCCTGGGATGACGACGCGCACGTCGAGCGTTGCGATCAGGTCGAGCACGGCTTGCTGCTCGGTGAAGCCGCTTTCGCCTTCGAGTTCGGGAAAGATCACGCCGAAGCCGTTTTCCCACAGCGCATCCGCGCTGATCAGCAAGCGTTCGTCCGAGCAATAGAGCATCAGCGAATGCGGATCATGGCCGGGCGCGCCGAGCACCTCCCAGTCGAGCGCGCCCAGCCGCAAGCGTGCGCCGGGTGCCAGCGTGCCGGTGAAGCCGAAGCGCTCGCAGGTTTGACCAGTCGCGCGAAAGCTGAGGCGCGTTTCGTCCCAGCCGCGCACGGCATCGGCTTCGGATGACGGAATCAGCGTGCGGCACGACCACGTAGCCTGCAGCAGCGCGTTGCCGCCGCAGTGATCCGAATGCAGATGCGTGTTGATGATCAGATCGAGCGGCCGCGCGCGCAACGCGTTGCGTACCAGCGCGACCGTCTGCGATGCGTGAGTCGCATAGCCGGTATCGAGGAGCGCCGCGCATCTGTCGTCGATGAGCAGCACGTTGTTCGACGACAGCCAGCCGCGCTCGAATACCTGAATCGATGCGGGCAGTGCGATCATGGTGCGACCGTTCTCGCTTGCGCGTCCACGAGCGCGTCGGGCTTCGGCATCACGAGGATCGTCGAGGTACCCGTCAACATCAGCTCGCCGCGCTGATTGACCACCGAACCTTCGAGATAGGTCAGATCGCCGTTCAGGCTCGGCTTCCAGTGAGCGTCGCGCACACGCCACGTGATCGTCAGCGTGTCGTGCGCCTGCACTGCCTTCTTCAGCTTGATATCGAATTCGAGGCCGAGCGGTTGCGCGTAAGTAGAGAAATGCGTGGCGAGCAGCGCCATGAAATACGCGGTGGGTTGCGTGCCCGACGCGATCAAGCCTCCAAAGCGGCTTTGCGCGGCATAAGCTTCATCGTGATGCAACGGGTTCAGATCGACGACGAGCGTCGCGAACGATTTGATCGAATCCACTGACAACTCGAGCGTCGAACTGAACGTCTCACCGGGCGTCACGATGCGCGGCGCGGCGTTCATTGCTTCTCCTTCGTCGTCGATGTCGTGCGCAGCGCCATCAACGTCGCGTGGCGCACTTCGATCGCGTCCCACACCGCGCGCTTCGCGTCGTTGTCGAGCGTCGACCAGCTGGCGATTTCGTCGATTGTGCGCAGGCATCCTTCGCACCAGCCCGTCGATGCATCCATCCTGCACACGCTGATGCACGGCGACGGCACGCAACCGCCGTCGCCCGTGTCGTCGTAATCGTTGCCGCTCGCCATCGTGTTCAGGCCGGCTCGCGCAACGCAACATCGACGACCGGCGCGCCTGTGAGCGAGATCAGCTCCTGCGCGGTCAGATTGAACACTGCGTGCGGATGACCGGCGGCCGCCCACAGGCTCTCCAGTTCGAGCAGATCCGCATCGATCAACGTGACCGGCTCGGTCGCGTGACCGACCGGGCACACGCCACCGATCGCATAGCCGGTTTTTTCGCGCACGAACTTCGCGTCCGCGCGGCCGATCTCGCCGACCTGCGCGGCCACTTTCTTTTCGTCGACACGATTCGCGCCGCTCGCGATCACGAGCACCGGCGCGTTGTCTTCGCGGCGCCGGAACAGGATCGACTTCGCGATCTGCGCGACCGAGCAGCCGAGTCCGGCGGCCGCTTCGGCGGAAGTCTTGCCGGTTTCCGGCAGCATCACGATTCGCCCTGCGTGACCGCGTTCGCGCAGCAGCAGCGCGACGCGGCGTGCCGAGTCGGGCAGCGCGGCGAGATCGTCGGAGTCGAAGGACGCGAGGTCGTTCATTGTTTGGGACCTTGAATGAAAATGGATGCCGCGGTTATACGCAGGTGTTTGCTTCGCTGCGCGCCTTCGCGAGCAGCGCTTTGCCGGCGCGCGACACGTTGGACCGGCCGATCGCGTTTGAAATGAAGTCACCGATTTCGACCACTTGCGCGAGGTCGATGCCGGTCTCGATGCCGAGGCCGTTCATCAGATACAGCACGTCTTCGGTCGCGACGTTGCCGGTCGCGCCCTTCGCATACGGACAGCCGCCGAGCCCCGCGACCGACGCGTGAAAAATCTCGACGCCTTCGAGCAGCGCCGCGTAGATGTTCGCGAGCGCCTGGCCATAGGTGTCGTGGAAGTGTCCCGACAGATGCTCGCGCGGAAACACGTCGGTCACGGCCTCGAACACTTCGCGGGTGCGCTTCGGCGTGCCGACGCCGATCGTGTCGGCGATATCGATCTCGTCGCAGCCGAGCGCCGCGAAGCGCTTGACGACGTCGACGACCGACGCGACCGGCACTTCGCCCTGGTACGGACAGCCGAGCGCGCACGACACGCTGCCGCGAATTCGCAGCTTATGTTGTTTCGCCGCCGCGGCGACTGGCGCGAATCGCTCGATGCTCTCCGCGATGCTGCAGTTGATGTTCTTCTGCGAGAACGCCTCGCTCGCCGCGCCGAAGATGACGATCTCGTCGGCGCGCGCGGCGAGCGCGCCTTCGAAACCGCGCAGGTTCGGCGTCAGCACCGAGTAAATCGTGCCCTCGCGGCGCTCGATGCCGGCCATCACGTCGGCGCCGTCGGCCATCTGCGGCACCCATTTCGGCGACACGAACGACGCCGCTTCGACGTTGCGGAAGCCCGCCGCCGACAGACGGTTGATCAGCTCGATCTTGGTCGCGGTCGACACGAATTCCTTCTCGTTCTGCAGCCCGTCGCGCGGACCCACTTCGACGATTTTCACTTGCTTCGGTAAGGCCATGATGTGTCTCCGATCCGATGCGGTTTGATCGCTGTCCCATCCGGGATGGGTGCTGCCGCGTTGCTGCAATTCAAGTCGGCCCGCACGCCTGCGACGCGTGCGGGCGCGGGTTTCACTCAGTAGCCGCGTTCCAGTTGCACTGCGCCGCTCACCTGCTCGCCGCGCATCATCGCGCCGATCTTGTCCGCGACCTGCGCGACGCTGTCCTCGCGCAACGTCAGCGCCGACGTGTGCGGCGTGATCGTGACGCGCGGCTCGCGCCAGAAAGGATGATCGGCGGGCAGCGGTTCCTCGCGGAACACGTCGAGCGTCGCGGCGGCGAGCTGGCCGCTCGCGAGCGCAGCGAGCAGATCCGCTTCGACGAGATGCGCGCCGCGCGCGACGTTGATCAGATATGCGCCGCGCGCGAGCTTCGCGAAGACTCGCGCATTCAGCACGCTTTCCGTGTCGGGTGTATGCGGCAGCAGATTGACGAGCACCTTCGCGCCGTCGAGGAAGCTTTCGAATTGCGCGTCGCCGGCGAACGTCGCGATGCCATCGATCTGCTTCTCGCCGCGAGTAAAGCCGCGCACCGGCAGGCCGAACGAAGCGAGCGTTTGCGCGACCTGCGTGCCGAGCACGCCGAGCCCGAGCACACCCACCGTGAACGTTGCGCGCGGGTGCGGCTCAAGCACTTTCCAGCGGCGCTCGCCTTGCAGCACCTGATATTCGTCGAAGCGGCGCAGATAGCGCAGCACCGCATGCGTCACGTACTCGGCCATCTGCGCGCCCATGCCGGTATCTTCAAGGCGAATCAACGGCACCTCGGGCGGCAACGTGCCCGGATGCGCGCGTTCGAGCGCGAGAATCGCATCGACGCCAGCGCCGAGATTGAAGATCGCGCGCAGCGTATTGCGTCCGGCCAGCATCTCGCGCGGCGGACGCCAGGCCACCGCGAAATCGGCTGGGCCGGTGTCGCCGGGCTTCCATTCGCGCAGCTCGGCGGCGGGCAGAGCGCGCGCAAAGTCGTGCAGCCACGCGGCGGCTTCGGTGTGCGGTGCGTAGAAGAGTATTTTCATGCGGTCCGGAATGCGTCGGCGTCGATGTGGGCATGAGCGGGACGGACCCGGAGCGCGCGACGGCAATCGGACGACGCGTGCGGGATCGGGTCTCCTCCCGGTATGAACAGGCTTCATTCTACTTTTTCGACGCAAATCGCGCGCGTTTGCGCACGCACGTGCGCTTCGAGATGCATGCCGTGGTGGGTGTCGAGTTCGCGCGTACCCGTGCATTTCTTCGTTTGCCCGATAACGAAAGCACAAAAACCTGGTTCATCGATGCGCGACCGAGCGGGACAATGATTGCCTGGATTCCTTGCGCAGAGGCACGCACATGCTTTCATGCACCCGATCGAGCTGGCCGCCACGGCTCGTCACCGTTCCCGGCTTGCACGGCAGCGAAGGCGCGCATTGGCAAACATGGCTGGAGCGGCAGTTCGCGCGCTCGTTGCGCGTCGAGCCGGCGAACTGGGACGCGCCCGATCTCGCGCTATGGGCGAAGTCGTTGTGCGATCTGCTCGCGCGCGAACGCGGTCCATTCGTGCTGGCCGCGCATAGCTTTGGCTGCCTTGCGACCGCGCATGCGTTGCAGCAGGGCGCGCTCGCCAGCGACGTGGTCGGCGTGCTGTTCGTCGCGCCCGCGAGTTCGCACAAGTTCGAATTCGCGGGACCGTTCGACGCGCGATGTCTGGGCGTGCCGTCGATTTTGATCGGCAGCGAAACCGATCCGTGGATGACGCTCGCCGATGCGTTTCGGCAGCGCTTTGGTCAATCTCGGCGATGCGGGGCATATCAACACGGCGGCGGGCTTCGGTCCCTGGCCGCGCGCGAAGTACTTCATCGATACGCTCGTGCATTGCGCGGCACCGCTGCGCTTTCGCGAAGAGGCGATCGAAACCGCACAGCATGCGCTCGTGTGAGCGGTGTCGATCGTCGACAAGGTCGTCGACAAGGTCGTCGACAAGCGTGGCACGCGCAAGCAAGCGCAGGCGTATCTCGACTATCTGTGGTCGCCGGCCGTGCAGCAGATCATCGCGCATCATCATCTGCGTCCGCGCGACAAGGGCGTCCTCGCGAAGCACGCGGCCGAGTTCAAGCCGATCAAGACGTTCACGGTGGAGGATATGTTCGGCAACTGGCAAAAGGCGCAGGACACGCACTTCTCCGATGGGGGGACGTTCGATCAGGTTATTGTTGATCGGAAGTAAAGCCGACGTTTCGCTTCGGGAGCAGGTTCGTTGTGTTGCGGGGGCATGGCTTTGCTCATGCCGGCCCGTCCGGTCATGCCGCTGACGTGCCCTCATCACTGCTGGTGGCGTTTGCCCGAATAGCCGATATAACCGCCGACTATCGAGCTCACGCATGCCAGCACGAACCACAGAATCAGAAAGATGTTTTCTGCTGTGCGAGAGGTATCGAAGATACTTCCTTTGCCGTGCAGCAGAAAAACACCGTACAGGTAGAGCCCGACCCACGACAGTAGGCTGGCGCAAACTGCGCCCAGGGTAACGCCGACGAGAGTCCTTGAAAATCTCATTTCACTGGAAAGAACAGAATCGTTTTCGAGTTTCGAAAGTCGGACCAGATACCCGGAATGACAATGTTCCAGCTGACTCTGAGTCCGGTGCCGAAGCCCGTCAACCTGTTGCCGTTCCAAAGATCGATGTGACCGCCGCTTGTACTACCCGTCGAATCGGTGTCGCGACTCCAGTACCGGTCAAACATTAAGATGCCGGTACGGCCTTTGACTTTCGTAACCCAATCGGCTCCGGTGACGTTCTCCGGTTTGCCAATGCCGGCAAAGGGCTGAAGTTTGAGCCACTCGCCAAGTTCATTGGCTCGTGTAGCCGCTGCGTTTCCGTCGAGCATGATACGTCCAATGCTGGGCTGTCCATCAAGCGGCGTGATTAGCTTGGAGGAAAACGACTTCATCGGGATCCCGACATGATGAAAGGTCACACTCATGCGAATCGCGCACTGGTCAGGATAGTCCGGATTGTCGTACGGATCGTGCGATGGATAGTTATTCCAAAGTTGCTGGAATGTGACGGCGTTCAACTGAATTGACTTTTGGGAGCCGGGCGTCGAATTGGTCCTGACTACCGTTTTTCGGTTGGGCATTAGTCGGAAACTCCGACCATTCTCGCTAGCGCTTCGTCGCCCCAATATACGTTTACTCGGCGGCAATCGCGCCGCTCGAGATGCGTGGCAATTGACCGCTCGTGTCGAGACGGCCGAACTGTATGCGTTCATCTGCGGTTTCAATGTAATACGGGTAGCCCGGAAGCAGGGCACCCGCCACGCCGGCACGGACCTGCTCGTCATATACGAGCGCCGTCCGCGACGATGTAGCCGCCGCGAGTGCAGCACTAACCTGGCTATGCGCCAGGCCGTCATCAGTTTCAATGAAGACGCGCGGATTACTGCCCACTATCACCCGGTTTTTGCCCCAGGGACACAGCACGCGATCGCCATCGAGAACGACATGCCGGCCTTTTTCGGACATGCCTTTGCCGGTGCCGAATAGCTTGAACGTGCCCTTGCAGTTGCCGCATGTCGCTTCGTCTCCGCTCAGGGCAATCTTTTTGCCGTTATCGGAGATGCTTGACGAATAGGCCATGACGAATCCGCGTGTCGTGGTGGAGTCACCGTGTCGTACTGCTGCCTTACGCATTCATGCCCTCCTGAAGTGCTCAGGAGCATCACCCTACATGTGCGAGGTTATTTTTGAAATCAGACCGATCGCGACAATTCCAAATTTGACGCAATTTGTATATTGATTAGGTTTCTTGAATTGGTGATCAAAGCTTCGCCATGAAAAACACCCCGAAGATTGGATCAACGTCCAACTTTCGGGGTGAATTTCGCCACTATGCGGCGACGCAGACCATTGGTTCGCGCACGCAGCGCATGCGGCTCAGCGGTTCCGCGACTCAATTCGCCACGCCGTGATCCCCATGCCCTTGCGCACACCCATGCTCGCACCCACTCTGCTCGGCCGGCATCTGCTGCGCAGCCTCAGCGCGAATCCCCAGGCGCGCGAGCAGCTTGCGATCCGCTTCCGCCTGCGGGTTGGTCGTGGTCAGCAACTGATCGCCGTAGAAAATCGAATTCGCGCCTGCGAGGAAGCACATTGCCTGCAACGACTCATCCATCTGCTCGCGGCCGGCTGACAGACGCACCATCGCGCGCGGCATCGTGATGCGCGCAATCGCGATCGTGCGCACGAATTCGAACGGATCGATCGCTTCGGTCCCGGTCAGCGGCGTGCCTTGCACCTGCACCAGATTGTTGATCGGCACCGATTCCGGATACGGCTCCATGTTCGCGAGCTGCGCGATCAGCCCCGCGCGTTCGCGGCGCGATTCGCCCATACCGACGATGCCGCCGCAGCACACGTTGATGCCCGCGTCGCGCACGCGTTCGAGCGTGTCGAGGCGATCCTGGTACGTGCGCGTCGAAATGATCTGGCCGTAGAACTCCGGCGACGTATCGAGATTGTGGTTGTAGTAGTCGAGGCCCGCATCGCGCAGCGCCTGTGCCTGGTGCGTTTCGAGCATGCCGAGCGTCACGCAGGTTTCGAGGCCCATCGCCTTCACGCCGCGGATCATGTCCTTGATCGGCTCCAGATGGCGGTCCTTCGGATTGCGCCACGCGGCGCCCATGCAGAAGCGCGTTGCGCCGTTCTGCTTTGCGACCTGCGCGGCGGCCAGCACTTCGTCGACCGGCATCAGCTTGTCGGCGACGAGACCCGTGTCGTGATGCACCGATTGCGGACAGTATGCGCAATCCTCTTCGCAGCCGCCGGTCTTGATCGACAGCAGCGTCGACAGTTGCACCGCATTGGCGTCGAAATGCTCGCGATGCGTTTGCTGCGCGCGAAACAGCAGGTCGTTGAACGGCAGTTCGTACAACGCGACGATATCGGCGACGCGCCAACGCGCGAGCGGCTTCGCTTCAGTGGCGGCGGCAGTCGGATTGCTGTTGGTGGCGCTCGTGTCGGCGGTGCCTGCTGCGATGTTCAGTTGTGTCATGTGATCGATCCTCGTAAACGGATGAATTTGGGTTCGGCGCTGCGGGGCAGCGCTATGCCGCGCGCAATTGGCGCAGCGTTTGCAGAAGCCGTCGAATGTCGAGCTGTTGCGCTGCAAGCTCCGGCGACGGCGGGCTGATATGCGGCACGACGCCGAGCAACGGCGCGTCGTACGCTTGCGCGAAATGCACGCGAATCGACGCGATGTTTTCGTCGGGAAAGGTCATGTCCGGGTCGATGCGATTCGCGACCCAGCCCGCGAGCGTTAGACCGCGCGCGGCGATCGCTTCGGCAGTCAGCAGCGCGTGGCTGATGCAGCCGAGCCGCATGCCGACCACCAGCACCACCGGCAGCTTCAGCGCGACGGCGAGATCGGCGGTGTCCTGCGTCGCGGTCAACGGCACACGAAAGCCGCCGACACCTTCGACAACGACCACCTCGGCGAGCTTCAACGCCTCGCGATGGCACGCGACGATGTGCTCGAGATCGAACGAGACGTTTTCCAGCGCCGCCGCGATGTGCGGCGCGGCCGGTTCCTTCAGCAGATACGGCGTGCGCATGGCGGGCGGCAGCAGCACGCTCGACGCGGCATCGAGCTGATCCGCGTCCTCGTTGTGCAGTACGCCGTTCACTTCGAACGCGCCCGCCGCGATCGGCTTCATCGCGGCTGCCTGCAGGCCTTCGCGCACGAAGCCGCGCAATAGCGCCGACGACACGAAGGTCTTGCCGATTTCCGTATCGGTGCCGGTGACGAACAGCGACAGCGCGCCGTCATCGTTATTCAAGTTGCTCATGCCGCGCGCGCTCCGACCTGTTGCAGGCCGGCCGCGAGCCGGTCGAGATCCGCATGCGAGTGCGCGGCCGACAGCGAGATGCGCAGACGCGACGTGCCGGTCGGCACGGTCGGCGGACGGATCGCGGGCACCCACAGCCCCGCGCGATCGAGCGACGCGGCGATGTCGAGCGTCGCATCGTTCGCGCCGATGATCAGCGGTTGCACGGCCGTATGCGAATCGACGGGCAGCCACGGCGTCGCCTTCAGCATCGCGCGCGTGCGTTCGATCAGTTGCTGGAGATGCGCGCGGCGCGCATCGCCTTCCACGCCACCGATGATGCGCAGACTCGCCGACACCGCATGCGCGGCCGCCGGCACCGACGCGGTCGTGAAGATATACGGACGCGCGCGCTGCACGAGCCATTCGATCACGGTCGCATGCGCGACGACGAACGCGCCGGAGACACCCGCCGCCTTGCCGAGCGTGCCGATCGAGATCAGATGCGGCGAGCGCAGCGCGGCCTGCGCGATCGCGCCACGGCCTTGCGGACCCAGTACGCCGAAGCCGTGCGCATCGTCGACGATCAGCCATGCGCCGTGCCGCTCGGCGAGTTCGAGCAAACGCGGCAGCGGCGCGATGTCGCCGTCCATGCTGAACACCGTGTCGGACACGATCGCCTTGACGTCCGCCTCCGACGCTTCGAGCATCGCGCTCAATGCATCCACGTCGCAGTGCGGATAGATCTGCACATCCGCGCGCGACAGCCGCGCGCCGTCGATCAGCGAAGCGTGATTGAGCGCATCGGAGAACAGCGTCGTGCCGCGGCCCGCGAGCGCGGTCAGCGTCGCGAGATTCGCCATATAGCCGGTGCTGAAATACAACGCGCGGGCATCGTCGAGAAAGCCTCCGGCAAATTCGGCGAGATCGTCTTCGAGTTGCGCATGCGCACGCGAATGGCCGCCAAGCAGATGCGAGCCGCCGCTGCCCGCGCCATACAGGCGCGCGCCTTCGGCGATCGCGTCGATCAATTGCGGATGCGCGGCAAGGCCCAGATAGTCGTTGCTCGCGAAGCCGATGATTTCACGGCCGTCGACCGTCATGTGCGCGGCGCATGGTGTGTCGGCGGTGCGCCGGCGTCGGCGCAGGCCGCGCGCGTCGATTTCCTTCAGGCCTTCGGCGAGTGTGTCGAGCAGATGCATCAGCGGGCCTCCGCGAGCGTGGCGTCGAAGGTGTCGCGCGTGCGCGTGGCGAGCAGCGCGAGTTCTTCGTCGTCGAGGATGTACGGCGGCATCAGGTACACGGTGGTGCCGATCGGGCGCAACAACAGCTCGCGTTGCAGCGCGTTTTCGAAGAAGCGGCGCGAGAACGTTTTGGCTTGCTGAGGATCGTCGATCATTGCGTCGAACGCGAAGATCGTGCCGCGCTGACGCAGATTGCGCACCTGCGCGTGCTCGACGAGCGGCGCGAGCGCGGCCGCGAGGGTCGCCGATTTGCGTGCGTTGGCGGCGAGCACGTCGTCGCTCGTGAACAGATCGAGCGTCGCGAGCGCGGCGCGGCACGCGAGCGGATTGCCGGTGTACGAGTGCGAGTGCAGGAAGCCGCGCGCGGTGTCGTCGTGATAGAAGGCCGCGAAGATCTCGTCGCGCGACAGCACGATCGACAGCGGCAGATAGCCGCCGCTGATGCCTTTGGACAGACACAGGAAGTCCGGCCACACGCCCGCCTGTTCGCACGCGAAGAACGTGCCGGTGCGGCCGCAGCCGACTGCGATTTCGTCGGCGATCAGATGCACGCCGTACCGGTCGCACAACGCGCGCAATCCGGCGACGTACGACGCGTCGTGCATCGCCATGCCGGCCGCGCATTGCACGAGCGGCTCGACGATCAGTGCGGCGATGCGGTTCGCGCGCGCCTCGAACAGCGCGCGCACATGGTCGAGCGCGCGGCGCGCGACGTCGGCGGCGGTTTCGCCCGCTTGCGCGAGCCGCGCATCGGGCGAGGCGACGACGTGGGCGTGACAAATCAGCGGATCGTACGCGTCCTTGAACAGCGCGACGTCGGTCACGCCGAGCGCGCCGATCGTCTCGCCGTGGTAGCTGTTGGCGATGCAGACGAATTCCTGCTTGTCGGCGTAGCCCCGGTTGCGCCAGCTGTGAAAGCTCATCTTCAGCGCGATCTCGACCGCCGACGCGCCATCCGACGCGAAGAACGCGTGGCCGAGCGTGTTGCCGGTCAACGCGTGCAGACGTTCCGCGAGTTCGACGGCGGGCTCGTGCGTGCAGCCGGCGAGCATCGCGTGTTCAAGCGTATCGAGCTGATCTTTCAGCGCCGCGTTGATGCGCGGGTTCGCGTGACCGAACAGATTGACCCACCACGAACTGATCGCGTCGAGATAGCGATGACCGGCGCGATCGTACAGCCACGCGCCTTGACCGCGCGCGACGGGGATCAGCGGCAGACGTTCGTGGTGCTTCATCTGCGTGCACGGATGCCACACCGCGCGCAGGCTGCGGGCGACCCAATCTTCAGGGGCGACCGGGGGGACTGCTGACTTTTCCAAAGAGGTACTCCAGGGTGCTTTTTTGCCACGCACGCAAGCCTCGGTGAGTGCGCGGGGTCGAGATTAGCGGTTTATCTGGTCGCGCGCATCAACCGCGAAATGCTCGTTTTTCGCGGTGGCGTCGAGGTTTAGCATCGTTCGATGCAGCTCGTTCGATTTCGTGAGGGAAGCTCGCCAATCGACGGAGATAGCGACGTCAAAGTAATGGGCTGTTACTGGCCAGAATTTGGGGTGACGAGGTGTTTTTTGCGGGGGAACGGAGCGCACAAGAAAAAGCCCGCCGATACGGCGGGCTTGCGGCACATCAGAATCAGGCGCGATTTACGGCTCGACTCACGCCTCTATTCGTACTTCACTCCCGGCTCGCAATCGCTTTGCGCCCATTGGCATCGGCATCGCTTGCATCCGCCGTCTGCGAGTTCTGATCGCCCCACACGACCGCGTTATCGACCGCATACAACCGGCACGGATCGGAGCTCTGCTTCTGGCAATTCTTCACCGCCACCGACATCGGATCGTCGCCGCCCTCGGCCCACGACCACGCGCCCGAATCCGACACCGCGAACGCGCGGCTCGGATATTGATGCAGGAAGTTGCGATAGCCATTGCGGCCCTCGTTGTCGAGGTACGGCACCGAGTCGACCGCATCGAGCGCGGCGAATCCGGTTGCCTTCGGCGCGGCCGGATCGGCGACGTGATACTGCACGGCGGTCGGCATACCGGCGCGCGCGAGGAACGCTTCGACGGCCGGCCACCATACGTGCACGCCGTCGCGGTCGCCGACCAGCCGATGCGCGTCGTTCTTGTAGTGGCCGAAGTCGACCATCTTCACGCTGGCGCCATGCGCGCCATACGCGGCATACATGCCCGCGACGAGTGGCGCGTTCCACACCGAATCGTTATCGCCATAGAGCCACAGCGACGGCACCGCAGTCTTCTCGCCGTACGCGCCGAATGCGCGCGTCAGATTGCCTTGCCAGTCTTCGCAGGCGTCCTGGCGCAGGCCGCCCGAGAAATTGATCAGCGCGCGCACGCCGGGCGCCGCTTCGGTGCCGTATGCGATCGTCGCAAGACCGCCATGCGAGGTGCCGGCCACCGCGATGTGCGTCGCGTCGACGTAAGGTTGCTTCGACATGTAATCGATCGTCGCTGCGACGTCGCCGGCCTGGCCAAGGCCGTTGCGCTCGACATCGCAGCCGTCCTGCTCGTACACGCCGTCCGAGTGACCGAAGCCCTGGCGGTTCGGCGCGACGACGACGTAGCCGCGGCGCACGAATTCGCGCGCGAACGGCAGCGGGTCGCTGCGTTCCTGCGTGCGCGGGTCGCCCGGAATCTTGCCGTGGTTGAAGACGATCATCGGGAACGGGCCGGGGCCGTCCGGCTTGTAGATCGTGGTTTCAAGCGTGACCGTGCCGGCGGCGTCGACCGGCACGCGGATGATCTTTTCGTTCAGGTGAGCGGTGGGCAGGTAGACGTCGTCGTCCAGCGCGAGGCGCGGCACGCGGGCGCGCGACAGCGGTCCCTGGAAGTCGCTCGACGGCGTCGCGTCGTGTGCGGAAAGGGACGAGTAGGCGAGCGGATCGGCATGCGCGATCGTGACAGCACACGTGGCCGCGGCGCAGATCGCCGCACACTTCGTCAGAACCTTGCTCAACACCATTGACGCACCTGCTTTAAAGACGTGTCCTGAACTCCGTGCTGTCTGGTTGCGCAAAACGCGGCTGACATTCAGCTTTCGTTCGCGATTTCGACACAAACAGATTCACTCGCGAGCGTTGCGGGAAGCGCACGCTCGCAAATCGAGATTGCACGGGATGAACCCAACGGCCGACGCGACCCCACGCGCCGAGGATGAACGTCACTTGATGCTGTCGGAGTCCGCGCGGCTCGCGTTCGATCAGCGGCCGGTCAGCCTTCCTTTGCATGTTGCGGAGCCGGTATGACCCGCTCTCGCAATGTGACGTCATGAAACTACGGACTCATCCTGGCACGACAATTTTGTTTTGTGCAATCAAGGAGAACCCGCGACGAAAAAATTGCTGCATGTGCGAACGACGCTTCAAAGCCTTGCCGGGCAAGGGCCGGGGACATATGGCGGGAAGCGGCGAGTAAATATCGTGTAAGTGCTGTGGTGCGAGACCAACGAAGAAGCCCGCGTGAAAGGAACGAAAAAAGGCCTATGCAAAGGCCTTTATAAAGTTTGTCGAGGGCAAGTGAAAGACACGAGAAAGCTTCGACGCGTAATGCAGCGATTACTTAATCGGCGCGTGCTCTTCATTTACTCATTGACGTCGCCATCGACATAACGCCAGCGGCCATCATCGCCGCGCACGAATCGACCCGATTCATGCAACCGATAAGCACGTCCCCCCACTTTGTAGCGGGCGATGAATTCGACGGTCGCGCGATCGGCATCGCTTTCGGCGAAGCCTTTGATCTGCAGTCCGAGCCAACGGGGCGCGTCGGGCGCGGTGGGATCGACGTCGAGATCGGCGGGGCAGGTGCTGGGGTCCCACGTCGCGCGCAGGTAGTCGGTTGCACCGAGCACGTACGCGCTATAGCGCGAGCGCATCAGTTCGAGCGCGCGCGGCGCCGCTTCGCCGCCGTCGATATAGCGGCCGCAGCATTGCGCGAAACGCGGGGCTTGGGTCGCGGTGCCCCCGCGTACGTCGGGCGCGGCGCCGCCGCACGGACAGTCGACAGGTCTTTGCAGTGACAATAATGGCTTGTTCATTGAAATTTCAGTTGAGCCCGCGAGCGATCAGGATCTTCTGGATGTCGCTCGTGCCTTCGTAGATCTGGCACACGCGCACGTCGCGGTAAATCCGCTCGACCGGGAAGTCGCTCAGATAACCGTAGCCGCCGTGAGTCTGCAAGGCGGCCGAGCAGATGCGCTCGGCCGCTTCGGAGGCAAACAGTTTTGCCATCGCGGCTTCGGTCAGACACGGCTGGCCCGCGTCCTTCAGCGCCGCCGCGTGCCAGATCAATTGACGCGCGGCTTCGAGTTGGGTCGCCATGTCGGCAAGGCGAAACTGCACCGCCTGGTGCGAGAACAGCGGCGCGCCGAAGCTCTCGCGTTCTTTTGCGTAAGTCAGCGCCGCCTCGAACGCGGCGCGTGCCATGCCGACGCTTTGCGCGGCGATACCGATGCGCCCGCCTTCGAGACCCGACAACGCGATCCGGTAGCCTTCGCCTTGCGCGCCGATCAGGTTCGCGGCCGGCACGCGGCACGCCTCGAATACGATTTGCGCGGTATCCGACGAATGCTGGCCGAGCTTGTCTTCGACCCGCGCGACCACGTAGCCCGGCGTGCCGGTGGGCACGATGAACGCGCTGATGCCGCGCTTGCCAGCGGCCTTGTCGGTGACGGCCATCACGATCGCGACGTCGCCGTTCTTGCCGCTCGTGATGAACTGTTTGACGCCATTCAGCACGTACGCGTCGCCGTCGCGCGTCGCGGTGGTGCGCAGCGCCGACGCATCCGAGCCCGCTTGCGGCTCGGTCAGACAGAATGCGCCGAGCATCTCGCCGCGCGCGAGCGGCGTGAGCCAGTCGCGCTTCTGCGCCTCGTTGCCATAAGTGAGCAGGATGCTGCACACAGGGCAGTTGTTCACCGAGATCGCGGTCGACGTGCCGCCGTCGCCGGCCGCGATTTCTTCGAGGATCAACGCGAGCGCGAGCGCGTCCATGCCGGCGCCGCCGTACGCTTCGGGCACCAGCACGCCATAAGCACCGAGCTCGGCGAGCTGCCGGTGCACGTCGCGCGGGAAGGTGCGCTCGCGGTCCCATTGCGCCGCGTACGGCGTGATCGCTTCGCGCACGAAGGTGCGCAGCGCGTCGCGCACCATCAGGTGATCCTGATCAAGCACCATGAGCGTGTCTCCGGTCCCATGCAACGTAGTTGTCTACCAGTCGAGCTGCGTGCCGTCGTGCTGAAAGAAGCGGCCGTGGAACGCGTCGCGCGATGCCGCAGCCTGCGCCAGCACCTCGCGCATGCCAGCGACGCTGCGCTCGGGATCGAGCGCGGCCTGCGCGCCGCCCATGTCGGTGCGCACCCAGCCGGGATGCAGCGACACGCAGGTCGCGCGCTGCGCGTCGAGCGACGCGAGCTTCAGCACGGCGTTCAGCGCCGCCTTGCTCGCGCGATACAGCCAGCCGGTCGTGCCGCTTGCATCGGCGATGCTGCCCATGCGACTCGAAATCACCGCGAGCACGCCGTCCGTTTCCTCGACGAGCGGCAGCAGGATTGGCAGCAACTGCATCGGGCCGCGCACGTTCGTGTGCATCACGTGATCGAAGTCCTCGGCGGTGATCGTTTCGATGCCTTCGGTGCGCGGACCGTACACGCCCGACACCAGGATCGCGGCATCGAGCCGTTCGCCGTCGAGCTTCCAGCCGAGCGCCGCGATGTCTTCGGGCGCGGTGACGTCGAGCGCGAAGGTTTCGGCGCCGAGTTCGTTGAGCGCGTCGAGCGCGGCGCCGTCGCGCGCGGTCGCGAGCACGCGCCAGCCGCTCTTTCTGTACTGCCGGACGAATTCCTGGCCGATGCCACGCGATGCACCGACGATCAACACTGTTTTCATCGTATTCCTCGAAGATTTTGTGGATGCGTCAGATCAGTTCGACACCCATCGCGGTCGCCTCGCCGCCGCCGATACACAGCGTCGCGACACCGCGCTTCAGACCGCGATTCTTCAGCGCGCCGATCAGCGTGACGAGAATGCGCGCGCCCGAGGCGCCGATCGGATGGCCTAACGCGCACGCGCCGCCGTTCACGTTGACCTTGTTGTGCGGTAAATCGTGCTCTTTCATCGCGGCCATCGTGACGACCGCGAACGCTTCGTTGATTTCGTACAGATCGACGTCGCCGGCGCGCCAGCCGTTCTTCCCGAGCAGCTTGCGGATCGCGCCGACCGGCGCGGTGGTGAACTTCGCGGGCGCCTGCGCGAACGTCGAATGACCGACGACGCGCGCGAGCGGCGCCACGCCGAGCCGTTTCGCGGTCGACTCGCGCATCATCACGAGCGCGGCCGCGCCGTCCGAGATCGACGACGAGTTCGCCGCCGTCACGGTGCCGGTCTTGCTGAACGCGGGCTTCAGCGTGGGGATCTTGTCGAGGTTGGCCTTGAACGGCTGCTCGTCGCGCGCGATCGTGACGTCGCCTTTGCGGCCCGCTACGGTGACTGGCGCGATTTCCCAGTCGAACGAGCCGTCCTCGTTCGCGCGCTTCGCGCGGTTCAGCGACTCGACCGCGAACGCGTCCTGCGCCTCGCGCGTGAAGTCGAACGACGCCGCGCATTCCTCGGCGAACGTGCCCATCAGACGGCCTTTGTCGTAGGCGTCTTCGAGGCCGTCGTAGAACATGTGGTCGAGCACCTGGCCGTGGCCCATGCGCATGCCGCCGCGCGCTTTCGGCAGCAGATACGGCGCGTTCGTCATGCTCTCCATGCCGCCCGCGACGATCACGTCGAGCGAGCCCGCGGCCAGCATGTCGTGTGCGAACATCGCCGCGCGCATGCCGGAGCCGCACATCTTGTTGACCGTCGTGCAGCCGGTGGCGAGCGGCAGACCCGCGCCGAGCGCGGCCTGGCGCGCGGGCGCCTGGCCGAGGCCGGCGGGCAGCACGCAACCGATCACCGCCTCGTCGATCTGCTCGGGCTTCAGACCCGCTCGTTCTACGGCCGCCTTGATCGCGACCGCGCCGAGTTGCGGCGCGCTCAGCGACGCGAAGTCGCCCTGAAAGCCGGCCATCGGCGTGCGCGCCGCGCTGACGATTACGATTGGATCGGCGTTGATACTACTGTGGTTTGCGTCACTCATGTTCGAGCTCCTTGGTCATACCTTGGATGGCTACCGCCGCGCGTTGCCCGCTGCGAACCCTTGTGGGATTCATTAAGCCACGCGCACATTTGGCTCGTTCGCCTGCGCATCGGTTGCTTCGGCGAACCGCTCCGGATAGCGCACGCAGAAGCGCACGCTCCGGTCGTACGGGAAAAAATCGGGCAGATCGCCCTTCAACAGAAAATCTTTGTATCGCTGCCACAGCTCGGGCTCGAAGAAATCCGCGTGATGCCGCATGAACGAGCGCCGCACGCGTGGATCGCCGAGCAGGAACGTGCCGTACGTCTCCGGGAAAATATCGTGCGGGCCTACCGCGTACCACGGCTCGTCCGACATTTCGTCTTCCTCGTTGCGCGGCGCCGGCACCGCACGCACGTTGCAGTCGGTCAGGTATTCGATCTCGTCGTAGTCGTAGAACACGACGCGGCCATGTCGCGTGACACCGAAGTTCTTGTACAGCAAGTCGCCGGGGAAGATGTTCGCCTGGATCAGCTCCTTCACCGCGTCGCCGTATTCCTTGATGCCGTGCTCGACGTCGTCGTCGTTACCGTTCTGCAGGAACAGATTGAGCGGCACCATGCGTCGTTCGAGGTACAGATGGCGAATCACGAGGTTGGCGCCGTCGTACTCGATCAGCGACGGCACTTCCTTTTCGAGTTCGCGCAACAGCGTTTCGTCGAGCCGCGCGAGCGGCAGCGCGACGCTCGAATATTCGAGCGTGTCGGCCATCCGGCCGAGCCGGTCATGACGTTTGACGAGCAGATACTTCTGCTGGATCTGCGCGCGCGTGGTTTCCTTCGGCGGCGGAAAGTTGTCCTTGATCAGCTTGAACACGTAGGGGAACGACGGCAACGTGAACACCAGCATCACGAGCCCCTTGATGCCGGGCGCGACGATGAAGCGGTCGCTCGAATGCTTCAGGTGATGCAGCAGATCGCGATAGAACAGATTCTTGCCCTGCTTCTGCAGACCCACCGATGTATAGATTTCCGCCTTCGGCTTGCCCGGCATGACTGTGCGCAGAAATTCGACATACGCGGACGGCACTTCCATGTCGACCAGAAAATACGAGTGCGAGAAGCTGAAGATGATCAGCAACTGCTCGCGCTTGAGCAGCACGGTGTCGAGCGCGAGCACGCCCGGTTTCACGTGACGCAGCGGCACCGCGAACGGCAGCAGCACCTCGCCGTTGATGATGCGCCCGACGATATATGCAGCCTTGTTGCGATAAAACAGCGACGACAACACGTGAATCTGGAAGTTCGGCGCTTCGTCGAACACGCCGAACGCTTCGTGAATCGACTGCATCACGCAGGCGACGTCGCGCGTCAGATCCTCGAACGGCGGATCGAGCTGGAAGTTCGTGACGACCCGTTCGAGCGTTGCGGCAAGTCCATCAGTACCGGGGTAATACGCGCGATAAGTCGGCTTCGCGGCCGGTTCGTCGTTCTCGATGTATTCGGTCGAGATCGCCGGGCGCACGAAAATGAAATCGTTGTTGAAGTACGAGCGATGCAGAATCTTGCAGGAAACCGAATTAAAGAAGGTTTCCGCGCATTCCGGCTGACGGTGCGTGGTCAGGAGGCCGATGTAGTGCAGCTTGATCTGCTGCCACACTTCGCTGTCGATGTTTTCCGCGTCGTACTCGTCTTCGAGCAACTGCACGCATTCCTGCACGCGATCGTCGTACGACGTGATGCGGTCGCGCGCGAGCTTTTGCAGGCCGTGCCAGTCGCCGGCTTCGAACAGCGTTTTCGCGTGGATCGCCGCGTCGCGAAAGATCCGGTAGTGACGGTCGAACCCTTCGAGCATCGTCTGCGCGACGTCGAAACCGATTTGCGACGATAACAGCTTGGGGAAGTGATTCATCACGCGCGCTCCGCAAACGCCGGTCAGAGTCAGGCAGCTTCAGGCAGGCTTCGCTTCGTGCCTCGCGCCATCGAGCAGCGCGCGCGCCTGCGCTTCATACTGCGCGAGATCTTCGAGCGTCGCGTCGAGATCTTCTCGCTGACGTTCGAGCACTTCGCGATGACGCGCGACCGTCGCGAGGAACGCGTGCAACTGCGGCACGGTATCGGTCGGCGATTCGTAGACGTCGAGCAGGTCCCGGATCTCCGAAAGCGTGAAGCCGAGCCGCTTGCCGCGCAAGGTGAGCTTCAGACGCGTGCGGTCGCGGCCCGAATAGACGCGCCGCAAGCCGCTCGAACCCTCGCGGCTCGGTGAGAGTAAACCCTGGTCTTCGTAGAAACGGATCGCGCGTGGCGTGACGTCGAATTCGCGCGCGAGCTCGGTGATCGTGTATTGCGTATTCATCGGGACATCTCGTGGCCCTTGGTCGGCACAAAACCGGATTGGACGATAGAATCGACGTTTACGTTATCGTCAACCTGAGCGGAAAGCAACCACAACCCGGCCGACCGGCATCTCACACCTCGCCCGGAGGGTCGTCGGAGGAAGACAGTCCCCATGAATGCACTCGAACACCAGCTCGAATACCCCTTCAACGACACGATGCCCGACGCGGGCCGCACGATGGAAGTCGCGCCCGGCGTGCTTTGGCTGCGCATGCCGCTGCCATTCGCGCTCGACCATATCAACCTGTGGCTGCTGCGCGATGAGATCGACGGCCAGCAAGGCTGGACCTTGGTCGATTGCGGCATCACGTCGGACACGATCAAGGCGAATTGGGAGAGCGTGTTCGAATCGGTGCTCGACGGCCTGCCGGTGCTGCGCGTGATCGTCACGCATTGCCATCCGGATCACATCGGCCTCGCGCATTGGGTGTGCGGCGGTGGCGATAAAAAGCGTTGGGACGCGCGACTGTGGATGACGCTCGGCGAATACATGCAGGCGCGCGTGATGGCGACCGGCGACGGCTCGAACGCGGGTGGCGAGGCCGCGGCGCGGCACTTCGCGCGGCACGGTCTGACCGACGCCGAATCGCTCGAAAAACTGCGCAATCGCAATAGCTACTACGCGAGCCTCGTGCCGGCGATTCCGGGGCAATACCGCCGTTTGCGCGAATCCGAGGATGTCAGGATTGGCGGTAGGACGTGGCGCGTGGTGACGGGTTTCGGCCATTCGCCTGAGCACTGCGCGCTGTACTGCGCGGAAGCCGGCACGCTGATTTCCGGCGATATGGTGCTGCCGCGCATTTCGACCAACGTGTCGGTGTTCGATATCGAGCCTGAGGGTTCACCGCTCGAACTGTATCTGGAGTCGCTCGGCCGCTACGAGACGATGCCTGAAGCTACGCTCGTGCTGCCGTCGCATGGCAAGCCGTTTCGCGGCGTGCGCACGCGCATTCAGCAACTGCGCGAGCATCACGACGCGCGGCTCGCCGAAGTGCGCGAAGCATGTGCGGAAAAGCCGCGCAGCGCCGCCGATATCGTGCCGCTGATGTTCAAGCGCCAGCTCGATATCCATCAGATGACGTTCGCGATGGGTGAGGCGCTCGCGCATTTGCATCTGCTGTGGCGGGCGGGGGATTTGAAGCGGACGCACGATGCGGATGGGGTGATTCGGTTTGCGGCGGTGTGATCTTTTCGATTCGATGCGCTATATGAGCGCACTCAGCGGCGCAACGGTGCTGGGTGTGTTCATTCGAACTATTTCAACGGCAAGTCAGATGCAGCGTCGCGAAGTTGCTGGGCACGCCGGTTGTTGAGTTCCGCAACGCAAGCCAAACTGCGCACTTCGCGTGCACTGCCGGCTCCACCACCGCTTAGCGAAGCTGCGAACTGGCATTGAGTCTCGCGGTACTTAGCGAATTTGCTGTTTGATGCGACGAGTCTTGCCTTGGCCTGGTTCACGTACTTGTTGTCTTCATCCCATTTGGAGAGGGTGCCAGCCATCTTCTCCTCGGCTCGTCTGAGGGCCTTCTGACTGGCCTCTGCTTTTTCTGCCAGACAGTCCCGCATTCCCGCTTGCGAGAATGCACTGCATTCTTCGCGTAAAGCCCGCTCGCTTGCAACGAGAGCAGTTGAGGCCGCAAGGACCAACGTTGGCAGGCAGGCGGCGAGGCCTAAACAGATCAGCTTTATCGCGCGCATAGGGCCACCTTTCCTTTACGCACCATTGACAAAGCGTAATCAAGCTTTCTGGCGTAGTTGAGGTCACCGCCTCCGTTATAACGCTCCGCTATCAATGCCGCGGAGAAGGGGCGCCAGCTCGTAATAGCCTTTGAACTGAAGCCTTCCGGTACTTCAACACTTGTCCGGGTCGCAGAACGGTGGCGGTGGGATTCAGCTCTTTTAACGTGTCGATCGTCGTGCCCTGAGCCTTCGCCATCTTGTCGAGGCTGTCTCCTGGCCTGACGGCGATTTCGTAAACCTCAGGGTCAGCACGAAGTACGCTTCGGTACTTAAAATGTGCCATGCGCATCAGCAAATATCCAATACCAGCACGGATGTTATACGCCGGTATCGTTCTGACTGAGGCCATTGTCAGCCGTCCTATCCAGGCTGGCGGCACAATCAAATCGCCGCCTTCATTACCTGAAAGCAGCGATGCTAATCCAGGATCGCCTGCAACCCCAATTCGCATCGGCTTGGCGTTCCACTCAGGATCGTGGGCACCTGTTTCGACCCACAACATCGCCTTGATAAGCTGCCAGTCCAGGGACACGTACCCGGAAGTGCCGCAGAGATGGCGGTGGTACTCATGGACTGCCATCTGGATCTCGCAGTCCCAGGAATTCCATTTGGCATCGCTTACAGCCTTGCTAACGCCATCCTGCCACCGTTCAAAACCTGTCCTCGTTGGAGCTTGCATTGCCATAACCATTCCTTCTGTCAAAGTGTGGGCGGCTACTTTGCAAGCAATTATCAGCTTCTTGCCTGAGGAAAATTGCATAAGGAATCGGTCTGGCGGGCGAAGGCCCGAGATCACGTCGAAAAAAGGTTACGCAGTGTCAGATGCAACCAGCCAATTCGCGCGTTGAATAAAAAAAGCCCGGTTCAAGAACCGGGCTTTCTTGCACGGCCGGCTGCGTCAACCGCAGCGCAGAATCACTGCACCACCACCGCCCCAAAATTCTGCCGACCAAACGGACTCACGTGATACCCGCTCACGTTCGTGCGCGTGATCGCGGCAGCGGTCGGATAGCCGAGCGGAATCCACAGCGCTTCGTCGTGGATGATCTGCTGCGCGGCTTCATACGCTTTCGTGCGCTTGGCGATATCGGACGTCGCTCTGCCGTCGGCGATCAGCTTGTCGAGGTCCTGATCGCAGAAGCGCGCGAAGTTGATGCCCGACTTCACCGCGTTGCAACTGAAGAGCGGCGACAGATAGTTGTCCGGATCGCCGTTGTCGCCGGCCCAGCCCATGAACAGCGTGTCATGCTGACCCTGCTTCGCCTGCTTGATCAGCTCGCCCCATTCGATCACCTTTACGTCCGCCTTCACGCCGATCTTCGCGAAGTCGGCCTGCAGCAGTTCGGCACCGGCCTTCGGATTCGGATTGAGCACGCTGCCATTCGGACGCACCCAGATCGTCGTTTCAAAACCGTTCGGATAGCCCGAGTCGGCGAGCAGCTTCTTCGCCTTCGCCGGGTCGTACGGCCAGCCCTTGATCGAATGGTTGTAGCTCCACGTATTCGGCGGAAACGGGTTCACGGCCGGCGTCGCGGTGTTGTCGAACACGGTCTTCAGATATGTCGTGCGGTCGAACGCCATGTTCAGCGCGGCGCGCACCTTCTGGTTTTCAAGTGGCTTCTGCTGCGTGTTCAGCGCGACGAAGGCCGTCATGAACGCGGGCGTCTGCACGATCGCGAGCGACTTGTCGTTCTTCGCGTCGGCGAGATCCTGCGGCTTCGGCGACAGCGCGATCTCGCATTCGCCAGCCTTCACCTTCTGCGCGCGCACGGTCGCGTCCGGCGTGATCGCGTAGATCAGGCGCTCGATCTTCGGCTTCGGTCCCCAGTAGGTCGGGTTCGCGTCATAACGGATCACCGCGTCTTTCGTATAGCTTTTCAGCACGAACGGGCCGGTGCCGATCGGCTTCGCATTCAGATCGACCTGCTTGCCGGCCTTCAGCAACTGATCCGCGTACTCGGCCGAATAGATCGACGCGAAGCCCATCGTCAGGATCGACAGGAACGTCGCGTTCGGCTCGTTCAGCTCGAACTTGACCGTGTTGTCGTCGACCTTGGTAATCGACTTGATCAGCTTCGGCAGCCCCATCGATTGCGCATGCGGGAAGCCGCTCGCGCCCGCCACCTTGTGCCACGGATTGCTGTCGTTGAGCATGCGGTCGAACGTGAAGATCACGTCGTCGGCATTGAGCGCGCGGGTGGGCTTGAAGTAGTCGGTGGTTTGGAACTGCACGTTGGGGCGCAGGTGGAACGTGTACGTCAGGCCGTCGGGGCTCACTTCCCACTTGTCGGCGAGCGCGGGCACGACCTTCTTCGCGGCTTCGTCGAACGACACCAGCGAGTTGAAGATCACGTCGGCCGATGCATTCGTCGTGACGAGCGAATTGAACTGCACGACGTCGAAGCCGTCGGGGCTCGATTCGGTACAGACGGTCAACGGTTTGGCGAGCACGAGCGCGGGCGCAGTGAGCAGGATGGCGGCTGCGAGCAGTTTGAAGCGCATAAGATCTCCGGTAACGAGCGCAGTCAGGCAGTGCGTCTGGTTGTGTTTATGGCGGCGATGCGTGAGCGGGCAGGTCAGCGGTCCCGGCGCGCGCGTCGCCACGATTGTGATACGTTCCCGGCGCCGTCGTACAGGTCGGGCGATCCCGGCCTGAGGCCTGGGGGCCGGCCTTCGAGGCCTGGCCGGCGGCGCGCCTTCGCGAAAGCTTATCGAAGGGCCATTTTGGCGACAACAATTTAATCGACATATCCATATGGGGGCGGCGCGGCCATGCTGCCGCCTCAGGCTGCGGCGGCCTGACGCAGCAGGTAGCCGATGCCACTTATTGCGCGCACGCCGTACCACGACGTCATTTCCCCATCGATCAGATCGATGCGCTTGCCGGTGAGACGCGGATCGCGCGCGAGCGCATCGCGATGCGCGGCCGTGAAGCGGTACGGCTCGCTCGACAGCAGCACGCGCTCGACCTGCGCGAGCCACGGCGCGTCGTCGAAGTCGAGCGTGGGGTAACGCGCGGCGCCCGCGCTGCCGCCGCGCACGTCGGGCAGCGTATGCCAGTTCACGAGGCGCAGCATCGCGGCGATATAGGTGTCGCGTGCGACGCTCATCCACGGTTCGCGCCAGATCAGGTACAGCACGCTCTGCGCGGCGAAGGCGTGAGCGCCGGCTTCGCGCAGACGCGCTTCGAGCGAGTTGCTCAAGCGCCGCGCTTCTTCTTCACGCCCGAAGATCGCGCCGAGCAGCGCGAACAGCGCGAGGTTGTCGTGCGGCGTCTGCGGATGGGTGACGACGATGTGTGGCACGAACGCGCGCAGTTGCTCGACGGTGTCGCGTTCGTTCTCGTCGACATTGACGATCAGATGGGTGGGGCGCAGCGCGCGGATCGCGTCCAGTTTGACGGCCTTCGTGCCGCCGACCTTCGGCACCGCCCGGACCTTGTCGCGCGGATGCACGCAAAAGCCGGTGCGCCCGACGATCTGCCGCTCGAGGCCGAGCGCGAACAGCGTTTCGGTGAGGCTCGGCACCAGCGACACGATGCGCGCGTCGGTGCCCGCGGATTGGTGCGCGACGCCGGCTGCATCGACCGCACGGGACTGCATGGCTTACTCGGTGGTGGCGCGCGGCTTGCGCGGCGCGCGTTCGAACACGCGGTCGTAGAGCCAGCGCGGCAGCACATGCAGCAGCATCGCGGCCACGCGCATCTGCCACGGAAACACCGCGAACGACGTCTGCCGTTCGACCGCCCGCGCGACCTTCGCCGCGAAACGGTCGGGGTCCATCAGGAACGACATGTTGTACGGATTGTGCTCGGTCATCGGCGTGCGGATATAGCCGGGCGCGATCGTGACGACCCCGACGCCGAACGGCCGCATCTCGACGCGCAACGCCTCGAGATACTTCAGGGCCGCCGATTTCGACGCGCTGTACGCGCCCGAACCGGGCAAGCCGCGCACGCCCGCGACGCTCGCAATGCCGACCAGCGTGCCGCGCTTCGATGCGGCCATCGCGGCGGCATATGGCTCGAACGTCGCGACCATGCCGAAGTAATTGATGTCCATCACCTCGCGGAACGTGCGCAGATCGCCGTGACCCGTTAGCGTGCCGCGGCTGATGCCGGCGTTGGCGATCACGACGTCCGGCAGGCCGTGCGCGGCGATGAAGCGCGCGGCCGCATCGGCGAGCGCTTCCGCGTCGCGCACGTCGAGCGCGTAGATCGAGACGGTGTTCTGGGGATGGGACCGCTGGAACGCGGCGAGCGCGTCGCCGCGGCGGGCGACGAGGCCGAGAATCGCGCCGCGCCGTGCGTATTCGCCGGCGAGCGCGAGGCCGATGCCGCTCGAAGCGCCGGTAATGAAAACCTTCAGCGGAGAGGTCATACCGGCGCCTCGTGATTACATCTTCTTGGCGCGGACTTGCGAGACGAGGTAGTCGAGCACCTGGACCGTGCCCGGCAGGGTGCCGGTCGCGGCCGGGCCGGTTTCATACTTGCCCTGCACGGCGAGCGTCGGCACGCCGTCGATCTTGTAGTCGTCGAGCAGCTTCTTGTCCTTCTGCAGCGCGCTTTGCGTCGAGAACGAGTTGTACGCTTCCATGTACTTCTTCGGATCGACGCCGAGCGTCGCAAGGTATTTGCTCTGGTCTTCCGGCGTCAGCAGATAGTTCTTGTTGACATGGATTTCGTTGAACACCTTCGGCGTCAGTTCGTTCGCGACGCCGAGCGCGTCGAGCGCGTGGTACATCTTCGAGTGCGGGATGAAGTCGTCGCGGAAGGCGACCGGCACGCGGCGGAATACGACGTCCGGGCCCTGCTTCTTGACCCAGGCTTCGAGGAACGGGTCGAATTCATTGCAATGCGGGCAGCCGTACCAGAAGAATTCGATGACTTCGATCTTGCCGGCCGGCACGTCGGTCGGTTGCGGCGAGGCCAGCACGGTGTAGTCCTTGCCGGCAACCGGCGCGGTCGGCGACGCATGCGCGCTGGCGGCGATCAGGCCTAGCGAGAGAAACAGGATGCTCAGCAGCTTTTTCATGTTGTGTAGACCCAGATAAGGCGGTAGCGCGGCGACGCCATGCTAAGGGCCCGTCGCCGCTGGTCGGATTCGGTGTGGCCGCCCGCCACAATACAGGTCGAAGCGGCCATCGTGCTTGTGACCCGCGCGCCGCGCCGATGGTTCGACGCGCCGTGCGGGCCGGCATTACCGTTTATTTATTGTTTGGTGAAGCGGATCACCGCGGTATCGACACCCGCGTCCGACAGACGCTGACGGCTCGAATTCATGTCCTCGAACTTCGAGAACGGCCCGATGCGCACGCGGTAGTACGTGACGCCGCCGGCATCGCGCTGCGTGACCTTCGATTCGAAGCCCTGGAACGCGAGGCGCGCGCGCTGCTGTTCGGCATCGGCGGAGGTCTTGTACGCGCCGACCTGCAGGAAATAGCCGGTGTTCGCCTCGCCCGGCGCCGGAGCGGCGGCCGAGCCCGGCTTGGCGTTGGCGACCGTGGTCGCGCTCGTGCTCTTAGGCACGGAGCCTGCCGCGGTGGCGGCCGGCGCGCTCGAGGTCTGCGGCTTCTTCGCCGGCGCCGGCGCGACGATGCCGCCGGTGCCGTTCTCCTGCGCGGGATTCGGCGCGACCGCCGTGCCGTTGTTATTCGCGTTGCCGCCCGACGGCGGCACTTCGACGATCTGCGGTTCTTCGAGCATGCCCGACTGGGTCTGGGCGTTGGTCTGGCCCGGCGCGGTGTTCGGCGGAGCCGGTTGCGCGGCCTGCGGCACCGGCTGGCCCGGCGTCTTGCCTTGCAGCGGACGGTTCGGATCGTATTGCGCCTGGCTCGCACCGTTGTCGGTCGCCGCTGGCGGCGCGACCTTCGACACGAACGGCGTAGGCGCACGGGTGATATACAGTGCCACCACTACCGCGATCGCCAGGCCGACGATCAGGCCCAGCACGATGCCGAGAAAAGTGCCCCCGGTTTGCTTCGATTGCTTTGTTGTGCGGCGTGGTTTTGCCATCGTACGAATCACCTGCAAAAAGAATCCAGGAACGGCCGCCGATTATAACGACGGCCGCGCGCATATTACGCTGGAGGAGTTACATCTTGACGGGAGCGGAGACGCCGATCGTCGCGAGACCGTTGGCCAGCACCTGGCGCGTGGCCGCGAGCAGCGCGACGCGAGCGTTGCGTTCGGCCGCGTCGTCGACCAGCACGCGCTCGGCACGGTCATTGTAGAACGAGTGAAATTCGCCGGCGAGTTCGCGCAAGTAGAAGGCGACCGCGTGCGGCGCGAGTTCGTCGGCGGCGTGCTGCAGCATGTCCGGGAATTCGGCGAGCTTGTTGAGCAGCGCCATCGAGCGCTCGCTTGTCAGCGGCGCGAAGTCCACGCTTGCGAGCGCGTTCTCGTCCAGGCCGTAGCGCGCGTTGCACTCGGCGATCACCGAGCAGATGCGCGCGTGCGCATACTGCACATAGTGCACCGGATTCTCGTCGTTCTGCTTCAGCGCGAGGTCGATGTCGAACACGAACTCGGTGTCCGCCTTGCGCGAGATCAGGAAAAAGCGCACCGCGTCGCGGCCGCGGCGAATGGTTTCCTCGTCGATCAGATCGACGGCCGCTTCCGAGCCCGGCGTCGCGCCGCCCGACCATTCGATCAGGTCGCGCACCGTCACGTAGCTGCCCGCGCGCTTCGAGATCTTCACCTCCTCGCCGTTGCGCATGACCGTGACCATCTTGTGCAGGATGTAGTCGGGGTAGCCCTTCGGAATGCCGATGCCGAGACCCTGCAGACCTGCGCGCACGCGCGCGATCGTGCCGTGGTGATCCGAGCCCTGCACATTGATGACCTTGGTGAAGCCGCGCTCCCACTTCGCGACGTGATAGGCGACGTCCGGCACGAAGTACGTGTAGGTGCCGTCGGTCTTGCGCATCACGCGGTCTTTGTCGTCGCCGTGGTCGGTGGTGCGCAGCCACAGCGCACCTTCCTGCTCGTAGGTCTTGCCCGCGGCGATCAGCGCGTCGACCGTTTTCTCGACGCGGCCTTCCGTGTACAGCGACGATTCCAGGTAGTACTGGTCGAACTTCACGCCGAACGCCTGCAGGTCCATGTCCTGCTCGCGACGCAGATACGTGACCGCGAAGCGGCGGATCGCCTCGAGGTCCTCGACGTCGCGCGCGCCGGTGACGGGCTCGCCGTCGCTCGCCTCGACCGTGATGCCGTTCAGATAGTCTTTCGCGATGTCGGCGATGTACTCGCCGTTATAGGCCGACGCGGGCCAGCCTTCGTCGCCGGGGGCGAGGCCGCGTGCGCGTGCCTGGGTCGACAGGGCGAGCGTGTGGATCTGCACGCCGGCGTCGTTGTAGTAGAACTCGCGGTGCACGTCCCAGCCCTGCGACGCGAGCACGTTCGCGAGCGCGTCGCCGAGCGCGGCCTGGCGGCCGTGGCCGACGTGCAGCGGGCCGGTGGGGTTGGCCGACACGAACTCGATCAGCACGTGCTTGCCGGCGTCGCGCCGTGAGCGGCCGTACGCGTCCTTCTCGGCGAACACGGCGGCGATCACGCCTTGCTTGGCTGCGGCCGTGAGCCGCAGGTTGATGAAGCCGGGGCCCGCCACTTCGGCGGTGTCGATCAGGCCTTTGGCCTGCGGATTGACGAGCAGCGCATCGACGATCTGTTGCGCGAGCTGGCGCGGATTGGCGCGCAGCGGCTTGGCGAGCTGCATCGCGACGTTGCACGCGACGTCGCCGTGCGCGGCGACTTTCGGGCGCTCCAGCGCGATGGCGGGCGAGACGAAGGCGGCTTCCGTCGCGCCTTGGGTGGCGGTCGCGACCTGCTTCACCGTCTCGGCGAGCAGTGTTTCGAGTGTGTGTTTGTGTGCGGGCAGCATGCTTGTTGCGAGTCCAGTGAGGCAATCCGGTAAGGCGGAAGAGGCGCCGGCCGAGGCCGGTGTCGCAAGCGTTGAACGCGGCAGCGCTTTGCGGCGCCGATGGCTGCGCCGCCGGCAGACTGTCCCCCCAGGCGATGCGACGAGACGCAAGCAGCGCAACGCGGTGGACTCCGCTCGGCGGCCCGCCGGCACGCAGGCTCGCGCGGCATGCGGATCGCGGCCGATGGTTCGACGCCCCCGCTTGGCCCACGTGTGCGATGCTCGTCGAGCCTTGCCATACGTGGCGCTGGGCGGCGCGCTTTTCCGTTCAGACGGATTTTAGCAGGTGCTAATATGTTCAATGAGTTGCCCACGAGGGGCTGGGGCCGCCGCGGCTTGCCGGCGCCACGTCAGGCGCACGCTGTTGCAGCCCTTGGGACGCTCATGCGTTAACCCGACATAACGAAAAAGGGAACAGTCATGCTGATTACTTTCAAGTGCCACGCCTGCCCGGACGTGATGATGCTGGAGAATCTGGCGCAGTATCTGGTCGGCATTGTCGGCAAACGCCTTGGGCAGCGGGGCGTCATTACTCACGACGAACTGGGCCCGGCCATCGAGAAGCTCGAAGCGGCGATCACCTCCGACAAGCAGGAGCGCGCCGAGCACGAGGGCCATTTCCACGAGGGCGAAGACGGCCGCGATCGTCACGAGATTCCGCCCGGTCTCGCGCAGCGCGCGTATCCGTTCCTCGACATGCTGCGCGCGGCGCAGAAGGAAAACGCGGATATCGTCTGGGGGCTTTGATTTCTGCTGGGTCCCGAGCGCCGCGGCCCGGTCTCAGAAGGCCTTCATAAGCGCTTTTGGGGCGCACTCAAAGAAAGGAGCCCGCTTGACGCGGGCTCTTTGTCATTCAGAGGGCTTGTCCGCCTCGCCGCTCACTGGCTCGCGGGGGCCGCCGACGCTGCCGCGCCTTTCTTCATCTTTTGCTTCTTCGCCTTTTTGACATGCGCCTCGGTGGGGGGCGAGTAGGAGCTGACCGCGCTCGATCCGCCCGGCGCGGCGGGTTGTGCGAGCGCCACGGAAGCGCCCGCGGCCAGCGAAACAGCGGTCAATAACAGTGTCAGCTTCTTCATACGATTTTTCTCCGTTGACGGTTGCAATTTCGGTGAGCCGGCGCGTTGTGCTCGCGCCTGACGGGATGAAAGCCGACTCAGTCTACAAAGCCGAAATTGCCGTGGCGCCAAATATTCAGTCTTTCGGACTCGATATAGTCGCGCACGCGCGGCTCGGGCCGCACGGCCCGGCCACGTATCGCTTCACGCTCAAAGCAACGGCGCCAACGCGCGCTCGGCGTCCGCTTTCGTGAGCGACATCCGCTGCGCGTAGTCGTCGAGCTGATCCGCGCCGATCTTGCCGACCGAGAAATAGGTGCTGTCCGGATGCGCGAGGTAGAAGCCCGACACGCTCGCCGCCGGCAGCATCGCCAGCGATTCGGTCAGGCTCATGTTGATTTCGTTCGCCTGCAGCACGTCGAACATGTCGCGCTTGACGAGGTGGTCGGGGCAGGCCGGATAGCCTGGCGCCGGGCGGATGCCTCGGTATTTTTCGGCGATCAGCTCGTCGCTGGAGAGGTTTTCGCTGTTCGCGTAGCCCCACAGGTCGCGCCGCACACGCGCGTGCAACGCTTCGGCGAATGCTTCGGCGAGCCGGTCCGCGAGCGCCTTCAGCATGATCGCGCTGTAGTCGTCGAGATCCTTCTCGAACTGCCTCTCCTTCACGTCGACGCCAAGACCCGCCGTCACCGCGAACATGCCGATGTAGTCGGCGACGCCCGAGTCCTTCGGCGCGATGAAGTCGGCCAGCGAGCGGTTCGGCCGCATCACCCCGTCGACCACCGGCCGCACGCTCTGTTGACGCAGATTGCGCCACGTCAGCGCGACTTCGGTGCGCGATTCGTCCGTGTAGATTTCGATGTCGTCGTCGTTCACCGTGTTGGCCGGCAACAGCGTGATCACGCCGTTGGCCTGCAGCCAGCGGCCCTGAATCAGGCGCGCGAGCATCGACTTGCCGTCGGAGAACACGCGCCGCGCCGATTCGCCGACGATCTCGTCATTGAGAATCGCCGGATATGGGCCGGCGAGATCCCACGTCTGGAAGAACGGACCCCAGTCGATATAGTTCGCGAGCTCGTTCAGATCGAAGTTCTTGAACACGCGCCGGCCGATGAACTTCGGCTTGACCGGCTGATAGCCTGCCCAGTCGATCTTCGTCTTATTGGCGCGCGCTTGCGCGAGCGTGACCATCGGCTGTGCTTTTTTGTTCGCATGCTGATCGCGGATGCGGTTGTAGTCGGCGTTCAGTTCGTCGATGTACTTCGCGGCGCCCTCGTCGGACAGCAGGCTCGAGGCGACCGATACCGAGCGCGACGCGTCCGGGACGTAGACCACCGGCCCGTCGTAGTGCGGAGAGATCTTCACCGCCGTGTGCACACGCGAGGTCGTCGCGCCGCCGATCAGGAGCGGAATCTTCTTGACGCGGAAGTAGTCGTCGCGCTGCATTTCCGATGCGACGTAGGCCATTTCTTCGAGACTCGGCGTAATCAGGCCCGACAGCCCGATGATGTCCGCGCCCTCGACCTTCGCCTTCGCGAGGATCTCGCTGCACGGGACCATCACGCCCATGTTGACCACTTCGAAGTTGTTGCACTGGAGCACGACCGACACGATGTTCTTGCCGATGTCGTGCACGTCGCCCTTCACGGTCGCGATGACGATCTTGCCCTTGGCGCGCACGTCGCCGCCGGCCGCCGCGAGCTGGCGCTTTTCTTCCTCGATGAACGGGATCAGATGCGCGACCGCCTGCTTCATTACGCGCGCCGACTTCACGACCTGCGGCAGGAACATCTTGCCCTGGCCGAACAGGTCGCCGACGATGTTCATGCCGTCCATCAGCGGACCTTCGATCACGTTGATCGGACGGCCGCCTGCAGCGGCGATCTTCGCGCGCACTTCCTCGGTGTCTTCGACGATGAACGTGGTGATGCCGCTCACGAGCGCATGCGCGAGACGCTTCTCGACCGGCTGCTTGCGCCACTCGAGGTTCTCTTCCTTCTTCGCGGCGCCGCTTTTGAACTTGTCGGCGATTTCGAGCAGGCGGTCGGTGCCGTCTTGACGGCGATTCAGCACGACGTCTTCGACGAGCTCGCGCAGTTCGGGATCGAGTTCGGCATACACGCCGAGCTGGCCCGCGTTGACGATGCCCATGTCCATCCCCGCCTGGATCGCGTGATAGAGGAACACGGTGTGAATCGCCTCGCGCACCGGATCGTTGCCGCGGAACGAGAACGACACGTTCGACACGCCGCCGCTCACCTTCGCGTACGGCAGGTTCTGCTTGATCCAGCGGGTCGCCTCGATGAAGTCGACCGCATAGTTGTTGTGTTCCTCGATGCCGGTCGCGATCGCAAAGATGTTCGGATCGAAGATGATGTCCTCGGGCGGAAAGCCGACTTCGTTGACGAGCACGTCGTACGAGCGCTTGCAAATCCCGGTCTTGCGCTGGAACGTATCGGCCTGGCCCTGTTCGTCGAACGCCATCACGACCGCAGCCGCGCCATAGCGGCGAATCAGCTTCGCATGATGAACGAACGCTTCCTTGCCTTCCTTCAGCGAGATCGAGTTGACGATCGCCTTGCCCTGCACGCACTTGAGACCCGCCTCGATCACGTCCCACTTCGACGAGTCGATCATGATCGGCACGCGCGCGATGTCCGGCTCCGACGCGATCAGATTCATGAAGCGGACCATTGCCGCTTTCGAATCGAGCATCGCCTCGTCCATGTTGATGTCGATTACCTGCGCGCCGTTCTCGACCTGGTGGCGCGCGACGGCCAATGCTTCGTCGAACTGATTGTTCAGGATCATTCGCGCGAACGCTTTCGAGCCGGTCACATTGGTGCGTTCGCCAACGTTGATGAAGAGCGTCCCGGACGTGACGTTGAACGGCTCGAGGCCGGCAAGGCGCATGGTGTGATCGGTCATGGCGTGTGTGCGAGTCGGGTGCGTGCGTTAAGGGACGTGCAGGACGTGCAGGGCGTCGGGGCGAAGTGTTGCAGGCGGGCTCAGGCGGCGTCGCGATACTGGCTCGGCCACTTGCGCGGCTTCAGCTCGGCCAGCGCCTTCGCGATCGCCGCGATGTGCTCGGGCGTCGTGCCGCAGCAGCCGCCGGCGATGTTCACGAGCCCCGCTTCGGCGAATTCCTTCAGCAGGCCAGAGGTATCCGCGGGCAATTCGTCGAAGCCGGTGTCGCTCATCGGGTTCGGCAGGCCGGCGTTCGGATAGCACGACACGTAGGTGTCGCACAGCTTCGCGAGCTCGGCGATGTACGGACGCATCAGCGCCGCGCCGAGCGCGCAGTTCAGGCCGAACGTGAGCGGCTTCGCGTGACGCAGCGAGTTCCAGAAGGCCTCGACGGTCTGGCCCGACAGAATGCGGCCCGACGCATCGGTGACGGTGCCCGAGATCATGATCGGCAGACGCTCGCCGGTGTTTTCGAACAGCTCGTCGAGCGCGAACAGTGCGGCCTTCGCATTCAGCGTGTCGAAGATCGTTTCGACGAGGAACAGGTCCGCGCCGCCGTCGAGCAGCGCTTTCGCCTGCTCGTAGTACGCGGCGCGCAGTTCGTCGAAGGTCACGTTGCGCGCGCCCGGATCGTTGACGTCCGGCGAAATGCTGGCGGTTTTCGGCGTCGGGCCGATCGCGCCGGCGACGAAGCGCGGCTTGTCCGGCGTTGCGTATTTGTCGCACGCGGCGCGCGCGAGCTTCGCCGATTCGATGTTCATCTCGACGGCGAGCGATTCCATGCCGTAGTCGGCCTGCGCGACCGTGGTCGCGCCGAACGTGTTGGTCTCGATGATGTCCGCGCCCGCCGCGAGATACTGCTCGTGAATCTCGGCGATGATCTGCGGCTGGGTGATCGACAGCAGTTCGTTGTTGCCCTTGATGTCGCGCGTGTAGTCCTTGAAGCGCTCGCCGCGATAGCTGGCTTCGTCGAGCTTGTAGCGCTGGATCATCGTGCCCATCGCGCCGTCCAGAATCAGGATGCGCGAGTTCAGCAGCGCGGGCAGCGCTGCGCCGCGGGTGTAGGCGGGCTCCGAACGGACTGGCGTGATGGATTGAGCAGGCTGGGTCATGGCGGACGAGGGCTTGCGCCGGCGTTGGCGGAAAGCCTGTCATTGTAGCCGCAGCCGGGCGGATGCGCCCGCCGCGGAGGAGAGTGCGAGGCGCGGCCGGCAAAATCGACCGATACGAACGCGCCGCGCCGGGAATTCAGAAACGCGCTAACAAACGATGCAATAAAAAACGGCCCGGCAAGCCAAAGCCTGCCGGGCCGTTTCGCTGCCGCCGACCGCTTGATGGAACCCGCCGGCAAAGCCGCGCGGTGCGGTCGATCGATGTCGCCAGAGCGCCAGCTGAACACCTCCGGTCAATGCAGGACCACTGGTTGATGCATCAGACTGTCGAATTGACCGAGGAATTCATCAACCTCGTCGAGCGTCGGCTCGCCTTCGATCAGCTTTTGCACATGCTCGCGAAAACGCGCCGCCATTGCCCCGTCGATGTAGATTTCGCGCTGCATGTTCTTGTCGACAATCTCGTAGCCGCCCGACTTCATGGCAAGCAGACCTTCCTGCGGAGGAAACTCGACGACACAGTAGTTAGGGCTGTTATAGATCATTTGCATGGCGACACTCCTTATTTCCGTTGGGCTCCTGCCCTTTTCTGCACCGTAGGTGGAGCATGTGGGATGGAATTCAAGGGGTGGGTCCGGACGACGCAAGTAAAAACTCCGGACCTGATGGTTAGACTCGCCGCTCCAGAAACGATTCAAGCAAGGCGGCAAAACGGTGTGATTGCTCGATTGGCGCGAGATGCGCGGCGTCCAGCAACTCGAAGCGGGCGTCCTCGATCGCCTCCGCTATTGCCTGCGTAGCAGCAGGGGGCGTGCCAGTGTCGTGACGTCCGGCCACCGTCAGCGTCGGCGAGCGGATTGCGCCGTGCTGGCCGCGAAGGTCGAAATCGCGCAGTGCCTCGCAGGCCATCGCAAAACCTTCCGGCGAGGTGCGCGCAAATGTCTCACGGATCGGCTCGACCGCTTCGGGATGGCCGGCCTGAAAGTCGGGCGTGAGCCAACGCGCGATCGTCGACGGTAACAGCGCCTCCATGCCGTCGCTGCGCGCGGTGTGGGCGCGCTGATTCCACAACTCACGGTTCTCGGGCGGAGTGCCGCCGGTGCTGTCCGCAATCGTCAGCGTGTCGATGCGCGATGGATGGTCGAGCGCGAACTGCTGCGCAATCATGCCGCCGAGCGACAGGCCGACCAGGTGCGTCGTCCGCGCGCCGAGGGCATCGAGCAGTTTGGCGAGATCGTCGGCCAGATCGCGCATGGCGAACGGCTCGCGCGCAACCGCGCTGTGGCCGTGGCCGCGCACGTCGTAGCGCAGCACCGTGTAATCGTCGCGGAAATAGCCTGCCATCTGATCCCAGATGGAAAGATCGCCGCCCAACTGATGGATGAACGTGAGCCACGGGCCGCCGCCTTCGTTGCTCAGCACGTAGCGTGTGTCGATACCGTTGATGTTCACTTGCATGTGGACTCCTTTGAAGGAAACGCAGTGAAAAAGCGCGGTGGGTCGCCTCGTTCGCGCGAACGGGGCTCCATTGACGTGCGAGTCAGCGTTCCAAAGGAAGTTTCGCCGATCTCGTGCGGATTTGCTCGTGACACTCTGTCACGAAACCTGTCACGGTTTGATGATGGTCGGAGCGGTCGAATCGACCGGTGCAGTTGGGGCGGCCTCGGGTGTTACTGCCGATGCGTGGGCCGGAGCTGGCGCCGGCGTTGCAGGGCCCGTGGCAGCGGGGGCTGCGGGTGCAGCAGGCGTGGCCGGCGCGCCACCATTGCCGCGGTGATCCGGCGACGTGCCATCGACATTCAGCGTGCCGCGCCACACCAGTTCGAACTGGGTACCGTTCGGCTCCGTCTGCAGGATGCGCGCCGGCAGCCAGCCAAGGGACGGGGCGAGCCACACATCGACGCGGCGCTGGTCGCCATCGTGGCGCGGCAGACGTTTGAAGTGACGCGTCTCCAGATAGCCTTGCGCGGCGCGGATCGTTTCGTCGCCGATCGTCTCGATCGGCCAATTCTCCCCGCTATCGGTATCGACGACGAAAAACTGTCGCGTCACGCCAGGCTTATAGGCGTCAGGATCGCCGCGCACGAGGCTCGCGAGCTGCATCACGACACTGAAGCGATCCTGCGCGCCGTCGGGCAACGGCAACGAGGCGGGCGTGCGCGTAAAGCCAACCTTCTTGTCGTTGCGATTGAAGATCGCGATGTCTTCGGCGCGACGGCCACGCTTTTCGCTGTACTGCGCCGGCGCGAGGCCAAAGGCATCGATGCCGCCGTGGCTCGAAAACACGAACGGACCGACGAACGGCAGCGGCACTGATACGACCATTTCGTAGCCCTGCCCGTCGCTCGCCCAATGGATCGTGCCGGGCGCGTTGCGCACGCCGTTGTAGAACGTGTCGTAGTCGAGTTCGGCCGACGGCGGTACCGAAAACTTCACGCCCTGCGACGCTTGCGGCGCGCTGTCCGCGGCAGGGGCGCTCGCGACGGCGCCACTGGCATTCGCATGGGCCGATGCATTCGCGTTCGCGATGGCGGGTGGCGCGCTAGCCGCCACCTCCGATGCCGACGTGGCCGCGGGCTCGTTCGGTTTGGCCGGTTGCAACGCGGTCATCACATGCTGCTCGCGCGGCGGCCTCGCCGCGGGCTTGCGTGCAGGCGCGGGCGGATGCGGCGCCGGCACGGCGGGCTGTGGCGCGGGTTGACGCTCGACCCTTTCGGGCGTCAGCAGCACGACCTGCACCGGCACATGCTCGCGATTCGCCGGATTCAGATCCACGCGATTGCGCTCGAACCATTGCGCCGCGATCCAGTGCACAACCGCGACGGCCGCGAGGACGGCGATCCAGCGCCACGCGCGTGCGCCGCGTCCCGGCCCGCTACCAAAAGCGGGCAGGCGATCATGACGGCGGTTGGCGGAAGCAAAATCCATCGGCGCTTGAATCGGTGAGAGCGTGAAAGGATACGGTGCGTATCAACCGTTGTCACCACGCGGCGTCGCGCTATAGCCGAGTTCGTATGACAGCTTGCGCGCGCATTCGCGCAGCGCGGTATCGATCTCGCCGCCCCAGCGGATATCGAACGCGCCTTCATGGCCGAGCGCGACGAGACCGAGCGCGAGTTCGCCGGTCGAATCGAACACCGGCAACGAAAACGCGTGGATCGTCGGCAGCAGCATGCCTTCGACGCGCGCCGCCTCGTGCTCGCGCACCTCGGCGAGCACCTGGTCGACCTCTTCGCGGGTGCGTGGCGCGCCGCTATACGACGAGCGCCGCGAGTCGGCCAGCTCGCGCTCGAGCATCGCGGCGGTCTTGCCGGACGGCAGGTAGGCGGCGAACAGCAGACCGGTCGCCGAACTGAGCAAGGGCATCACGTCGCCGAGCTTCAGCGACGCCTTGGCCGGATAGCTCGACTCCATCCAGTGCACCATCGTCGGTCCCTGATTGCCCCACACCGCGATGCCGACGGTCAGGTCGAGCCGGTCGCGCAGTTCGGCGAGCGCGATGCGCGCGAGCTTCACACCGTCGACGCGAGCAAGCCGCGCGAGCCCCAGCTGCAAAGCGAAGCCGCCGAGTTCGTAGCGGCCCGACAGCGGGTCCTGCGCGACTACGCCGAGACGCAGAAAGCTGACCAGATAGCGATGCGCCTTCGCCGGACTCATGCCCGCGCGCTGCGCGAGATCGCGCAGCATCATCGCGCGCGGCTCGTGGGTCAGCACGTCGAGCAGCCTGAAACCGACCTCGATCGACTGGATGCCCGAGCGCAGTTTTTCTTCGCCGGGTTCGCCGGGTTCGTCGTCGGCGCCGGTTGCGTCGGTTGCATGGGCGGGATCGAGCAGATCGTCGGCGGACGCGGCGTCGGTGCGGGTGCGGATCGTGCCGGAGCGGGCGTTGGCGGACATGTGCAAAAGGCGCGGGCAGCGCGTTCGGTGATCGTAATGGAGACGGCTACGGTGACACGACGACGAACACGCAGATATTGGGCCGCGCCGATTCACCATCGTAGAATACATTCCTTCCATCGTCACTAATACACGGTTCACAGCTCTATGAAACTTGCCTCGCTGAAGGACGGCACGCGCGACGGTCAACTGATCGTCGTGTCCCGCGACCTGCACACGGCGGCCATCGCCGACGCGATCGCGCCCACGCTGCAGCGCGTGCTCGACGACTGGGCCTTCTACGCGCCGCAACTGCACGACCTTTACGATGCGCTGAACCAGGGCCGTGCGCGCAACAGCTTTTCATTCGACGCCAAAGAGTGCATGGCGCCGCTGCCGCGTGCGTTCCAGTGGGCCGACGGCTCGTCGTACGTGAACCACGTCGAGCTCGTGCGGCGCGCGCGCGGCGCGCAAATGCCGCCCGAATTCTGGACCGACCCACTGATGTACCAGGGCGGTAGCGACGACTTCATCGGCCCGCGCGACGACGTGGCGTGCGCATCGGAAGAGTACGGCATCGACTTCGAGGCCGAAGTCGCGGTCGTCACCGGCGATGTGCGGATGGGCGCGACGCCCGAGCAGGCCCTGCGCGGCGTGCGGCTGGTCATGCTCGTCAACGACGTGTCGCTGCGCAACCTGATCCCCGCCGAACTCGCGAAGGGCTTCGGCTTTTTCCAGAGCAAGCCGGCCACCTCATTCGCGCCGGTCGCCGTGACGCCCGACGAGCTCGGCGAACACTGGCGCGAAGGCCGCGTGCATCGGCCGATGATCGTCCACTGGAACGGCAGGAAGGTCGGCCAGGCCGACGCGGGCACCGATATGGTGTTTCACTTCGGTCAGCTGATCGCGCATGCCGCGAAAACGCGCAATCTGCGTGCTGGTGCCATCGTCGGTTCGGGCACGGTGTCGAACAAGGACGCGAAACGCGGCTACTGCTGTATCGCCGAGAAGCGCTGCCTCGAAACGATCGAGCACGGCGCGCCGCAAACGGAGTTCATGAAATACGGCGACACCGTGAGGATCGAAATGTTCGACGATGCGGGCAAGTCGATTTTCGGTGCGATCGAGCAGAGCATCGCGCCGCTCGAATGAAGCGCGGCGCTCACGCGGCAATGCTTTGACTCGGGCGGCACGCGCGAAAGGGTTTCGCCCGATGCCGCCACTTGCGCGCGCGGCTACACTGCGGCAAACATCACAACGAAAACCCCGACGTGAGGACAGCATGCCGCGATTGGACTTCTCCGCAGCTGGACGTCGGCGCGCTTGCGCGTCGCCCATTGAAGCGCGCACGAGCGCGCGTGGCTTGCCTCAACGTGGTCGGCGCTTCGCGCGGCGCGCCGCGACGCTGTGGGCCGCGCTTGCCTGCGCGTTGCCGCTGACATCGTTCGCGCAGGTGAAGATCGGTCTCGTGCTGTCGCTGACCGGGCCGGCCGCGTCGCTCGGCATTCCCGCGCGCGACACGGTCGCGCTGCTACCCAAACAGATCGGCGGGCAGAACGTCGAATACATCGTGCTCGACGATGCATCGGACACGACCCACGCCGTGCAGGACACCAGGAAGCTCATCAGCGAGAATCACGTCGACGCGATCATCGGCTCGTCGATCACGCCGAATTCGCTCGCGATGATCGACGTGGTCGCCGAGGGCGAAACGCCGATGATCTCGCTGGCGTCGTCCGCGAAAATCATCGAACCGGTCGACGCGAAACGTCGCTGGGTCTTCAAGACGCCGCAGACCGACGCGATGATGGCCTCGGCGATCGCCGAGCATGCGAGCGGACACGGCGTGAAGACGATCGCGTTCATCGGCCAGGCCGACGCGCTCGGCGAGACGTTCTACGCCGAGGTCGCGAAGTTCGCGCAGCTGCATCACATCGATGTGGTCGCGAGCGAGCGTTTCAATCGCACCGATCCGAGCGTGACCGGCCAGGTGCTGAAGATTCTCGCGACCCACCCCGACGCGGTAGTGGTCGGCGCGGCCGGCACGCCTGCCGCGTTGCCGCCGAAAATGCTGCGCGAGCGCGGCTACAAGGGCGTCATCTATCACAACCACGGCGTCGGCAATAACGACTTCCTGCGCGTGTGCGGCGCCGATTGCAACGGCACCTTCCTGCCCGCGAGCCCAGTGTTGGTCGCCGCGCAATTGCCGGCCGATCATCCGGCGAAGGGTCTCGCCCTCGATTACATCGCGCGCTTCGAGGCGCAGCACGGGGCGGGCAGCGTGTCGGCATTCGGTTCGTACACGTCGGACGCGGGCGCGTTGCTCGAGCATGCGATTCCGCTCGCGCTGAAAGCCGGCGCGCCCGGCACGCCGCCGTTTCGCCGCGCGCTGCGCGACGCGCTCGAAGGAACACGCGGTCTCGCGGACACCAATGGCGTCGTCAACATGAGCGCGGCCGATCATCTCGGGCTCGATCAGCGCGCCCGCGTGATGGTCGAAATCACCAATGGCAAGTGGCTTTATCAGCCGCATTGAACGGGTCGCGGCGTTCCGCGCGCGACTGAACGAATCTCCTCCGGACTGCTCACCATGCCTCAGCCATCGCAACCGAACGACGCGTACTACGCGCACTACCAGTCGCTGCGTTTGCAGCGTCATCCGCATGGCGTGCTCGAAGTCGTGATGAGCGGCGAGGGCGCGAATAAAAGCGGCCTCGCGACCGCGAACGCACGCATGCATTACGAGCTCGCGGAAATCTGGCGCGATATCGATCGCGATCCCGATACGCGCGTCGCGATCATTCGCGGCGAGGGTAAAGGCTTTTCGGCCGGCGGCGATCTGCAGCTCGTCGAGGACATGGCGAACGATTTTGAGGTGCGCACGCGTGTGTGGCGCGAAGCGCGCGATCTCGTCTACAACGTGATCAACTGCGGCAAGCCGATCGTGTCGGCGATGCACGGGCCGGCGGTCGGCGCGGGGCTCGTCGCGGGGCTGCTCGCCGATATCTCGATCGCGGCGAAGACGGCCCGCATCATCGACGGACACACGCGCCTCGGCGTCGCCGCGGGCGATCATGCAGCGATCGTCTGGCCGCTCCTGTGCGGCATGGCGAAGGCGAAGTACTACCTGCTGCTGTGCGAGCCGGTGAGCGGCGAGGAGGCGGAGCGCATCGGGCTCGTGTCGCTGGCCCTCGACGAAAGCGATCTGCTGCCGAAGGCGTTCGAAGTCGCGCGCAAGCTGGCCGACGGTTCGCAGACCGCCATCCGCTGGACCAAGTACGCGTTGAACAACTGGCTGCGCACGGCGGGGCCGGCGTTCGATACGTCGCTCGCGCTGGAATTCATGGGCTTCGCGGGACCCGACGTGCGCGAGGGCCTGAGCTCGTTGCGCGAGCGGCGCGCGCCCGATTTTGGCGCGGGCGGTCCACGTAACGACCAACGATCGTGATGTCATACCCCACACGGTATGATCGAATCGACGCGCGCGGCATCGCGCGCTCCACCTATCATCCAGCACCGAGGCGACAACCATGACCGACACCACTGGCTCCGCGCCGCCCTTTCCCGGCTTCCCCGGTTTTCCGCCCGCTGAAATGCTCGATCGCATGTGGAGCATGATTCGGCTGTCGCCGTTCGGCGCCGCCATGACGGGCGCGCAGCCGGGTGGGGGCACGAGTCCGTCGCTGTCGATGATGTCCGACATGATGGCGCCGCTCACGAGCGTCGAGGAGCTCGACAAGCGCATCACCGACATGCGCGCGGTCGAGCAATGGCTGAAGCTGAATCTGAGCATGCTGCAGTCGGCGATCCAGGCGCTCGAAGTGCAACGTGCGACGCTCGCGACGCTGCGCGCGTTCGGCGCGTTCGCGCAATCGTCGATGTCGCAGGCGGCGGCTGCTGCGTCGGGTGCCGCCGCGAGTGGCGCGCCGAACACCGCCCCGAGCCCCGCCCCGGCGCCGCGCTGGACGAAGCCGGCCGAGCCCAGGCCCGAAAGCGCCACGCAGGCCGACAGCGACGAAGAGGAAGCGCCTGCGGCGCCCGGCTTCGATGCGTCCGCGTGGTGGAATCTGCTGCAATCGCAGTTCAACCAGATCGCGCAGTTCGCGATGACGCAGCCGTCCGTCGCGGTCGCCGCGGCGGGCGGGGGCACGCAGGGCAAGCCGGAACCGTCGAAGGCCGCGGATGCGTCGGGCGCCGATGCGTCGGGCGCCGCCGCCCAAAACGCGAAGCCCGCCGTCAAACGGCCGGCGGCGAAGCGCGCCGCGCCGTCGGCCAAACGCGCGGCCGGAACGAGCGCGGCAACGCCGAAAAAGTCGACGTGAGCCGGACGGCGCGCCGGGAATCAGTGGCCGATGATGAAGGCGACTGATCGGCTGCGTTTCTCCCTATTCCAGCGCCCGCGGTTTCCGCCCGCGCGAATCGCCGACTTTATTGAGAGAAGTCAATACCACAGTGCGCTCGCGCCGCTTCTGTCACGGGTTTCGTGGGAGGCGCGTGCTATCATTGTGTAAGCTTGATCTGGCTTTGGGGCGTGCGCCGAAAACGACCAATCCCGCCGCCCTCGCGTCATGCGCCGCCGGCGCTACCGGGGCAGGGCGGGACGGTGCGGTTGTCGACCCAGACTGGCTCGACCTCAGGCAAAGGGTATCCCTCCCCCACGGTTGGCCGCGGCGCCTGATTCACGCTTCAGGCGCCAATACAAAAGCCCGGACTTCTTTGCTGCCTGATGCTTCTGGGCGGCTGATTAACGCGTAAAATTGAATGCTTGGCCGATAAACGGCACGTCCGCTCGTCGTAGGTAAAAACGGCTACACGTAGCAGCAACAGACACACACAGTATGTGCAGAACAGGGGTGGGACTATGAACACCATGCTTTACCCGGAACTTTATAAATCGCTCGAATCCGTTCGATGGGACATGGAGAAGGACATTCCCTGGGACAAATTCGATGCATCGCTGTTGACCGACGAGCAGGCGGCGACGATCAAGATGAACGCGATTACCGAATGGTCGGCGTTGCCCGCCACGGAAATGTTTCTGCGTGACAATCATCACGACAGCGATTTCTCCGCATTCATGAGCGTGTGGTTCTTCGAGGAGCAGAAGCACTCGCTGGTGCTGATGGAATACCTGCGCCGCTTCAAGCCGGAACTGGTCCCGACCGAAGAGGAACTGCACGCAGTGCGCTTCGAGTTCGATCCCGCACCGCCGCTGGAAACGCTGATGTTGCACTTCTGCGGCGAAATCCGCCTGAATCACTGGTATCGCCGCGCCGCCGAATGGCATACCGAGCCAGTCATCAAGCACATCTACGAAACTATCTCGCGAGACGAAGCGCGCCACGGCGGCGCGTATCTGCGCTACATGAAGAAGGCGATGGCGCAAACCGGCGACATCGCGCGTGCCGCGTTCGCGAAGATCGGCGTGCTGATGGCGTCGGCGCGTCGCACCGAAAAGCCGCTGCACCCCACCAACCTGCACGTGAACCAGGCGCTGTTCCCGCGCGACACGATCCAGTCGCGTCTGCCGGATCCGGAATGGCTCGAGCGCTGGCTCGACGAGCAGATCCGTTTCGACGACGGCTGGGAAAAGAAGGTCATCGAGCGCATTCTGCACAACCTGTCGCTGCTGTTCGAACGCACGTTCAACACCGCGCAGGAACTGAACCGTTATCGCAAGGAAGTGGTCGCGCGTCTGCAAGCTGCTGAACAAAACCCGGCGCAGCAGCAGCCGGCGTAACGACTCAGGCGTTTCAGCACCGTATCAAACGGCGGTCCGGCAAGCGTGAGCTTGCCGGACCGTTTTGCTTCGGGCCGACCAGCGTGTATCGTGACGGCACCTGGCATTCCTGTTCCCGTCACGCCCCAACTCCCTAATTCCCCAACTCTGTGACCGTGCGATGACCGCCATCTTTGAACGCAAGATTCTGACGCGCGATGCCCTGGTGAAGCTTCGTCCTTCGCTGCGCGCGCCCGTCGTGTTGACGAACGGCGTGTTCGATATCCTGCATCGTGGTCACGTGACCTATCTGGCCGACGCAAAGGCGCTGGGCGCGTGCCTGATCGTTGGTGTCAATAGCGACGCGTCGGTGCGGATGCTCGGCAAAGGCGACGACCGGCCGATCAACAACGAGGCCGACCGCATGGCCTTGCTAGCGGCGCTGGAAAGCGTCGATTACGTGGTGGGCTTCGGCGAGAAGACGCCGGTCGAGCTGATTTCCGCGCTGCGCCCGGACGTGCTCGTGAAGGGCGGCGACTACGACATGGACGCGCTGCCCGAATCGGCGCTCGTGCGCGGTTGGGGCGGCAAGGCGCTCGCGATTGCGTTCGAGCACGATCGCTCGACGACCGCGCTGTTGAAGAAGGTGCGGACGCAGGGTTGATGCCGCCCGTTGCCGCAAAAGGCGCGGCGCACTGCTGAACTTCTAACCGAACGCGTCGCTCACCTGATTACTGCGGCAACTCCGATGTCGAAATCGGCGCCTGCGGCGCGGGTCCGCCGACCACCGCCTGGTCGGCCGCATCGGCGGCGCTGACCGGCCGCACCTTCAGCCAGTCCGGATGAATCTGGCGGTTCAGATGATTCGGCTCGCGTCCGCTCGCGGTGGGTGTGGGGCCGAAGGCGCCAAGCAGCGCGACGAAAGCCAGCACGTTGACAACAATCAGAATGGCGATCGGCCAGCGAAGCATTGTGGGTGTTTCCAATTCAGAAAGAAGTTGAGCCTGGGGCGTGCGGGAAAAACTCGGGTTCGGAAAATGGGCGGCGAATTGCGCGCAACTCAGGCGCAGGTTCTACACGTACATCACGCGCCGCCCGGTCGTGAATCGAACGCTAGCCACGGCAGGCAATCAGCCGCTTTGCCGCGCCGTATCCTCGGCTGCGATCAGCGCAAGCCCTGACAGCACCAGCGAATCGTGGCGAGTATGCGGCACTTTCAGGGCGCTCGCCACTTCGTCGGCGGCGCCGCCGCTGACTACGAGACGCACCGGCACCTGCCACTCATCCTGCAGGTCCCGCCACATCCGCTCGATCAATCCGGCCTGCGCCAGCGTGCAGCCCGCCGACAGCGAGCGCGGCGTATCCGTTGCGAAGAACGGCCCGCGACGGCCCGCGCCGGTGGTATCGGCGGCGTCGAGCAGGCCGCGCGCGCGCGCGGCGTCGAGCGTCGGCAGTTGCGCGGTGTGCTCACCGAGCGAGCGCATCATCAGCGTCCAGCCCGGCGCAATCAATCCGCCGATAAACGCGCCATCGGCGCGCAAGGCCTCGAGCGTCGTCGCGGTGCCGAAGGTCGCGAGCAGCAGATGCTCGCCGGGAAAGGTCGCGTGCGCGCCGATCATGCCAGCCCAGCGGTCGCTGCCGAGCGAGTCCGGTGTCGTGTAGCAATTGGTCACGCCGCATCGACGGGCACTTGCGCGGATCGTCGCGAGCGGCAGTCGCGGCCAGTGCGCGTCGACGAGCGCCGCGATGTGCGTCGCGACCTCCGCGCCCGCGACGTTGGAGAGCCACGCGCCGCATGGCGCCGGCCAGTCAGTCCAACCGGCTTGCGCACCCGACCGCGCGCGTGGCCCGGCAAGGTCGTCATGCGCGAGCGCGCCGCTCGCCAACTGCGTCCCATCGGGCTGCACCAGCGCCCACTTGATCCGGCTATTGCCCGCGTCGATCAGCAGATATGGCGCGCGCTGACTCATGCGACACCGTGGGCGAGGCGCAGCGACACGTCGCCGGTCGCGATGCTCTGGCGGCCCTCAGCCGTATCGAGCAGCAACTGGCCACGCTCGTCAACGCCCGCCGCCACGCCGCGCGCGAGCTCCTGGCCTTGTTCGAGCAGCACGACGTCGCGGCCCGCGTAAGCATGCACCGCGTTCCAGCGCGGCTGGAACGGCGCGAAGCCTTCGGCGCCGAAGCGCTGCAGCATCGGTTCGAGCGCGTTCAATTCGGCTGCCAGCGTATCGGTCAGATTCGCGTTCGGCAGCGCGCGTTGCAACGCGGTCGGCACGGTGCCGAGCGCCTGCGGCGGTACCTCGGCGTTCAGCGCGCCCACCTTCGCCGCGAGTTCGTCGGCGCCTTTCACGTTGGTGCCGATGCCGATCACGACCGCGCTCGCGTCGTCGGTGCTCCACGCGGTTTCGATCAGGATGCCGGCGAGCTTGTCGCCTTCGAGCAGCACGTCGTTCGGCCACTTCAGCGCGATCTGTCCGGGACCCGCGACCGGCAGCGAGCGCAGCCCGTCGACGAGCGCGACGCCCACCGCGAGACTCAAGCCCCCGAGCCCTTCGAGCGGTCGCGGCAAGACGCACGCGACCGAAAACAGCAGCGCGTTGCCGGGCTCCGCGTACCACGGCCGCCCACGGCGGCCGCGCCCGGCGGTCTGCAGATACGCGACGCGCACGATCGGCCGCGGCAGCGCGTTCGCGCGGCGCGGCAGGGCTTTCACGTGGGTCATCAAGTCGGCGTTGGTCGAGCCGGTTTCTTCGACGATTTCGATCGGCCAGTCATGCGCATGCGCGCCGAACAGCTTGACCGCGCGTTCGCGATCGATGCGCCAGTCGGTCGAAGCCGACGACGAGGCTGGTGCCGCGCTTGTCGCTGCGGACGGGGAGGCGGGAGTCTTGGAGGCATTCATGTCCCATATTGTAGCCACAGCGACTCCGCCCGGGACTCGAATGCGCAGCGGTGAACGGCGACGCCGATCGATGTGCATCAGTGCGGACCGGCGGCCGAGCCTTCGTTACAATGGCCGCTAATCCGATAACCAGATTCACGCGATCCTTGAACAATGACACTCCGCCCGGCCTTGAAGTCGCGGCCGGCAGCCAAGGCAAGATCGTCCGTCTCTCGGGCCAGTGGACGGCGCTCGCGCTCGCGCGCGATCGCGACACCGGGCACGTGATTCCGCAACTGGTTTCGCTGACCGGCGCGCAGGGCATCGGCGAGTGGGACCTGTCGCGCGTCGACAGGATGGACCACGTCGGCGGCCAGGCGCTGTGGCGCGTGTGGGGCCGCAAGATGCCGCCCGGCACCGCGCTCACCGACACGCAGCGCGACATCTTCGAGCGCATCGCGCTGCTCGACACGGTGCGCGAGAGCGCAGAGCCGGTCACGCGCCTCGATCCGTTCACGCGGCTCGGCCTCAGCCTCTTCTCGTTCGTCGAGCATATGCAGGGCGGCGTCACGATGCTCGGGCGCGTGGTGCTCGATCTGCTCGCGATCGTGCGCAAGCCGAAACTCACGCCGTGGACCGAAATCTCCGCGAACATTTACAACGCCGGCGCTCGCGCGCTGCCGATCACCGCGCTGGTCGCGTTCCTGATCGGCATCGTGTTGAGCTATCTGTCGGCACAGCAATTGCGCGTGTTTGGCGCGAACCAGTTCATCGTCAATATTCTCGGCCTCGCGGTGATTCGTGAACTCGGCCCGGTGCTGTCGGCGATTCTGGTGGCGGGCCGCTCGGGCTCGGCGATCACCGCGCAGATCGGCGTGATGCGCGTGACCGAGGAGCTCGACGCGATGCGCGTAATGGGCATCCCGCACGGCCTGCGGCTGATCCTGCCGCGCGTGATCGCACTGGCCGTCGCGATGCCGCTGCTCGTGATGTGGACCAACGTGGTCTCGTTGACGGGCGGCGCGCTCGCCGCGAAGCTCGTGCTCGGCATCGACATGAGCTTCTTCGCGCGCCAGCTGCCGAACGTCGTGCCGATCGCGAACCTGTGGATCGGGCTTGGCAAGGGCGCGGTATTCGGCATGCTGATCGCGATCGCCGGCTGTCATTTCGGCTTCCGTATCAAAGCCAATTCGCAGAGTCTCGGCGAAGGCACGACGACCTCGGTGGTCACGTCGATCACCATCGTGATTCTCGCGGACGCGGTGTTCGCGATCCTCTTTCAGAATGTGGGGCTAGGATGATCGCGCCACTCACCGAAGCCGTACGCGGCCAACCCGTACCGTCGATCGCCGAGCCGGTGATCGAGGTGATCGACATCACCAAGCGCTACGGCCGCAACATCGTGCATCAGCATCTGAGCCTCGACGTGCGGCGCGGCGAGATCGTGTCGATCGTCGGCGGCTCGGGCTCGGGCAAAACCACGCTGGTGCGGCAGATTCTCGGCCTCGAGCGCCCGTCGAGGGGCACGATCAAGCTGTTCGGCGAAGACCTCGCAACGATCTCGCCCGACACCGCGCTGCTGATGCGCAGCCGCTCCGGCATGCTGTTCCAGCGCGGCGCGCTGTTCTCGTCGCTGTCGGTGTTCGACAACGTCGCGCAACCGGTGCGCGAGCTCGGCAAGGTGCCCGAAGACCTGCTGCGCGACATCGTGATGCTGAAGCTCGAAATGGTCGGGCTGCCGTGCAAGCACGCGTCGAAGATGCCATCGGCGCTGTCGGGCGGCATGATCAAGCGGGTTGGCATCGCGCGCGCGATCGCGCTCGAACCCGAACTGCTGTTCCTCGACGAACCGACCGCCGGCCTCGACCCGGAGGCGTCCGACGAATTCGTCGAGCTGATCTCGGGGCTGCATCGCGCGCTCGGTCTGACGGTCGTGATGATCACGCACGATCTCGATACGATGGTCGCACTGTCGACACGCGTGGCCGTGCTGGCCGATCGCAAAGTGCTCGTCAACGCGCCGGTCGAGGAGGCCGCGGGCGTCGACCATCCGTTCATCCACGAATATTTCCTCGGCCTGCGCGGGCGCCGCGCGCTGCAGGCGCTGCCGCCGGAGCGCCGCGCGAAGCTGCCGCCGGCGGCGCTCGAGCCGGCGTCGTCCGAGTTGCCGCTATGAGGCCGGCCGCCATGAACCAGGCCGCTATGAACCAGGGAAACTGACAATGGAAAACAAAGCGCATGCGTTCTGGGCCGGGCTCTTCACGGTCGTGCTGACGGCGGCGATCGCGCTGGCGGCGTATCTGTTCAACGTCGACCGCACCGTGCGGGTGCCGTACGACCTGATCGCGCGCACCAGCGTGAACGGCCTCTTTGCGGACGCGGCGGTGCGCTTTCGCGGGCTCGACGTCGGCCGTGTGCAGTCGATCAAGTTCGATCCGACACATCCGGGGGAGATCCTGATCCGCATCATGGTCGACGAGCACGCGCCGATCACGCATTCGACGTTCGGCAGCCTCGGCTTGCAGGGCGTGACCGGCATCGCGTTCATCCAGCTCGACGATACCGGGCGCGATCTGACCCCGCTGCCGTCGTCAGCCCAAAAGGTCGCACAATTGCCGATGCGCCCGGGTCTGTTCGACCAGTTGCAGCGACGCGGCGACGTGCTGCTGCGCAAGCTCGAAAAAGTCACCGACAACTTGAACAACATGCTGTCGCCGGAAATGGTCGCGCAGCTGCACGACACGGCGGCGAGCATCGCGCAGGCGGCCTCGGGCGTCGCGACGCTGACTCGTGAGATGGCGCCCGTCGCCAGCAAGCTGCCCGGCACGGTCGACCAACTGAACCACACGCTCGCGTCGACCAACCAGATGATCACGAACCTGAACCGTCCGGACGGGCCCCTCGAGCGCAATCTGAACAAGGTCGGCACGGCCGCGCAGCAGGCGGGCGATGCGCTCACGCAGATGAACACGTCGCTACAGGACCTGTCCGCGCAGGTCGGCTTCGAGACGCTGCCGCGCGTCGATTCGCTGACCGAGGACGCGCGCGCGGCGGCGCAATCGATCGACCGCGCCGCCGACACCTTCAACACCAATCCGCGCAGCGTGCTGTTCGGCGCGCCGCGCCCGGCGCCGGGTCCGGGCGAGGCCGGCTTCGCGTGGCCCGCCGCCGCCGCGCCGGCAGCTCACTAAATCCGCAGGCTAGAACAGAGGAAGATGCCCATGTCACGCTCGATTCACCGACTGTTGTCCTCGCGCGCCGCGTTCGCGGCGCTGCTCGCGTTCGGCGTGCTGGCGGCGGGCTGCGCGGGCACGTCCGCGGTGGTGTCGGACGTCCGCTACGACTTCGGACCACCGCCGCAGGCCGCCGCGGCGAGCCGGCTGCCGGCCGTCAAGGTGCTGCAGGTCAGCGCGCCGTCCGTGCTCGAATCCGACCGGATGACTTATCGGCTGAGCTACGCCGACGCGCAGCAGACGGCCGCCTACGCCAACAGCCACTGGACGATGATGCCGTCGCAACTGCTGACGCAGCGCCTGCGCAACGCGCTGAGCGAGCGCGGCACCGTGCTGACGGGCGCGGACGGCGTGAGCGCGCCGGTGCTGCGGGTCGATCTGACCGAGTTCGAGCAGGTGTTCGACAGCCAGACGGACAGCCACGGCGCGATCATCGCGCGCGCGACGCTGATGCAGGGCGGCAAGGTGATCGGCCAGCAGACCTTCGTCGCGCACGCGCCCGCGCATTCGGCGGATGCGGCCGGCGGCGCGCGGGCGCTCGCCGCGGCCAGCGACGACCTCGTCGCGCAGATCACCACGTGGCTCGGCTCGCAGGCGCTGGTCGCCGCGCAATGACGGGCGGGCAGCGCACGCAACGGAGCGCTGCATGAGCGAACGCCCCTGGCTGCGCCGCCCGTCGACGCTGGCCCGTCAGGCGCTGCTGCTTTACACGGCGCTGATCGTCTACGGGTCGTGGTATCCGTTCTCGGGCTGGCGCTCGCTCGGCATCACGCCGTTCGCCTATCTGTTCGATCCGATGCCGCAGTACCTGACGGCGTTCGACGTCGTCACCAACGTGCTCGGCTATATGCCGTTCGGCGCGCTGGTGGTGCTCGCGGTGTACCCGCGTTGGCGCGGCACGCTGGCCGTCGCGCTCGCGTTCGTGTTGGGCGGTCTGCTGTCAGGCACGATGGAAGCCGTGCAGACCTATCTGCCGATACGCGTCGCCTCCAATCTCGATCTCGCCGCCAACACGCTGGGCGCGCTCGTCGGCGCGGCGGTGATGTCGCCGTTGACCGGCGCGCTGCTCGACCGCGGCCTGCTCAGGCGTTTGCGGTTGCTGTGGTTCGAGCGCGGCCATGCGACGCTCGCGTGCCTCGTCGCCGCGTGGCCGTTTGCGACGATGTATCCGTCGCCGCGTCTGTTCGGTCTCGGCAACTGGCCGCGCGCGCTGTGGCTGAGCGTCGATCCGGCTACCCAGGACGCGCTGCTCGCGTGGACGCCGTCCGCGTGGCATGTCGGCGCATGGCCGGCGGCGGCCGCCGCGTGGCTGGACGACGACACATGGGAAGCGCTGATTACGGCGCTGAACCTGTTCGCGGCGCTCGCGCTTGCATCGCTGCCGGCGCGCCGTCATGCGCCACGCGTGCGCCTGCTGTTCGTGTTCATCGTCGCGACCTTGTGCGTGAAGGCCGGCGCGACGTTCCTGCAATCGCAATCGGGCCTCGCGTTCGACTGGGCGACGCCCGGCGCGCTAATCGGACTCGTGTGCGGCACCGTCGCGGCGCTCGTCGCGCTGCCGCTGCGGCGGCGGTTGCGTGCGACGCTCGCCGGGGTCGCGCTGGTCGTCGCACTCGTGTTCGTCAATCTGCTGCCGGTGAACCCGTATTTCGACGCCGTGCTCGCCGACTGGCGGCAGGGACGCTATCTGCATTTCAACGGGCTCGCGCGCTGGCTCGCATGGATATGGCCCTATGCGGCGCTGGTGTGGCTCGCTTTCGCGGTCGAGCGGGCGTGGCTCAAGCGGCGCGCGAGGCGGGCGTGACGTGCTTGCGCGCCGGCCGCCAGACCCCGACGCCTGCACAGCCCGGCCGCTATAATCGTCCGCACCGCCATTGCACTTCCTTTCAGGCTCGCCTCCCGAACATCATGGATTCCTTCTACAAGCACCACGTTTTCTTCTGTCTGAATCAACGCGACCCCGGCGCCGAGCGTCCGAGCTGCGCGAACTGCAACGCACAGGCGATGCAGGAATACGCGAAACAACGCGTGAAGCAACTCGGCCTCGCCGGGCCCGGCCAGGTGCGCATCAACAAGGCCGGCTGCCTCGATCGCTGCGAACTGGGCCCGACGCTCGTCGTGTATCCCGAGGCGGTCTGGTACACCTACGTCGACGAGAGCGACATCGACGAGATCGTCGAATCGCATCTTGCGAACGGCAAGATCGTCGAGCGTCTGAAGATCGATCAATAACGCGAACCACAAAACGATCCATCGCGATGAACGTCAACACGAAGAAGTATCTGATCGACGGCCCGGTCGGCAAGATCGAGGTCGCGCTGGACCTGCCCGACGGCGTGCGCGAAAAAGGCGCCGCGCCACGCGGCATCGCGCTCGTCGCGCATCCGCATCCGCTGTTTGGCGGCACGATGGACAACAAGGTCGCGCAGACCCTCGCGCGCACGCTCGTGCAGCTGAACTACGTCACTTACCGGTCGAATTTCCGCGGCGTCGGCCAGACCCAGGGCGAGCACGACGCGGGCGTCGGCGAGCGCGACGATCTGCGCGCGGTGCTCGAGCACATGCGCGCAGATCCGGACTACGGCGATCTGCCGCTCGTATTGGCGGGCTTTTCGTTCGGCACTGTGGTGCTGTCGCACGTCGCGGCGAAGCTGCGCGATGAAGGCCGGGAAATCGAGCGCATCGTGTTCGTCGGTACCGCGGCGAGCCGCTGGGACGTCGCACCCGTGCCCGAAAGCACACTCGTGATCCACGGCGAAGTCGACGAGACCGTTCCCGTCCAGTCCGTATTCGACTGGGCGCGGCCGCAGGAACTGCCGGTCGTCGTGATTCCGGGCGCCGAGCACTTTCTGCATCGCAAGCTTCACATCCTGAAGCGGATCATCGTCGACGCCTGGCGCTGAAAACGCGCGACGCGCATTTTGCGGGGGACAGGTGCGCGCAAACGTGTGCAAATCGACGACACGCGCGCGAAGCTGACCAGGTAGCGCGCGTATAATGGGCGCTCTTTTTTTGGGCACAGCGCCGCCCAGCCGGCAGAATCGCGCGCCGCGGAATCATTTCGCGGGAGGGCGCGGCCGGGTGCGCAGCGCTGCGCTCGCGAACCGATTGCGTCGCCATCAGTCCAACGGGCGCCCGCCGTTTTACGGTCAGATGCCCCGCCGACCGGCTCCCCCAACTCCGCGCGCTGTCGCGCAACGTATTTTTCTGCACGAATCGATCCTATGCGTTTCTCCTCCTCTGGCCGCACGTCATTCCCGTCACTCGCTTCTTTCATTCCCGCTTCGCTCAATCGCGCCGTCGCCGTCGGCCTCGTGCTGCCGGCCACGCTCGTCGCCAGCACCGCGTTCGCGCAGGTGCCGCCGCCGGGCGTCAACGCGCGCTCGTGGGTGCTCGTCGACGCGACCAGCAACCAGGTGCTCGCGTCCGCCAATGCCGACGAGCGTGTCGAGCCGGCGTCGCTGACCAAGCTGATGACCGCGTATCTCGTGTTCGAGGCGCTCGACACGAAGAAGATCACGATGGATCAGAGCATCGAGCCGAGCGAAGCCGTGCGGCGCGTGCGCAACGACGAATCGCGCATGTTCATCGAGGCGCTCAAGCCGGTGACCGTGCACGACCTCGTGTACGGCATGATCGTGCAGTCGGGCAACGACGCGGCAATTGCGCTCGCCGAACTGGTGGGCGGCAGCGAGGCGCAGTTCGTCGACATGATGAACAAGGAGGCGCAAAAGCTCGGCATGACGCACACGCATTTCGCCGACGTGAACGGCATGCCCGACCCGCAGCACTACACGACCGCGGGCGATCTCGCGATCCTGTCGGCCCGCCTGATTCGCGACTATCCCGAGTACTACAACATCTTCTCGGTCAAGGAATTCACGTACAACAAGATCAAGCAGCCGAACCGCAACCGTCTGCTGTGGATCGACCCGACCGTCGACGGTCTGAAGACCGGTCACACGCAAGCGGCCGGCTACTGCCTGATCGCGAGCGCGAAGCGTCCGCTGCCGGGCACGACCGACGCGTCGCGCCGTCTCGTCTCGGTGATGATGGGCGAGACCAAGGAGCACGACCGCGTGCAGGACAGCCTGAAGATGCTGAACTACGGCTACACCGCCTACGACACGACGCGTCTGTACAAGGCGAACCAGGTCGTGGCCACGCCGCGCGTCTACAAGGGTTCGCAGGACAGCGTGCAGGTTGGCGTGAAAAGCGACCAGTACATCACGCTGCCGAAGGGCGCCGCCGACAAGGCGAAGCCGCAGATCGAACTCAACGATCCGCTCGTCGCGCCGATCGCCAACGGCCAGCAGATCGGCACCGCCAAGCTCGTCGCCGACGGCAAGGTGCTCGCGCAATTCCCGGTGGTCGCGCTGCAGCCGGTGCAGCAAGCCGGTGTGGTGGGCCGCGTGTGGGATTCGCTGATGCTGATGTTCAACAAGAAAAAGTAAGGGCTACGTCGCAATGACCGTTGTCTCCGAGGTTTCGCCGGACCCGATCGTTCATCTGAACGGCGACCTGGTGCCGTTGTCCGAAGCGCGCGTGCCGGTGCTCGACCGCGGCTTCATTTTCGGCGACGGCATTTACGAAGTGGCGCCGTTGTACGCGCACGCGAGCGGACGGCGCACCGCGTTTCGTCTGAAGCAGCATCTGGCGCGTCTCGCGCGCTCGGTCGGCAAGATCGGCATCGCCAATCCGCTCGACGACGCTGGCTGGCGCGCGCTGATCGGACGCGTGGCCGAGGCCAACGAAACGGACGGCGGCTTGCGTGCCGATCAGGACGCGATCGCATACATCCAGGTCACGCGTGGCGTCGCGAAGCGCGCTCACGCATTTCCGGCCGGCGTGAAGCCGACCGTGTTCGTGATGGTCACCGCGCTGAACCTGCCCGCCGCCGCGCAGCGCGCAAGCGGTGTCCCGTGCGTGAGCGCCGAGGATCGTCGCTGGCTCAATTGCGACATCAAGTCGGTGTCGCTGCTCGGCAACGTGCTGATGGCGCAATACGCGGCCGAAAACGACGCCTTTGAGACGCTGCAGTTCCGCGATGGTTTGCTGACCGAAGGGTCGTCGTCGAACGTGTGGATCGTGAAGGATGGCGTGCTGGCCGCGCCGCCGCGCAGCAACAGGATTCTCGAAGGGATCCGCTATGGGCTCATCGAGGAGCTGACGGCCGAATGCGGTATCCGCTTCGAAGCGCGCGACATCACCGAAGCTGAAGTGCGCGCGGCCGATGAAATCATCGTCAGCTCGGCGACCAGGGAAGTGCTGCCGGTCACGCGGCTCGATGACGCGCCGGTCGGCGCGGGCCGCCCGGGCGCGGTGTTTGGGCAGCTGTATGCGGCGTATCAGCGAGCCAAGGCGGCTGAAGCCGCTGCGGCGGAAGAAGGAGTAGAGAATGAATCCCGAGAACGACTCACTGTTTGAATTCCCCTGCGATTTCCCGATCAAGATCATGGGCAAATCGCACCCCGAGTTTGCCGCGACGATCGTCGAAGTGGTGCGCGTGTTCGATAGCGAGGTCGATGCGTCGCGCGTCGAGACGCGGCCGTCGAGCAGCGGCACCTACACGGGGCTGACCGTCCACGTGCGGGCGACGAGCCGCGCGCATCTCGACGACATCTATCGCGCGCTGACCGGCCATCCGATGGTCAAGGTCGTGCTGTAACACCGCGCGGTTTTTCAACTTACGGCGCGACGCGCAACGCGTCCGCCGTCACTCCCTGCGCCGCCAGGCGCGCGCTTGCCGCGGGACCCGCCTCGCAGGCGAGATCGAACAGCAGCCTGAAGCGCGCCACCTCGTCGAACAACCAGTCGCGAAACGCCTTGACCCGCGCGGTCCCCAGCATCTGCGGCAGGCAGACCAAATAGTATTGCCACGGGCTCGGCCCATCCACATCAAAGAGCCGCACGAGCCGGCCCGCCGCGATTTCGTGCATCGCGAGCGAGCGGCGCGTCAGCGCGACCCCCTGGCCGTCGACGGCCGCCTGCAACAGATTCGACGAATCCTGATACAGCACGCCGCGCTTCGGCTCCGGCCAGTCGGTGAGGCCGGCGGCGTCGAACCATGGGCGCCATAGCTCGTCGTCGGAGCGCAGCAGCGGGACTTTGGCGAGATCGGCCGGGGTTTGCGGCAGCTTGCCGCCGTTGAAGTTGGGCGAGCAGGCGGGGAAGAAAATCTCGTCGAGCAGCAGCTCGGCGTGCAGCCCCGGATATTTGCCGAAGCCGAAACGGATCGCGACGTCGACGTCGTCGCGCGCGAAGTCCGTCAGCGCATTGGTGGTCAGCAACTCGAGATCCCACTGCGGATTTGCCTCGATAAAGCTGCCGATGCGCGGCGTCACCCAGCGTGCCGCGAACGACGACAGCATCGATATCACGAGGCGCCGCTCGCGGTCGCCGGCACGGATCGCGCGAGTCGCGTCGGCGAGCTCCATCAACGCGGCGCGCACCTGGGTGGCGTAGCGACGGCCGGTTTCGGTGAGGCGCACGCGCTTGCCGTCGCGCGCGAACAGCGACACGCCGAGCTCGGCCTCGAGCGCGCGGATCTGGTGGCTGACCGCGCCGTGCGTGACGAACAGCTCGTCGGCGGCGCGCGAAAAGCTTTCGTGGCGGGCGGCGGCTTCGAACGCCTTGATCGCGTTCAGGGCGGGGAGTTGACGCAGGTCCATCGCAATATTTCTCACATAGACGTGAAAATTGATCGTTTTGCCCAAGTCCTTGCTGCACCTAGGATTCTAGTCATGAAACGATTTTTGGCGAGGGCTTCATGCGAGAAATTTCCTCTAGCATTGCATATGAAATCCGCACTGGCGACACGCTGCCGCTGAAGGTCGCGCGCAGCACGAAGTTGCGCGTGCATGGCGGCGCAGTGTGGGTCACGCGCAGCGACGACACGAAGGACTACTGGCTGCAGCCTGGGCAGACGCTGCATCTGCGGCGCGGCGAGCGGCTCTGGCTCAGCGCCGAGGGCGCCACGTTTGCGAAGGTCACGTTCTCGGTGCCGACGCGCTGCGACGAGCGCGCGCTGAACTGGCTCGCTCGCATCGGCGAGCGCTGGATGATGCGTGTGCGCGGCGGCTGGCGCACCGTTTGACGGTGGCGCGGCGCAAAAGCCGTGCATGACGCCGGGGCCGGCAGGGTACCGGCCCCGGCTGTGCAGGTTCCCGGTGGCCGCGGGCGCGGTTTCCGAGATTTCGGTAAACTCCCGGAATCATGTGCGCCACCCCGGTCTCTCCGTCTCCTCTACCTGCCATCGAGCCGCCCATGCTGCGCTGGCTCGGCCGCGAACCCTACGAAGCCAGTTTCGACGCGATGCGCGCCTTCACCGACGCACGCACCGCCGACACCGCCGACGAAATCTGGCTCGTCGAACATCCGCCCGTCTTCACGCTCGGCCAGGCCGGCGATCCGGCGCACCTGCTCACGGCAGACAGCAACATTCCGCTCGTCAAGGTCGACCGCGGCGGGCAGATCACGTATCACGGGCCCGGCCAGGTGGTCGCCTATCTGCTGCTCGACCTGCGCCGGCGCAAGCTGATGGTGCGCGAGCTGGTCACCCGGATCGAGCAGGCCGTGATCGACACCCTCGCGGCGTATAATCTCGCCGGAGAACGCAAGGCGGGCGCCCCCGGCATCTACGTGGCGCCTGGGCCCGACGCCGGGCTCCATGCCGGCGCCAAGATCGCGGCGCTTGGCCTGAAAATCCGCAACGGCTGCAGCTATCACGGCGTGAGTCTGAACGTGAACATGGACCTGCGGCCGTTTCTCGCGATCAATCCATGCGGCTACGCGGGGCTCGAAACAGTCGACATGGCGACGCTCGGCATCGCCGCCGGCTGGGACGACGTGGCCCGTACCCTCGCAGCAAGTCTCACCGCAAACCTCGACGGCAATCCCGCGGCCGTCGCCCAACCGCAGGCCGGTGCGCTCACCGCCTGACTGGATCGAACGAATGACTGACGTAACCGCGAATTCCGCAGCAGCCACCCCCGCGCCCGAAGGCGTGCCGGCCCCCGCCGCCTACGACGCTACCGCGAAGCAGAAAGCGCAAGCCAAGACCGCGCGCATCCCGATCAAGGTCGTTCCGATCGAAAAGCTGAAGAAACCGGACTGGATCCGCGTCAAGGCGGCCACCGGCAATTCGCGCTTCTACGAGATCAAACAGATCCTGCGCGAGCACAATCTTCACACGGTGTGTGAAGAGGCGAGCTGCCCGAACATCGGCGAATGTTTCGGCAAGGGCACCGCGACCTTCATGATCATGGGCGACAAGTGCACGCGCCGCTGCCCGTTCTGCGACGTCGGCCACGGCCGTCCCGATCCGCTCGACGCCGACGAACCGGCCAACCTCGCGCGCACCATCGCTGCGCTGAAGTTGAAGTACGTGGTGATCACCAGCGTCGACCGTGATGATCTGCGCGACGGTGGCGCGGCGCACTTCGTCGAATGTATCCGTCAGACGCGCGAGTTGTCGCCGCAAACGCGTATCGAAATCCTGACGCCGGACTTCCGTGGCCGCCTCGACCGTGCGCTCGGCATCCTGAATGCGGCGCCGCCCGACGTGATGAACCACAACCTCGAAACGGTGCCGCGTCTGTACAAGGAAGCGCGCCCGGGGTCGGATTACGCGCATTCGCTGAAGCTGCTGAAGGACTTCAAGGCGCTGCATCCCCACGTCGCGACCAAGTCCGGCCTGATGGTCGGCCTCGGCGAAAACGAAGAGGAAATCCTGCAGGTAATGCGCGATCTGCGCGAGCACGACGTCGACATGCTGACGATCGGCCAGTACCTGCAGCCGTCGGAGCACCATCTGCCGGTCCGCGCTTACGTGCATCCGGACACCTTCAAGATGTACGAGGAAGAGGCGTACAAGATGGGCTTCACGCACGCCGCGGTGGGCGCGATGGTTCGTTCGAGCTATCACGCCGACGTGCAGGCGCATGGAGCCGGCGTGGTCTGACGCGCTCGCGCCTCGCCGCTGTTGCCTCGCTTCGCGCCCGCAGAAACGAAAAGCCCGCCGATGTGCGGGCTTTTTTCATAGACCGCTCTTCTATCAGCAAGGAAACGACACGTGGCAACCCCGATGGATCGCGGGACCTCCGCACAATGGCCTTATCCGCGGCTGATCGCGCACCGCTGCGGCGGTACGCTCGCGCCGGAAAACACCTTGGCCGGTTTCGACGCCTGCGTGCGCTATGGCTATCGCATGGTCGAATTCGACGCGAAGCTGTCCGCCGACAACGCGCTGTTCCTGCTGCATGACGACACGCTCGATCGCACGACCAACGGCCACGGGCCGGCGGCCACGCACACATGGCAGCAACTCGCCGCTCTGGATGCCGGCGCGTGGCGCGGCGCGGAGTTCGCCGGCACGCGGCTGCCGACGCTGGCCGACGCGGCCGAGCGTTGCGCGCGCGACGGCATCGCGGCGAACATCGAGATCAAGCCGTGTCCGGGCCGCGAAGTCATCACCGGCGCACTGGTCGCCCGGGGCGCGCTCGAGCTTTGGCAAGGACAGACGCCGCCGCTGGTGTCGTCGTTTTCGTTCGACGCGCTCGCCGCCGCGCGCGATGCCGCGCCGTCGCTGCCGCGCGGCATGCTGTTCGAGCGGGTGCCGGCGGACTGGCTGCGCATCGCGCGCGAACTCGACTGCGTCTCGCTGCACGCGAGTCACCGCTATCTGAGCGAACCGCTGGTCGCGCAGATCCGCGCGGCCGGGCTGCGCGTGCTCGCCTACACGGTGAACGATCCGGCGCGCGCGCGGTTGCTCGAAGAATGGGGCGTCGACATGATCTGCACGGACCGGATCGATCTGTTGACGTGACGTTGCGCTCGCAAGCTCTGCACAAACCCCTGCGGGTTTCCCCGCAAACGCGCGCGCACCGAATTCCGGATTCCCCGACGGCGCTGGTCCGGATTTCCGGAAACCCGGACGGCGCGCGCCGAGCTGTGCAGGAAAACCCATAAAAATCAAGGCTTCCAGTCTGAAATCAAACTGGCATCGACCTTGCGAAAGAAAGCGCGTGGCCGCCACGGCCCGACAAAAAAGCAAGGAGACAAAATGTCCGATTTCCCTTCCCGGTATTTCTGAATTCGTCGTCTTTGCAGCGGTCCGCCAACGTGTGCCCGCGCGACGACGTTTCGTTCGCGTGTCGCGCCTCGCGGCGGGTCATCAGCTCATATCCCTCGCAGGAACCATCGTGAAGAAACCTATCCATAAAGTGCTGTACGTCCAGGTGATCGTGGCGATCATCATCGGCATCGTACTCGGGCATTTCTACCCGAACCTCGCCATCGACATGAAGCCGCTCGGCGATGGCTTCATCAAGTTGATCAAGATGGTGATCGGGCCGATCATCTTCTGCACGGTCGTGACGGGCATCGCCGGCATGGAGGACATGAAGAAGGTTGGACGCGTCGGCGGCAAGGCGCTGTTGTACTTCGAAATCGTCTCGACCTTCGCGCTGGTGCTCGGCCTCGCCGCCACGCACCTGCTGCGACCCGGCGCCGGCTTCAACGTCGATCCGGCCTCGCTCGACGGCCGCGCGGTTGCGTCGTATGCCGCGAAGGCGCACGGCCAGTCGACGGTCGACTTCTTCATGCACATCATTCCGGACACGCTGTTGTCGGCGTTCGCGCAGGGTGAGATCCTGCAGATCCTGCTGATCGCGCTGCTGTTCGGCGCCGTGCTCGCGACGGCCGGTGAGAAGGGCAAGCCGGTGACCAACTTCATCGAAGGGCTCTCGCACATCCTGTTCGGCATGGTGCGCATCATCACGAAGCTCGCGCCGATCGGCGCGTTCGGCGCGATGGCCTTCACGATCGGCAAGTACGGCATCGGCTCGCTGCTGCCGATGCTCAAGCTGGTCGGCACGTTCTATCTGACCTCGATCGTGTTCGTGGTGGTCGTGCTCGGCGCGATCGCGCGGGCGGTGGGCTTCAACATCCTGCGTTTCGTCGCATACATCAAGGAAGAGATGCTGATCGTGCTCGGCACGAGCTCGTCCGAAGCCGCGTTGCCGCAGCTGATGCTGAAACTCGAAAAGCTCGGCTGCTCGCGCTCGGTGGTGGGCCTCGTGGTGCCGACCGGCTACTCGTTCAACCTCGACGGCACCAACATCTACATGACGATGGCGGTGCTGTTCATCGCTCAGGCGACCAACACCGACCTCACGTGGGGCCAGCAGCTGACGCTGCTCGCGGTGACGATGCTGACCTCGAAGGGTGCGAGCGGCGTGACCGGCGCGGGCTTCATCACGCTCGCGGCGACGCTGGCCGTGGTGCCGACGATTCCGCTGTCGGGCATGGTGCTGATCCTTGGCATCGACCGGTTCATGAGCGAGTGCCGCGCGCTGACGAACATCGTCGGCAACGGTGTCGCGACGGTCGTCGTGTCGGCCTGGGAAAAGGAGCTCGATCGCAGCAAGCTGAACAAGGTGCTGCGCGGCGAGGTGGCGGTCAAAGAGCCGGCCGGCGTTTGAGTCGCGCCTCGCCAACCCTGTCGTGACCAGCGCGGACGCTTAAGCATGAAACCGGCGTCCGCGCGACCTTCCGAGGCGTCTGCCGGCGACGCCTTGCCGCCCTATGCCACAATGTCCGATGCACATCGATCGGACTTTGCCAAGGTGACCCGCCGCCTGCTGATTCTCTTCGCGCTCGCAGCCGGGCTCGCGGCGGCATGCTGGCTCACCTACAACCTTGCGTGGAAAAGCGGTGTCGACACGCTGCGGCGCAACGCCGCCGTGCGCGCCGAGCGCACCGCGAGCGCGCTCAAGAGCACGCTCGAACGCTACGAATCGCTGCCGTATCTGCTCGCCGAGCATCCGATCGTGCAGGACGTGCTGATCGATCCGAATCCCGCCAACGTCAAGCGCGCGAATCTCTATCTCGAAGACTTGAACCGCCACGCGCGCGCGACGGTCACCTACATCATTTCGCTCGACGGCTACTGCATCGCCGCCAGCAACTGGCGCGGGCCGGGCAGCTTCGTCGGCGCGGGCTATCAGTTCCGGCCGTATTTCGTCGATGCGATGAAAGGCGGCGTCGGCCGCTTCTTCGGCATCGGCACGATTTCGCAGGCGCCCGGCTACTACATCTCGCAGCCGGTGCGGCGCGACGGCAAGATCGTCGGTGTGGCGGTCGTCAAGCTCGATCTCGAATGGTTTCAGGGCGTGGACGCGTCCGAGCCGCTCGTCGTCACCGACGATCATGGCGTGATCTTCCTGTCGTCGGTGCCGGCATGGAAGTACCACACGATTCGGCCGCTGCCCGGCCAGATCGCCAATTCGATCTACCAGGCTCGCCAGTACGCGCAGCAGCCGATCGAGCCGCTACCGGTGACGGTCGAGCGCATGCTCGAAGGCAATGCGCAGATCCTGCGTATCGGCGGCGGGCGCTCCGCGCCGCGCTTCCTCGCGTCGCGTCACGCCATGGGCGAGCCGGACTGGCATCTGATCACGATGTCGCCGGTCGATCCGGTCGATGCCGACGCGCGCAAGGCGACCATCGTCACCGGCTTCGGCTATGTGTCGCTGGTGCTGCTCGCGTTCTACTGGCGCATGCGGCGCGCGCGTGTGCGCGAAATGATGCGCAGCCGCGCGCTGCTGCAGAAGGCCTATGCCGAGCTGAACCAGCGCGTCGCCGAGCGCACCGCCGATCTGTCCGAGGCGAACGAGCAGTTGCACAAGGAAGTCGCCGAGCGTACACGCGCCGAGCAGGAACTGCGCGCCGCGCAAGACGAACTGATCCAGGCGAGCAAGCTGGCCGCGCTCGGTCAGATGGCGGCCGGCATCACGCACGAGCTGAACCAACCGCTCGCCGCGCTGCGCAGTTTTTCCGATAACACGCGCGTGCTGCTCGAACGCGGCGATCAGGCATCGGCGCGCGAGAATCTCGAAGCGATCGCGGCGCTCACCGAGCGCATGGGCAAGATCACGAACCAGCTGAAGCTGTTCGTCGGCCGCGCGCGGCCGCGCAGCGCGCGCGCGTCGATCGTGCGGGCCCTGCGCAACGTCGTCGCGCTGCTGCAAAAGCGCCTGCAGGGCGTCGAACTCGAGTTCGTGCTGATCGATATCGCGGCCGACACCGACACCGACGCCGCCGCTGCGGCAGGCAGCGCGCGTACGCCGCTGAATCTCGCCGACGATCATCCGGAGCTGGTCGCGAATTGCGACGATCTGCGGCTCGAACAGGTGCTGATCAACCTGCTCGGCAACGCGCTCGACGCAACCGCCGGCATGAACCCGCCGCGTATCACGGTCGAGGTGGAGGCCGGCGTCGCAAACCTGTCGATCGCGGTCGGCGACAACGGCCCCGGCATTCCCGACGACGTGTTGCCGCACCTGTTCGAACCGTTTTTCACGACGAAGGAAATGGGCCAGGGGCTCGGCCTTGGCCTCGCGATTTCATCGTCGATCGCGCGCGATTGCGGCGGCTCGCTCGTCGCGCGCAACGCGCCGCACGGTGGCGCATCATTCGTGTTGACGCTGCGTCGCGCGCGTGTGCAGACCAGCCCCTCGCAGGATTCGCTGACCGCGGGCTCCTGATTTCACCCCGAAGCATCACCCGGAACACGCAATGAACGACGGCCTGCAAGTGCTGTATATCGAAGACGACGAACTGGTGCGCCGCGCGAGCGTGCAGAGCCTGCAACTGGCGGGCTTCGACGTGGTCGGCCATGCGTCGGTCGAGGCCGCGGCGAAGCTGATCAGCGCGGACTTCTCCGGCGTGATCGTCAGCGATATCCGGCTGCCCGGCGCGAGCGGTCTCGACCTGCTCGCGCAGTGCCACGAGCGCGCGCCCGACGTGCCGGTGATTCTGGTCACCGGCCACGGCGATATCTCGATGGCCGTGCAGGCGATGCGCGACGGCGCCTACGACTTCATCGAAAAGCCGTTCGCGTCCGAGCGGCTGATCGAAACCGTGCGGCGCGCGCTGGAGCGCCGCAAGCTCGTGCTCGAAAACCTCGCGCTGCGCCGTGAGCTGGCCGGGCAGAACGCGGTCGCGCCGCGCATCATCGGCCGCAGTCCGGCGATCGAGCAGGTGCGGCGGCTGATCGCCAACGTCGCGCCGACCGATGCGTCCGTCCTGATCAACGGTGATACCGGCGCGGGCAAGGAGCTGATCGCGCGCAGCCTGCACGAGCTGTCGCCGCGGCGTGACAAGCCGTTCATCGCGGTGAACTGCGGCGCGCTGCCCGAGCCGATGTTCGAATCGGAGATGTTCGGCTACGAGCCGGGCGCGTTCACCGGCGCGGCCAAACGGCGGATCGGCAAGCTCGAACATGCGTCGGGCGGCACGCTGTTTCTCGACGAGATCGAGAGCATGCCGCTCGCGCTGCAGGTCAAGCTGCTGCGCGTGCTGCAGGACGGCGTGCTGGAACGGCTCGGCTCGAATCAGCCGATTCGCGTCAATTGCCGCGTGGTCGCGGCTGCAAAAGGCGACATGGCCGAGCACGTCGCGGATGGCTCGTTCCGGCGCGATCTGCTGTACCGGCTCAACGTGGTGACGATCGCGCTGCCGCCTTTGAGCGAGCGTCGCGAGGACATCGTGCCGCTGTTCGAGCATTTCCTGCTGGATGCTGCCGTCCGTTATCAGCGGCCGGCGCCGATGCTCACCGATCGCCAACGTGCGAGTCTGATGCAGCGAGACTGGCCGGGCAACGTGCGCGAGCTGCGTAATGCCGCCGACCGCTTCGTGCTCGGCATCGCCGACGAACCAGTGCTGTCGTTCGGCGAAGACGGCGGGGCCACCCATCCGCTGAAGGAGCGTGTCGAGCAGTTCGAGCGCGCGATGATCGCCGAGGCGTTGGAGCAGGCGGGCGGCGTGGTCGCGGTCGCGGCGGACCGGCTGCAGCTCGGCAAGGCGACGCTCTACGAGAAGATCAAGCGATATGGCCTTGCGGCCAAAGGGGAAGGGGAGCGGTGAGGAGGCGGACGCCGGCGGCGGGAGGTTGCGCCGGCGCGTGGGGATCTGGTTGCGCCGGCTTAAGCCGCGCCAGCCTTCAGCGCTTTCGCGAGCAACTGGTCGAGTTCCGCGAACTGCGGCTCGCCGACATAGCGCTTCAGGATCTTGCCGTCTTTATCGACGACGAAGGTGGTCGGCGTGAGCTGCACGTTGCCGAACCGCTTGGCGGCCGAGCCGTCGTCCATCGCGACCTTGAACGGCAGCTGACGCGTTTGCGTGTAATTGGTCACGTACATCGGCGCGTCGTAGTTCATTGCCACCGCGACGAATTCGAGGCCCTGGCCCTTGAAGCGGTTATAGGTCTCGACCATCTGCGGCATTTCCTTCATGCAGGTGTCGCAACTCGTTGCCCAGAAGTTGACCAGATAAACCTTGCCTTTGAGGTCCGCAGTCGTGAGCTTCTGTCCCGATAGCAGCGTGAAGGTCGCATCGGGTACGCGCTGCTGGCCGGCAAACGCGAAGTAACCGGCGACGGCGAGCGCAATGGCCACGGCCACCGCAATCAGATAGCGAAGCGGGTTCGTGCGCCGGACGGCGGTCGGTGAATTGGAACTCATGGACGGAACCTCGTGAGTCGCGCGCGGCGCGGAACAATGGGGCGGTGTGGTGGCCCGCGGGCCGGTACTGAACAACTTTTCTATTCTAGCTCCAATGGGTTCGGCTGCGCCGAAATGGCGGGACGGCTGCGCTCCGCGTCGGCCCGGCAGTCGATCAGCGGATAATGGCGCTTTACGCTCCGAGAAGCCCGCTCTTCCGTCCCATGCTCCGAACCGTTCTTCGCGTCTGCTCTTTAGTTGCCCGCGTTTCTTGCCGTTTTCCGTTGATCAGCCGATTGTCCGCCCGCCGTGCGGGCGTCTTCCAACCGGCGGGCCTATTTCTCCGCGCATTCACGCGATCCGGTCACGCTCGAACCGTGATCGGCGCGGCGACGGCCGCGTTGGCGCTCGGCGTCGCGCTCAGCGCCTGCTCACCGACCTTCGACTGGCGCACCGTGACGAACAACGACAAGGGCTACACGGTCGACTTCCCAGCCAAGCCGGGCAACGATCAGCGCGCGGTGCAGATCGGCGGCACACCGATGCAGATGGCAATGCAGACCGCCGAAGCGGGCAATGCGGTCTTTGCGGTCGGCACCGTGATGCTGCCCGACGACAGCGACGCGACCCAGCGTGCCGCGCTCGATTTCCTGCGCGCGGGACTGGCGCGCAATGTCGGCGCGACGCCCGATGCTCACCCAGCGCAAATCCCGCTGGCGGCGGGCGGCAAGATACCGGGGCTGGAAATGACGGTGAGCGGCGCGGCGGGCGCCAAACACGAGACGCGCACGGTGTATGCGCGGCTCGTCGCGCGCGGCCGGCACGTGTACCAGGCGGCGATCATCGCCGATCAACCGTTGCCGCAAGACCAGGTCGACCAGTTTTTTTCGTCGTTCCAGCTGTACTAAATGCGGTATTTTTGGCCGGTCGGGCGCACCTCAGAGTGCCGAACGCAGTGAAAGTTCCTTCGCAGGTTTGTACGCTAATTGCCGGTTTACGTTGAGATTTTTGAGTTGCGCGCACAGCCTGTGGATAACTCTGTTGAGAAGTCGGCCTCAATGGCCGCAAAAGCCCATCAGGCGGGCCTTCCGGCAAAATCCACAGGCGTAGGGAATTTAGAAAAATACAATGAAATCAATTGCTTGGCGAGATGCTCGTCTGCGCGCTTTTGAGTTGTATCAAAATCTAACAGGATCGCGCGTGTGTGAATAAGTCAAGTCTTGACAGTCGTTTTTTCTCCTCATAACGAGCCAAAAGCGCGGCGGTATTGGATTGCCTCGGCGACCTGCGCGGCGCTCGGCATCGCCGTGCCAGCCAGGTCCGCGACGGTGCGCGCGACCTTCAACACCCGGTAGTACGCCCGCGCCGACCAGCCAAAGCGCTCGCCGGCTTCGCGCAGCAGCGCCTCGCCCGCTGCGTCCGGGCGGCATACATCGTCGACTTCGCGTCCGTCCAGCTCGCGGTTGGTTTTGCCTTGCCGGGCCAGTTGCCGCTCGCGCGCAGCGCTCACGCGCTGTGCGATCGCCACGCTTGCTTCGCCGGTGGTGGCGGCGCGTGCCGCGAGTTCGGTGGCGGTCAGTGCTGGAATTTCGAGCTGGATGTCGATGCGGTCGAGCAGCGGTCCCGACAATTTCCGCAAATAGCGCGCCGCAACTTCAGGCGTACAGCGGCAGCGCCCGCCCGGATCGCCGCGCCAGCCGCACGGGCACGGGTTCATTGCGGCGATCAGTTGGCAGGCGGCGGGGAAATCCGCTTGCCAGGCGGCGCGCGAGATCGTGATGCGGCCAGCTTCGAGCGGCTCGCGCAGCGTTTCGAGTACCACGCGATCGAATTCGGGAAGCTCGTCCAGAAAGAGCACGCCCAGATGCGCGAGCGTGATCTCGCCAGGCTGCGGCGGATTGCGCCCGCCGACCAGCGCGGCCGCGCTCGACGAATGGTGCGGCGCGCGAAACGGCCGCTGGCGCCACTGCGACGGCTTGAAGCCGATGCGGCTCGCGGACAGTAGCGCGGCGGAGGCGAGCGCTTCGTTGTCGGTCATGGGCGGCAGCAAACTGGGCAGGCGTGCCGCGAGCATCGACTTGCCGGCGCCGGGCGGTCCGATCAGCAGCACGTGATGGCCGCCGGCCGCCGCGACTTCGAGGGCGCGCCGAGCGGCGCGCTGGCCAATCACGTCGGCCATGTCCGGCGCCGGGGCAGCGGCGTGCTCGTTGAGCTCGGGCGCGGCGACAGGACTAAGACGCGCGTCCGGCGAGCCTGCGAGATGCGCGCATAGCGACGGCAGATCGGCGGCGCCGAACACGTCGACGCCGGGCACGAGCGCCGCTTCCGCCGCGCTCGCGGCCGGCAGGTAAAGCTGTGGGGTATGGAAGGCCGGTGCGGCTAGTTGATCGAGGAGGGCGGGCAACGCAGAACGCGCTTCAGATGAAGCGTCAGCGTCGCCGGCGTTCGCCAGCGCGCCGCGCGCGGTGCCGCAGGCCATCGCGAACGCGCCGCGCATCGGCCGCAGCGCGCCGGTCAGCGACAGCTCGCCGGCAAACTCGCGATGGAGCAGCGATGCGGCGGGAATCTGCCCGCTTGCGGCGAGGATGCCGAGCGCGATCGGCAGATCGAAACGACCGGATTCTTTCGGTAGATCGGCCGGCGCGAGGTTGACGGTGATGCGGCGGACTGGAAAATCGAAACCGCAGTTCTGGAGCGCCGCGCGCACGCGTTCACGGCTCTCGCGCACTTCCAGGTCGGGCAGGCCGACGATCGAAAAGGACGGCAGTCCATTGGCAAGGTGAACCTCGACGGTCACTTCGGGCGCACGGCCAGCGGCCGGCGCGCGGCTGCGCACCACGGCAAGCGACATATTCTCTCCCGTCGGACGGCGCGCTCACATCGCGCGCAAATCCCCTAAAACGCTGATGACGTCACGGCTCGCTTGCCTGTGATGTGCGGCACTGCGCAGCGCGAAGGCTGCGAGCAGCGCTTACGGCGTCTGCGTGAGCGGCAATTTCTGTTCGAGCCCGGCGACGCGGCGTTCGAGTTCTTCGAGGCGCGCGCGCGTACGCACGAGCACCTGGGTCTGCGTATCGAATTCCTCGCGCGTGACCAGATCGAGCTTCGAGAAGCCCTGCGACAGCATTGCCTTGACGTTGCGTTCGACATCCTTGGCCGGCGAATTCTTGAACAGATCACTGACGCGAGCCTGGAAGTCGTTAAAAACGTCGTTCGGTTGTTTCATCGTGTTCCCCTTGGTGCACAAAAAATGTGCATGTTTCATTGCGCCCGTGCCCCGTTACGGCGAACGGGCGATCCTGGTGCGCGCGACGTATTGGTTGCCGCGGCCGCGTGAGCGTGTTTGGTGCGCGCCCTCGCGTTCAGAACGTTCGAACACTCTAGCAACGATCCCCCCGCCGCGCCACCGCCCGCCGCGCCGCTGGCCGTTCGGACAAGGCCGCTCGGGCGCGCTGCGCCACGCGCGCGAGGCGCGCGCCGACACAACTTGGCATAGGAGTTGCTGTTACTGCCCCGCGCGCGCACTGCCAGGCGCTTTTCCCGGTAGCGCAGGAGACCGCCGTCACGGGTACGCCACGGGGGCCCAACGGATCAGCAATAACTAGCGAGGATTTCATGAAACTCATTACCGCAATCATCAAGCCGTTCAAGCTGGATGAAGCGCGCGAAGCCCTGTCGGCGATCGGCGTGTCGGGCATCACGGTGACTGAAGTCAAAGGCTTCGGACGGCAGAAGGGCCACACCGAGCTGTATCGGGGCGCCGAATACGTCGTCGACTTTCTGCCGAAGGTGAAGATCGAAGCGGCGGTATCGGACGACATCGTCGATCAGGCGATCGAGGCGCTCGAGCGCGCCGCGCGTACCGGCAAGATCGGCGACGGCAAGATCTTCGTCACGCCGATCGAGCAGGTGGTTCGGATCCGCACCGGCGAGACCGGCGCGGACGCACTGTAAAAGACCAGAACATAGCGACACGGATAGCGACAAGAGGAAAACCAAGATGCGCAAACTAATGATGTCCCTGTTGATGGCCGGCTCGCTGCTCGCGGGCGGTGTCGGCACCGCCCTCGCGGACGATGCGTCCGCTCCCGCAGCCGCCTCCGCTCCCGATACGACGGCGAGCGCGCCCGCACCGGACGCCTCCGCCGCAGCCGCTGCCCCGGCGGCCTCGGCTCCCGCCGCCGATGCGTCCGCCGCGCCGGCCGCAAGCGCACCGGCCGCCGCCGATGCATCGGCCGCCGCCGCGGCCGCGCCGGCCACCCCGACCGCGCCGTTCTCGGTCGATTCATCGAAGATCAACTCCGGCGACACCGCGTGGATGCTGACCTCCACCGCGCTGGTGCTGTTCATGACGATCCCGGGTCTCGCGCTGTTCTACGGCGGCATGGTCCGCAAGAAGAACGTGCTCGCGACGCTGATGCAAAGCTTCGCGATCACCTGTGTCGTGACGATCGTCTGGACCGTGGTGGGCTACAGCCTCGCGTTCACGCCGGGCAGCTCGTTCATCGGCGGCTTCTCGCGCGTGTTCATGACGGGCATGAACTACATCAAGGGCGACAAGGCCACGACGCTGACCGTCAGCCACCTCGCGCCGACGATCCCCGAGACGGTCTACTTCGTCTATCAGATGACCTTCGCGATCATCACGCCGGCGCTGATCACCGGTGCGTTCGCGGACCGCATGAAGTTCTCGGCGATGCTGGTGTTCATGACGCTGTGGTCGATCATCGTCTACTCGCCGATCGCACACATGGTATGGGAGCCGAGCGGCTGGCTGGCTAGCGCGGGCATCCTCGACTTCGCGGGCGGCACGGTGGTGCACATCAACGCCGGTATCGCGGGTCTGGTCTGCTGTCTGGTGCTCGGCAAGCGCGTCGGCTATGGCAAGGAAGCGATGGCGCCGCACAACCTGACGCTCACGCTGATCGGTGGCGCGATGCTGTGGGTCGGCTGGTTCGGCTTCAACGCGGGTTCGGCCGTGGCAGCGGATGGCCGCGCCGGCTTCGCGATGTTCGCGACGCAGGTGGCGACCGCCGCGGCGGCGCTCGCGTGGATGTTCGCCGAATGGGCAGCCAAGGGCAAGCCGTCGGTGCTCGGTATCGTGTCGGGCGCGGTCGCGGGTCTGGTGGCGATTACGCCGGCGTCGGGCTTCGTCGGCACGGTCGGCGCGCTCGTGATCGGTATCGTCGCGGGTGTGGTCTGCTTCTGGGCGGCCACGTGGCTCAAGCACAAGTTCGGGTACGACGATTCGCTCGACGCGTTCGGCGTGCACTGCATCGGCGGGATCATCGGTGCGCTGCTGACCGGCGTGTTCGCGGTCAAGGACATCAGCGGCTCGGACGGCAGCGTGATCCTGCAGGCGAAGGGCGTGCTGACGACGCTGATCTACAGCGGCGTGGTGAGCTTCGTGCTGCTGAAGATCATCGACCTGGTGATGGGCATCCGCGTGACCGAAGAGCAGGAGCGCGAAGGCCTCGACGTGAGCCTGCACGGCGAGAAAGTCGAATAACGGAGAACCTGTCCCGGTTCGGCCCGCGCTCGCGGGCCCGTCAGTAAGAAAAATGGTTAAGCAAGCGCAGCAATTTCGCCCGCCTTCATGGCGGGCTTTTTTCTTGCTGATCGGGTTGCGAACGGCGATTTTCCGCGCCTATCATCGAGATAGGGAGAATGCATTCGAGTCTGCTTGCGAATGGAGAAACCGTCCCCAAATGGACAAAGCATTTGCTCTACAATCTTTTTTCTCCAGTCTGCGAGTGATCAATGGTTCCGCACCTAGTTACGGCGTTAAACGGCCCGCTGCTCGACCTCGAGCGGAAGATCCTCGACGCCACGCCCGCTATCGAACGCTGGTTCCGGCTCGAATGGCAGGAGCACACGCCACCGTTCTACTGTTCCGTCGATCTGCGTAACGCGGGCTTCAAGCTCGCGCCGGTCGACACCAATCTGTTTCCCGGCGCGTTCAACAATCTGCCGCAGGAAGTGCTGCCGCTCGCGGTGCAGGCCGCGATGGCCTCGATCGAAAAGATCTGCCCGGACGCGAAGAATCTGCTTGTCATTCCCGAGCGTCACACCCGCAACGCGTTCTACCTCGAAAACGTCGCCCGGCTTGCGTCGATCATGCGCCAGGCGGGTCTGAACGTACGCTTCGGCACGCTCGACGAAACCATCAACGGCCCGGTCACGATTGCGCTGTCGGACGGCCAGAAGCTGGTGCTCGAACCGCTCGAGCGCTCGCAGCGGCGCCTTGGTCTGAAGAACTTCGACCCGTGCTCGATCCTGCTGAACAACGATCTGTCCGGCGGTATTCCGCCCGTGCTCGAAAACCTGCACGAGCAGTACCTGCTGCCGCCGCTGCATGCGGGCTGGGCGGTGCGTCGCAAGTCGACGCATTTCTCGTGCTATGACGACGTCGCGAAGAAGTTCGCGAAGATGGTCGAGATCGATCCGTGGATGATCAATCCGTATTTCGCGCACGTCGAGGGCGTCGACTTCCAGCAGCGCACCGGCGAGGAAGCCCTTGCCGATGCGATCGACGGCGTGCTGAAGAAGATCGCGCGCAAGTATCGCGAGTACGGCATCTCCGAAAAACCGTATGTCGTGATCAAGTCCGATGCGGGCACCTACGGCATGGGCGTGATGACCGTGCACGACGCGTCGGAAGTCGCCGCGCTGACGAAGCGCGAACGCACGCGCATGGCCGCGACCAAAGACGGCCTCGAAGTGCACGACGTGATCGTGCAGGAAGGCGTCTACACGTTCGAGCGCATCGGCGAGGAAGTCGCCGAGCCGGTCGTCTACATGATCGACCGCTATGTGGTGGGCGGCTTCTATCGCGTGCACGGCAGCCGCGAGCGCGACCAGAACCTGAACGCGCCGGGCATGCACTTCGTGCCTCTCGGCTTTGAACACACGGCGCTGCCCGATGCGCACGCGAAGCCCGGCGCGGCGCCGCCGAACCGCTTCTATATGTATGGCGTCGTGGCGCGGCTCGGGTTGCTGGCCGCAGCGGTCGAACTCGAAAAGACCGATCCTGAAGCGATCCAGGTCTAAGCCGCCTCGCGCGGCAGGATGGCGGCATGCGTGCCGCCATCGCCGTCTTCAAAGACTATATTGACGAACAATGTCACGCCCCTCAGGGCGCACCGGGACTTTCATGGACATTCTTTTCATCGCCGATCCGCTCAGCCATTTCAAGATCTACAAAGACACGACCTACGCGATGATGGCCGAAGCGGCGCGGCGCGGTCACACGGTGTACACCTGCGAGCCGAAGCATCTGGCGTGGACGGGCGGCGATGTCGAGGCGAACGTGCAGCGCATTGCGATCGTCGGCGATACCACGGATCTGCATCGTGATGTCTGGTTTGCCGCCGATGCCGCCACGCCGCGCGCGCTCGCGAGCTTCGGCGCGGTCGTGATGCGCAAGGACCCGCCGTTCGACATGGAATACGTGACGTCGACCTGGCTGCTCGAACTGGCCGAGCGTGGCGGCGCGCGCATCTTCAACAAACCGCAGGCGATCCGCGATCATTCGGAGAAGCTCGCAATCGGCGAGTTCGCGCAGTTCGTCGCGCCGACGCTGGTCACTCGCGACCCGGCGCGTCTGCGCGCGTTCCACGAACAGCACGGCGACGTGATCCTGAAGCCGCTCGACGGCATGGGCGGCATGGGCGTATTCCGCGTGAAGGCGGACGGCATGAACCTCGGCTCGATCGTCGAAATGCTGAGCCACGACGGCGCGCGCTCGGTGATGGCGCAGAAATTCATCCCCGAGATCAAGGAAGGTGACAAGCGCATCCTGCTGATCGGCGGCGAGGCGGTGCCTTACTCGCTCGCTCGCATTCCTCAGGGTAATGAGGTGCGCGGCAATCTGGCGGCCGGCGGACTGGGCGTCGCGCGGCCGCTCAGCGAGCAGGATCGCAAGATCGCCGATACGCTCGCGCCGGTGCTGGCGGCGCGCGGCCTGCTGCTGGTCGGACTCGATGCGATCGGCGACTGGCTCACCGAAGTCAACGTCACGAGCCCGACGTGTTTCCGCGAGATCATGGACCAGACCGGCTTCGACGTCGCCGCGATGTTCGTCGACGCGCTGGAGCGCGCGGTCGGCTGACGCGTGGCGCTCGCGTGGCGCGCCGACGCAGTGGCCTTGATTGCCCGGCTGCACCCCCAATCTGTGTAGTAAATCCGCATCAGGCGTGGCGTCGGGATTGGCGCGAAAATGAGGCTGCTACAATGCCCGCTCGCCCGACGATGCATTCCCGCCCTCGCGACCCACGGCCGGTCCGGGGCGATGGCGAACCGGGCTCGAGTCCCGCTCCACGGTTTGGGGCCGTTCTTTTGCAGTAAGGCTGACATGGCAGGCATTCTGATCATTGCGCACGCTCCATTCGCCACCGCGTTGCGCGATTGCATTTCCCACATCTATGGCGGTTTGCCGGCGCGTATCGGCGTGATCGACGTGTCGCCGGATTGCGATCCTGCGCAGGTCGTCGCGTTCGCGAATTCGGAAGTCGTGCGGCTGAAGGAAGAGAACGGCGCGCTCGTGCTGACCGACATGTTCGGCGCGACGCCGGCCAACATTGCGGGCCGGCTCGCCACCGTGCCGGACGTGCGTGTGCTGTGCGGCGTCAATCTGCCGATGCTGGTGCGCGCGGTCTGCTATCGCGCGACGCCGCTCGACACGCTCGTCGACAAGGCGCTCGCCGGCGCGACCAAGGGCGTGCACGCGATCGGACCGGCGATGCCGACAGCGGTCACGCCGCCAGCGAGCGCTGCCGAGTGCCTGCCGGCGCTGCCGCCTGACGCGGCGGCCGCCGACTGTGTTCCCGCTTTGCCGGCCGATGCCGATCTGACGCAAAAGACGGACGCGCCCGGCCTTTAAGCCGGGCTGGTTAGCAGGCAAGCTTCGACGGATTCAAGCGGTTTCGCAACGGTGCCGATCGCATTGAAGCCGCTTTGCAGTAACACTTTTCACCATTTCATTCACCCGCGCTTCGGACCATCACATGCTGCAACAGGAAACGACAATTGTGAACAAGCTGGGGCTGCACGCGCGCGCGTCGGCCAAGTTGACGCAACTCGCGGGCAACTACCAGGCGGAAATCTGGATGAGCCGCAATGGCCGTCGTATCAACGCGAAGAGCATCATGGGCGTGATGATGCTGGCCGCGGGCATCGGCAGTACCGTGCTGATCGAAACGGAAGGCACCGACGAACAGGACGCGATGGACGCGCTCTTGAAACTGATCGCCGATAAATTTGGCGAAGGTCAATAAAGGCGCGCGCTTTGCGTTCGACAAACCCGAAAATGCCGCGGCTCAGTCCGCGGTTTTTTTTCGCCGCCGACGTCTGAATATCAGAAGAGGCGCGCTGTTAATCGAGATTAAAGGGATCTAGAAGCGGCGCGAAAGCCATCGGGAAGAGTGCGTAAGGCGACATGCGTTTTCAATGTTTAAACCATATGTTTTGCGCGACGTGTATAAAGCGAAGCTTCGCCGGGTACGAGGGCACCTCATTGCGATAATCCGTGCTGCGCTGCACACATCGCTGACACACTTCAAAAAGGCGCGGAATTTATAATGCCCAGTACAGTCTGAGAGCATTGCAGCGGTTTGCCGCGGCATTACACAACTAGAGGAGGTGCGCGTGTCATTCACGCTGCATGGAATTCCCGTGTCACGCGGTATCGCTATCGGGCGGGCCTATCTGATCGCCCCGGCAGCACTCGACGTAGACCACTATCTGATCGAACCGCCCCAGATCGAAGGGGAGGTGGGGCGTTTTCGCGCGGCTCAGCAACGCGTGCATGAAGAACTCAACGTATTGCGCGCCGATCTTGCCGCGGATGCCCCGAGCGAAATGGGCGCGTTCATCGACGTTCACACGATGATCCTGAATGACGTCATGCTCGTTCAGGAAACCATCGACCTGATCCGCACGCGCCGCTACAACGTGGAATGGGCGCTGACCGAACAGCTCGAAAGACTGTCGCGCCATTTCGACGCTATCGAAGACGAATACCTGCGCGAGCGCAAGGCCGATATCGAGCAGGTCGTCGAGCGCGTGCTGAAGGCGCTCGCGGGCGCGCCGGGCATCGTCGGCAACGTGCATGGCGCGTGCGACGAGATGATCGTGGTCGCGCACGACATCGCGCCGGCCGACATGATGCAGTTCAAGACGCAGACGTTCCAGGGCTTCGTCACCGATCTGGGCGGGCGCACGTCGCACACCGCGATCGTCGCGCGCAGCCTCGGCATTCCGGCCGCGGTCGGCGTGCAGCATGCGAGCGCGCTGATCCGCCAGGACGATCTGATCATCGTCGATGGCGACCACGGCATCGTGATCGTCGATCCCGCGCCGATCGTGCTCGAGGAATACTCGTACCGGCAAAGCGAGAAGGAGCTCGAGCAGCGCAAGCTGCAACGGCTCAAGTTCTCGCCGACGCAAACGCTGTGCGGCACGCGCATCGAACTGTGCGCGAACATCGAGTTGCCGGACGACGCGCGCGCGGCGGTCGAATCGGGCGCGACCGGCGTGGGTCTGTTCCGCACCGAGTTTCTGTTCATGAATCACAAGCACCGGATGCCCGAAGAGGAGGCGCAGTTCAGCGCGTATCGTCGCGCGGTCGAACTGATGAACGGCTTGCCGGTCACGATCCGCACGATCGACGTCGGCGCCGACAAGCCGCTCGATTCGATGGGCGGCGACGGCTACGAGACCGCCGCGAATCCGGCGCTCGGTTTGCGCGCGATTCGCTGGAGCCTGTCCGAGCCGCAGATGTTCCTCACGCAGTTGCGCGCGATCCTGCGCGCGTCGGCGTTCGGCAGGGTGAAGATCCTGATCCCGATGCTCGCGCACGCGCAGGAAATCGACCAGACGCTCGATCTGATCCGCGAAGCGAAGCGTCAACTCGACGACGCGGGTATCGCTTACGATCCGAACGTGCAGGTGGGCGCGATGATCGAGATCCCGGCCGCCGCGATCGCGTTGCCGCTGTTTCTGAAGCGGCTCGATTTCCTGTCGATCGGCACCAACGATCTGATTCAGTACACGCTGGCGATCGATCGCGCGGACAACGCGGTCGCGCATCTGTACGACCCGCTGCATCCGGCCGTGCTGCATCTGATCGCGTTCACGCTGCGCGAGGCGAAGCGCGCGGGCGTGCCCGTGTCGGTGTGCGGTGAGATGGCGGGCGATCCGGCGTTGACGCGTCTGCTGCTCGGCATGGGTCTGACCGAGTTTTCGATGCATCCGAGCCAACTCCTCGAGGTCAAGCAGGAGGTGCTGCGCTCGCATCTGAAGACGCTCGAAAAGCCCGTTGCCGACGTGCTGGCTTCGTTCGAGCCGGAGGAGGTGCAGGCGGCGCTCAAGCGGGTCGCGCTGGTTTGAATCTGACGCGCATCGTCGTGCCTCGTTGAACGAAAAAACGCCGCACATGTGCGGCGTTCTGCTATTTCGGCGTCACGCGAACGGGCAGTGCAGAACCGCCTCAAGACCCGTGCGCGTGGCCGCACACCGGACAATCCGGCTGACGTCCGATGCGCATCGTGTTCCATTCCATCCGCAGCGAATCGAGCATCGTCAGGCGGCCCACGAGCGGCGTGCCGATTGCGCCGATCACCTTCAGCGCTTCGGCAGCCTGCATCGAACCGATGATGCCGACCGTCGGCGCGAACACGCCCATCGTCGAGCATGCGACTTCTTCGAAGGGCTGGTCTTCGGGAAACACGCACGCGTAGCACGGCGACGCTTCATCGCGGAAATCGAAAGTGCTGATCTGGCCGTCGAAGCGCAGCGCCGCGCCCGACACGAGCGGCACGCGATGCTTGACGCACGCGCGGTTGATCGCGTGACGCGTCGCGAAGTTGTCGGTGCAATCGAGCACGACACTCGCGTGCGGCACCTCGCGGTCGAGCCACGCATCGTCGACGCGCTCGGCCACCGCGTTGACGACGACCTCGGGATTGATCCGCGCGAGCATGTCGCGCCCGGACTCGACCTTCCTACGTCCAACCGACGCGCTCACGTGCAGGATCTGTCGTTGTAGATTAGTCAGGTCGACGGTATCGGCATCGACGAGCGTCAGACGGCCGACGCCCGCCGCCGCGAGATACAGCGCGGCTGGCGAACCGAGCCCGCCCGCGCCGACGATGATCGCGTGGGCGTCGATAAAACGCTGCTGCGCCTCGATGCCGATTTCATCGACGAGGATGTGGCGGGAGTAGCGAAGGAGTTGATCGTCATTCATGGCGGGGCGCGTGGGGTGTGTCGCTATGTCGCTGTGTCGCGCAAGGAGAGGCAGGCCGAGGGGCCGCGGCGCGCATTCGTGGCTGTTATTTTAATCGCGCGGGGAGGGTGGCGGTTGCGGCTTGCCGTGATGCGCCACCGGTTAGACGGCGGCTTTTGCTGAAACTGTTGCGGCGTGTCTTCGCAGACTATCGTGCTGCGAAGACACGCGCGGGGTTCGCTGCCTGTTGGTCAGCTTACTTGCCAGCGGGAGCCGGTGCCGAAGCCGGCGCCGGTCCCGATGCGCCCGGTACCGGTTGCGTCGGCTTCACCGCGACCGGCGCGGAGGCCGACGTGCCCGGCTTGTTCTGCGCGAGACGGCGTTCCATCAACGACTTCGATTCCTGAACCGGCTTGCCTTCGAGTTTGTCGACTGCCTGTTGCAGCATGAAGTCGTCAGCCGAACCGAACTCGACCGGCTTGCGTTCGCGCTCCTTCTGGCGCTGTTCCGGCGTCTTCTTGTCGTTCTGCTCTTCGAGCTGACGCAGTTGCTCCATGCGCTCCTGCTCGCGCTGCTCCGCTTCCTTCTTCTCGTTCGGGTCCTGCGTGTTCGCGAGGTGATTCGAGTAGTCGACTTCGCGGGTCACGAGCGCGTCGTCCGGATCGCCGTCCGCGTACTGATCGACCGGAATGTCGGGGCGGATGCCCTTGTTCTGGATCGAACGGCCGCTCGGCGTGTAGTAATACGCGGTGGTGAGGCGCAGTGCGGTGTCGGCCGTCAAGGGGCGCACGGTTTGTACCGACCCCTTGCCGAACGTGGTCTTGCCGAGAATCAGCGCGCGGTGCTGATCCTGCAGCGCGCCCGCGACGATTTCCGACGCCGACGCCGAGTACGCGTTGGTCAGCACGATCATGGGCACGGTCTTGAAGATGGCCGGGACGTCCTTGAGCGGATCGCTGTCGAACGATTGCAGACGGTAGTTATCGTAGGTGTCGCGATAGATCTGCTTCGAATCCGGAATCTGGCCGTTGGTCGACACCACCACCGAATTCGGCGGCAGGAACGCACCCGCGACGCCGACCGCGCTTTGCAGCAGACCACCGCCGTTGTTGCGCAGGTCGAGGATGAGGCCCTTCAGGTTCGGCTCCTGGCGCGCGAGATCCTGCAGCTTGGCCGCGAGGTCGGGCGTGGTGCGTTCCTGGAAGCTCGTGATGCGCACGTACGCGAAGCCCGGCGCGACGATCTTGCCCTTCACCGACTGCACCTTGATGATCGCGCGCGTGACGGTGAGCGGGAACGTGCGGTCGTCGGTCTTGCGGAAGATGGTCAGCGTGACCTTGGTGCCCGGATCGCCGCGCATCTGCTTGACCGCCTGGTCGAGCGTCATGCCGCGCACGGGCTTGTCGTTGATGCGTGTGATCAGGTCGCCCGGACGGATGCCGGCGCGGAACGCGGGCGTGTCTTCGATTGGCGAAATCACCTTGATCAGGCCGTCTTCCGACGAAATTTCGATGCCGAGGCCCGCGAAGCGGCCCTTGGTCTGCTCCTGCAGCTCTTCGTAGTCGGTCTTGTCGAGGTACGACGAGTGCGGGTCGAGGCTGGACACCATGCCCTTGATCGCGGCGGTGAGCAGCTTCTTGTCGTCGACCGGTTCGACGTATTCGTGCTTGATCTGCCCGAACACTTCGGCGAAAAGCCTGAGCTGGTCTAGCGGCAGCGGGGCGACCGCGGCGCTAGCGGGTTGCTGGGCCGAGGCGGAGTATTGCAGGGTGGCAAAGACACCGGTAGCAAGGCCCGCGGCAATCAGGCCGATATTTTTCAGGTTCTTTCGCATAGAGTCTGTTGCGGTCGGAAGCGCGTGGCAGCGTCGATAAAGATTGGACGGACAAGTATAACTGCACACCCGCCTGCTCAGGGCGCGGTGCAGGCAATCGTGCTTCGACAGTACGGGAAGGTCCTGGTTCTTGCGACCCGAGCCGCGGATGACGAGCCGTACGACATGGCACTCGGCGGGTCGGAACTGAGAGTTGCCGCGCAAGGCCAGCGGATGCGGTCGCCGCTACGGTGAACCCTGCAGCGGGCCTCTGAATCTGACCGCCGGGCGCAATACAGAATTTCTTGTCGGCCCGGTTGTCTGCGTGCGGCCCCGCGCGTTTTCGTGGCGTGGGCCGCGCCCGGAAATGCCGGATCAGCCCGCCTTGCCCTGGCTCGCGACCGCGGCTTGCGCCTTGGCGATCGCGTCCTGGTCGCCGAGATAGTAGTGCTTGATCGGCTTCAGGTTGTCGTCGAGTTCATAGACGAGCGGCACGCCGTTCGGGATGTTGAGACCGACGATGTCGCTGTCCGAGATGTTGTCGAGATACTTGACCAGCGCGCGGATCGAGTTGCCGTGCGCGGCGATCAGGATGCTGCGCCCCGACTTGATGGCCGGCGCAATCGACTCGTTCCACAGCGGCAACACGCGCGCGACCGTGTCTTTCAGGCACTCGGTCAGCGGCAGTTGCTCGCGCGGCACCTTGGCGTAGCGCGGATCGGTGTACGGCGCGCGCTCGTCGGTGGGCTCGAGCGCGGGCGGCGGCGTGTCGTAGCTGCGGCGCCAGACCAGCACCTGCTCGTCGCCGAACTTCGCGGCGGTTTCGGCCTTGTTCAGACCCGACAGCGCGCCGTAGTGGCGTTCGTTCAGGCGCCACGAATGTACGACGGGCAGGTACATCAGATCCATCTGGTCCTGCACATGCCACAGCGTGCGGATCGCGCGCTTGAGCACCGACGTGTAGGCGATGTCGAACGTATAGCCCGATTCCTTGAGCAGCCCGCCCGCCTGCTGCGCCTCGAGGTTGCCCTGCTCGGTGAGGTCGACGTCGACCCAGCCGGTGAAGCGGTTTTCCTTGTTCCAAGTCGATTCGCCGTGGCGGATGAGAACGAGTTTGTACATGAGAGTTGCCGGTCGGTAGTGAGGAAGCGGTCTCGCTCTGTGCGGCGCCTCGGGCGGCGCATCGCCATCGCGTCGAACGGTTATTTTATAATGCTCGGGTTGACCTTTTCGATTTCTCTCTTTCCGGCGGATCTTCCGTGAAGTTTTTCACCGAATACACAAACCTTGTCCTGATCGCAATCGTCCTTATCTCTGGTGGGTTGCTGCTGTGGCCGACCATCAGTCGGCGTGGACGTGGCGGCCTGTCGGCCGCTGAAGCCACGCAACTGATCAACCGGCGCAACGCGGCGGTCATCGATCTGCGGCCGTCCGCCGATTACGCCAAGGGGCACCTGCCCTCGGCACGGCATTTCGAATTCGCAGAGTTGCAGGCGAAAGTCACGCAACTCGCGAAGAACAAGAGCAACCCGGTGCTGCTGGTGTGCCAGACCGGCCAGCAGTCGAACAAGGCCGCGCGTATCGTGCAGGAAGCGGGATACGCGGAAGTCCATGTTCTCGAGGGCGGCGTCGATGCCTGGCAGAAAGCCGGTATGCCGGTTGTGAAACAAGGAGCAGCCAAGTGAACAAAGTGATCATGTACAGCACCCAGGTGTGCCCGTATTGCCAGATGGCCGAACGTCTTTTAAAGTCGCGCGGCGTCGAGCACGTTGAGAAAGTACTGATCGACAAGGACCCGGGCCGTCGTGAGGAGATGATGACCCGGACCGGTCGTCGCACGGTGCCGCAGGTGTTCATCGGCGAGACGCATGTGGGCGGCTATGATGACCTTTCCGCGCTCGATCGCGCGGGCGGTCTGACGCCGCTGCTCGAAGCAGCCTGAGTTCGCGCGTTTCGCGCCGCGCGAGCGGGCGGACCACTCGATAAGCCGGCGCACGCGCTCCTCGTGGAGCCGGCGAGCCGGCGCAATAATCTGGCGGCCCATGCGTGCATCGGCCGCCGCCACGCACACCTATCAGGAATCACCATCATGTCCGACGAGAATAACCAGCCGTTCTTCAACATCCAGCGCATCTATCTGAAGGACATGTCGCTCGAGCAGCCGAATTCGCCGGGTATCTTCCTCGAGCAGGAAATGCCGTCGGTCGAAGTCGAAGTCGACGTGAAGGCCGAGCGCCTCGCCGAATCCGTGTTTGAAATTCTCGTGACGGGCACGGTCACGGCCAAGGTGTCGGACAAGGTCGCGTTCCTGATCGAAGCGAAACAGGCCGGCATTTTTGACATTCGCAACATTCCTGCCGAGCAGATCGATCCGCTCGTCGGCATTGCCTGCCCGACCATCCTGTTCCCGTACCTGCGCTCGAACATCGCCGATGCGATCACCCGCGCCGGCTTCCCGCCGATCCACCTCGCCGAGATCAACTTCCAGGCGCTGTACGAGCAGCGTCTCGCCCAGATGAGCGCGGCCCAGCAGGACGGCGCGGCGCAAAAAGGCGTCACGCATTAAGGCGCCGCGCGCAGTGCCGGCTATGAAAGTCGCCGTTCTCGGCGCTGGCGCCTGGGGCACCGCCCTCGCCGGCCATCTGGCCTTAAGGCACCACACGGTGTTGTGGGCGCGCGAGTCCGCGCTCATCGCCGAGCTTTCCACTTCGCATGAAAACGCCCGCTATCTGGCGGGCGTCGCGTTGCCGCCCGCGCTTCGCTTTGAAGCGGATCTCGGAGTGGCGCTCGATCACGCGCTCGACGATGATGCGCTGTGCGTGGTCGCGACGCCCGTGGCTGGCCTGCGCGGCCTGTTGCGCGCGATGCGCGATGCGGGCAAGGTGCCCGCGCATATCGTGTGGCTGTGCAAGGGGTTCGAAGCGGATTCGCAGTTGTTGCCGCATCAGGCGGTCGCGGCGGAATTACCCGAGCATGCGAGCAACGGCGTGTTGTCCGGACCGAGCTTCGCGCGCGAAGTCGGGCAGGGGCTGCCGGTTGCGTTGACGATCGCGAGCCCGTCGGCGGCGTGCCGCGAACGCACGGTCGCGGCATTCCATCACGGCGCGATGCGCATTTATACCGGCGACGACGTCGTCGGCGTCGAAGTGGGCGGCGCGGTGAAAAACGTGCTCGCCATCGCCACGGGCATCGCCGATGGCCTCGGCCTCGGCCTCAATGCACGCGCGGCGCTGATCACCCGCGGCCTCGCCGAAATGTCGCGCCTTGGCGTGACGCTCGGTGGGCGCGCGGAAACCTTTACCGGGTTGACCGGCCTCGGTGATCTGATTCTGACTGCTACCGGCGATCTGTCGCGCAACCGCACCGTGGGCCTGCAACTCGCCACGGGCCGCACGCTCGACGACATCCTCGGCGGTCTCGGTCACGTGGCCGAAGGCGTGCGCTGCGCGCGGGCGGTACTCTCGATCGCACGTGCTCATGCAATCGAGATGCCGATCACGCAGGCGGTCTGCGCGGTGCTGTTCGACGGCGTGGCGCCGCGCGATGCGGTTAGCGCGCTCCTGCGGCGCGATTCGAAGGCGGAATGAAGCCTTTTCTGTCAGCCGTTTAGCGGAAATTCGCGTTGAACGGCTGCCTCGCCTGGTTGTCCACTTCGGGTTATCCACTTCGTGAGCGAGACTCGGGTCAGCGAGGTTCCCATGCCCACCTTCAATCTCAGGCTTGGCACGTGCACGCTCGAAGCGCGCGTGGTCGATATCACGACGCTCGCCGTCGATGCGATCGTCAATGCCGCGAATACTTCGCTGCTCGGTGGCGGGGGTGTGGATGGCGCGATTCATCGCGCGGCCGGCAAGGAGTTGCTGCGCGAATGCGAAACGCTCGGCGGCTGCGCGACCGGCGACGCCAAAATCACCGCCGGCTATCGTCTGCCCGCGAAGCATGTTATTCACGCGGTCGGTCCAGTGTGGCGTGGCGGCGCGCATGGCGAAGCCGACCTGCTCGCATCGTGCTATCAGCGCTCACTCGAAGTCGCGCGCGAAACTCAGTGCACGAGCATCGCGTTTCCAGCGATCAGCTGCGGTATCTACCGTTTCCCCGCCGACGATGCGGTCAGCATCGCGGTCGCGACCGTACTCGACACGTTGCCGCGCACACCACACATGAAGCACGTGACGTTCGCGTGCTTCGACGACGCGATGTTCGCACGCTACGAGGCCGAGCTCGAACGCCGTCAGGCGCCGCCTTCGAAGCCGGCCTGACGCCACGCTTCGAACACCACGATCGCCACCGTATTCGACAGATTCAGACTGCGATTGCCGGGACGCATCGGCAGACGCACGCGCTGTTCGTTCGCAAAGCGCTCGAGCACCGTGCCGGGCAGGCCGCGCGTTTCGGCGCCGAACACGAACCAGTCGCCCGGTTGAAACGCGTGGTCGTGAAAGCGCCCCGAGCCGCGCGTCGTAAATGCAAACATGCGCGACGCGTCGGGCGTTTCTTTCGCGATGAACGCGTCCCAATCGGCATGCACATTCATTTCCGCGTACTCGTGATAGTCGAGGCCGGCGCGCCGCATCTTGGTGTCGTCGAGAGGGAAGCCGAGCGGCTCGATCAGGTGCAGCCGGGCGCCGGTGTTCGCGCACAGGCGAATCACGTTGCCGGTGTTGGGCGGAATTTCGGGTTCTACGAGAACGACGTTGAACATAGGAAGACCACGTAAAAGCTAGTTTTTCGGAGTGCGCAACGCGACGAAGTTCGTAACCCGCCGCGCGCCGGCGGCCTTCAGCGTATGCGCGAGCGCTTCGAGCGTCGCGCCGCTCGTCATGACATCGTCGACGATGCCGACGTGCAGGCCGCGCACTGGGCGCGCGACGCGAAACGCGCGGCCGACGTTCTGCCGGCGCGCATCGAGATCGAGGCGCGATTGCGGCGCGGTGTCGAGCGTTCGTTCGAGCAGCGTGGGGTCGCCGCGCACGCCGAGCGCCCGGGCGAGCGGCCGCGCGATCTGCCAGGCCTGGTTGTAGCCGCGCTCGACCAGACGGCGACCGGCGAGCGGCACAGGCGCGATCACGTCGGGCCGCTCGGCCGCGTCGTGCCAACTGGCTTCAGCGAGCCGCGCGAGGCGTTGCGCGAAGTCTCGCGCGAGCATCAGCCGGGCGCGAAACTTCAGGCCGACCGCGAGCGTATCGAGCGGCGCGCGATAGTCGGCGAGCGCGAAGCTCGCGTCGAACGGCGGCGGCTCGGCCACGCAATCCGCGCAGCGATACCGCGCCTGAGCGACCCAGCGTGACGCCGGCAACGGCACCGCGCAAACGGTGCAGCGCAGCCGGCTCTCGTTCCAGTAGGCCGCGTCGCAACCGTCGCACAACGTCTTATGCGACAAATTGCCGCACAACGCGCACAGGTTCGGCAGCGCGGCGTTCAAGGCCCGCGGCCATGCCGAATGCAGACCGCGCGCAAAACGCGCCACCTGATTTCGACACGACGAAGAAAATGACTGGAATCGCACGAGTGAGCGCCGGTGAAAGCCGTTCTCGCTGAATGGAGGGGAACGACCGAGTATACTTCGAGCTCACGCCAGCACGACACACATGTCCCCAACATCCGCTCAATCTGGCCGTCCGGCCTACGATTCACGGCGCCTCAGGCGTATTTTCGACCGTCGCGCTGCCACCTTCGACGAGGTTGCGTTCCTGCCGCGAGAGATTGCGCAGCGCATGCGCGAGCGCCTCGATTACATCAAGGTGGCGCCCTCGAGCGTGCTCGACGCCGGTTGCGGCGCGGGCGAAGACCTCCCCGCATTGCGCGAACGCTTTCCCGAGGCGCCGGTGTTCGGCGCTGATCTGTCGCACGGCATGCTCCGCCGCGCGCTGCGTCACGATGCCGGCGACACCAGTTGGCGGCGCTTTCTTCCCGCCTCGCTCGGCAAGGCGCTCGGCGCGCGTGGCCCGCGCTTCGCGCAAACCGATTTCTCCGCGCTGCCGTTCACGTCCGGCGCATTCGAATTCATCTGGTCCAACCTCGCGCTGCACTGGCACTCGCGGCCCGATCTGGTCTTTCCCGAATGGCAGCGCGTGCTGAAGGTCAACGGCCTGCTAATGTTCAGCACGCTCGGCCCCGATACGCTGAAGGAGTTGCGCGGTGCCTACGCCGAGATCGAGGCCGCGCACGGCGTCGCGTCTCGCAAGCATGTGATCGACTTCGTCGACATGCACGACCTCGGCGACATGCTCGTCGAGGCTGGCTTCGAGATTCCGGTGATGGACCAGGAGACGCTGACGATCACCTATAAGTCGCCCGAGTCGCTGCTCGCGGACGTGCGTCGCTGGGGCGCGTACCCGTTCGAGCGCGATGCGCATGACGGCGTGCTCACGCGTCGGTTGCACAAAGCCCTGCTCGCCGCGCTCGAAGCGCGCCGGCGCGCCGACGGCACGATCGCGCTGACCTTCGAGGTGATCTACGGCCACGCATGGAAAGCCGTGCCGCGCACCACGGCGGAAGGACATGGCATCGTGCGGCTCGAGGACATCGGACGAGGTCCGGGCAAGCGTGGATAGCAGATTGCGGTGCTGTCATCAACTGCTTGCCGACGGTGCGGTTGACGTGTTGCAAAAGCGGTAAAGAGGACATCCGTTATGCCTGGGATTTGCCCTTCAAAAGAGCCGCAAAATGCTGGGCAAAATGGCGCGAAGGCTTGTCGCGCCTGGCTTGTGGGCCGATTGGGGCTTGCTTGTCGATGCTATGGATCACGCCTATAATGCGTCAGTTTGTCACCCGAGGTTCCCACATTTGGGGTGGCAAGCCTGAGGCGCGGGGCTGCAAAATGAAGTGATGCGGTAGGGGTTGGCGCGCTCGCGAGTGATGCTGGAAACAGTGACTCGAACGGCGGCCGCGAGATGCATCCGGAAGTAAAAGAAGGCAGGCGGGACTCGACGATTCGCAGGAGGCAGCGATGGGCGCATCAGATCATCTGCTGGCGGATTCAGAACCGGTCCTCAGGGACTGGACCATGAAGCGTAACTGCTCGATATCGCCGCGGCAGTTTGTCTGTCTGTACGTGTCGCTTGCGTTGTTTTCGTTGGCAATTGCATTCATGCTGGTTCTGGTCGGCGCCTGGCTGGTGTTGCCGTTCACCGGAATCGAATTGCTGGCCGTAGGTATCGCGTTTGCAATATATGCGCGTCATGCTGTCGATTACGAGCGCATCCGGTTGTTTCCGAACCGGCTCGTGATCGAGCAGGTCAGCGCCGAGCAGATTACGCAGTTCGAATTCAATCCGCGCTGGGTGCGGATAGAGCCGGGCGCAACGCCACGCGATCAGATCAAGCTGGTCTCGCGCGGGCAGACGATCATGATCGGGCAACACCTCGCGCAGAATCGGCGCGCGCAGTTCGCAGGCGAACTACGTATGTGGCTGGCACGTTGTTAGATGGTGCCGGACGCGCGGCGTTCAAGGGGGCGCGACACGCTGCCAGCGGGGTCGAGGGGTTTGAATGGAAAATTTGGGTAAGGAAGCTATGAAAACAATCAAGCGAGCGCTCATGAGCGTGCTGGCGACGAGCGGACTGCTTTTCGCCGGTGCCGCCCTGGCAGTGGGCGATGCTCCGGGCGGCCCTGCCGTCAACGCGATCAATCTCCAGCCGCCTGCAACGAGAATCGCTGAGGAGCTGTTCAGCCTCCACATGTTCATGCTGGGACTTTGCACCGTGATCTTCATCGGTGTGTTCGGCGTGATGTTCTATTCGATCTTCGCGCACCGCAAATCGAAAGGCCACAACGCAGCCAATTTCCACGAAAGCACCACCGTCGAAATCATCTGGACGATCGTGCCGTTCATCATCGTCGTGCTGATGGCGCTGCCCGCCACCAAGGCCGTCGTCGCGATGAAGGACACCTCGAACGCCGACCTCACGATCAAGGTCACTGGCTACCAGTGGAAGTGGGGCTACGACTACGTGAAGGGGCCGGGCGAGGGCATCGGCTTCCTGTCCACGCTCGCCACGCCGCGCGCGCAAACCGACGGCCGCGAGCCGATCTCCACGCTGTATCTGCAGGAAGTCGACAACCCGCTCGTGGTGCCGGTCGACAAGAAAATCCGCATCATCACCACCGCGAACGACGTGGTCCACTCCTGGTACGTGCCGGCCTTCGGCGTGAAGCAGGACGCGATTCCCGGCTTCGTGCGCGACACGTGGTTCAAGGCCAACCGCACCGGCACGTTCCGCGGCTTCTGTACCGAACTGTGCGGCAAGGAACACGCGTTCATGCCGGTCGTCGTCGAGGTGCTGTCTGCCGACGACTACGCGAAGTGGGTCGACGAGGAGAAGAAGAAAATGGCCGCCGGCCAGGACGATCCGAACAAGACCTACACGATGGCCGAGCTGATGGAACGCGGCGGCAAGGTCTACGCGTCGAACTGCGCGGTCTGCCACCAGCCGACCGGCAAGGGCGCGGGCGCATTCCCGGCGCTCGACGGCAGCAAGATCGCCAACGGTCCGATCGGGCAGCACGTGAGCCTCGTGTTGAAGGGCAAGAACGCGATGCCTTCGTGGGCGCCGACGCTGAACGACGTCGAAATCGCCTCGGTGATCACGTACGAACGTAACTCGTGGGGCAACCACACGGGCGACATCCTGCAGCCGAAGCAGGTCGCCGACGCGCGCAACGGCAAGCTGCCGGAAGGCGGCGATCATCTGGCCAACGCCGGTGCTGCCGCGAGCGGCACCGTTGCGGCATCGGGCGCGGAAGCAGCCTCGGGCGCAGAAGCGGCGTCCGCACCGGCCGCATCGGGCAACGAGGCTGGCGCGGCTGCTTCGAACAACGCAGAGGCCGCGCTGCCGGCGAGCATCTACTTCGAGACCGGCAAGAGCACGCTGCCGGCCGACGCGAAAGCGGCGGTCGACGCGGCCGCGGCCTACGCGAAGGCGCATCCGGACGCGAAATTCACGCTGTCGGGCTTCACCGACGCAACCGGCTCCGCCGACGTCAACGCGAAGCTCGCGAAGAGTCGCGCCGAAGCCGTTCGCGACGCGCTGAAAGCAGCCGGCATTGCCGACGATCATATTATTTTGAAGAAGCCGGAAACGATCACCGGCGGCACCGACGCGAAGGAAGCCCGGCGCGTTCAGATCAGCCCGGCAGCCTGACGTGTTCATGGTCAGCACCGCAGAATTCGCTTTAGGAGATTGTCATGTCTAGCATCGGACACGATGTAGTCGCGGGCCACGAGCACGTGCACGGCGACCATGCCCACGAAACGCCGCATGGCTGGCGCCGTTGGCTGTTCGCAACCAACCACAAGGACATCGGTACGCTGTATCTGATCTTCTCGTTCACCATGTTCCTGTCCGGGGGCGTGATGGCGCTGATGATCCGTGCCGAACTGTTCGAGCCGGGTCTGCAGATCATGCGTCCCGAGTTCTTCAACCAGTTGACCACCATGCACGGGCTGATCATGGTGTTCGGCGCGATCATGCCGGCGTTCGTCGGCTTCGCGAACTGGATGGTGCCGCTGCAGATCGGCGCATCGGACATGGCTTTCGCGCGGATGAACAACTTCAGCTTCTGGCTGCTGCCGGTCGCGGCCGTCCTGCTGGTCGGCTCGTTCTTCGCACCGGGCGGCGCGACCGCCGCGGGCTGGACGCTGTACGCGCCGCTCTCCACGCAGATGGGCCCGGGCATGGACTTCGCGATTTTCGCGATCCACCTGATGGGTGCGTCGTCGATCATGGGCGGTATCAACATCGTCGTGACGATCCTGAACATGCGCGCACCCGGCCTCACGCTGATGAAGATGCCGATGTTCGTCTGGACCTGGCTGATCACCGCGTACCTGCTGATCGCCGTGATGCCAGTTCTGGCGGGCGCGATCACGATGGTGCTGTTCGACCGTCACTTCGGCACGTCGTTCTTCAATGCGGCAGGCGGCGGCGACCCGGTCATGTACCAGCACATCTTCTGGTTCTTCGGGCACCCCGAGGTGTACATCATGATCTTGCCGGCGTTCGGGATCGTCTCGCAGGTGATCCCGGCGTTCTCGCGCAAGCCGCTGTTCGGCTATAGCTCGATGGTGTACGCAACCGCGTCGATCGCGATCCTGTCGTTCATGGTCTGGGCGCATCACATGTTCGTGACCGGCATGCCGGTCACGGGGCAGCTGTTCTTCATGTACGCGACGATGCTGATCGCGGTGCCGACCGGCGTGAAGGTGTTCAACTGGGTCGCGACGATGTGGCGCGGTTCGCTGTCCTTCGAAACGCCGATGCTGTTCGCGGTCGGCTTCCTGATCGTGTTCACGTTCGGTGGCCTGTCGGGTCTGATGCTCGCCATGGCGCCGCTCGACATCCAGTATCACGGCACTTATTTCGTGGTCGCGCACTTCCACTACGTGCTGGTGGCGGGGTCGCTGTTCGCGCTGTTCGCCGGCTGGTACTACTGGTCGCCGAAGTGGACCGGCTGGATGTACAACGAAACGCGCGGCAAGATCCACTTCTGGGCGTCGATGTTCTTCTTCAACCTCGCGTTCCTGCCGATGCACTTCGTCGGTCTCGCGGGCATGCCGCGTCGTTATGCCGACTACCCGGCGCAGTTCACCGACTGGAACCAGGTGATCTCGATCGGCGCGTTCGGCTTTGGTCTGTCACAGGTGTACTTCTTGTTCGCGGTGGCGCTGCCGGCCTACCGTGGCGGTGGCGAGCTCGTAGAAGCGGGCGACAAGCCGTGGGACGGCGCAACGGGCCTCGAGTGGACCGTACCGAGCCCGGCTCCGTTCCACACGTTCGAGCATCCGCCGACCGTCGAGTAAGCCCATCCCGGCGAGGTGCCGGGTTCCGGCGGCGCGACATGCCGCCACCGGACTCGGACGCTTCGCGCGGCGGCCTCGCCAGTCAAGAACCGTACTCAGAAAGTCGAGCATGACGCGCAATCCACAGGAAAGACGTACGCCGGAGCAGATTCGCGCGGGCAACAGGCGGATAGGGTGGGTGATGTTCGCGATCGCCGCGGTGTTTTTCGCGAGCGCGATTCTGAAGCAGTGCTGGTTCAGCTAACGCCGCCTTCGCAGTCTGTTTGCAGGTTTGTTGAGGATTCAGATGTCGACGCAACCGCCGGCCGAGGCCGACCGCTCTTTCAACCGTTCGATGCTGATCAAGCTGTTCGTCGTCGCGTTGATGATGTTCGGTTTCGGTTTCGCGCTGGTGCCGATGTATCGCGCGATCTGCCAGATCACCGGCGTGAACAACCTCGTGCAGCGCGACGTTTCAGCGCGCGAGGCGAAGAATACGCAGGTCGACACGAGCCGCACGATTTCGATCGAATTCGATGCGAACGCGCGGGGCCTGTTGGGTTTCAAGCCGGAGCAGCGCAGTCTCGACGTGCATCCGGGCGAAGTAACGACGGTCATGTACGACGTCAGCAACGAGCAGTCGCGCACGATCCGTGCGCAGGCCATTCCGAGCTACGCGCCGAAGCAGGCGACCGAGTACTTCAGGAAGATCGAGTGTTTCTGCTTCACGCAGCAGACGTTGAACGCGAACGAGACGAAGCGGATGCCGGTGGTGTTCGTCGTCGACCCGAAGTTGCCGAAGGACGTGAAGACGATCACGCTGTCGTACACGTTTTTCGAGTTGAACACGCCGGCGGCGCCTGGCGCGGATGATGCGGCGCCGAAGGCGAATGCAGTGAACGATGCAGTGACCAGCGCGGCAGCCACTCCCGCGAAGCCGGCCTGAAGCAGATTTGACGACGCGAGCCGCGGACGAACGAAGGAAAACGAAGCGACATGAACGATAACGGCGGCAGTCCGCGCAAGAGCAGTTTCGGTCAATCGATGCGCGCGGTGTTCTGGTCGTTTTTCGGCGTGCGCAAGCGCCGCGATCTCGAGGCGGACGCGACGCAACTGAACCCGCTGCATGTGATCGTGGCGGCGCTGATCGGCGCGGCGGTTCTGATCGGGGTGCTGATTCTGGTCGTGCGCCTCGTGGTCGGTTGAGGCAGTAGCAGGGCGCAGCAGCAGAGAAGAGCCCACGAATTAGAGAGAAGCGGTGCGGTATCGACGCGCCGCCGAAGATACAGCCGGAGATTCCGGAACAACTGGACTGAAGTGGAGAATCAAGAATGAGCGGTCAAAACGAGAGCCCGTACTATTTCGTACCGCATCCGTCGCGGCATCCGATCAGCGCCGCTACGGGGTTGCTGGTCATGCTCGGATCGCTTGCGGCCTGGATCAACGACCATACCTGGGCGCCGCTTGGCGTGCTCATCGGTCTGCTGTGGCTGCTCTTTACGCTGTGGCATTGGTTCGGCGACGCGATCGCCGAGTCGGAAGGCGGCATGTACGGCAAGAACGTCGACCGGTCGTACCGCTGGAGCATGAGCTGGTTCATATTCTCCGAAGTGATGTTCTTCGGCGCATTCTTCGGCGCGCTGTTCTATGCCCGCGAAATCGCGCTGCATCAACTCGGCAGCCTCGACTACAAACTGATCTGGCCGGATTTCACGGCGGTGTGGCCGAACAACGGCCCGGCCGAACTCGTGAGCACCTACAAGTCGATGCAGCCGTGGCCGGTGCCGACCATCAACACGGCGCTGCTGCTGTCGTCGGGTGCGACGCTGACGGTGTCGCACCACGCGCTGCGCGACAACCATCGCAAGAAGGCGATTGCGTGGCTCGCGGCGACAATCGTGCTGGGCGTGAGCTTCCTGTTCCTGCAGGGCTTCGAATACTTCCACGCGTACAACGAGCTGAACCTGACGCTGGCTTCGGGCATCTACGGTTCGACGTTCTTCCTGCTGACTGGCTTCCACGGCTTTCACGTGTTCCTCGGCGGCACGATGCTCGCCGTTGTGCTGGTGCGCCTGATTCGCGGCCACTTCACGCCGGAACATCACTTCGCGTTCGAAGGCGCGGCCTGGTACTGGCACTTCGTCGACGTCGTGTGGCTCGGGCTGTACGTCGTGGTGTACTGGCTGTAATGCGGCCAGATCCGTGCGCGCAATGCCGTTCAGGCGGCGCGCACGAGCAGTATGCAAGGCTGAATGCAGCGCCGCCCTCGACCTCTCAGGGCGGCGTTTTGTTTGGCGGCGAGGAAAATTTGCCGCTGAAGGGATGCCGCGGCGACCTATCCGCGAGCGTCACCGCCCGTACGGAATCCCGGTCGACTGAATCCAGCCCATCCAGTGTGCGAACAGGATGAACAGGAACAGCGAGATCGACAGGCCCACCCGCGTGGCGAGTGACCAGACCATCCGCTTGGTCTTGCCTTTGTCGTGCATCATGAAATACAGCGCCGACACCATGCTGGCGATGATGAGAGCAAAGGCGATGGGAACGATAATGTGCATGGAACCAACTGAAACCGGAAAGCGCAGTGGCAAGACATTCATTATCGCACCGCGAGCGGGCGTCTGCCGCGGGTTCCCGGCGGCCCTGAGCGCGATGCCGGAGCGCCCGCAATGAAGTTTCGCCTGATTCCCGCGCTGCTGATCCTGCTGGTCGTCGTCGTGACGATGCGGCTCGGTTTCTGGCAGCGCGATCGCGCGCATCAGAAGGAAGCGCTCGAGGCGCGCATCACGCAGTTCGAGAACGCGCCCGCGTTGCCGGTCAGCGCGGCGCCGCTCGCGCTGAAGGACGTCGAGTTTCATCGCGTGAAAGCGCGCGGCAGTTTCGTCACGGACAAGGTCGTGTACCTCGATAATCGTCCGTATAACGATCAGCCGGGCTTTTACGTCGTGATGCCTTTTAAACTCGCCGACGGCGGTTACGTGCTCGTCAATCGCGGCTGGCTGCCGCGCAACCTGAGCAATCGCGAGACCATCGCGCCGTACACGACGCCACCGGGCGAGGTCGAGATCGAAGGGATTGCGCGTGCCGACGCGTCGCGCGCGTTCGAGCTCGGCGAGGGTGGATCGGCCGCGCATCACCTGATCCGGCAGAATCTCGATGTCGGCTCGTACGCCGCGGAGACCGGGCTGCCGCTGCAATCGTTCGTGATCCAGCAGACCGGCGATGCCGGCGACGGCCTGGTGCGCGACTGGCCCGCACCGACCACCGGCGTCGAGCGCAACTACGGCTACATGCTGCAGTGGTGGGGCATGGCCGCCGCCGCGCTCGTCTTCGGTCTGTATGCGGCGCGCCGCGCGGGCAAAAAAGAGCACGCGCCGGGCGCGTGAGGAACGCAAGCACGGCTCGCCGCCGTCCAAACATTGAAAGAGGTTCTGTAGTGTCGACTCAAACTCCCCGTTCGCCGGAAGCTGGCAAATCCAGCGGCAAACCCGCCGCGGCCAAAGCGATGCCCGGCCAACCGAACGGTCCGGGCTCGTGGCGGCGCGGCCGCTGGGTGCTGCTGCTGCTCGCGGTGATCTGCGCGGCGCCGATCGCGATCTCGTACTTCATGTACTTCGTCGTGAAGCCGACCGGCGGCAGCACGAACTACGGCGCGCTGATCGAGCCGCAACGGCCGATCCCGGACTCGCTCATGGTCACCGGCGCGGACGGCAAGCCGCTGAAGCTCGCCTCGCTGCATGGCCGCTGGCTCATGATCTCGGTGGACAACAGCGCGTGCGACCAAGCCTGCGTGACGAAGCTCTACTTCATGCGACAAATCCGCGCAGCTCAAGGCCCGGAACGCGAGCGCGTCATGGAAGTGTGGCTGCGCACCGATGCAGACAAGGTCGCGGACGTGATACAAACCGCCTACCCCAACACCGACATGCTGATCGCCGATCCGGCGCAGGTCGCCGCGTGGCTGCCCGCCGACACCGCCACGCGGATCACCGACCACATCTACCTGGTCGATCCGAACGGCAATCTGATGATGCGTTTTCCGAAAGACGCGAACCCGAGCAAGATCAAAGGCGACCTGACCAAGCTGCTCAAATGGTCGACCATCGGCTGACGCCGCAACCTGGGTAAATGAGATGTTCGTATTGCAACTGGGCCTGATCGGCTTGTGTATCGCGTTGCTGCCGTTGTCCTACGTGTGGGTCAAGGCCGACGACAACAAATTCCGCAAGCTGGTCTGGCTCACCACCTTCCTGACGCTCGATCTCGTGATGTTCGGCGGCTTCACGCGCCTCACCGATTCGGGCCTCGGCTGCCCGGATTGGCCCGGCTGCTACGGCACGTCGTCGCCGTTCATCGCGCGCGCGGCGATCTCCGCGGCTTATCAGGCGATGCCGAGCGGCCCCGTCAGCATGACGAAGGCGTGGATCGAAATGATCCATCGCTACTTCGCGATGGCGATCGGCGTGCTGATCATCGCGCAGACGATCATTGCCTGGACGGCGCGTATCAAGCGTCGTCCGCTGCATGTGTCGCCGTGGTGGCCGACTTCGCTGCTGCTGCTGATCGTCGTGCAGGGCGTGTTCGGCGCGTGGACCGTGACCATGAGGCTGCAGCCGATCATCGTGACCACGCATCTGCTGCTCGGCCTGGCGCTGCTCGGCACGCTCGGCTGGCTCGCGGCGCGCCTGACGCCGCTGCCGGCCTACGAGCCCGAGGCTGCGCGCTGGCGCGTGGCCGCGCTCGCGGGTCTCGCGCTGCTGGTACTGCAAATCGCGCTCGGTGGCTGGGTCAGCACGAACTACGCGGTGCTCGCGTGCACCGACTTCCCGACCTGCAACGGCCAATGGATTCCGCCGATGGACTTCGCGCACGGCTTCCACCTGTGGCGCGCGCTCGGCATGACCGGCGACGGAGACATGATTACGCAGGATGCGCTGGTCGCGATTCACTGGACGCATCGCACGTTCGCGTTCGCTGTGATCGCCTATCTGGTGTGGTTCGCGTTGAAGATGCGTCGCTTCGAGTCACTGCGGCGACCCGCCAACGGCGTGCTGCTGGTGGTGCTGATCCAGTTCGTCACCGGCTTGTCGAACATCGTGCTGCAATGGCCGTTACCGATTGCGGTCGCCCATAACGGCGGGGCCGCGATCCTGCTGCTGCTGCTCGTTATGTTAAACTTTCGGGTCGCTTATAGCCGTCCCGGCCGCGCCGCGCTCCCTGCGCGCGAAGCCGCGCCAGCGTGACTCACATGGACAGCACAACACTCTCCCAAACGCCCGGCAGCCGGGTCTCCCAATATCTCGCACTGACCAAGCCGCGTGTTACGCAGCTTGCGGTGTTCTGCGCGGTCATCGGCATGTTCCTGTCGACGCCGGGCATGGTGCCATGGACCGTACTGATCGGCGGCACCGTCGGCATCTGGCTGCTGGCCGGCGCCGCGTTCGCGATCAACTGCCTCGTCGAGCAGCAGATCGACGCCAAAATGCGCCGCACGTCGTGGCGTCCGTCCGCGCGCGGCGAAATCACCACCCCGCAGATCCTGCTGTTCTCGGCCGTGCTCGGCGGCCTCGGCATGTGGACGCTGTACACGTTCGCCAATGCGCTGACCATGTGGCTCACGCTCGCCACGTTCGTCGGTTATGCGGTCATCTATACGCTGCTGCTGAAGCCAGTCACGCCGCAGAACATCGTGATCGGCGGCGCGTCGGGCGCGATGCCGCCCGCGCTCGGCTGGGCCGCGGTAACGGGCCACGTGCCCGGCGACGCGTGGATCCTCGTGCTGATCATCTTCGTGTGGACACCGCCGCATTTCTGGTCGCTCGCGCTGTATCGCCGCAAGGACTACGAAAACGCCGGCCTGCCGATGCTGCCGAACACGCACGGCGAAAAGTACACGCGCCTGCATATCCTTCTCTACACGGTCATCCTGTTCGCGGTCACGCTGATGCCGTTCATCTCCGGCATGAGCGGCGTCGTGTATCTCGCGTCGGCGGTGCTGCTCGGCGCCGTGTTTCTCGCTTATGCGTGGAAGATCTACCGCGAGTATTCGGACGAGCTCGCGCGCAAAACTTTCCGTTTTTCGATCGTCTATCTGTCGCTGCTGTTCGCCGCGCTGCTGATCGACCACTACTCGCGCGTCGTGATAGGCGCGTAACACCATGCTCAACAATCGCTTTGCGCGCATCGCGCGCGCCGCTGTGATGGCTTGCGCGCTCGGCGGCACATTGCTGATGACGGGTTGCGGCAAGCAGCCGCCGGCTTTTACGAATCTCGACATCACCGGCAATACGCAATTCGCCGGCGATTTCTCGTTGCCCGACACGTCCGGCAAGATCCGCACGCTTGCCGACTACAAAGGCAAGGTCGTCGTGCTGTTCTTCGGCTATACGCATTGCCCGGACGTCTGCCCGACGACGATGGCCGAGCTGTCACAGGCGTTGCAGCAACTCGGTCCGGAGGACGCGAAGCGCGTGCAGGTGCTGTTCGTCACCGTCGACCCCGAGCGCGATACGCCGCAGTTGCTCGCGCAATACGTGCCGGCGTTCAATCCGAGCTTCGTGGGCTTGCGTCCCGCCAGCGAAGAACAGCTCGCGAAGGTCGCGAAAGACTTCCGCGTGTACTACGCGAAGGTCCCGGGCAAGACACCCGACAGCTACACGATGGACCACACGGCCGCGAGCTATGTGTTCGACACGGACGGCAAGCTGCGTCTGTTCGCGCGCGATGGCCAAGGCGCGACACCATGGGTCCATGACATCAAGCTGCTGCTTGATTGACGCGCATCGCAGGCGGCTTTTTAAAGCGGCGCCGCTCACGCCTCCCCGCATCCCTCCCCTCTTCGCAACTCGCGCTCAGACCGGAATCGGCAAATTCAGCCCCGGCGCGAGACGCGTCGTCTTGAACTCCGTCACCTCGTAGCGCGCGAGCTGTTGCAGGGCGAACGGATCGCTCGCGAGAATGCGATCCAGCCTGTCGCGCTCGATACGAACCGCGAGGATGATGCCGCCGTCGCGCGGCACTTTCGGCCCGGCCGCGACGAAGATGCCCGCGTCGAACTGCTCGGCGAGAAACGCGCGATGCGCGTCGAGCGCGTCGTCGATACGATCGAGCGGGGCGGTGTAGATCAGGTTGATCACGTACATGGTCGTTCTCAGGGGCGGGTGAGTGGGCCGTGCGCGGCAACGGCTCTGGATTATCGGTCAGCCGCGGGTTTTGCATTGCGCTGGCCATTGCGCTTGCGCTCCGCATAACCATATGCGGTAAGGGTATTTCCCAACTTGCCGCCCATATGAAACAATTTTGGGCTTGGCTGACGGCGCGCCAGCACGAACCGGAGCGCCGCCCATTTCATCCGACTCCGACATCGATCGGAGCCATCGACTCAAACGTCGAACCGCAACAGCGAGAATCACATGCAGCGCAGAAATATCCTCAAAGCCCTCACCGCAGTCGTCGCCGGGGCGGCGATCCTGACCAGCTTCGGCGCGCACGCCGACGACAAGGTCATCAAGGTCGGCACGATCGGCGGCCCGGACGCGCAGATCTGGGAAGTCGTCACCAGGGTCGCGAAGCGCGAAGGCCTGAACGTGAAGGTCGTCGAGTTCAACGACTACATTCAGCCGAACGCCGCGCTCGACGCGGGCGACCTCGACGCCAACAGCTTCCAGCACCAGCCGTACCTCGATAGCCAGATCAAGCAGCGCGGCTACAAGCTCGTCAACGCGGGCCTCACGTACATCTCGCCGCTCGGCGCGTACTCGAAGAAGCTGAAGTCGTTGAAGGACCTGCCGCAGGGCGCGAAGGTCGCGGTGCCGAACGATCCGTCGAACGAAAATCGCGCACTGCTGTTGCTGCAGGCGCAAGGGCTGATCAAGCTGAAGGCCGGCGCGGCCACGGGCGGCAACAACGCGACGCCGCTCGATGTCGTCGACAATCCGAAGAAGATCAGGTTCGTCGAGCTCGACGCCGCGCAACTGCCGCGTTCGCTCGCCGACGTCGACGCTGCCGTCATCAATACGAACTTCGCGCTGGCCGCCGGCCTGCAGCCGACCAAGGACGCGATCGCGCTCGAAGACATCCACAGCCCGTACGCGAACCTGATCGCCGTGCGCGCGAAGGACAAGGATCAGCCATGGGTGAAAAAGCTGGTCGCGGCATATCAGTCGGAAGACGTGCGCCAGTCCATCAAGACGCAGTTCAAGGGTTCGATGGTGCCGTCGTTCTAAGCGACGCGTTCAGCGCGATCGCAAGCGCAGCCGCATGGCATCAGGAAAGGCACGCGCCGTACAGGCGCGTGCTTTTTTATAGTTCCAGCTCCCATCTTTCGATCGTCAGATCTTGGCCGAAGCGGCGCTGCGCCGCGCTGCCGGCCAACTCGAACCCAGCGCGCTCGCAAAGCCGCCGTGGCTCCGCCAATGCGCTCGCGGTGGTCAGCGTGAGCTTCGTGTAGCCCGCGCGCCGCGCGAAGCGCACGCATTCGCTGAGCAACTGCGCGCCGATGCCGAGCTTCCGCACGTCCGGTTCGACCCACAGCAGGCGCACGCCCGCGACCGTCGTCGAGACCCCGACGAGGCAAACCGAGCCGACCACCAGACCCTCCTGTTCGGCGATCCAGCACTTCTCGCGCAGCGGATCGTTGCGCTGCGCGTACTCGGCGACGACGCGCGCGAGCAAGCCCTCGAACGTGTGATCCCAGCCGTACTGCGCGGCGAACCACTGCGCCTGACGATGCACGAGCCAGCCACATTCGCCGGCGCGCGGCTGACGCAGCACCACGAGCTCGTGCTTCGGCTTGTCGCCGAGCAGGCGCTCGATCAGCTTCATCGCGCCGATCAACTGCTCCTGCGATAGCGCGCTGAGTCTGTCGAGCAGGCCGAGTGCTTCATGGATGGCGGCGGCGTCGAGCGGCGCGTAGATCGCGCGGCCGTGCTCGGTGAGCGCGATCAGCGACTGGCGTGCGTCGGTGTCGGACGGACGGCGCGTGATCAGCTCGCGTCGCTCGAAACTGGTTAGCAGGCGGCTCAGATAGCCGCTATCGAGCCCGAGCGCGCGCCCGAGCACCGACGCGGTCTGCGCGCGGGCGCGCGATAGCTCGTGCAGCACGCGCACTTCCGTCAGCGAGAACTCGCTTCGAGCCAGATGCTCGTGCAGGGCACCGATGCATTGGGTATAGAAGCGATTGAAATGGCGGACGGCCTGAGCGCGCCGCAACGCCTCGGAATCTGTCAAGGGCGGCTCCCCGGGACTTTTTATGGTCGGTACAGCGCACTATATCGGCACGACCCTTATTTACAAAGCCACTCCACCGCCGCGAGACACCAACTGGTATTAAATAGGTATTGATTATTTGGGCTGTTGATACCACCAGGAGCCGATAACGACTCGCTGGTATCGTCAAATGCGTGCGATGCGGGAAAGTCCCTGGTCTGCAAATCGCTCCGACGGAGCTCTTGAATCCCGCTGTGATCCCCACTCAGCAAGGCTTTCCGGCGATCCGGACCGGCATGGAACCAGTCCGTTGACTGGTATTATGTTGGTTATATAATGGGCTCTCAATTTTCCGGGCTGTACTGCTCACGGCGTCCTTGGAGCCCCATGGAAACTCGCTGGTCCGCATTGATGCCTGACGTGCGCAACGTCACGCCGCTCTACCTGCAGCTCGCGCGCAACCTGGCGACGGCGATCCATTGCGGCGTCTGGTCGGCCGGCGAGGCGCTGCCTTCCGAGCGCACGCTGTCCGACGCGATCGGCGTGTCGCGCGTCACCGCGCGCAAGGCGATCGAACTGCTGGTCGAGCAGGGGCTGATCCGGCGCTCGCGCGGCGCGGGCAGCTTCATCACGCCGCGCGTCGAAGATCCGCTGTCGCGTCTCACCGGCTTCACGAAGAAGATGCAGCAGCGCGGTTTCCGGCCCGATTCGGTCTGGCTCGAACGCGACGTGCGCGCCGCCAATCGCGACGAGCTGCTGCGCCTCGGCTTGTCACCCGGCGCGGCCGTCACGAGCCTGCGGCGGCTGCGGCGCGCGGACGGCATCGTGATGGCGGTCGAACATTCGGCGCTGCCGGTCGCGATCGTGCCTGATCCGCTGGTGATCGGCGACTCGCTGTACAGCTATCTCGAGCAGCGCGGCGCGGCGGTCGTGCGCGCGTTGCAGCACTTCCGCGCGGTCAACGCGTCGAGCGAAATCGCCGCGCTGATGGACATCGAGCCACGCACCGCGCTGCTGGTCATCACCCGGATCGGCTACAGCGCGGATCAACGCGCGATCGAGCTGACCGACACCTATTGCCGCGACGACTACTACGACTTCGTCGCTGAATTGCGCACCTGAGCTGCGCGGCCCTCGCAGGCCGCAAGTCCGGCGGACGCCATTTGCCGCATACGTATCACGCACCAGAGAGACTCATGCTGACCGGAAACATACTCACCACCGAAGGGTGGATCCACGGCACGCTCGAATACGAAAACGGCCGCATCACGACGCTGTCCGGCGAGCGCGTCGATCCGACGACGAACGACGCACCGTACATCCTGCCCGGCTTCATCGATCTGCACGTGCATGGCGGCGGCGGCGCCGACGTGATGGAAGCTGGCGACGCGATCGAAACGATCACCCGCACGCATGCGCGCTACGGCACCACGAGCCTGCTCGCAACGACCATGACCGCGCCGCGCGACGAGCTGATGAACGTCGTCGCCGGGCTCGGCAACGTCACGCGGGTGCGCACGCCGGGTTGCGCGCGCGTGCTCGGCGTGCATCTGGAAGGACCGTACATCAACCCCGGCAAGCTCGGCGCGCAGCCCGACGCGGCGGTATCGGCGGTGTTGGACGAGGTGCTCAGGTATCTGTCGATCGCGCCGATCCGCGTCGTCACGCTGGCGCCCGAGATCGCCGGCCACATGGAGATCATCTCCGAGATGGCGGCGCGCGGCGTACGCGTGCAGCTCGGCCATTCGCTCGGCACCTACGACGACGCGGTCGCCGCGCTCAAGCACGGCGCGTGCGGCTTCACGCATCTGTTCAACGCGATGTCGCCGCTGCATCACCGCAACCCTGGCCTCGTCGGCGCTGCGCTTGCGCACGCCGAATACGCCGAAATCATTCCCGACCTGCTGCACGTGCATCCGGGGGCGATCCGCACCGCGCTGCGCGCGATTCCGCGCCTGTATGTGGTGACGGACAGCACGTCTGCTACCGGCATGCCCGACGGCGAATACCGCCTCGGCAGCCAGCACGTAACCAAGTGCCTCGGCGGCGTACGTCTGGCCGACGGCACGCTCGCGGGCAGCACGCTGACGATGGATCAGGCGCTGCGCAATCTCGTCTCGATCGGCCTGCCGATCGCCGATGTATCCCACCGTTTGTCACGCTACGCCGCCGACTATCTCGGCATCGAGGACCGCGGCCGCATCGCGCGCGGTGCGTGGGCCGACGTGGTCGTATTCGACCGCGAGCTGGCGCTGAGCGCGACCTACGTCGAAGGAGAAGCCATTGTCGAATATGCTTAAGGAAGCGCTCGCGTCCGCCGCAACAGTAGCCGAGCAGCTCAAGGACACCTCGCATGTCGCGGCGCTCGCCGCGAAGCTCGCGCAGCAGCCGCGCCATGTCGCGCTGACCGTCGCGCGCGGCAGCTCGGACCATGCCGCCAGCTACTTTGCATCCCTGACGATGAGCCGCCTCGGCGTGCCGGTCGCGTCGCTGCCGATGTCGGTCGCGACGCTGCAGCAGGCGCCGCTGCAGGTGCGCGACCAGCTTGCGCTCGCGTTTTCGCAATCGGGCAAGAGCCCCGACCTCGTCGGCACGATGAACGCGTTGCGCGCGGCCGGTGCATTGACGGTCGCCGCCGTGAACGCACCGAGCTCGCCGCTCGCCGACGCGTGCGAATGGCATCTGCCGCTCGTAGCCGGTCCCGAGCTGAGCGTCGCGGCGACCAAGAGCTATATCGCCATGCTGTCGATCTCCGCGCAGCTGGTTGCGCATTGGCAGAACGACGCCGAGTTGCTCGATGGACTGAACACGCTGCCCGACGCGCTGGAACGCGCGGGCCGGCTCGACTGGTCGATGGCCGTGAACGAGTTGCGCGGTATCGAACGGATGATCGTGATTGGCCGCGGTCTTGGCCTCGCGATCGCGCAGGAAGCCGCGCTGAAGCTGAAGGAAACTTCCGGCATCCAGGCCGAAGCGTTTTCGAGCGCGGAAGTGCGTCATGGTCCGATGGAGCTGATCGACCGCGACTATCCGCTGCTCGTGTTCGCGCCGCGTGGCCCGGAGCAGGCGGGTCTGCTGCAACTCGCGCACGACATGAGCGCGCGCGGCGCGCGCGTGCTGCTCGCGGCGCCCGATGACGTCGCGCAAGCCTCGCTGCCGCTCGTCGCCACCGCACACGCGGCGCTCGATCCGATCGCCGCCATCCTGTCCTTTTACGTGATGGCCGCGGATCTTGCCGCCGCGCGCGGGCGCAATCCCGACGCGCCTCGCCATCTCAACAAAGTCACCGAAACTCACTGACGAGAATGACGATGCGACGTGTCGAGAAGTCCAACCTGATGAGCCATTCCGAGAATCACATTGTTTTGCTTGCACCGCTGACCGGCCCGGTCGTGCCGCTCGCGAAGGTGCCGGACCCGGTGTTTTCGGGCGGCATGTTCGGCGACGGCATCGGCGTCGATCCGCTCGAGGGTCGGCTCGTCGCGCCATGCGACGGCGTCGTCACGCATCTCGCGCGCACCGGCCACGCGGTAACGCTCGAGAGCGCCGAGGGCGCGCAGATTCTGCTGCATATCGGTATCGACACCGTCGGACTGAACGGCAAGGGTTTTGCGCCGATGGTCGAGCAGGGCGCGCAGGTGCACGCCGGTGACGTGCTGATCGAGTTCGATCTGGACCAGATCGCGCTGAATGCGCCGAGCCTCGTCTCGGTGATCGCGATTGCGAATTCGGATGCGTTCGAGGTCATCGAGCGGGCGCCGAACGGGCATGTCAAGGCCGGCGAAACGACGCTGCTGGTACTGCGCGCGCGCGAGGGCGTCAGCCACGACGCGGTGCGCGAGGCGAGCGCCGCGTACGTGACGGACGAAGCACGCCGGCAGATCACGCTGACGCACGCGGGCGGCCTGCATGCGCGGCCCGCGGCGCGGGCGCGCGAAGCGGCGCGCGGCTTCGACGCACGGGTCGAGGTGCGCTACGACGGGCGCAAGGCGTCGATCGAAAGCGTGGTGGGTCTGCTTGGACTCGGTGCCGGCGAAGGCGCAAGCGTCGAGTTGCTCGGCGTCGGTCCGCACGCGCAGGCGGCGGTCGATGCAATCGCTGACGAACTGACGCGCGAAGCGCACGGCGAGGTCGAACCGAAGCGCGAACAGAAAGCGGCGCGGCCAGCGGCCGCACCGGCGGCAGTCGTTGCGGCGCCCGCCGCGGGCGAGCCGCTCGCGCCGAACACGCTCGCGGGCGTGTGCGCGGCACCGGGCATCGCGCTCGGCAAGCTCGTGCGCTGGGACGACGCGGATCTCGAGCCGCCGGAGCAGGCGAGCGGCACGTCGGCGGCGGAAAGCCGTCTGCTCGACAAGGCGATCGCGACCGTCGACGCCGATCTCGACACGATCGTGCGCGATGCGTCGCAACGCGGCTCGGTCGGCGAGGCGGGGATTTTCGCGGTGCATCGCGTGCTGCTCGAAGATCCGACACTGCTCGACGCCGCGCGCGATCTGATCAGCCTCGGCAAGAGCGCCGGTTTTGCATGGCGCGAAGCCATCCGCGCGCAAGTAGGCATCCTGAGTAATGTGGAGGACGCACTGCTCGCCGAGCGGGCCGCCGATCTGCGCGACATCGAAAAGCGCGTGCAGCGCGCGCTCGGCTGCACGAGCAGCGCCGCTCGCACGCTGCCGGACGAGGCGGTGCTCGCGGCCGACGAATTCACGCCGTCGGATCTGTCGTCGCTCGATCGCACGCGCGTGACCGCGCTCGTGATGGCACGCGGCGGCGCGACCTCGCACGCGGCGATTCTCGCGCGTCAGGCGGGCATTCCGGCGCTGGTCGCGCTCGGCGACGCGTTGCATGCGATACCCGAGGGCACTCAGGTGGTGGTGAACGCGAGCACCGGCCGGCTCGAATTCGCGCCGACCGAACTCGACGTCGAACGCGCGCGACGCGAACGCAGCCGCCTCGCCGACGTGCGCGAAGCGAATCGCCGCACGTCGCAGCAGGCAGCGGCGACCTCCGACGGCCGCGCGATCGAAGTGGCCGCCAACATCGCCACACTCGACGACGCGAACGCCGCGGTCGACAACGGCGCGGACGCGGTCGGCCTGCTGCGCACCGAGCTGCTGTTCATTCACCGCCCGGCCGCGCCGAGCGCGGACGAGCATCGCCACAGCTATCAGGCGATCGTCGATGCGTTGCGCGGCCGCGCCGCGATCATCCGCACGCTCGACGTCGGCGCGGACAAGGAAGTCGATTATCTGACGCTGCCGCCCGAGCCGAACCCCGCGCTCGGCCTGCGCGGCGTGCGCCTCGCGCAGGTGCGCCCCGATCTGCTCGACGACCAGCTGCGTGGCCTGCTCGCGGTGCGTCCGGTCGGCGCCGTGCGCATCCTGCTGCCGATGGTCACCGATGCGGGCGAACTGATCCGCATCCGCAAGCGTATCGACGAGCTTGCACGCGAGGCGGGTAGATCGGAGCCGGTCGAAGTTGGCGTGATGATCGAAGTGCCGTCGGCTGCATTGCTCGCCGATCAGCTCGCGCAGCACGCCGATTTCCTGTCGATCGGCACCAACGACCTGACCCAATACACGCTCGCGATGGACCGCTGCCAGCCCGATCTGGCGGCGCAGGCGGACGGCCTGCATCCGGCGGTGCTGCGCCTGATCGCGGCGACCGTCGAAGGTGCCGCGAAGCACGGCAAATGGGTCGGCGTGTGCGGCGCGCTCGCCGGCGACCCGCTCGCGATGCCGCTGCTGGTGGGCCTCGGTGTGACCGAGCTGTCGGTCGATCCGGTCTCCGTGCCGGGCATCAAGGCACGCGTGCGCACGCTCGACTATCAGCTGTGTCGCCAGCGCGCCCGCGATGCGCTAGCGCTCGACTCGGCGCAGGCGGTCAGAGCCGCAAGCCGCGCCACGTGGCCCCTCGATTGAAACACTAACGAATTTGAGAACCCGCACGCCGTGCGCCCGGCAGCACGTCTGCCTTCACGCGCGGCGCGATTCTCCGTATAGCTGCACCACTCAACCAAGACCTACCCCTACGAGACAAAATTGGAGATACCGATGGATGGAAATCCGTTTCTGAAGATTCAGCGCCTGGGACGCGCGCTGATGCTGCCGATCGCGGTGCTACCGGTGGCCGGCCTGTTGCTGCGGCTCGGCCAGCCCGACGTGTTCAACATCAAGATGATCGCCGATGCGGGCGGCGCGATCTTCGACAACCTGCCGCTCCTGTTCGCGATCGGCGTGGCGGTCGGCTTCGCGAAAGACAACAACGGCGTCGCGGGTCTGGCTGGCGCGATCGGCTATCTGGTGCAGATCGCGGTGATGAAGGACATCAACGACAAGCTCAACATGGGCGTGCTGTCGGGGATCATCGCGGGCATCGTCGCGGGGCTGCTGTACAACCGCTACAAGGACATCAAGCTGCCCGACTACCTGGCGTTCTTCGGCGGCAAACGCTTCGTGCCGATCGTGACAGGGGTGGTCTGCGTGGTGCTAGGCATCGTATTCGGGCATGTGTGGGAGCCGGTGCAGAACGCGATCGACGTGGCCGGCCACTGGCTCACGACCGCCGGCGCGCTCGGCGCCTTCGTGTTCGGCGTGCTGAACCGGCTGCTGCTCGTCACGGGCCTGCATCACATCCTCAACTCGCTGACGTGGTTCGTGTTCGGCTCCTTCACGCCGGTGGGCGGTGCGCCCGTCACGGGCGACCTGCACCGCTTCTTCGCTGGCGATCCGACCGCGGGCACCTTCATGACCGGCTTCTTCCCGGTGATGATGTTCGGCCTGCCGGCCGCATGTCTCGCGATGTATCACGAGGCGCCGAAAGAGCGTCGCGCGATGGTGTTCGGCCTGCTGTTCTCGATGGCGCTCACGTCGTTCCTGACCGGTGTGACCGAGCCGATCGAGTTCAGCTTCATGTTCCTCGCGCCGGTGCTGTATGCGATCCACGCGCTGCTGACGGGGCTGTCGCTCGCGATCTGCTCGGCGCTCGGGATTCACCTCGGCTTCACGTTCTCGGCGGGCTTCATCGACTACGTGCTGAACTTCGGTCTGTCGACGAAGGGCTGGTGGGCGATTCCGCTCGGCATCGTGTACTCGGTCGTGTACTACGGTCTGTTCCGCTTCTTCATCCGTAAGTTCAACATGGCGACGCCGGGCCGTGAGCCCGCCGCTGCCGACGAGCTGGTCGAGTCGTTCGCGGCGGGCGGTTTCGTCGCGCCGGCGGCTGGTGCGGCCGTACCGCGTGCGCAGCGCTATATCGCGGCGCTCGGTGGCGCGGCGAATCTGTCGGTCGTGGATGCGTGCACGACGCGTCTGCGTCTGTCTGTCGTCGATACGGACAAGGTCTCCGAAAGCGAACTGAAGTCGATCGGTGCGCGCGGTGTGCTCAAGCGCGGCACGAACAACGTGCAGGTGATCATCGGACCGGAGGCGGACATCATCGCCGATGAGATGCGTACGGCGATCGCGCAGGGTCAGGGCGACGCGGTGAAGGTGGCGGGTGCTGCTGTATCGGCGCCGGCTGCTGCCGCAGCGGCTACCGCTGCCGCGCCGGTCGCGCGAAACGCTGGGCACGCCGATGACGCGCAAGGCGGTCCGCTCGATCCCGATCCGCTGCGCTGGCTCGCCGTGCTCGGCGGCGCGGGCAACGTGGTATCGCTCGATGCGGTGGCGGCGACGCGTCTGCGGGTAGTCGTGCGCGATCCGTCGGCGGTCGATCGTCAGCGCCTCGCGACGCTCGATACCGCGTGGGTGTCGACCGACACGTTCCATATCGTCGTCGGCGAGGCCGCGCAGCGCTATGCGCAGAAGCTGGCCGAGCGCCTGTCGTCGCAAGGCGACAGCGCGGGCGCGGCGCCGGTGCCGGCGTGATCGGTTGATGGCTTCTATGAGCAGAAAGTTGTCAAGGCCATTTGCGAACTGGCTTACAAAGGATAGGTCAAGTCTCTTTCTCCTTGCTGCAAAGTGGTGACATGCTGGCGTATGGCGGCAAGCGCGGGTGATGGCGCTCGCCGCCATACAAGCCGCATTTTCGCGGCATAGTCGGGCGGATTCCCACCGCCCTCAACGTCAACCATTGGCTACAGTCCGGTCAACGTCGTTAGCCTGAAGCCGCTTATCGCGCGCGTAAGACAGCAACGTCTCACCAACTTCTATCCGCTGGCGTATGGCCAGCCTCATCCTTTATGCGCGTTACGCCGGAACCTGTTCCGGGAGCATGCCCCATCTGTTTAATCGGTCGCGTTAGCAACCCGCCATCAACACGGGCATGTTCACTGCAAACTCTCTATCGACAGGTATCGTTCCTCCCTTGATTGCGTTGTCGCGATACCTTTCGGACTCAGACTGACTTCAGTTGTGCGCCTTCGGGTATCACGCCGTCCTGCAAGTAGCGCCACAGCGCGATCGCGAGGCGTCGTGCTACTGCGACGATCGCAATGCGCCGCACGCGGCGATTCGGTCCCGTGCCTTGCGTGCGCTGGTTGAACCACTGCGTCAGTGCACTACCGGGCTGGTAACGGATCCAGCACCACGCCATCTCAATCAGCAGTGCGCGCACGCGACGGTTGCCCTGCCTGCTGATCCCCTGGTCCACCTGGCTCTCGCCACTGTCGTAGGGTTGTGGAACCAGCCCTACGCAGGCCCCAACTTCGCGCCGGTTATGGAAGTCCCGCCAGAACAGCTCGAGCGCCAGACGCGAGCCACCCACCGGGCCAATGCCATTTAGCTGCGTCAGAAGATCGATCCTTTCGCGTGCGGGTGCGGGCAGGCCAGCGTGTTGCGTTTTCTCGAGTGCCGCGAGTTGCTGCACGGCCAGCGCCAGCCGTTCGCACTCGCGCAGCAGCCGCTCCCGCAGCTCGCGCGGCAGTGGCGCACCGTCGTGACACCGCACCTGGTCACGGGCGAGGCGGGCGGCGAAGGCCTTGTGGTCAACCTCATCCCAGCAGCCGAGCGTGACAAGCAGTTTGCGCATCCGGTCACGATGCTGTAGCACCTCCTTCTGCAGTTCCCCTCGGTCGCGCATCAGATGGCGGGACGCTTCGTCCTGCGGTGACGGCACGTGCACCACGTGCATGCGGTCGCGCTCGCCGCGCAGCCACGCGCGCAGGCTGATCACCAGCCTGATTGCATCAAGCCGGTCAGTCTTGGCACGCCGCTTGTGGCGCTCGACCGGAATGCTCGCTGGATCGACCACATGACACTCGATACCGCGTGCCCGTAGCGCCCGATAGATCCAGAACGCGTCCTGGCCGGCTTCATAACTCACGACAAGGTGCACGCCCGCGGGCAGCGACCACTTCAGCTTCTGTTGTTCGATCACTTCCAGCACGGCCTGTAGGCGCGCGGGGGCTTGCGGTTGCGCTACGGTGTACACCGCCGGCTGCTCCCGCTGCCCGTCGTGCAACGCTACCTTCCACTTCGCCGCGGCGAGTTCGAGCGACACCGCCAGCGCCGGTTCCTCAGTACGCGTGTATCCCTGATCTGTACGCATGATGCTCTCCCGTGAGCAAACCTCGGTACGCCGATTTTAGGCGTTAGCCAGTCGACAACTTGGATGCGTCATAGGATCTGTCGAGCGCTGTTGAGTTGCACGGCGATCGCAGCACGCCAATAAAAAAGCGGCACCTGGTCCCAAGGTGCCGCTTTCGCGTTGACGACCAGAGCGTGGCGCCTAGCGAGTCCCCCGCTTTGCCGAGCGCGCCGCCTCGCGCGATTCGAGCCACATCACATTGATGACACCGAACGCCAGCGCGACGCCAACGCCGAGAATCCGGCTGAAATACCACATCGCCAACTCCTGTTTTCTGTTGCAGCGTCGTGCCGGTCAATACATCGAATGGTGGTTTTCCTTGATCGCCGCGGCGGTCACCTTGCCGCGCATCACGCGATACACCCAGCCCGTATAGAGCAGGATGATCGGCAGGAACACGATGACGACGAACAGCATGATCTCGAGCGTCATGCGGCTCGACGTGGAATCCCACATGGTCAGGCTGCTGCGGCCGTCGAGTGACGATGGCATGATGAACGGGAACATCGAGAAGCCCGCGGTCAAGATCAAGCCGACGATCATCAACGACGTCGACAGAAACGCCGTCGCCTCGAAGCGCGAACGCGCGAGCAGCACCGCGAGCACCCCGCCGAGGAGACCCGCGAGCGGCGCAATCGCCATCCACGGGTAGAGCGCGTAGTTGTTCAGCCACAAACCCGGCGCGCCGATCACGGTCTTCATCAACGGATTGGAGACGGCGTCGAGCGGCGGCGCGTCGACGATCTGATAGCCGCCGATCATCGTCGCGACGAGCGCGCCCGCGACGAGAAACAGCACCACCGTGCACAGCGCCGCGAGCCGCAGCGCCTTCGACGCGCGCTCGTGAACCACCCCATCGGTCTTCCACTTGACGAACGCGGCGCCGTGCGCGGCCAGCATAGACACGCTGACGAGTCCCGTCAGCAGCGCAAACGGATTGAGCAGGCCGAAGAAGCTGCCGTGATAGGTGACGCGCAGATCGGTATCGAACGAAAACGGCACGCCTTGCAGCAGATTGCCGAACGCGACACCGAACACCAGCGCCGGCACGAAGCCGCCGATAAAGAGGCCCCAGTCCCACGCGTTGCGCCAGCGCGGATCCTCGCGCTTGCCGCGATAGTCGAAGCCGACCGGACGGAAGAACAGCGCGAACAGCACGAGCAGCATCGCGAAGTAGAATCCCGAGAAGGATGCCGCGTAGGCGAGCGGCCACGCGGCGAACATCGCGGCGGCCGCGGTCACGAGCCAGACCTGGTTGCCTTCCCACGTCGCGCCGACCGTGTTCACGACGATGCGTCGCTCGGAGTCAGTGTTGGCGATGAACGGCAGCAGGATCGCCGCGCCCATGTCGAAGCCGTCGGTGAGCGCGAAGACGATCAGCAGTACACCTATCAACACCCACCAGATCAGTCTGAGAACTGCGTAGTCCATATGGGTTTCTCCTCCGGGGCGGTGCAGCGGTGCATCATGCGGCCGTGTTCGACAGTGGCTGCGTCACCGGCTGTCCGATCTCGTGGTGATAGCGGCCCGTATGCAGCGACGAAGGGCCGAGCCGCGCGTACTTGAACATCAGCATGATCTCGATGACGAACAGCCCCGTGTAGAACAGCACGAAGCCGCCGATGCTCAGATACAGATCGCGCGGCGTCAGCGTCGACGCGGCCAGGTTGGTCGGCAGAATGCCCGCGATGCTCCACGGCTGGCGGCCCATTTCCGCGACGATCCAGCCGAGCTCGGCGGCGAGCCACGGCAGCGGAATCGCGATGACCGCCCAGCGCAGAAACCAGCGGCGCCTTTCGAGCAGCAACGTGCGCTGCGCGCAGAACCAGAAGGCGAGCACGAAGGTCGCGAGGAACAGCAGGCCAAGGCCGACCATCATGCGGAACGAGAAGAACACTGGCAACACCGGCGGAACCGTGCTTCTTGCCGCCGCGGCGATCTGGTCTGGCGTCGCGTCGATGACGTTCGGCGTGAACCGCTTGAGCAGCAGGGCGTAGCCGAGATCGTCCTTGTACTTGTCAAACTCCGCATGCGCCTCGTCGCTGGAGTCGCCGCCCTTTAACCGCTGCAACGCCGAATAGGCGAGCATGCCGTCCTTGATGCGACCTTCGTTTCGGGCGATCAGGTCGCGCAGGCCGACCACGGGTTCGTCGAGCGAGCGGGTCGCGATAATGCCGAGCGCGTACGGCACACGGATCGCATAGTCGGTGCGTTGCTCTTTCTGATTGGGGATGCCAAATATCGTGAACGGTGCCGGCGCGGGCGCGGTCTCCCATTCGGATTCGATCGCGGCGAGCTTGATCTGCTGGACTTCACCGGTGCGATAGCCGGATTCGTCGCCCAGCACGATCACGCACAGCGCCGACGCGAGGCCGAAGCCGGCGGCGATCGCGAACGAGCGCAGCGCGAACTCGGTGTCGCGGCGCTTCAACAGATACCACGACGACACGCCGAGTACGAACATCGCCGCGGTCACGTATCCAGCTGATACCGTGTGCACGAACTTGACCTGTGCAACCGGGTTGAAGATCACCGAGCCGATGCTGTCGAGCTCCATGCGCATCGTCTGATAGTTGAACTTCGCGCCGACCGGATTGTTCATCCAGCCGTTGGCAATCAGAATCCACAGCGCCGACAGGTTCGAACCGAGCGCGACACAGAACGTGACGATCAGATGCTGGATTTTTGACAATCTGTTCCAGCCGAAAAAGAACAGACCGACGAACGTCGATTCGAGGAAGAACGCCATCAGCCCTTCGACGGCGAGCGGCACGCCGAAAATGTCGCCGACGTAATGCGAGTAATAAGCCCAGTTGGTGCCGAACTGAAACTCGAGCGTGAGGCCGGTCGCGACGCCCATTGCAAAGTTGATGCCGAACAGCTTGCCCCAGAACTGCGTCATGTCCTTGTAGATCTGCTTGCCGGTCATCACATAGACCGATTCCATGATGACGAGCAACCAGGCGAGACCGAGCGTGAGCGGCACGAACAGAAAGTGATAAAGCGCCGTGATGGCGAACTGGAACCGCGACAGTTCTACGACTTCGCTAACGGGCATGTTGATCACCTCGAGACGGATGCGGGGCGGGCACCGACAGCAGCGCCTGCGCGACCTGCTCAGGCGGCAGCATCATGTGCTGCGCCTGTGGATGATTGAAGAATGTGTACTTGAGCGCCATCAGTAGCACGAACTTGATGGCGAGGATGATGGCGATATCGCGCGCCAGCGTTGGACCGCGCACCCACCTGGTGAACCGGCCGCGCAAGCGCGACCGGACAGTGCTGCTGCGATTCAGGGCTATGGTCATGATCGGTCGAAGACGACTTCACGCCGGTGAGTCCGGCTGGATCCAGACCGCCCTGGCCGTCAGGCAGTCTGGCAGTCTGGCGAATGCATGCCGATTGTAGGAGGTGAACCTCGCGCGCTCAGGTTTAGCCATGCGGCAACACGTCGCGAAACTTGCCGCGTCTGTGCAGTATTGCTACCGGACTTGCGATACGTCAAGAAACGCTTACCGGCCTCGACAGGCCGGCTTGCGGATAGGCCGACGCGAATGCGCGGCCGCGGGGACGCAAGAAAGGGCGAAAAGAATGAAAAAGCCCCGCCGTCTTGCGAGGGCGGGGCTTGAGCGCGATGGTCGCTAAATGGCGCGACCGATTAACGCGTGTCGTTTTTACCTATGTCATGGGCGGGACACAATTGACGCGCGCATGGCTTCGACGCTTTACGCGTATTCGGTCAGCGCGCCGCGCATCTTCTTCATCGCGCTGGCTTCGATCTGGCGGATACGTTCGGCCGAGACACCGAACTCGTCGGCCAGCTCGTGCAACGTGGAGCCGCCTGAGCCGTCGTCGGCCACCTTCAGCCAGCGCGCTTCGATGATGCGGCGGCTGCGCGGATCGAGCGCGTCGAGCGCGCTTGCGATGCCGTCGCTTTGCAGCCGGTCGCGCTGACGCGAAGCCAGCACGGCAGTCGGCTCACTATGCGAGTCGGCCAGATAGGCGATCGGCGCGTACGACTCTTCACCGTCTTCGACCTGACCTTCGAGCGCGATATCGCCGCCTGACAGACGCGTCTCCATCTCCGCGACCTCTTCGCGCTTCACGTTCAGCTCCTTCGCGAGACCGTCGATCTCGTCCGGCGTGAACGCGCCAAGCCCCTGCTTGTGGCTGCGCAGGTTGAAGAACAGCTTACGCTGCGCCTTGGTGGTGGCGACCTTCACCATGCGCCAGTTGCGCAGGATGTACTCGTGGATCTCGGCCTTGATCCAGTGCATCGCGTACGACACGAGCCGCACGTTTTGCTCGGGATCGAAGCGCTTGACCGCTTTCATCAGGCCGATGTTGCCTTCCTGGATCAGGTCGGCGTGCGGCAACCCGTAACCGAGGTAGTTACGCGCGATAGACACGACGAGTCGCAGGTGCGACAGCACCAGGCGGCGCGCAGCCTCCAGATTGTCGTGTTCGCGCAATTCGGTGGCGAACTGGCGTTCTTCCGCCGGCGTCAGCATCGGGATCCGGTTGACCGCCTGGATGTAGGCGTCGATGTTGCCCAGGTGACCGGACAGCAGCGAGGAATGCGAGAGCGCCAGTGCACCTGCCGGAGCGGCCTTAGCCGACGACGGGCTCAAAGTACTCGGAAGGGTCATTGCATGGCTCACGTGTGAAGCTCCTTTGGAATCAGACAATAGCGTACTCAGTAAACGACTCCAGCGATGGATGTTAGCACTCAGATCTGCCGAGTGCTAATACTTAGAGGTCGCAGGAGCATCCGAGTTCCCGAAAATCCTATTGAGTTTCGGCTTCTGATAGCTATCATACGCTCTATTTGCCTTGCGCGTTGGACCTGTACAAAGTACCGCCGGGAGCGGTTGCAGGCTCATGTTTGACTGACATCGTCCCGTTTTTAAAGAGAATAATTGCTGGTCATGGGCATTATCTGGGAAATACTTGCTCCTGAATTCGTGCTTGGAATAAAGGGGGCGCTCGCTTAATACTCGGCAGTATGGGGGGCGGATGAACAGGCAGAATCTTGTGGTGCGTGGGCTTACTCTAAAAAGCACGTTTGCCGTTCTGCCCGTTCTGCTGTTGGGTGCGGCGGGCGCGTCCCAAGCTGAGCAGTTCGGCGTGCAGGTGGCCGCCGGCGTCGGCGACCATCACGTCAGGACGCTCGATCTCGGCGTGGTCTGGGATCCAAACCTGACCTGGTGGCAGATCGGCGACTGGCATTTCGCGCTGCTCGGCGAGGCGCATGTCGCGTGGTGGCACACCAATGAAGGAAACGTTCACGACAACATCGGCGAGATCGGCGTGACGCCGGTGATCCGCTTCATCAGGTCGTCGGGTTCGGTGCGGCCATTCATCGAGGTGGGTGCCGGCGTCCGGCTGCTGACCAGCCCGCGCATTTCTTCCGACTTCACGTTGGGCACCTGGTTCCAGTTCGCCGAGATGGTGGGCGTCGGGCTGCAGTTCGGCGCTCGTGAGCAGTATGTCGCCGGCTACCGCTTCCAGCATGTCTCCAATGGCGGTATCAAAGAGCCGAATCCTGGTATAAATTTCAGCCAGCTATATTTGCAATATCACTTCTGACCGTGGCCGCCTGCGGCTCGCGGTGTTCGAGGGGCTCTGCAATGGCGGCAAAGATGATCGAAGCGATTCGCGGGCTCGAGCGAGAGCGTTTTCGCGCGATGGTCGATGGCGATGGGCAGTCGCTCGACACGCTGCTCGCGGACAACGTGAGCTACGTCCATACGAATGGCAAGCGCGAGACGAAGCGGCAGTTCATCGACGGGATCACCGCGGGGCGCCGTCGTTATCGGCAAATCGAGGTGCAGTCGCAGGATGTCTTGCCGGCCGGGCGCGAGACCTACGTCGTCACGGGCCGCGCGCTGATCGAGATGGAGGCGAACAATGGCGCGCTCCTGTTTCCGATTGCCTATACCGCGATTCACACGCACGAAGACGGGCAGTGGCGACTGATCGCGTGGCAGGCGACCCGTTGCGCGCTCGAGTGAGATTCTGATCGGGCGGGCGCGCCTCGTGAGCGCGTCTCCAGTGGCAGCGGAATGCGGGTGTGCACTCCGCTGCAGCAGGCTCGAGGCCCAACGCGAATTCACGCGGTCGCGCATTCGCCAGCTTTGTCGCGGCTGTTTGCGCCATGCTCGTCTACATCGGCATCCGCGTCGCGCGCCTCGCGCATGCCGCGCATCGCTAGCTCTCCCGCATACGGATGCCGCGCCGCAACCGGAAGCCGCGTGCAGCGTTCCGCCACGCGCCTGGTCGTCGCGAGATCCGAGAAATCCAGACCGCTGTCGATACCCATCGCGTCGAGATTCATCGCGACTGTGACGAGATCGACGTTGCCGGTGCGCTCGCCATTGCCGAACAGACAGCCTTCGATGCGATCCGCGCCCGCCAGCAGCGCGAGCTGCGCCGCGGCCACGGCGGTGCCGCGATCGTTGTGCGGATGCACCGACAGCACGATGCTGTCGCGGTAACCGAGGTTGCGATGCATCCATTCGATCTGGTCGGCGAACACGTTCGGCGTGGCCGCTTCGACGCTTGCCGGCAGGTTGACGATCATCTTGTGATCGCGTGTAGGCCGCCACGTTTGCGCGAGCGCGTCGCACACCTCGCGCGCGAACGGCAGCTCGGTCGTGTTGAAGGTCTCGGGCGAGTACTGGAAGGTCCAGCGCGTGCCCGGCCGCGCCTGCGCGTGTTCCTTGATGAGGCCCGTGCCTTCGACGGCGAGCGCCTTGATCTCATCTTTCGACTGCTGGAACACGATGCGCCGGAACGACGGGCAGATCGCGTTGTGCAGATGCACGATCGCGCGCGGCGCGCCTTCGAGCGCGTCGAACGTGCGTGCGATCAGCTCCGCGCGCGACGGCACGAAGACTTCGATCGTGACGTCGTCGGGAATGCGCCGCTCGTCGATCAGCTTGCGCACGAAGTCGAAATCGGTCTGCGACGCCGACGGAAAGCCCACTTCGATTTCCTTGAAACCGATCGCGACCAGCATCTCGAAGTATTCGAACTTCTGCGCGGCGTTCATCGGTTCGATCAGCGCCTGATTGCCGTCGCGCAGGTCCGTGCTCATCCAGACGGGTGCGGCGTCGACCGTGCGACTCGGCCATTTGCGGCCGGTCAGCCGGACGGCGGGAAAAGGGCGGTACTTTTCAGCGGGATTGCGCAACATGGTGAGGTGCCTCATTCGTGGTGTCGTCGGCGGAGGGTGGGGACGTCGAGCGGTTGGCCGACTGTTCACGCATGCACGCTGCGGATGCTGCCCATGCAACGTACATGTGATCCTCTCGCATCGTCCGCGCGGTAAACGGACGAATGCAAACGACGACAGGTTGTGGAGAACTACGACGGGGGTGCAGCGAAACTGCGGGAACTACGGGGAGGACCGGCGACGACAACCGGAGCTGCCAGCGCGCGGCGCTACGCGAGACTTACGCCAGGCGTAGCGATAGGGGCCGCGCCAGGCGGCCGGAGATAATTCGGAGGGTGTTCGGAAGGGAACGCATGAGGCCAAATGTATGACGGCGTGCGTTGGCCTGTCAACCCGCGGCCGTCAGGCCGCCGTCTTCGCGATATCGACGATCAGCTCGACCTGCCGCTCGAGCGCGCCAGGCACCGGCGCTTTGCCGCGCAGCACGGCGTCGATCCAGGCGGCCGTGGTCGCCGCGTCGCGCGCTTCGGGCAGCTCGACTTCGGGAGCATCGGGCGACGAGCGCTCGTGCGGCAGCCGCGTCTCGCAGATGCCGTCATGCAGCCAGTCGACCTGCACCTGGCGGCGCGTATCGGCGACCGCCTCGCCTTCGGTGCCGCGCGCGAGCAGCGCACCGCCGACGGCCGCATCGGGATGCGTGACGAACAGCTGAGTGAGACTGTTGCGATACGGCGGATGCGTGTAGTTCACGAGCCGCAATCCCGCGGGCGCGAACGGCTGCAGCAGCTTCACGAGCGTATGCGTCGAATTGCGCACGCCCATGCGCCGGCGCAGCGCGAGCAGGCGCGCGAGCTTGGGCGCCAGTACGTCGATCGAGGCGAACGCGACGCGGCGCTCCGCAAGTCCAGCTTCGATCTGCGTGTGCGACTGCGCATGGGCGATGCGCAGATGTGTGAAGATTTCCGCGCTCGTCACCCGACCCGGATCCTCGGTGACGCCGTGTACCAGCACCGGCACGCCTTCGCGGGCGAGCAGCAGCGCGAGCAGCGGCACGAGGTTCGGCTGCTTGCGCGCGCCGTTGTACGACGGAATCGACACCGGCCGAAACGCGCCGTGCGGCAGCCGCACCGGCTCGAACGACTTATGCGCGGCGGCCAGCATCGCGGCGAGTTCGTCGGCGGTTTCGCCTTTCACGCGATACGCGAGCAGCACCGCGCCGAGTTCGAGATCGTCGACGCGGCCGTCGAGCATCGCGGTGTAGAGCGAGCGCGTGTCGTCGGCGGTCAGCGCGCGGGCGCCATTCGGGCCGCGGCCGATTTCCTTGATGAATCGGGCCCAGGGGAAGGGAGAAGTGGTATCGGTGGAGTCGGTCATCGTGCGCAAGAGGCGGGTGGCGTGCCGCGCCTGGCGGTTCGCTACGCCATTCGGGGAACAGTTCGGTGTGAGTATCGCATCTATGGCGAGCGGGCGAACAGCAACGAAGCGGGCACGCAGTGGCGCGCGACGGGCCGCCTGACACGCCCCCGCGCCGTGCCGCGCGTTACACTCGATGTTTCTCGCCGCCTCGGCGGCACACATCGGAAAACGGAGAACGGGATGAGTTACGTATTTGCACCCGCACCGCAGGTCGCGGTGCCGGTCGTGGGGTCGGGCGAGCAGTTCGCGGTGCGCCGCATCTACTGCGTGGGGCGCAACTACGAGGCGCACGCGCGTGAAATGGGCCACGACCCGGACCGCGAGCCGCCGTTCTTCTTCACGAAGCCGGCCGATGCGATCGTGTACGTCGCGCCGGGCACGACCGGCGAATTTCCGTATCCGTCGCAGACCAGGAACGTCCATTTCGAAATGGAAATGGTCGCGGCGATCGGCGAGGGCGGCAAAGACATCCCCGTCGACCGCGCGCTCGACCATGTCTACGGCTACGCGCTCGGTCTCGACATGACGCGCCGCGACCTGCAAGGCGAAGCGAAGAAAATGGGTCGTCCGTGGGATACCGCCAAGGGCTTCGATCACTCGGCGCCGCTCGGCCCGATCCATCCGGCTTCGACGGTTGGTCACATCGGCAAAGGCGAGATCTGGCTGTCGGTGAATGGCGAGGACAAGCAGCGCGCGGATGTGTCGCAGCTGATCTGGTCGGTGGCCGAGACGATCGCGTATCTGTCGACGCTGTTCGAACTGCGGCCTGGCGACCTGATTTTCACCGGCACGCCGGAAGGCGTCGGCGCGGTTGTGAAGGGTGACCTGATGAAGGGCGGCGTGGATGGGCTCGGCGAGTTCAGCGTGCGCGTCGTCTGAGACTGCTTGCGTGCAGGTGGAGGAGGCAGACAACATGAAGCTCTACAGCTATTTCCGTAGCTCGGCGTCGTATCGCGTGCGCATCGCGCTGAACGTGAAGAACCTGTCGTACGACTACGTACCCGTGCACCTCGTGCGCGAAGGCGGCGAGCAGCTGAAGCCCGAGTATCGCAAGATCAACCCCGACTGCATCGTGCCGACGCTCGCCGACGGCAGTCATTTGCTGCCGCAGTCGCTCGCGATCATCGAGTATCTCGAGGAGACGCATCCGGAGCCGCCGCTGCTACCGAAGGCACCGCTCGATCGCGCGTACGTGCGCTCGGTGGCGCTGCAGGTCGCGTGCGAGATTCATCCCCTGAACAATCTGCGCGTGCTGCGCTATCTGAAGCACACGCTGCGAGTCGACGACGACGCGAAGGACGCGTGGTACCGGCACTGGATCGACGCGGGCTTCGCGACGCTGGAGACGCATCTTGCCGGCGACGCGCGCACCGGCAAACTGTGTTTCGGCGACGCACCGACACTCGCCGACGCGTGCCTGATTCCGCAGGTATTCAACGCGCAGCGCTTCAAGGTCGACACCGCAAAGTTTCCGACGATCCAGCGCATCTACGATCACGCGATGCAACTCGACGCGTTCGCGCGCGCTGCGCCGGGCGTGCAGCCGGACGCGGAGTGAGCCCGGGATCGCTGACACGTCGAGGGCAGCTTGAAACGAAAAAAGGGCGCTCCGCTGAGTGCCCTTTTCCTTTGGTTCGCCGCGAGCGCCGAGCGCCGCAACGATCACGCGATCAGCCGCCCAGTAGCGCGTCCGAGAACTCCTCCGCGCTGAACGGCTGCAGGTCCTCGACCTTTTCGCCGACGCCGATGAAATACACGGGAATCGGCCGCTGCCGCGCGATCGCCGCGAGGATGCCGCCCTTCGCGGTGCCGTCGAGCTTGGTGACGATCAGGCCGGTGAGCCCGAGCGCGTCGTCGAACGCCTTGACCTGTGTGAGCGCGTTCTGGCCGGTGTTCGCGTCGATCACGAGCAGCACTTCGTGCGGCGCGCCGTCCTGCGCCTTGCCAATCACGCGCTTCACCTTCCGCAGTTCTTCCATCAGATGCAGTTGCGTGGGCAGGCGGCCGGCCGTGTCGGCCATCATCACGTCGATCTTGCGCGCGCGCGCGGCGCCGACCGCGTCGAAGATCACCGCGGCCGGGTCGCCGCTTTCCTGCGCGACCACGGTCACGTTGTTGCGCTGGCCCCAGACGGCGAGTTGCTCGCGCGCGGCGGCGCGGAACGTGTCGCCGGCGGCGAGCAGCACCGATTGGTCAAAGCTCTGCAGATGCTTCGCGAGTTTGCCGATGCTCGTGGTTTTGCCCGCGCCGTTGACGCCGGCGATCATCATCACGAGCGGCTGCGCGCGGCCGAGCATCAGCGATTTTTCGAGCGGCTTGAGCAGCTCGACGAGCAGCGTGCGCAAGGCGGTTTTGACCTGCAGGGGGGCCGTCAGGCGTTCGCCGCGCACTTTTTCGCGCAGCGCTTCGAGCAGGAATTCGGTCGCCTCGACGCCGGCGTCAGACATCAGCAGCGCGGTTTCGAGTTCCTCGTACAGGTCCTCGTCGATCTTCGTGCCGACGAAAATGCCGGTCAGGTTCGAACTGGTTTTCGCGAGGCCGCTCTTCAGACGCGTAAGCCACGAGCGCTTCGCGCCGGCATCCTGCACGGGCGGCGGGACGATTTCGACGGTGTCGAGCATGGCGTCTGGCGGCTCGGGCTGCGGCTCGATGATCGCCGTGGCCACAGGAACGGGGGGCGCGGTAGGCTCGATCGGTTCGGCGGGCGCAACGGCCTCGGCCTCGGGTGCCGCGCCGTCTTGCGCCGCCAGCGATTCGTCTGCGGCGGTATCGGACTCTTTCGAACCCTTGAATCGTTTGAAAAAGCTGAACATGATCTGACGTATGGGAGAGCGCGCCGATGCGCGCAGCCGGCACGGGACCGGCGAAGCGGTGGGCAGCGCCGGGATGCGAAAAGGCGGGGCGCTGGCAGCCGCACATTTTATCAGGCGTGCCGCGGCGCGTCGTATCGGCCGCTCGGCCAGGCTGGACGCGCGCCAACCCTGTGGTAACGTGAGCGCTCCGGCCCGCGCGCATCGACGCTGCGGGCGTGTTCATCACCTAGCTGAAACTGCACGATACTGGATGCCTCGTTTAGCACCTTCACGCGCCGCTGGCGCTTCGTCCAAAAGTGGCAAACCGCATGCCATTCGCATCATCGGCGGCGACTGGAAACGCACGCCGCTGCCCGTGCTCGATCTGGACGGCTTGCGCCCGACGCCCGACCGCGTCCGCGAAACGCTGTTCAACTGGCTCGGCCAGCGTCTGGACGGCCAGCACTGCCTCGATCTGTTCGCTGGTAGTGGGGCGCTCGGCTTCGAGGCCGCGTCGCGCGGCGCCGCTCGCGTGCTGATGGTAGAGCGCCATGCGCGCGCTGCCGGCCAGTTGCGCGCAAACCAGCAGCGGCTCGATGCACGCATGATCGAAATCGCCGAGGCGGACAGCCTGCGTCTTGCGGCGAGTCTCGCGCCAGGCTCGTTCGACGTCGTGTTCCTCGACCCGCCGTTCGATGCCGACCTGCTCGGCAAGGCGCTCGCGGTGGCCGTGCCGCTCGTGCGCGCCGACGGCTATCTTTATGTCGAGGTCGGCGAAGCGCTCGAACCGGCCGCTCACGAGCCGCTGTCAGGCTGGGAACTCGTGCGGCAGGGCAAAGCGGGCGCTGTGCACTTTCATTTGCTGCAGCGCGAAAATAAGGAATAATGCGCGTTCCAAAAAAGGGCCGGGCGGTTTATCGTCATCCGCGCCGGTGCGAAATGCGTCGCCCGGACGTGCCCTTTTGTCTGAAGAGAGGAGAAGTCTCATGGTAGTCGCCGTGTACCCGGGCACGTTCGACCCGCTGACGCGCGGTCACGAAGACCTCGTTCGGCGCGCGTCGAGCATTTTCGACACGCTGGTGGTGGGTGTGGCCGACAGCCGTGCCAAGAAGCCGTTTTTCACTCTCCAGGAGCGCCTCGCGATTGCGCATGAGGTGCTCGGCCACTATCCGAACGTCCAGGTGATGAGCTTCAAGGGACTGCTGAAGGACTTCGTGCGGACCAACAACGCGCGGGTGATCGTCAGGGGGCTGCGCGCGGTGTCGGACTTCGAGTACGAGTTCCAGATGGCGGGCATGAACCGTTATCTGCTGCCCGACGTCGAGACGATGTTCATGACGCCGTCCGATCAGTATCAGTTCATCTCGGGCACGATCGTGCGCGAGATCGCGCAATTGGGCGGCGACGTCAGCAAGTTCGTGTTCCCGTCCGTCGAAAAATGGCTGAAGGAGAAGGTCGCTTCGCTGGATCCGCAGGACGGCGCTCAGGGGACCTGAGCCTGAGTCGCGCGAATGCCGGTTTTGACGGATCAAGACCGGCCAGGCCTCGGTGATCGGCGCCAGGTGCATCGGTCGGCTGTTCCAAGTAATGTTGGCGAGCCGTATTGGCGGCGAACGTCAATCCTGTCGTTATGCACGGGCATCGGTGTATTCGATGGTTCGCGCAAGCTGCGATGTCAATGATGATGCGAAGAACAAGAATTGTCTCTTCATCGCAAACGGGGCGATCATCAATAGTCACGCCGGCTTGTCAGGTTTCTACGGGACCCTATCCGGAAAACGTCACGGGCGTGGGCAATCGATATACCTTTGTCCAATTCGCCGAGTATGAACTGACGAAGCGTACCAGTACGGTACGATGGACTTCAACAGGGTGACAGGTGCCGCGTACGTGGAATTGCCGGAGCGGAGCAACCAGACGGGCATTGCAAGAGGAATGAGGAGTTTTTCCTAACCGGATAGTGCCGGCTTAACCGAAGCAGAACAATGTCAGCTTCCCTTCGCAGCTTTCGTGAACGCCTCGGCAAGTTTGTCGAAGTGCCGGAGGGCCGCGGGCGTCAGCTCGACCTGTTTGCGGCGAGCGTCTTCGGTGTCGTTGAGCAGGAGCCAGCCCTTTTCGCGCATTGACGTGATACGGGCATGCAAGGTAGCCGGCGACCCCAGCGCACTTTGGGCCATCATGTCTCGAACCGACAAGCGTTCGTTTTTTTGCCTCATGCGAGCAACGAACTCCAGGATCTTTTCTTCGAGCGGATCGAGCGCGGGAAGTGAGGGAAGACCTCGCAGTGCTTCGGTCAATTGAAGAAATCGAAGATAGATATCAGCAGGGCGGCTCATGACCATCGCTCCAACGAAAACGCCGCTCACCCGAGCGCGGAAAGCGAACCTTGATGCCCTGCGACAACCGGGCTTCTCTATTTTATCTCCATGTCCAGCTTACGTTTGGGTTTGCTCCCGGTCGCGGGCACGGCCATCGCGTTCGCGCTGTCGCTCTGGATCAACCAGGAAGTCTTCACGCACATCGAGTTCGTCCGGGGCGTGAACTGAATCTACCTGCCGTCAGGAGTCAGACTATTGAGCACCTTGCTTGTGGGGGGCGATGGCGCAATCGGCTTGCTATTAGCGAGCTGGCTCGTCGCCCTCTTCTATTTCTTCCCGCACGACCCTGTGCGGTCAATCGCCGGCGGAATCATCGCTACGGTGGCGCCGTATGCGGTGTATCGCCAAAGCTTCTTCTTGATGTGTGGCGGCGATTCGTCCGGCGCGCTCAGCGTACGGCCTCGTACTCTTTTGCACGGGTATAAAAGGAAAAAGCAGGTTGAGCATGGGCTTTTGCCGTTATGCAACCGATCAAACGTAACCGACCGGTCGGCGCGAGCCAGAAAACCGGTCGGTCCGGACAGCGCGTTCCACGCGAACCATTTCTCTCAGGTTTGGCCATTACAAAAACTATAACGATAAAGTCGCGCGTTGCCAAGGTTCGTGGGGGTGATCAACTCGAGCCGTCGCTGGAGGACGATTGGCTGCTTTCCGAAGGCGGATTCAACCGGTCGATGCAAAACTAGGATCGTCGATCAAGTGGCGAAGGCTGTAGGGCGCTACGTGCTCGTAGAGGATCGGCCAATCTACCGCGAGTAGCGGAATCGTTGGGTCTTTCCGACACCAGTACGCAACAAACCGCGCCCAGCCCCCGAGAAACATTCCGTTGCCAGAACTCAGCAGACACGGAGGGCGAGCGACAGGCGGAACCAGCATCCGCGGCATTCCCGCCGCCAGGGTTTCAAGGGCGTCCGACGATTCGTGTGACGCCAGCAGACTGTCCTCGGTATCAGACAGGTATCGACGTACTTCTTCTGCGACGCATGTGCTGCGAAGTTCCAGGTAAGAGGCGCGGACTTCATCAAGTACTGAAGTGGGCACACACGAATAATTGGAGCCACCCAGCCTTTCCAAAGCAGCGCGCCTGACGAAGTCAGGAAGCGCCCCCAACCTTGTTTCGCAGCCGAGCAACGCATCTTGAAAGACGGGATAGCACGCGAGCCATGCAGCAGGCGGGCGGCCTACTGGTCGGCGTGCCGATAGCCACCGGTTCGTCCGGATAGCGCGTTCCGTTCCAGCCTGTTCTCTCAGGTTCATCGCTATAAAAAGCATATCAATATGGACGCGGCTCTGCATGCTTGTCGAGCCGGGCATAAAGCTATACATGGGTTATCGGTCGCGTCGCGCAGAACTTGAGGGCCTCGCGAAATTTTTTCCGTGAGCGTCACGATATCTGTGACCGAAAGCCTGCTGCTTGTGCTCGCGGAACGCCATACGGGCACGCTATGATGCATTCGGCAAAAGCAACCGAGGATGGCTCACCGCAATGTCTAGCTTACGTTTGCATTTTTGGTCGATCGCTGGGACCCTGATCGCGTTCCTGGCGTCGCTGTGGATCAATCAGGAGGTGTTTACGCACACGTCTTTCGTGCGAGGCGTCAACTGGATTTTCCTGCCGTCTGGTGTTCGGCTTCTCAGCACGTTGCTGGTTGGGTTCGATGGTGCACTCGGCCTGCTGCTTGCCGGACTGATTACAGACTTTCTGTACTGGTTTCCGCATGACCCGGTGCGTGCAATAGCAGGCGCTTTGCTTGGGTCACTGGCACCGTATCTGGTCTACAGGTTTGCGCTCGAGTATTTCGATCTGCGCGCATCGCTGACGAACCTGACGCCGAAGCGGCTGCTTGTTCTGGCTGTCGCCTATTCGGGAGCAAATACGCTGTTTCACCACCTATGGTTCGCGCTGGCCGGTACGACGAAGAACTGGTTCGAAAGCTTCTTCACGATGTTTGTGGGTGATCTGGCCGGCGCGCTAATCATTCTGTATGGGATGAAGGCACTGCTGGCCCTGTTGCCGAAACAGCCCGGCAATTCCCGCGTGTCGAATGGCATGTTCAGCATCCAGTTGGCGTTGAACAGCGCATACGCCAACCAGTTTGCGACGAAGGCTACCTGGCCGAGAAGCGCAGCCGTCCATGATCCTGGCGTGGGATTGCACGGCCGTGCGGGGGCGAAAAAGCTATAATGTATTGTTTTCTCTAGCAAAGTTGGTGGCGGCATGGCCCTGATGATTACCGACGAGTGCATCAATTGCGACGTCTGCGAGCCCGAGTGCCCGAACGACGCGATTTCGATGGGCCCGGAAATCTATGTGATCGACCCGAAGAAGTGCACCGAGTGCGTCGGTCATTTCGACGAGCCGCAATGCATTCAGGTGTGTCCGGTGGAGTGCATTCCGCGTGACCCGAACCACTTGGAAACGCCCGAAGGTTTGATGGCGAAATATCACGCGTTGCAGGCCGCCAAGGGCACCTGACGTTCGCGGGAGACGCGCAAAAGAAAACGGCGAAGGCCTGCGGACCTTCGCCGTTTTCTTTTGGGGGCGGCGTTTCCGTTATCCGACGTAAGCGCTGAAAATGCCGCGCAAAGCGTCGAGCAGTATGTCGCATTCGGCGTCGGTGCCGACCGAGATCCGCAAATGCTGGTCGATGCGCGGCGCGTTGAAATGCCGCACGAAAATTTCCTGTTGCCGCAGCCGCGACGCGAGCGTCGCCGCGTCGTATCCCTCATGCCGCGCGAACAGCAGATTCGCCGCCGATGGCACCACCTCGAAGCCGAACGCGGTCAATTCCGCCGCAAGCCGTTCGCGGCTCGCGATCACCTTCGCGCAGCATTCGCGAAACCACGCGTCGTCTTCGTAGGCGGCGGTGGCCGCGACTTGCGCGAGGCGGTCGAGCGGGTACGAATTGAAGCTGTCCTTCACGCGATTGAGCGCATCGATCAACGCAGGATCGCCGAACGCAAAGCCGACGCGCATGCCGGCGAGCGAACGCGACTTCGACACGGTCTGCACGACGAGCAGATTCGGATAGCGCGCGATCAGCGCAATCGCCGACTCGGCGCCGAAGTCGACATACGCTTCGTCAATCACCACGACCGAATCAGGATGGCTCGCGACGAGGCGTTCGATTACCGCGAGCGGCAGCGGCCGGCCGGTCGGCGCGTTCGGATTCGGAAACAGGATGCCGCTGTTGGGCACCGTGTAGTCGTCGACGTTGATCGCAAAGCTGTCGTCGAGGGGGATGGTCCGGTAGTCGACCTCGAACAGCTTCGCGTAGGTCGGATAGAAGCTGTAAGTGATGTCGGGAAACAGCAGCGGCTTGTCGTGCTTGAGCAAGGCCTGGAACGTTAGCGCGAGTACCTCGTCCGAGCCGTTGCCCGCGAACACCTGCTCGGCGCGGATGCCGTGATAGGCGGCGACCGTTTCGCGCAGCTTGCGTGCGCTCGGATCGGGATAGCGGCGCAGTGCGTCGGCCGCGTCGCCGAGCTCGCGGCGGATCGCGTCTAGCACGCGCGGCGACGGCGGATACGGATTCTCGTTGGTATTCAGCTTCACCGGATGCGCGAGCGCGGGCTGCTCGCCCGGCACGTACGGCGTCAGACGGTGAACGATGTCGCTCCAGTAGCGGCTCAAGCGATTCTCCTTGCGGGGCCGATTGCGGGTGTCGATGAGTGTGGCGCGCGTCAGCTGTTGTTGCGATGCAGTTGCATCATTGCGCGTTCGAGCTCGCCCTTGATGATCTGCGGCATCACCGCGAGCGCGCGTTCGATCGACGCGTCGATGACCTCCTGCTCTTCTCGCCGCGGCGGCTTCAGCACATAGTTCGCGACATCCGGCTTCGCGCCGGCGCGCGCGCTTTCGGGAATCAGATCGCGCGGATGGCCGATGCCGATCCGCAGCCGCCAGTATTGCTGCGACGACAGATGCGCGCTGATGTCCTTCAGCCCATTATGCCCGCCGCTGCCGCCGCCGAGCTTCAGCTTGACGCTGCCGGGTGGCATGTCGAGCTCGTCGTGCGCGACGAGGATCTCGTCGGGAAGAATCTTGAAGAATTGCGCGAGCGCGACGACCGATTGACCAGAGCGGTTCATGTAGGTTTGCGGCTCGAGCAGATGCACTTCCTCGCCATGCAACCGCGCTTTCGCGTAAAAGCCGTGAAAGCGCCGCTCGTCGCGCAGCGCGGTGCCGGCCTCGCGCGCGAGTTGATCGACCAGCCAGCAGCCGGCGTTGTGACGCGTCGCGGTGTATTCGGCGCCCGGATTGCCGAGCCCGACGATCAGCTTGATCATGATTGCGTGAGTCCACCAAGTCCGGAAGTGAAACGTACCGGACTAGAAAAGCCGAAAAAAAACCCGCCAGGGCGAACCTCGGCGGGTCACATCGACCGTTTCATAGGAAACGGATCGAGAGGATTGCTTGCTTCGAACCGGAAGGCTCTTAAGCAGCCGGCGCTTCGCCACCTTCAGCAGCAGCAGCGTCTTCAGCGATTGCGCCAGCCGGGATCGTTGCAGCAGCGACCACCGGGTTTTCCGCGTCGACGTGGGCCACGAGCGCCACACCTGCCGGCAACGGGATGTCCTTCGCGTGAACCGATTGACCTGCTTCGATCTTCGCAAGGTCGACTTCGATGAACTCCGGCAGTGCCGACGGCAAGCACTCGATTTCGATTTCGTTGAGGATGTGCGAAATCACCGCGCTCGACAGCTTCACTGCCGGGTTGGTTTCCTGGTTCAAGAAGTGCAGCGGCACCTTGGTGTGCAGCTTCTTCGTCGCGTCGACGCGCTGGAAGTCCACGTGCAGCACGAGCTGACGGAACGGGTGGTATTGCACGTCGCGCAGCAGAACCTGTTGCGACTTGCCTGCCACTTCCAGATCGAGGATCGACGAGTGGAAAACTTCTTTCTTCAGCGCGTGCCACAGGGCGTTGTGATCGAGTTCGATCAGTTGCGTGTCAGCGCCGGCGCCATAAACGATACCCGGGGTCTTGCCCGAGTTACGCAGGCGGCGGCTCGCACCCGTACCTTGCAGGGAACGCTCGAAAGCGACTACTTTCATGTTGAATCTCCAATGCACTGCCCGCGACCAGGCAGTAAAAACAGGGCCTCGAAGCCGTAATGGCTGAGGCCCAGGATAGCGGCAAGAACCTTCGTTCGTTCATGCCGATTGTGCAAAAACGCCGCGTGTCGCATGAAGCGGTACGCGGTGTCTTCGCAAATACTTAACTCTCAGCGAACAGCGACATCACCGAATCGCCGCGGCGGATGCGCGAGAACGTTTCGGCGAGCAAACCGGCGCTCGTCAGCGAACGGATCTTCGCGCACGAACGGGCTTCTTCGCCGAGCGGAATCGTGTCAGTGACAACGAGTTCGTCGAGTGCGGAAGCGGCAATACGCTCACCCGCGCCGCCTGACAGAACCGGGTGGGTGGCGTACGCGAATACCTGCTTCGCGCCGCGTTCCTTCAGAACCTGCGCGGCCTTGCACAGCGTGCCTGCCGTGTCGACCATGTCGTCCATGATCACGCAGGTGCGGCCTTCGACTTCACCGATGATGTTCATCACTTCGGCGACGTTCGCCTTCGGGCGCCGCTTGTCGATGATCGCGAGATCGCAATTGAGCTGCTTCGCCAATGCACGGGCACGCACCACACCGCCGACGTCCGGCGAAACGACCAGCAGGTTCTCGTAGTTCTGCTTGCGCAGATCGCCGAGCAGCACGGGCGTTGCGTAGATGTTGTCGACTGGGATGTCGAAGAAGCCTTGAATCTGGTCGGCGTGCAGATCCATCGTGATGATCCGCTCGACGCCGGCGATTTCCAGCATGTTCGCCACGACCTTAGCCGAGATGGCGACGCGCGCCGAACGTGGGCGACGATCCTGACGGGCATAACCGAAGTAGGGGATGGCTGCGGTGATCCGGCCTGCGGATGCGCGCTTGAGCGCATCGACCATGATCATCAGTTCCATCAGATTGTCGTTAGTCGGCGCGCACGTGGATTGCAGGACGAAGACATCCTTGCCGCGCACGTTTTCCTGAATCTCGACTTGGATTTCACCGTCCGAGAAACGGCTAACCATTGCTTTGCCGAGGGGAATACCGAGGTTTTTGACGACTTCCTGTGCAAGCGCGGGATTTGCGTTGCCAGTAAAAACCATCAGGCCGTCATGGCTGCTCATCGTGCACCTACTTCAGGCTGGGGGCGGGAGAAATGCGAACTACAGCGAACTACGAGAATTTTTGGCAGGGGAGAAAGGATTCGAACCTTTGCATGCCGGAATCAAAATCCGGTGCCTTAACCAGCTTGGCGACTCCCCTACACTAACTTTGAGCTCCGCCGAACGTGGAGTTTCGTTCGACGATGCAAAACTTATGACGCGAAAGCAAAGAGTGGATGCTGATCCAAGCCCGCTGCTACTGCACTGTTCCACTCGCCGGGCAGTTTGGCTTGCGCCGCTTCTGCTTCAGCTTTGCTACGGAACGCTGCAAAAACACTGGCACCCGATCCGGACATCCGCGCTGGCGCGATGCTTTCAAACCACCGCAACACTTGCGCTACTTCCGCGTGCTTTCCTACGACAACCTGCTGCATGTCATTCCGGCCGAAGCTTTCTGGCCACTCAGTGTTGCAGCTGAGTTCTGCGGGAAAGTCCGTAATTATGAGGGGCTTTGTATCTCTTGTCAACGCTTTTTCGGAAAAAATCGCTGCAGTCGGAACCTGCACCCTCGGCGTCACTACCAGGAAGTGACGCGGCGGCAATTGTACAACGTCCAATGATTCTCCGACACCCTCTGCAAACGCATTTTTTCCAAATACGAAGAAAGGCACGTCCGCGCCGAGTTTCAACGCAAGATCCTGCAACTCCTGACGTGGCAGATCGAGCTTCCACAGGCGATTGAGCGCGAGCAGCGTCGTCGCCGCATCGGAACTGCCGCCGCCGAGGCCCGCGCCCATCGGCAGGCGCTTGTCGATTTCGATATCGACGCCTTCGCGGGAGCCCGTATGTACCTTCAGCAACGTCGCGGCGCGTACGGTCAGGTCATGCTCGGGTGGCACGTCGGCGATTTCGGTGCGGCGCGTGATGAGACCGTCGTCGCGTCGCGTGAAGTGCAGCGTGTCGCCCCAGTCAAGCAACTGGAAGACCGTCTGCAGCGTGTGATAACCATCCGGCCGACGGCCGGTGATGTGCAGGAAGAGATTGAGTTTCGCTGGCGCGAGACAGTCGCGCAGCGAATTGGTTGTTTCGATCATGAGTGAAGGCTACATGCGCCACGGTGGCGCCAAACGGGTAGCAAGGTCACGTGAGCGGATGCTGGGACAAAAGGCCCAGCAAGAAACGACTCACTGATCCAGCACGAGCTTGATGTCGAGTGGCGGCTCCGAGCGGCTCAGATTGAGGCGCTTCACGCCGGTGGCTGGTGCATCGGCATAGGCCACATAGTCGATCGTCCAGCCGTCCTGGGTGATCTGCTTCAGGCGCGACGGTTGCTCCGGATCCTTCTCGGTCTTCGCGCGCGAAGTCGGCGCCGGCGACGGTTGCAGCCAGTAGCGCAACCCTTCGACCGGCAGCGTGAAGCCGAGCGCGTTCTGCATCAGCGTCGACACGTTATCTGCGGTGAGCGGCTGGCGGTTCGGCAATTCGAGCGTGGCCGAAGCCGGTGACGAAGTCACGATGGCCAGCGTCTGGCCGAGCGGATTGCGCAACTGCAGCGTGACGGTGTCGCCCGTTTCCTGCCACGAGAAATTGCCGTAAGCGTTGCGCTGCTGGCCGTTCTGATCGTTGTATTGGATCGCGAAGCGGCCCTGATACGAGCGGCTCGTCTGCGCGGTGACTTCGGTGGCGGCGTTCGACGTGGACGGCCCCTGCGGCTTCACCGACGCGCAGCCGGCCAGCGCGACAACCGCCGCCGCCGCGAAACCAACCGCGCTGCCGCGAGGCGCCCTGGAAAAAGAAATCAAACGGGAAAGACGCATCAAAGATTGTTTACCTGAAGACGTTGCAACGTTTTGACGAGAGTCTCGTTGTCGGGTTCGAGCTTGCGAGCCTCGCGAAACGCGGCGCGCGCCTGTTCCTGCTCGCCGGCCTTCCACAGCACTTCGCCGAGGTGCGCGCCGATTTCCGCGTTCGGCTGGAGGCTGTATGCCTTGCGCAGCAGCTTGATCGCATCGGCCGTGTTACCCATCCGGTACTTGACCCAGCCGACGCTGTCCATGATGAACGCATCGTCCGGTGCGAGCGCCGAGGCCTTCTCGACCAGCTTGTCCGCCTCTGGCAGGCGCTGGTTGCGATCTGCGAGCGAATAGCCGAGCGCGTTATACGCCTGCGGATTGTCCGGCTGCGTCTGGATCAGCTTGCGCAGCTGCGCTTCCATGATGTCGTAATGGCCGGTTTTCTCGGCGGCCATCGCGTAGTCGTAGGTGAGGTCGGGGTCGTCGGGAAAGTTCGCCGTGGCTTGCTGCAGACGCGCTTCGGCCTCCGCGTAGCGCTTCGCGTCGAACAGGATCGCCGCATCGGTGCGCGCGATCAGCGCCACATCACGCGGATCGGAGGTCTGCAAGTTGGAGAGCAACTGGCGCGCCTCCTCGGTCTTGCCCTGTTTCGCGAGCAGTTGCGCGCCGGTAATCTGCGCGGCCAGGTATTGTTGACTCGCTGGCGAGATCTTGTTGAGCCAGTCGCTCGCGGCCGCCTCATTCTTCTGTTCGAGCGCTAGCTGCGCGAGGTAGATGTAGGCCTGGCCCGCATCGACACCCGGCGTCTTCTCGGCCTGCTGCGCGTACTGCATCAGATACGTCTGCGCTTCGGGGAGATTCTTCTGCTGGATCTTGATCAGCGCGAGCGCCATTAACGGTGTCAAGTCGTTGGGGTTTGCCTTGCGCATGAGTTCGAACTGCTTCTGCGCGTCGTCGAGACGGTCGCTGGCAAGATACATCTGCGCCAGCGCGAGCCGTGCGTCATGCGATTTCGGATTCTGCTGCACGTACTTTTCGAGCGACGCGATGCCTTCCTTGCGCTCCTCCGGACCCATTTGCGACAGCATCAACGCCGCCGGCAGATAGTCGGGCTTGATCGTGAGCGCCTGCTCGAGCGACTTGTGCGCGCCCGGCGCGTCGTCGGCCAGCAGCTGCTGACGCGCGAGGGCCAGTTGCGCCTCCGGCCGGTTCATGTCGTTCTTCAGCAGGTCCTGCAACACGTGCAGGCCACCGACGCGGTTCGGGCCGCGCGACAACAGCAGTTGCAGCGCGAGGACCGCGCTGCCGCGATTTTCCTCGGGTACCTTCGCCAGTTCTTGCGACAGGATCGGCGACGCATCGTCGGGCTTGCCAGACAGCACGAGCAGCGACGCGTCGAGCTGGGCGGCGCGTTCCGAACTCGGCGCGTACTGTTGCCACAGTTGCGCGGCGGCGAGCGCGTCCGACGGGCTCTGCGCCGCCAGCGCTATTTCGGTGGCGCGTTGCGCCATGCGCGGGTCGTGAGTGTCGCGCGCGAGCGCGAGGTAGGTCTGATAGGCCGGTGCCGGCTGGTCGCGCTGCAGCGCGATCTCGGCGGCCAGCACCTGGAAGACGATCTGGCTCGACAGCGGCACGCCGGGCAGCGACTTTTCGTCTTCAGGTGTTGCCGGACCCAGCGGGTCCGGCATCGTGACCGACGTGTCGTCGGAATCCGGCGACGGGTCCTGCGCATGCGCGGGCACGGCGGCCAGCGCCCACAATCCGAGCGCGGCCGCACCGAGCATCCGGCGAGCGGACACGGCGAGCGGCACGTTGGACACGCGCGCGCGGCGCTTTGATAGCAGCTTCACGAAGGACACGTTCATGGAAATCCGTTCAATGTTTCAGTCGATTGTAACGCGCTCGCTACAATACGCGCACAACCACTCACGCAAGTAGCAGACCAATCAGCCATGCCAGAGTTGCCAGAAGTCGAGGTTACCCGACGGGGGATCGAACCGTATGTGTCCGGGCGCAAGGTTGAGCGCGTCGACGTGCGGACGGCCGCGCTGCGCTGGCCAATTCCGGCCGACCTTGCGAAAACCTTGCGCGGCCACGTGGTGCGCAAAGTCGAGCGACGCGGCAAGTATTTGCTGTTCGAAATCGACGCTGGGTGGTTCATCGTCCACCTCGGCATGACGGGCACGTTGCGCGTTCTGCGTCATGTGCCGCATCCGCCTGCCGCGGCGAAGCACGATCATGTCGACTGGATCTTCGACGACTTTATCCTGCGCTATCGTGATCCCCGCCGCTTCGGCGCGGTGCTATGGCATCCGCGCGAAGCAGGCGACATCCTCGAACATCCGCTGCTCGCGAGCCTTGGCGTCGAGCCTTTCTCGCCGGCTTTTTCGGGCGCGCTGATGCATCGGGTGACGCGCGGGCGCAAGGTGTCGGTGAAGCAGGCGCTGCTGGCGGGGGACATAGTGGTCGGCGTGGGCAATATCTACGCGTCGGAGAGTCTGTTTCGCGCGGGCATCCGGCCGACCACCGCGGCGGGCCGCGTGTCGCTCGTGCGTTATGAACTGCTGGCCGATGCCGTGCGCGTGACGCTCGCCGCCGCGATCGACAAGGGCGGCAGCACGCTGCGCGATTTCGTCGGCAGCGACGGCGAAAGCGGCTATTTTCAGCTCGACTACTTCGTCTATGATCGCGCGGGCCTGCCATGCCGCGTGTGTGGAACGCCAATCAAACAGATCGTGCAGGGGCAACGCTCCACGTACTTCTGTCCCACTTGCCAGCGCTAGATTCTCGATGCCTTCCCGCCTGACCCCAACGACCGGCGCGCGCTCCAGCGCGTCCGACACCACGCCCGCGTTTGCGCCGATGCCCGAGTTTTCCGCGCGGCTGATCGCGTGGCAGCGCCAGCACGGCCGCCACGATCTGCCGTGGCAGAACACGCGCGATCCGTATCGCATCTGGCTGTCCGAAATCATGCTGCAGCAGACCCAGGTGTCGACGGTGATTCCGTACTATGCGAAATTTCTCGCGCGTTTCCCGGATGTCGCCGCGCTCGCCGCCGCGCCGTCCGATGACGTGATGGCGCTGTGGGCCGGCCTCGGCTACTACACGCGCGCGCGCAATCTGCATCGCTGCGCGCAGGTCGTCGTCGAGCTGCATGGCGGCGCGTTTCCCGCGTCGGTCGATGAGCTCGCCGAGTTGCCCGGCATTGGCCGCTCGACGGCCGCGGCGATCGCGTCGTTCGCGTTCGGCGCGCGCGCGACGATTCTCGACGGCAACGTGAAGCGCGTGCTCGCGCGCGTATTCGGCGTTGAAGGCTTTCCGGGCGAGAAGAAAGTCGAGAACGCAATGTGGACGCTCGCGGAGTCACTGCTGCCGTCGAATGCGTCGAACGCGGAGGTCAGCGGGTACACGCAGGGCTTGATGGATCTCGGCGCGACATTGTGCGTGCGCGGCAAACCCGATTGCTCGCGCTGTCCGTTCGCGCCGGACTGCGTTGCCAACGTCACCGGACGTCAACGTGAATTGCCGACCGCGCGCCCGAAGAAAGCGGTGCCGACACGCCGTACGTGGATGCTGCTGCTGCGCGACGGCAATGCGGTAATGCTCGAACGGCGTCCGCCGTCGGGCATCTGGGGTGGTCTGTGGAGTCTGCCCGAAGCTGCCGACGAAGCATCGCTGGCCGAGCGGGCGCGCGCGTTCGGCGGCGACGGCGAAGTGTCCGCGCTCGCGTCGTTCTCACACGTATTCACGCATTTCAAGCTCGATATCGAACCGCGGCTTGCGGAGTTCGATCGCCGTGTCGGCGCCCTGGCCGCGCTCAACGATGCGGACACCGCATGGGTTGCGCTCAGCGATCTGGATTCGTTCGGCGTGCCGGCGCCGGTGCGCAAGCTGCTCGCCAGGCTGCATGGTTCGTTGCTCTAGCGGAATGGATCGGAGGTGCTGAGCGGGCGACTTGAGTCCGGCGCGGCAGCCTTCACGACTTCAGGATTTCACAGCAACTGATGCTGTTGCATGTAGTGATGCACGACGTCGATGCGCGCGCCGGCATCGGTTAATTCCATCAGCTTTTGCCGTGCGCGCAACGCGATTGGCAGCACCTCGGCGAGACGGTTCGACACCCACGACGGATCGTCGAGCCGGAACGGCTCGGCGAACGGTAGGCTGTCCGGATCGCGTTCGCGGATCGTTGCGATAATCCGCTCGAGCACTTCCGCGCACGCGCCGAATTTGGCCAATAGCTCATTGCCCTCGAGCGGGAGATCATCGGCGAGCGGCTCGGCCATGCCGACCAGCAGACCGCTCGCTTCGACGCGATGCGATAACAGACGAAAGCGCGTCGTGCCGCGCGCGCGAATCAGCAGCATGCCGAATGCTTCGACGTCGCACTCGTCGATTTCGGCGAGACAGCCGATCGTTTCGGGTACCGAAGGTTCTTCCTCGCGCGCGACTTCGGCGCCGCTTTTCAGCATGCAAACGCCGAACGGTGTTTTTTCGCGCAGACAGTCGCGCGCCATGTCGAGGTAGCGCGCTTCGAAGATTTTGAGCGGCAGCAAGCCATCGGGAAATAGCACCGTATGCAGCGGAAACAGCGGCAAATCGGCGTACACAGTAGGCGTAGAGGACATGGCGCAACGCTTCGGGTTAAGGCCGCGCGATGCGGCCGGTTAAGCCACCAGCTTCGATGATTCGCCGACGTCGACCGGCGCATCGCGGTGCCGCACAATCACATTCGCCGATGTTGCGAGACGCGCGGCAAGCGTCTCCGCGATAAATACCGAGCGGTGCTGGCCGCCCGTGCAACCGATTGCGACGGTCAGGTAGCTGCGATTGTCGTCGCGGAAATGCGGCAGCCACTTGGACAGATACTTCTCGATGTCGTCGATCATCTCGTGGACGACCGGCTGCGCATCGAGAAAATCCATGACCGGTTTGTCGAGGCCGGTGAGCGGCCTCAATTCATGATCGTAGTATGGGTTCGGCAGCGTGCGTACGTCGAATACGAAATCCGCGTCGAGCGGTACGCCGCGCTTGAAGCCGAACGACTCGAACATCAGCACGAGCCCCGCGTCCTCCTGTTCGATGAAGCGCTTGACCCATGCGCGCAGCACGTTCGCGCGCAGATTGCTCGTGTCGATCTGATGGCCGAATTCGGCAAGTCCCGCGACCAGTTCGCGCTCGCGTTCGATCGCTTCGGCGAGCGACGTGAGCAGGCCAACGTCCGCGTCGTGCGCGGGCGAGCCGGACAGCGGATGGCGGCGACGCGTTTCGGAAAAGCGTTGAATCAGCGACTGCGTGCTCGCGCTCAGGAACAGCACGCGCACGTCGTGCGAGCGCTTGAGGTCGCGGATCATTGCGGGCATTTCGTCGAGCGACGAACCGGAGCGCGCGTCGATCGCGACCGCGAGACGATCCTGGCCGTCCGCGGCGAGGTAGGTGGCGAGTTGCTGCAGGAAACGCGGCGGCAGATTATCGACGCAGTAATAACCCGCGTCTTCGAGCGCGTTCAGGGCAACCGATTTGCCGGAGCCGGAGATACCGGTGATCAGGATTATGCGCATGGAGTCGTCGAAAGCGTAGATTTCATCATAGCATCTGGCCTCCATGCGCGTGCCCGCGGCCTGCCTTCTGCGGGCGCTTCATGGCGCTGTGGCGGGCTTCAGATCAGCTTGCCGGGAAACTGGCTATCGGGATCCTGCATGGCGAGACGTTGCCGATCCATGAAATCGCGCAGCGTGTCGATACCGCGCAGCTGCAGAATCGTGTTGCGCACGGCGGCTTCGACCAGCACCGCGAGGTTGCGGCCGGCGGCCACCTGGATCGTCACCTTGCTGATCGGTAGGCCGAGCACGTCGACGGTCTGGCTTTCCAGCGGCAGCCGCTGGAATTCGCCGTCGGGGCGGCGCACCAGTTGCACGATCAGCTTCAGTTTCATTTTGCGGCGCACCGCCGTTTCACCGAAGATCGTCTTGATGTCGAGCAGACCGAGGCCGCGAACTTCGAGCAGGTTCTGCAGCAGCGGCGGACAGCGTCCTTCGACGAAGTCCGGGCCGAGGCGCACGAAGTCGACAGCGTCGTCGGCGACGAGACCGTGGCCTCGGCTAATCAGTTCGAGGCCGAGCTCGCTCTTGCCGAGGCCCGAGTCGCCGGTCAGCAACACGCCCATGCCGAGGATGTCGAGAAACACGCCGTGCAGCGTCGCGCGCGGCGCGAGAATGCGCGACATGTAAAGACGCAGACTATCGATCACCGCGGCCGCCGAGGTCGGCGTCGTGAACAGCGGCGTCGACGAGCGCGTGCAGCGCAGCACCAGCTCCGGCGGCGCCGCGACTCCGCCCGCGACGACGAGAAACGGCGGCTCCAGCGCGATCAACTCGGCCATGTGGCGCGAGCGGTCTTCGTCGGTCTGACGTTTGTAGTAGTCGATTTCAGCGTCGCCGAGCACCTGGATCCGGTTGGGGTGGATCAGGTTCAGGTGGCCGACGAGGTCGGCGCTCGACGTGGCATTGGCGACCGATTCCGAAGAAAAGCCGCGCTCCCAGCCTTCATGCCCCGTGAGCCAGCTGAGCTTCAGCATGGCGGCGTTGTCGTCGAAAATGCTTTGGGCGTTGATGCTGGACGTATCCATGAGTCAGTGACTCCAGTGTGAGCCGCTTGCCGGGTCTTTGCTGCGTGTGCGGGCGCGTATGAACTACCGCCGCCGTTGCATCAAGGTTGCCACTGAGTAAGCAGGCGATGCAACGATTCGCGTTCTTCTTCAGTGTGCAGCCGCTCGCGGGCGTCGCGATCGGACAGCAATTGCGCGATCTCGGAGAGAATTTCGAGGTGCTGTTGAGTGGCCTGTTCGGGGACGAGCAGGAAGATCAGCAGCGAGACCGGCTGGCCGTCCGGCGCTTCGAAGGGGATCGGTTCGGCGAGTCTGACGAATGCGGCGAGCGGCTGCTTGAGGCCCTTGATCCGCCCATGCGGGATCGCGACGCCTTCGCCGAGCCCGGTCGAGCCGAGTCGTTCTCGCGCAAAAAGATTGTCTGTGACGGTACTGCGGGCGATGCCGTTCTGGTTCTCGAAGATCAGGCCCGCTTGCTCGAACACGCGTTTCTTGCTGGTGACCGATAGTCCGATGACGACGTTCTCGAGGGGAAGAAATTTGGCTAAACGATTCATTTTGACAGGCGAAAACGTGGCCTGAGTTCTCCCCACCGGGGCGGTTGAGTGACGTTCCATTCGTTCGATGCTGGCGAAGACGGACGGTCAGAGTCGATCGCAAAAGCGTTAGATTTCGATCGGCCGTAGTTCATCAGAGCTGGCTTGACCCCGATGGTAACTGGAACATTATAGAACAGGGTGACGGCCGATGGTGCGGCGCGCCATCTATGCATATCAGGTTTTTCAGCGCTTGCGCCGCGGCGCGTGTCGCGCTGCGCAAACCTCTGCGGGAATGGTTGGGGTCGGCCTCGGCGAGACGCACCGCCGGTGAGCGGGAACCGGGGGCGCTGAAACGAAAAACCGCCCGGTCGCGGGCGGCTCGACGAGTTCAAGGGAATTGAGGAATTTCCTCTAATTTCTCCTATTGCGGCGGCACGTCCAGTTGCGGCGCCGGCTGATACTTGATCGCTTCGTGCTGATGGCCTTGCAGACGATCCTTGTGGCGTATCACCTGCCTGTCGAGCTTGTCGATCATCAGATCGATTGCAGCGTACAAATCGCTGTCACAACTCTCGACGAAGATATCCTTACCCTTCAGATGGAGGTTGATTTCCACCTTTTGACGCTTGTCCTTTTCCTTATGGTTGTCGACCGAGAGGACCACACTGCCGTCGATGACCTGATCGAAATGTCTTAGCACCCTGTCCAGTTTGGTGATCACGTATTCGCGCAACGCAGGCGTTACTTCGAGGTGGTGTCCACTGATCTTGAGATTCATAGTGCTTCTCCAAGCTAATGGCCGCTTGGTCCGCACAATGACAAAGGTCCGGTCGATCTGACGGCTTGCCTGTGTCGCCCCCCGGTGACGGACATCTGGCAGGTCGCAGCGGCCGGCCTGTCCGCCAGGTGCGGAGCGGCCGGTAAATGCCCGCTGCAAAACGCGGCGGGCTACAGAGACTTGCGCAGGTTGACTGCCGGGATTTTGAGCGCCTCACGGTATTTCGCAACGGTACGCCGTGCGACCACGAAGCCCTGTTCCGCCAGCAGTTCGGCTATGCGACTGTCTGAAAGTGGCGATTTCGGGTTTTCCGCTCCTATCAGTTGTTTGATCAGCGCGCGAATGGCCGTGGAGGAGGCCGCGCCGCCGGTGTCCGTCGAAACGTGTGAGCCGAAAAAGTACTTGAATTCCAGCGTCCCGAATGGGGTCAGCATGTATTTGCCGGTTGTCACACGCGAGACAGTCGACTCGTGTAGGCCCAGCGTATCAGCTATTTCCCGCAAAACCAAGGGGCGCATGGCAATTTCGCCGTGCACAAAAAAGCTCTTTTGACGCTCGACAATTGCCTGCGCAACCCGCAGGATCGTCTCGAAACGCTGCTGGATATTTTTGATCAGCCAGCGTGCTTCCTGCAGTTGCTGGCGCAACGAACCACTGCCCGGATCGCCGCGGTTATTGCGCAGAATATTCGCGTATAGATGGTTAATCCGCAGCTTCGGCACTACCTCGGGATTCAGCTCCGCCAGCCAGCCCTGTGCCGTTTTGCGCACCATGATGTCGGGCACCACGTAGTCCGCTTCGGCCTTGCCGTAGGCCGCGCCCGGAAATGGTTCGAGCGAGCGGATCAGCACATGCGCGTCGCGCAGATCGTCGTCGCTGGCCTTAAGGTGCTTGCGCAGCCGCGTGAAATCGCGCGCGGCGAGCAGTTCCAGGTAATGGCTGACAATGTCTAGCGCAAGCGTGCGCGTGGGCGATGGCTCGAGCCGCAGCAACTGCAGCTTCAGACATTCGGACGCGGAGCGCGCGCCGACACCCGATGGGTCGAAGCTATGCAGCAGCGCAAGCGCGGCGTTCAGTTCGTCGACGTCGACTTCGAGTTCTTCGGGCAGGTCGGCCAGCACTTCTTCGAGCGTGGCGGCGAGATAGCCGTCGTCGTCTAGCGATTCGATCAGGAACGTGATGAGCGCGCGGTCGCGCTGGCTCGCCTGGGTGACGCGCAGTTGCGCCATCAGGTGGTCGCGCAGCGACGTGCTCGATTCGTGGATTTGGAGCGGGGGCAGGTCGTCGTCGTCCGACGCGTTGCCGGAGCGGCCGTAGTCGTCCAGGTTCCACTGCGAGGTATCACCGCCGCCGTCGCCCGAAAGGCCATTGTATTCGTCGACACCCTGCGGCTCGCCGCTTTCGGCTCGCTCGCCGTTGCCCTCGGACGATGCCGAACCGTTGCCGGCCATCGGATCGGCCGGCGCCGAGGAGCCCGGTGTCTGGGCGATCACGGTACCGTCGGCTGCCACCCGCAACGGGCTCGCGATCCACTCGTCTTCGTTTTCAAGGAGAGGATTCTGCGAGATCGCCATGGCGACTTCTTGCTGCAGTTCGAGCGTCGACAACTGAAGCAGCCGGATGGACTGTTGCAGTTGCGGCGTGAGCGCAAGATGCTGCGATAGGCGGAGTTGGAGGCTGGCTTTCATGGCAAGTTGAGATTCATTGTAGAGAGTTTGCCACGACCGCGATACCTTGCGGCACTCGCAATTTTTGGGTACGCCCAATTTGGCGCGCCGCACGGCGCCACCCTGCGCCGCCTGACAACGAATGTGCGGTGCCGCAAAAAATGGCGCCGCGGCCGGCCGCGCGCGCTCGCGTGGCCGGGGACGCCGTGTGTGCTTACATGCGGAAGTGCTCGCCCAGATAGACGCGCCGCACGCTTTCGTTTTCGATGATGTCGCTAGGCGCGCCGGCGGCCAGCACGCTGCCGTCGCTGATGATGTACGCGTGATCGCAGATACCTAGCGTTTCGCGCACGTTGTGGTCGGTGATCAGGACGCCAATATTGCGCTGCTTCAAGAACTTGACGATTTTCTGGATTTCCAGCACCGCGATCGGGTCGACGCCGGCGAACGGTTCGTCGAGCAGAATGAAGCTCGGATTGGTTGCCAGCGCGCGCGCAATTTCAACCCGACGACGCTCGCCGCCCGACAGCGACAGCGCCGGATTTTCACGCAGATGCGCGATCTGAAGCTCGTCGAGCAGCGCTTCGGTGCGTGACGTGATCACGTCTTTGCCGAGGCGCTTGCCGTTTTCGTCGTGCTGCAATTCCAGCACCGCGCGAATATTCTGCTCGACGCTCAACTTACGGAACACCGACGCTTCCTGCGGCAGATATGACAGGCCGAGCGATGCGCGTTTGTGAATGGGCAGCAGGCTGATCGACTTACCGTCCAGATCGATTTCGCCGGCGTCGAGCGGCACGAGGCCGACGATCATGTAGAACGACGTGGTCTTGCCGGCGCCGTTCGGGCCGAGCAGGCCGACCACTTCGCCGCTCTTCACGTCGAGCGACACGTCCTTGACGACCGTGCGCGAGCCATAGCGCTTCTTCAGATTGCGCACGACCAGCGAACTGCTGGTGCCGGCCGGCTTCCGATGGGGGAGGGGCGCGATGGTGCTGCTCATGGTGCTCACTGGTTCGGCGCTCCCTGGATCGAGTTGGACGGCGTGAGCGTGGCCGACGCGCCGGTCAGCGGCGCGGCGCCGGCGTTGCGCGGCGACAGCATCGCGCGCACGCGGCCGGTCGGGTTGCCCGGACCTGCGACGTCCTTGCCTGCCTTCGCGGTGTAGAAGTCGTTCTGGCCGTCGTAGGTGATCACGCTGCCGTGCACCTGGTCGAGCAGCGTCGTCATGCCCTGCAGGCGGCGCACCGTCGCGTTGGTGGTCAGCGTGGTCAGATCCTGCTTGCCGTCGTAGTCGATACGGATGGCCGTACCCTCGATGTATTCGTCGAGCCCTTCGCGCTTCTGGCGGAAATACGACAGATTGCCGCCGCTCGAGGTGCCGGTCGCGAATTGGTAGCCCTGCGGGTCTTGCGACACTTCGACGCGATCGGCCTTGATCAGGATCGTCCCTTTGGTGGCCACCACGTGGCCGGTGAAGATGCTGACCTGCCGCAGGTCGTCGTAAGTCATGTTGTCCGCTTCGATGTTAAGCGGCTTGTCTTTGTCGGCGCGGTCCGCGTGCGCAAGCGGCGCGAAGCCGACGAGCGGCAGCGCGACGACGAGCGCAGCAAGTGCGGCGCGGCACGCGGACAGCGCGCGCGAACGGCCGGTATCAAAACGGGGGTGCGATTCGTTCATGCAGTCACGCCTGGAATGGATTACCCGGTATGCGTTGGCTTAGTGGCCGGAATCGGACGCGGCGATTGCGCCTCTTACATTGCCGAACAGTTGCATAAACCGGGTGACATTGTTGTATTTCATGCCGCTGGCAGTCATCACGGACATGCCGCGCTGAAGTTTAACTGGCTTTTCAGTCTCGATCACATCGTCGTTGACGAGGACCCTGAAATGCTCGGAATCGGCCTGCATCTGCGGATCGCCGCCGCCGGGCGCGCGCAGGATGCGCGCGTTCTGGTACAGATTGACGATCGACGCATCCGCGTTGACCGTGCCCGTGTCGCCGGTCGCGGTGACGATCGGCTTGCCGGGCTGGAACGCACGCATCGCCGGCTTGACGAGGTCGCTCATTTCGTCGTCCTCGTAATGGACCAGCGACTGCGCGGTCAGCCGGTACTGCGTCGCGCCTGACTGGTCGAGCTCGGACACCGAAAAGTTGTCGGCGAAGTAGTCCGGCGTGTGTTCCTTCGGGCGCACCTCGTCGTCGGTCTTGCGCGGCAACGTGGCTTGCAGCAGCCACCACGTGATGCCGGCGAGCGCCGCCATCGCGATGAGCGGGATCAGCGAAGTCAGGCGAAACTGGTTCATCCCACGAGGCCCCGTTGCTCGCCGCTGCACGCCGCCGCGAGCAGCGCTTCATATTTGTGCTGGGCACGCAGCAGCGTGTCGCACACTTCGCGCGCCGCGCCGTAACCGCCGCGCGCCTCGCTGACCCAGTGGGCGCGCGCGATCACTTCGGGATGCGAATTGGCCGGCGCGGCCGCGAAGCCGACGCGCAGCATCACCGCGAGATCGACCCAGTCGTCGCCCATGTAGCCGCAGTCCTCGGCGGTGAGGCCGGTTTGCCGCAGCAGGTCGGCGAACGCCTGTGGCTTGTCCTGCACGCCCTGGTAGACATGCGCGATGTTCATTTCTTTCGCCCGCGCGGCCACGATGCCGGACTTGCGCCCGGTGATGAGCGCCGTTTCGATGCCGGCCTGGCGCAGCAGCTTCATGCCGTGGCCGTCCATCGAGTTGAAGCCTTTCATCGTGTCGCCTTCCGCCGTGAACAGCAGGCCGCCGTCGGTCAGTACGCCGTCGACGTCGAAAATCATCAGCTTCACGCGGCTTGCGCGTTCGGTAGCGGTAGGGGGAGCAGCGGCCATCAGATCACCTTCTTCGAAAACAGGTCGTGCATGTTGAGCGCGCCGATCAGCTTGCCCGTTTCGTCGACGACCAGCATCTGATTGATACGATAACGCTCCATCAGTTCCACGGCTTCGACCGCGAGATGATCCGGCCCGATCGTGCGCGGGCCCGCGGTCATCACCGAGGCGATCGGCAGCTGGCGGAAATCGCCGTCGCGTTCGAGCACGCGGCGCAGGTCGCCATCGGTGAAGATGCCCGTCACACGGCCCTCGCGGTCGACGACCGAGGTCATGCCCATGCGCTTCGCGGTCAGTTGGAAGAGGGCATCGCTAACGGTTGCCTCGGGGGTGACCTGCGGCAACTGGTCGCCGGTGCGCATGACGTCGCGCACGTAGGTGAGCAGGCGTCGGCCGAGCGCGCCGCCCGGATGCGAGCGCGCGAAGTCGTCGCGGCCGAAGCCGCGCGCGTCGAGCACCGCGACCGCGAGCGCATCGCCGAGGGCGAGCGCGGCGGTGGTGCTGGCGGTGGGCGCGAGATTCATCGGACAGGCTTCCTTCGCGACGCCGGAATTCAGATGCACATCCGCGAGTTGCGCGAGGCTTGAGCCAGGACGGCCCGTCATCGCGATCAGCTTCGCGCCGATCCGCTTGATGAGCGGCAGGATCGCCATCAGCTCCTCGGTTTCGCCCGAATTGGACAGCGCGAGAAATACGTCGTCGGCGGTGACCATGCCGAGGTCGCCGTGGCTTGCTTCCGCCGGATGCACGAAGAACGCGGGTGTGCCGGTGCTTGCCAGCGTGGCCGCAAGCTTGCGGGCCACGTGGCCGGATTTACCGATGCCGGAGACGACCACGCGTCCACGGCAACCCAGGATGAAATCGACCGCGCCGACGAAACTGCCGTCGAGCTGGTCGCGAAGCGCGCGCACGGCGTCCGCTTCGATGTCGAGTACGTCGCGAGCAAGCGTGAGTGCCCTGTCGCCATTGATTTTCGCTATCATTCGCGGAGTATAGCAAAGGCGCCTGTTCGCCGCGCCGGGCCTGCTGTGCCGAGCCGCTGTCTGCATCGGCCTGTCGACAATCCCTTTTTCAGCTGCTTTGCCGCCTGTTTGCAGCTTTTTTGCCGGCCCAATCAATCATCTCGCACGGCGTTCTCGTGCGCGGTTCCGCTGACGAACGAGGACGCTTCACCCATGCGTTTTTGCCGATGATTTCCCCGCTCGAAATGACGCTGTTTCTGCTGCTGGCATCGGTGGCGGGCGTGGTGATCTTTCGCTTCCTGAATCTGCCGCCGATGCTCGGCTACCTGACGGTCGGCATCGTCGTCGGGCCGCATGCGTTCGGGCTGATTCCCGATTCGGCGGGAGCGCAGAATCTCGCGGAATTCGGCGTCGTGTTCCTGATGTTCTCGATCGGGCTCGAGTTTTCGCTCGCCAAGCTGCGCACGATGCGCCGGCTCGTGTTCGGACTCGGCTTGCTGCAGGTGATCGGCACGGTCGCGGTGGCCGTGTCGCTCGGCTTCGTGCTCGAGCGTTGGGTGCATATCACGTGGCAGGCGAGCGTCGCGCTGGGCGGCGCGCTGGCGATGTCGTCGACGGCAATCGTCAGCAAGATGCTCGCGGAGCGGCTCGAAATCGAAACCGAGCACGGCCGTAATATCTTCGGCGTGCTGCTGTTTCAGGATCTCGCGGTGGTGCCGCTGTTGATCATCATTTCGGCGCTCGGCGGCCGCTCGGAGAATCTGGTCAGCGCGCTCGGCGTCGCGGCGATCAAGATCGTCGTGGCCCTCGCGCTGCTGCTGATCGTCGGGCAGCGCTTCATGACGCGCTGGTTCAACGTGGTCGCGCGGCGCCGCTCGCAGGAGCTGTTCGTCCTCAATCTGCTGCTGGTGACGCTCGGCGCCGCGTTCATCACCGACAAATTCGGGCTGTCGCTCGCGCTCGGCGCGTTCATCGCCGGCATGCTGATCGCCGAGACGCCGTATCGGCATCAGGTCGAAGAGGACATCAAGCCGTTTCGCGACGTGCTGCTCGGGCTCTTCTTCGTGACCACCGGCATGTTGCTCAATCCGCGCGTGATCTGGGAGCATCCGCTCGTCGTGCTGGCCTTTTTCCTCGGCCCGGTGCTGCTGAAATTGGTCATGATCACCGGCCTTGCGCGGCTCTTCGGCGCGACGCCGGGCGTCGCGATGCGTACCGGTATCGGTCTCGCACAGGCGGGCGAGTTCGGCTTCGTGCTGCTGAACCTGATTCTCGACCGACATCTCGTCGACGCGACGCTGTTGCAGGCGATTCTCGCCGCGATGCTGCTGTCGATGCTCGCCGCGCCGTTCATGATCCAGAACGCGGACCGTGTCGTGCTGCGGCTGTCGTCGACCGAATGGATGATGCAGTCGTTGCAGATGACGCGCATCGCCACGCAAAGCCTGAAGCAGAGCGGCCACGTAATCATCTGCGGCTACGGCCGCGCCGGGCAGAACCTCGCACGCATGCTCGAGCATGAAGGGCTCTCGTATGTCGCGCTCGATCTCGATCCCGACCGTGTCGCGGCGGCCGCGGCAGCCGGCGAATCGGTCGTGTTCGGCGACGCGGGGCGGCGCGAGTCGCTGCTGGCCGCCGGCCTGCATCGCGCGGCCGCGATCGCGATCACCTACGCGAACACGCCGTCGGCACTGCGCGTGCTGCACAACATTCACGAGATGGAGCCGACCCTGCCGGTCATCGTGCGCACCGTCGACGATGCCGATCTGGAGAAACTGCTCGCCGCCGGCGCGACGGAGGTGATTCCGGAGATCGTCGAGGGCAGCCTGATGCTCGCGTCGCATACGCTCGTCGTGATGGGTGTGCCGATGCGGCGCGTGGTGCGGCGCGTCGAGGAGATGCGCGACGAACGCTATTCGCTGTTGCGCGGCTATTTCCACGGCGCCGACGACATCGACGACGACGACGGCCACGAGCAGGTGCGGCTACAATCGGTGCCGGTCGACGAGAGTGCCGACGCGGTGGGCCGTACGCTCGCCGAGGTGGGCCTGTACGAACTCGGTGTCGAAGTGACCGCGATCCGCCGGCACGGCATCCGCGGCGTCGAACCGGACCCGTCGACGAAACTGCGCGCGAGCGACATCGTGGTGCTGCGCGGTCTGCCCGAACAACTGGCGCAAGCCGAGGAGCGGCTGTCGAAGCATCGCCGCGCCGCTGCGGCCTGAACCCGTGAGCCCGGCCCGTTCTGGCGGGCGACCCTGATTCAAGCCTTTCACCGGACCTGTCGAGGTCCATCCGGAGACATCATGTCCAAGGCGCTCGCGAGCGCGCCGCTCGATGCGGCCGACTACATCAGAAGTCACATTCGCACGGTGCCCGACTGGCCGCAGCCGGGCGTGCAGTTCCGCGACATCACGCCGCTGCTGCGCGAGCCGAAGTCGCTGCGTGTGCTGATCGACCTGTTCGTGCAGCGCTATATCGACGCGAAGCTCGACTACATTGCCGGGCTCGATGCGCGCGGCTTCATCATCGGGCCGATCGTCGCCCATGAGTTGAGCGTTGGCTTCATCCCGATTCGCAAGGCGGGCAAGCTGCCGTACAAGCGGATCTCGCAATCGTATGAACTGGAGTACGGTACCGCGACCGTCGAGATTCACGAGGATGCGTGCGAGCCGGGCGACCGCGTCGTGATCATCGACGATCTGATCGCGACCGGCGGCACGATGATGGCCGGCAAACTGCTGCTCGAGCGGCTCGGCGCGGTCGTCGTGGAAGGCGCGGCGATCGTCGATCTGCCGGAGCTGGGCGGCTCGAAGCTGCTGGGCGAGGGCGGTCTTGCGCTCTATACCGTGACGAGTTTCGACGGTCATTGAACCGGGAGGTAGTCACGGCGCGTGCCGTGACGCGCGGTAGCGTTTCCCGCCGTACCAGCGGCTAAAGTCGCATGAGCCGCACAAGCCCCGTTGGCCGGGCAAAACCAACCGGGCTCAACGATATGGCTCACCCATCAGGGTTCACCAGTCGCCCAACCAGAAGGCACCACGATGCCCAACTTCCTGCTGTTTCTTGCCACCTCGATTGCGATCACCGTGGCGCCCGGCCCGGACAATCTGCAGGTGCTCGCGCGCGGCATCTCGCAGGGCCGCGCGGCCGGCCTGGTCGCCGCGCTCGGCTTTGCCGCCGGCATCGCGTTTCATACGACACTCGCGGCGCTCGGCGTCGCCGCGCTGCTGCGCTCGTCGCCGCTCGCGTTCGAGGCGATCAAGCTCGCCGGCGCCGCGTATCTGGTGTGGATCGGCATCAAGGCGCTGCGCAGCCAGGGCCTCGCGACCGCGCACGAGCGTGCGCCGCAGCCGCTTTCGACGGTGTTTCGCCAGAGCGTGCTCGGCAATCTGATGAATCCGAAGGTCACGCTGTTCTTCGTCGTGTTTCTGCCGCAGTTCGTGCAGCCGGACGGCGCGCAGAGCGTCACCGTGCAGATGCTGGAGCTCGGCGCGCTGTTCATGCTGCAGACCGTCGTGGTGTTTTCGCTATTCGGCGTGTGCGCGGGGATCATCGGCGGCTGGCTCAGACGGCGGCCGCGCGTGGGCCTGTGGCTCGATCGCGTGGCCGGCGCGACGTTCATCGCGATCGGGATTCGCGTCGCCTTGCGCGACTGACAGTCGTCACGCAATCCGCCCGCTTCTGCTTTGCCCCGGTTCGCCACCACGGCGGACAGTTTGGAGTTTTCCGATGACTTTGCCTTGCATCACCGCCGCGCGCCGCTTCGACGCGAACGCGCATCGGCCGTTTCTGATCGGCGCCGAACAGGTCGGGTGGATTCGCGAGCGCGACCTGCCGCTGCTCGCGCGCTGGCCCGACGTGTTCGAGATGGCGAACGACGGCGTGACGCTCTCCGCCACGTTCGATACCGTCGATCTCCGCAGCGCGGCGCTCGCTTCCGTGATCGGCGCGCTCGCCGCCGATGGTCGCATCCCCGGCTGGCGCAACGAAACCTACGCGATCCGCAATGCGTTCGACGCGCCGCCGCTCGCGTATATCGAGCGCGCGGCGTCGCGCTTCTTCGGCACGATGACCTACGCGGTGCATCTGAACGGCGTCGTAGAATATGCGGATGGCGGGGCGCCCTTTGGCGGAGCGCCCTTTGGCGGGGCGCCCTTTGGCGGAGCGCCGCGTGGCGCACCGCAATTGTGGATCGCGCGCCGCAGCGATACCAAGGCGACCGACCCCGGCATGCTCGACAACGTCGTCGCAGGCGGGATCGGCTGGGGCTTCGGCATCGCCGAGACGATCGTCAAGGAATGCTGGGAAGAAGCGGGCATTCCGGCGCAGATCGCGGCGAGCGCGGTCGCGGGCCGCACCGCGCACGTGCTGCAATCGCTGCCGGAAGGCACGCAGGCCGAGCAGATTTTCATCTACGATCTCGCGCTGCCCGCCGACTTCGCGCCGCGCAACCAGGACGGCGAAGTGGGCGAACACCGGCTCGCGCGCATCGACGAAGTCGCGCGCTGGATCGAGGAAGGCGCGCTGACCGTCGATGCCAGCCTCGCGACGCTCGATTGCCTGCTGCGCCGCCGCTGGATCGACGAGGACGCGTGCGAGGGCATCGACGCGCTGTTCGCGCCGCCGGCGCTGGGCTAGCTTGGGCCCTTGCAGCCAGTACCCACTGAAACAAACCACGCATTGAAGAAGGGAGTCACCGAGGTCATGTCGACCGATCACAGCTTTATCCTCAAACTGTCGTGCGCCGACCGGCCCGGCATCGTTCACGCCGTGTCGGGCTTTCTGTTCGAGCGGGGCAGCAATATTCTCGACTCCGCGCAGTTCGGCGACAGCCGCACCGGCGAGTTCTTCATGCGCGTGCATTTTCAGCAGGTGGGCGGCGATCCGGGGCTTGACGCGCTGCGCGCGTCGTTCGTGACACTCGCCGAGCAGTTCGGCATGAGCTGGGAATTGCACGACGCGAACGTGAAGCCGCGCGTCGTGATCATGGTGTCGAAGATCGGCCACTGCCTGAACGATCTACTGTTCCGCTACCGCACCGGTCAGTTGAACATCGACATCCCGGCGATCATCTCGAACCACAAGGAGTTCTACCAGCTCGCCGCGAGCTACGACATCCCGTTCCACCATTTCCCGCTGCTCGGCGGCACGCCCGAAGCGAAAACCGCGCAGGAAGCGCGCGTGCTCGAAGTGATCAACGAGCATCAGGCCGACCTCGTGGTGCTCGCGCGCTACATGCAGATCCTGTCGCCGAACCTGTGCGAGGCGCTCGCCGGCCGCGCGATCAACATCCACCACTCGTTCCTGCCGAGCTTCAAGGGCGCGAAGCCGTATTACCAGGCGTTCGACCGCGGCGTGAAGCTGATCGGCGCAACCGCCCACTATGTGACGACCGATCTCGACGAAGGTCCGATCATCGAGCAGGAAGTCGAGCGCGTGGACCACAGCATGACGCCGGAACAACTGACGGCGATCGGCCGCGACGTCGAGTGCGTCACGCTCGCGCGCGCGGTGAAGTGGCACGTGGAGCATCGCGTCGTGCTGAACGGCAGCAAGACGGTGGTGTTCCGCTAGGAGTCGCGCCAGTAACACTGCGCCGGTCGAGGTCGGCGCGGTCCTTTACCTGCTCGTGTTACGAACGCGCTGCCGCGCCGCCCGTGCTTCTCGCGAGATTCGCGTTTTGCGCGGAACGACGGCGCGCGTTCAGCTTCTTCAGCCAGATCAGCAGGCCCGTGACGCTCAGCACGGCCACCGCCACCCCCACCGCGCTGATCAGAATCCGCCCCCCGAGACCGAGGATGCGCCCCGAGTGCAGCGGAAACTGCACCTGCAGGAAGATGTCGCCGGCCGTGCCTTGGCCGGGAATCCGCGCGGCGAGCCGCTTGCCGGTGGCGGCGTCCCAATACATCCACGGGTTGCCGAGGCCGGCGTCGCCGTGGTCGTTGCCGGGCGTGTAGAAGCCGACGCCATACGCAAGCATGAATTCGGCGTAGTAGAGGCCGCCCGGCGGCGCGGCGACATGCATTTCCTTGCCGGCCTGCCCGGCGAGTTCGACGATGCGCTCGCGGCTCAGCACCTGATCGCCGGGTTGCGGCGCGCGCAGGATTTCTGGGTCGCTGAACGGATCGAGTGTCAGCGTCGACAGTCGTGACACGATCGGCCGCACCACCTGGGACGACAGATTCATCGAAATCGACGTCAGCGCGACGATCGCCAGCAGGCCCCACATCCATACGCCGCCGGAGCGGTGCAGATCGAACGTCAACGCATAGCCGCCGCGTTTCAGGCGGAGCGTGAACGACTTGCGCCAGGCCTTCAGGCTCGGAAACGACAGGCACAGCGCAATCACGCAGTCAAAGAGCCATACGATGCCGACGATCCCCATCAGCCAAGTGCCAAAGTCGACACCGCCAGTAAACGGCAACTGCAGCGTGTAGTGCAGCTTGTAGATGAACGGAATCAGGTTGTGTGGCGCGAGCGACACGGCGCCCCACTCGCGGCGTCCCTGGATCTCGCCGGTGACGGGATCGACGGCGATCTGATTGAAAACGAGCGGATAGGGCTGCTTCGTCGCCGGATCGGTGCGCGGCAGCACCATCATCTGCAGCGTGTGGCCCGCTTCGACCGCGAGCGGCAGATAGGTCACCCGAAGACGCGGATCGGCGGCTTCGACGCGATTCGCCAGTTCGAGGCCGGACAGCGTCGGCCCGGCCGTGCGAGCCTGGTAAAACGACGGGTTCAGCGCGGCATCGAGCTCGTGGTCCCACGCGATGATTGCGCCCGTCAGGCCCGCGACGAACAGAAACAGTGCGGTCGCGACGCCGAACCAGCGGTGCAGGCGGACAAGCTGGCGTCTCATGCGCGAGCCGGCAACGCGCAACAGGGACCCAGGCGGAGACGTGGGTGGGAGATCAGGTGAAACGTCACGATGCGGACTGGGTGTAAATAGGAATTGTTCGCATCTTAGGGGTTGGCGCGGTCGGCTGCAAGTTTTCTGTCAGCAAGAGGCGACGGTGCAGGGTCGCGGGAAGCAAAAAAAGCGGCACCGAAGTGCCGCTTGCGCTTTCGTCGCCTGCGTGGACTGCCGCGTGTGCTGCAGAGCGCCAGTGAGTGCTGACTTTTGCTACTCGACCCAGCCCAACTCACACCAACCGCAAATAAATGAGCTCCCGCTTGATGTACGCATAAAAAATCGGCGCCGCGATGACCCCGGCGAGACCGAACGCCGCTTCCATCACCAGCATCGCGATTAGCAGCTCCCACGCGCGCGCCTCGATCTGCCCGCCGACGATCCGCGCGTTCAGGAAGTACTCGAGCTTGTGAATCAGGATCAGGAACACAAGTGACATGATCGCCGCCGGAAAACTCACCGACAGCGCGACTGCGACGATGATCGTGTTCGAGATCAGATTGCCGATCACCGGCAGCAGACCCACGATGAAGGTGACGAGCACGAGCGTCTTCGACAGCGGCAGCCGGTCATGGAAAACCGGCAGGATCACGAGCAGGAAGATCGCCGTGAATACCGCGTTGAGCGCGGAGATTTTCACCTGCGCGAACACGATGCGGCGAAACGCGTCGGCAAACCGCGTGACGCGCGTGACGAACGCGGTGGACAGCGGCAGTCGCTGGATATGCTTCTGCGCGCCGACCGCGATGATCGCGCCGATGATCATGCCGATCAGCACGTGCGTGAACGCGCGCGCCACGGTCGTGCCGCTTTGCTGCAGCATGTTCGCGTGCGTGTGCATCAGTTCGGCGGCCTTCGTTTTCATCTGCTCGGTGTCGACCGGCAGAGAGTTCGCGACGAATTGCGGAATTCTGCCGCGCGCCTGGTCGATCAGTTGCATGGCCTGATCGAGCAGAGCCTGCACGCTCGGCACGTCGTTCTCGAAATGCGAGATGATGCCGAGCGTGAGTCCCGTCAGCCCGCCGACGATCAGCGTCGACAGAATCACCACCGCGAGCCAGCGCGCCCGCTTGCTCGACATGTGACGCTCGATGCGCGGCGCGATCGTATGCACGAGCTGAAACACCAGCAGCCCGGCGAGCAGCGCGCCGAGCAGCTTCAGTTCGATCACCGCCCACATGCCGAACAGCATCACCACGTAGCTGCCGATCTCGACCGCCGACAGCTTCGGCAGACTCATGTCGCTGGTCAGCCTGACCGGGCGCGGGTGCAGGTCCTGCACCCGATCTTCTTCGCGCGCCTGAATACGCTTGGTCATGGCTTATCCCGTCTCCAACCTCGGTAGTGCAGCGTTACTTTGTGGTGGCGGCGCGCTTGAGCAGCGGCGCCAGATATTTGCCGGTAAAACTGGCCTTCGACTTCGCGACCTGCTCGGGCGTGCCCTGGGCGATGATCTGCCCGCCGCCGGCGCCGCCTTCGGGGCCGAGATCGATGACCCAGTCCGCAGTTTTGATTACATCGAGATTATGTTCGATGATCACGACGGTATTACCCTGGTCACGCAACCGGTGTATGACTTCCAGCAACTGCGCGATATCGTGAAAGTGCAGGCCGGTAGTCGGTTCGTCAAGGATGTATAGCGTGCGACCGGTATCACGCTTGCTCAGTTCCAGCGACAGTTTCACACGCTGCGCCTCGCCGCCCGACAGCGTGGTGGCCGACTGACCCAGGCGAATATAGCCGAGACCCACGTCCAGCAGGGTTTTCAGCTTGCGCGCGACGACCGGCACGGCCTTGAAGAACTCGTACGCGTGTTCGACCGTCATGTCGAGCACTTCACTGATGTTGCTGCCTTTGTACTGGATATCGAGCGTTTCGCGGTTGTAGCGCTTGCCGTGGCACACGTCGCACGGCACGTACACGTCGGGCAGGAAGTGCATTTCGACCTTCAGCACGCCGTCGCCCTGGCACGATTCGCAGCGCCCGCCCTTCACGTTGAACGAGAAGCGCCCCGGATCGTAGCCGCGCTCCTTGGCGGCCGGCACGCCCGCGAACAGCTCGCGGATCGGCGTGAAAAGGCCCGTGTAGGTGGCCGGATTCGAGCGCGGCGTGCGGCCGATCGGCGACTGGTCGACGTTGATCACCTTGTCGAAGTGCTCGAGGCCCTCGATCGACTCGTACGGCGCAGGCTCCGTGGCCGAGCCGTACAGATGATGCGCGACCGCGTGATACAGCGTGTCGTTGATCAGCGTCGACTTGCCCGAGCCGGACACGCCGGTCACGCAGGTCAAAAGACCCACCGGCAGATCGAGCGTCACGTTGTGCAGATTGTTGCCGTACGCTTCGACGATGCGCAGGCGCCGCTCGTCGGGATCCTTGCGCTCGTCGGGGTATTCGATCGTGCGCGCGCCGCACATGTATTGGCCCGTCAGCGACGCCGCGTTCTTCTGCACCTCTTTCGGCGTGCCCTCGGCGATCACCATGCCGCCGTGTTCGCCGGCGCCCGGGCCCATGTCGACCACGTAGTCGGCCATGCGGATCATGTCCTCGTCGTGCTCGACGACGATCACCGAGTTGCCGAGATCGCGCAGATGCTTGAGCGTCGAGATCAGCCGGTCGTTGTCGCGCTGATGCAGGCCGATCGACGGTTCGTCGAGCACGTACATCACGCCGGTCAGCCCCGAGCCGATCTGGGAAGCGAGGCGAATGCGCTGCGCTTCGCCGCCCGACAGCGTTTCGGCGCTGCGTTCGAGCGACAGGTAATCGAGCCCGACGTTGTTCAGGAACATCAGACGCGCGACGATTTCCTTGACGACCTTGTCGGCGATCTCGCGCTTCGAGCCTTCGAGACGCAGGGTCTGGAAGTAGCCGAGCGCATCGCGCAACGGCCAGCCGCTGATCTCGAAGATGCCGCGCGCGTCGCTGTCCGCGCCGATGCGCACGAAGCGCGCCTCGCGACGCAGCCGCGTGCCCGCGCACGCCGGGCATGGCTGGTTGTTCTGGTATTTGGCGAGTTCTTCGCGCACCGCGGACGAATCGGTTTCGCGGTAGCGCCGCTCCAGATTCGGGATGATCCCTTCGAACACGTGCTCGCGCACCGACGTGCGGCCGCGCTCGTTGATGTACGAGAACGGAATTTCCTGCTTGCCCGAACCGTACAGCAGGATCTTGCGGACTTTTTCCGGCAGGTCCTCGAGCGCGGTGTCGATGTCGAAGTCGTAGAACGCCGCGAGGCTCTGCAGCATCTGGAAGTAGAACTGGTTGCGCCGGTCCCAGCCCTTCACCGCGCCCGCCGCGAGCGACAGCGACGGATGCGCGACCACCCGCTTCGGATCGAAGAACGTAATCTGGCCGAGGCCGTCGCATTCGGGGCACGCGCCCATCGGGTTGTTGAACGAGAACAGGCGCGGCTCGAGTTCCTGCAGCGAATAGGAGCAGATCGGGCAGGCGAACTTCGAGCTGAACAGGTGCTCCTTGTCCGTATCCATTTCGAGCGCGATCGCGCGGCCGTCGGCGAGACGCAGCGCCGTTTCGAACGATTCGGCAAGGCGCTGCTTCATGTCGGGGCGCACGCGCAGACGATCGATCACGACGTCGATCGTGTGCTTGTCGTTTTTCTTCAGCTTCGGCAGAGAGTCGACTTCATAGATTTTCGCGGTGCCTTCGTTGGCGGTGCCGCCGCCCGAGCGCACGCGAAAGCGCACGAAGCCTTGCGCCTGCATGTCCTCGAACAGATCCGTGTGCTCGCCCTTGCGATCGCTGACGACGGGCGCGAGGATCATCACGCGCGTTTCCTCGGGCAGCGCGAGCGCCGCGTCGACCATCTGCGACACGCTTTGCGCTTCGAGCGGAATCTCGTGATCGGGGCAGTAGGGCGTGCCGACGCGCGCGAACAGCAGACGCAGATAGTCGTGGATTTCGGTGACGGTGCCGACCGTCGAGCGCGGATTGTGCGAGGTCGCCTTCTGTTCGATCGAAATGGCCGGCGACAACCCTTCGATCAGGTCGACGTCCGGTTTTTCCATCAGTTGCAGGAACTGCCGCGCATAGGCGGACAGACTTTCGACGTAGCGCCGCTGTCCTTCCGCATACAGCGTATCGAACGCCAGCGACGATTTGCCGGAGCCCGAAAGCCCCGTGATAACGACGAGCTTGTGACGCGGTAGGTCGAGATTGACGTTCTTCAGGTTGTGGGTGCGAGCCCCACGAATACGGATTTGTTCCACGGATTTATTCCATGAACTGCGGAAAGGGAAAGAGGCCAAACCTGCTACTATAACGACTTTTCCAGACCGCCGTTACGGTGTGCTGACAGCGGGAAAAAGGCGTAACTGGGGCCGTTTTCCGTGAGTACAAGATGCCGCGAGGGGCGAGCGGGGGCGATGGGGCACGGGCTTTGCGCGTCTCGTCGGCGCGGACCCGCCGATATGCCGGGGCTAGCCGCCTGCCTGTTCGTTCTGCTCCACTGTGCCGGCGGCCAAGGCTGTCCCCACGGGCTCGCCGCCCGGTTCATTCAAACAACGCTTCGATGTCCAATCCGTCCGCCATCTCCACACGCATGAGCGCGCCCGAATTGCGCGCGACCGTGTCGCTTGCCGCCATCTTCGCGCTGCGCATGCTGGGTCTCTTCATGATCATGCCGGTGTTCTCGATCTACGCGAAGACCATTCCCGGCGGCGAAAACGTGCTGCTCGTCGGCATCGCGCTCGGCGCGTACGGTGTCACGCAGTCGATGCTCTACATCTTCTATGGCTGGATCTCCGACAAGGTCGGCCGCAAGCCGGTGATCGCGACGGGCCTGCTGATCTTCGCGATCGGCAGCTTCGTCGCGGCGGCCGCGCACGACATGACGTGGATCATCGTCGGCCGGGTGATTCAGGGGATGGGCGCGGTGTCGTCGGCGGTGATCGCGTTCATCGCCGATCTGACCTCGGAGGAACATCGCACGAAGGCGATGGCGATGGTCGGCGGCAGCATCGGCGTGTCGTTCGCGGTCGCGATCGTCGGCGCGCCGATCGTGTTCCACTGGCTCGGCATGAGCGGGCTCTTCACGCTGGTCGGCGTGTTCTCGATTCTCGCGATCGGCGTCGTGATATGGGTCGTGCCCGATGCGCCGAAGCCGGTGCATGTGCGCGCGCCGTTCGCCGAAGTGCTGCACAACGTCGAGTTGCTGCGTTTGAATTTCGGCGTGCTCGTGCTGCACGCCACGCAAACCGCGCTGTTCCTCGTCGTGCCGCGCATTCTCGAAGCCGGCGGGCTGCCGGTCGCTTCACACTGGAAGGTGTATCTGCCGGTGATGGGGCTGTCGTTCGTGATGATGGTGCCGGCGATCATCGCCGCCGAGAAGCGCGGCAAGATGAAGATCGTGCTGTTGTCGGCGATCGCTCTTATCCTGATCGGCCAGTTGTTATTGGGCGTTGCTCCGCATACGATTCTGAGTGTGGCGGCGATCCTGTTCGTGTACTTTCTCGGCTTCAATATTCTCGAGGCCTCGCAGCCTTCGCTGGTGTCGAAGCTCGCGCCCGGTACCCGCAAGGGAGCCGCGGCCGGCGTGTACAACACCACGCAGTCGATCGGTCTTGCGCTGGGCGGAATGGTCGGCGGCTGGCTGCTGAAGGTGAACGGCCAGAGCGCGGTTTTCTTCGCCTGCTCCGGGCTGGTATTTTGCTGGCTTATAATCGCCGCAAAGATGAAACAGCCGCCGCGCAAGGCATAACACAGCGTACTCGGGGCACCTCCCGAATCATCCAGAACTCACCCGGCGGCGGGCAGAGGCGCTCTTCTGGTCTCGGGCCTGCCGGCCGTGAGACGCGAACCGCGTAGTGCCGCGCCGCCTGCAACAGGAATCAACAGGAGAAATTCATGGCATCCGTGAACAAGGTCATTCTGGTCGGCAACCTCGGCGCCGATCCGGAAGTCCGCTATCTTCCGAGCGGCGACGCAGTGGCGAACATCCGCCTTGCGACGACGGACCGCTACAAGGACAAGGCGTCGGGCGAGATGAAGGAAGCCACCGAGTGGCACCGCGTCGCGTTCTTCGGCCGCCTCGCGGAAATCGTGGCGGAATATCTGAAGAAGGGCTCGTCGGTGTACCTCGAAGGGCGCATCCGCACGCGCAAGTGGCAGGCGCAGGACGGCACCGATCGCTATTCGACCGAGATCGTCGCGGAGCAGATGCAGATGCTCGGCGGCCGCGGCGGCGCGTCGATGGGTGGCGGCGATGAAGGCGGTTATAGCCGTGGCGAGCCGTCGGAGCGTAGCGGCGGCGGTGGTGGTCGCGCGATGTCGTCCGGCGGTGGTTCGCGTGGCGGTAGCGGCGGTGGCGGTGCGAGCCGTCCGAGCGCGCCGGCTGGGGGCGGCTTCGACGAGATGGACGACGATATTCCGTTCTAACCGTTGCGGCTCGATGCCGAGCCGACCAGCGTCCCGCTGATCGACACAAAAACAGAGGCCCGCTTTCTGCCAGGAAAGCGGGCCTTTCCGCCTTCTGTTTGCCGGCTTTTTTACGTCATACGCGCGGACGGGGCATTCCGTCAGAAACTCACCGACTCAAATGCTCCAACGTATCCCGCAACGGCAGACTCGAAATCACGATCGGCCCGGTGAACGGCGTGTCGAGATCGACGATCACATAAACCGCCGAAGCAATCGACACCGCTCCCAGCGATATCGTCACCAGCGCCAACGCATTACGCGGCGCGATCAACCCGAAGCTCAGAAAGATCACGGCTAGCCAGAACGTCAGCGTCTTGAAGAACGGCTGCGAAATCGAGCTGTGCGCTTCCTCGATGATTTTCCAGCGCGCATCGATGACGCGCCGGTACTGCGTCAACGCGTCATCGAGTGCACGTTGCTGCAACGCATCCTGCGTGCGCAGCTGTCGCAATTGCCGCCCCACCGTGGTCAGCATGTCGCCCAGATGCACGTTTTCTAGTTGCTGCGGATTGCCCGGCGGCCCGAGATCGCGCGGATAGTCGCCGCTGGGCGCGGGCTCGCGCGGCCATGTCGAAGCGATCGCCGCCGCCGTGTACTGGCGCAACAGGCGCCGCGATTCGTCGGCCGCGCTGCCGAGCTCGCGCAGCGTCGAGTCGAATTCGATCAGTTCGGCCGCATAGCTGCGCATATCGTTCGACGCGGTGTCGAAGCTCGCTTTCGCCGATGCCGTCATCAAACCCAGCACCAGCGCGGCGAACGTGCTCCGGGCTGGAAGGGGCTTCGACAGAAGGGCTTCAGCAAACGGGCTTCGAGACTCTATTGATGTAACGCAAGCCGGGCGAGCGATCAACCATAAAGTTTTCGGCCGATACGCCGTTGTCCCGAATGTGCTGTTTGCTTAATTTTCAGATAAGTTGCGGACCGGGCCGAACGGCGTGGGCGCAGCCTGCGTGGCCATGCAGCTATCGTCAACGATACGGAATCATCGGCCGGGCAGCCCAAGGAGACCAGTCCGATGTTGAAAAAGCTGTCGATTCGCACCAGCCTTACCCTGATGATCGTGTTCTTCGGCATCGTGCTGCTGCTCGGCGCGGCCGCGGGATTGTTGTCGCTGCGCTCGTCGAACGCGTCGCTGCAACAGATGTACACGGTCGACACGCCCGCCGTCGCCGACCTCGAAGGCAGCGCCGGCCAACTGCTGCGCCTGCGGCTCGCGCTCGCGACCTACGCGTCGCTCGTCGCGCTGAACGATCAGGACGGCGCGAGCGCCGTGCTCAAGCGCTTCGATCAGTACCGCAAAGCCTCTGACGAGCGGCTTGCCCACTATTTGAGCCATGCGGGCACGGATGCCGATGAGCAGCGTCTGATCGCCGACATGCAGCAGAAGCGCGACGCGTTCCTGCACGACGGCGTCGACCCGACGCTCGCCGCGCTGAAGTCGAGCGACACCAACGCCTTCCAGCAATTGCAGGCGCATAAACTGCCGTCGCTGTACAGCGCGTACGAGAAGGCCATGCTCGCGCTCGAGCAGTTGCAGCTCGATCACGGCGCACAGCGCTACAAGGATGCGCAGGACCTGTTCTACGCGATCAGCACGGCGGTGGCGATCGGCATTGCGCTGTCGCTGGTCGGCGGCTTGCTCGCCCGCTTCGTGCTCGTGCGCGCGATCGTCACGCCGGTCGATGCGACGATCGCGCAGTTCCAGCGCATCGCCGACGGCGATCTGAGCGGCCGCATCGAGGTGCTCAGCGACAACGAGATGGGCCGTCTCGCGGCCGCGCTGCGCAAGATGCAGGAGTCGCTGATCGCGACCGTCAACGCGGTTCGTCAAGGTACCGATTCGATCGATACCGGCGTCAGCGAGATCGCGGCCGGCAACGCCGATCTGTCGCAACGCACCGAGGAGCAGGCCGCGGCGCTCGAGGAAACGGCCGCGAGCATCGAAGAGCTGACCACGACGGTCAAGCAGACGGCCGACAACGCGAAAGAGGCGAGCTCGCTCGCGCAGGGCGCCTCGACGCTGGCCGCGCGGGGCGGCGAGCTGACCGAGCAGGTGGTCGGCACGATGCACGGGATCGTCGACGATTCGCGGCGGATTGCCGATATCGTTGGTGTGATCGAGGGCATCGCGTTCCAGACCAACATCCTCGCGCTGAACGCCGCGGTCGAGGCGGCGCGAGCGGGCGAGCAGGGACGCGGCTTCGCGGTCGTCGCGAGCGAAGTGCGCTCGCTCGCGCAGCGCAGCGCGGCGGCGGCCAAGGAGATCAAGGGCTTGATCGACGCGTCGACCACCCGCGTGGAGCAGGGCTCGCAGCTCGTCGAGCGCTCGGGCACGACGATGAACGACATCGTCGGCGCGATCGCGCGCGTCAGTTCCATCATGAACGAGATCGCGGCGGCGGCGCTCGAACAGAGCACCGGCATCGATCAGGTCAATCGCGCGGTCGGTCAGATGGACGAGGTCACGCAGCAGAACGCGGCGCTCGTCGAGCAGGCGGCCGCGGCGGCGAGTTCGCTGGAAGATCAGGCGCGGCGCCTGTCGACGGCGGTGGCGGTGTTCCGGACCGGCAGCGAATCGCCCAGCCGTGCTCCAGCGCCCGGCGCGAAGCTGGCCGGTGTTGCCGGCGAGCGGAGACTGGACAGCGAGTTTGTCGCGGCGTAACGCGAGCCGTTGCGCTGCGTCAACCCGCGACCTCTCACCGTCCCACTATTGCATGGCCGCGTAATACCTCGCCACGGCATCGATTTCCTCGGGCGTCATCTGCCGCGCGACATTGCGCATCTGCTCGTTGATGTCGTTGCGCCGCGCGCCCGAAGCGAACGCCTGCAACTGCGCGGCCAGATAGGCCGCCGACTGTCCGCCGAGCCACGGCGCCGCGCCCTTGCGATCGAGTTGGCCATGACACGCCGCGCGCGGTGCGATATTGCGTTGCGGGTCGCCCTGCATCACGAGCCTGGTTGCGGTCGCATCGGGTCCTTCGCCGGCGCGGTGACCTGCACGGTGCCGAGTACGCCGTGGCACATCGAGCAGTGCTGCGTCGCGATCGTCGCGCCGCGGCTGATCGATCGCAATGCATCATGTAAATGTGATTAGCTGATGTCGATCGATAAATTTTGCTGTGAATTTCATTTGTGCGTCATGCGAAGAGCCGCACGAGCGCATCACGTGCATTGCTGACCAACTCGCTTTCGCCCGGACGCCGCGGCAGCAGATGAAACTCGATGGCGGGCAGCGGTGGCAAGCCGAAGTTCGCGGCACACGCCACCACGCCGCCGCCGAGCGACGACTCGTTCAGACAGGAAATCCCGAGCCCCGCCTTCAATGCGAGCTGCAGGCCCGCGACGCCCGACGCCGAATGCGACACCACGTACGGTACCTTGTGTTGGTCGAGCAGCTTGACGACGAAGCGCTGCAACTGACACGTCGACGGCAGCAGCACCAGTTGATACGGCGCGATGGGGCGGGTGGCGGCATCGGCGCAACTGGCCCATAGCAACCTTTCGCGCCGCACGACGATGCTCGCGGCACCGGCACCCGCGCCGCGCGCACGCAGCTGGCCTGTGACGAGCCGCGCCGACAAACCGATGTCGAACGACGCGTGATCGTCCGCGCCGCTGTCGATCACCGCGCTCGGCAACACCGTCACGTGCAGCTTCAGCCGCGGATGCTGTTCCGAAAACGTCTTGAGGATGCGCGCGATGTCGTGCGGCCGGTAGTAATCGGTGATCGCGATGCGCAGCTCGCCGTCGAGCGAGCGGCCTTGCAGGTCGTCGAAGGCCGCTTCGCTCATCGCGATGATGCGGCGCGCATGCTCGAGCAGGCGCTCGCCCGCGGACGTCGGACTCACACCCTGCCGGCTGCGCACGAGGAGCGGCTGGCCGGCGCGCTCCTCGAGCTTCTTCAACTGCTCGCTTACCGACGACTGCGACAGGAACACGCGCTGCGCGCCTGCCGACACCCCGCCCGATTCGGCGACGGCGACGAAGGTCCGCAACTGCGCAAGGTCGAAACCACGCTGGCTCATGATTCGGTTTTTCCGATGGTGGCGATCTAAATTTCCGGCTTTGCCGATGGAATGCCCAGCCGTAGCATACCCTCGAATGACACACGGAGGGTGTGATGGAAAACGGATCGATGACAGCGTCGGGCGGCACCGGCGAGCGCGGCGCGCGGCATCGCTGGAAGGTGCTGGGCGTTGGTTTTGCCGCGAATGCGAGCTTTTCGGCGGCATTTTCGGGGATTCCGACGACAGCGGTGTTCCTGCGCTCGGACTACCACCTGGGCAACCACGGGCTCGGCCTCGTGCTCGGCATGCTCGGCCTGGGTATTGCGGTCAGCGAGTTGCCGTGGGGTCTGCTAACCGACCGCTGGGGCGATCGCCGGGTGCTGCTGCTCGGCTTGCTGTCGACCGCGGTCGCGCTCGCCGGTCTCGCGCTGTTCGTGTCGCCGGGCGGCGCGCATGTGCCCGGCATCGTCCCGCTCGCGCTCGGGCTGCTGTTGGTCGGACTGCTGGGCGGCAGCGTCAACGGATCGAGCGGCCGGGCGGTGATGGCGTGGTTTCGCGAAGGCGAGCGCGGCCTCGCGATGAGCATCCGCCAAACCGCCGTGCCGGCGGGCGGTGGACTCGGCGCAGTGGTCCTGCCGGTGCTCGCCTCGCACTTTGGTTTTGCGAGCGCCTATGCGGTGCTGGCGTTGGCGTGCGCGATCACCGCATGGTTCGCGTGGCGCTGGCTGCACGAGCCCGCACACGCGGACGATACGCCGGCGCCCAAAGGGGCGCGCGCGGCTGCGACGGCCCGTGCTGCGGCGGCCAACGGTCGGAGGTTGGACTCCTCGAACGTCAGCGCACCGCCGCCGATGATCTCCCCATTGCGCGACATCGCGATCTGGCGCGTCGCGCTCGGCGCGGGCGCGCTGTGCATGCCGCAGATTGCCGTGATCACATTCGGCACGGTGTTCCTGCACGACTTCGGGCGTGCCGGCGTGTTCGCGATCAGCGCGACGATGGCCGCGGTGCAGACTGGCGCCGCGATCGCGCGGGTCTGGAGCGGCGCGTGGACCGACCGGCGCGGCAACCGCCGCGCGTATATGCGGGCATGCAGTCTGGTGACCGCCGTGCTGTTCGTGCTGCTCGCGCTCGCGACCGGGTTCATCGGCCTGCGTCGCGCCGGGGCGGTCGCGCCGTTCGCGCTGATGATCGTACTCGGCGGAGTTAGCGCGTCGGCGTGGCACGGCGTCGCGTTCACCGAACTCGCGACGCTCGCCGGTACTCGCCGCGCGGGCACCGCGCTCGCGATGGGCAACACCTGCGTGTTCCTCACGCTGTTCGTGACGCCGCTCGCGATTCCGGCGCTGCTGTCTATCGGAGCATGGCCGCTGGTGTGGACGGTGGCGAGCGCTTGCGCGTTGCTCGCATTGCCGGTGTTTCCGCGCGCCGCGTCGACGCGTGCGATGCGCGCGACGCGTGCTTGCGATGCGGCGTGAGACATGGGGCGAACAGCGCGCGCTTTGCGTTGCCGAATTGATCTTGATTCGATTCGAATCACGGTGCGCATATTGCTTGGTCGAACTATAAATTATCCCGATTATTGATCTGGATTAGGAACGCTCCGATTGTCGTGAATTTGCGAGGGTGATCAGATGGCTTTTCCGGCACGTCGCTTGAGTGCCGCGACGCAGGTCGACGCCTGCCGCCTGCACAGCCACTGCCGCGCGCATTTCGACCATTCTTATAACGAGCGAGACTAATCGTGACAAATCTTCGAATCATTCTGGCGGACGATCACCCGTTCGTCCTGCTTGGCCTGAAATCGACACTGGAGGCGCACGAAGGTCTGTCCGTCGTCGGTCAGGCGCAGATGCCCACTGCGTTGATCGCATTGCTGCAACACACACCGTGCGACGTGCTCGTCGTCGATCTTTCCATGCCGGAGCCCGCCGGCGAGATTGGCGACGGACTCGGCCTGATCCGGCGCGTTCGTGGCGAGTGGCCGTCATTGCGCGTCGTCGTCGTGACCGGGCAGACGAATGCCGCGATGTTGCGTGTCGTCGTCGCCGATGCCGCGGTGAGTGTGATCGGCAAAGCCGATTCGCTCGAGGAACTGCCGCAAGCGGTCTGCGACAGTGCGCGCGGCGCGCGCTACCTGGGCCGCTCGGTAGTCGAAACGCTCGCGCGTTTGCAGCCGGACAACGGTCGGTTCGTGTCGGCCCTGCTGCTGTCGAAGCGGCAGACCGACATCCTGCGCAGGCTCGTGAGCGGCGAGTCCATCGTGCAGATCGCGGCGGCGCTCGGCTGCCATCGCCGCACGGTGAGCCGGCACAAGCGCGAAGCGATGGCGCGGCTTGGCGTCAACGACGACCCCGCGCTTTTTTCCTGTGTGCGCGCCTGCGGCACGGTCCTCCTCGAATCGGAAGACTAGGGTCTGTTTACATATGGAACGCACGTGCGTTGCCGCGAGAAGGGCCGCTCGCAAGGATTGCGACGCCGCGAATACTCGACGTATTCGCAAGGAGCATGACGCAGCGAGCGGCCCTTCTCGCGGCAACCCCAGTTCTGAATTTCATTCCAGGGGAATGCCCGCTATCGGCCGCAGGGCGGCGTCGCGCGTCGCTCACGTGGCGCGGCCACGCAGCGCTCCTTACTCCTTGCCCTGCGCCCCGAAGGAAGTCCCCTTGGGGGACGGCCGATAGCGGGCATTCGCACGTGCGTTCCATATGTAAACAGACCCTAAGCATCAGGCATACGGTTGTTCGTACCATTTCAGAGCGCTCTGATGTTTGTCGAAATAGAAATGCTCGACCATTGCGTGAGCGCCGGTCACACATAACAAGGTCGAGAAATGAAAGTATCGAGGAGCGCCAGACGATGAACCTCATGGCTGCATCAGGCTCGCCTGTTCGAACGATCATTGCGGATGATCATCCGCTGGTTCTGCTGGCTATAGAAAATCTGATTGGCAACTATCCGGACCTGAAGGTGGTTGGCCGTGCGGCGGATGTCGCCGAACTGTTCATCGAAGTCGATCGCAGTCCTTGCGATATCGTGCTGATGGACCTTTACATGCCAGGAGGGCACAACGACAACCGGTTCGACGTCGTCAGGCAGTTGAAGGCGCGCTATCCCAACGTGGCGCTCGTCATTCTGACAATGGAAACGGAGGCGGCGACGCTGCGCAAAGTGATGTCGCTCGGCGTGGATGGGCTGCTGAGCAAACGTGATCGTATCGATCTGATCCATGTGGCGGTGGTCATGGCGCTGGCGCGCGAATGTTTTGTCGGTCCGGCGGTGCGCGCCATGCTGGCCGATGTCACGCTGACGAAACGTCTGGACTTCGTGCGCGCCACCCTGTCTCGCCGAGAGTTCGAGGTTTTTACGCGATACGCGTCAGGACTCGGCGTCACGGAAATCGCCACGAGGCTGGGACGTAGTGTGAAGACGATCAGCGCGCAGAAGTGCATGGCCATGCGCAAGCTGTCGCTGAATAGCGACGCCGAACTGTTTCGCTTCGCAGTCGAGTATGGCGTAGTGCCAGAAGGGCTTGGTCAAAGCCGTTAAGCGGGCGGCAACATTCTGCGCAGGCGCGCGGCGAATATATCGGCATAACCGGGGGACACATTTCGTGCGGTATGCCCGATCGACACCATAAAAAAGTCACGGAAAAGAATGCCAAACAAGATTCACGTGGTCGTGGCGGACGATCACGACTCCATTCGCGCGGGCGTCCGATCTCTGCTGCGCGACAAGCCGAATATCGAAATTGTCGGCGAAGCTGCCGACACCCGTGGTCTCGCGAAGTTGCTCGATGCCTGCGCATGCGACGTCGTCGTGTCGGACATCGGCATGCCGGGACTCGACGGAGACGCCAGCGCGGTGCCGCTATTGCGCCGGCTGCTACGGCGCACGCCGCATCCCCACGTGGTCGTGCTGACCATGATTGGGCGCGCGCATGTGTTGGCCGGCTTGCGCAATATCGGCGTGACTGGAATCGTCGACAAGCGCGACGCCGTGGACGCATTGATCGACGCAATCGAAGCCGTTGCCGCCGGGGGCACCCATCTATCGGAACAGGTTCGGGCCGCACTTGCGACCGCGGAGCCTGCGCCGCCCCGGCGCGGCGGTGTGATGAGCGCACGCGAGTGGGAGGTGTTTCAACTCTATGTGCGAGGCCTCGCGGTGCACGAGATCGCCACACGTCTGCGACGCAGCGACAAAACCATCAGCACGCAAAAACGCAGCGCGATGCGCAAGCTCGGACTGGAAACAGAAGCCGACCTGATCAACTACGCCACTCAGATTGGGCTGATATGAGGCGCAGCAACGGTCACAAATTCTTGTTCTCGATGGATTTGAGGTAGCCCTTATCAGACTTATCTGATTGCCGTGGCGTGGGGGGCACCCAATAATCCTGGCGCGCCTGTCATTGCGCGCCGTGCGCCGCAACTGCCAAGCGGCTGGTTCATGATCCGATTACCAATGGATCAGGGGAATCCGGTGCAGACCTCTTCGCGCGATCGTTTGGCGTCTGTGCCTCATATTTGATGGACGGGATAGAGATGGTTGCGCTAGGCAAGCGATTGTGCAGCGAGGGTTTGGGTACGGCTTGGCTCGTGTTCGTCGGCTGCGGCAGTACGGTGCTGGACACCACACGCGTGCTGCAGGGCACTGGCGCGTTGCAAATGTCGTTGGCGTTCGGTCTTGCGCTTGCTACCGGCAGCTATGCCTTCGGCAAGATTTCCGGCGCGCATTTCAATCCTGCCGTCACCATCGGCCTGACGATCGCGCAGCGCTTTCCCGTGCGTGATGTCTTGCCCTATATCGCTGCGCAAATCTGGGGCGCAATAGTCGCCGCGGCGCTTCTCGCCTACCTCGCCAGCGGCCGGCCAGGTTTCGAACTCTCCGCGAGTGAATTCGCGGCGAACGGCTTCGGCGCTCATTCGCCCGCCGACTATCCATTGCATGCGGCGCTCGTCGTGGAATGCGTGCTGTCGTTCGTGTTTGTCGGAGCATGCCTGCTGGTCGTCGTTCGAAAAGAGGTGGCAACGATTGCGCCGTTCATCACCGGCGCATGTCTGATGCTCGTCTACCTGGTGTCCATTCCGATCACCAATGGAGCGGTCAATCCCGCACGCTCGACCGCGCAGGCGCTGTTCGTCGGCAACTGGGCGTTGGATCAGTTGTGGCTGTTCTGGGCCGCGCCGTTGGCCGGAGCAATCGCGGCTGGCGTGCTGTTTTCGTTTCTGGACGGCGGAGCCGATTCGTCTTCGGTGTCGTTGGTGGACGGGCAGGGTGACGTTTCGTGAGCGAGGGACGGTACTCACCACTTCCGGTCGATGCGGTGCTGACATTGGGGCTGCGGCGTTTGTTGCGGTGTCTTTGGCCGCGCTCGCCGCGCCACTCGATGACGCATTGGCTCGCGTTTTTTCTGCTGGCGGTTACGGATGCGGTCTGCATGGCCGGACCTGCCGGCGCCGCGTCACAGCCACCCGTAATTTCCGCAGTGGGAGCGGGTTCTTCCGCGTCGTCATCCATTGCATTTCCTGCCAGATTGACGGTCGGCATTCTCGAAGGAGGCTGGGCGCCGTTCGACATTCCGCTGGGCGGCCGGCTCGCCGGCGTCAGCGGCGACCTGTTGCGCGCGCTCGTGGGGCCGAACGTCGTCATCGAGACGAAGAGCTTTCCCGACATGGCCAAGCTGGTCGCCGCGGCTTGCGCCGGCGAGGTCGACCTGCTGACGAGCATAGCGCGCACGCCGGAGCGCGAGCGCTGCCTCAGCTTTACGGCTCCTTACTTCCACTCGTTCGCCTCGGCCGTCGTGCGTCGCGACGACGCCCGGCATGTGAACCCCACCGACCTCGCTGGCGCGCGTATCGCGATCGAGCGCGGTTTTGCGCGTGAGCGTTTGTTGCGCGCAGGTTTTCCTCGCGCGAGTATCGTCTCGTTCGCGAGCACGCACGAAGCGCTGAACGCGCTACTGCATGGCGATGCAGACGTCTACTTCGGCTTCACGCCGGTCGTGCAATACGAACTGGCGACCGACGCGTATCGCAATCTGCGCGTAGCGTTCGAGCAAGGCGGCAAAGCGCTCGACCTGCGCTTTGCCGTATCGCCTCGCCAGCCTGCTTTGCGCGATCAGCTAAACCGCGCGCTCGTGTCGATGAATCCCGCCGAGGCCGCCGCGATACGCGCGCGCTGGCTGTCCGGCAACTTCAACGCGGCGCCCGCGCCGCATGCACCACGCTTCACGTTGACGCCGGAAGAGAAGAACTGGCTGCGTTCGCTGCCGCCGTTGCAGGTCGGCTTCGACAACGACTGGGCGCCGTTCAGCTATGTTGATTCCGCAGGCCGCCCCGTCGGTCTGACCGCCGATTACCTCACGTACCTGAGCAGCACGCTCGGTGTCGTGTTCAACCGCGCGCGCATGGCCGACTGGGCCGCCGCCGTCGAGGCGTTCCAGCGTGGCGACCTCGCGATGCTGTCCTCCACATCGAGTCGCGCCGCGCTTCTGGTAGGCGCCGACCATAGCCGTGTGTACGAGAGCGATCCGCTGGTGATCGTCGGGCGGAGCGGCGCGCCGCCCCCATGCTCGTTCGACGACATCACGTCGTGCCGCGTCGTGATGTCGCCGCATGTGGCCGGCTCGGTGCCGCTCGCGTTGGAAACGGTGCCGATCGATCACATCGTCGTCGCGGCGAGCCTGGGCGAGGCGATGCGCATGGTCGCGAGCGGCGAGGCCGACGTGCTGGTCGGCAACGCTGCCGCGATCAACGTGCAACTGCGGCAGCACTACGTCGGCGCGCTCAGGGTGCTCGACTCGCTCGGCGAATCCGACTCGTTGTATTTTGTTGTGCGCGAGGATCTGAGCCCGCTCGTCAAGCTGATCGATCGCGCGTTGCAGGCGATGCCGGCAGCCGAAAAGCAGCGCATCCGGCGCAAGTGGGTGAGCCCCGCCGCGCCGGACAACGCCGTATGGAGCGTGACTGCGGTGCGGCTGCTGCCGGTGCTGATCGGCATCGGCGTCGTGCTGCTGGTCACGTTGCGCGCGTACGTGCTGCTGCAACGCGAAGTCCGGCTACGCAAGCAGACCGAGCGCGAACTCGCACTGCAATTGAACTTCCAGGAAACGATGATGAAGACGGTGCCGTATCCGCTCATCGCGAAAGGCCTGGACGGACGGTACATCGCGATCAACGAGGCCTATGAGAAAGCGTGCGGGCTGGAGCGCAAGGACGTGCTCGGGCGCACGACGACCGAGGTCGGCACATGGGGCGACGCAAACAGCCGCGTGCTCGACGACATCACGGGCGAGATCCTGCGCGGCGGCGGCATCGCGAAAGTCGAACTCGAGTTTGAGGACGGCGCTGGCGAGGCGCGGCATGGGATTTTCTGGACGAGCGTCTGCGAGGCCAGCGATGGGCAGCCGGCGTACGTGCTTGGCACGATGGTCGACATCACCGACATCCGGCGCGCTGAAATGCGCGCGAGCGAAACCGAACGGCGCCTGTTCGACGTCACGCGCTCGTTGCCCGCCGTCGTGTTCCAGTTGCGGCGCTCGCCGTCCGGCGCGTATTCCTTCCCGTACATCGGCGGCGACACGCGGCATCTGCTCGGCGAGGGTGATTGGCATGGGCGGGCACGGGTCGATTTCCAACGAGTGTCGGAGCTGGATCGGCCGCGCGTTCTCGCCGAGCTCGAGCGTTCCGCGAGCTGCGCCTCCCCCGTGCATATGGAGTTCCGCCTGGAAAACGCCGGTCAACTAAAGTGGGTGCGGGCCGAGCTGGTGCCGCGGCGAGAAGCCGATGGCAGCGTCGTTTGGAGCGGCTATTGGGTCGATGCGAGCGTCGAGCGCGCGCGTTCGGAGGAACTCGCGCGGGCACGCGATGTGGCCGAGGCGGCCTCGCGCGCGAAGGACGACTTCTTCGCGATGATGAGCCACGAAATCCGCACCCCGATGAACGGTGTGCTCGGTCTCGTCGAAGTGCTCGAGCGCACGCCGCTCAGTTCCGATCAGAGCGAAATGCTCGGCATGATCCATGAGTCGGCGGGGGCGCTGCTGCAGATTCTCGATGATCTGCTCGATTATTCGAAGATCGAGGCGGGGCGGCTCACGCTCGAAGCCGAGCCGATCGATCTGCGCGAACTCGTCGATAACGCGGTCGGCCTGCTCGCGGGGCGCGCCCACGAAAAAGGGCTGAAAGTGCGCGTCGACATCGCGACCGACGCCGCCGCGACGCTCCGCGGCGACAGCGTGCGTCTGCGCCAGATTCTGTTCAATCTGCTCGGCAATGCGATCAAGTTCACGCCGAAGGGCGAGGTGGGTGTTAGCGTGGCGGTCGTCCAAGATCGCGCGGACTCGCAGACGTTGGAGCTGACCGTTGAGGACACCGGAATCGGCATCGCGCCGGATGTGCAGGCGGGCCTGTTCGAGCCGTTCGTGCAGGCTGAGTCGTCCACCACGCGGCGCTTCGGCGGCACGGGCCTTGGGCTGACGATCTGCCGCAAGCTGATCGACCTGATGAACGGCACGCTCGCGCTGCGCAGCGAACCGGGCCACGGCACGAGGATGATCGTGCGGCTGACGATGCCGATCGTCGAACGGCGTTATTCGATCAACGGTCTGCGCGGCAAACGCGCCGTCGTGATCACGCGAGATCCGCGCATCGGCCGCGCTCTCGCACACTTCGGCGAGGCGCTCGGGCTCGAACTGCGCAGCCTCTCGGCCGCTGCGGCGACGCCGGGCAAAAGCAACGTGCTGAGCCGCGCGGATCTGCTGTTCGTCGGCGAGGACGTCACGTTGCCCGTACAGATCGGCGCAAATGCGCGTGTCGCCACGCTGACCGAAAAGCCGATGCCGACGGGTTACCGCATCCTCGACGACAAGGTGCGCGTGAGCATCAATCCGATTTCGTGGCGCGGCCTCGGCGCCGCATGCGCGGCCGCGATGACGGGCCCGTCGTCGATGTCCCCGATGGTACCGCGAGCGCCAGGCGTGCCGTTCTCGACCGATGGCGTCGCGCCGCCGCCTGATCGTGAACGCGCGATCGCGAGCGGGCGACTGATTCTTGTCGCGGAAGATCACCCAGTCAATCAGGAGTTGATCCGCCATCAACTCGCCCTGCTGGGGTTCGCGTGCGACGTCGCGAACGACGGCGCCGAAGCGCTTCTCGCGCTCGAGCGCACGAGCTATGGCTGCCTGATCACGGACTGTCACATGCCGAACCTGTCCGGTTACGAACTGACTCGCCGTATCCGCGAAGCGGAGGCACTGCGCGGCGGCGCGCAGCGTCTGCCGATACTCGGCATCACGGCCAACACCGCGCCCGACGACCTGAGGCTGTGCCGCGAAGCCGGCATGGACGACAGTCTGATCAAGCCGACTCGGCTCGCCACGTTGCGCGACTACCTGAGCCGCTGGTTTGGCACCGACACCGTTCGGCACCCCGCGCCGGCAGAAACATGCGGTCGCGAATCGTCTGCGCCGGCCGGCGAGCGGCAGATCACGCAGCGCGTCGGTGTCGAACCGTACGTGCCCGTCGAACTAGCACACATGACGCAGTTATGGGGAAGCGAGTCGACGGTCAAGGCGTTGCTCGGTTCATTCATCTCGTCGATGCGCGAAGACTTCAACGCGCTTGCGACGTTACTCGAACGCGCGGACACGGGGCGGGTGCCCGAGTGGCTGCATCGGGTGATGGGGGCGGCCAGCGTGCTGCAGTATCAGCCACTCGTACACGCGCTCGAAGCCTATCGTCGCGACATTATCGCGAAGTCGCCCGAGCAGTTGCGTAACGAGGGGCATGCGCTAATCCGCCAATGCGAGGCGATGCTCGATGGCATCGAACAGCAGGCCGCATTGCTCGCCTAACGGGCGGCGGGCGGTGACCTCGCGCGAATACGCGGCCGATTCAAACGGCCGCGACCAAAATCGGGACGAAAAAAAACGCGGCCGAAGCCGCGTTAAAGATTTGGAGACATCCTTCGATGAAGGAGTCACTTCTCGCAAATCGAAGCATACCAGGAACGGCGTCATTTATTCATTGCAAATCGCGCAATTAACTTTTCGATTAAATCGATTAAAACGATTTCGCACTACGTTTTTGCCGGTATTTTAGGCATATCGTGACGAACGCCTGTGCGCATTGCGCACCTTGCCCATCAGGCCTTCCGTTTTAATCACAGTCCGGTTCGAATTAAAGCGGCCCGCGCAAGCCACCATCCCAACCTCACCGGCTCCAAATGATTTGCACTAGTATGTGGAAGCTCCGCACGGCCGACACGGGTGCCGCGGCGGCGCGTCAATGTCCGGAGAAGACCATGGTTTCGCTGCGAAAATTGAATCTGGCCGTGGTGGTGTGGGCGCTTGCGTCGGGCGCTGCGTTCGCGGATACGGTTGCGCTGAAGGCGAATCTCCAGCCGTCGAGCGAAGTGCCGCCGCGCGTGAGTCACGGGCACGGCATGCTGAATGCGACCTTCGACACGTCCACCCAATCGCTGCAGTGGACTGTTACTTACGAAGGCTTGAGCAGTCCGGTCACCGCCGCGCATTTCCACGGTCCCGCGCCGGTTGGCCAGAACGCGAAGGTCCAGGTGCCTATCGAGAAGAATGGCCTCGCGAGTCCGATCAAAGGCACGGCGAAGCTGACCGAGCAGCAGGTCACGGATCTGATGGCGGGGCAGTGGTACTTCAATGTTCATACCGCGCAGAATCCGACGGGCGAAATTCGCGGGCAGGTGTTGCCGGCGAACTAGGCGTGGGCCTCGCGTGGGCCGAGCGCGCGTGCCGCGGCCAAAAGCAGCTTCACACCGTTAGAACCCGCCAACCAACGGCGCCCCCGCCACCGCCCGTACCATGACGGGACTTCAACGAAGGAGCATGTCCCGATGAGCTGGCAAAGCGCGCTCGCTTGCTGGTATTTGCGCAGGCAGTTCCGGCCCGAAACCCTCAAACCGTCTATCAACGTCGAGCGGGCGCGCGCGCTGACCTCGAAGCGGGTGTGGTCGCCACGCGTGCCGCGCGGCTGGCATCTTCGCGAAACGTATGGCGCGGGCGAGGCGCCGCTCGTCGGCGAATGGCTGGAACGTGTGGACGGCGGCACGGCCGGCGGCGCGGAGCCGACGGTGCTGTATTGCCACGGCGGAGGCTACTACTTCTGCTCGCCGCGCACGCATCGGTCGCTAACGTTCGCTCTCGCTACCCGCGCAGACGCGCGGCTCTTCTCCCTCGACTACCGCCTCGCGCCTGAGCATCGCTTTCCGGCCGCGCTTGAGGACGCCACCGCCGCCTATCGACAGCTGCTCGCGATGGGCATCGCACCGAGCTCGATTGTGGTCGCCGGCGACTCGGCCGGCGGTGGCCTCGCGCTCGCCACGCTGGTCGCGCTGCGCGACGCCGGCGCACCGATGCCCGCTGGCGGCCTGCTGTTCTCGCCGTGGACCGATCTGGCGACGACCGGCGCGAGCCTGCGCACCAACGACAGCGTCGATCCGATGTTCTGTGGCGCCTCGATCGAGCGCGCGGCCAAGGTCTATCTCGGCGACGCGCCGGCCACGCATCCGTACGCGTCGCCGGTCTACGCGGACCTGCGCGGTCTGCCACCGCTGTTCTTGCAGGCGGGCAGCACCGAGGTGCTGCTCGACGACGCGCGCCGCGTCGCCGACCATGCGCACGCGGCAGGAGTCGATTGCGAATGCGAGGTGTGGAAAAACCTGCCGCACGTGTGGCCGATGTTCGCGCCGTTCATGCCGGAGGCGAACCGCGCGCTCGATCGCGCGGCCGCGTTCGTGCGACGCGCGACGAGCCGCGCCGCGAACAGGGCTCAGGCGTCGAGCGTGACGTCGAGCGTCCGATAGACGGCTTCGATCGTTTGCTGGCCGTATTGCCGCTCGAGCCGCCGCACGGTGAAGTGCCCGTGCGCGACCTGCTGGAAGTGATCGATAAACACGGTGTTGACCATCGCGCCGAGCACCGCGCCGATCGCGGGAATCGATTTGGCAGCGATCTGTTCGCTGACCTGCACCGAAAAGCGCGCGGCGATCGCGTTGAGCAGTCGCAGCAGCGCCGCCGAGCCGTGGGTCGTGAAGCCCTTGCTGGCCACCTCGGACGACGCCTTCGACACCGCCTGCGCTAGCGCGCCGCGCATGAAGAAGTAGCCGAGGTCGGCGTCGTCGTCCTCGCTCGATGTACCGCCCATGCCGAGCACGGTCAGGCATTGCAGCTGCGTGTCGACCGAGGTCAGGTCCTCGCCCTCGCTGCGCGCGATGTCGCAGATCGAGCGGAACATTAGCGTAGTCGTGACCGGCAGCTCGACTGGCAGCGCGATCAATCCAAACGCCCCGCCGGCCGCGCCGGTGGTCGCGACCGCGAACTTGTGCAGCAGGTTGTTCGGCTTGTCGGGCGCGAGAAGCCTGGCGTCGTCGCGCCGGCCGAGCGTGCGTAGCGCGATCGACAGACACTTGCGCAACGCGGCCTGCGTCGCATCGGACACTTTTTGGTTGGCGAACGCCGGGATGCGCGATAGCAGCTTCTCGATCGGCGCGCCGACGACGCTCGCGAGCTTCATCGTGAGCGCGGGGCTTTCGAGCTGGTGTTTCGCGCGCCGCAGCGCGGCGAGGTCCTGCTCCGATAAGTATGGAGTTGCGAGCGAACTCGGCTGCATGGGCCTCCCTGGCATGTCGTGTGTTGCGTACCTGGAGTCAGTCTACCGCGTTGCAAGACGCGTTCCGTCCCGCTTGGAGCGTCGCACCATGGTATGATCTCCAATCTTTTGACACGTCAACTTTTGCTCCATCAAAAATGGCTGTCCATACCGCCGCTCACCATTCGAGTGGGCAAGTCTTACCGTTTCGCGAATCCCTGCTGGCCATGCTCGGCATCTCGTTCGTCACGATGCTGGTCGCGCTCGACCAGACCGTGGTCGGCACCGCGCTACCCACCATCGTGTCCGAACTCCGAGGCTTCGAGTTGTACGCATGGGTCGCAACCTCGTATCTGCTGACCTCGGTGATCACCGTGCCGGTTTTCGGGCGGCTTGGCGATTACTACGGGCGCAAGCCGTTCGTGATTGCGTCGATCGTCGTGTTTACCGGCGCCTCGGTGCTGTGCGGCGCGGCCAACAGCATGCTGTTTCTCGTGCTCGCGCGCGGGTTGCAGGGCATTGGCGGCGGCATGCTCGTCGGCACCGCGTTCGCATGCATTCCCGATCTGTTCCCCGATTCCGTCGTGCGGCTGCGCTGGCAGGTGCTGATGAGCTCGGCGTTCGGCATCGCCAATGCGGTCGGCCCGTCCCTCGGCGGTTTTCTCACGCAGTACTACGGCTGGCGCTCGGTGTTCTATGTGAATTTGCCGGTCGGGCTGCTATCGCTGTTTTTCGTCTGGCGTTTCCTGCCGCATCTGCGGCACGTCGAACATACCGGCAAAATGCGGCTCGACTGGCCCGGCGCGCTGCTGATCGCGATCGCGCTCGGCTCACTGCAGCTGTTCGTCGAATTGCTGCCGAAGCACGGCATCACGCTGAGCGCGTTCGCGCTGCTCGGGCTCGCCGTCGCGTCGGCCGTCACGCTGTGGAAATGGGAAAAGCGCTGCCCGACCGCGATCCTGCCCGTCGACATGTTCCGCAACCGCAGTCTGGCCGCGCTGTTCACGCTGGCCGTGCTCGGTGGCTTCACGATGTTCTCGCTGCTGTTCTACGCGCCGCTGCTGTTCCAGGGCGGCTTCGGCATGTCGCCGAAAGAGGCGGGCCTCGTGATCACGCCGCTCGTCGTGTTCATCACGATCGGCAGTATCGCGAACGGGCGCGTCGTGTCGCGGGTGAAGAATCCGAACCTGATGCTGTACATCGGCTTTGCGATGGTCGCGCTGTCATGCCTTGGCATCGTCGTCGCGACCCGTTCGATGCAGCAATGGGTGCTGATGTCGTTCATGGTCGTCGGCGGCCTCGGGCTCGGCTTCGTGATGCCGAACCTGACGATCTTCGCGCAGCAGACCGCGGGCCGCGAACACCTCGGCATCGCGACCGCGCTGCTGCAGTCGCTGCGGATGATCGGTGGCATGATCGGCACGGCGCTGACCGGCACGCTCGTGACTCACATGTACAAGAGCGGTGTGCGCAATGCGCTCGAAGGCGCGGGCGCGTCGCACTGGTTCGCCGATCTCGGCGATCCGCAGATCCTGATCAACCGCGATGCGCAGACCACGCTCGTCGACCAGTTGACCCACGCTGGCCACAACGGCGCGATGTTGCTCGAAAGTGCGCGCGAGGCGCTGGTCGGGGCGATTCATCTGGGTCTCGCGATGGCCGCGGTGATCGCCGTCGTGTCGGTGTGGCAAACCCGCCGCGTGCCGCCGATCAAGCTGCAGCGCAAGCTCGAGCCGGTGATTCACGCAGACTGATTTTTGAACTTGGTGTTGGACAGGCAGATTATGGAAGAACAGGACCGCGTCGCCGTCATGCAGCAATTTGGTCGCACGTATCGGGCGTTCATGTCGGCATTCGAGGCCCAGGTGGGGCATCCGTTGCCACGCTGGCGCATTCTGCTCGCGCTGCGCGAGCAGGCCGGCGAGTCGTCGCAGAAGCGGCTCGTCGAGCGGTTGCGCGTCGATCCTGGCGCGCTCACGCGACAGCTGAAGGCGCTCGAAGGGTTGGGCTGGATCGCGCGCAGCATGGATACGCGCGATAACCGCGTGACCAACGTGCGCCTGACCGAAGCGGGCCACGCCGCGACCGAAGCGAGCCTGCCGCGTCGCAACGCGTTCTTGCACGACACGATGGCCGGGTTGCCGGATGAGGCGCTCGCGGCGTTGTCGAGCGCGCTGAAAATGTTGGAGACGCGCATCGGCGAGGTGACGGCCAACGCCAGCGCCGCGACCGTGGCCGCCGCGCCGCAGGAGACCGCTGGCGACGAGGCGGCGCAGCGCATGTGATCTTTAGTCCGCGCGTGGCGATAAAAAAGGCTGTGAGCCCAGCGGCGCACAGCCTTTTTCTTTAGCGGAACAGATCGCGCTTGAGTCAGCGCGGCGTGGTCCGATCAGAAGAACGTCTCGATCACTTCCTTCACGCGATACTGCGGATCGACGACCAGCACCTGCTTCCACTTGTCGAACGTCAGGCACGGATGCGAGATGTCGAACGCGATCATGTCGCCCACTTTCAGATCGGCGCCCGCGGGAATCCGCAGATACGCGTGCTGATCCATCAGACCGAAGATTTCCCAGCCCTCGCTCGCGGCGATGTCGCGCGGCGCTTGCTGGCCCGGGCGATAGTGGCGCGCCGGCTCCGGCATGCCTGCGTCGAACGCGGAGTCGCGTTTGCCGAGGCCGATGATCGCGCGATCCGGCTCGGGAATGGACTGCACGTACGCCCACAATTGCAGCGCCGGCAGCAACCCTTCGCCCATTTTCTTCGCGACAGGATTGCGCTTGAAAATGTCGGTCTGCGCCTTGCGATAGATGCCGACGTCATGCGTCAGATAGCAGCCGGGACGCAGCACGACCTCGACCTTGCCGGATTGCGTCGCCTGCGCGAACTCTTCGGCGACCACGTCGTACCACGCCGATCCCGCGCCCGATAGCACCGCCGGCGAGCGCGCGAAACGCCCCTGCTCGACAAGTTCGCGAGTGACCGCAACCGCGCCTTGCAGGAACGCGCGCACTTCGGGTTCTTCCTTCAGCACGCCTTCGTACAGTTCGACCCCCGCGAGCTTCAGCACGTCCGGATAGCGCGCGATCGCGTCCAGCACCGCGTTGCGCTGCGTTTCGTCGCGCACGCCGGTGCGTCCACCCGGCACGCCGAGTTCGAGCAGCACCTGCAGCGGCTTCTTCACCGAGGTGAAGAATTCGCCGAGTTGCTCGACGCCTTCAGCCGAATCGACGAGGCAGAAGAATTCGAAATCCGGATCGCTGAGCAATTCGGCGATCATCATCATGTTGTGACGGCCGACCAGCTGATTCGCCATCAGGATGCGCGAGACGCCGCCGTGGTACGCCGCGCGCACCTGATGAGCGGTGGCGAGCGTGATGCCCCACGCACCGGTTTCGAGCTGACGGCGAAACAGTTGTGGCGCCATCGTGGTCTTGCCGTGAGGCGCGAGCTTGACGCCGTATTCGGCAACGAACGCCTGCATCCACTTCAGATTGTGCTCGACGCGATCGGCGTACAGCACGGCGGCCGGCAGGCTGACGTCCTCGGCGAGCAGGTTCCACTCGAGGCGCGCGGCGTCCGTCAGCTGGATGCTCGTGCCCGGAACCATGCCCAAGCCCTTGCTATAAGGATCAATCGTCGCGCCCTGATAGTTTGTAACTTTCATGTCTCCGTGCTCCATCGTCCGGGTAAATTGAGTCAGATTTGACTTTACCATGTTATCGAAAGTACGATGTCTGAACGAATGTTATTTAGTACCATGGGTTTCGAAGGCCGCCGCAAAGGGCCGCGAAAGCCGTGCCGCGAACCCCACCGCCTGCCATGAACCGTAGCGCCGAACCGCTCGCTTTCGACATCGTCGCGCGCATTGCCGAGTGCGCGCCGGAGTTGCGCTCGGCCGAACGCAAGGTCGCCGCGCTGATCCTCGACGATCTGACCGGCGCGTCGCGCGCGAGCATCGGCGCGCTGGCACAGCAGGCCGAGGTCAGCATCGCGACCGTCACGCGCTTCGCGAAGGCGGTCGGCTGCCGCGACGTGCGCGAACTCAAGCTGCGGCTCGCGCAGGCGGCCGCGGTCGGTCAGCGGTTTCTCGAGCGCGACACCGCAAGCGACGCACCCGAGCCGATCGCCACGCGCGTCTTCGACGAGTTGCAAACGGCGCTCGCGCACAATCATCAACTGCTGCGCCAGGCGCCGCTCGCCGAAGCGGCGGCCGCGCTGCGCGATGCGCGCATGATCTACGTGTTCGGCATGGGCGGCGGCTCGACCGCGCTCGCTGACGAAATGCGTTTCAGGCTCGTGCGCCTCGGCCGCCCGGTCGCGACCTATCAGGACGGGCTGTTGCAGCGCATGGTGGCGAGCACGGTGTCGCGCGAGTGCGTCGTGATCGCGCTGTCCACCACGGGGCGCGTGCCCGAGATGGTCGAGAACTGCAAGATCGCGCGCAGCTACGGTGCGACGGTGGTCGCGCTGACGGCGCCCGCGTCGCCGCTGGCGAAGCTCGCCAACTGGCTGATCCCGATCGTCGCGTTCGAAACCGATTTCATTTACAAGCCGTCGTCGTCCCGTTACGCGATGATGATGGCGCTCGATGTGCTCGTCACCGAACTTGCCGTCAGTCAGGGCGACGAAAGCCGCGAATTGCTGCGCCGCATGAAGCACGCGCTCGACGCGCACCGCGGCGGCGGCGATCGACAACCGTTAGGAGATTGATCCATGCATTCGCATCCCGAAGCGGCCGACACGCTGATCGTCGGCGCGCAACTGTACGACGGCACGGGCGCGCCGCCCGTCGAGCGCGACGTGGCGATCCGCGACGGGCGCATCGCCGCGATCGGCAATCTGTCGAACTGGCTCGCCGAAGAGGTGATCGAGGCCGAGGGGCGCGCGCTCGCGCCGGGCTTTATCGACGTACACACGCACGACGACACGCATGTGATCCGCTCGCCGCAGATGCTGCCCAAGATCACCCAGGGCGTGACGACGGTGATCGTCGGCAATTGCGGAATCAGCGCGTCGCCGGTATCGCTGAAGGGCGATCCGCCCGATCCGATGAACCTGCTCGGCGAGCGCGACGCGTTCCAGTACCCGACCTTCGCCGACTATGTGAACGCGGTGAATGCGGCGCGGCCGGCGGTGAACGTCGGCGCGCTGATCGGCCACACGGCGTTGCGCAATAACCAGATGGACCGGCTCGATCGCGCGGCGACTGCCGAGGAAATCGAGCGCATGTGCGCGCAGCTCGAAGAAGCGCTCGCGCACGGCGCGCTCGGTCTCAGCTCGGGGCTCGCATACGGTTCGGCGTTCGCCGCGCCGACCGAGGAAGTGATGGCGCTCGCCGAGCCGCTCGCGGCCGCGGGCGCGCTGTACACGACCCATATGCGCACCGAGTTCGACGCGATTCTCGACGCGATGGACGAGGCCTACCGCGTCGGTCGTCATGCGCGTGTGCCGGTCGTGATCTCGCATCTGAAGTGCGCGGGGCCGTCGAACTGGGGGCGCAGCGTCGAGGTGCTGAAGTCGCTCGAAGGCGCGCGCGGCGGGCAGCCGGTCGGTTGCGACTGCTATCCGTACAACCGCAGCTCGTCGACGCTCGATCTGAAGCAGGTGACAGGCGACATCGACATCACGATCACGTGGTCCGAGCCGCATCCGGAAATGGCGGGCAAGCTGATCAAGGAAGTCGCGGCCGAATGGGGCGTCTCGCAGCAGGAGGCGGGCAAGCGCCTGCAGCCGGCCGGCGCGGTCTATCACAACATGTCCGAAGACGACGTGCGGCGCATCCTGTCGCATCCGGCGACGATGGTCGGTTCCGACGGCCTGCCGAACGATCCGCTGCCGCATCCGCGGCTGTGGGGCGCGTTTCCGCGCGTGCTCGGTCACTATGCGCGCGATACCGCTTTGCTGCCGCTCGAGGAAGCGGTGCGCAAGATGACGAGCCTGTCCGCGCGCCGCTTCGGACTCGCGCAACGCGGCGAAGTGCATATCGGCTATCACGCCGACCTCGTGCTGTTCGATCCGGCGAAAGTGCATGACGTGGCGACGTTCGACAAGCCCCAGCAGCCCGCTGCCGGCATCGACGCGGTGTGGGTCAACGGCGTGCTGTCGTATCGCGACGGCGCGGTGACGGGCGAGCGGGCTGGCCGGTTCGTCACGCGCGGCGCGCCGTCGAAGGGCGATGCGCAGGGCGCGTTCTGATTTTTTATCGATTGATGGCGGCACGCGCGGCGAAGGCGCCGCGCGTGCCCGACTTTTTAAGGAGTGTGACGATGAAGCGATATGGCGTGGAAGGCGGAAAGGGAACGGGCGGTCAGGTGATGCCGTTCGCGCGCGCGGTCGAGGCGGACGGCTGGCTGTTCGTGTCGGGCCAGACGCCGATGGAAAACGGCGAAGTGATCAACGGCGGCATCGTCGAGCAATCGCACAAGGCGATCCAGAACGTGTTCGCGATCCTGAAGGAAGCGGGCTATGGCGCCGAGCACGTCGTGCGTTGCGGCGTGTGGCTCGACGATCCGCGCGACTTCGCGTCGTTCAACAAGGTGTTTCGCGAGTATTTTGGCGAGAATCCGCCGGCGCGCGCGTGCGTGGTGTCGTCGATGGTGATCGACTGCAAGGTCGAGGTGGATTGCGTCGCTTATAAGAAGCCGGCGGCCTGATCGCTTTGATGGCTTTCATGTGACGAGGGCGCCGCAGGTCGTGATGGCCTGCGGCGCCCTCGTCGCGTTTACCGCTGTTTTTTTGTGTTGGAGTTACTGCCGCGCGAGCCGCATGTTGTCCGGCATCGGCAGGTTGTAGTTGGTGCGGAACGGGTTGATGTCGAGCCCGCCGCGACGCGTGTAGCGCGCATACACGGCGAGCTTCAGCGGTTTGCACATCTTCATGATGTCGACGAAGATTCGCTCGACGCATTGCTCATGAAACCCGGTGTGATTGCGGTACGAGATGACGTATCGCAAGAGGCCCGCGTGATCGATCTGCGGGCCGGCGTAGTGGATCTGCACGCTGCCCCAGTCCGGCTGACCGGTCACCGGGCAGTTCGACTTCAGCAGGTTCGAGAACAGCGTTTCCTCGACCGGCGCTTCGTCGCGCGCCGCGCTCAAAAGTGACGCGTCCGGCTGATAGACGCTCGCCTCGAGTTCGAGCCGGTCGAGCGACAGGCCGTCGAATTCTTCCATTTTCAGCTTGCCGAATTCGTGCGGTGTGCTCAGATGTACCGACACGGTCGCGCCGCACGACGCGGACACGTCGCGCCTGATCGTGTCGCGCACGCTCTCGGCCGAGTCGAACGCAGTCTGCGCGAACGAGCCCAGATACAGCTTGAACGATTTCGACTCGACGATGTTCGGCGAGTCGGCCGGCACGAAGAACGTCGCGACGGCGATCTGCGGCTTGCCGCGCGCGTTCAGCCACGACAGCTCGTAGGCGTTCCAGATGTCGGTGCCGAAAAACGGCAGTCGCGCGGTAATGCCGATCGCCTCGCGCGCATGGCTGCGCGCAATCGGAAACAGCAGCGTCGGATCGTATTGTTCGGTGTAAGTCGAGGACTTGCCGAGCGGGGATTGTTCGGGTGTCATGATGCGTTCACGATGCCACTCAGCACGTGCCCGGTCGCGGTTACGACGCGGGCCGATTCGCAGTGGCCGATCTGGTCGTCGAAGAAAAAGTCGGGCTCGAACTCGCGCAGAAATGCGCTTTTGTCGAGGCCGCCGAGGAACATCGCTTCGTCGATTTCGATGTTCCATGCCATCAGGGTGCGGATCGCGCGCTCATGCGCGGGCGCCGAGCGCGCCGTCACTAGCGCCGTGCGAATGCGCATCGGCGCGGCCGCGTCCGCGAGTTTTTGCAGCCGGTGGAGTGCTTCGAGCAGCGGCTTGAGCGGACCGTCCGCGAGCGGCAGATGCTTGTTGTCGATCTCGTGACCGACGAACGCGCGCAGGCCGTCTTGCTGGAAGATGCGTTCCGCTTCGTCGGAAAACAAGACCGCGTCGCCGTCGAACGCAATGCGGATTTCGTCCGGGTATTTGCTCGCCATTTTCGCCGATTCCGGCAACACACGTGCGGCTGGGAAGCCAGCGGCGAGCGCATCGCGCACGTCGTGCTGATTCGCCGACAAAAACAGCGAAGCGTTCAGCGGCTTCAGATAACCGAACGGCGCGCGGCCGCGCGTGAACACGCCGCGCTCGATCGCGAGCCCGTGTTCGCGGCAGGAATGAAACGCGCGCAGACCGCTGATCGGATCGCTGCGCGACAGGATCACCACTTCGACGCGATGATCGCCGGCGTTCAGCGCAAGCAGCTTGCGGATCAGCGGAAACGCCACGCCCGGTTTCGCGGGCACGTTCAGACGCTCGCGCTGCAACGCTTCGTAAGCCTTCAGGTCGCCGGCCTCGTAGACACGGTTCTCTTCCTCGAAGTCGAACAGTGCGCGCGACGAGATTGCGACCACCAGTTTGTCGACGAGCGAAAGCGCCATCGTTGCGTTCCGGTTCGAAGAGATCAGGCGAGGAAGAGACGATAGACCGGATTTTTCGTCTCTTCCCAGCACGGATAGCCGAGCGTTTCGATGAAGCGCTCGAACGCCGCGTGGTCGCTTCCGGGCACCTGAATGCCGACCAGAATCGAGCTGTAGTCCGCGCCCTGGTTGCGGTAGTGGAACAGGCTGATGTTCCAGTTCGGCGCCATCGACGACAGGAATTTCATCAGCGCGCCCGGACGTTCCGGAAACTCGAAGCGAAACAGTCGTTCGTCGCGCGCGAGCGGCGAGCGGCCGCCGACCATGTAGCGGATGTGCTGCTTCGACAGTTCGTCGAAGGTCAGGTCGACGGTGGCAAAACCGTGCGCTTCGAAGGCGCCGGCGATCTGCGCCGATTCGCTGCGATTGCGGATCTGCACGCCGACGAAAATATGCGCCGAGTTCGCGTCGGCGATCCGGTAGTTGAACTCGGTGACGCTGCGCGTGCCGAGCAGCTCGCAGAAGCGCCTGAAGCTGCCGCGCTCTTCGGGGATCGTCACCGCGAAGACCGCTTCGCGCGCTTCGCCTACTTCCGCGCGTTCGGCGACGAAGCGCATGCGGTCGAAGTTCATGTTCGCGCCCGACGTGATCGCGATCAGCGTCTGGTTCTCGATGCCTTCCCGTTCGGCATACTGCTTGGCGCCGGCCACCGCGAGCGAGCCCGCCGGTTCGAGCACGCTGCGCGTGTCCTGGAACACGTCCTTGATCGCGGCGCACAGCGCATCGGTGTTCACGAGCAGCACTTCGTCGAGATATTCGCGGCACAGACGGAAGGTCTCTTCGCCGACGAGCTTCACCGCGGTGCCGTCGGAGAACAGGCCCACTTCGTTCAGCGTCACACGCTCGCCCGCCTGCAACGACGCGGCCATCGCGCATGAATCATCGGTCTGCACGCCGATCACCTTGATCTCGGGGCGCACCGATTTCACGTATGCGGCGACACCGGCCGCGAGACCGCCGCCGCCGATCGGCACGAAGATCGCGTGAATCGGCCCCTGGTGCTGGCTGAGGATTTCCATCGCGACGGTGCCCTGGCCCGCGATCACGTACGGATCGTCGAACGGATGCACGAAAGTCAGGCCGCGCTCTTCCTGCAGCTTGACCGCGTGACCATAGGCGTCGCTATACGACTCACCGAACTGCACGATCTCGACGGTCGGCCCGCCATGCGTGCGGATCGCGTCGACCTTGAGCTGCGGCGTCGTCACCGGCACGACGATGATCGCCTTCACGCCCATGCGTGCCGCCGATAACGCCACGCCCTGCGCATGATTGCCCGCCGACGCGGTGATCACGCCGCGACTGAGCGCCTCGGCCGGAATATGCGCCATCTTGTTGTATGCGCCGCGCAGCTTGAACGAGAACACCGGCTGGTTGTCCTCGCGCTTCAGATAGACCGGGTTGCGCAGCCGCGCCGACAGGTTCGGCGCGCGTTCGAGTTCGGTCTCGCGCGCCACGTCGTAGACGCGCGCGGTCAGGGTCTTTTTCAGGTAGTCGTGGGAGGCCATGCGGGTGGCGCGGTGCGCTGTGTAAAACGGGAAGACGTCAATAATAGCGCCAACGGTGCCCGCTCTGGCCGTTCGGCGCGCTCCGCGGACGGGTGCCGTGCACTTAACCGGGCCGTATCGGAATCGCGCGATCGAAGCTCGCCCAACCGTCCGGCCGGTCAATGGGCGGTATGCGAAAACGCCGCCGGATCCATCGCCAAAACCTCCGAACCCCCGCCGCCGCCCGATTCCCACCGTCAACGCGTGGCGGAATGATGCGGTAGAATTTCGTTTTGGAATAAGGATCGGAAGATGCACTGGCAGCCTCGGATCGCCCATTTAATGCCCGTCCCGCGCGAATCCTTCCCCGCGGCGGAACGGCATGTCCGCCACGCGCGATCGTGTAGCTGTCTCTGAGTGCCGCGAAGCGACTGCCGTGAGTTGGCCGCCGGTCGTGCTCGCTCCCCTTGAAGCCCTAGAAGATTTCAAGCATTGCGCCCCACGCGCATTGTCCGCCGACGCCTCGTGACGAGTGCGCCAGGCTGACCTACCGAGTCGTCCAACCATGAACGCACCTCAAGTTTTCGATCCGCACGGCGCCGCCGGCGCGGTGGCCGCCGATCCCGAAGCGCGTCTGCGCGAAATTCCCTACAACTACACGTCGTTCTCCGACCGCGAAATCGTCATCCGCCTGCTCGGCAACGACGCCTGGGACGCGCTCGCCGAACTGCGCGCTGAACGCCGTACCGGCCGCTCGGCGCGCATGCTGTACGAAGTGCTCGGCGATATCTGGGTCGTGCGCCGCAATCCGTATCTGCAGGACGACCTGCTCGACAATCCGAAGCGCCGCGCGCTTCTGATCGAGGCGCTCAATCACCGTCTCGCCGAAATCGAGAAGCGCCGCCGCGCCGATCTGCGCGAACACGGCGACGAAGCCGGCATCGAGCGCGCCGCGCGCGTCGAAAAGCTGGTGCAGGCCGCGCGCCGCGCGATCGACCAGTTCGCCAGCGAATTCCAGCAGACCTACGACCTGCGCCGCCGTTCTACGCGCGTGCTCGGCAAGGTCACGCAGAAAGACAACATCAAGTTCGACGGCCTGTCGCGCGTCTCGCACGTGACCGACGCGACCGACTGGCGCGTCGAATACCCGTTCGTCGTGCTGACGCCGGACTCCGAGGCCGAAATCGCCGGCATGATCAAGGCCTGCTTCGAACTCGGCCTGACGGTGATTCCGCGCGGCGGCGGCACCGGCTACACGGGCGGCGCGGTGCCGCTCACGCCGTTCTCGGCCGTCATCAACACCGAAAAGCTCGAACAGCTCGGCCCGGTCGAAATGACCCAGCTGCCGGGTGTCGATCGCAAGGTCGCGACGATTTTCTCGGGCGCGGGCGTCGTCACGCGCCGCGTGACCGAAGCGGCCGAGCAGGCCGGCTTCGTGTTCGCGGTCGACCCGACCTCGCTCGACGCGTCCTGCGTCGGCGGCAACGTCGCGATGAACGCGGGTGGCAAGAAGGCGGTGCTGTGGGGCACGGCGCTCGACAACCTCGCGTGGTGGCGCATGGTCGACCCGGAAGGGAACTGGCTCGAAGTCACGCGTCTCGAGCACAACATGGGCAAGATCCACGACATCGAAGTCGCGCGTTTCGAGCTCAAATGGTTCGACGGCAACTACGCGCCGGGCGAGAAGCTGCTGCGCACCGAAGCGCTGGACATCAAGGGCCGCGTGTTCCGCAAGGAAGGCCTCGGCAAGGACGTCACCGACAAATTCCTCGCCGGTCTGCCGGGCGTGCAGAAGGAGGGCTGCGACGGCCTCATCACGTCCGCGCGCTGGGTGCTGCACAAGATGCCTGCGCATACGCGCACCGTCTGTCTCGAGTTCTTCGGCCAGGCGCGCGAGGCGATTCCGAGCATCGTCGAAATCAAGGACTACCTGTTCGAGACCTCGCGCCAGGGCGGCGCGATTCTCGCGGGTCTCGAGCATCTTGACGAGCGCTATCTGCGCGCGGTCGGCTATGCGACCAAGAGCAAACGCAACGCGTTTCCGAAGATGGTGCTGATCGGCGATATCGTCGGTAACGACGCGGACGCGGTCGCGCAGGCCACCTCGGAAGTCGTGCGCATGGCCAACGGCAAGAGCGGCGAAGGTTTCGTCGCCGTCAGCGCCGAGGCCCGCAAGCGCTTCTGGCTCGACCGCAGCCGTACGGCCGCGATCGCAAAGCACACCAACGCGTTCAAGATCAACGAAGACGTCGTGATTCCGCTCGACCGCATGGGCGAATACACGGACGGCATCGAACGCATCAACATCGAGCTGTCGCTGAAGAACAAGCTGCAACTGGTCGACGCGCTCGAAGCGTTCTTCCAGGGCGGCAAGCTGCCGCTCGGCAAGAGCGACGACGCGAACGAAATCCCGAGCGCCGAGCTGCTCGAAGACCGCGTGCAGCAGGCGCTCGATCTACTCGCGCGTGTGCGCACGCGCTGGGAATTCGTGCGCGGCAAGCTCGACCTGTCGCTGCGCGAGGCGCAGCACTACCTGGTCGGCCTCGGCTACGAGTCGCTCGCCGAAAAGTTCGCCGACCGCGTCGACGCGCAACCCGACGCAAACGTATTCCATCTCGCGCAGGACCGCACGATTCGTGTGTCGTGGAAGCAGGAAATCCGCGCCGAATTGCGGCAGATTTTCAACGGCGGCGAGTTCAAGCCGATCCTCGACGAAGCCCAGGCGATCCACAAGCAGGTGCTGCGCGGGCGCGTGTTCGTCGCGCTGCACATGCACGCGGGCGACGGCAACGTCCACACGAACCTGCCGGTCAACTCCGATAACTACGAGATGCTGCAGGACGCGCACACGGCGGTCGCGCGCATCATGAAGCTCGCGCGTTCGCTCGACGGTGTGATCTCCGGCGAGCACGGCATCGGCATCACGAAGCTCGAATTCCTGACCGACGACGAGATCGGCGAATTCCGCAAGTACAAGCAGCGCGTCGATCCGCATGGCCGCTTCAACGCGGGCAAGCTGCTCGAAGGCGCGGACCTGCGCAACGCGTACACGCCGAGCTTCGGCCTGATGGGCTACGAATCGCTGATCATGCAGCAGTCCGATATCGGCGCGATTTCCGAGTCGATCAAGGACTGCCTGCGCTGCGGCAAGTGCAAGCCCGTCTGCGCGACGCACGTGCCGCGCGCGAACCTGCTGTACAGCCCGCGCAACAAGATTCTTGCTACCTCCTTGCTGGTCGAGGCGTTCCTGTACGAAGAGCAGACGCGCCGCGGTGTGTCGATCAAGCACTGGGACGAATTCAACGACGTCGCCGATCACTGCACCGTCTGCCACAAGTGCGTGACACCGTGCCCGGTGAAGATCGATTTCGGCGACGTGACGATGAACATGCGCAACCTGTTGCGCAAGATGGGCAAGAAGAAGTTCAACGCAGGCAACGCGGCGGGCATGTTCTTCCTGAACGCGACGAATCCGCAGACCATCAACCTCGCGCGCACCGCGATGATGGGCGTCGGCTACAAGGCGCAGCGTCTCGGCAACGAACTGCTGAAGAAGTTCGCGAAGAAGCAGACCGCGCATCCGCCCGCCACGGTGGGCAAGCCGGTGATCACGCAGCAGGTGATCCACTTCATGAACAAGAAGATGCCGGGCAACCTGCCGAAGAAGACCGCGCGCGCCTTGCTCGATATCGAGGACAACAAGATCGTCCCGATCATCCGCAATCCGAAGACGACCACCGCCGACACCGAAGCGGTGTTCTACTTCCCGGGCTGCGGCTCCGAGCGGCTGTTCTCGCAGGTTGGTCTCGCGACCCAGGCAATGCTGTGGGAGGCGGGCGTGCAGACCGTGCTGCCGCCGGGTTATCTGTGCTGTGGCTATCCGCAGCGCGGCTCGGGCCAGTACGACAAAGCCGAGCAGATCGTCACCGACAACCGCGTGCTGTTCCACCGCGTCGCCAATACGCTGAACTACCTCGACATCAAGACGGTGGTGGTGTCGTGCGGCACGTGCTACGACCAGCTCGCCGGTTACGAATTCGAAAAGATCTTCCCGGGCTGCCGGATCATCGACATCCACGAGTATCTGCTGGAAAAAGGCATCAAGCTCGATGGCGTGAACGGCGTGCGCTACATGTACCACGACCCGTGCCATTCGCCGATCAAGACGATGGACCCGGTCAAGCTCGTCAATCAGCTGATGGGTTCGGAGCAGGACGGCTACAAGATCGAGAAGAACGACCGCTGCTGCGGCGAATCGGGCACGCTCGCGGTCACGCGTCCCGACATCTCGACCCAGGTGCGCTTCCGCAAGGAAGAAGAGATCCGCAAGGGCGCGGCGAAGCTGCGCGGCATCCCTCTCGTCGCCGAAGCGGGCGCGAATGCGATCAATCCGGCCAATGCATCGGCCGGCGCCGCGGGCGCGCCGAACGGTTCGGTGCTGAAGGCCGGCGACGGTCCGCAGCCCAAGCACGGAAACGCGGGTTCGACCGACGTCAAGATCCTCACGAGTTGCCCGTCGTGCCTGCAAGGGCTGTCGCGCTACAACGAAGACGCGGGTACCGAGGCGGACTACATCGTGGTCGAGATGGCACGTCACGTGCTCGGCGAAAACTGGATGGCGGACTACGTTCAACGGGCGAACAATGGCGGAATCGAGCGCGTGCTGGTTTAATGGCACGATCAACGATTTTTGCCGAGGACGACGATGGACTGCGTTTTTTGCCGTGAAGACGGCGGCGATGTGCTGTGGCAGGACGACGCGCTGCGAGTCGTCCTCGCCGACGAACACGACTACCCAGGCTTTTGCCGGGTCATCTGGAACGCTCACGTCGCCGAGTTTTCGGATCTTTCTGCCGACGAGCGCGATCACGTGATGAAGGCCGTGTACGCGGTCGAGCGTGCGCAGCGGCGCGTGATGCAGCCCGCGAAGGTCAATCTCGCGAGCCTCGGCAACCAGGTGCCGCACGTGCACTGGCACGTGATTCCGCGTTTCTCGAACGACGCGCATTTCCCCCTGCCGATCTGGGCGCCGCGCCAGCGCACGGTGTCCGAAGCGATGTTGTCGTCGCGCCGCGCGCACGCCACGCTGCTGCGCGAAGCCGTGCGGCAGGAAATTGAACAGGCGCTGGGCTGAGCGTCGCTGAACCCGTCGCCGCGCATCGCCGGACTGCCGTCGGCGTGCGAGGCGGCCGATCCGACGTTATCACCCGCCGTTATCTGATGAGGCCAACATGAGCGGATTGACTCCCGAGACGCCGGTGCCGACAGGCGTGATCTTGCATTCGAAGTCGCGCGTGCTCGAACTGCAGTACGCGAACGGCGAAGCGTATCGGCTACCGTTCGAACTGCTGCGCGTGTATTCGCCGTCGGCGGAAGTGATGGGCCACGGGCCCGGTCAGGAAACCCTGCAGACCGGCAAGCGCGACGTGACGATCACGATGATCGAAGGCGTCGGCAATTACGCGCTGCAGCCGACCTTCTCCGATGGACACGCCACCGGTATCTACTCGTGGGACCTGCTGTATGACATGGCCGTGCGTCAGGATGAACTCTGGCGCGCGTATCTCGCCAAACTGGCAGCGGCCGGCATCGACCGCGACACGCCGATGGTGCCCGCCGCGGCTGCGCACGGGCACTGTCACTGATACGATTCGCCCCCGAACGCCGCTCGAGCGGCGCAACATTCAAGAACACGCGAAAGGACGAGCGCGATGAGCAAAACCCACTTCGGCTTTCAATCGGTCGACGAACAGGACAAGGCGCAGAAGGTGGCGGGGGTGTTCCACTCGGTGGCCGCCAACTACGACCTGATGAACGACCTGATGTCGGGCGGATTGCACCGGGCGTGGAAGGTGTTCACGATCGCCCAGGCGAACGTGCGGCCGGGCTACAAGGTGCTCGACATCGCGGGCGGCACGGGCGACCTGTCGAAAGCATTTGCGAAACAGGCGGGCGAAACGGGCGAGGTCTGGCATACCGACATCAACGAATCGATGCTACGCGTGGGCCGCGACCGGCTGCTCGACAAGGGCATCATCACGCCGGCGCTGCTGTGCGATGCCGAGAAAATCCCGTTTCCGGACAACTACTTCGACGTCGTGACGGTCGCGTTCGGCTTGCGCAACATGACACATAAGGACATCGCGCTTGCCGAGATGCGTCGTGTGCTGAAACCGGCCGGGCGGCTGCTCGTGCTCGAGTTCTCGAAGGTATGGGATCCGCTGAAGAAGGTCTACGATCTGTATTCGTTCAAGGTGTTACCGTGGCTCGGCGAGCGCTTCGCCAAGGACGCGGAAAGCTACCAGTACCTGGCGGAATCGATCCGCATGCATCCGGACCAGGAAACTTTGAAAACTATGATGGAACAAGCTGGTCTCGACGGCGTCAAATATTACAATTTGTCAGCTGGCGTGGTAGCTTTGCATGTGGGGACCAAATACTAGAGTCCCTAACCCATCGATTTTTAAAGGAAAGTGCGAAATGTCCGATTCGAATTTGTTATCTACTCGTAAGGTTAAGGGGGCGCTGGCGAGAAGAATCGGACTGATCGCGATGGTCGGTCTGCTGATGGCCGGCACGCTTGCCTCTCTCGACGCCGAAGCACGCCGCCTGGGCGGAGGCCGCAGCTTCGGCCGTCAATCGAACAGTCTGCAGCAGCGCCAGACGCCGCCGCCGTCCCAGCCGGCGCAGAACAATCAGGCCACGCAGCAGAGCGCGCAGGCGGCGCCTGCGACTAAGCCCACGCCGCCCGCCGCGCCGAACCGCAATCGCTGGCTCGGGCCGATCGCCGGTCTCGCGGCCGGTCTCGGCATCGCCGCATTGCTGTCGCATTTCGGGCTCGGCGAGGCGTTCGCCGGCATGCTCGCGAACGTGATCGTGATCGCGTTGATCGCGATTGTGGTGATCTGGCTCATCCGCCGCTTCACCGGCCGTAAGCGCAATGCGGCGCAGCCTGCCTACGCGGGCACGGCGCCGTCGCTGAACACGAAAGGCACCGACTATATTCAGGAGCCGCGTTACACGGCGCCGCCCACCGGCTCGTATCTCGAACCGCAGGGCAACCCGTTGACCACGCCATCGCTCGGCGCGACGCCGTCGGTGCCGCCCGGCTTCGATTCGGAAGCGTTTCTGCGTAACGCAAAGGTGTACTTCGTGCGCCTGCAGGCCGCGTGGGACGTCGGCAACGTCGAGGACATCCGCGAATTCACGACGCCGGAAATGTTCGCCGAAGTGCGCGTCGATCTCGCGTCGCGCGGCACGCAGCCGAGCCAGACCGACGTCGTGCAGTTGAACGCCGAGCTGCTCGGCGTCGAGGAGCGCGCGAACGAATCCTTCGCGAGCGTGCGCTTCTCCGGTTTGATCCGCGAGGAGCCGGGCGCGGCGGCCGAGCCGTTCGTCGAAGTCTGGAATCTGACGAAGGCGAACCGCACTGGCGAAGGCTGGCTGCTTGCCGGCATCCAGCAGGTCGAGCAACACTGACATGCCGAAGCATCGAGTCGCGTTTGCCTCGAAAAGAGCCGGCCACGGCATCGCGATTCCTGACCTCGCGCATGGCTTAGGCCGTTCGGCATAGCAGGCCGCGAAGCGAACGGACGTTACAATGGGAGCCCGCGCAAGCACCTCGCTCGCGCGGGTTTTTTCTTGCCACCTTCGATGACCCTCGCCGCCAAGCCCTTCGCTGCTGCTGTCAATCATCTGCTCGCCCGCGAATCGTGGGCCCGCGAGCGCCTCGCCCCGTACGCGGGCAAGACCGCTCGCCTGTCATGTCCGCCGGTTGTGCTCGCGCTGCTCGTGCAGCCCGACGGCTATCTCGGTACGCTCGACGAAGCCGATGCGCATCAGTTCGACGTGACGATCTCGGTGCCGTCCGACGCACTGCCGGCCTTCCTGCAAGGTGGCCAGGCCGCGGTGATGAAGCACGTGAAGATCGAGGGCGACGCCGAGTTCGCGACCGTGATTGCGAAGCTCGCCGAGCATCTGCGCTGGGAGCCGGAGGAAGATCTCGCGAAGCTGATCGGTGATGGACCCGCGTGGCGCATCACGTCGTTAGTCCGCTCAGTCGGCGAGCATGTGCAGCGCACCGGTCGCAATCTGCTCGACACCGCCGCCGAGTACCTGCTCGACGAAAATCCGCAACTGGTGCGGCGCACCGCGCTCGCTGACTTCAACCTCGAGCTGGCGCGCGCGCGCGATTCGCTCGCGCGCGTCGAAAAGCGCATCGAGCGCATCGAACAGAAGGTCGAAGTCCGCGGCGCGCAAACGCCGGGCGGCGCCGCCACGTCGCGCAGCACGCGCTAGTCACCGGGCCCAGCCATGCGTTTTCTGCGTTTTCTCAAGATATTTTTCACGGTCATCCGCTTCGGCCTCGACGAAATGATGTTGAGCCGCATCAACGACCGGCGCGTGCGTCTGCTGCTGCGCATCACGACGCTTGGTCGCAAGTTCGATGCGCCGCCGGGCGTGCGTCTGCGGCTCGCGCTCGAAAGCCTCGGGCCGATCTTCGTCAAGTTCGGCCAGGTGCTGTCGACCCGTCGCGATCTGCTGCCGGTCGATATCGCCAACGAACTTGCCAAGCTGCAAGACCAGGTGCCGCCGTTCGATTCGGCGGTCGCGATCGCGCTCGTCGAGAAGTCGCTCGGCGCGCCGGTCGACGTGCTGTTCGACGATTTCGAGCGGGTGCCGGTCGCGAGCGCGTCGATCGCACAGGTCCACTTCGCGAAGGTGAAGGCCGGCCAGCATGCGGGCAAGGCGGTCGCGGTGAAGGTGCTGCGCCCCAAGATGCTGCCGGTGATCGATTCCGACCTCGCGCTGTTGCGCGACATCGCCGTGTGGGCCGAGCGTCTGTGGGCCGACGGCAAGCGCCTGAAGCCGCGCGAGGTGGTCGCCGAATTCGACAAATACCTGCACGACGAACTCGACCTGATGCGCGAGGCCGCCAACGGCAGCCAGTTGCGGCGCAACTTCCTGGGGCTCGACCTGCTGCTCGTGCCCGAGATGTACTGGGAGTTCTGCACGCCCACGGTGCTCGTGATGGAGCGCATGGTCGGCGTGCCGATCAGCCAGGTCGATACGTTGCGCGCGGCGGGTGTCGACATCCCGAAGCTCGCGCGCGAGGGCGTCGAAATTTTCTTCACGCAGGTGTTCCGCGACGGCTTTTTCCACGCCGACATGCACCCCGGCAACATCCAGGTGAGCCTCGATCCCGCGCACTTCGGCCGCTATATCGCGCTCGACTTCGGCATCATCGGCGCGTTGTCGGACTTCGACAAAAACTACCTCGCGCAGAACTTCCTCGCGTTCTTCAAGCGCGACTACCATCGCGTCGCGACGCTGCATCTGGAGTCGGGCTGGGTGCCGCCGACCACCCGTGTCGAGGAGCTCGAAAGCGCGATCCGCGCGGTCTGCGAACCGTATTTCGATCGCGCGCTGAAGGACATTTCTCTCGGCCAGGTGCTGATGCGTCTGTTCTCGACGTCGCGGCGCTTCAACGTCGAGATCCAGCCGCAGCTCGTGTTGCTGCAAAAGACGATGCTGAACGTGGAAGGCCTAGGCCGTTCGCTCGATCCCGAACTGGATCTGTGGAAGACCGCGAAGCCCTATCTCGAGCGCTGGATGAACGAGCAGATCGGCTTGCGCGGCTGGTACGAGCGTCTGAAGATCGAGGCGCCGCAGTGGAGCAAGACGCTGCCGCAGTTGCCGCGCCTCGTCCATAACATGCTGGCCGAGCGCCATCACCCGGTGGGCGGCGCGAACGACGACGTGATCCGCCAGATCCTGCTCGAGCAAAAGCGCACCAACCGTCTGCTGCAAGGCCTGCTGCTGTTCGGCGTGGCGGTCGGCGTCGGCGCGATGCTGGCGCGTGCGTTCCTGGTACTGGCTTATGGAGGTTAGATTCCGATGAGCGATCCGACCCAACCCGCCGCGCCCGATTTCGCAACCCGCGATCCCGACTCGCCCGAGTTCTGGGACGAACGCTTCGAGCGCCATTTCACGCCGTGGGATCAGGCGGGCGTGCCGTCCGCGTTTCGCGCGTTCGCCGAACGGCGCCGCGACGTGGCCGTGCTGATTCCAGGCTGCGGCAGCGCGCACGAAGCGGTATGGCTCGTGCGCCAGGGCAACCCGGTACGCGCGATCGACTTCTCGCGTGCCGCCGTGGCGGCGGCACGCGAGCAGCTCGGCGCGCATGCATCGCTGGTCGAACAGGCGGATTTCTTCACCTATGCGCCACCGTTCGCACCGGCATGGATCTATGAGCGCGCATTCTTCTGCGCGCTGCCGCCGGCGCGCCGCGCCGACTACGCGCAGCGCATGGGCGAACTGCTGCCGGCCGGCGGGTTGCTGGCGGGCATCTTTTTCATCGGCGCGACACCGAAAGGACCGCCGTTCGGCATCGAACGCGGCGAGCTCGATGCGCTGCTCACGCCACACTTCGAGCTGGTCGAAGACGAAGCGGTCGACGACTCGATCGCCGTATTTGCCGGACGCGAGCGCTGGCTCACCTGGCGGCGTCGCGGCTAACGCCACGCGCGCCGCTCTTGAGAGGTCCGGGGGTCGTCCCCATTTGGCGCGGTGGCGGGCGCGTCGTGCGTCCGCTTCCCGAAATCCGGGGAACGGACATCGTTTGCGGCTATAATTCAAGGCTTTGCAAGCGTTTACAAGATTTCAGTAGGGATTTGGAGTAAGAAAGGATCATGCCGATCTACGCTTATCGTTGCGGGTCATGCGGTTTCGGGAAGGACGTGCTCCAGAAGATGAGCGACCCCCAGTTGACGCAGTGTCCCGAGTGCGGAAAAGACACCTTTAGCAAACAACTCACGGCCGCCGGCTTCCAGTTGAAAGGCTCCGGCTGGTACGTGACCGATTTCCGCGGCAGCACGAGCGCGCCAGCTGCGTCGGAAGCGAAGTCCGAGCCGGCCGCAGCCGCTGCCCCGGCTGCATCGGCTGCCGCGCCCGCGGCGCCCGCCGCAGCGCCCGCCGCCACGAGCCCGAGCGGTTCCGGCAGCGCCTAGTGGGACTGCCGCCCCGCGCGGGCGGCGTATCTACCGCGCATGGGCTTCGGCCCGCGCAGCTTTCTGGCGGTACACATGACGACGAAGAAATTCACGCTCAAATCGGTGTTTCTGACCGGCCTGCTGGTGCTGGTGCCTCTGGCCATCACACTGTGGGTGCTCGGCCTGGTCATCGGCACGATGGACCAGACGCTGTTGCTGCTGCCTACCTCGTGGCAGCCGGAACGCACGATCGGCTATCGCTTGCCGGGCCTCGGCGCGGTGCTCACGCTCGCGTTCATCTTCGTCGTCGGGCTGTTGACGCAGAACTTCATTGGGCAGAAGCTCGTGAAGTGGTGGGAACTGCTGGTCGCGCACATTCCGGTGGTCGGCCCGCTCTACACCAGCGTGAAGCAGGTGTCCGACACGCTGCTGTCGAGCAGTGGCAATGCATTCCGCAAGGCGCTGCTGATCGAGTACCCGCGCCGCGGGTCCTATACGATCGCGTTTCTGACCGGCATCCCGGGCGGCGACGTGGCCAACCATCTGAAGGAAGATTACGTCAGCGTATACGTGCCGACCACGCCGAACCCGACGTCCGGCTTCTTCCTGATGGTGCCGAAAAGCGAAGTGATCGAGCTCGACATGACGGTCGACGCTGCGCTCAAGTACATTGTCTCGATGGGCGTCGTGGCGCCGTCCGCGCCGCAGCCGGCGCCGGTGCGCCGCGCCACCGTCGAGCCCCCGCTCTAATGCCGGCGCGCAACGCTTCTTGCAGGATCGTCTGCGGCGCGCCGTTCAACCAATGCAAAACGAAAGACAAACATCATGTCGATGAGATCTGAATACTGCGGTCTGGTGACCGAAGAACTGCTGGGCCAATCTGTCTCGCTGTGCGGCTGGGTAAGCCGCCGCCGCGACCATGGCGGCGTCATCTTCATCGACCTGCGCGATCGCGAAGGGCTCGTTCAGGTCGTCTGCGATCCGGATCGTGCTGACATGTTCAAGGTCGCCGAAGGCGTGCGCAACGAGTTCTGCGTGCAGGTCATGGGCATCGTGCGCGGCCGTCCGGAAGGCACGACCAATGCATCGCTGAAGAGCGGCAAGATCGAAGTGCTGTGCCACGAGCTGATCGTGCTGAACGCGTCGGTCACGCCGCCGTTCCAGCTCGACGATGACAACCTGTCGGAAACCACGCGCCTCACGCATCGCGTGCTCGACCTGCGCCGTCCGCAGATGCAGCACAACCTGCGTCTGCGCTACCGCGTCGCGATCGAAGTGCGCAAGTACCTCGACGAGCAGGGCTTCATCGACATCGAAACGCCGATGCTCACGAAGAGCACGCCGGAAGGCGCGCGCGACTACCTCGTGCCGTCGCGTACGAACCCGGGCCAGTTCTTCGCGCTGCCGCAGTCGCCGCAACTGTTCAAGCAGCTGCTGATGGTCGCGAACTTCGACCGTTACTACCAGATCACCAAGTGCTTCCGCGACGAAGACCTGCGCGCCGACCGTCAGCCGGAATTCACGCAGATCGACTGCGAAACCTCGTTCCTGTCGGAACAGGAAATCCGCGATCTGTTCGAGGCGATGATCCGTCACGTGTTCAGGACGACGATCGGCGTCGAGCTCGACCAGAAATTCCCGGTCATGGAATACGCGGAAGCGATGCGCCGCTTCGGTTCGGACAAGCCGGACCTGCGCGTGAAGCTCGAGTTCACCGAGTTGACCGATGCGATGCGGGACGTCGACTTCAAGGTGTTCAGCACCCCGGCCAACACGAAGGACGGCCGTGTCGCGGCGCTGCGCGTGCCGAAGGGCGGCGAGCTGTCGCGCGGCGACATCGACAGCTACACGGAATTCGTGCGCATCTACGGGGCGAAGGGTCTCGCGTGGATCAAGGTCAATGAAGCGGCGAAGGGCCGTGACGGTCTGCAAAGCCCGATCGTGAAGAACCTGCACGACGAAGCGCTGAAGGCGATCATCGAGCGCACCGGCGCACAAGACGGCGACATCATCTTCTTCGCGGCGGATCGCGCGAAGGTCGTCAACGACAGCCTCGGCGCGCTGCGTCTGAAGATCGGTCATTCGGAATTCGGCAAGGCCAACGGCCTCGTCGAGTCCGGCTGGAAGCCGCTGTGGGTCGTCGACTTTCCGATGTTCGAATACGACGAGGAAGACAACCGCTACGTCGCCGCGCATCACCCGTTCACGAGCCCGAAGGACGAGCACCTCGAGTACCTCGAAACGGACCCCGCGCGCTGCCTCGCGAAGGCCTACGACATGGTGCTGAACGGCTGGGAAATCGGCGGCGGCTCGGTGCGTATCTACCGTGAGGAAGTGCAGAGCAAGGTGTTCCGCGCGCTGAAGATCAACGCGGAAGAAGCGCAGGCGAAGTTCGGCTTCCTGCTCGACGCGCTGCAATACGGCGCGCCCCCGCACGGCGGTATCGCGTTCGGTCTGGACCGCATCGTCACGATGATGGCCGGCGCCGACTCGATCCGCGACGTGATCGCGTTCCCGAAGACGCAACGCGCGCAGGATCTGCTCACGCAGGCGCCGAGCGAAGTCGACGAGCGTCAGCTGCGCGAGCTGCACATCCGTCTGCGTACGCCGGAACCGAAGGCATAAAACCGCGGCCGCTGCGCGCGGCCGGCGGCCGCAAAAAAACCACACGAGCGAAACGAAAAGGCGCTGAGGTGATCTCCACCTCAGCGCCTTTTTCATTTTTTGCGTTACAGTGAAGCCACCGCTTTCCAGACCCTTTCGACCGTCATCCGACATGTACCGCGCGTATCGTCGCGCCCAGTTTGAGCCATGCCGAAACCGCCGAAAATTCCGCAGTCCGTCCTCGTCATCATTCATACGCCTGCGCTCGACGTGCTGCTGCTCGAGCGCGCCGATCATGCGGCGTTCTGGCAGTCGGTGACGGGTTCGAAAGACCGGCTCGACGAACCGCTCGCCGACACGGCGGTGCGCGAAGTCGGCGAGGAAACCGGCATCATGATCGGCGGCGCACTGGTGCCGCGCAGCGGGTTGTTCGACTGGCACTACTCGATCGACTACGAGATCTACCCGGAATTTCGTTACCGCTACGAAGCGGGCGTGCTCTACAACACCGAGCACTGGTTCAGCCTGCAGGTCCCCGAGTGCATCGACGTGACGCTCGCGCCGCGCGAACACACCGCGTATATGTGGCTGCCATATGAAGAGGCCGCATCGCGCTGCTTTTCGTCGTCGAATGCCGATGCGATCCTGCAGTTGCCGCGGCGGCTCGCCGCACGCCCGGTCGACCCGCAATCCGGCCCGCTGGCCGGGGAGCGTGGCCAGTGAGCGCAGGCGGCTCGGGCCGTTTGGCGCGTCTGCGGCACACGTTGCTCGGCCGTCGTTACTGGCAGCGCTACCGCTTCACCAGTAACAACGAGGTCGAGCTGCTGCGCTCTGGCGACGATTTCTTCGACGCGCTGATCGAGCGCATCGACGCGGCCGAGCACAACGTCGCGCTCGAAACCTATATCTTCTGCGACGACGAAGCCGGCCACGCGGTCAGCGAGGCGCTGCTTCGCGCCGCCGCGCGCGGCGTCAGAGTGCGCGTGATCACCGATGGCGTCGGCACCGCGCGCCTGAAGATGTTCGAGCAATGGCCGGCCGGCGGCATCGAGCATCGCATCTACAACCCGCATCTGTTCGGCCGCTTCGGCTTTTCGCGCACGCACCGCAAGCTCGCGGTGATCGACGATCAGATCGCGTATTGTGGCGGCATCAATATCGTCGACGATTACGAGAACAACGGCGAGAAGCTGCCGTACCGGCGCTGGGACTTCGCGGTCGAGCTGCGCGGGCCGGTGGTCGCCGACGTGCGCGATGCAATCGAGGTGCAGTGGCGGCGGATTCGCGTCGGCCATCGGCCGCTCGATTCGATGAAGCCCGACCTGTCGTCGCAGGACGCCAACTCGCTTGGCAGTCTGCGCAGACGCCGGCGACGCCGCAACGAGGCACTGTGGGCCGGCGGCGAGCCGTGCGTCGCATTCGTCGCGCGCGATAACCTGATCAACCGCCGCGCGATCGAAAAAGCTTATCTGGCCGCGATCGGCCAGGCGCGCCATGAAATCCTGCTCGCGAATCCGTACTTCATGCCGGGACGCAAGCTGCGTCGCGCGCTGGTGTTCGCGGCGCGGCGCGGCGTGGTCGTGAAGCTGATCATCGGGCGCAAGGAGTTCAAGGCGCTCGATTACGCCGTGCCGTTCCTGTACCACGCGCTGTTGCGCGCAGGCGTGCAGATCGCCGAATACGAGAAGACGCTGCTACACGGCAAGGTCGCGGTGGTCGATTCGAACTGGGGCACGGTCGGTTCGTCGAATCTCGATGCGCTCAGCCTGATGCTGAACAACGAAGCGAACGTCGTGCTCGTGAACGATCCGTCGATCCCCAAACTGCGCGACGCGATTCTCGACGCGTTCACGGACGCGCGCCCAATCGATGAAGCGCACTACGAATCGCGACCGGCGCGCGTGCGCGCGCTGAGCTGGATCGCGTACACGAGCTACCGCGTCGCGATGAAGCTGCTGACGGTGGGCGGCTACGACTAATACCGCTCGCACGAGAGCCCGCGCTTGCCGCATCATGTCGGCCATCAAGCGGCGCCAGCGAAGCGGGGCAAAGAAATAGAACACGCGCGAGAACAGCGCGCGCCGATCGGCAACCATCGATTCAAGGCAAACGCCTCTAAAAATCTGATTGATCGGATGATCGAAAGCCGCAAAATTAGAAGCCGGTTAGAAACCGGTTTCTAATAAAGTCCTTGTTTCGCGGACGGCAAGCACTCAATAATAGTACGGCCGTTCGATTTTCAATTCGGTCACATTAGAACGGTAAAACAGCTATGCGAAAAGGCGAACAAACCCGAGCCGCGATTCTCGATGCAGCACTCGATCTGGCAGGCCGAGACGGACTGGAAGGTCTGACGATTGGTCTGCTGGCCGAGCGCATGCAGATGAGCAAGAGCGGTGTGTTCGCGCATTTCGGCTCGCGCGAGGATCTGCAGATCGAGGTCGTGCGCGAATACCACCGCCGTTTCGAAGACGAGGTGTTTTTCCCGAGCCTGCGCGAGCCGCGTGGTCTGCCGCGCTTGCGCGCGATGATTTCCCGCTGGATCGAGAAACGCATTCAGGAAGTCACGACCGGCTGCATCTACATCAGCGGCGCCGTCGAATACGACGACCGCGCGGACAGCCAGGTGCGCGAGCAGTTGGTGTCGAGCGTGACGACGTGGCGTGCGGCGCTCACGCGCGCGATCTCGCAAGCGATGGAAGAAGGGCATCTGCGCGCCGATACCGACCCGCAGCTGATGCTGTTCGAACTGTATAGCGTCACGCTCGGCCTGCATCACGACGCGCGCTTTCTGCATCTGCCGGATGCGGTGCGTCTCACGTGGGCCGCGCTGGAAAAACTGATTAATTCGTATCAAAGCGAAAGCCGTTAGCGGCGTCGCCGGAATCTACCGGAAACGCGCGGCGCAGAAGGTCCGACCACGGACCCGGCCAACGGCCTGGCTTTTTGTCAAACCAGGGAGAGAGAGTCATGGGACAGTACGCCGCGCCGCTGCGCGACATGCAATTCGTGTTGCACGAACTGCTCAACGTCGAGGCCGAACTTCGGCAAATGCCGAAGCACGTCGAACTCGACGCCGACACGATCAACGCGGTGCTCGAGGAAGCCGGCAAGTTCTGCTCCGAAGTGCTGTTCCCGCTCAACCACAGCGGCGACCAGGAAGGCTGCACGTATGCCGGCGACGGCGTCGTGACCACGCCGAAGGGCTTCAAGGAAGCCTATCGGCAATACGTCGAAGCCGGCTGGCCGGCGCTCGGTTGCGACCCGGAATTCGGCGGCCAGGGACTGCCCGCGTTCGTCAACAACGCGGTCTATGAAATGCTGAACTCGGCGAATCAGGCGTGGACGATGTATCCGGGCCTGTCGCACGGCGCGTACGAATGCCTGCACGCGCACGGCACGCCGGAACTGCAGCAGCGCTATCTGCCGAAGCTCGTCGCAGGCGTCTGGACCGGCACGATGTGTCTGACCGAGCCGCATTGCGGCACCGACCTCGGCATTCTGCGCACGAAGGCCGAACCGAACGGCGACGGCTCGTACTCGATCAGCGGCACGAAGATTTTCATTTCGAGCGGCGAGCATGACATGGCGGAGAACATCGTTCACCTCGTGCTCGCGCGTCTGCCGGATGCGCCGAAGGGCACCAAGGGCATTTCGCTGTTCATCGTGCCGAAGTTCGTGCCGAACGAAGCGGGCGAGCCCGGTGAGCGCAACGGCGTCAAGTGCGGTTCGATCGAGCACAAGATGGGCATCCACGGCAACGCGACCTGCGTGATCAATCTCGACAACGCGAAGGGCTGGATGGTCGGCGAGCCGAACAAGGGCCTGAACGCGATGTTCGTCATGATGAACGCCGCGCGTCTCGGCGTCGGCATGCAGAGCCTCGGTCTCACCGAAGTCGCATATCAGAACTCGCTCACGTACGCGAAAGAGCGGCTGCAGATGCGTTCGCTGACCGGCCCGAAGGCGCCGGAAAAGGCCGCCGATCCGATCATCGTGCATCCGGACGTGCGCCGCATGCTGCTCACGCAGAAGGCCTACGCCGAAGCCGGCCGCGCGTTCTCGTACTGGTCGGCGCTGCAGATCGACAAGGAGCTGTCGCACGCCGACGAAGCCGAGCGCAAGGAAGCCGCCGACCTCGTCGCGCTGCTCACGCCGATCCTGAAGGCGTTCCTGTCGGACAACGCGTTCGAAGGCACCAATCACGCGATGCAGATCTACGGCGGCCACGGCTTCATCGCCGAATGGGGCATGGAGCAGTACGTGCGTGACGCGCGCATCAACATGATCTACGAAGGCACCAACGGCATCCAGTCGCTCGACCTGCTCGGCCGCAAGGTGCTCGGCGACATGGGCGCGAAGATGAAGAAGTTCGGCAAGCTCGTCGCCGAATTCGTCGAAGCCGAAGGCATCAAGCCGGAGATGCAGGAGTTCGTGAACCCGCTCGCCGAGATCGGCGAAAAGGTGCAGAAACTGACGATGGAAATCGGCATGAAGGCGATGCAGAACCCGGACGAAGTCGGCGCCGCGGCCGTGCCGTATCTGCGCACGGTCGGCCATCTGGTGTTCTCGTACTTCTGGGCGCGCATGGCTCGTATCGCGCTCGACAAACAGGCGTCGGGCGATCCGTTCTATAGGGCGAAGCTCGCGACCGCGCGCTTCTACTTCGCGAAGCTGCTGCCCGAAACGGCGATGACGATCCGCCAGGCGCGCGCCGGTTCGAAGCCGATGATGGACGTCGAAGAAGCGTTGTTCTGACGCTCGCACATCGAGCGAGGCCACACACATCGCGCGAAGCATGGCTGACGCTTCGCGCCATCGCACAACTCTCCGGAGAAACGACGTGAGCAATCTGATCATTCGCAAGGTAGCCGTGCTCGGCGCCGGCGTGATGGGCGCGCAGATCGCCGCGCACCTGATCAACGCCAAGGTGCCCGTGCTGCTGTTCGACCTGCCCGCCAGGGAAGGCCCGAAGAACGGGATCGCGCTGAAGGCGATCGAAAATCTGAAGAAGCTGTCGCCGGCGCCGTTCGGCGTGAAGGACGACGCGCAATACATCCAGCCCGCGAACTACGACGACGACATCGACAAGCTCGCCGAGTGCGACGTCGTGATCGAAGCGATCGCCGAACGCATGGACTGGAAGCACGACCTGTACAAGAAGGTCGCGCCGCACATCGGCCCGAACGCGATTTTCGCGACCAACACGTCGGGGCTGTCGATCACCGCACTGTCCGAAGGTTTCGCGGACGAACTGAAGGCGCGCTTCTGCGGCGTGCACTTCTTCAATCCGCCGCGCTACATGCATCTGGTCGAACTGATCCCGACCGCGACGACGCGTCCGGAAATTCTCGATCAGCTCGAAACCTTCCTGACCAGCGTGGTCGGCAAGGGCGTCGTGCGCGCGAAAGATACGCCGAACTTCATCGCGAACCGCGTCGGCGTGTTCTCGATCCTTGCGGTTATTGCCGAAGCCGCGAAGTTCGGCCTGCGTTTCGACGAAGTGGACGACCTGACCGGCGCGCGCCTCGGCCGCGCGAAGTCGGCGACGTTCCGCACCGCCGACGTGGTCGGTCTCGACACGATGGCGCACGTGATCAAGACGATGCAGGACACGCTGCCGGACGATCCGTTTCTGCCGGTCTACGAAACGCCGGCCGTGCTCGCCGAACTGGTGCAGAAGGGCGCGCTCGGCCAGAAGACCGGCGCCGGCTTCTACAGGAAGGAAGGCAAGGCGATCAAGGTGCTCGATCCGAACACGGGTGCATATATCGACGGCGGCGGGAAGGCAGACGAACTCGTCGGCCGCATTCTGAAGCGTCCGGCTGCCGAGCGTCTGAAGCTGCTGCGCGAAACGCAGCACCCGCAGGCGCAGTTCCTGTGGTCGATCTTCCGCGACGTCTATCACTACATCGCCGTGCATCTGGAATCGATCGCCGACAATGCGCGCGACGTCGATCTCGCGATCCGCTGGGGCTTCGGCTGGAACGAAGGTCCGTTCGAAGGCTGGCAGACGGCCGGCTGGAAGCAGGTCGCCGAATGGGTGCAGGAAGACATCGCGGCGGGCAAGGCGCTCGCCAACGTGCCGCTGCCGTCGTGGGTGCTCGAAGGCGCGGTTGACGAGAAGGGCGGCGTGCACACGGCCGAAGGCTCGTGGTCACCGGCCACGCAGACCTTCGTGCCGCGCTCGTCGCTCGACGTGTACCGCAAGCAGGTGTTCCGCGCGCCGCTCGTCGGCGAAACCGGCGCCGATCCGAAGACCTACGGCAAGACGCTGTTCGAGACCGATGCGGTGCGCGCATGGGTCGACGATCGCGCGGGCGAGGACGACGTGCTGATCGTGTCGTTCAAGAGCAAGATGAACACGATCGGACCGGCGGTGATCGAAGGGCTCACGCAGGCGATCGAACTGGCCGAGAAGGACTACAAGGGCCTCGTCGTGTGGCAGCCCGCATCGCTGAAACTCGGCACGCCGGGCGGTCCGTTCTCGGCGGGCGCGAACCTCGAAGAAGCGATGCCCGCGTTCATGATGGGCGGCGCGAAGGGCATCGAGCCGTTCGTGAAGAATTTCCAGCAGGGCATGCTGCGCGTCAAGTACGCGAACGTGCCGGTGATTTCGGCGATCTCTGGCATCGCGCTCGGCGGCGGCTGCGAGCTCGCACTGCACAGCGCGAAGCGCGTCGCGCACATCGAGAGCTATCTGGGTCTCGTCGAAGTCGGCGTGGGTCTCGTGCCGGCGGGCGGCGGCCTGAAGGAAGCGGCGCTGCGCGCGGCCGAAGCGGCAAGCCAGGTCGGCGCGACGAACGATCTGCTGAAGTTCCTGCAGAAGTCGTTCGAGAACGCGGCGATGGCGAAGGTGTCGGCCTCCGCGCTCGACGCCCGCGCGATGGGCTACCTGAAGCCTTCCGACACGATCGTCTTCAATGTGTTCGAACTGCTCGACGTCGCGAAGAAGGAAGCGCGCGCGCTCGCCGCGGCGGGCTACCGTGCGCCGCTGCGCGCGACCCAGGTGCCGGTCGCGGGCCGCTCGGCGATCTCGACGATCAAGGCGTCGCTCGTCAATATGCGCGACGGCCGCTTCATCAGCGAGCACGATTTCCTGATCGCGAGCCGCATCGCGGAAGCGGTGTGCGGCGGCGACGTCGAAGCCGGCAGCCTCGTCGACGAAGAATGGCTGCTGCAACTCGAGCGTCGCGCGTTCGTCGAGCTGCTCGGCACGCAGAAGACGCAGGAACGGATCATGGGCATGCTGCAGACCGGCAAGCCGGTGCGCAATTAAGCGGCGACCGCACAATGTGCATGGGACCAGAGTAAGAGCTTTGGCCAACTCTGGTCGACAAAGGAGATTCCCAAATGGCAAAGCAATTGCAAGACGCATACATCGTCGCCGCGAGCCGTACGCCGATCGGCAAGGCGCCGCGCGGCATGTTCAGGAACACACGTCCGGATGAGCTGCTGGTTCACGCGATCAGGTCGGCCGTCGCTCAGGTGCCCGGCCTCGACACCGGCGTGATCGAAGACGCGATCGTCGGCTGCGCGATTCCGGAAGCGGAGCAGGGCCTGAACGTCGCGCGAATCGGCGCGCTGCTCGCCGGTCTGCCGAACACGGTCGGCGGTGTCACGGTGAACCGCTTCTGCGCGTCGGGTCTGACCGCGCTCGCGATGGCCGCGGACCGCATCCGCGTCGGCGAGGCGGATGCGATGATCGCGGGCGGCTGCGAATCGATGAGCATGGTGCCGATGATGGGCAATAAGCCGTCGCTGTCGCCGCATATCTTCGATCGCAACGAAGACGTCGGCATCGCGTACGGCATGGGCCTGACCGCGGAGAAAGTCGCCGAGCGCTGGAAGATCAGCCGCGAAGCGCAGGACGCGTTCTCGGTCGAATCGCACCGCCGCGCGATGGCCGCGCAGCAAGCCGGCGAATTCAACGACGAAATCGCCGCGTACACGATCGTCGATCGCGTGCCCGATCTCGCGACCGGCGAGATCAACGTGAAAACGCGCGACGTGTCGCTCGACGAAGGTCCGCGCGCGGACACGTCGATGGAAGGCCTCGCGAAGCTGCGCGCGGTGTTCGCGAACAAAGGCTCGGTCACGGCCGGCAACAGCTCGCAGACGTCGGACGGCGCGGGTGCGTTGATCGTCGTGTCGGAAAAAATCCTCAAGCAGTTCAACCTGACGCCGCTCGCGCGCTTCGTCAGCTTCGCGGTGCGCGGCGTGCCGCCGGAAATCATGGGCATCGGCCCGAAGGAAGCGATTCCGGCCGCGCTGAAAGCCGCGGGCCTGAAGCAGGACGACCTCGACTGGATCGAGCTGAACGAGGCGTTCGCCGCGCAGTCGCTCGCGGTGATCCAGGACCTCGGCCTCGATACGTCGAAGATCAACCCGCTCGGCGGCGCGATCGCACTGGGCCATCCGCTCGGCGCGACCGGCGCGATTCGTGCGGCGACCGTGGTGCACGGCCTGCGCCGCCGCAACTACAAGTACGGCATGGTGACGATGTGCGTCGGTACCGGCATGGGCGCGGCGGGCATCATCGAGCGTCTGTGAACCGCTGATCGAACGGGGGATCCTTCTGTGATCCACCAAGGACCGCGCAACGGTTCGCAGGCCGCCCGGCTTGCGAACCGTTTCTACATTCAGCAGGAGCACAAGGAGATGAACGGGATGACGACGGATATTCTGGTCGAGCGCGCCGACGCGGTGCTGACCATCAGCTTCAACCGGCCCGGCAGGAAAAATGCGTTCACGGCCGCGATGTATCAGACGATGGCCGACGCGCTCGTAGAAGCGCAGGGCGACGCGTCGGTGCGCGCGATCCTGATTCGCGGCAGCGCGGGCATATTCAGCGCGGGCAACGATCTCGAGGACTTCATGAAGTCGCCGCCGGTTGGCGAAACCCCGCCGGTGTTCCAGTTCCTGCGCGCGCTATGTTCCGCGGAAAAACCGGTGGTGGCGGCGGTCGCGGGGCCGGCGGTCGGCGTCGGCACGACGCTGCTGCTGCATTGCGATCTGGTCTACGCGGCCGACACCGCGAGCTTTTCGCTGCCGTTCACGCAGCTCGGGCTGTGCCCGGAAGCAGCGTCGAGCCTGTTGCTGCAGCGCGTGGCCGGCTACCAGGCGGCGGCGGAAAAACTGCTGCTCGGCGAGGCGTTCGACGCGGCCGAAGCGCACCGCATGGGCTTCGTGAATCGCGTGCTGCCGGCGGGCGAAGTCGACGCGTTCGCGGCGTCGCAGGCCGCGAAGCTGGCGGCGCTGCCGGCGTCGTCGTTGCGCGTGACGAAGAGCCTGATGAAGCGCGCGAGCCAGCAGGAACTGCAGACGCAGATGACCGAGGAAGCCGTGCATTTCGGCAAGATGCTGCTTGCGCCCGAAGCGCGCGAGGCGTTCAAGGCGTTCTTCGAGAAGCGCAAGCCGGATTTCCGGCGGTTCGACTGAGGGGGGCGACGCAGGCGGGCTTCGGGTGGGTTAGCCGTGAATCGTCGCTGCGCCGCTTCAATCGCTCAAGCCTGCTGCTGCCACGTGTCGTAATCGACGTAGCTGCCTTCGCGGCAGAAGCTCACGAGCCGCACGCCCGCCTCACGCGCGATCGCAATCGCGAGCGACGACGGCGCCGAGATCGTCGCGACCATCGGCACGTCGACGCGCGCTGCCTTGCGCACCAGCTCGTAGCTCGCGCGGCTCGACAGAAACACGAAACCGTCGCGCGTATCGGCGCGGTCGAGCACGAGCTGGCCGATCAGCTTGTCGAGCGCGTTGTGGCGGCCGACGTCCTCGAACGCATAGTGGATCGCGCCTTGCGCATCACACCACGCGGCCGCGTGGAGGCCGCCCGTCAAACGAGTGAGCGCCTGGTGCTCGGGCAGCGCGCGCGCGGCGCGTGCGATCGCATCGGGCGCGAGCCGCTGCAAGAAGCCAGTGTCGGGTACACGCTGCGGTTTCAGATCCAGCAGATCGATGCTTTCGATGCCGCACACGCCGCAGCCGGTGCGCCCGGCGAGCGCGCGGCGCTTTTCCTTCAAACCGGCGAACGCCTGCTGCACGACCTGCAATTGCACCTCGGCATGCGGCAACTCGCCGTGCCCGTGCAATTCGACCTCGATGTCCTGAATGTCGCTGCCGCGCTCGACAATCCCCTCCGAAATCGCGAAGCCGACCGCGAACGCTTCGAGATCGCGCGGCGTGCACATCATCACCGCGTGCGAGATGCCGTTGAACACGAGCGCGACCGGCCACTCCTGGCCGACGTGATCGGTGGCGGTTTCAACCGCCGCGCCGCGATGGCGGCGCACTTCGAGTTGCACCGCGCCGGGTTGTTCGTCGCTGTCGAGGGCGTGGGGCTGGCCGTTCGCCCGCCCGGTTTGGCGCCCGTTTTCCTGTCCGTTCAAGCTGCTTCACTCCTGTATCATGCCGCGCGTCAAAGGGTGCGCCGGCCTCGCCGTATGCTTCGCGGCGGCCGCCGCGCGGGGCGCCGTCGCGCGAATAAGGTTCTAAAATACCTCAAGCGACGCCCGCACGCTGTCCGCCACCGACAAGGAGCACTGACATGGGACTCAACGAAGCACCGCTTCTGTTCGACTTCGAAGTCGCGTCTTCGGAGAATTTCACTTATATCCCGATGTCGGTGCGCTTCAATCTCGACCGTTTCGGGCTGCGCATCACGCTCGCGCAGTGGCAGCAACTGCCGCTCGAAGATCGCAAGCTGCTCGCGCGTTTCCCGGTCGAAGACGACACGCAGATCGAACCGAATTTCGATCACGCGCTGTTCGAGATGCTGCGCACGCACGCGAACGTCGAACCGGAGTGGTTTACGCCGGAGGAGTCGCCGGCCTGGCGTCAAACCGACAGCGTGCCCGACGGTGTCGCGCATCAGGCGGGGCTGGCCGGTCTCGCCGCGCCGAGCGTCGCGCGCTGGGCCGAGCTCGATCCTTTCAAGCGCTATGTGCTCGCGAAGCTGTCGCGCAAGCCCGAGGCGAGCCACGATTTCGTCCCGGCGATGAAGGAATTTGGAGCTGCCGGCTAGGCGCGGCCGGCTAGGCGCGGCCGGCTAGGTGCGGCCGGCTAGGCGCGGCCGGCCAGCCGCTCCCAGCCAGGCGCCCCCACCAACTCGCAGCCTTCCCCCCAATCATCAGATTTTTTTCACGCCGACCCTCAACCCGCTTCCGATCGCTGCCGATATCCAAAGGATGGCGCGTAAAAGACTTGCATCGATGCGGCCCGACGCACCGGCAGCGAGCGCGCTCTCCCGCTCTCGGAACGATTGACGTTCGGAATCCATGAATCCTTTTCTATCGAAGCGACTGCTGATCAATATCGTGGTCGTGGTCGTCGCGGTCGGTGCAAACGCGTTCGTCGCGTACACGCAGATTCGCGGGCAGCGCGACGCCGATGCGCGCCTCGCGCGCTCGACCAGCGTGCGCCAGAACCTCGATGCGTATCACGCCGCGCTCGATAACGCGCTCGCCGCTCTGCACCGCCTGAAAGAATCGGGCAAGCCGGTGCCGCCCGACGCGGCCGCTTCGATGACGAACACACTCGCGAGCCGCGAGCAATCACTGCGCGACGAGCTCGCGAGCGAGCCGTACATGGCGGGGGCGCTCGCCAGCCTGAGCGCGGCGCGGCACGCGTTGCAGCACGATCTCGAGGACACGCTGCGCAACCAGGCGAGTGACCTGCCCGGAGCGGCAAGCGCGGCGTCGGGGGCGGCGTCGGGCGTGGCGCACGCGGCATCGACCGAAGCACCAGGGGCGGCCCCCCTCGACGCGCCACCCGAGGCATCCCTCGACCCTGCGCCGTCGAACTCGCATCTTGCCCCCGCGCTAGAGCGTGTCGAAGCCGCGCTCGCCACGTTGCGCAGCGAGGAAAACCGCTCGTTGCAGATCTCGCTCGCGGCATCGGCGAGCGACAGCGAGCGCGCGATGTTCGTGCTGCTCGTGACGATGCTCACCGGCAGCGTGCTGCTGTTCCTCACGTTCGGCGTGCGCGAGAACAGCGCGCGCGAAAAACTGCGCAGCGCCCGCGCGCTGGTGCGCAACGACGAGCGTTTTCGCAGCCTGTTCGACGATCACACCGTGCCGATGTACATCTTCGATCGCGACACGCTGTGCTTTCTCGCCGTCAACAAGGCCGCGATCCAGCAATACGGCTACACGGAAGACGAGTTTCTCGGCATGACGATCCGCGCGATCCGCCCGAACTCGGAAATCGGCCGACTGGAGACGCACCTGCAGCGTAGCGCCGACCTCCGCCAGAGCCACACGATGGCGGGCATCTGGCGGCATCGGCGCAAGGACGGCTCGATCCTCAGCGTCAACGTGTCCTATCACGCACTGAACTTCATGGGCCGCGACGCCTCGTTCGTGCTGGCGGACGACGTGACCGACCAGATCAACGCCGAAGCCGAAGCGCAGCGCTCGAATCAGATGCTCGAAGCGGTGATCGACAACATTCCGCAGCGCATCTTCTGGAAGGACCTGAACTCGCGCTATCTCGGCTGCAACATGGCATTCGCGCGCGATGCGGGGCTCGCGTATCCCGAACAGGTGGTCGGCAAGAGCGACGCTGACCTGGCGTGGCGCGCGTTCGCCGACCTGTTGACCGAGCACGATCGCGAAGTCGTGAGCACCGGCGTGCCCAAGATGAACTTCGAGGTCGACTTCGTGATCGACGGCGTGCACCGCACGACGGTCACGAGCAAGCTGCCCTTCACCGACGGCGGCGGTCAGGTGATCGGCGTGCTCGGCTCGTACACCGACATCACCGAGCGCAAGCGCGCCGATCTCGCGCTGCGTCTGCAAAGCCGGGCGCTCGACGCGAGCGTCAACGCGATCCTGATTACCGCGCCGTCGCCGTCGGGCAATCTGATCGAATACGTGAATCCGGCGTTCATGCGCATCACCGGCTACGATCCCGCCGAGGTGATCGGCCACGACTGCCGCGTGCTGCAACGCGACGACCGTGACCAGGAAGGCGTCGCGTTGATCCGCGAGGCGCTCGCGGCGAATCGCGAGGTCAGCGCGGTGGTGCGCAACTATCGCAAGGACGGCGCGCTGTTCTGGAATCAGCTGTTCATCGCGCCGGTGCCGAACGCGGAAGGCGTGATCACCCATCATATCGGCGTCATCAACGACGTGACCGAGCTGATCCGCTATCAGGAGCAGCTCGAATACCAGGCCAACTACGACGGCCTTACGCGGCTGCCGAACCGCAACCTGCTGCGCGACCGGCTCGAACATGCGCTCGTCGTCGCGCAGCGGCATCATTCGGGCGTCGCGGTCGTGTTCCTCGATCTCGACGGCTTCAAGAACGTCAACGACAGCCTCGGCCATAGCGTCGGCGACCGGCTGCTCGGCGTGGTCGCCGAACGGCTCGCGCGCTGCTCGCGCACCAGCGACACGGTTGCGCGTCACGGCGGCGACGAGTTCGTGATCGTGATGACCGACACCGTCGACGAGCAATCGCTGATCACGTGGATGGAGCGCGTGCGCGCGTCGATCGCCGAGCCGGTGTGGCTCGACGGCACCGAGCTGTACGTCGGCTGCAGCATGGGCGCGAGCCTGTTCCCGCAGGACGGCGAGGATGCCGAAACGCTGATGAAGAAGGCCGACGTCGCGATGTATCGCGCGAAGGACATGGGGCGCAACACGTTCCAGTTCTATCAGCCGGAGATGAACGCGAGCGCGGGCGCGCGCCTGAATCTCGAACGACGCCTGCGCCGCGCGCTGCGCGACAACGAGTTCCTGCTGCACTATCAGCCGCAGGTCGATATCGGCAGCGGACAGATCGTCGGCATCGAGGCGCTGGTGCGCTGGCACGATCCCGAGGTCGGGCTCGTGCTGCCGTCGTCGTTCATTCCGCTCGCCGAGGAAAGCGGGCTGATCGGGCCGCTGTCGGAGTGGGTGCTGCGCGAGGCGTGCCGGCAGAACAAGGCGTGGCAGGATCAGGGCTTGCCGCCGGCGCGCGTGTCGGTGAATCTGTCGGCGCGGGTGTTCCAGCAGCGTGACATCGCGAAGCTCGTGATGCAGGTGCTCGACGAGACCGGACTCGAACCGAAGTACCTCGAACTCGAGCTGACCGAAAGCACGATCATGCGCAACGCGGAAGAAGCGGTGTCGATGCTCAACGAACTGCACGCGCTCGGCATCGGTCTCGCGATCGACGACTTCGGCACCGGCTATTCGAGCCTCAGCTATCTGAAGCGCTTCCCGGTGGACCGCTTGAAGATCGACCGCTCGTTCGTGTCGGATATCGGCGTATCGGGCGACGATGAGACGATCACGTCGGCGATCATCGCGCTCGCCCATTCGCTGAAGTTGCAGGTGATCGCCGAGGGCGTGGAAACGTCGGCGCAACTCGACTTCCTGAAGGAACGCGCGTGCGACGAAATGCAGGGCTTCTATTTCGCGAAGCCGCTATCGACGGAAGCGATTTCCGAACTGCTGCACGGCGGGTTGGTGCCGGAGCTGGAGCCGGCGTGAGGGGAGCGTGACGCGGCGACGGGTGTCGCCGCGTGTCGCCGCGTGCCGCGTCCAACGCCGGTCACTGAGCCGGCGTGTCCTTGAACACCGGCAGGCTTTCCGCGAACGCGGAAAACTTCTCGAGCCGCGGATGATCGGCCTTGCTGACCGCCTCCGGCAGCATCATGTGCGTGAACTGCCAGGCTACGGCGACGGCCACGTCCGCCGCACTGAACTGCTGTTGCGTGTCGGGCAGCGGCCCTTCGCCCAACTCGCGTTCGAGTTCGGCATAGGCGGCGAGCAGTTGCGCGCGCACGCGCTCGACCCACGGTTCATGCTGCTTCTCCTGAGGCCGCAGATTGCGCTCGTAGACGATCTGCACGCTCTTTTCGCACGCGGCGAGCGCGAGACCCGTCAGACGCGCGGCGCGCAACGCCGCGTCGGCCTGCGTCGGGAACAGCGGGGTGGGGCCGGCGAGCGTTGCCAGATACTGCAGGATCACCGTCGAGTCCATCAGGATCGCGCCGTTGTCGGCGACGAGCGTCGGCGCCTTGACGACCGGGTTGATCTTCGCGAACTGGTCGTAGGTGCGGAAAACCGAAATCGACTCGTGTTCGAAATCGAGCGCGAGCAGCTTCATGCAGATGGCGACGCGCCGCACGTAGGGCGAGTCGAGCATTCCGATCAGTTTCATCTCGTTTCCATGAGAAGAGCGACTATGGGGGCGCCCCGGGCCTCGTGCGCTGATCGGCTGGAACGGCTAGCGGGTGGCGCGGCGCGTGACGCGTGGAATCGCTAGCTTAAGCATCCTCGCCGGCTCAGTCCAGCGCGGGCAGCGCGCGCGGACGGCGGTCGCTGTCGGTGGCGACGTAGGTGAGGATCGCTTCCGTGACCTTGACGACTTCCTGCGAGAGCCTCAACCGCTGCGCGTAGACCTCGACCGACACTGTCACCGACGTATTGCCGGTCTTCACGATATCCGCGTAAAAGCTCAGCAGATCGCCGACGAACACCGGTTGCTTGAACAGGAAAGAATTAACCGCGATCGTCGCGACCCGCCCGTTCGCGCGACGGCTTGCCGGAATCGAGCCGGCGATGTCGACCTGCGCCATGATCCAGCCGCCGAACACGTCGCCATGAATGTTCGCGTCCGATGGCTGCGGCATGACGCGCAGCGCGCACGGCTTGGACGGAAGCTGAAGAAGATCGGTCATCGGGACATCCTTGGGAAACGTGTTCGAGTGTATTGACGCGCATTGACGCAATGGCTGGGCCAGTTCGACAGTAGGCCATGCAAAGCGCCGCCAGTCGGCTTCTGCGACAATGGAAAGATCAGGAATTGTACGGGAAAGCACCCAGCGAAGCGCGCGCCGCGCGCCGCTGCGAACTCCGGCAGCTCCACACTCTCCCCACGATTTATGCGCCGCGCTCCTTCGTCCGAACCCTCGCCGATTTCCACCGCACCCCGCAACGACTGGCAAACGATCCTGTCGCTGCTGCCATACCTTGCCACCTACAAATGGCGAGTCGGCTTCGCGCTCAGCTGCCTGATCGGCGCGAAGGTCGCGAACCTCGGCGTGCCGATCGTGATGAAGCGCATCGTCGACAGTCTCGCGTCGGTCCGGCATCTGACCGCGCTCGGCCGCGCGCAGGACGCGCCCGGCATCGTGCTGCTCGGCGGCGTCGGCTTGCTGGTGGTCGCGTATGCGGTGGTGCGGCTGTCCACGTCGTTTTTCACCGAGCTGCGCGAAATCCTGTTTTCGAAAGTCACGGAAAGCGCGGTGCGCCAACTCGCGCTGAAAGTATTCCGCCATCTGCACGGACTGTCGCTGCGCTTTCATCTGGAGCGGCAGACGGGCGGCATGTCGCGTGATATCGAACGCGGCACGCGCGGCATCACGCAGCTGATTTCCTATTCGCTGTACAGCATCCTGCCGACGCTCGTCGAAGTCGGTCTCGTGCTCGGCTTTTTCGTCGTCAAATACGAGGCCTATTACGCGATCGTCACGTTCGTCGCGCTCGCGGTGTACATCGCGTTCACGGTGAAGGTCACCGAGTGGCGCACGCACTATCGCCGCACGATGAACGAGCTCGATTCGAAGGCGAATTCGCGCGCGATCGACTCGCTGCTCAACTACGAGACCGTCAAGTACTTCGGCAACGAGGAGTGGGAAGCGAGCCGCTACGACGAGAACCTGAAGCGCTATCGCGCGGCGGCGATCAAGTCGCAGCGGTCGCTGTCGGCGCTGAACTTCGGGCAGCAGGCGATCATCGGCACGGGGCTCGTGTTCATCCTGTGGCGCGCGACCCAGGGCGTGATGGCCGGGCGTCTGACGCTCGGCGACCTGGTGCTGATCAACACGTTCATGCTGCAGCTGTATATTCCGTTGAATTTTCTCGGCGTGGTCTATCGCGAGCTGAAGCAGAGCCTGACCGACATGGACCGCATGTTCTCGCTGCTCGGCGCACCGCGGGAAGTGCCCGACGCGCCCAATGCGGTGGCTTTGCAAGTGAGCGGCGCGCAGGTGCGCTTCGACGACGTGAGCTTCGCGTACGAGCCTTCGCGGCAGATTCTGCACGGCGTGAGCTTCACGATCGCGGCCGGCACGACGACGGCGGTGGTCGGCCACAGCGGCTCGGGCAAGTCGACGCTCGCGCGGCTGCTGTTCCGCTTCTACGATCTCGACCGCGCGACGGGCGGCGCGATTCGCATCGACGGGCAGGATATTCGCGACGTCACGCAGGATTCGCTGCGCGCGTCGATCGGCATCGTGCCGCAGGACACGGTGCTGTTCAACGACTCGATCTACTACAACATCGCGTACGGTCGACCGTCGGCGACGCGCGACGAAGTGATCGCGGCGGCGCGCGCCGCGCATATCCACGAGTTCATCGAGAGTCTGCCGAAGGGCTACGGCACGCCGGTCGGCGAGCGCGGGCTCAAGCTGTCCGGCGGCGAAAAGCAGCGCGTCGCGATCGCGCGGACCATACTCAAGAATCCGCCGATCCTGTTGTTCGACGAAGCGACGTCCGCGCTCGATTCACGCTCCGAGCGCGCGATCCAGCATGAGCTCGACCTGATCGCGCGCGAACGCACGACGCTGATCATCGCGCACCGGCTGTCGACGGTCGTGCACGCGCAGCAGATCATCGTGATGGACAAAGGGCGCATCGTCGAGCGCGGCACGCACGCGGAGCTGTTGCGCGCGAACGGTTTGTTCGCGCAGATGTGGGCGCTGCAGCAGCGCGCCGCGCACACCACGGATGCGGTGGAAAGAGCGGAAGCAGTCGGGGCAGGTGAGAGCCCGGCGAAGTAAAGCTCAGCGCGCGCGCAGCAGCCGATCGAGCGCTTCCAGCTGCGCCTGGGTGCCGATGTTCCCCCACAAGCCTTCGTACAGCTCGCCGCTCGCGAGCCCACGCGCGATGGTCGCGCGGTAATACGGGCTCAGCGCGCGCCGCGTGCCGCGCGGCAGATCGCGGAACATGCGCGTGTCGTACAGACCGAAACTGCCGAACGTGAGGCGCGGCTGCGCGTCGAGCGACAGCACGCCATCGACGAGACCAAAGTCGCCGTTTGGGTGAAATCCCGGATTCGGCACCATCACCAGATGCATGCCGGGCTCGGGCAGCGCCTTCAGCGCGCCGGCGTGCGCATGCAGCACGGTGTAGTCGTACTCGGTGTACACGTCGCCGGCCACCGCGACGAACAACTGATCCGCGCCCTCGTCGGTCAGTAGCGGCAGCGCCTGCGCGATGCCGCCGGCGGTCTCCAGCGCCTCGTGCTCGGGCGAATAGCGCAACTCGACCTGCCAGCGCGAACCGTCGCCGAGCGCGGCTTCGAGCTGCGCGCCGAGCCACGCATGATTGATCACGATGCTACGGATGCCGGCCCGCGCGAGCCGTTCGATCTGCCATACGATCAGCGGCTTGCCGCCCACTTCGAGCAAGGGCTTCGGGCACGCGTCAGTCAACGGACGCATGCGCTCGCCGCGGCCCGCGGCGAAAATCATCGCTTTCTTTACGGACATCGTCATCGGTCAGAAGGTGTAGCCGATTTCCTGCGCGCGGCCGTCGAGGTCGTCGAGCAGTTTCGCGAACCCGCGCAGCGGCGCGTAACGCTCCGCCACCTTGCGTGCATAGCCGATAAAGCGCGGCAGGTCGTTCATGTAATGCGCCTTGCCGTCGCGGTAGTTGATGCGGCAGAACAGGCCGAGCACCTTGATGTGCCGCTGCAGCCCCATCCATTCGAGCTGGCGGTAGAACTCGCCGAAATCGGCATCGACCGGCAGGCCGGCTTTTTTGGCGCGCTCCCAGTAGTACGCGAAGCAGTCGAGCTCGAACTCCTCGTCCCAGCTGAGGAACGCGTCGCGCAGCAGCGACACGACGTCGTAAGTGATCGGCCCGTACACCGCGTCCTGGAAGTCGAGCACGCCTGGGTTCGGCTCGGCGATCATCAGATTGCGCGGCATGAAATCGCGCAGCATGAAGCTTTGCGGCTGCGCGCGCGCGCTTGCGATCAGCAGCGCGAACGTGCGATCGAGCAGCGCGCGCGTGGCGGCATCGACCTCGCGGCCAAGGTGCCGGCCGATGAACCACTCGGGCATCAGCTCCATCTCGCGGTGCAGGAACGCTTCGTCGAACGGCGGCAGCACGTCTTCGCGCGAGCTGAGCTGCCAGCGAATCAGCGCGTCGAGCGCGTCGCGCATCAGCGCGCGAGCCGCGCGCGTGTCGCCCGCGGCCTGCGCGTCGGTCAGCGCGCCCAGATACGACGCGGTGCCGAGATCGGTGACGAGTATGAAGCCCGCGTCGAAGTCGACCTCGAGCACGCGCGGCACGTGCACGCCGGCGGCGGCGAGCAATTGCGCGATCTGTGCGAATTCGCGGCATTTTTCGGGCGGCGGCGCGTCGACGGCGATCAGCGTGGCCGCGCCGTTGCCTTGCGCCGCCTTACCGGCGAGCCGGAAATAACGACGGAAACTGGCGTCGGACGAGGCCGGAACGAGGGTGTCGGGCTCGAGCGCATGGCGCGCCGCGTGGCCTTGCAGCCAGGCCTTGAGCAGGGAGAGACGGGTGTCGGTGAAATCTTGGGTGGAAGGCGGCGTCATGAAAAGCGGCGGCAAATTCTTGGGGACAACGTCTTGCCATATAATACCCCACGACTTTTTTGACGCGACTCACACGCCAGCTTTCGCGTGCTCCGTTTCACCGCCCGCCTTATCACTCGGCAAATTGGGAATCCAGACGTGCAGCCGACTTTAACGGTCGCGGTGTGCAGGCGGTGGATCGTGACGACGGAAGCTTGCGCACGGGTCGACTCGCCAAACGATACATGCCGCCCAGACAGCTTTCCGATACCACTCCTTCCTGTGCAGCAGTGCCGCGCAAAAGGCGGCTCGTCGCGGCGCTGATCGCCGTTCCGGGCCTGATGCCCGCGCTTGCGCACGCCCAGCTGGTGGGGGAAGCTGCGCAACCGCAGGCGGTCTACCCGCCGTGGGGCATGCAGCTTGCGCCGCAGCTCGAGGATCATCCGTTGCAAACGGGCCAGCGGCCGGCCACCTTCGTGCTCGGCGACCACGCGAGCGGCACGATCGACCAGGATCTGGCCGCCAAGGGCTCGGCGGAAGTGCGGCACAACACGTCCGTGATCAAGGCCGACGCCCTGCACTACGATCAGGACACGGACATGGCCGATGCGTACGGCAATGTCCACGTGATCAATACCGGCAATACCTTCATCGGACCCGAAGCGCATCTGCGCGTCGATTCGACCGAAGGCTTCATGACCGCGCCGAAGTACCACTTCACGCTGACGGGCGGCTCGGGCAGCGCGCAGCGCGTCGACCTGCTCGACGCGGAGCGCTCCGTGTTCACGAAGGGCACCTACACGGCCTGCGCGTGCACGGACAATCCGGCCTGGTACATCAAGGGCAGCGAGTTCGATTTCGACACCGGCGCGGACGAAGGCGTCGCCTACAACAGCGTGCTGTTCTTCCAGGGCGTGCCGGTGTTCGCGTCGCCGTGGCTGTCGTTCCCGCTGTCGGGCGATCGGCGCAGCGGCCTGTTGCCGCCCACGTTCTCGCTGAGCTCGACGAACGGTTTCGAGCTGTCGGTGCCGTATTACTTCAACATCGCGCCGAATCGCGATCTGACGGTCACGCCGCGTCTGATCTCGAAGCGCGGTGTGCAGTTGCAGAGCACGTTCCGCTATCTGTCGCCGACGTATTCCGGGTCGATCACCGGTGAATTTCTGCCCGACGATCGCCTGACGAAGACCAACCGCTACGCGCTGTACATCCAGCACAACCAGAATTTCGGTAACGGCTTCGGCGGCTACATCTATTACAACAAGGTTTCGGACAACACGTATCCGGAAGACCTGTCGTCGTCGGTCAACCAGTTCATGAACGGCACCCAGCTCCTGTATCAGCAGGAAGCCGGGTTGACCTACAACAACGGACCGTGGTCCGTGCTCGCGCGCGAGCAGCACTGGCAGACGCTGGAGCCGTCGGTCGCGCCGTACGGCCGCCAGCCGCAGTTGAACGTCAAGTACGCGAAGTACAACATCGGCGGCTTCGACTTCGGCGCCGAAGCCGACTACACGAACTTCCGCATCACCACCGCGGATCTGAGCGAAGGCCAGCGGGTAGTGTTCAACCCGTACCTGTCGTATTCGGTGGTGGGGCCGGGCTACTTCGTCACGCCGAAGGTGCAGTGGCACTTTGCGTCGTACAACCTGAACAACATCGGCACCGATCTGGCGAACGTGCCGGGGGCGCAGAAGAATTTCACCGAGTCGATTCCGACCTTCACGTTCGACACGGGACTGACGTTCGAGCGCTCGGTGCGCATTTTCGGCGCGGACTATATCCAGACGCTGGAGCCGCGCCTGTACTACGTGTACACGCCGTACCGCAACCAGAACAACGCGCCGCTGTTCGATACCGCCGAATCCGACTTCGGTCTAGCGGAAATCTTCACGCCGAATACGTTCGTCGGTAACGACCGGATCGCCGACGCGAACCGCCTGACCGCCGGTCTCACCACGCGCTTCATCAACCCGTCCACCGGCGACGAGCGCGCGCGCTTCGTGATCGCGCAGCAGTATTACTTCCGGGATCAGCGCGTCACGCTGACGCCGACCCAGACCAGTACCCAGGCCACGCACTCGGACCTGATCGCGGGCGCGTCGATCAAGCTGGGCGCCGGTTTCGCTTCGGAAACGGCGTTCCAATATAATGCGGACAATAACCAGCTCACGAAGACGAGTGTCGGCTTCGGGTTCAGTCCGGCGAGCGGCAAGGTCATCAACGTCGCGTACCGCTACACGCGCGCCAACACCACGCTCGACAACCAGCCGATCAATCAGGTGCTGATTTCGGGCCAATGGCCGCTGACGCACCGGATGTACGGTGTCGGCCGGTTCAACTACGACCTGGGTGGCCACCGTATCGTCGACGGCCTGGTCGGCCTGCAATACGACGCGGACTGCTGGACGCTCGGCGCCGGCATCCAGCGCTACGCGAACGGCCTGAACTCGTCGGGACAGAATCAGTCGAGCACACGGTTTCTGGCGCAGTTGACGTTCAAGGGCTTGTCGAGCGTCGACAACGGGCTGATGACCGCGTTCCGCAGCAGTGTGGCCGGCTACATGCCGTTGCCGCCACCGCCACCGCCGGAGTCGCGGTTCACCAACTACGAATGACGCTCGCCCGGTCATTCACGGCTTGCGAAAAGACGGGCGAAGCGCCCGACATCATTGGAGTATCTGTGGCAATCATGAAACAGCTTCGCTTGGCAATACTCGCGGCGGGTCTTGTCGCCGCGGCGTCCTTCGTTCCAGTCGCGTCGGTACAGGCGCAGGCATTGGGCGGCAATAGCGGCCAGACGGTGGACACCATCGCCGCAGTGGTCAACAACGGTGTCATCACGCAGCGCGAGCTCGACGAGCGGGTCGGTCTGATCGCGCACCGGCTGAACCAGCAGAACGCTCCGGTGCCGCCGACGGACCAGTTGCGCCAGCAGGTGCTCACGCAGATGGTGCTCGAGCGCATCCAGCTGCAGAAGGCCAAGGAAGACGGCATCACCATCGACGACGCGGCCGTGCAGCGCACGCTCGAGCGTCTCGCGCAGGCGAACAACATGTCGCTCGCCATGTACCGCGCGCGCATCGAGGCGCAAGGCGTGCCCTGGACCACCTTCTCGAGCGACGCGCGCACGGAGCTGACGCTGTCGCGTCTGCGCGAGAAGGAAGTGGACAGCAAGATCACGGTGACGGACGCCGAGGTCGCGAACTATATCGCCAGCCAGCGCGGCCCGGGCGCCGGCCAGACGAACGACCTGCACGTCCAGCACATTTTCGTGAAGGCGCCGCTGAACGCGTCCGAAACCGACATCGAGGCGGCGCAGAAGAAGGCCGAGGGTTTGCTCGCCGAAGCGAAGGGCGGCGCGGATTTCGAAAAGCTCGCGAAAGCCAATTCGCAGGCGCCGGACGCGTCGAAGAACGGCGGCGATCTCGGCTTCCTCGCGCCGTCGAAGCTGCCGCCCGAGTTCGTGAAGGCCGCGTCGGCACTGCGTCCGGGTGAGATCAATCCGGATCTGATCCGCACCAACGACGGCTTCGAGATCGTGCGTCTGGTCGAGCGCCGTGCCGGCCAGGGCACCAGCGCGGACGCGCCGAAGCTCGTGCAGACGCACGTGCGCCATATTCTGCTGCGCGTCGGCGACGGTCTGTCCGAACCGCAGGCACGCCAGAAGCTGCTCGACATCCGCAACCAGATCGCCGCCGGCGGCGACTTCGCGAAGTTCGCGCGCACCTACTCGCAGGACGGCTCGTCGTCGCAAGGCGGTGACCTCGGCTGGGTCAGCCCGGGCGAGACGGTGCCCGAGTTCGAGCGCGCAATGAACTCGCTGCAGGACGGTCAGATCAGCGAGCCGGTGCGCAGCGAATACGGCTACCACCTGATTCAGGTGCTCGGCCGCCGCGATGCGCAAGGCTCGATTGCGCAGCAGATGGATCTCGCGCGTCAGGCCATCGGCCAGCGCAAGGCGGAACAGGCGTATGCCGACTGGCTGCGCGAGCTGCGCGATACCGCGTACGTCGAAGTGAAACCGGCCACGGCGAACGTGCAATAACAGAGCCAATGCGATGACGAGCGCTACCCAGCCCACCCACCGCCCGCTGCAGATCGCGATCACGACCGGCGAGCCCGCCGGCGTCGGTCCCGAGCTGACCGCGCAGGCGCTGGCCGGCGCGGCGGCGCACTGGCCTCACGCGCAGTTCACCGTGCTCGGTGATGCGCAACTGCTCGCTGAGCGCGCGCGCGCGGTCGGCGTCGATTGGGCCGCGCTGCTCGCGCCAGGCCCGCGCGTGCGGCTCGAACATCACTCGCTTGGCGCACCAGCGCAGGCAGGCAAGCTCGACGCCGCGAACGGCCGCTACGTGCTCGATCTGCTCGATGCGGCGATCGACGGCGCGGTGGCCGGCAGGTTCGACGCGATCGTCACCGCGCCGCTGCAAAAAAGCACGATCAACGACGCCGGTGTGCCGTTTACCGGCCACACCGAATATCTGGCCGAGCGCACCCATACGCCGCGCGTCGTGATGATGCTCGCGGGCACCGGCAAGCGGCCGCTGCGCGTCGCGCTTGCGACCACGCATCTGCCGTTGAAGGACGTGTCGGCGGCTTTGACGATCGAAAGCCTCGTTGCAACGCTGCGCATCATCGATCACGACCTGCGTCACCACTTCGGCTTGCCCGCGCCGCGCATCCTCGTGACGGGGCTCAATCCGCACGCTGGCGAAAACGGCTATCTGGGCCGCGAGGAAATCGACGTGATCACGCCGGCGTTGCAGCAGGTGAACGGCGAGGGCGTCGACGCGCGCGGTCCGTATCCGGCCGACACGCTGTTCCAGCCGCGTTATCTCGACGAAGCCGACTGCGTGCTCGCGATGTTCCACGACCAGGGCCTGCCGGTGCTGAAATTCGCGACGTTCGGCGAAGGGATCAACGTGACGCTCGGCCTGCCGATCATCCGCACGTCGGTCGATCACGGCACCGCGCTCGATCTGGCCGGCACCGGCCGCGCCGACGCGGGTAGCCTGATGGCCGCGATCGACACGGCGGTGTCGATGGCGCAGCATCGTCGCGCGGGCTGAGGCGCGGATAGCGTGGGCGGTCGCGGTGCTCGTGACGCGCCGCGTGGCGTCGTGTTTCCAGCGTGACGTCTTTCATTCTCAAGCAGTTTTCTTTCTAGCGTTTCTCCGATGTCCACCAGCAGACAGCAAGGCCGGCACCAGGGCCATCTCGCACGCAAGCGTTTCGGTCAGAACTTCCTGGTCGACATGGGCGTGATCGATTCGATCGTCGACGTGATCCGGCCGCAGCGCGGCGAGCGCATGGTCGAGATCGGGCCGGGCCTCGGCGCGCTGACCGAGCCGCTGATCGAGCGGCTCGCGACGCCCGAGACGCCGCTGCACGCGGTCGAACTCGACCGCGATCTGATCGGCCGTCTGAAGACGAAGTTCGGCAACCTGCTCGAACTGCACGCGGGCGACGCGCTCGAATTCGACTTCGGCTCGCTCGCGGCACCGGGCGACAAGGCGTCGCTGCGCATCGTCGGCAATCTGCCGTACAACATTTCGAGCCCGCTGCTGTTTCATCTGGCGACGTTCGCGGAGCGCGTGATCGATCAGCACTTCATGCTGCAGAACGAGGTGGTCGAGCGGATGGTGGCGGAGCCGGGCACGAAGGCGTTCAGTCGCCTGTCGGTGATGCTGCAGTACCGCTACGTGATCGACAAGCAGCTCGATGTGCCGCCCGAGTCGTTCCAGCCGCCGCCGAAGGTCGATTCGGCGATCGTGCGGATGATTCCGTACGAGCGGCACGAACTGCCGGTGGTCGACGAAAGCGTGCTCGGCGGGGTGGTGACGGCGGCGTTCTCGCAGCGTCGCAAGATGTTGCGCAACACGCTTGCCGCGCTGCGCGACACCGTCGATTTCGACGCGCTCGGCTTCGATCTGCAACGCCGCGCGGAGGACGTGCCGGTCGCCGAATACGTGAGTGTGGCGCAGGCGATGGCGGCGCGCTCGGCCGCTGCGCCGGAATAGACTCGACGCTCGACGGCGGCAGGGCGCCGCCATGGAGCCCGCTTACCGTTTCGCCGGCGCGTTGACGAGCGCGATGCCGGTCAGCACCAGCAGCGCGGCGATCAGAAAGCGCGCGCTGAACGACTCGCCGAGCAGCAGCACGCCGAAGGTGACGCCGAACAGCGGCGTCAGAAACGAAAACACCGACAGCCTCGACGCGATGTAACGCGTCAACAGCCAGAACCACAACAGATAGCTGACGAACGCGACGATCACGGCTTGATACGCGAGGCTCGCGAGCGCGAGCGGCGTCACGCTTTCAACGCGCACCTCGCCGAGCCCCAGCGCCAGCGCGAGCAGCACCACCGCCGACACAGTCAGCTGATAGAACAGCGTCTTGCTCGCGCTCGTCCGCGCGAGCCTCGAGCCGCGCACGATCACCGTGGTCGCGGCCCACGCGACGCCGCCGAGCACGCCGAGCGCATCGCCGGCCGCGCCCGCGAGCGTCGAGCCGTGCGCCGCGCTTGCAGCCGTGCCCGCGTCCGTGTGCAGGAAGCCGTCCGCGAACGCGAGCGCCATCCCCGCGAACGCGACGACAATGCCGAGCCACTGGATGCGCCGCATGCGTTCGCCATCGACGAACCAGTGCAGGCCGAGTGCCGTGAAACACGGCGCCGTGTACAGAAAGACCGCCATGCGCGACGCGCTCGTCAGCGTCAGGCCGAGAAAGATGCAGACGAACTCGGCCGCGAACAGCACGCCCGCGAGCAGGCCCGCGCCGAGCGTGCCGTCATCGCGAAAGAGCGGCGTGCCGCGCGAGCGTGCCCATGCCCACACGAGCAGCGCCGCGATCGTCGAGCGCAGCCCCGCCTGAAAGACCGGCGGCACCGCCGCATTGGTGGTCTTGATCGCGACTTGCTGCAGCCCCCAGATTGCGCACAGGCCGATCATCAACAGGATCGCGAAGCTATCCGGGGCGCGGCGCGCGGGCGAGGCGGTGGTCGTGCTCATGGCGGTGTGGTGAAGAGGTGGAGAGTGCACGGCGAGCCGGTCGGTCCGGTGCGCGGCGAAGGCCATACGATAGCAAACCTGCCTGCGCGAGCCGACGCCCTGTCTTCTGCGAGCGTGCGCCGAGCCGTAGGGATTTCGGCGGGCGCGCTCGGATGCCGGTCGTTGATGCGTCTGAGTTGCCTGATTTTCTTGCGGGCAACGCCGAGCGTCAGTCGTCGGCGTTTTTTGATGGCGTCGGCACGAGGCAAGATTTCCGGGCGAATTCGCCCGGCGTCAATTCGCCCGGTGCAACGTGAAGCCGGGCTGTGTTTTCATCGTTCTGGCTGACAGCGCGACTCGTGCCCGCCACCGGACGTTCAGTCGACTCGCCCCTTCTTCTGTATCAGCTCGATCTTGTACCCGTCCGGATCGGCGACGAAGGCGATGACAGTCGTGCCGTGTTTCATGGGCCCAGCTTCGCGTGTAACGACACCGCCGCGTTTCTTCACTTCTTCGCATGCCGCATAGGCGTCGTCGACTTCGAGGGCGATGTGACCGTAGCCGGTTCCGAGGTCGTACTTGCTCGTGTCCCAGTTGTACGTCAGTTCGATCGCCGCGCCTTCGGATTCGTCCTCGTAACCGACGAATGCGAGGGTGAACTTCCCGTCCGGGTAGTCGTTCTTTCGAAGCAGGCGCATTCCTAGAACTTCGGTGTAGAACCGGATCGATGCGTCCAGATCACCGACTCGAAGCATGGTATGCAAGATTCGCATGAGGACTCCTTTGATAGTTTGTCGATAAATGCGTCGACCTGCGGCAATTGTAAATGATTGCCGTATAGCTTGAGCTTGAAGCCGCGCCGCCCGCCCGGCGCACTGCGGACTCGATGCGCATCGTGGAATTCGATCGGATCTATTTGAACAAAAAAGTATGGGCAATAAGGGTTTGTGTGCGGTTGCCGGTTTGATATTAGTGTCCAACACTCAGCATCAATCCGGTTCGTCAGATAGCAGTCTGATATATCGGACAATCGATGCGTGACCCGGCAATTCGTTGAGCGTGCAGACAGGCGCTGAAGCCGATTCGTCCGCTCCGGACCACCCTTCTCCGCTTAGGACCCTGCCATGAAGCTTGCCAAACGAGGCGCCCAAGCCGCCTTTCTGTTCGCTGTTGCTGGATTGCTCGCCATCACCGGCTGCACCAAGGTTGCCACGCCAGGGCAGAGCGCAGCGGCATCCCCCTCGACGCTTCAGGCCGTGCTGCAGCGAGGCACGCTGCGCGTCGGCGACTGCCTGACGTTCGCGCCGTTCGGGTTCTATAACAAGGACGGCCAACCAGACGGCTATGACGTGGACCTCGCGAAGGAACTCGCGAAGCAGATGGGCGTGAAGCTCGAGGTCGTGAATACGACGAGCGCGAACCGGATTCCGAATCTGCAGACCAGCAAAGTGGATGTCGTGTTCTGCAACTTCACGCGTAATCTGGAGCGCGCGAAGGTAATCGAATTCACGACCCCCTACGTGGTTGCCAGCGAAGCACTGCTGGTCAGAAAAAATAGCGGCGTTCAGTCGATCAAGGACATGGGCGGTCGCACGATTGCGACGGTCAAGGGCTCGACCAATGGCGACGAAGTGCGCTCGCTGAATATCCCGATCAAGATCCAGGAATACGACAGCTCGCAGGCCGCGATTCTTGCCGTCAAGCAGGGGCAGGCCGACGCGATGATCGAGGACAACAACTTTCTCGCGTATCAGGCCAAGCTCGATCCTGAACTTGCCGTCACGAACGAAGCGCTGGTCCCGCTCGAATACAACGCGTTCGGTGTCAAGGCCGGCGATCAGGAATGGCTCAACTACCTGAATCTGTTCCTCTTCAACGTCAATGCGTCGAAGCTCAACGCGCAGCTCTACAACAAGTGGTTCGGCACCGATCCGCGCTACCCGCTCAATCCGCAGTTTTGAGGAGCGGGAGATGCCGATATCTATTGAAACCCGAACGATGCGGAGGGTGAGATGAGTTACGAGTGGCTCACTCTGTGGGGCTACGTGCCCGAGTTTTTGAGCGCGAGCTGGCTGACGTTGCAAGTGACCGTGCTGGCATTCGTACTGGCGCTAGTCCTCGGCTTGGTGACCGCGCTTGCCAGCGTTTCTCCGCTCGCGCCATTTCGGTTGATTGCTCGCGGCTACGTTGAAATCATCCGCAACACGCCCGTTCTCCTGCAGATTTTCATCGTTTTCTTCGGTCTGCCGTCGGCGGGTATTTCGCTCGACGCATACTGGGCGGGCGTCATTGCGCTCGGCGTCAACGTCGGTGCTTATCTATCGGAAGTGTTCCGCGCCGGCATACAGTCGGTGCCGCGCGGCCAACTCGAGGCCGCCGGCATTCTCGGTCTCGAACGCGCGCAGATCTTCGTCGAGGTCGTGCTACCGCAGGCGACGCGCGCGGTCTATCCGGCCATCGTCAACTACCTGATCCAGTTGCTGCTCGGTACGTCGCTGCTGTCCGCCATTGCGTTGCCGGAGTTGACCGGCACTGCGACCGTGATCAACTCGCGGACGCTTCTCTACCTTCAGACGTTCAGCGTGACGCTCGTCGCGTATCTCGTGCTCAGTAACGTACTGTCCTGGCTTGCGGGCCAGCTCGGAGCGCGGATCTTTCATCCTCCCCTCGTCATGCCGGCGCGCACCGGTTTCGGGACCGGCTTTATGCGCCGGACGAAACGGGCCTGATTCCCGGATTGGAGTTGGATCATGTCAGTCGAATTGCTGAAAACCAGTTTCTCCATCCTGCTGCAGGGTCTGGTGACGACGCTGTTGCTTTCCATTGCGTCCATCGTGGGCAGCACGCTGATCGGCCTGTTCGCCGCGGTCTTGCGGTCGTTCGGACCGTGGGGCACAGCCCGCATTGCCAGACTCTATACGGAGCTGTTTCGCGGCACGCCGGTACTCATCACGCTGATGTTCATCTATTTCGGCGTGTCGTACTTCGGTTACGCGATCGACGTCTTCGCAGCCGGCGTCATCGGCTTGAGCGTCTATCAGGGCGCTTACATCGCCGAAATCTTCCGCTCAGGGATCGAGGCGGTACCCAAAGGTCAATGGGAGGTATCTCAGATCCTCGGCCTCACGCGGGCTCAGTCGTTCTCGTTCGTCGTGCTGCCTCAGACGGGAAAGATCGTGTTGCCGCCTCTCGTCGGTCAGTATCTGTCGCTCATCAAGGACACGTCGATCGTCAGCATGATCGGAATGTCCGAGTTGATGCATGGTGGCCAGGCCATCGTCGACCGGGTCGGAAAGCCCGTGGAAATCTACGGACTCGTCGCCCTCATTTACTTCGCCGTGTGCTTCCCGCTCTCGCAATGGGTGCGCCACCATGACCGCAGGAGATTGTCGTGAGTAACCAAAGCCAAATCAGACCCATCATTTCACTGACGGGTGTCAGCAAAGCATTCGGTTCGACTCGGGTGTTGAACGAAATCAATCTCGAGGTTCGCTCTGGCGAGGTGCTGGTGCTCATTGGCGCGTCCGGCTCGGGTAAGAGCACGGTCTTGCGAATCATGGCGGGATTGGAGACCACCGATTCCGGCGAGGTCTGGGTCAACGATGTGCCCATGCATGATCCGCGCCGAGCGCGAGAGATTCGTGGCCATGTCGGCATGGTCTTCCAGCAGTTCAATCTGTTTCCTCACAAGACCGCGCTCGGCAATGTCACGCTCGCGCTTATCAAGGCACGCCGCATGAGTCCGGACGACGCGCGCAAGCGCGCCATGGACACACTCGACCGTGTCGGGCTCGCGGACCGCGCGGCACACTATCCAAGCCAGTTGTCGGGCGGTCAGCAGCAACGCGTGGCAATTGCGCGAGCGCTCGCGGTCGAGCCCGGCATCATGTTCTTCGACGAGGCGACGTCCGCGCTGGATCCGGAGCTGGTCGGCGAGGTCACCGAGGTGATGCGTGGGCTCGCGCGCGACGGCATGACGATGGTCGTCGTCACGCATGAAATGGGCTTTGCCCGCAAGACCGCCGACCGCGTCGTCTTCATGGACAAGGGCGTCATCGCCGAGCAGGGCGATCCGGAACAGATCTTCGTCAATCCCGCGAACGAACGCACGCGGCAATTTCTGCACAGAGTCCTCGACCATTGATCTGTCGTGGCCTCAAAGTCGCTTTCGCGGGTCTGCCGCGCGATAAACTCGCGTCGCTTGAAAGACAACCGGTCGGATGAACGCTTTACGGAGTGAACGCATGGCTGTAACCGAATCGTCTCGGGCGAGAGGCGTGGATCGCGTCATCGCGATGTTCCGGCAATTGCACGTCGCCCAACGCCCGCTGACCATGCGCGAATTAATCGAGGCGACCGGCGCGCCGCGTTCGAGCATTTACGAGCTGGTCGCGATTCTCGCGGAAGTGGGCTGGCTCGAGACGGCCGCGGATGGGAGCGTGTTCTTCGGGCGCGAGATGCACTACTACGGGTCCGACTATGCAACGCACAACGATCTGATTAGCCGCGCGCATCAATCCATTCTGGCATTGGTACGGAAGTACGACGAGACCACGCAGCTGTGCATGCTGGAAGGCAACAAGTACACGGTCGTGTTATCCGAGAACAGTGCCCGGCCATTCAACATCAGTTCGGACATCGGCGTGAGAGTGCCGATTCCGTGGACCGCCACGGGACGTCTGCTGCTAGGTCACCTGAATGCCGACGAGATTCGCGCGCTCATTCCGGCCGAAGATTTCATCCTCGACAACGGGGTGAATATCGAATTCGACGAATTCCTGAACGACGTGCAGGCCGCAAAAGAACGAGGCTACTGCTGCACCGAAGGACTCTCGAATGCGTTCAGGCTTTGTATGGCAGCGCCGATTCGCGACCGTGCGGGACTGCCGATTGCGGCGCTGTGTTTCATGACCGGCCGCGACACGAGCCCGGACAGGCGCGGCGTGATGCTCGACGATCTGTTGCAGTCCGCGAAAGCGCTCTCGCATAGATAGCGCCCGGCCTCAAAGCGTCGGCAACAGCTCCGGCGGATGCGACTTCAGTGTCTGTCGCGCCTCGCGAAATTCCGGAAAAATCGATTCGACCGTCTGCCAGAAGCGCGGACTGTGATTCATCTCGCGCAGATGCGACAGCTCGTGCGCGACGACGTAGTCGATGATCGACAGCGGAAAGTGGATGAGCCGCCAGTTCAGGCGGATTTTGCCGTCGCTCGAACAACTGCCCCAGCGCGTCGCCGCCGAAGACAACGCATACGCGCGATAGTTGACGCCCAGCTTCTGCGCGTAGATCGCCAGACGCTCGCCGAACAGCCGCTTCGCTTCTCCTTGCAGCCAGCCCTGCACGCGATCCTTGATCTGCTGCGGGTCGGCTTGCAACGGCAGCGGCAATTGCAGCGCGCCGTGCTCGGCGCTGAACGCGAGCATGCCTTGCGGCGCGCCGAGCGTCACGCGCACCGGCTGACCGAGGTAGGGCACTTCGGCGCCGTCTTGCCAGTCGATCTTCGGCAATGCACGCTGCTCGACGCGCGTTTGCCATTCGATCAGTTTCGTAAAAATCCAACGCTGTTTTTCGGTGATCGCGGTTTCGATATCGGCGAGCGTGACCCAGCGCGGCGCGGTGATCGTGAGGCCGGTGCTGTCGATCGCAAAGCCGATCGAGCGGCGCGCGGAACGCTTGAGCGCGTAATGCAGCGTGCGTGAACCGATGGCGAGACTGCGCAGCTTGCTGCCGTCCGGCGCGAGCGGCGCGACGGGCGGCCGGGCCGGCGCTGAGCCAGATGAACCCGGCGCGGAAGGTGAAGGAGACGACGACGTCGACCCCGGCTCGGCGAAGAGCGGGAGATCGAGCTGCCGGTTTTCGAGCGCCGCGGCGGGCTGCGGCGTAGGAGACTTCTGCATCGGCTTCGCTTCGCGCAATACGCCTTCGGAGTTCGAGGGCGTGGCGCGTCAGATGGGCGCGGCGGCGGAATCGTTAGCCGCCGCGCTGTAGGCAGTCGGATCGATGCGGCGCATCTCGGCTTCGATCCACTGCTCGACGCGCGTGTTCACTTCGTCGGGCGTGAGCCCCGTCGTGTCGATCGGCTTGCCAATCGACACCGTGACTATACCCGGATATTTAAGAAACGAGTTGCGCGGCCACACGCGGCCCGCGTTGTGCGCGATCGGCACGACGGGCGCACCGGTCGCGATCGCGAAGCGCGCGCCGCCGGTCTTGTACTTGCCCTGCTTGCCGGTCGGCGTGCGCGTGCCTTCCGGAAACATGATGACCCATGCGCCTTCGGCCATGCGGGCCTTGCCCTGGTTCGTGACCGATTTGAACGCGTATTTGCCTTCCTTGCGGTTGATGTGAACCATCTTCAGCATGCCGAGCGCCCAGCCGAAGAACGGCACATACAAGAGCTCGCGCTTGAACACGTAGCACAGCGGGCGCGGCATGAGCGCCGGAAACGCGAGCGTTTCCCACGCCGACTGATGCTTCGACAGCAGCACGGCCGGGCCCTTGGGCAGATTCTCGAAACCTTCGATGCGGTAGCGGATGCCGTTCAGGTAGCGCACCGCCCACAGCGTCAGACGACACCAGCCGGCCGCCATCCAGTAGCGGTTTTCCGCGCGCAGGAACGGAAACGCGATGAAGCACGCGGTCGCGTACGGCACCGTGACCACAACGAAATAAATCAGCAGCAGCAGGGAACGGATAAAGCGCATCGGCGTGGTCGGTGGGGGGTGGGAGCGCGGTGCGCGCGTTTATTCCTGAGCGTCGGCGAGAAAGTCGAGCGCGAACGCACGCAGGTCGTCGTGCACGATCGTGCCTTCGGGCAAGCCGCCCGCGGCGAGGGTCTTGCGGCCCTTGCCGGTCAGCACCAGATGCACCGGGTGACCGAGCGCAGCGCCCGCCTGCAGATCGCGCAGAGAATCGCCGACCGTCGGCGTATGCGCCGGATCGACCTCGAATCGCTCGGTGATCATCTTCAGCATGCCGGGCTTCGGCTTGCGGCATTCGCATTGATCTTCCGCCGTGTGCGGGCAGAAAAACACGGCTTCGATGCGCGCGCCGACCGCTGCCGCCATCCGGTGCATCTTCAGATGCATCGCGTTCAACGCATCCATGTCGAACAGACCGCGGCCGATGCCCGACTGGTTCGTCGCGATTGCGACGCGATAGCCGGCCTGGTTCAGGCGTGCGATCGCTTCCAGCGAGCCGGGCAGCGCGACCCATTCGTCCGGCGACTTGATGAACGCGTCGGAGTCGACGTTGATCACACCGTCGCGGTCGAGGATCACCACTTTCTTGATCGGCATGGCGCGGTGCTCAGGCGGCGAGTCGGGAAATATCGGCGACGCAGTTCATCTGCTGATGCAGCGCGCCGAGCAGAGCCAGACGGTTCGCGCGCAACGCAGGGTCTTCGGCGTTGACCATCACGTCGTTGAAGAACGTGTCCACCGGCTCGCGCAGCGCGGCCAGCGCCGTCAGCGCGCCGGTGTAGTCGCGCACGGCCAGTTGCGATTGCACGCGCGGCGTGACCTGTTCGAGCTGCGCGTTGAGCGCCTTCTCCGCTGCCTCGGTGAGCAAGCTGGGCTGCACGCCGCCATTCGTCACGCCTTCCGACTTCTTCAGGATGTTCGAGATACGCTTGTTGGCCGCCGCGAGCGACGCCGCTTCGGCGAGTGACGCGAACTCGCGCACCGCGTCGAGGCGCGCGACGAGGTCGTCGAGCCGCGTCGGGTTCAGCGCGAGCACCGCGTCGATTTCGCTGGCCGCGTAGCCGCGTTCGCGCAGCAGGCCGTGCAGGCGGTCCATGCTGAATTCGTAGATCGCGTCGGTCGAATCGGCGACGTTCGGCACGCCGGCGAATTGCGCATAAGCGATGCGCAGCAGCTCGACGAAGTCGACGTTCAACTGTTTCTCGACCAGAATGCGCAGCACGCCGAGCGCATGACGGCGCAGCGCGAACGGGTCTTTCTCGCCGGTGGGCTGCAGGCCGATGCCCCAGATGCCGACCAGCGTTTCGAGCTTGTCGGCGAGCGCGACGACGGTGCCGGTCGCGGTGGTGGGCAAGGCGTCGCCCGAGAAGCGCGGCTGGTAGTGTTCCGAGCATGCGAGCGCGACTTCTTCTGGCTCGCCGTCGTGGCGCGCGTAGTACGTGCCCATCGTGCCTTGCAGCTCGGGGAATTCGCCGACCATGTCGGTGATCAGGTCGGCTTTCGCGAGGCGCGCGGCGCGCGTCGCGAGCGCGACGTTGGCGCCGGTCAGTGCGGCGATCGCGCCGGCCAGCCCTTCGAGCCGCTCCACCCGTTGCAGCGCCGAGCCGAGCTTGTTGTGATAAACGACGTTTGCGAGCAGTGGCACGCGATCCGCGAGCGGCTTCTTCTTGTCTTGCGTGAAGAAGAACTTCGCATCGGCGAGACGCGGACGCACCACGCGCTCATTGCCTTCGACGATCTCGACCGGCGTCGCCGTCTCGATGTTCGACACGATCAGGAAGCGCGAGCGCAGCTTGCCGTTCGCATCGGTCAGCGCGAAGTACTTCTGGTTCGTCTGCATCGTCAGGATCAGGCATTCCTGCGGCACTTGCAGGAATTCGTCCTCGAAGCGGCACTCATAGACAACCGGCCATTCGACCAGCGACGTCACTTCGTCGAGCAGCGCTTCGGGCATCACGACCTTGTCGTCACCGGCTTGCGCGAGCAGTTGCGAGCGGATCGCTTCCTTGCGCTTCGCGAAGCTCGCGATCACGCGGCCTCTGTGTTCGAGCGTTTCGGCATACGATTGCGCGTGCTGGATCTGCACGAAGCCTTCGGACAGGAAGCGATGGCCGAGCGTGGTGTCGTCGGCGTCGATGCCGAGCACGCTGACCGGCACGACCTCTTCGCCGTGCAGCGTGGTCAGTCGATGCACCGGGCGCACGAACTGCACGCTCGAACCGTCCGGGCGCTGATACGTCATCGGCTTTGCGATCGGCAGCTTCACGAGCGTTTCGTCGAGCGCGCCTTGCAGGCCGTCGGCGAGCGTCGCGCCCGGCGCCGCGTAGCGCAGGAAGAACGCTTCGGCCTTACCGTCCTGGGCGCGTTCGAGGTCGTTCACCGTGAAGTCGGGGAAGCCGAGCGCGGCGAGTTTCTTCGCGAGCGGCGCGGTGGGCTGGCCGTCTTTATCGAGCGCGACGGAAACGGGCAGCACTTTTTCGCGCACGTGTTTTTCCGGCGCGACCGCGCGCACGTTGTGAATCGTCACCGCGAGACGACGCGGCGTAGCAAAGCGTTCGAACGACGGCTCGCCTTCGATCAGATCGCGCGCCGCGAGGCGCTGCGCAATACCGTCGGCGAAGGCGTCGCCGAGACGGGCGAGCGCCTTCGGCGGCAGTTCTTCGGTCAGCAGCTCGACGAGCAGGGTAGCGTGTTGAGATTGAGTCATTGGTTGAAGTTCTCGTCAGTCCTGGTCGATCTTGCGTTCGACTTTCAGCGGCGGCGCCCACGCGGGCATCGCGGCTTCCTGCTCGTCGGTGGTGAGGCCGGGCACGCCGTGCACCGGATTGCCAAGCATCGGGAAGCCGAGCTGTTCGCGCGAGTCGTAGTAGGCCTGCGCGACCAGACGCGACAGCGCGCGAATCCGGCCGATGTACGCCGCGCGTTCCGTGACCGAAATCGCGCCGCGCGCGTCGAGCAGGTTGAACGTGTGGCCGGCCTTCAGCACGAGCTCATAGGCGGGCAGCGCGATCTGTGCATCGATCATGCGCTTCGCTTCCGCTTCGTAGCTGTTGAAGAACGTGAACAGCAGATCGACGTTCGCGTGCTCGAAGTTGTAGGTGGACTGCTCGACCTCGTTCTGGTGATACACGTCGCCGTAGGTCAGGCGGCGCAGTTCGGGGCCGTTCGGGCCTTGTTCTTCCCACTCGGTCCAGACGAGGTCGTAGACGTTCTCGACCTTCTGCAGATACATCGCGAGGCGCTCGAGTCCGTAGGTGATTTCGCCGAGCACCGGCTTGCAGTCGAGACCGCCGACCTGCTGGAAGTACGTGAACTGGGTCACTTCCATGCCGTTCAGCCACACTTCCCAGCCCAGCCCCCATGCGCCGAGCGTCGGGTTTTCCCAGTCGTCCTCGACGAAACGCACGTCGTTCTGCTTCAGGTCGAAGCCGAGCGCTTCGAGCGAGCCGAGGTACAGGTCGAGAATGTTTTCCGGCGCGGGCTTGAGCACCACCTGATACTGGTAGTAGTGCTGCAGACGGTTCGGGTTCTCGCCGTAGCGGCCATCTTTCGGGCGGCGCGACGGCTGCACGTAGGCGGCGCGCCACGGCTCGGGGCCGATCGCGCGCAGGAACGTATGGACGTGGGACGTGCCCGCGCCGACCTCCATGTCGATCGGCTGGAGCAACGCGCAGCCCTGCTTGTCCCAGTAGGACTGCAAGGTCAGGATGATTTGCTGAAACGTGAGCATGAAGTGCCTTTCGGGCATGGGGCCATGCCACGTGCGCCTAAGCGCGCGAGGGGGCCGTGGAGCGAAGTGCTAAACCCGAGATTTTAACGGAAAGGAAGGGGGGCGGCCCGTTTTGCGGGGTCGGACGGGCCGCGATGCGGTTTTTGGGCGACAGGCGACGCGGCAAGGGCCGCGCGCACGTTCAGCTCGCCGCCAGCTCCGCCTTCGGCGAGAACGAATCGCTTTGCGCGATCGGCCAGTACGTCTCGAACAGGGTATAGCGATAGTTGCCGTTGAGCAGGTCGTTCGGTTCGAGATATTTGAGCAGATCCGACATCAGCCGCACCTCATGCGAGGACACGCGCCGCACGATGTGATGCGCGCGCAACTCAGCCGGATGCCGGAGCCCGGCGGCCTGGATGATTTCCTGCAACGCGTGCAGCGTGTTGTGGTGGAAGTTGAACACGCGATCGGCCTTGTCCGGCACCACCAGCGCGCGCTGGCGCACCGGGTCCTGGGTCGCGACGCCGGTCGGGCAGCGGCCGGTATGGCAGGTCTGCGCCTGGATGCAGCCGACCGCGAACATGAAGCCGCGCGCCGCGTTGACCCAGTCCGCGCCGATCGCGAGCGTCTTCGCGATATCGAACGCGGTGATCATCTTGCCGCTCGCGCCGATGCGGATGCGTTGCCGCAGACCGATGCCGACCAGCGTGTTGTGCACGAGCAGCAGCCCCTCCTGCAACGGCACGCCGACGTGATCGGTGAATTCGAGCGGTGCCGCGCCGGTGCCGCCTTCCGCGCCGTCGACGACGATGAAGTCCGGCAGGATGCCCGTTTCCAGCATCGCCTTGGCGATACCGAAGAATTCCCACGGATGCCCGATGCACAGCTTGAAGCCGGTCGGCTTGCCGCCCGACAGCGTGCGCAGCCGCTCGACGAATTCCAGCAGCTCGCGCGGCGTCGAGAACTCGGAGTGCGTCGCGGGCGAGATGCAGTCGCGGCCCATCGGCACGCCACGCGTTTCGGCGATTTCGGGTGTGATCTTCGCGGCCGGCAGCACGCCGCCGTGACCCGGCTTCGCGCCTTGCGACAGCTTCACCTCGATCATCTTCACCTGCGGTTCGGCGGCCTGCTTCGCGAACTTCCCGGCGTTGAAGGTGCCGTCATCGTTACGGCATCCAAAATAACCGGACCCGATTTCCCAGATGATGTCGCCGCCATGTTCGCGGTGATACTTCGACATCGAGCCTTCGCCGGTGTCGTGCGCGAAGTTGCCTTTCTTCGCGCCGAGATTCAGCGCCATGATCGCGTTGGCCGACAGCGAGCCGAAGCTCATCGCCGATACGTTGAAGATCGACATCGAATATGGCTGCGCGCGATCGGGTCCGACGACGACGCGAAAGTCGTGGCCATCGAGCGTGGTCGGCACGAGCGAGTGGCTGATCCACTCGTGCGCGAGTGCCTTCACGTCGATCCGCGTGCCGTACGGGCGGCTGTCCACGTCGTTCTTCGCGCGTTGATAGACGATGCTGCGTTGCGCACGCGAGAACGGCTTTTCGTCGGTATCGTCTTCGACGAAATACTGACGGATCTCCGGGCGGATGGATTCGAAAATGAAGCGCAGGTGGCCCCACAGCGGGTAATTGCGCAGGATCGCGTGGCGCTGTTGCGTCAGGTCGAACAAGCCGAGCGCGACGAGCGCGGCCGGCACGAGGATCCAGAACCACGACAGGCGATGCGTCGCGGCGAGCGCGGCACATACCGCGGTGAGGGCGATTGCGCACCACATGGCCAGATAGCGTCGAGAAAACATGGGGACTCCAGTGCAGTGAAGATCATTGCGGCGGCATCGTCCGCACGGGGGTGCGGGCGGTATCGGTCGCGAGGGAAAACTGGCGGTTGCGGGTCACGGTGCGACGCGGACCGGCGAAGCCCGAAGATAAGGCCTGCGAATGGAAGCCAAGCGTCGCACGCGAAGGTGAAGTGTGTGTGAATGCGCCAGGCGGGGGAAACATGGTGAACGGCGCGAACCTGTCGGAATGGTACGACCCGCCGCGCCCGCCGTTATGCATCGCTCAACGCGCGCCGAGCAGAGCCGCGTTTTGCCGCGGGGTTTGCGGCTCGTCCTGCGCCTGGCCTTGCGGCTGCTTTGGCTTGTGCGCCTGCCTGGCGACGCTGCGCGCGGGTTTGCTTCGGCGCCTGATCCTGCGGCAGCTCGGCCGGTTGCCCGGTCATCGCGCGTTCGATGATGCCGCCGCCGAGGCACACGTCGCCGTCATACAGCACCGCCGATTGGCCCGGCGTGACGGCCCATTGCGCGGCGTCGAAGCTCAGTTCGAAGAGGCCTTCGCCCGAACCGCCTCCCGCCGAGGCGTTGAACGTGCACGCCGCGTCGGCCTGCCGGTAGCGCGTCTTCGCGCCGCACGCGAAGCCGTCGGCCGGCGGCTCGCCCGCGACCCAGCTCGTGTTGCCCGCCGACAGCGTATGGCACAGCAGCCACGGATGGTCGTGTCCCTGCGCGACGTACAGCGTATTCGTCGGAATATCCTTGCCGGCGGCGAACCAGGGCTCGCCGCTGCCGTCCTTGCTGCCGCCGAGACCGATGCCCTTGCGCTGGCCGAACGTGTAGAACGCGAGGCCGATGTGCTCGCCGACGATCTTGCCGTCGGTGGTCTTCATCGGGCCCGGCCTGGTCGGCAGATAGCGGTTCAGGAAGTCGCGGAAAGGCCGCTCGCCGATGAAGCAGATGCCGGTCGAATCCTTCTTCTTCGCGTTCGGCAGGCCGATCTGCGCGGCGATCTCGCGGACCTTCGTCTTGGGAATTTCGCCGAGCGGGAACAGTGTTTTCGACAACTGCGCCTGGTTCAGCCGATGCAGGAAGTACGACTGGTCCTTGGTATGGTCGAGCGCCTTCAGCAGCTCGAAGCGGCCATCGTTCTCGCGCACGCGCGCGTAGTGGCCGGTCGCGATCGTTTCCGCGCCGAGCGACATCGCGTGATCGAGGAAGGCCTTGAACTTGATCTCGGCGTTGCACAGCACGTCCGGGTTCGGCGTGCGGCCGGCCGAATATTCGCGCAGGAATTCGGCGAACACGCGGTCCTTGTACTCGGCCGCGAAGTTGACCGCCTCGACGTCGATGCCGATCAGGTCCGCCACCGACACCACGTCGATCCAGTCCTGGCGCGTCGAGCAGTATTCGCTGTCGTCGTCGTCTTCCCAGTTCTTCATGAACAGGCCGACCACGTCGTAGCCCTGTTCCTTTAGCAGCCACGCGGTGACCGACGAATCGACGCCGCCCGACATGCCTACTACGACTTTGCGCTTGCTCATAAGGTACTCACTGGGTGCTGCATGACTGCATGGATCTGTGGGGCCGCTCGTGACGGCCTTATTGCTTCGGCGCAACCGAATGCGTATGGACGACGTCGAGCGGGAAACGCCGGCCGGCCAGGTAATCGTCGATGCACTGCATCACGAGCGGCGTGCGATGCCGCTCGGGGCAGGCGCGCAACTCATCGGCGCTCATCCACAGCGTGCGGACGATGTCGGGATCGAGCGAACTCGCCGGGTCCGGTTCGCCGCCCGCGCCGCAATAGGTGAAGCGCAGGTACGTGGTGCCCGCGCGGTCCGGCCGCTCGAAGTGGGTCATGTACATGCCGACGAGCGCCTCGGGCGCGAACGGATGCGCGGTTTCCTCGAACGTTTCGCGGACCACCGCTTCCAGCAGCGTTTCGCCCGCCTCGAGGTGGCCGGCGGGCTGGTTCAGGCGCAGGCCGGCGGCAGTGTGTTCCTCGACAAGCAGGAAGCGCCCGTCACGCTCGACGATCGCCGCGACGGTCACGTGCGGCCGCCAGGTTTCCGGTTTCATGGGTGCGCATTTTACCGGTTATGCGCGCCGGCTGCCTGGTGACCGCTGGCAGCCGGTTCGCAGCGTGTTCGAGGTGGCATCGCGACCGATCCGTAACAGTTTGGCGGTCTGCCGCGCATTCGCATCGACCCCGATATTTGTGATGTGGCGGTTTCCGGTTAAAGTGGGGCCTGCGTTAGCCGTTGCATGTGCAAGCCGGCGAGCCTCGTCGGCAGATCTGTCGTCAAACAGGAAGTCGAGGAGGAACAACGATGCACATCGGAGTGCCAGCCGAGACGCGCGCGCATGAAACCCGCGTTGCCGCGACGCCCGAGACGGTCAAGAAGTACGTGGCGCAAGGCCACCGGGTCACGCTCCAGAGCGGCGCCGGCGCCGGCGCGAGCTTTCCCGATGACGCCTATACGGCCGTGGGCGCGGAAATCGTCGATGCCGCCACTGCATTCGGCGCAGATCTCGTCCTCAAAGTCCAATCCCCCACCGATTCCGAACTGCCGCTGCTCAAGCGCGGCGCGACGCTGGTCGGCATGCTCGATCCGTTCAACGCCGACAACGCGGGCAAGCTCGCCGCGGCCGGCGTCACCGCGTTCGCGCTCGAAGCCGCGCCTCGCACCACGCGCGCGCAGAGCCTCGACGTGCTGTCGTCGCAGGCGAACATCGCCGGCTACAAGGCGGTGCTGCTCGCGGCGACGCTCTATCCGCGCTTCATGCCGATGCTGATGACCGCTGCCGGCACCGTGAAGGCCGCGCGCGTGCTGATTCTCGGCGCGGGCGTGGCTGGCCTGCAGGCGATCGCCACCGCGAAGCGCCTCGGCGCCGTGCTGGAAGCGTCCGACGTGCGCCCGGCCGTCAAGGAGCAGATCGAGTCGCTCGGCGCGAAGTTTCTCGACGTGCCCTACGAGACCGACGAGGAGCGCGAGGCCGCGCAAGGCGTGGGCGGCTACGCGCGGCCGATGCCGCCGTCGTGGCTCGCGCGCCAGTCGGCGCTCGTGCACGAGCGCGCGAAGCAGGCCGACGTGGTGATCTCGACCGCATTGATTCCAGGCCGCCCCGCGCCGACGCTGCTGTCGGTCGAAACCGTGCAGGCGATGAAACCGGGCTCGGTGCTCGTCGACCTCGCGGCCGGCCGCGGCCCCGAAGTCGACGGCCGGCGCGGCGGCAATTGTCCGCTGACCGAGGCGGACCAGGTGGTGGTGCGCTATGGCGTGCAGATCGTCGGCTATACGAATCTCGCCGCGATGGTGCCCGCCGACGCGTCGTCGCTGTACGCGCGCAACGTGCTCGACTTCCTGAAGCTGATTATCGCCAAGGAAGGCACGCTGAACATCGATCTCGCGGACGACATCGTCGCGGCCACGCTGCTGGCTCGCGACGGCCAGGTCACGCGCAACGCATAGGGGGAAGCCGAAGATGGAAGTCATCAATCACACGGTGATCAACCTGATCATCTTCGTGCTGGCGATCTACGTCGGCTATCACGTGGTCTGGAACGTCACGCCCGCGCTGCATACGCCGCTGATGGCGGTGACCAATGCGATCTCGGCGATCGTGATCGTCGGCGCGATGCTCGCGGCGGGTCTCACCGTCGGCAGCGCCGGGAAGTTCTTCGGCACGATCGCGGTCGCGCTCGCGGCCGTCAACGTGTTCGGCGGATTCCTCGTCACGCGGCGAATGCTCGAGATGTTCAAGAAGAAAGAACCCAGGAAACTACCGGCTGGCGGCAAGGAGGGTACGTAAATGAGCCTGAACGTCGTCACGCTGCTGTATCTGGTCGCGTCGGTCTGCTTCATCCAGGCGCTCAAGGGGCTGTCCAATCCGAAGACCGCGCGCGTCGGCAATACCTTCGGCATGGTCGGCATGGCGATCGCGATTCTGACGACCATCGCGCTGATCTCGCGGCAGGCCGAAGTACTTGGCTCCAATCTCGGTCTCGGTCTCGGCCTGCTGCTGTTCGGGCTCGTGATCGGCGGCGCGATCGGCGCGTTCGTCGCCGCGCGCGTCGAGATGACCAAGATGCCTGAACTGGTCGCGGCGATGCACTCGCTGATCGGTCTCGCGGCCGTGTGCATCGCGTATGGGGTGGTGTCGGAGCCGGCCGCGTTCGGCCTCGTCGATCCCGACGTGCCGATCGAGGGCTTCCTGCCGTACGGCAACCGCATCGAACTGTTCATCGGCACGTTCGTCGGCGCGATTACTTTTAGCGGCTCGGTGATCGCCTTCGGCAAGCTGTCGGGCAAGTACAAGTTCCGCTTGTTTCAGGGTGCGCCAGTGGTCTACGGCGGCCAGCATCTGATCAACCTGATGCTCGCGCTCGCGATGCTCGGCTTTGGCGTCCTCTTCTTCCTCACGCAGTCGTGGCTGCCGTTCATCATCATGACGATCATCGCGTTCGTGCTCGGCGTGCTGATCATCATTCCGATCGGCGGCGCGGACATGCCGGTCGTCGTGTCGATGCTGAACTCGTACTCGGGCTGGGCGGCGGCGGGCATCGGCTTTTCGCTGAACAATCCGATGCTGATCATCGCCGGCTCGCTGGTGGGGTCGTCGGGTGCGATCCTGTCGTACATCATGTGCCGCGCGATGAACCGCTCGTTCTTCAACGTGATCCTCGGCGGTTTCGGCAACGAGCCGGGCGCGGCCGTGGGCGGCGCGGCGGAGCAGCGTCCGGTGAAATCGGGTTCGGCCGATGACGCGTCGTTCATGATGGGCAACGCGGAAACGGTCGTGATCGTGCCGGGCTACGGGCTGGCCGTCGCGCGCGCGCAGCATGCGTTGAAGGAGCTGACCGACAAGCTGGTCGAGAAGGGCATCGAGGTGAAGTACGCCATTCACCCGGTGGCCGGCCGCATGCCGGGTCACATGAACGTGCTGCTCGCCGAGGCCGAAGTGCCGTACGACATGGTGTACGAGATGGAGGACATCAACGGCGAGTTCGGCCAGGTCGACGTGGTGCTCGTGCTCGGCGCGAACGACGTGGTGAATCCGGCCGCGAAGAACGATCCGAAGTCGCCGATCGCGGGCATGCCGATCATCGAGGCGTACAAGGCGCGCACCGTGATCGTCAACAAGCGCTCGATGGCGGCGGGCTACGCCGGGCTCGACAACGACCTGTTCTACATGGACAAGACGATGATGGTGTTCGGCGACGCGAAGAAGGTGATCGAGGATATGGTGAAGGCGGTCGACTAGATCGCTAGCGGTGAATCGGCGTCAGGATCGCGGTGGGTCACCGCGATCCTTTTCATCTGTTCGGCCTCGCGTCCACATGCCGCAGCAGATCCGCGAGCCGCCTGCCTTCCTGATCCGGATACGTCTCGAGCACTTCGAGATCGCGCATCTTCTCCAGTCCGAAGTTGCGGAAATCAGCACGCAGCTCGCACCATGCGCCGAGCGTCCAGCGCGCGCCCCAGTACGCGAGCGCGAGCGGCCAGACGCGGCGCTCGGTGTCGGCGCCGTTCGCGTCGGTGTACGCGTGGCGAATTGTCTGCAGCCTGAAGGGGCAGCGGATCAGCTTGCGCGAAGCGTTCAACGGCTAGTCAGGAAATTTGGGGGCACTCCGCGAGTGCCGAGAAGTCCCCCATCGTCTTTGTGAGCGACGACCAGAAGGAGGATTGGGTCCTTGAAGTCGAAGGAAAGAAAATCGGCGTATTGCCGGCACTGCGGCAAGAATTGATGACGGAGACCGGACAGGACTTCCAGATTTATACGGTGCCACGCTTTTTGTCATACGTTAAGAAAACGGAGAGCCCGGAGCTTGGCGAGGAGTCCATCGAAGAAGCTGCCACGGTTCGCGATCAGCGTGTCGCCACTGTCGAAGCCCGCGACCTGGCCGGATTCCTCCAAGCGGTCGTCCCAATCCGGGAAGATTATTCAGCTGGGGCACATCGCGTCTGGCGCAGCCTAAAAGACATAAATCCTTCGATCGCATCGAAAGCATTCGAAAGGGCTCGGCTACAGGCCACGCTCACGGCTGTAACCCATGAAATTGCGCGCATGCAATATGAGGTGGCGGCGGCCCAACAAGCCGGCAACGCGACGTCGGCGGACGAGACGACGCTTTACACGCTTTTCACCGAGCAAGTGAAGAAATTGGATACGCTCCAGCTCTTGCGACGCGAGCTGGATGACCACCTTGCGTTGCTCGCTCTCGATAAGGAGAGCGAGCATAAGTGAGCCGCCGTCGGCGGATTTTTCGCGGACGCGAAAATTTCTCTTTCGGAACTCACAACGTAGTGACTTGTCTACATTCCTGACATGTAGTAACGTTACTACGTTCGGTGGCGGGAGGAAATATGACGATTACGACCTTATCCAGCAGGGAACTCAATCAGGACGTGACCCGGGCGAAAAAGGCGACCAAGGACGGCCCTGTATTCATCACCGATCGCGGCAGGCCCGCCCATGTTTTGCTGAGCATCGAGGAATACTGGCTTCTCGTCAGACAGCGTCGCAACATCGTGGACGCCTTGGCCATGCCCGAGGTTGCTGACATTGAATTCGATCCGCCGCGCGTGGATATATCCATTCGGCCGGCTGAATTCTGATGTTTGTTATCGATACGAATGTCGTTTCCGAACTCCGTAAGGGGCGCAGGGCGGATGCCAACCTCGTCGCCTGGGCAAAGAGCGTCGATGCTTCGGCGCTCTTTGTTTCTGCAATCACGATCATGGAGCTGGCAACGGGCGTTTTGCTGAAGGAGCGCAGCGACCCGAGCCAAGGCGCGTTGCTGCGCGCATGGCTCGATGAGCAGGTCTTAACTGAATTTGCGGATCGCGTGCTGCCTGTCGATACGGGCGTTGCCTTACGCTGCGCGCGCTTGCATGTACCGGATCGGCGCTCGGAGCGTGACGCGCTTATCGCCGCTACGGCGATCGTTCATGGTATGACCGTGGTGACGCGAAATGTCGCTGATTTCGTAGCAACGGGCGTCTCCCTTGTGAACCCTTGGCAGGCCGCGTGATTTTTCGCGGACGCGAAAAATTTCGCGTCGGGTCAATGCCGGTAACTGGACTTACCGGAATGCGTTTTACCTGCGATAACCGCCTGGATCGCCAGGCACCGCGGCCGTAAGCCTGATGCGGCGGGCTTTCATAGGGAGCTTGACCCAATGACCATCAACGCATCTACATGGACAAGACGATGATGGTGTTCGGCGACGCGAAGAAGGTGATCGAGGATATGGTGAAGTCGGTCGAGTAGCTCGTTAGCGGTAAACAGACCCTGAGATCGCGGTGCGTCGCGCCGCGATCCTTTTCATATTTTCGGCCTCGCGTTTACGTGCCGCAGCAGATCCGCGAGCCGCCTGCCTTCCTGATCCGGATACGTCTCGAGCACTTCGAGATCGCGCATCTTCTCCAGTCCGAAGTTGCGGAAATCAGCACGCAGCTCGCACCATGCGCCGAGCGTCCAGCGCGCGCCCCAGTACGCGAGCGCGAGCGGCCAGACGCGGCGCTCGGTGTCGGCGCCGTTGGCGTCGGTGTACGCGAAGCGCACCACCTGGCGCGCATCGATCGCGCGATGCAGCGAGTCGAGCTGCGTCGAAAAATCCCCCTTGATGTGAAACGACGGCGCGAAGATCGCGAGCCGTTCGAGCGTCGCGCGCTTGTCGGCGGGCATCGCCGATGCGATTTTGGCCAGCGCGCCCCGCGCGCCGCTCGCGAAGCCCGCGCCACCCCATGATTCGAGCATGCGCGCGCCGGCGGCGAGCGCGGCGAGTTCGTCGGCGGTGAAGGTCAGCGGCGGCAGACTTGCCGAGCGCGACAGCCGATAACCGATGCCCGCTTCGCCTTCGATCGGCACCCCTGACAATTGCAGATCGCGCACGTCGCGATAGACCGTGCGCGGCGAGATGTTCAGCCAGTCGGCTAGTTGCTGCGCGGTGGTCAGGCGCCGGCCGCGCAGCAACTCGGCGATCTGGAACAGGCGGTCGGCGCGGCGCGTCATCGTGGGCGTCGGGTAGAGGAGGAAGGGGACGGTCCCGCGATGATAGCGCCGCATGGCGGCCTTCGGTCCGGGCGCAGCGGCTTCAGGTGCGCGCTTAGCCGTTGGTGCGCGAATGCAGGCCGAGGCGGTTGCCTTCGGTATCGGTGAAGAACGCGATATAGCCGATGTCCTGCGGCAGCTTGATCACCGGGCCGTCGGTCTTGCCGCCCGCCCGTTCGATGCGCGCAAGCGCCGCGTCGACGGTAGGCAGCGCGTTCAGGTAGACGGTGACGCCGTCGACGCCGGGCGTCATCGACGGATTGTGGACGATCGCGCCGCCGGTCGCGGGCTCCTCGTAGCTGAACACGGCGATCGGCTGGCCGCCGATCTCCTGTCGATTCAACGGGGCGTCGAGCGCGGCTTCGTAAAAGCGCACCGCGCGATCGAAATCGACGGACGGGATTTCGAACCAGGCAACGAGTTTGGGCAATGCGGACATGACACTCTCCTTCGGTTGGCAGTAGGCCGTTCAAGCGCCGGATGGCGTGAGAAGGAGTGTGCGGGGGTGCTGCTGACAGCGTGGTGGCAGTAGGGTGCGAAGACGCGACCGCTTCACCCCACCAGCAACTGAAACACGCCGACCACATCGCTCATGCGCGTGGCCTGCTTTTCGAGCGACGCGATGACGACAGGGCGACGACAGCGCGCCGCCCCGCTAGAAACAGCCTCAAGCCGCCGGCGTATCGCCCTGCGGACGCTGCCGCACGCTGCCCGCGATCAGATCGAAGCGGAACAGCCGGCATTCGAGCGCACCGTTGAACAGCGGCGTCTTCGTCGATTCGCGCAGCCGCAGTTGCCCCGGAAGCTTGCGATCCGACGTCAGGATGAACGCATGCCATCCGGCAAAGCGCTGCTTCAACGCATTGCCGAGCAACTGGAAAAACTCGCTGTCCGGCGCTTCTTCCTGAATGCGGCGGAAGCCGTCGTCGTCGCGATTGCCGCGGCCTTCGCGAAGCTCGCCGCGCGCATTGCGGCCGCGCACTTCGATCCGCTCGCCATACGGCGGATTCGCGACGAGGATGCCCGGCGCCGAGCCAGGCGGGGTCATGTCGCGCGCATCGAGCTGCTTGAGCGAAATGGGCGGCAAGCCGGCGCGCTCGAAGTTCGCGCGCGCTTTTTCGAGCATGTCGCCGGAGATGTCGCTGCCGAAAATCTCCAGATCCGCGCCGCGCGAGCCGCGCGCCGCGTTTTTCGCTTCGAGCGCGGCGCCCTTCAGCGCTTGCCAGCTCCGCGCGTCGAACTGTTTGAGCTTCTCGAAGCCGAAGCGCCGCTCGACGCCCGGCGCGATGTTCAACGCGAGCTGCGCCGCTTCCGCGAGGAACGTGCCGCTGCCGCACATCGGATCGTAGAGCGGCGTGCCGGCCTGCCAGCCAGTCAGACGCAGAATGCCAGCCGCGAGGTTTTCGCGCAGCGGCGCCGCGCCCTTGTCGAGACGCCAGCCGCGCTTGAACAGCGGATCGCCGGAAGTGTCGAGGTACAGCGTGCAGTCGGTCGCGCTCAGGAACGCGAACACGCGCACGTCGGGCATCGCGGTGTCGATGCTCGGCCGCACGCCGCTTGTTTCGCGCAGACGATCGCAGATCGCGTCCTTCACGCGCAGCGTCGTGAACTCGAGACTGCGCAGCGGCGACTTGATCGCGGTGACGTCGACGCGCAGCGTCTCGTGCGCGGAGAACCACTGCTCCCAGCGCTGCTCGAGCGCGAGCGCGTAAATGTCCTGCTCGCTGCGGTAGGGCCGCTCCGCGATTTTCAGCAGCACGCGGCTCGCGAGACGCGAGTGCAGATTGGCGGCCATGCCGGCGGCCCAGCCGCCGCGAAAATGCACGCCGCCCGGTACCTGGGCGCCGGCCGTGAAGGCGGCGCCGTTCAGATGTTTGGCGGCAATTTCGGCGAGTTCGGCCGCGAGCGGAGCTTCGAGCCCGCGCGGGCAAGGAAGGAAGAAATCGAAGGACATTGAGGTTGCCGCAAGGCGTTGGATAAGGCGCTATTGTACGCGGTCGGGGTCGGCGGGCCGGCACGATTGGGCGCCGGCCCGCCGCCTGTCCTCGCGCTATCTCGCCTCGCGTACCGCTTTGGCCGGCCACACGAGTTCCAGCGGATGCCGCCTGACCCGCTGCCAGATCGCCCCGCGCAGCGAGCGCACCGCATTGCGCCGCAAATCGCGCGATTTCACCGCCATGTAGAACGCCAGCGCAAAACTCACCGCGACATTGAGAATCGCCATGCTGCCGACGCCCGCCACCGCCCACCACAGAGCCGGCAGCTTCAGCGCGCTTTCGCCGAGCACGCCGAGCGCCACGCCGATCGAGCCGGCAGACAGCGTCACGTGACGCACGTCGAACTTGAACGTGAAGGCGGTGAGGATCGCCGGCACGAGCCCGAGCATCAGGCCGAGCGTGATATTGCCGACCACGCCCGCGACGTTCGCGCGGCACCAGCGCGCGAGACGGTCGGCGCCGGCCACGCCGAGCGTCATGCGCAGGCGCCGGTTGTAGGCGAGCGCGTCGGCGACGCGATGCAGGATGAACCAGTTGTCCGCCCAGCCCGCGAGCAGGCTGGACGACCACAGCAGCACGCCCGTCAACGCCGCATAGAACGGCGTCGGCCCGATCAGCGAGAACGACTGCAGCGTCGCGATCGCCTTGTCGGCCGAAATGAGGTCGGTGTTGAACAGCGCGTGGTACAGCAGATCCACGCACAGACTGACGGGAAACACCAGCAGCACGTTGCCGAGCACCGCCGCGGCCTGCGTGCGCATCAGTGCGGTCACCGAACTCACGAAACTATCGACGCCGGCCGGCGTGCCGACGCCGTCGAGTTCGCGCGCGAGCGTCGGCGCGGTCATCGCGGGCTGTTTGGTCGCGAGCGAGAAGTGCAGGAAGTGGATCAGCAGAAAGCTCGCCGCGTAGTTGATGCCGGCGAGCACGCCTTCGAGCATCGCGTGCAGATGGGCGCCGGTGATCGCGAACTTCACGCACACGGTGACGACGGTCACGAGTCCGCCGCCGGCCGCCATGCGTATCATCTTCAGATACTCGGCGCGATCGCGCGCGATGTAGTGTTCGCCGGTGTCCGCGCTGTACTCGACGATCTTGCGCGCGAGCAGCGATGAATTGCTGCGCGCGAGATGCGCGACGCTCTGGCTCGCGTGATTGGCGCGCACGAGTTCGGCGGTCAGGCGCGCGGCCGCGTGCAGATCGTCCTGCGCCATCCAGGCATCGAGCAGATGCTCGGCGCGCTCGATGCGCATGCGCATCCGCTCGACCTGGAACACGATGTCGACACTCACGCCGTTGCGGTACAGATGCGCGAACACGTTGTCGGTTGCGCCGCGGCATTCGTCGAGCAGCAGCCGCAGATAGTTGACCTCGCGTAGCAGCGGCTCCTGCGGGCCGCCCGCCGCGTACGCGTCGTGAGCGGCTTCGACCGCGAGCATCGCGCGGGTGAGACGGTAGAACGGTTGGCTTTCCATTGCGACGCGCACGCCGTTGACGTCGGTGGTTCGTGCGTCGATTACGCGGTCGACGCGGTCGTCGATGCGATCGCCAGGTGGCGCCACACCGCCCAGCCGGCTGCGCACCGTTTGCGACAGTCCGGTCGAGCTGATCTGGCAGGTCAGGTTGTGCAGCGCGGCCAGCAGGTCGAGCGAGAAGGGCGTGCTGTCGCGTCCGTCTTCTTCGTCGTCGGACGCGTAGTCGAATAGCGCGTGGATACGCACCAGCAGATCGGTGGGCAGCGTGTCGATCCATTCGACGTCGCTCTCGGAGCCGAACATCAGCGTGACGATCGCGGTGAGGTCGCGGCGGTTCGGCGCGGGCGGAATCAGCGACGCCTCGAGGCGTTCGAACACCGCGCCGAAGAAGCCCGAATGCACCGGCATGCCGGCGTCGCACAGCAGCGAGAGGCCATCGCTTTCGCGCAGCAGCGCGCGCAGGATGCCGGCGACGTTCGCCTTCCACGCCGGGTTGCGATCGAGCACGTGCAGCAGGTAGCGGATGCGCGTATGGGCGGGGTTGGACTGTGGGGCGGCGGTGTCGTCGGTATCCGTCGTGACGGGCCGCATCGTACGGCCCCGGCGAATCCAGTGCACGAGTTCGATCAGCCACTCGCTGCGTTCCGCATACGGTGCGCTCTTGTCGGCGATCGCGAGCAGGACATCGAGTTGATGGCCGCCGTCGCGCGACGCGCGCCATTTTTTTATCAACCGTGTGATGGAGTCGAACATGATGTTTTCGTGCAGAGACGCGCGGAATCGGAGGGGCAAGCAGGTATTGCGGATGCGCGTCTGCTGAAGGTGTGCGCTGAAGTGGGTGCGGCCCGGATCAACACGCGTGTGCACGCGGGCACCGGGCTCGCGCCAGCCAGGCCTGTCAGGCGCCGGCTCCCGCGGCCGTTCCCGCCGAAGGACAGGGCGGCACGGCCGGCGCCGCGGCGGGTCTGGCCGAAGACGAAGGCCGGCCCGTCGTGCTCGTGGAAGCGACGGCCGTTGCCGCCATCGCGCGCACGCCCATCGCGATCTGTGTCGACACTTCCGCGAGCGCGCGCCGATGTCCATCGACGAGCGCGTCGTACCCGCCGCCAACCGTCTCGCTGACCACGCTGCGACACGTCATCACCGCATTGCTGCGCACGGCCCGCACGCTCCACACCGCATCGATCAACGCATGCGAGCCGGGCCACGACTCGAAGCGCTGCACGTTCATGGCGATCCGGTAGACGGCCGCGTCGTCGGGGTGCGCGGTGCCGAACGTATCGATGGTGCCGAGCTGCTGCGTCAGATTCGTCGACAGCGCGCGGCGGATTTCATCGCCGGGCAGCGACGCCCAACGCTCCTGTTCGAGCAACTGCACCTGAGTCGGCCCGGTCTGCACGACCAGCTGATTTCTCGCCACCTGCGGCGGCACGTTGACCGGCGCGACTTCGATCAGCCAGGCAGGCGCGGCGCTCGTGCGCGCGACGGCCGGCGCGGTGCCATTCGCGGCGGTGCTTGCGCTATCCGCGCCACCCAGCGTATAGAAACGGCTCGACGGCGACGAGCACGCCGCGATGGCGAGAGCCGCAGCCAGTGCGGTGCCGTACGCGACGCCGCGTACGGCACCGCGCACGAGCGCGCGCGGCGGACGGGGGAGCCGGGCAAACATCATGGTTTATCTCCTGATTTACCGCGCAACAGCGATTCGGGATGACGCTCGAGGTAGTCCGACAGCGCGTTCAGCGACTGCAACGTGCGCGTCAGTTCCTGCAGCGCCTGATGAACGTCGGACTGCATCGGCGAATCCTGCTGCAAGGTTGCCTGGGCCGAACTGAAGGTCTGCTTCGCGGCCGTCAGCGTGTCGCGCGCCTGCGGCACGACTTCGTTGTCGAGACGCGAGAACAGCTGGTCGGCGTTCTTCAGCGCGGTGTTCAGATTCGCGCCGATCTGGTCGAACGGCACCTTGTCGAGCTTCTTCGCGATGTCGGCGACCTGCAGCTGCAGTTCGTCGAGCGTGTTCGGAATGGTCGGCAGCTCGAACGGATCGGTCGTCACGTCGACCTTGGCCGGCGGCGCTTTCGGGAAGATATCGAGCGCCACGTACAGCTGGCTCGTGATCAGGTTGCCGGTGCGCAACTGGCCGCGCAGGCCGTGCCTGACGAGTTCCTGCAGCAGGTTCTCGCCGGCGAGCGTGCCCGGCTGCGGCGAGCTCTCGCGGAAGCGCTTGCCGAGGCGGTCCGGGTACAGGTTCATCGTGACCGGCATCGTGAAGCTCTGCGTCTTCGGATCGTAGTCGATGCCGATATTGGTCACCTGGCCGAGCACGATGCCGCGGAAATCGACCGGTGCGCCGATCGACAGCCCGCGCAGCGACTGGTTGAAGTTCATCACGACGCGCAAGGGCACGCCGTCTGGTTCGCGCATCGCGTCCGCTTCGTCCGAGCCGAGGCGGAAGGTCTGGTTGTTCGGCGCCTGCGGGCCCATGTTCTGGCCGGGCGGCGACTGGAAAGACAGACCGCCGACGATCACTGTCGCGAGCGACTGCGTGTTCAGCTTGAAGCCGCTCGAATCGAGCCGCAGATCGACGCCGCTCGCATGCCACCAGCGCGTGTTGGTGCCGACGTACTGGTCGAACGGTGCCGACACGAACACCCGCATCGTCACGCCGGTGCCGCTCTTGTCGAGCGAAAAGCCGACCACCTGGCCGACCTGTACGCGCCGGTAGAAGATCGGCGAGCCGATGTCGATCGAGCCGAGCGAATCGCCGTGCAGCGTGTACTGGTGGCCTTTCTGGTCGCCGGTGATGGGCGGCGGCGTTTCGAGGCCGACGAAGTTGCTCTCGCTTTCGGTCGAGCGGCCCGCGTCGGCGCCGATGTACGAGCCCGACAGCAGCGTGGTCAGACCCGACACGCCGCTCGCGCCGACGCGCGGGCGCACCACCCAGAAGCGCGAGTCCTTGACCGCGAACTTTCCGCCTTCCTTGGTCAACTGCACCTGCACGAGCACGTGCGACAGATCCTGCGACAGCGTGATCGTCTTAACCGCGCCCACGTCGACGTCCTTGTACTTGACCTTGGTCTTGCCCGGCTCGAGGCCTTCCGCGCTGATGAAGCTGATCGTGATCACGGGGCCCCGCTCGGTCACCGACCTGATCACGAGCGCGATGCCGATCAGCGCGGCAATCAGCGGAATCACCCAGACGAGCGACGGCAGCCAGCGGCTGCGTGGCTCGATCTCGGGGTCGGGCAGTTGGGGCGGCAGTCTGGGTCCGTTCGAATCGTTGCGCGGCGCGTCATCGGAAGCGGGCGTCGGTCCTTGCGGGCTAGTCATGGTCGAGATCCTGAGGTGTTGGGGTACGGCTTTCCACGGGGTCCCAGATGAGTCGTGGATCGAATTGCATGGAGGCCAGCATCGTCAGGATCACGACCGAGCCGAACGCGATCGCGCCCGGCCCGGCCGTGATCACGGCCAGCGATTTGAAACGCACGAGCGCCACGGTGAGCGTGACGACGAACACGTCGAGCATCGACCAGCGGCCGATCCGCTCGACCATCCGGTACAGCGACGTGCGCTGTTGCGGACGCCAGCGCGAGCGGCGCTGAGCGGTGACGGTGAGCAGCACGAGCACCGAGAGCTTCAGCATCGGCACCAGGATGCTGGCGATGAACACGATCATCGCGAGCGGCCAGTCGCCGGAGGTCCAGAAATAGACGACGCCGCTCATGATGGTGTCGTCCTCGGAGCCGAGCAGCGACGACGTATGCATCACCGGCAGCAGATTCGCCGGGATATACAGCAGCGCCGCGGCGATCAGCAGTGCCCATGTGCGCATCAGGCTGTCGGGGTTGCGCGAGTGCAGGTGCGCGCCGCAGCGGCCGCAGTGCTGCGGCGTGACCGAGCGGATGCGCGGTTCGACGCGCCCGCACGAATGGCAGGACAGCAGGCCCGCGCGTTTCGCGGTGACGTATTTCATCGCGGGCTCATCCTTCGCGCGGCGTGGGCGGCAAGCCGGGCGGGGTGCCGTCCGCCGTGCTGTTGGTTGTGCCACCAGCGCTGCCGCTGGTCGAGCCCGCGAGCGCGGACGGCGCCGGCGGACCGGCGAGCGAGCCGACCGCGACCGCCGCGCTGTTGTCCGACGTGCGCGGCAACGGCCGATCGCCGCTCGCGTCGATCTCGTCGGCGACATCCCACAGCACGCGCGGATCGAATGTGACGACGACCGCGAACATCAGCGTCAGCGCGCCGAAAGCGAACAGTGCCGCCTCGGGAATCACGCGCGCGAGGCTCACCATCTTCACGATCGTGATCAGCACGCCGAGCATGAACACTTCGATCATGCCCCACGGCCGCACGAACTGGATCGCGCGCAGCACGCGATTGAAGTGCGCGGGCACGTAGCCGGCGCGTAGCGGCACCAGCACGTACAGCAGCGCGACGAGTTCGGTGAACGGAAAGAGGATCGTCGAGCAGAACACCATCACGGCGACGATCTCCATGTCCTCGCCCCACAGCGCGACGAGCGCGCCGAACAGCGTAGTCTGTGACGTGATGCCGTTGGTTTCGAGTTCGACGATCGGAAAGCCCTGCGCGATCACGAACGTGATCAGCGCGGCGAGCGTCAGTGCGCAGATCGCGTCGAGCTTGCGCGAGACGCCGCGATAGAGCGTCGCGCCGCAGCGCGGACAACGCGCGGCGACGCGCCCGACAAGCCGTGGCTTGCGGAACAGCGTATCGCATTCATGGCACGCGATCAGGTTGTCATGTTCCATGCGGCAGATGGGCTAACGACGTAGTGGCGGCGTGCAAGGCCTGCTCGTTACGAGGGGTCGGACGGCGGTGAGCAGCAATAGTACCAAACGCGGCCTCGCGACCGAGGCGAGCCGCGCGCGGCGCGGGGCGTGGCGCCGTCCCCCGCGCGCGCTGGTCCGGGCCTGAGATGGCGTCGATTCGGGGACTTCCGTCCCCGAATCGTTCAACGCAAGGGCGGTGACGCGGCGCCCTGGGGCCATTGCAGCGCAAAATTCGGGCCCGTTCCGCCGACGCGCTCCAGCCAGCTTTTCGCGCTTGGGGTAGCATGGCGCCCGTGGCATGCCCGGCGGCCTTTTGTGGCGATGATGTCCGCCGCATCGGCCGCGCGTGCCGCGCCGATGCGCGGCGGTGATCGCGGAATAGCTGGCCGCGGCGCGCCGTTAACTTCTAACTGCCTGCGTTGATCTGTCATGACACTCAATCCATCGTTCGGTACCCGGGAGTCGTACACGCGGACCGCCATCGCGTTTCACTGGCTGATCGCATTGCTGATCGTCTGCGGCTTTGCGCTCGGCTGGGTGATGACCGACATCCCGGGCTTCACGCCCACCAAGCTGCGCTATTTCTCGTGGCACAAATGGATCGGCGTGACCGTGTTCGCGCTCGCGATCGTGCGCATCCTGTGGCGCGCGACCCACGCCTCGCCGCCGATGCCGCGCCGCATGCCCACCTGGCAGCGTGGCGCCGCGCATGTCACACATCTGTTGCTGTACGTGCTGATGATCGTGATTCCCGTGTCCGGCTATCTGTATAGCTCGGCGGCGAACGTGCCGGTCGTCTACCTCGGGCTGATTCCGCTGCCGCGAATCATCGCGCCCGATCCGCACCTGAAGGAAGTGCTGAAGAACCTGCACATCGCGTTGAATTACACGTTGCTCGTGCTGGTCGCGCTACACACCGCGGCGGCGCTCAAGCATCAATGGCTCGATCGCGACGGCCTGCTGTCGCGCATGATCCCCTTCCTCAAATAAGGACAACCATGAAGGGTTCGTTTTATCGCTACATGCTGGCCGCGTTCGCAGCGGCGTCGCTGAGCGCCGCAGGCGCGGCGCTCGCGCAGGTCGACGTCGCGAAGAGTTCGGTGACGGCTACCTCGAAGCAGATGAACGTGCCGGTTGAAGGCAAGTTCAACAAGTTCACGGCGCAGGTCAGCTTCGATCCGGCCAAACCGACGGCCGGCAGCGCGCAGCTCAACATCGACGTCGCCAGCTACGATCTCGGCGACGAGAGCTACAACGAGCAGGTGCGCGGCAAGGAATGGTTCGACGCGAAGACCTTTCCGAGCGCGACGTTCGTGTCGAGCGCGATCGCGCCGGCCGGCGGCAGCCAGTTCAAGGTGACCGGTAAGCTGACCATCAAGGGCAAGTCGGAGACGGTCGTGGTGCCGGTCACGGTCGGCCAGCAGGGCGCGATGCAGACTTTCGACGGCGCGCTGCCGATCAAGCGCTCGCAGTTCGACATCGGCACCGGCGAATGGAAGGACACATCGGTCGTCGCCGACGACGTCGTGATCAAGTTTCATATCGTCGCCGCGCGCAAGTAACGCGCACGGCGCTCGCGAGGTCCGCCGCGCCACGTGGGGCGCGGCCGCTTTCCCACCGCAGGTTGCATCGCGATTTTCAACGCAAAACAGGAGCACGAATTGAAAACGTCCATATTGATCGCTGTTGGCGCGCTGGCTTCGTCGCTGTCGTTCGGCGCCTTCGCCGCCGATACCTATCTGCTTGATCCGATGCATACGTTTCCGAGCTTCGAGGCCGACCACTTTGGCGGTCTGTCGATCTGGCGCGGCAAATTCACGAAGACCACGGGAACGGTGACGCTCGATCGCGCGGCCAAAACCGGCACCATCGACGTCACCGTCGATCCCGCTTCGGTACAGACCGGCAACCCGAAGCTCGACGATCACCTGAGGGCCGCCGAGTTCTTCGACGTCGAGAAGTATCCGACCGTGACCTACAAGGGCACCGAGATCAAGTTCGACGGCGACAAGCCCGTCGAGGTGATCGGCACGCTGACGATTCGCGGCATCACGAAGCCGGTGAATCTGAAGATCGATTCGTTCAAGTGCATGCAGCACCCGGTCCTCAAGCGCGAAGTCTGCGGCGTCGAGGCGAGCACCGAATTCAATCGCGCCGATTACGGCATGGAGTTCGGCGCGAAGTACGGCTTCAGCATGCAGACGCGCCTGCATATCCAGTCGGAAGGTATCAAGCAGCAGTAGGGGCGCCGGCAGCTGTTGCGATTCGATCCGCGCTGCGCCGCAATACGAAAACCGTTTCGGTCGTTCACCGACGAAGCGGTTTTTTGTCGCCCGTTGCGAACGCCTCGGCCATGGTGGCGCGCCTCGGCCATTTGTCGCTCGCATCGCTTTTATTTTTTCAGTTAAATAGAGCGCAAGCAGTCATGCCGGTGCTGCGCGTTGCCGGGATGGCCTGGGCGGACGTTATGCGTTCGTGTCGATAAATATTTCGCGCAGTACAGGAGATCTGGATGAATGCAACGACAGCAGCAAGCGTCGCGGGAAGCCGGCAGAATTCGTGGGGCGCGGTGGTGGCCGCCTCGATCGGCAACGCACTCGAATGGTTCGATCTCGTGGTGTACGGCTTTTTCGCCGTGACCATCTCCAAGCTGTTTTTTCCGGCCGGCAACGACACCGTATCGCTGCTGCTCACGCTCGGCACGTTCGGCGTGTCGTTCTTCATGCGGCCGCTCGGCGCGATCGTGATCGGCGCGTACTCGGACCGCGCCGGGCGCAAGGGGGCGCTCACGCTTTCCATCCTGCTGATGATGAGCGGCACGCTGATCATCGCGATTTTGCCGACCTACCAGAGCATCGGTCTCGCCGCGCCGCTGATCCTCGTGCTCGCGCGGCTGATGCAAGGCTTCTCGGCCGGCGGCGAATTCGGCAGCGCGACTGCGTTTCTCGCCGAGCACGTGCCGGGCCGGCGCGGCTTCTACGCGAGCTGGCAGATGGCGAGCCAGGGTCTGACGACGCTGCTCGCGGCCGGTTTCGGCGCGTTGCTGACCGGCCAGCTGTCGCCGGAACAGATGGCATCGTGGGGCTGGCGCGTGCCGTTCTTCTTCGGTCTGCTGATCGGGCCCGTTGCGTTCTACATCCGCACCAGGCTCGACGAGACGCCCGAATTCCTCGCCGCCGAAACGACGCAGACGCCGCTGCGCGATACGTTCGCGACGCAGAAGCTGCGGCTCGTGATCGCGATGGGCGTGGTGATCCTCGGGACCGTGTCCGCGTATCTGATGCTGTTCATGCCGACCTATGGCGTGCGGCAACTGGGGCTCGCGCCGTCGGTCGCGTTCTCGGCGATCGCGGTGACGGGTCTGATCCAGATGGTGTTCTCGCCGGTGGCCGGGCATTGGTCGGACCTGCATGGACGCACACGCATCATGCTGGGCGCGGCCGTGCTGCTGTTCGTGCTCGTCTATCCGGCGTTCGCGTTCCTGATCGCGCATCCGAGCTTCGGCACGCTGATCGTGTGGCAGATCGTGTTCGGTTTTCTCGTCAGCGGCTACTTCGGCGCGACGCCGGGACTGCTGTCGGAGATATTCCCAGTGCAGACGCGCACGACCGGCATGTCGCTCGCGTATAACATCGCGGTGACGATCTTCGGCGGCTTCGGGCCGTTCATCATCGCGTGGCTGATCAGCGCGACCGGTTCGAAGGCAGCGCCGAGCTACTACGTGATGTTTGCCGCGCTGCTGAGCATCGCGGCGCTGATCGGCGCACGGCGCAAGCTGGGGTTCCGCTAGGGCCTGTTCACGCTTCGTTATTAGCGTGAACAGGCCCTGGGAACGAGGCGGTAACGACGGCGTACGTAGACGCAAAAGGCCGGTTCGACAGAACCGGCCTTTTTTATTGTGCGCATCCTCAGCGGTTACGCGCGCATCAAACCTGGGCGCCCGCGTTCGGATCGTCCGGATCGACGCGTTCCTTCTTGTCCTTGATCAGGTCTTCGCGCTTGACGCCGAACCACATGGCAAGAGCCGCGGCGACGAACACCGACGAGTAGATACCGAACAGAATACCGACCGTCAGCGCGAGCGCGAAGTAGTGCAGCGTCGGGCCGCCGAACAGGAACATCGACAGCACCATCATCTGCGTACAGCCGTGCGTGATGACGGTTCGCGACATCGTGCTGGTGATTGCGTGGTTGATCACTTCGATCACGGTCATCTTGCGTTCGCGGCGGAAGGTTTCGCGAATCCGGTCGAAGATAACGACCGACTCGTTGACCGAATAGCCGAGCACCGCGAGCACCGCGGCCAGCACCGACAGCGAGAACTCCCACTGGAAGAACGCGAAGAAGCCGAGAATGATGACGACGTCGTGCAGGTTGGCGATCACGCCGGCGATCGCGTACTTCCATTCGAAGCGGAACGACAGGTAGATCACGATGCCGGCCACCACGCAGGCGAGCGCGAGCAGACCGTCGGTGGCGAGCTCCTTGCCGACCTGTGGACCGACGAACTCGACGCGCTGCAACTGCACTTCCGGCGTGTCGGCCTTCAGCGCGCCCATCACCTGGTCGCTCTGCTGCGCGGACGTGTAGCCCGTCTTCAGCGGCAGACGGATCAGTACGTCGCGCGAGGAGCCGAAGTTCTGCACCTGCGCGTCGGCATAGCCGAGCTTGCCGAGCGTGTTACGCACCGGGTCGAGCGGCACCGCGCCCGGATACTGCACCTCGATCACGGTACCGCCGGTGAATTCCACCGACAGATGCAGCCCGCGATGCACGAGGAAGAACACGGCGGCGAGGAAGGTGATCAGCGAGATCGCGTTGAAGATCAACGCGCGCTGCATGAACGGAATGTCTTTACGGAAACGGAAAAATTCCATGGTCTTGTTCTCCGGGACTCAGCGGGATGAACCCGGTTTTTGCCGCGTCGAGTCATTCGACGTCGGCGTGCCCGGCGCATTGCGGCGACGCACGGTCGGCTTCGAGCGACCCTGCGCGCCGGCCGCGGCCGGTGCCTTCGAGCTTGCCTTCGCTTTCGCCTTCGCCTTCGCCGTGGCGATGGCCTGCGCGGTGTCGGTCGCGGCGTCGCTGCCGCCGAGGGTGTTGCCGGCATACGCGGCCGAGCCTGCCGCCGCCGTTTGCGGACGCCACACCTGGCCGATCGACAGCGACTTCAGCTTCTTCTTGCCGCCGTACCAGAAGTTGACCAGGCCGCGCGAGAAGAACACCGCCGAGAACATCGACGTCAGAATGCCGATACAGTGGACGATCGCGAAGCCGCGCACCGGACCGGAGCCGAACGCGAGCAGCGCGAGGCCGGCGATCAGCGTGGTCACGTTCGAGTCGAGAATCGTCGCCCATGCATGCGCGTAGCCGTTCTGGATGGCCAGTTGCGGCGGCGCGCCGTGGCGCAGTTCCTCGCGCACGCGCTCGTTGATCAGCACGTTCGCGTCGATCGCCATACCGAGCGCGAGCGCGATAGCGGCGATACCCGGCAGCGTGAGCGTGGCCTGCAGCATCGACAGCACCGCGACCAGCAGCAACAGGTTCACGGACAGGCCGATCATCGAGATCACGCCGAACAGCATGTAGTACGCGCTCATGAATACGGCGATCGCCGCGAAGCCCCACACGACCGAGTGGAAGCCCTTCTTGATATTGTCGGCGCCGAGGCTCGGGCCGATCGTGCGTTCCTCGATGATTTCCATCGGCGCGGCGAGCGAACCGGCGCGCAGCAGCAGCGCGAGGTCGGCGGCCGCTTGCGGGGTCGGCTGGCCGGTGATCTGGAAGCGGTCGCCCAGTTCCGACTGAATCGTCGCGACGGTCAGCACTTCGCCCTTGCCGCGCTCGAACAGCACCATCGCCATTGGCTTGCCGATGTTGTCACGCGATACCGCGCGCACCGCGCGGCCGCCGGCCGAGTCGAGACGGATATTGACCGACGGACGCTGATGCTCGTCGAAGCCCGCCGACGCGTCGATGATGCGGTCGCCGGTGAAGATCACCTGCTTGCGCAGCAGCACCGGCGTCTGGTTGCCTTGCGTGAAGAGTTCATCGCCCGGCGGCACCGGGTCGTTCGGGTTCGGATGCGTGTTGACCGGATCGGCGAGGCGCGCTTCGAGCGTCGCCGTACGGCCGATGATGTCCTTCGCCTTCGCGGTGTCCTGCACGCCCGGCAGCTCGACGACGATGCGGTCCGTGCCCTGTTGCTGGATCACCGGCTCGGCCACGCCGAGTTCGTTCACGCGGTTATGCAGCGTCGTGATGTTCTGCTTGAGCGCGGCGTCCTGCACCTCGCGCTGCACGGCCGGCGTAAAGGTGCCGACGAGCTGCACGCCGCCGTCCGCGCCGGTGTTCGGCTGCGACGCCCACTGCAGTTCGCTGACGCTGCGGCCGAGCAGCTTGAGCGCTGCGTCCGCCGTGGCCTGGTCGGCCAGATTCACCACCACCGACTGGTTCACGCGATTCACGCCGCCGTCGCGCACGTTGTTGTCGCGCAGGAGCGTGCGCACGTCCGAGGCGTCCGAGTCGAGCTTCTTGTTCAGCGCGCCGGCCATGTCGACCTGCAGCAGGAAGTGCACACCGCCGCGCAGGTCGAGACCGAGGTACATCGGCAGCGCGCGCAGCGCGGTCATCCAGGTCGGCGACGCGCTTTGCAGGTTCAGTGCGACGACGTACTGCGGATCGTTCGGGTCGCTATTGAGCGACTTCTGCAGCAGGTCTTTCACGCGCAGCTGCGTGTCCGTGTCCGTCAGGCGCACGCGGATGTTCGCGTTGTTCTGCGAGTTGTCGAACGTGATTGCGGTCGGCTTGATGTGATTGGCCGCGAGCGCGGCTTCGATCGACGCTAGCGTGGCGGCGTCGAGTCTGACCGTGGCCTTGCCGCTCGACACCTGCACCGCCGGCGCTTCGCCGTACAGATTGGGCAGCGTGTACACGAGGCCGATGACCAGAGCCACCAGCATCACGGCGTATTTCCAGAGGGGGTAGCGATTCATGAGTGGTCCAACGGGAAGGTTGGCTTGGATGCGATGCGTCCGGCGATGAGCGCGGGCCGTTCAGCGAACTGCCTGAACCGCCGGCGAGGCCGCACCGGACGCGGGGAGTGCAGGCCTTACAGCGACTTGATCGTGCCCTTCGGGAGAATTGTCGTGACCGACGCCTTTTGCACGGTGACTTCCGTGCCTTCCGAGATTTCGATGCCGACGTAGGCTTCGCCCACCTTCGTCACCTTGCCGACGATGCCGCCGTTCGTCACGACTTCATCGCCCCTGGCCATCGCTGCGAGCATGTTGCGATGTTCCTTCTGACGCTTCATTTGCGGGCGAATCATGATGAAGTACAGCACGCCGAACATCAGGATCAGCGGCAGGAAGCTCATCAGGTTCGATTCGATACCACCTGCTGCTGCGCCTTGCGCGAAGGCATTGGAAATGAACGACACGTTGGTCTCTCCGTTATCAGTCAAACGATCAAAAAAATCAGCCGATTATTCTACCACCGGCCACACGCGCGCCGGCGCGGCGAATCGGCTTTGGGATCAACCGTTTAAAGGTCCGATTCGGGGCAAATTCAGCGGCCGGCGAAAGTAAATTGTAAGTTGTCCGCGTGCGGCATGCGCAATCCATGTGGCGGGCCGTCAGGACGACGGTTCGACGCCGCGCGCGCGGTCTTCGTGGAAACGCTTGCGGAATGTGTCGAACAGTTTCGCCTCGATCGCATCGCGCATTTCCTGCATCAGTTCCAGGTAGTAATGCAGGTTGTGGATCGTGTTCAGCTGCGCGCCGAGAATTTCGCCGACGCGATGCAGGTGGTGCAGATAGCCGCGCGTGAAGTTGCGGCAGGTGTAGCAGCCGCATTGCTCGTCGAGCGGGCGCAGCGAGTTCCTGTGCGTCGCGTTGCGGATCTTGATGTCGCCGAAACGCGTGAAGAGCCAGCCGTTGCGCGCGTTGCGCGTGGGCATCACGCAGTCGAACATGTCGACGCCGGCCGCGACGCCGGCCACCAGGTCTTCCGGCGTGCCGACGCCCATCAGGTAGTGCGGCTTGTCGGCCGGCAGCTTCGGGCCGATGTGGTTCAGGATCCGCATCATGTCTTCCTTCGGCTCGCCGACCGACAGACCGCCGATCGCGAGGCCGTGGAAGTTCTTCTCCGCGAGGCCGGCGAGCGACTCGTCGCGCAGATCCTCGAACATGCCGCCCTGCACGATGCCGAATAGTGCATTCGGATTGCCGAGGCGCTCGAATTCGTCGATCGAGCGTTGCGCCCAGCGCATCGACATGCGCATCGATTCGGCGGCTTCCTTGTGCGAGGTCGGGATGTTGTCGGTCGCGTACGGCGTGCATTCGTCGAACTGCATCACGATGTCCGAGTTCAGCACCTTCTGGATCTGCATCGACACTTCCGGCGACAGGAACAGCCGGTCGCCGTTGATCGGCGACGCGAACGTGACGCCGTCCTCGGTGATCTTGCGCAGATCGCCGAGCGAGAACACCTGGAAGCCGCCCGAGTCGGTCAGGATCGGCTTCTTCCAGCCCATGAAGCCGTGCAGGCCGGCGTGCGCCTCGATGGTTTCGAGGCCGGGTCGCAGCCACAGGTGAAACGTATTGCCGAGGATGATCTGCGCGTGCATTTCGTCGAGCTCGCGCGGCTGGACCGCCTTCACGGTGCCGTAGGTGCCGACCGGCATGAAGATCGGCGTTTCCACCACGCCGTGATTGAGCGCGACGCGGCCGCGGCGGGCGAGGCCGTCGGTGCCGAGCAGTTCGAATTTGAGGCGGTTCTCGGGGCGCTCGTGGGCAGGCTGTTGCGAGGGATGACCAAGGGTCATGGGGATCACTCCTGGGCGACCGGAAAACAGTCCGGCGCAATCAATGAAAACCGCCACGAGGGATCGGGGCGGCTAGGAAAACTGCCAATACGCTGAAGCAGTGCTCGAACCGGCTCATGCATCGCGCCGCGTGAGCAGCATCGCGTCACCGTAGCTGAAAAAACGATAGCGCTCGTCGATCGCATGACGGTACGCGGCGCGAATCGTCTCGACGCCGGCGAACGCCGACACCAGCATCAGCAGCGTAGATTTCGGCAAATGGAAGTTCGTGACCAGCCGGTCGACCACGCGGAACCGGTAGCCCGGCGTGATGAAGATGTCGGTTTCCGCGCTCGCCGCGCCGAGCGGATGACCGGCGGCTTCGGCGTCGCGCGCGGCGGCTTCGAGCGCGCGCATCGACGTCGTGCCGACCGCGATCACGCGGTTGCCGCGCGCTTTGGTCGCAGCGATCTTGTCCGCGAGCGCTTGCGGCAGGTGATACCACTCGCTGTGCATCTTGTGCTCGGCGATGTTTTCGACGCGCACCGGCTGAAACGTGCCCGCGCCGACGTGCAGCGTCAGCGTCGCGCGGTCGATGCCGAGGGCATCGAGCCGGGCGAGCAGCGTGTCGTCGAAGTGCAGGCCGGCGGTCGGCGCGGCGACCGCGCCCGGGTTCTGCGCGAATACGGTCTGATAGCGGGTTTCGTCGGTCGCGTCGGGGTCGTGCTCGATGTACGGCGGCAGCGGCAGACGGCCGTACTGCTCGATCAGCGTCAGGCAGTCGTCGGGGAAATGCAGCGTGTAGAACTGATCGACGCGCTCGCCGACGGTGACGTCGAACGCATCCGCGAGACGGATCGTCGTGCCCGCCTGCGGGCTCTTGCTCGCCCGGATCTGCGCGAGCGCGCTGCGCTCGCCAGTCAGGCGCTCGACCAGCACTTCGATCTTGCCGCCGCTCGACTTCTGGCCGAAGAAGCGCGCCTTCAGCACTTTGGTATCGTTGAAGACGAGCAGATCGCCCGGCGCGAGGCACTCGGGAAGTTCGGTGAAGCGGCGATCGATCAGGCGCGCGGCGCCGTCGGCGGCGCCTGCGGCGTCCACGTCGAGCAGACGGCTTGCGCTGCGCTCGGGCAGCGCGACTTGCGCGATCAGCTCGGGCGGCAGATCGAAATCGAAATCGGAAAGCGTAAACATGCGAACGACTGGAAGCGGGTTGGGACTGATTTGGGACTGAATTGAGCCGAAGCCGGAGCCGGGCGGCTATGATGGCGGGACGCCGAAGCGGCCCGCGCGCTTTGTGCCGCATCCTGCCTACGCTGGACGCGCGAAGGGCGGTACGACTTCTTTTCGACAGCACCCGATATTGTACTTGCGAAGCAGCCTATGCCTTTGTCCGACCGCCGATCGTCCGTTGCCACCCTCGAAGCGGGCGCCGAACCGCGGCGCCGCGGTGCGCGGGCGGAGGCGGGGGAGCGGGATGCGGCGGAAGATGGCGCGCAAGGCGGCATGATGTCCGCTGGCCACGATGCCGGGCGCGGCGGCGACAAGCCCGGCGAGCACACGGGCGACCCGCCGGATCAATTCGCCGCCGACCACGCGAGCGACGACAAACCCGCCGCCAAAACCAAAGGCGCGGCAAAAGCCGCCGCCAAAGCCCCGGTCAAAACCGCCGACAAGCTCGCCAAACTCGGCCTCACACGCGACATCGACCTCGTGCTGCATCTGCCGATGCGCTACGAAGACGAAACCTCGCTGACGCCGATCGGCCACCTGCTGCCCGGCGGCATCGCGCAAACCGAAGGCGTGGTGTTCGACAATGAGATCGCCTATCGCCCGCGCCGGCAGCTGCTCGTGAAGCTGCGCGACGCCGACGGCGACGAACTCGTGCTGCGCTTTCTGAATTTCTACGGCTCGCAGGTCAAGCAGATGGCGCCCGGCGCGCGCCTGCGCGTGCGCGGCGACGTGCGGGGCGGCTTCTTCGGCATGGAGATGGTGCATCCGACCGTGCGCGTCGTCGATGAAGACACGCCGCTGCCGCAGGCGCTGACGCCGGTCTATCCGAGCACCGCGGGCGTGTCGCAGGCGTATCTGCGCAAGGCGATCGACAACGCGCTCGCGCGCACGTCGCTGCCGGAGCTGCTGCCCGCGCCGGTCGCGCGCGCGTTTCTCGAACCGCTCGGCGTGCCGGCGCTGATGGACGCGGTGCGCACGCTGCATCATCCGGGCCCGCAGTCGGACGAAACGGCGCTGATCGACGGCACGCATCCCGCCTGGGTGCGCATCAAGTTCGAGGAGCTGCTCGCGCAGCAGATGTCGCTGAAGCGCGCGCACGACGAGCGGCGCACGCGCGCCGCGCCGGCCATGCCGCGCCGCAAGCTCGGCGACGAATCGGCGCTGGTCGCGCGGCTGCTGAAGGCGCTGCCGTTTTCGCTGACGGCCGCGCAGCAGCGCGTCGGCGGCGAGATCGCACTCGACCTGACGCAGCCGCATCCGATGCAGCGGCTGTTGCAGGGCGACGTCGGCAGCGGCAAGACGATCGTCGCGGCGCTCGCCGCCGCGCAGGCGATCGACGCCGGCTACCAGGCCGCGCTGATGGCGCCGACCGAAATTCTCACCGAGCAGCACGCGCGCAAATTGCGCGGCTGGCTCGAGCCGCTCGGCGTGAATGTCGCGTGGCTCGCGGGCAGTCTGAAGACGAAGGAGAAGCGCGCCGCGATCGAAGCGGCCGCGCTCGGCACCGCGCAGCTCGTGATCGGCACGCACGCGATCATCCAGGACGCGGTCGAGTTCGCACGCCTCGGACTCGTGATCGTCGACGAGCAGCATCGCTTCGGCGTCGCGCAACGGCTCGCGTTGCGCGCGAAGGCGCAGGGCGCCGCCGACGGCGCGGCCGACTTCCAGCCGCATCAACTCATGATGTCCGCGACGCCGATTCCGCGCACACTCGCCATGACCTACTACGCGGACCTCGACGTCTCCACGATCGACGAACTGCCGCCGGGCCGCACCCCGATCCTCACGAAGCTCGTGTCCGACGCGCGCCGCGAAGAGGTGATCGGCCGCGTGCGCGAGGCGGCGTTGATGGGGCGCCAGGTGTACTGGGTGTGTCCGCTAATCGAGGAAAGCGAGACCCTGCAGTTGCAAACCGCGGTCGAGACCTACGAGACGCTGGTGGCCGCGCTGCCCGAGCTGAAGGTCGGGCTGGTGCACGGGCGCCTCGCGCCCGCCGAAAAGGCCACGGTGATGGACGCGTTCTCGCGCAACGAGATCCAGCTGCTGGTCGCGACCACGGTGATCGAAGTCGGCGTCGACGTGCCGAACGCATCGTTGATGGTGATCGAGCATGCGGAGCGCTTCGGTCTCGCGCAGCTGCATCAGTTGCGCGGACGCGTGGGGCGCGGCAGCGCCGCGTCGGTCTGCGTGCTGCTCTACACCGGACCGCTGTCGATGACCGCCCGCGCGCGCCTGCAAACGATGCGCGAAACCACCGACGGCTTCGAGATCGCCCGCCGCGACCTCGAAATCCGCGGGCCTGGCGAGTTCCTCGGCGCGCGGCAGTCTGGCGCCGCGATGCTGCGTTTCGCCGACCTGCAGAACGATCAGCACCTGATCGAGCCGGCGCGCGAAGCCGCCGCGACGCTGCTCGACCAATATCCGGACGTGGTCATTCGGCATCTGGCGCGCTGGCTCGGCGCGCGCGAGCAGTATCTGAAGGCCTGAGCGCCGTCCCCGCCGCAAGCACAACGGCTAAAAAGTTGGCGAACCGACCCTATAGGTGTATAACTAGAACCTATCGAATCCATCAGACTGATTGATCCCCGAATGACGCTCACCGAATTGAAATACATCGTGGCGGTGGCCCGCGAGCGGCACTTCGGCCGTGCCGCCGAAGCGTGTTTCGTCAGCCAGCCCACGCTGTCCGTCGCCATCAAGAAGCTCGAAGACGAGCTGAACGTGCAGATTTTCGAGCGCGGAACCAGCGAGGTCAGCGTGACGCCGATCGGCGAACAGATCGTTACGCAGGCGCAACGCGTGCTCGAGCAGACGCTCGCGATCAAGGAAATCGCCAAGCAGGGCAAGGACCCGCTGCTCGGTCCGCTGCGCCTCGGCGTGATTTACACGATCGGGCCGTACCTGCTGCCGACGCTCGTCAAGCAGATGATCCAGCGCGTGCCGCAAATGCCGCTGATGCTGCAGGAAAACTACACGCTGAAGCTGATCGAGCTGCTCAAGCAGGGCGAAATCGACGTGGCGATCATGGCGCTGCCGTTTCCCGAAACCGGGCTGATGCTGCGTCCGCTGTACGACGAGCCGTTCGTCGTCGCGCTGCCGTCCGGCCACGCATGGGAAAGTCGCCCGAAAATCGACCCCGACGACCTGAAGCAGGAAACCATGCTGCTGCTCGGCAGCGGCCACTGCTTCCGCGATCACGTGCTCGGCGTGTGTCCCGAGCTGATGCGCTTTTCGCAGAACGCCGACGGCATCCAGAAGACCTTCGAGGGCTCGTCGCTCGAAACGATTCGTCATATGGTCGCAAGCGGCGTCGGCATTACCGTGCTGCCGCGCATGTCGGTGCACGAGGTCAAGCCACATGCGGGCGGTATCGACGCGGGCCTGCTCAGCTATGTCGCGTTCGACGAGCCGGTGCCCGATCGCCGCGTCGTGCTGGCATGGCGCAAGAGCTTCACGCGCATGCCCGCGATCGACGCGATCTGCGACGCAATCGCCGCGTGCGACCTGCCGGGCGTCAAAAAGCTCGATCTGCCCGCCGCCGTCAACTGACTCGCCATCATCCGCAGCCGCGCCGGACACCGGTGCGGCCTGCCGCAAAAAGGGCGCAAGCCCTATCGAATAGATTAAATTAATCAAATACGAATATTCGATAGATGTTGCTATAGTTTCCTCCACGGATCGCCCGATCCCCTTATTCGATAAGGCTCAGCGCCCAGACTCCGAGTCGGGGCGCGAGACAAGCCAGGAGGAAAACACCATGCAAGCGCCTTCACAGCCCATCCACGCTTTTCCCGCGCAACCGGCCACGACGGCCGCCGCGCCGAGTATCCGTACGGTCGTCGTGTCGTTGCTGGCCGACCGGGTGCTGGCCGCCTGACGTGCCTACCCGTGACGGCGTCCGTCGCGCACGGATGTCGCATGCTTTTCCCCGATTCGATAGAAACCACGCAGGAGTGCCCATGTCCGAACGTAAGCTCACCAATGCCGCCGGCGCGCCCGTCGCCGATAACCATAACTCGATGACCGCCGGCCCGCGTGGCCCCGTGGTGCTGCAGGACGTCTGGCTGCTCGAAAAGCTCGCGCACTTCGATCGCGAAGTGATTCCCGAGCGGCGCGTTCACGCGAAGGGTTCGGGCGCGTTCGGCACGCTGACGGTGACGCACGACATCTCGCGCTACACGAAGGCGAAGGTGTTCGCGCAGGTCGGCAAGGAAACGCCGCTTTTCATGCGCTTTTCGACGGTGGCCGGCGAGCGTGGCGCGGCCGACGCCGAACGCGACGTGCGCGGCTTCTCGATCAAGTTCTACACCGGGGAAGGCAACTGGGACGTGGTAGGCAACAACACGCCGGTGTTCTTCATTCGCGATCCGCTCAAGTTTCCGGACTTCATTCATACGCAGAAGCGTGATCCGTACACGAATCTGCGCAGCAACGTCGCCGCGTGGGACTTCTGGTCGAGTCATCCGGAGTCGCTGCATCAGGTGACGATTCTGATGAGCGATCGCGGCATTCCGAAGAACTACCGGCAGATGCACGGCTTCGGCTCGCACACGTACTCGTTCATCAACGCGAGCAACGAGCGTTTCTGGGTCAAGTTCCACTTCAAGTCGCTGCAAGGCATCGAGAACTTCACCGACGCCGATGCCGCGCAGGTAGTCGCCAATGACCGCGAAAGCGCGCAGCGCGATCTGGTGAACAGCATCGACGCGGGCAACTTTCCGAAGTGGCGCTTCGCAATTCAGGTGATGCCGGAAGCGGATGCGGCGAACTACCGCTTCAATCCGTTCGACATCACGAAGGTGTGGTCGCAGAAGGACTATCCGTTGATCGACGTCGGCACGCTCGAACTGAATCGCAACGCGGCGAACTATTTCGCGGACGTCGAGCAGGCGGCGTTCACGCCGGCGAACGTGGTGCCGGGCATCGGATTTTCGCCGGACCGTCTGTTGCAGGGGCGGCTGTTCTCGTACGGCGATACGCAGCGTTACCGGCTCGGCATCAATCATCACCAGATTCCGGTGAATTCGCCGCGCGTGCCGAACCCGCATTCGTTTCATCGCGATGGCGCGATGCGCACCGACGGCAATCGCGGCGGCAACGTGAATTACGAGCCGAATCGCTTCGGCGACTTCGTGCAGGACGCGAACGCGTCCGAGCCGCCGCTCGCGGCGGGCGCGGTCGCGCGTTACGAGCATCGCGAGGACGACGACTACTACACGCAGCCGCGCATGTTGTTCGCGCTGTTCGACGACGCGCAACGTGAGCGTCTGTTCGGCAATATCGCGCGACATATCGACGGCGTGCCGCAGGAGATCGTCGCGCGTCAGATCGAGCATTTCCGCCGCGCCGATCCGGCTTACGCGGAAGGTGTGATCGCGGCGCTCGCCGCGTTGCGGGAAGGCAGGAACCGCTAGGCGTCATATACGCGGCGGATGGTAAAGCAGTGGCAAAGTAATCGACGGCGCGGCGCATTGCTGCGGTCCGTCACGAGACGAACCCGGAGTACGATCATGATTCGGATGATGATGGCGAGCATTGGCGGTCGGGCCGCCGCGCCGAGCATGCAGGCGCAATGGCAGGCGTTGATGTTTCGCAAGGCGCTGGGCTTTGCGATCGTCGCGAGCGGCTTTGCGGTAATCGCCGCGCAGGCGTTGCAACACGCGCTGGGCGGCTGAGCGCAGTACCGCCAGAATGGCTGCGCAGCAAGGCTCTCGGGCACGCGTTGCGCAAACCTTGCGGCATTCACGCTACACTGTCGAACGTTTTATTCGTGTTTTCGCAGACCGTCATCTGCCGACCGGTTCGTATCACTCTTCAAAGGAGTCATCATGGCCAAGAAAGAAGCCGCCGCAGCAGTACAGCACGTCAACATCGGGATCAGCGACAAGGATCGCAAGAAGATCGCCGAAGGGCTGTCGCGTCTGCTCGCCGACACCTACACGCTGTACCTGAAGACCCACAACTTCCACTGGAACGTCACGGGTCCGATGTTCAATACGCTGCACCTGATGTTCGAAACGCAGTACAACGAACTCGCGCTCGCGGTCGACTCGATCGCCGAACGCATCCGTGCATTGGGCGTGCATGCGCCGGGCAGCTACAAGGATTTCGCGAAGCTGTCGTCGATCCCCGAAGCGGACGGCGTGCCGGCCGCGGAAGACATGATCCGTCAGCTGGTCGAAGGTCAGGAAGCGGTGGTGCGCACCGCGCGCGCGATTTTCCCGTCGACGGAAGCCGCCAACGACGAGCCGACCGCCGACCTGCTCACGCAACGCATGCAGACACACGAAAAGACCGCATGGATGCTGCGCTCGCTGCTCGCCTGATTTGGCGCAGCTGAGCCGGTCGAGTCCGATGCCGGCGCCGGCATCGCCCGCGCCGTGCTAAAAACGCACAAGCCTCCCTGCACGGGAGGCTTTGTTTTTTGCGCCGCTGCCGCGTGACGCACAGATTCGAGCGCGTGGCACTTCGATACGCGGCCGCGCGAATCCTGGGCCGCCGTGCGCTTCCCGTAAAATAGGCGCACCGTGTTCGCACTTCACCGAATTCGTCCCATGTTCGCCCGACTTCCCCTGTATCTGCGCCTCGTGCGCATGGACAAGCCGATCGGCAGCCTGCTGCTGCTGTGGCCGACGCTCAACGCACTGTGGATCGCGTCCGGCGGTCATCCGTCGTGGCAATTGCTGGTGATCTTCACGCTCGGCACGGTGCTGATGCGCTCGGCCGGCTGCGCGATCAACGACTACGCGGACCGCGATTTCGACCGTCACGTGAAGCGCACCGAGAACCGGCCGATCACGTCCGGCAAGATCAATGCGTGGGAAGCGGTCGGGTTGGCAACCGTGCTGTCGCTGGTCGCGTTTCTACTGATTCAGCCGCTCAATGCGTTGACCAAGGAGTTGTCGGTGGTCGCGCTGTTCGTCGCCGGCACTTATCCGTTCATGAAGCGCTTCTTCGCGATTCCGCAGGCGTATCTGGGCATCGCGTTCGGCTTCGGTATTCCGATGGCGTTCGCCGCGGTGCAGGATCACGTGCCGCTGCTCGCGTGGGTGATGCTGGTCGCGAATATCTTCTGGGCCGTTGCGTACGACACCGAATACGCGATGGTCGATCGCGACGACGACATCAAGATCGGCATCCGGACGTCGGCGCTGACGTTCGGCCGTTTCGACGTGGCCGCGGTCATGCTGTGCTATGCGGTGACGCTCGGGATTTACGTCGGCATCGGCGTGACGCTCGGGTTTGGTCCGCTGTACTGGATCGGCTGGGCGGTCGCGGTGGGTTGCGCGATCTATCACTACACGCTGATCCGCCATCGCGAGCGCATGCCGTGCTTTGCCGCGTTCCGTCACAACAACTGGCTCGGCGGCGCGTTGTTCGCGGGGATCGCCGCGCATTACGTGGTGGCTTCGTTTTAATTCGCGTCAGCGCTTTTCTGGCTTCAGACCGCTGCGTTTCTACACGCCGTAGGCGCCTGCCCTGATGAGAAGAAGGACAGTCGCGCTACGGCGTGTCTGTTTCCGCTGTTTCTTTTCGACGCCGGTTCGCGTTACTGCTTGCCGAACTCGTCGCCCATTTCGCGCGCCCGCGCGTCGGCGGCCAGTGCGCCGCGCACGATCGCGTCCTTGATGCCGCTCGCTTCGAACGAGGCGAGCGCTGCCGCAGTCGTGCCGCCTTTGGATGTCACGCGCTCGCGCAGCACGCTCGGCGGCTCGTCGGAATTGGCTGCGAGTTGCGCGGCGCCCGTGAAGGTCGCGACCGCCAGCGCGCGGCCCTGCGCTTCGTCCATACCGAGCTGGCGCGCGGCTTCCTGCAGCGCTTCGATGAAATAGAACACGTAGGCCGGCCCGCTGCCCGAGATCGCGGTGACCGCGTCGATCTTCGCTTCGTCGTCGAACCAGACGGTTTCGCCGACCGCGCCGAGCACCTGCGACGCGAGCGCGCGGCCCGCTTCGTCGACGCTGCCGCTGGCGACGAGACCCGTGACGCCCCTGCCGATCAGCGCCGGCGTATTCGGCATCACGCGCACGATGCGGTTGTGGCCAGCGAGCCAGCGCGACATGTCGCCGATCCGAATGCCCGCGACGATGCTGACGACGAGTTGCGACGCGCGCAGATGCGGCGCCAGCGTCCCGGCGACGCTCTTCAGGATCTGCGGTTTCACCGCGAGCACGACCGCGTCGTAGTCGGCGAGCGTGACGTCGGCGGCCGCGCCGGTGCGGATGCCGAATTGCTGCTCGTTGCGCTGGCGCGCGTCTTCGTTCGGATCGACCGCGTACAGGTCCGCGGGCGCGACGCCCCGCTTGATGAGGCCGCCGATCAACGCCGCGGCCATGTTGCCGCCGCCGATAAACGCAATTTTCATGATGGTCCGGGTAGGTTCAGATGAGATGCGGTGAGGGCTTCGCGCAGCCAGGTTCGCGCAAGGCCCGTGGAAATGCTCAGCGCGAGTAATCGCGTGCGCCGAAGATCGCGGTGCCGACGCGCACGATCGTCGCGCCTTCGAGCACGGCTGCTTCAAGATCGGCCGACATGCCCATCGACAGCGTATCGAGCGCGAGCCCGTCGTTACGCAAGCGCTCGAACAGCTCGCGCAATTGGCGATGCGGCGCGCGTTGTTCTGCGAGATCGCCGCCCGGTTCGGGAATCGACATCAGTCCGCGCAGCTTCAGCTTCGGCAGCGCGGCGATCTGCTGCGCGATAGCGGCCGCCTCGGCGATGGCGACGCCACTCTTCGACGCTTCACCGCTGACGTTGACCTGCAGGCACACGTTGAGCGGCGGCATGTTGTCCGGGCGCTGCTCCGACAGCCGTTGCGCGATCTTCAGCCGATCGACCGAATGTACCCAGTCGAAATGCTCGGCGACGGGCCGCGTCTTGTTCGATTGCAGCGGCCCGATGAAATGCCATTCGAGCGACGCGCGCAGATCGGCAAGTGTCTGGATCTTGTCGAGCGCTTCCTGCACGTAGTTCTCGCCGAATGCGCGCTGACCGGCCGCATGAGCGGCGCGCACGGCATCGGCGGGAAACGTCTTGGAGACCGCGAGCAGCGTCACGGACTGCGCGTCGCGGTGGGCCGCTTGCGCGGCCCTGGCGATGCGCTCGTGCACGTCGGCGAGATTGTGAGGCAGATCGGACATGGAACGAACCGGGGTTCAGCGAAGACGATGCCCCGATTATACGGACAGCATGTGCTCGACCAGTTCGATCCAGTGCGCGACGGGCGTCGACGTACCGCTTTGCAGATGCGCGATGCAACCGACGTTCGCCGACACGATCACCTGCGGCTCCTGCGCCTGCAAACGCTCGAGCTTCTGGTCGCGCAGCGCGTACGACAGGCGCGGCTGCAGCAGCGAGTAGGTGCCGGCAGAGCCGCAGCACAGATGGCTGTCGGCGGGCAGGCGCACTTCGACACCGAGCGCGCTGAGCAGTTGCTCGACCTTGCCGCGGATCTGCTGGCCATGCTGCAGCGTGCAGGGTGGATGAAACGCGACCGTGTGTACCGAGCGGCGGCGCGTGATGGCGACGAGCTGTTCTTCGAACTCGGGCAGGATCTCGGAGACGTCGCGCGTCAATTCGACGATGCGGCGCGCCTTCTCGGCATAGTTCGGATCGAGGCGCAGCAGGTGCGCGTATTCCTTGACCGTCGCGCCGCAGCCCGACGCGTTCATCACGATCGCTTCAACGCCCTGTTCGACGTAGGGCCACCATGCGTCGATGTTCGCGCGCAGGTCGTCGAGCGCTTCGTCGTGGTAGCCGAGGTGCAGGCGGATCGCGCCGCAGCAGCCGGCGTCGGGTGCGATCAGCGTTTCGATGCCGAGCGCATCGAACACGCGCGCGGTCGCGATGTTGACGTTCGGCATCATCGACGGTTGCACGCAGCCCGCCAGCATCAGCACCTTGCGTTCGTGTTTTGCGCTCGGCCATTCGAGCGGGTGTTGGCGCGCGGGCACCTTGTCGCGCAGCTTCTTCGGCAGCAGGCCGCGCACGTGCTGACCCAGCCGCATCGCCGGCGTGAAGATCGCGCTGTTCGGCAGCACGCTCGCGAGCAGGCGCCGCATCAGCCGCTGATTGAGCGGACGCGTGACTTTCTCTTCGGTGAGCTTGCGGCCGATTTCGACGAGCCGCCCATATTGCACGCCCGACGGGCAGGTCGATTCGCAATTGCGGCAGGTCAGGCAGCGGTCGAGGTGAACCTGCGTGCTGCGCGTGACCGGCGCGCCTTCGACCATCTGCTTGATCAGATAGATGCGCCCGCGCGGGCCGTCGAGCTCGTCGCCGAGCAGTTGGTAGGTCGGGCAGGTGGCGGTGCAAAAACCGCAATGCACGCATTTGCGCAGGATGGCGTCCGCTTCGTTGCCATCGGGCGTATTACGAATGAAGTCCGCGAGGTTGGTTTGCATCGCGTCGCTCAGAAGTCGGGGTAGAGACGGCCGCGGTTGAAGATGCGGGCCGGGTCGAATGCATGTTTGAGGCCGCGATGGATTTTCATCAGCGGCGCGGGCAGCGGTGTGAATACGCCGGCGCTGCGGTCGTAGCCGTGGCCGCTGCGGAAGATGGTCGCGTGGCCGCCGGCCTGTTTCGCGCTGATGCGCACGGTTTGCGCGTCGGTGTCGGTGATCCACCAGCGCTGGCCGCCGCCCCATTCCATCAGTTGCGCGCCGGGCAGCTGCAGCGGCTCGGTGATCGACGGTAGCGCGAGACGCCACAGCGCGGCCTTCGGTGGAATGCCCGCGAAAAACGAATCGGTCTGTTCGCGCAGGCCGGCCCAGAAGCGTTCAGCTTCGACCGCATCGACGACTTCGCCGCCGAGCCCGGTGCGCGCTGCCTTGACCGCGGCTTCCGCGCCGCCCAGGCGCACCGCGAGCGTGCCGTTGCGCCATGCGCTCGCGGTGATCGGCAGGGGTCGGCCGCCCCATTCGTTGAGCTTGCGTACCGCGTCGGTGCCGTTCATGTCGAACTTCAGCGTGGCTTCGACCTGCGGCCGCGGCAGCACTTTGACCGACAGCTCAAGGATCAGCCCGAGCGTGCCGAGCGAGCCCGCGAGCAGCCGCGACACGTCGTAACCCGCGACGTTCTTGACGACCTGGCCGCCGAAGTGCAGCACCTGCCCCTGGCCGTTCATCACGACGGCGCCGAGCACGAAGTCGCGCGCGGCGCCGACGGCCGGCCTGCGCGGCCCCGAAATCCCAGCGGCGATGCAGCCGCCGAAGGTGGCCTGCGGCCCGAAGTGCGGCGGCTCGAACGGCAGCATCTGGTTGTGCTCGGCGAGCGCGGCTTCGATTTCCAGCAGCGGTGTTCCCGCGCGCGCGGTGATCACGAGCTCGGCCGGATCGTACGCGATGATGCCGCGATAAGCGCGCGTGTCGAGGATCTCACCTTCCAGCGTCTGGCCATACCAGTCTTTGGTGCCGCCGCCGCGGATGCGCACCGCGCGTCCCTCGGCGCTGGCCGAACGCACGCGTTCGGACCATACGGCGACGATGTCGTCCTCTTCCATGGTGTCCTGCTCGTTGTGTTTCGTTTGATTGTACCGGGCGGCGGCTCGCTGGCAAGCCGGAGCGCACCCGCATGACGGGGCGCGGCATCGGTCTGGAGGAGAGGGCGCAAAGCGCCGCGCAGGCCGCGCCAGCATCAGCGCGGGCGCGGCGAACGGTGGATGCGCGCTGCAAACGCCAGCCGCTAGAAGCGCGGCAGCTCGGGATGAGGCAGCAGCCCGCCGCGCACGTGCATCTTGCCGTATTCGGCACAGCGCGCCCGCGTCGGGATGCCCTTGTCGGGGTTCAACAGGCCGGGCGCGTCGAATGCTCGCTTGACCGCGTGGAACGTGTCGCGCTCTTCGGGCGAGAACTGCACGCACATCGAATTGATCTTCTCGATGCCAACCCCATGCTCGCCCGTCACCGTGCCGCCCAGCTCGACGCAAGCTTCGAGGATGTCGCAACCGAACAACTCGGCGCGATGCCACTCGTCCTGGTCGTTGCCGTTGAACAGGATCAGCGGGTGCATGTTGCCGTCGCCGGCATGGAATACGTTGATGCAGCGCAACTGGTAGGTCTTCTCCATCTCCTCGATGCGCGCGAGCAGCGGCCCGATACTGCGGCGCGGCACGGTACCGTCCATGCAGTAGTAGTCCGGCGAAATGCGGCCGGCGGCCGGAAACGCGTTCTTGCGCCCGGACCAGAAGCGCAGGCGCTCGGCTTCCGTGCGTGAAATCTGGATACGGGTCGCGCCGTGCTCGCGCAGCACCGCGGTCATGCGCACGATCTCGGCCGCGACTTCCTCGGGCGTGCCGTCCGATTCGCACAGCAGGATCGCCGCCGCGTCGAGGTCGTAGCCCGCGTTGACGAACTCCTCGACCGCGCGCGTGGCGGGCTTGTCCATCATCTCGAGGCCGGCCGGAATGATGCCCGCCGCGATGATGCCCGCAACGGCGTCGCCGCCTTTGACGACGTCGTCGAAGCTGGCCATGATGACCTGCGCGGTTTGCGGCTTCGGGATCAGCTTGACGGTGACCTCGGTGACGATCGCGAACATGCCTTCGCTGCCAATCAGCACCGCGAGCAGATCGAGCCCCGGCGCGTCAGGCGCGAGCGAGCCGAATTCGACGATCTCGCCTTCCATCGTGACCGCGCGCACGCGCAGCACGTTGTGCACGGTGAGGCCGTACTTCAGGCAATGCACGCCGCCCGAATTCTCCGACACGTTGCCACCGATCGTGCAGGCAATCTGCGACGACGGATCCGGCGCATAGTAAAGACCATACGGCGCCGCGGCTTCGGAGATCGCCAGATTGCGCACGCCCGGCTGCACGGTCGCGATGCGCGCGTACGAGTCGACTTCGACGATCTTGCGAAAGCGCGCGAGCGATACCACCACGCCGTGCCGAATCGGCATCGCGCCGCCGGACAGCCCGGTGCCCGCGCCGCGCGGCACGATGGGCACCTCGAGGCGATGGCAGATCTGCACGATGCGCTGCACCTGCGATTCGGTTTCCGGCAACACGACCGCGAGCGGCAAACGCCGGTACGCGGCGAGTCCGTCGCATTCGTACGCGACGGTGTCTTCTTCGCGATACAGCAGACAGTGGGTCGGCAACACGGCCATCAGCGCCTGCACGACTTCGCGCTGACGCTGCGCGAGGACTTCGGCCGACAGTTCAGCGGGTGCGTTCATGTGAGTTGTCTCCTCGTGGCTTGCGCCGGTCCGGCTTGCTGGTTCGAGCCGGCTGTTTCGTGCAGCCTGCCTCGCATCGCTTGCGTGTTCAGCTTGGCGCGGTTGCCGCCGGGCGTGTCAGCGGTTTGCCGCGGCCGGCATGCGCAGTGTCGATCAGGCCGCCGCCCAGGCGAAAATCTTGCCCGGGTTCATCAGATTGCGAGGGTCTAGCGCGTGCTTGATGGAGCGCATCGTGTCGACCGCGACGTCGCCGTGCTCCTCGAGCAGAAAGCCCATCTTGTGCAGGCCGATGCCATGCTCGCCGGTGCAGGTGCCGTCCATCCGCAGCGCGCGCTGCACGATGCGATGGTTCAGGCGCTCGGCCTCCTCGAGCTCTTCGGGCTTGTCCGGGTCGATCAGGATCGCGACGTGGAAGTTTCCGTCGCCGACATGGCCGACGATCGGGCAGGGCAGCGGCGACGCCAACAGATCCTGCTCCGTTTCGACTACACACTCCGCGAGACGCGAGATCGGCACGCAGACGTCGGTGGTGACCGCGCGCGAGCCGGGCTTCAGTTGCAGCATCGCGAAATAGGCGTTGTGACGCGCGGTCCACAGACGGCTGCGGTCTTCGGGGCGCGTCGCCCATTCGAAGCCTTCACCGGCATTCTGTGCGGCGATTTCCTCCACGAGTTCGGCCTGTTCCTTGACGCCGGCCTCGGTGCCGTGAAATTCGAAGAACAATGTGGGCGCTTCGCGCAGTGTCAGATTCGAATGGCGATTGATCGAGCGGATCGCAAGTGAATCGACGAACTCGACACGCGCGATCGGCACGCCGATCTGGATCGTCTCGATGACCGCGCGCACCGCATCGCCCATCGACGGGAACCTGCACACCGCGGCCGACACCGCCTCCGGCTGCGGATAGAGGCGCAGCGTGATTTCGGTAATCACGCCGAGCGTGCCTTCCGAGCCGACGAACAGGCGCGTGAGGTCGTACCCCGCCGACGATTTGCGCGCGCGCGAGCCGGTCTTGATCACGCGGCCATCGGCGAGCACGACCGTCAGGCCGAGCACGTTCTCGCGCATCGTGCCGTAGCGCACGGCGTTGGTACCCGACGCGCGGGTTGCCGACATCCCGCCGATGCTCGCGTCGGCGCCGGGGTCGATCGGGAAGAACAGGCCGGTGTCGCGCAGCGCTTCGTTCAGTTGCTTGCGCGAGATGCCGGGCTCGACGGTGACGGTCAGGTCTTCGGCGTTGATCGACAACACCCGGTTCATTTCCGACAGATCGATCGACACGCCGCCTTGCACGGCAAGCAGATGTCCTTCGAGCGACGAGCCATTGCCGTACGGAATGATCGGCACGTCGTACTGGCCGCACAGCTTGACGGCGGTTTGCACGTCTTCGCTTGTACGCGCGAACACGACGGCGTCAGGCAGTTGCGGATCGAACGGTGATTCGTCGCGGCCGTGGTGCGCACGCACGGCTTCGGCAACGGAAACCCGATCGCCGAAAGCGGCTTTGAGCTGGTTCAGCAATTCGGCGGGAAACGGCCGGCGTAGCGGCGCCGGCGGCACGGGATGGTTCACGCATGTCTCCTGTGTCGACCGGAGTTAGCGCGACGGCGCTTACTCCGGTCCCATGAAAGTTTCTTTAGATAACGGTCTGTTTGCAGCACGTGTTTCATTTTACGCCGTTCGCCCGCCGGGCAGCGCTGGGCCGGCTTCCGCTCATATAATGGCGGCGATTTCGCGATGCGTGCAATATGGACAAACCAGCTGGCAGCATCGTCACTAATACATGGGAGACGTCATGGGCAATCGCCTCAGCAAGATCGCCACTCGCACCGGCGACGACGGCACCACCGGTCTCGGCGACGGCCGCCGCGTGCGCAAGGACAGCGCGCGTATCGCCGCGATTGGCGACGTCGACGAACTCAATTCGAATCTCGGCGTGCTGTTGTGCGAGAACCTGCCCGAGAACGTACGCGCGGCGCTGGTCGCAATCCAGCACGACCTGTTCGATCTGGGCGGCGAGCTGTGCATTCCCGGTCACACGATGATTACCGAACAGCATCTCGCGCAGCTCGACGGCTGGCTCGCCGACTACAACGCCACGCTGCCGCCGCTGAAGGAATTCATTCTGCCGGGCGGTTCGCGCGCGGCCGCGCTCGCGCATGTGTGCCGTACCGTTTGCCGCCGCGCGGAGCGGGCGATCGTCGCGCTTGGCGAACACGAGGCACTGAACACGGCGCCACGTCAGTACGTGAACCGGCTGTCCGATCTGCTGTTCGTGCTGGCGCGCGTGCTCAATCGCGCGGACGGCGGCACCGACGTGCTGTGGCAGCACGATCGCGGCGCGCCGTGAATGGCGACGCACATGTGCGCATGGACACGCACGGTGCTTCGCACGAGCCGAGGCTCAACCGACGGCGAGCGTGACCGGCTTGCCGATGCGGCTCAGCATTTCCACGAGCGTGTCGATCGTGAACTTGGTGGTTTTCTTGTTGACGACGTCGGACACGCGCGGGCGCGACACCATCAGGATTTCGGCCGCCTCGGCCTGCTTCAGATGATGCTGTTCGATCCACGTGGACAGCTCGGTCATCAGCTGTTCCTTGAGCAGCCGCGTGTCGTTGATCTGCTTTTGCGACGCCGCGTGAAGGCGCTTCGCTTCATCGGCGGAAAAACCGAGTTCGAGGAACACGTTCGCGCCGGCTCGCGTTACGTGACGAATGTTGGTGTCGATCGTCATGGCTGGGTGGTCCTGTAATGGGTGATGGCGCGGTAGCGCGTTTCGGCAATTTTTCTGTCGCGCGGTCCGAGCCTCTGCGTTTTCTTCTGAAAGCAATGCAGCACGTACAGCGCTTCGGCGTATTTGGTCACGTACATCACGCGAAAAATGCCGTCTTGGTCTCTAATGCGAATTTCGCGCGTGCCCGCGCCGATAGACTCGAACGGTTTCCAGTTGTCAGGGTCGAGTCCTGACTGAATCTTGTGAAGCTGAAACCCTGCGAGACGACGCGCTTCGTTGGGAAAAGCGAGCAAATCACGGTAGCTGGAGCCTAGCCAGCGAATTTCTTTTTCCTGCTCCATCGCCACCTCATGTATAAAATCTTATACGCATTCTCCAGCCCAGTCAAGCGTGTAAACGACCGGGCAACGAGCTATGACGATATCGAGGCGGCAGGCTGAGTACCATTCGTCCGAATGGCCAATAAAAAACCCCGGTTCGAAATTGAACCGAGGTTTTTTCTACGGACGGCTAACAAGCCCCCGCCGTGGTGGCGGGCCAGGCGTTCAGTTGCCGCTGCCGCGCGCGACGCGGCGCTGCCTGACCGCTTCGGCAAGGCCTTCGAGCACCGCGACGCTTTCGTCCCAGCCGATACACGCATCGGTAATGCTCTGGCCGTACGTGAGCTCGCAGCCTTCCTGCAGATCCTGGCGACCCGCGACGAGGTGCGACTCCACCATCACGCCGACGATCCGCTCGTCACCCGCGGCGATCTGACGGCCGATGTCCGCGCACACCGGAATCTGGTTTTCGTGCTTCTTCGAGCTGTTCGCGTGGCTCGCATCGATCATCAGACGCGCGGCGAGACCCGCCTTGCCGATGTCCGCGCAGGCCGCGTTGACGTTGTCGGCGTCGTAGTTCGGCGTTTTGCCGCCGCGCAGAATCACGTGGCAGTCCTCGTTGCCCGCGGTCGATACGATCGCCGAGTGGCCGCCCTTCGTGACCGACAGGAAATGGTGCGGCTGCGAGGCGGCCTTGATCGCGTCGACGGCGATCTTCACGTTGCCGTCCGTGCCGTTCTTGAAGCCGACCGGGCACGACAGTCCCGAAGCCAGCTCCCGGTGCACCTGCGATTCGGTCGTGCGCGCGCCGATGGCACCCCAGGAGATCAGATCCGCGATGTACTGCGGGCTGATCATGTCGAGGTACTCGGTGCCGGCCGGCAGGCCGAGTTCGTTGATGCGCAGAAGCAGCTCGCGCGCGGTGCGCAGACCTTCGTTGATCTTGAAGCTGTTGTCCATATGCGGGTCGTTGATGAGACCCTTCCAGCCCACCGTCGTACGCGGCTTTTCGAAGTACACGCGCATCACGGCTTCGAGTTCGCCGGCAAAGCGCTTGCGCTGCTCGATCAGACGCCCCGCGTATTCGATCGCGGCCTTCGGATCGTGAATCGAGCACGGGCCGATCACGACGATCAGACGATCGTCCATGCCGTGCAGAATGCGATGCATCGCGGTGCGCGAGTCGTAGATCACGTTGGAAACCGTCTCGTCGCAGGCAAATTCGCGGATCAGGTGAGCGGGCGGCGTGAGTTCCTTCAATTCGCGAATGCGGACATCATCGGTATTGTGCGGGGGCATGTTGTTCTCCTGAATCGGTTCGTAGCGTGTTCGCGCGGGCAACGGGGGCGATCAGTCAGTGATCAAACAGCGAGGCCAGAGCGGACGACGATCAAAAAATGGTCAACGACAAAATGTCAGTCAGGTATCGAAAAGCGTGAGACGAAAAAAAACCGCCAGGCTAGCTGGCGGTTTTTCGGGAATTCTCGGTGTCCTGCGTGCACTAACACCCCTCTCGATCCGCCAGCGGTCTGAGATACCAAAAAAAGTAAAAATAAAACTTGGCGGACATGGCGAAGTGAATGCGTCGCTGGTCAAAAAGGGTGAGTGAGTTTATAACCCGGTACAGGCTCGGCTGACAAGCTGGGGCGTCGAAAAATGCGGAAAACCCGCACACTTCGGGCCTTGCGTGCGCGAAGCGTGCATCCGTGACGAAATCAGGCCGTGCCGCCGACCGTCATCCGCTCGATGCGCAGCGTCGGTTGACCGACGCCCACCGGCACGCTCTGGCCTTCCTTGCCGCACACGCCCACGCCCGAATCGAGCTTCATGTCGTTGCCGATCATCGTGACGTACTTCAGCGATTCCGGTCCGCTGCCGATCAGCGTCGCTCCCTTGACCGGATACGTGATCTTGCCGTTCTCGATCATGTACGCCTCGGAGGCCGAGAACACGAATTTGCCGTTCGTGATGTCGACCTGACCGCCGCCGAAGTTCACCGCATACAGGCCGTTCTTCACGGACGCGAGGATTTCTTGCGGGTCCTTGTCGCCGTTCAGCATGTACGTGTTGGTCATGCGCGGCATCGGCAGCGCCGCGTACGATTCGCGCCGTGCGTTGCCGGTGACCGGCATCTTCATCAGACGCGCGTTCAGGGTGTCCTGGATGTAGCCCTTCAGGATGCCGTCCTCGATCAGCGTCGTGCACTGGGTCGGATTACCTTCGTCGTCGATATTGAGCGAGCCGCGACGATTCGGCAGCGTGCCGTCGTCGACCACGGTGACGCCCTTCGCGGCGACCTGCTCGCCGATGCGTCCCGCGAATGCCGACGACCCTTTGCGGTTGAAGTCGCCCTCGAGCCCGTGGCCGATCGCCTCGTGCAGCAGCACGCCGGGCCAGCCCGGCCCGAGCACGACGGTCATCGCGCCGGCCGGCGCCGGACGCGCGTCGAGATTGACGAGAGCGGCGTGCACCGCATCGTCGACATAGCGCGACAGCACTTCATCGGTGAAATAGCCGTAGTCGAAACGCCCGCCGCCGCCGCCGCTGCCGATTTCGCGGCGGCCGTTCTGCTCGGCGATCACCGTCACCGAGACACGCACGAGCGGCCGGATGTCGGCCGCGAAGCCGCCGTCGCTGCGCGCGACCAGCACCACGTCGTATTCGCCGGCGAGGCCCGCCATCACCTGCTGGATGCGCGGGTCGCGGCCGCGCGCCATCTGCTCGATGCGCTCGAGCAGCTTGACCTTGGCGGTGGCGTCGAGCGAATGCAGCGGGTCGGACGGCAGGTACAGATCGCGCCCGGCGATGCCGGTCAGCGACGACGCCACCTTGATCTTCTGCTTGCCGCCGCCTGCCTTGGCGATCGCGCGCGTGGCGATGGCCGCCTGGCGGATCGCTTCCGGCGACAGGTCGTCCGAGTAGGCGAACGCGGTGCGCTCGCCCGACACGGCGCGCACGCCGACACCCTGATCGATGCTGAAGCTGCCCGACTTTACGATGCCTTCCTCGAGACTCCACGCTTCGCTGCGGGTGGTCTGGAAGTACAGGTCCGCGTAGTCGACGCGGTGCGTGAAGATTTCGGCGAGCGTGCGCGTGAGCAGCGATTCGTCGAGACCATAGGGCGTGAGGAGGATGTCCTTGGCGGCGGCGAGATTACGGATACCGGGTTCGATGATGTTCATGCGAAGTATGTTCTGCTCGATACGAAGGGGTCGGGGAGCGCCTGCGTCGCTATATGCGTGGCAGGCGCCGCAGTTTCAATGTCGGTTTCAGGTCAGCACGCGATGACGCCATGCCGGCAGGCTCTGCCGCACTTCGTCGATGCGCGCGCGTTCGAGGTTGCCCGCGACCACGCCGGCGCCCTCGTCGCGCACCGCGACGATCTCGCCCCACGGGTCGATCAGCATGCTGTGGCCCCAGGTGCGGCGACCGTTTTCATGTTTGCCGCCTTGCGCCGCGGCGAGCACGTAGCACTGGTTTTCGATCGCGCGAGTGCGCAGCAGCAGCTCCCAATGCGCGCGGCCGGTCGTGTAGGTAAACGCCGACGGCACCACGATCAGCGCGCAGTCGCCCATGCGCCGGTACAGCTCGGGAAAGCGCAGATCGTAGCAGACCGACAGGCCGACCCGGCCGAATGGCGCCTCGAAGCTTTGCACCGAGGTGCCGGGTCGAATCGTGCGCGCTTCGTCGAACGATTCTTCGCCCTTTTCGAAGTTGAACAGGTGGATCTTGTCGTAGCGCGCGGCCTCGTTGCCGTTCGGGTCGAACACCAGCGTCGTGTTCAGTACGCGCGACGGCTCCGGTGCGTTCAGCGGCAGGGTGCCGCCGATCACCCAGATCTGGTGGCGGCGCGCGGCGTCGGCGAGAAAGCGTTGGATCGGGCCGTCCTGATGTGGCTCGCGCACGGCGAGCTTGTCGGTGTCCTTGAAGCCCATGAAACAGAAATACTCGGGGAGCAGCACGAGTTGCGCGCCGTCGGCGGCGGCTTCGGCGATCAGGCGCTCTGCGTCGGCGAGATTGCGATCGCGATCCGGCGAGCTGACCATCTGCAGCGCGGCGACCCGGAAGGGGCTGGCTACAAGGCCGCTGGACGTTGCGGCGGATGCGGATGAAGTGACGTGTGTTTCGCTCATGAGCGTGTCGAAAGACTCCCGGCGGGCGGCGGTGTGAAGCGCGGGCGCCGCATGCATGGTTCTGGGCTGGCTCGGCCCCGTTGGCGCGTTGAGTCGATAGAGCGGCACGAGCGGCCGCGTGGTTCGAGACGGCGGCGCCAGGGAAACCGGAGCTCAGTGCGCTTCCACGGTCGAAGCCGGAGCGTCAATCTTACCCCCTTCGCCCGTCACCCGCTCGACGTGCGGTTTCGACCACGAGCCGGTGATCGCGTAGTCGCGCGCGAATACGTGCGACACCCCATGCGTGAACGCGATATCGGCGATCAGCGCGCCGAGGCCGATCAGCGGATTGATGACCGTCGCGGCGATCACCGCGGAGCCGGCGCTGACGGTCGGCACTACGTGCAGGTGCAGGTCCTGGCTCTTCTGCGCGATGTCGACCGAGCCCACCATCTCGGCGCGGGCCGGCGCGGTCACCATCCTGAAGTTGTCGGTGCGGGCGATGCCGTCATGAATCTGCGCGGTACCCGTCACGCTCGAGAACGGCAGGCCCTCGCCGATCACATCGCGGAAATTGAGTGTGGCGATGCGCGCGAGGCTTTGCAGGCTCAGCACGCCGAGCAGCGTCGCGACGCCCGGATCGACCTTCAGGATCTGACCGTGGTGTAGATCCAGCGCGAGGTTGCCGTTCAGCGTCGAATAGTCGATCGTGGTCGGGCCGCCCTGCCACACGGCCTTGCCCTGAATCGAGCCGGTGCCGCCCCTGAGCGTCCTCGGCAGACCGAAGCGCTCGAGCATTGCGCCGGCATCCTTGATGTCGAGCTTGAAATCGAACACGGTGCGGCGCGGCGTGGCTTCGTCGGCCGAGATGGGCAGTTCGGTCGAAGTACGCCAGTTCGCGGTCGCGGTCAGCGTCGCGGTGGGGTTCGTCACGTCGAGCTTGTCGAGCTGCCAGACCGGCACGCCGTTTTCTTCGAAGTTGTGCGCGTCGACCTCGAGCCGGCCGACGTTGCGATCGTGCACGATCAGCTCGTCGACGACCAGATCGATCGACGGCATGTTCAGCGCGGGCGCCGACATCGCCGGACCGAGCAGGTCCTTGTCCGCGACCGACGGAATCACGACGCGCGCGAAGCGCGCCTGCAGTTCGCCCGGCGATTCGCGGGTCGCTCCTGGCAGCCACGACACGTGGCCTGAGACCTGATTCGACGCGATGTTCGCCTGCCACGTGCGATCCACGTGCGACGCGCCGACGATCACGTTGTCCCAGTGACGCTTGAGCAGCGTAAGCATGTCGATGTGCAGCGCGAAGCGGTTCGGCAGGAACTGCGTGAGCATGGGATTCGGCACGGCCGTAGGCGCGGCCGCGGGTGTGGCCGCGCTGCCGGCGGTATTGCCGCCGTTCGCACCGCCGTTCACGCCATTCGCCCCGCCCGCGCTCACGCCCGCGCGCAGCTGCGCGGCGAGCGCGCGCCAGGCGTCGGCATCGATCTCCTTGATGTCCGCCGCGGCGACCACGCCCTCGGACGGCAGGTCGATCGGCCGGTTCACGCCGATCGCGCCGCGCACGACGGTCGGTGACGTACGCGGCTGCGCGTTCGGCCGATAGCGCAGCAGATACGCGGCGACGACCGGCCCCAACGTCAGGTCGGCGCGTTCGAGGCCGGCTTCGCCCGGCACCGTCGACGGATTGACCGAGAAGTGCAGCGGCATCGGCGTGCCGGCAGTCTTTTTGAACGGCGCTGGAAAATCGAGCCCGAGGCCGCTCAGATCAGAGTTGGCGCTGACCTCCGGCAGGCGGCCCTTCGCGCCGGTGACGCGCAATGCATAAGGCGCGCTGCCGCTCATATGCGTGAGCACCTGTGCGGCCGGGCCATGCAGATGCAGCTCGCGCGCGGCATCGACGGCGATGTGGCCGTTGAGTGCGAGCGCGTACGTGCCGTCTTGCCGCAAGCCGCCGTTCGCACGCACGTCACCGCCGAGGAACTGGCCGGAGAGCCGCTCAACCTCGGCCGTGCGTTCGGTGAAGCGCACCCGGCCGTTCAGCTGCGACAGCGACGGCGCATTGCTCACGCTCAGGCGATTGTTCTGGAAGCCGAGCGCGCCTTCCACGCCGATATGCGGCTTCGGCGTACGCGGGATCGTCAGCTTCAACGCGAGCGACGCGGGCCCTTCCGCGCGAATCTTTTCGGTCTGGTGCCGCGCCATGATGCCGAGCGAGCTGCCGTTCACGTAGTCGAGCATATCGGCGAGCGGGCCGCGGCCGTTGCCCTGGATGGTTAGGTTCGAGCCTTTGGTGCCGAGGTCGTCGATGCGGCCGTTCACGCCGGTCAGCGCGACGCGCTTGTAACGGCCGCGGTCGATGTCGAAGCGCAGCACGTTCTGCTTGAGCTCGAACACGCCGTCGATGCGGTCGAGCGGCGGCCAAACGTTTGGCGTGCCGTTGCGCATGTTGCGCGGCGGGAACGGCGTCGGATCGAACTTGCCGCCGGTGAACGGCGCGACGATGTGGAAGATGCCGGCGTCGGGGTCGCGCGCGTAGGGGAACTTGGTCAGGTCGCCGTGCACTTCGATCGTGGCGCCATGCGACACGCCAGCCTGCAAGCCGTGGCCGAGGTAAATGCGCAGCTTTTCGCTGACCGCGGTCGGCAGATAGCGGGCGATGTGCGTCACCTGCGCGCGCTGGAAGTCGGCTTTCAGGTCGAGCGAGCCGCGGCCGTGGCCGGGATTGCTGTAGCTCGCAGTCGCGCTCGCCTCGACGTCAGGGTTCGATACGCTGAAATTGTTGAGCTTGAGCGCGAACGCGGGACGCGTGTCGCCCGGTGCCTTCGTGCCCATCGTCCAGTCGGCGCGGCCGTGCAGACGCGCAAGCGTGAGACGCGGATCGTCGAACACACCCGGCAGCGTGATCGCCACGTTGGTCGTATCGAAGTTCGCGTGGCCGCCTTTTTCATCGGCGTCGACGTTGCCCCACAGGTTTTCGATGCCGGGAACGCCGGCGCGCGGGTGGCCGCGCGGCGTCAGGCCCGGCCCCGGCTCCTGAGCGGCAAAGCTGATGCCCTGCAAATCGCCCTTGAAGCGATAACGCTCGATCGGTTCAGCGCCCGTGGGCCGATGGTCGCTGCCCACTTCTCCGGATTCCGGCTTGCCGCGCTCGAGCTCGATCACGTAGTTCGCGACGCGCCCGCGCGGATTGATGCGCACGAGTTCATTGAGAAAGTGCCGCGGCAGCGGCAGCGCGCGGCTGAATTCGGCGAGGATGCCGAGATCGACGCGATCGCCGCTGACGCTCAAAAGCTGGCCATGCTGCTGCGACGCCATCCGGTAGCGGCTGTCGAGGGTCCGGAAGCGCAGGATGCGCGTGAGCGGCGTGCCGTCTTCGAGCGGCGGCTGGCCGAGCTCGGCACGCAGGTCCGACAGCTGCAGCCGGTACTCGCCTTCGTTTGCCTCGACGCGCCACAGAAAGTGGGCGATCGGCACGAGCAGCTTTGGCTGGGTCGGGCGCACGCGCATCGCGACGTCGTAACCGCTCAACTGACCGGTCGCCTGGGTCATGCGGCCTTCGCTGAAGTCGATCCAGATTGCATTGTCGATGCGGCCGGCGAACGTCTCGATCGGGAACTGGATGTAGCGCGCGAGCGTCGGCAGATCGACCGGGCCCGTCGACATGTACACCTGCCCGCTCCAGTTGATCGGCTTGCCGAGCGCCGAGAGCGGCGCGTGGCGGAAGTGCGTGCGGAAGTCGAGCGGGCCTTTCAGCACCTGGCCGTCGGGTGGCGCCTGCAGCGCCATGCGGTGGTCGCGGCCGTCATTGAGGATCGCGATGCGGATGTCGCGCAGCGCCAGTTCGGGTTCGTTGCGCGTCGCGTCGCGCCAGCGCAGCACGCCGCCGCGCACGACGATCGCCTGCTGACGCAACAACCAGGTGGACAGCGCGTCGTTGCCGCTGTGGCGCGTCGGCACCGGCACGCCCGCGACCGACAGCACGCCGTCCTCGCTGCGCGACACCAGCACGTCCGGCTGATCGACGATCAGGCTCGACAGCGCCAGATGAAACTCCCATAGCGAGCGCCAGGACACCGACGCGGTGGCGTGCGGAATCGTCAGCGCGGGTTGGCCGTCGTGATCGCGGATGACGAGATTCGTGACATCGAGCCCTGGCTGGAAGCCGCTCCAGTGCGGCGCGAGCCGGCCGATCGTGAATTGGGTGCGCAGCTTGTCGGAGACCGCGGCTTCGATGCGCGGCCGGAACATGTCGGCGCGCGGCAGCACCACGTAGCGCAAACCCAGAAACAGTCCGCCCGCGATGAAATAGAGGACGAGCGCGAGCGCGGCGAGCACGCGCAACGTCCGACGCAGCACGATGTGGTCGCTTCCGCTCACATGCCGGACCTGCGGTGGGGTTTGCGGGTCGGCGGATTCGTTTCGCTCGGACATGCTGCGGCGGCTGGGCGTATGGTAGTTTTGCGTGTTAACGACGAAATGTATCACACGGGAAAGCGTCGGCGGACCTCCTGCAAACCCTGTCCGACGGCCCGTGACGGCGATTGGCGAGGCCGTCCGGCACGGGGGCCGGCACGCTTGGCGCCGCATGCCGATGGCACGACGGAACGACACGACAACGACCCCGGAACGACACCCGTACACCGTCAGAATACCGCCGGACAAATTCGATCAAGCAACGAGCGAGCCAGATTTTTGATGACTGACGCCACCCTCCTGAGTTCCAGCTATTCGCACTATGCCGCGCGCGCCGCCGCGGCCCGCCCGCAACTGGTCGCGCATGTCGGCGCGCTGGCCGACGAACCGCTGACGCGCGAGCGCATCGACGCGCGTCTCGACGAACTGTGCGCCGAGGCGGCGAGCCCAGCCGGTGCGCCGGTCAACGAAGATGCACTGAAGCGCGCGCTGCGCCGGCTGCGCACCGAAGTATTCTGCGCGGTGATGGAGCGCGACCTGGCCGGTGAGGCCGATATCGCCGAAGTCACCGGCGCGATGACCGATCTCGCGGAAACGACGATCCAGCGCGCGCTGACGGTGCTGAGCGCCGAGCTCGAAGCGCTGTATGGCGAGCCGCGCGACCAGCAGGGCGAACGGCTCACACTCGGCGTGGTCGGTATGGGCAAGCTCGGCGGGCGCGAGCTGAACGTGTCGTCGGATATCGACCTGATCTTCGTCTATGAGGACGACAGCGAGACCGCCGGCGGCCAGCGCTCGCCGCTCGCGACCCAGGAGTTCTTCACGCGGCTCGGCAAGCGGCTGATCGGCGCGCTCGCCGAAGTCACCGCCGACGGCTACGTGTTTCGCGTCGATATGCGTCTGCGGCCGAACGGCGATTCGGGGCCGCTCGTATGCAGCCTCGGCATGCTCGAAGAGTATTTCTATGTGCAGGGCCGCGAGTGGGAGCGCTACGCGTGGATCAAGGGCCGGCTCGTGTCCGAGGGCGCGAGCGCCTCGGCGCAGCGGCTGCAGAAGCAGCTCGGGGCGATCGTCACGCCGTTCGTCTATCGACGCTATCTGGATTTCGGCGTGATCAGCGCGATTCGCGCGCTGCATCTGCAGATTCGCCAGGAGGCGCAGCGCCGCGCGTCGATGCGCCCCGACAAGGCCGACGACATCAAGCTCGGCCGTGGCGGCATCCGTGAAATCGAATTCAGCGCGCAGGTGTTCCAGCTGATCCGCGGCGGCCAGGACGCCGGCTTTCGCGTGCGGCCGACGCTCGCCGTGCTGCGCCACGCGGCCACGAATGGGTTGATGGATCCGTCGGTGTGCGTGAAGCTGTCGCAGGCGTATCGCTTTCTGCGGGAGCTCGAGCATCGTTTGCAATATCGCAACGACGCGCAGACCCACGCGATGCCCGTCGATGCCGAAGACCGCATGGCGCTCGCGCGCGTGATGGGCTGCGACGACTACCCGCAATTGATGACGAAGCTCGACGCGCATCGCGAGTTCGTCGAACAGCAGTTCGACCAGATTTTCGCCGACAAGGTGGGCGGCCGCGACGGTTGCGGCGCGCCCGAGGACGGCGCGGCCGCGTGGGTGTGGAGCAGCGCGCTCGCCGACGATAGCGCCGACGACGCACTGCGCGCGCGCCTCGTCGAACTGGGGGTGGCCGAGCCCGGTGAGCTGCTCGCCCGGCTGCAGGCGGTGTGGCGCTCGTCGCGCTACACGGGCCTGAACGAGCGCAGCCGGCAGCGTTTCGACATCGTCGCGCAGCGCGCGCTCGAAGCCGCGCGCACGCTGGAGCCGGCCGGGCGGCGCGGCGATACGGTCGCGCGCCTGTTCGATCTGCTCGAAGCGGTGAGCCGGCGCGGCGCGTATCTGGCGCTTCTGACCGAGTATCCGCAGGCGCTGCACCAGGTGCTGTCGGTGCTGGGCGGCTCGCGCTGGGCGGCCGGCTATCTGATCCGCCATCCGCAGCTGCTCGACGAGCTGCTCGACGTCGAGGCGATCAACAGTCCGTTCGACTGGGCTGAATTCAAGCGTACGTTGCGTTTGCGGCTCACCGCCGCCGATGGCGTCGAGCAGCAGATGGATCTGCTGCGTCACGCGCATCAGGCCGAGGTGTTCCGCATTCTGCTGATCGAGCTTGCCGGCAAGCTGTCCGTCGAGCACGTCAGCGACCGGCTATCCGAGCTCGCCGACGCGGTGCTCGACGTGACGATCGAAGCCGTGTGGAAGCAGTTGGCCAAACGTCATCGCGACGTGCCGCGCTTCGCGGTGATCGCCTACGGCAAGCTCGGTGGCAAGGAGCTCGGCTACGCGTCGGACCTCGACCTGATCTTCCTGTACGACGATCCCGGCGATGCCGCCGCCGACGTCTACGCAACCTACACACGGCGTCTGATCACATGGCTGACCACCGCGACCGGCGCCGGCACATTGTTCGACATCGACCTGCGGCTGCGGCCCAACGGCGAGTCAGGCCTGCTCATCACCGACCTCGATGCGTTCCGTCGCTACCAGCTGCGCGAGGGCGACGCGGCGAATACCGCGTGGGTGTGGGAGCATCAGGCGCTGACGCGTGCGCGCTACTGCGCGGGCGATCCGGAGATCGGCGCGAAGTTCGAGGCGATCCGCGAACAGGTGCTGACGACGCCGCGCGAAGCGGCGCCGCTCGCGAAAGAGATCGTCGAGATGCGCGCGCGTGTCGAGGCGGGACATCCGAACCATACGCCGGCGCTGTTCGACCTGAAGCACGACCGCGGCGGCATGGTCGATATCGAGTTCACCGTGCAGTACTGGGTGCTGCTGCATGCGGCGCGCGATCCCGAGCTGATCCGTAATACCGGCAATATCGCGCTGCTGCGTGAGGTGTCGCGTTTCGGGCTGATGAGCGAAGCGGAAGCGGAGACGGTCGGCGCCGCCTATCGGCGCTATCGCAAGCTGCAGCACACGCTGCGGCTCGATGGGATGGAGAAGGCGCGGGTCGATCCGGCGCTGGTCGCGGCCGAGCGCGAGGCGGTGCTGGCGTTGTGGAAGAGGGTGTTTGGGTAAGGGCGCTCATGCACTTCGCGTAGCGCATCATGCGCGGCCGGGATCGGTGTGACGTCCCGGCCAAGCCGACTCAGCCGTGTGCGGCCGCCTATGCGCGGCGCAATTTCAGGCGGCCAGCATTTCCTTCGCGTGCTTGCGCGTGGTCGCCGTGATTTCGAGGCCGCCGAGCATGCGCGCGACTTCCTCGATGCGGCTCGCCTTGTCGAGCGAGTTCACGCTGCTGAGCGTGCCGCCGGTGCCGTTGCTCATCTTTGCGACCTGGAAATGATGATCGCCGCGCGCGGCGACCTGCGGCAGATGGGTCACGCACAGCACCTGGCGCGCCTCGCCGAGCTGATGCAATAGCCGTCCGACCACTTCGGCCACGCCGCCGCCGATGCCCGTATCCACTTCGTCGAAGATCAGGGTCGGTGTCGGGCTGGCCGCGCTCGCGATCACTGCGAGCGCGAGACTGATACGCGCGAGTTCGCCGCCTGACGCAACCTTCGCGAGCGGCCGCAGCGGCACGCCGGCATGACCGGCGACTCGAAACTCGATCTGCTCGAGCCCGTGCGCGCCGCCTTCGGGCAGCGGCACCAGCGCGACCTCGAAGCTGCCGCCTTTCATCGACAGTTCCTGCATGCCGGTCGTGACCGCCTCGCCGAGCGCCTTGCCTGCTTTCGCGCGTGCCTTCGAGAGCTTTTTCGCCTCGGCGACGAACACTTCCTTCGCTTGCGCTTCGGCGGCGCGCAGGCCGTCGAGGTCGGCGGCGGCGTCGAGCGCGGCCAGTTGCTTGCGCCGCTCGGCGTGTTCTTCCGGCAGCGTCTCAGGCCGCAGGCGGAACTTGCGCGCGGCCGAGTGCAGCGCGTCGAGGCGCTTTTCGACCTGCGCGAGCCGCTCCGGATCGAGCTCGAGCTTCTGCGCGTAGTGGCTCAGCGAATACGCGGCTTCCTGCAACTGGATTTCGGCCGGTTCGAGCGCGGCGAGCACGTCGTTCAGCGCGGGGTCGATCTCCGCGAGGTCGCGCACCTTCGACACGATCGAGCCGAGATGCGTGATCATCGCGTCGTCCGATTCGGACAGCGCGCCGAGCGCTCCCTGCACGCCGTCGATCAGATTCGCGGAATGCGACAGCCGCCGATGCTCGGTGCTGACTTCTTCCCATTCGCCCGGCTGTGGCGCGAGCTTGTCGAGTTCGGTGAGTTGCCACGCGAGTCGCTCGCGTTCGAGTTGCAGCTCGCGATCGCGCGTTTGCGCGTGCTCGACGACCTGCGCCTTGTCGCGCCACGTGCGCCACGCGCGCGTGACGGCGGCGGCCAGGTCGGACAGGCCCGCGTGCGTGTCGAACAGCTCGCGCTGCGCGTCCGGGCGCATCAGCAACTGGTGCGCGTGCTGGCCGTGAATATCGACGAGCATCTCGCCGACCTCGCGCAGCTGCGCGAGCGTGGCCGCCGTACCGTTGATGAACGCGCGCGAGCGGCCGTTCGCGTCGACCACCCGTCGCAGCATCACGGTGCCGCCGTGCTGGCCGTCGTCGGCCGCGCCGAGCGCCTGCGTGTCGAGCCATTGATCGACCTGTGCGTGCGTCTCGAACTCCGCGGTGATGTCGGCGCGGCTCTCGCCGGTGCGCACGACGCTCGCCTCGGCGCGCGCGCCTAGTGCCAGCGCGAGCGCGTCGATCAGGATCGATTTGCCGGCGCCGGTTTCGCCCGAGAAAACGGTAAAGCCGCTGTCGAATTCGAGGTCGAGCGCGGCGACGATGACGAAGTCGCGTATCGAGAGGTGGCGAAGCATGGAGGTGGTCGGGTGAGCTTGGGATTCGGGTGGCGGCCGCGGCGGCGTGCGAAATCAAAGTGCCGCTTACGGCCTCGGGTCTTCTTCGTGCGACGGGTACTCGTGCCAGTGCAGCTTCTTGCGTAGCGTCGCATAGTAGCTGTAGCCGACCGGATGCAGCATCGGCACCGTGTGACGCGAACGGCGCACCTCGATCGTGTCACCGAGCTCCAGCGACGTGAACGACTGCATGTCGAAATTGACGTTCACCTCGCGCCCGGAAACGATCTGGATGCTGACCTTCGATTCGTCCGGCAGCACGATCGGCCGGTTCGACAGCGCGTGCGGCGCGATCGGCACGAGCACGATGCCCTGTAGTTGCGGATGCAGGATCGGCCCCTGCGAGGACAGCGCGTACGCGGTCGAGCCGGTCGGCGTCGCGACGATCAGGCCGTCCGAGCGCTGGTTGTACATGAAGCGGCCGTCGACCGACACGCGCAACTCCGCCATGCCCGAGAAGCCGCTGCGGTTGACCACCACGTCGTTGAACGCGAGCGCGTGGTAGATCGGCGTGCCGTCGCGCACGATGCGCGCTTCGAGCAGCACGCGCTCCTCGCGCTCGAAATTGCCGGACAGCATCTGCGGCACGATCTCGCGCATGTCGGAGATCGGAATGTCCGTGATGAAGCCGAGCCGCCCGTGGTTGATGCCGATCAAGGGCGTGCGATACGGCGCGAGCTGGCGGCCGATGCCGAGCATCGTGCCGTCGCCGCCGAGCACCACGGCGACGTCGGCGCGCGCGCCGATCTCGGCGAGACGCAGCGCCGGATAGTCGGTCACGCCGATTTCGGCGGCGGTGTCGGCTTCGAACACGACTTCGAGGCCGAGCTTCGCGATGCAGGCGGCGAGCGCGGTCAGCGGCTCGCCGATGCCTGGCGTATTGCTGCGCCCGACGAGCGCGACGGTCTTGAACTGGCTGGTCACTTGCATGCCGGCATTACACCATAGGTAGGGCCTGAAAAGAACCGCAGACCAACCCGGTTGTGGGGCGGCGCACGCAGGGCGTCTGCGTATGTCGCGATTATCGTTAGAATGGTGAAGACCCGATGACATGCGAGCCCGCCGACGGCGGTGCATTCGCCGGGAGCGGGCGCCGCGGGCGCTCTCGGCTGCGATGCCAATGAGCTAAAATTTTTCGTCATGCTAGATCCTCGCGCACAAACCCTCCTCAAAACGCTGATTGAGCGCTACATCGCCGAAGGTCAGCCGGTCGGCTCGCGCACGCTGTCACGTTATTCGGGCCTCGAACTGAGTCCGGCCACGATCCGCAACGTGATGTCGGACCTCGAGGATCTGGGGCTCGTGATCAGTCCGCATACGTCGGCAGGGCGCATTCCGACGCCACGCGGCTACCGCCTGTTCGTCGACACGATGCTGACCGTCGAATCCGCCGCCGACGAGGAGGCGGTGACGCGCACCGTCAAGACCACGCTGCAGGTGGGCGAGCCGCAGAAGATCGTCGCCGCGGCGGCGAGCGTGCTCTCAAATCTGTCGCAGTTCGCCGGCGTCGTGCTCACGCCGCGTCGCAGCCACGTGTTCAAGCAGATCGAATTCATGCGCCTGTCCGACCAGCGCATTCTGCTGATCATCGTGACGCCCGAAGGCGACGTGCAAAACCGCATCCTCGCCACCCAGCGCGACTTTTCGCCTTCGCAGCTGGTGGAAGCCTCCAATTACATCAACGCGCACTTCGCGGGCCTCTCGTTCGACGAGGTGCGCCGCCGCCTGCGGGAGGAAATCGACGAGCTGCGTGGCGACATGACCTCGCTGATGCACGCGGCCGTCACCGCCAGCACCGACGAATCCGACACCGGCGAGACCGTGTTGATCTCGGGCGAGCGCAATCTGCTCGAAGTCGCCGATCTTTCGTCGGACATGGCGCGCCTGCGCAAGCTGTTCGATGTGTTCGACCAGAAGACCAGCCTCCTTCAGTTGCTCGACGTGTCGAGTCACGCGGCGGGCGTGCAAATATTCATTGGCGGCGAATCGAATCTGGTACCGATCGAGGAAATGAGCGTCGTCACCGCGCCGTACGAGGTGAACGGCAAGATCGTCGGCACGCTCGGTGTGATCGGACCGACCCGCATGGCCTACAACCGCGTGATTCCGATCGTGGACATCACCGCGCGGCTGTTGTCCATGACGCTCAGCCAGCAGTAGTCCTCGGGCTCCGCGGAACTGTCGTCATCGCAGTGCGTGGCGATCATGATGCGCGAACGCGCGGTGTCTGCCAATCGTCCGAATGGCCAGGGGTCTCTGGCGGCGCCGGGCAGAACCCGCGCCGCTATAATGAATCTCCATTGAATCGACTCGCCGCAAAATGCGGTGATTTCTGCTACCTATGCGCTTCGACCTCGAGCGGCCTTCACAGAACGCCACGTCGCATCGCGTCGCCGTGTTGCTGATCAATCTCGGCACGCCCGACGCGCCGACGCCGCGCGCGGTGCGCCGCTACCTTGCGCAGTTCCTGTCCGATCCTCGCGTGGTCGAAATTCCGGCGCTGCTGTGGCAGCTCATTCTGCGTCTGCTGATTCTGCCGTTTCGCGGCCGCAGCTCTGCGAAGAAGTATGCGGCGGTGTGGATGCCCGAGGGCTCACCGCTGCGCGTCCACACCGAAAAGCAGGTCGAGGGCCTGCGCCATCTGCTGCAACTGAACGACTACACGGTGCTGGTCGACTACGCGATGCGCTACGGCACGCCCGGCATTCCGGCAATGCTGAACCAGCTGAAGCTCGCGGGCGCCGAGCGCGTGTTGCTGATGCCGATGTATCCGCAGTATTCGGCGTCGACCACTGCGACCGCGTTCGACGAAGCCTTTTCCGCTCTCAAGCGCATGCGCAACCAGCCGGAAGTCCGCACCGTGCGCCAGTACGCCGATCACCCGGCGTACATCGCGGCGCTCGCCGCACAGGTGCACCACTACTGGCATCTGCACGGCCGCCCCGATTTCGCGGCGGGCGACAAGCTCGTGCTCAGTTTCCACGGCGTGCCCAAGCGCACGCTCGACCTCGGCGACCCGTACCACGAGCAATGCCAGCAGACCGGCGCGCTGCTGATGCAGGCGCTCGATTTGACGTCGGTCGAATGCCGCATCACATTCCAGTCGCGCTTCGGCAAGGCCGAATGGCTGCAGCCCTACACGGCGCCGACGTTGAAGGAACTCGGCGCGGCAGGCGTGCGGCGTGCTGACGTGTTTTGCCCGGGTTTCACCGCCGACTGCCTCGAAACGATCGAGGAAATCGGCATGGAAGTGCGCGGCGAATTTCTGCAGGCGGGTGGCAAGGAGTTTCACCGGATCGCCTGTCTGAACGCGTCGCAGCCGTGGGTTGCCGCGCTTGGCGAAATCGTTGCGCAGCATCTGCAGGGCTGGCCCGTGCAGGCGGTGCCGGTGCCGCACACGACAGGAGCTTGAATACGCAGATGAACTACCGCATTTCAACCGAACCGGGCGCGAAACTGCGCATCGACAAATGGCTGTGGGCCGCGCGCTTCTTCAAGACGCGTTCGCTGGCCGCGGAGGCGGTCGACAAGGGGCGGGTGCGTATCGGCGGCGTCGCCGTGAAGCCGGCGAAGGACGTGCGTGTTGGCGATCTGGTCGAAATCGAGATCGAGCGCTACGTGTGGCAGGTGGAGGTGCTGGGCGTATGCGACGTACGCGGTCCGGCGAGCGTCGCGCAGACGCTTTATGTGGAAACCGCGCAGAGCAAGGCGAAGCGGCAGGTCGAGCAGGAACGGCGCAAGGTCTACCACGAGCCGGCCGCCGCGCTGCACGGCCGACCGACCAAACGCGACCGGCGCACTATCGACAGATTTTCAGGTGGGGATTGAGAAACTGCTCCACGGTGGCGTGTGCGCCGCCGTACTCGGTGGTGTGGTCGTTGACCGCACCGGACATGCAGATGGTCGTGGTGCCCGCGATCAGTACCAGTGCGACCACCCCGATTGCAAAGGTCAGTTTCACGGTACTCCCCTTGATGGGCTGAAACAGGCTATCGGAACGACTGTCAGGTGTCGGTAACGCTTACGTCAGATTAGGGTTAACGTGGCGTTGCCGCTCCATGACTGGAGAATAGGTCAGTTGCGGGCTGCACTCAATCTCTATCTGATTGCGCCACGTTGAGGCTTGTTACGGCGCATTTCGCCTGCACGTCGGTGGTGCGAAAAAACCCTCGACCGGCTTGAAACGGCTTTTTCAGGCCCCATCTGGGGTCCGGTCTGGCGGATCGGCGCGAAGACGCGTGTCGCGATTTTGCAAAGCATGAATCGTACTGTGTCGGAACGGCTTGCACCGCCTTTGGCTTTTACTTTTTAACGACTTTCAGCGACATGGAAAACACGCAAGAGAACCCGACGAGCCAGAATCCCACGCCCGCCGACGAAGCCGCGCGCCAGGCCGCCGAGGCGGCCGGGGCCGCTGCTCAACAGCCGGACACCGGCGCCCCCGCGGAACCGGCCCAGGGTGCCGCCGAGCAGGCGCTGGCCGACGCTCAGGCGAAGATCGCCGAGTTGCAGGAAAGCTTCCTGCGCGCGAAGGCCGAAACCGAAAACGTGCGCCGTCGCGCTCAGGAAGACGTCGCCAAGGCGCACAAGTTTGCGATCGAGAGCTTCGCCGAGCATCTGCTGCCGGTGGTCGACAGTCTCGAGGCGGCCGTCGCCCATTCGTCCGACGACTTGCAGAAGGTCCGCGAAGGCGTCGAGCTCACGCTGCGGCAGTTGAGCGGCGCGCTCGAGAAGGGTCGCGTCGTGGCGATCAATCCGGTCGGCGAAAAGTTCGATCCGCATCGCCATCAGGCCATTTCGATGGTGCCGGCCGACCAGGAGCCGAACACCGTCGTCGCGGTGCTGCAAAAGGGCTTTGTGATCGCGGATCGCGTGCTGCGTCCCGCGCTCGTGACCGTCGCGGCGCCGAAGTAATCACGTCGACACTCGCTCCGGGCGTTTGCGCCGGTGGCGTCTGCTGCGTCGCTTCGCATCGCTACGTGCCGCAAAGGTCCCATCGATTCAGGCACTTCCGGCGAACCACGCCGGGGGCGCCGCACAGACTGACGGAGCGGGCTCGCGGCGAAGATTCAGGCGCCTCACCCCGTGATTGAAAAAAATTAAAGACCGCATAGCAAAAGAGGTCTTGAAAACGATGTGGCCGCACTTATTTTGAGTGCAGGTATGAATTGAGAGCGGATCGTCCCGCCGCCAGATGGGTCAACCGGGCGCTTTCCGCAGCGATCAAAGTCAGGAGATTTGTAAAAATGGGCAAAATCATCGGTATCGACCTCGGCACGACCAACTCGTGCGTGGCGATCATGGAAGGCAACTCGGTCAAGGTCATCGAGAATTCGGAAGGCGCGCGCACCACGCCGTCGATCATCGCTTACATGGATGACAGCGAGATCCTGGTCGGCGCGCCGGCCAAGCGTCAGTCGGTCACGAACCCGAAGAACACGCTGTTCGCGGTCAAGCGCCTGATCGGCCGCCGCTTCGAAGAGAAGGAAGTGCAGAAGGACATCGGCCTGATGCCCTACAAGATCATCAAGGCCGATAACGGTGACGCATGGGTCGAAGTGCGCGACCAGAAGCTCGCGCCGCCGCAAATCTCCGCCGAAGTCCTGCGCAAGATGAAGAAGACCGCTGAGGACTACCTTGGCGAGACCGTCACGGAAGCCGTGATCACGGTGCCGGCGTACTTCAACGACAGCCAGCGTCAGGCAACCAAGGACGCCGGCCGCATCGCCGGTCTGGAAGTCAAGCGGATCATCAACGAACCGACCGCCGCGGCTCTCGCGTTCGGTCTGGACAAGGCCGAAAAGGGCGATCGCAAGATCGCGGTGTACGACCTGGGCGGCGGTACGTTCGACGTGTCGATCATCGAAATCGCGGACGTCGACGGTGAAATGCAGTTCGAAGTGCTGTCCACGAACGGCGATACGTTCCTCGGCGGCGAAGACTTCGACCAGCGCATCATCGACTACATCATCGGCGAGTTCAAGAAGGAGCAGGGCGTCGATCTGTCGAAAGACGTGCTCGCGCTGCAGCGCCTGAAGGAATCGGCTGAAAAGGCGAAGATCGAACTGTCGTCGAGCCAGCAGACCGAAATCAACCTGCCGTACATCACGGCGGACGCATCGGGTCCGAAGCACCTGAACCTGAAGATCACGCGCGCCAAGCTGGAAGCGCTGGTCGAAGACCTGATCGAACGCACCATCGAGCCGTGCCGCGTCGCGATCAAGGATGCGGGCGTGAAGGTCGGCGAAGTCGACGACGTGATCCTGGTCGGCGGTATGACCCGTATGCCGAAGGTGCAGGAAAAGGTGAAGGAGTTCTTCGGCAAGGATCCGCGCCGTGACGTGAACCCGGACGAAGCCGTGGCCGTTGGTGCCGCGATCCAGGGCCAGGTTCTGTCGGGCGACCGCAAGGACGTGCTGCTGCTCGACGTGACCCCGTTGTCGCTCGGCATCGAAACGCTCGGCGGCGTGATGACGAAGATGATCAACAAGAACACGACGATCCCGACCAAGCACGCGCAGGTCTACTCGACGGCTGATGATAATCAAGGCGCCGTGACGATCAAGGTGTTCCAGGGCGAACGCGAAATGGCAGCGGGCAACAAGCTGCTCGGCGAGTTCAACCTCGAAGGCATTCCGCCGGCACCGCGCGGCGTGCCGCAGATCGAAGTGAGCTTCGACATCGACGCGAACGGCATTCTGCACGTCGGCGCGAAGGACAAGGCGACCGGCAAGGAGAACCGCATCACGATCAAGGCGAACTCGGGTCTGTCCGAAGCCGAAATCGAGAAGATGGTGAAGGACGCCGAAGCGAACGCGGAAGAAGATCACAAGCTGCGTGAGCTGGCCGACGCCCGCAACCAGGGTGACGCCCTCGTCCACAGCACGAAGAAGGCGCTGACCGAGTACGGCGACAAGCTCGAAGCTGGCGAGAAGGACAAGATCGAAGCCGCGTTGAAGGACCTCGAAGACGCGCTGAAGAGCAACTCGAGCGACAAAGCCGCGATCGAAGCGAAGATCGAAGCGGTGGCCACGGCCTCGCAGAAGATGGGCGAGAAGATGTACGCCGACATGCAGGCTGCGCAAGGTGCCGAAGCGGCGGCGGGCGCGGCGGGCGGTGCCGGTGCATCGGCGGGTGCGAGCCAGCAGGCCGACGATGTGGTCGACGCTGACTTCAAGGAAGTGAAGAAAGACTAAAGCCAGGTCGGCATCCGACCGTAAAGCCGTGCACAGCAATGTGCGCGGCCCGGCTGCACGAGAACGGCGCCCCCGGGGCGCCCAAAGTGCAAGAGCGGTTTTCGCGCCTGGCGAGCCTTTTTGGGGCTCTCCGGGCACGTTCGTTTTATGGAGGGCGTTGTTTTGAACCGTGCCCTGGCGCGGCGCAGACAGCGGCCGGACGAGTCGTGAGACTCCACAGCATTCACAAGGAGCTACCGCGTCGCTTTGCGCGGCGGCGTTGAACCGATATGGCGAAACGGGATTACTACGAGGTTCTGGGCGTCGCAAAGAACGCGAGCGACGACGAAATCAAGAAGGCTTATCGCAAGCTCGCGATGAAGCACCACCCCGACCGCAATCCGGGTCACAAGGATGCGGAAGAGCATTTCAAGGAAGTGAAGGAAGCCTATGAAATGCTGTCGGATTCGCAAAAGCGCGCCGCGTACGATCAGTACGGTCACGCGGGCGTCGATCCGAACATGGGTGGGGCCGGCGCGCAAGGTTTCGGCGGCTTTGCCGATGCATTCGGCGACATCTTCGGCGACATCTTCGGCCAGGCGGCCGGCGGCGGCGCACGCGGAGGCGGCCGCGCGGGCCCGCAGGTGTATCGCGGCGCCGATCTGCGCTACAGCATGGAAATCACGCTCGAGCAGGCCGCACACGGCTACGACACGCAGATTCGCGTGCCGAGCTGGGTTTCGTGCGAAGTCTGCCATGGCTCGGGCGCGAAGCCGGGCACCAAGCCGGAAACCTGCCCGACCTGTAGCGGCTCGGGTTCGGTGCGCATGTCGCAGGGCTTCTTCAGCATCCAGCAGACTTGCCCGAAGTGCCACGGCACCGGTACCTACATCCCCGAGCCGTGCAATCACTGCCACGGCGCGGGTAAGGTGAAGGAAACCAAGACGCTCGAAGTGAAGATCCCGGCCGGTATCGACGACGGCATGCGCATCCGCTCGGCCGGCAACGGCGAACCGGGCATCAACGGCGGTCCGTCGGGCGATCTGTACGTCGAGATTCATATCAAGCAGCACTCGGTGTTCGAGCGTGACGGCGACGATCTGCATTGCCAGATGCCGATCCCGTTCACTACCGCGGCGCTCGGCGGCGATATCGAGGTGCCGACGCTCGCCGGTCGCGCCAGCTTCACGGTGCCGGAAGGCACGCAGTCCGGCAAGACGTTCCGTTTGCGCGGCAAGGGCATCAAGGGGCTGCGTTCGAGCATCGCCGGCGATCTGTACGTACACGTGCAGGTTGAAACGCCGGTCAAGCTCACCGAAGCGCAGCGCGATCTGCTCAAGCAGTTCGAAAAGGCGCTCGTGGAAGGCGGTTCGCGGCATAGTCCGCAAAGCAAGAGCTGGTTCGATCGCGTAAAGAGCTTTTTCGATTGATTTGATTCGGCGGTCAGTATGACGGTGGTCAGTCGCGGCGCGGCGTTCGCGCTGCTCGACGATTGCGGTGCAACGGCGGCGCTTCCGTCGAGCCGCTTGTACACGGGTTTCGTGCGCGAGCGGGTCTGCACGGAGGCGGCGCAGCTCGAAGCCGTGTGCGACAGCGTCGCGGCGGATACCCGGAGCGGTTTGCACGCTGTTGTGCTCGCCGATTATGAATTTGGCCGCGCGCTGATGGGTTTCGATGCGCGCCGGTCTTCTGGAACGCAGCGTGGCAATGCCACGCTGCGTTTTTTATTGTTCGAACGTTGTGCGAAGCTTTCGCGCGACGAGGTCGACGCGTGGCTGACGGCGCGGGACAACGGCGCTCTCGAGCCGTCGGTCGCGGGCACCGCGAACGTGCGCGAGAGCGTCGATCGCGCCGAGTTCGACGCGGCGATCGACGCGATTCACGCCGCCCTGCGCGCGGGCGATTCCTATCAGGTCAACTACACGTACCGCCTCGGCTTCGACGTGTTCGGCTCGCCGCTCGCGTTCTATCGGCGGTTGCGCGCGCGCCAGCCCGTGTCGTTCGGCGCGCTGATCGCGTTGCCGGACGATGCGTGGGTGCTGTCGTGTTCGCCCGAACTATTCGTCGAAAAGCACGGCCCGACGTTGCGCGCGCGGCCGATGAAGGGCACGGCGCCGCGCTCGCAAGATCCTGCCGTCGACCGGGGTAACGCCGAGTTCCTCGCGACCGATCCGAAGAACCGCGCCGAGAACGTCATGATCGTCGATCTGTTGCGCAACGATCTGTCGCGAGTCGCGCGGATCGGCTCGGTCAGCGTGCCGGCGTTGTTTTCGGTCGAGCCGTATGCGTCGGTGTGGCAGATGACGTCGACTGTCGAGGCGACGTTGCTCGATGGCACCTCGTTCGCGACGATCCTGCGCGCGCTGTTTCCCTGCGGCTCGATTACCGGTGCGCCGAAGCATCGCACGATGCAGTTGATCGACGAACTGGAAAGCACGCCGCGCGGGCTCTATACCGGCGCGATCGGCTGGCTCGATGCGCCGGGCGATGATCACGATTGCGGCGACTTTTGCATGTCGGTCGCGATTCGCACGTTGACGTTGACTGCGTCATCGGCGTCAGACGGTGGCACGAACGGTCTGCGCGGCAGCATGGGCATCGGCGCGGGCATCGTGCTCGACAGCGTGGCCGCCGACGAGCACGAGGAGTGTCGATTGAAAGCACGTTTTCTGATGGGCGCCGAGCCGGGTTTCGAACTGTTCGAAACGATGTACGCGACGCGGGAAGACGGCGTGCGGCACGTCGAGCGGCATCTGCGGCGCTTGTCGTCGAGCGCCGCGACGCTTGGCTTCGGGTTCGACGAAGCGCGCATTCGTGGGGAGATTTCAGCGCGGTGCGCCACGCTCCCGGCGCAGATGCCGCATCGAATGCGGCTTGCTTTGAGCAAGAGCGGGGTGACCCAGATCTCGGCCGCGATACTTGCGCCGTTGGCGGATGCGATCGTTGGTGTTCTGCTCGGCCCCGAAGCTCAGTTCGCGCCGACCCACGCCGCCGATCCGCTGCTGCGCCACAAGACCACGCGCCGGGCAGACTACGACCGCGGCTGGCGCGAAGCCGAAGCGAAGGGCGCCTTCGATACGCTGTTTTTCAACGAACGGGGCGAACTGACCGAAGGCGGCAGGTCGAACGTGTTCGTGAAGCTCGCGGGACAATGGTGGACGCCGCCGCTCGCGTCAGGCGTGCTGCCGGGTGTATTGCGAAGCGTGTTGCTCGACGACGCGTCGGGCTTGCGGGCAGGTGAAAAAGTGCTGACGCGGGCGGATGTGCTGAACGCCGAAGCGCTGCTCGTGTGCAACGCGTTGCGCGGCGCGGTGCCGGCACGGCTTGTTGGTTAAAGCACTGAAAAATACGGGAATGCCGCGCGCTCGCGCGGCAATGAAGCATCAGAACGTGTGCTCGGCGCCGGGAAACGTGCCGTCCTTTACCGCCCGCACATACGCCTCGACGGCCGCCTGAATATTTGGCTGCCCCTGCATGAAATCCTTCACGAAGCGCGGTCGCTTGCCAGGAAAAATCCCGAGCATGTCGTGCAGCACCAGCACCTGACCCGAGCAGCCGAGGCCCGCGCCGATACCAATCGTCGGAATGCGCAGCTGCTGCGTGACCTCGCCCGCGAGTTGCGACGGGATCGCTTCCATCACGATCAATTGCGCGCCGGCTTCCTGCACGGCGAGCGAATCGCGCAGCAGCTGGCTCGCGCCCGCTTCGGTCTTGGCCTGCACCTTGAAGCCGCCGAACGCATGCACCGACTGCGGCGTGAGACCCACATGCGCGCACACCGGAATCGAGCGCTCGACCAGAAACCGCACCGTGTCGGCGAGCCATTCGCCACCTTCGAGCTTGACCATCTGCGCGCCCGCGCGCATCAGTTCGACCGAGCTCCTGAATGCGTCTTCGCGCGTGCCGTAGGTGCCGAACGGCAGGTCCGCGACGATCAGCGCCGACGGCCGCGCGCGCGCGACGCTCGCCGTGTGATACGCGATGTCGGCAAGCGACACCGGCAGCGTGGTCGCCTGGCCTTGCAGGACGTTGCCGAGCGAGTCGCCGATCAGCAGCACGTCGACGCCCGCGCGATCGAGCAGCGCGGCGAAGCTCGCGTCGTAACAGGTGAGCATGGCGATCTTTTCGCCAGCGTCGCGCATTGCCTGCAGTTTCGGCACGGTGATCGCGCTCCGGCTCGCTTCCTGCAAATAAGTCATGGTCAATCCAGTGAAAAAAATGAACTAGCCGCGCCGCTTACAGCGACGTGGCTTTGACAAAGAATTCCTTGCGGCCGCGCATCGTCTCGATGCGTTCGGCGAGCAGCGCAAGGTCCGCGTCGGAGTCGAGCGGATTCAGGTGTTCGGCGTTGACCGTCAGCACGGGCGTGCGGTCGTAGTGGTAGAAGAATTCGTTGTACGCGTCGCACAGCGCGCGCAGATAGGCATCGGAAATCTGCAGCTCCATCGGCACCGCGCGCTTCTGGATGCGCGCGAACAGCACCTCTGGGCTCGCCTGCAGATAAACGACGAAGTCCGGCTCCGGCGCGCTGACGTCGAGCCGCACGGCAAGCGCGCGGTACAACTGCCACTCGTCTTCCTGCAAGGTCAGACGCGCGAAGATGTCGTTTCGCTGCGTGATGAAGTCGGCGATCAACGGCGTGCCGCTCGCCTGCGCGGCGCTGACTTCCTGCGCCTGCTGCGCGCGTTGCAGTGCGAAGTGCAACTGCACCGGTAGCGCATAGCGCGTGGTGTCGCGATAGAAGCGTTCAAGAAACGGATTGTCTTGCGAGCGTTCGAACAGTTCGTGCATGGACCAGCGTTGCGCGAGGCGCCGCGCGAGTGAGGTTTTGCCGACGCCGATCGGCCCTTCGATCGCGATATAGCCGAACGGCGGGCGCAGCTGCGGCGCGGTGACCGTGAGCGGCGGCGAACTCATTCGCAACGGCCTTTTTCGGCGGAATTGCCGGTCAGCGCATTGAGCATCGGGCACTGGCAGGGCGACTTTACTTTCTCGATGCGCTGATCGCTCACGCTGTCGAGCAGCGCGGCGGCCCGGCCATGCAGCGGAATGACGATCGCCGCGTCGATCTCGACGAGCGGCACCAGCGCAAACGCGCGCTCGACGAGGCGTGGGTGCGGCACGATCAGATCGGCTTCGTCGATCGATTGATCGCCATACAGCAGGATGTCGAGATCGAGCGTGCGCGGCGCATTGCGGAACGGCCGCTCACGGCCGAACTGATGCTCGATCTTGTGGCACAGCGCGAGCAGATGCCGCACGGGGAGCGTCGTTTCCAGCTTCACGACGCAGTTGAAATAGTCGTCGCCGCCCGCGTCGATCGGGGCAGTACGATACAGGCTCGATTTGGCGAGCACGGTGATGGTGTGCTGTTGTGCGAGGCACACCACCGCGTCTTTCAGGGTCTGGCGCGCGTCCCCGAGATTCGCGCCGAGGCCGAGATAAGCAACCGTCATGGCATAACTTCCTGCAGCTATCGTTTTGACGGCTTTTCCGCGAACGCCGCGTCAGTCTTCGTGCGAGCCTTCGAGGCCCGCGTCGTTGTCCGTGCGTTCGGCGGACGAGCCGCCCTCCACTCCGTCACCTGATTTGCGGCTTCTGGCGCCACCGCGCCGCCGTCGTTTTCTTGGGCTCCGGTCCTTCCCGCCTTGCGTGAGCAATGTCTCGCGCGCGGCGACGTCTCCTTCGATGAACTCCGTCCACCACGCGCCGACCGACTCGTCGAGTTCGCCCGATGCGCAGCGCAACAGGAGGAAATCATACCCCGCTCTAAATCTTTGGTGTTCGAGCAGCTTCAGCGCGCTGCGCCCCGAGCGTTTTTCGAGGCGCAGCTGCAGGCCCCAGATCTCGCGCATGTCGGCCGAGAAGCGCTTGTGGATCGCGAGCTTTTCGGTCTGCATGTCGAGCACTTCGTCCATCGCGCGATGCAGCGCAGGCACCGGATACTCGTCTTCGGCCTCGAACTTCTGCCAGCGCTGCTGCACGTCGTGCCACAACAGCGTCGCGAACAGGAAGCCCGGCGACACCGGCTTGCCGGCGAGCACGCGTGCATCTGTGTTAGAGAGTGCCAGAGAAATGAATTTCTCGCCGGTCGGCTGCTCGAGCACGACGTCGAGCAGCGGCAACAGCCCGTGATGCAGGCCTTCCTGGCGCAGCCGCGTCAGGCACGCGAGCGCGTGACCCGACAGCATCAGCTTCAGCATTTCGTCGAACAGACGCGCGGCGGGCACGTTGTTGATCAGATCGGCCATCTTCTCGATCGGCGCGCGTGTGGCGTCGTCGATGTCGAAGTCGAGCTTGGCGGCGAAGCGCACGACGCGCAGCATGCGCACCGGATCCTCGCGATAGCGCGTGGCCGGGTCGCCGATCATGCGCAACAGGCGCGCGCGCATATCGGCCATGCCGTTGTGGTAGTCCAGTACGGTTTGTGTGGCCGGATCGTAGTACATCGCGTTGATCGTGAAGTCGCGGCGCGTGGCGTCCTCGTGCTGCTCGCCCCACACGTTGTCGCGCAGCACGCGGCCGCTCGCATCGACCGCGTGGGTGCGGCGGTCGAGCTCGTCGCGCTTCAGACGCTTCGGCGGCGGCGCGTCGGCCGCGGGCGGATCGACCAGCGCGCGGAACGTCGAGGTTTCGATGATTTCCTGGCCGAACTGCACGTGCACGATCTGGAAGCGCCGGCCGATGATGCGCGCGCGGCGGAACAGCTTCTGCACCTGTTCGGGAGTCGCGTCGGTCGCGACGTCGAAGTCTTTCGGCTTGACGCCGAGCAGCAGGTCGCGCACCGCGCCGCCGACGATGAACGCACGGAAGCCCGCCTGTTGCAGGCCCTCGGTCACGCGGATCGCATTGCGCGAGATCAGCGTGGGGTCGATGCCGTGCACGTCGTGCGGAATGATGACGGGTACGTCCGGCTCGCGCGGCGCTTGCGCGGCAGCAGCGGCACCTGCGGACTTGCGGCGCGGCCGCGCGGCCGTGCCGGAAGCGGTCGTGCCGGATACGGTCGTGCCGGATACGGACTTGCCGCGCGCCGGCGGCTTGCCATTGGCATTGCCGTCGACGCTGGCGGCGGCGGAGAGCGTGTCGTCAGCGGTCGCCGTGTCCTGGCCGAATAGCTTGCGGATGAGTTTCTTGATCACGAGGGTTGGAAGAGTTCGAGGACGCGCCAGCCTTTGGCCTGCGCATGGGCGCGCAACGTGTCGTCCGGATTGGTCGCGATGGGATCGGTGACTTTTTCGAGCAGCGGGATGTCGTTGTGCGAATCGCTATAGAAATAGCTGTGCTCGAAGTCGCTCCAGCTCTTGCCGAGCGACGCGAGCCACATTTCGGTGCGCACGATCTTGCCTTCCTTGTAGCTCGGCGTGCCGGTGGGGCGACCGGTGTAGGCGCCGTGCGGCTCCCCGCCGACGGTCTCCGCCTCGCACGCGATCAGCGTGTCGACGCCGAACGCCTGCGCGATCGGCCGCGTGATGAACTCGTTGGTCGCGGTGACGACGCAGCACAGGTCGCCCGCTTCACGATGCTGTTTCACGAGTTCGAGCGCCACCGGCTGGATGGCCGGCGTGATGACCTCGTGCATGTACTGCGCGTGAAAGTCAGCGAGCTGCGCGCGCGTGTACTTCGCGAGCGGCGTCAGCATGGCGATCAGATAAGCGTGAATGTCGAGCTTGCCGGCCTTGTAGTCGGCGTAAAAGCGATCGTTTTCACGGGCGAAATTTTCGGCGTCGACCATGCCTTTTTTCACCATGAAGCGGCCCCATTCGTGGTCGCTGTCGGTGGGAATGAGCGTGTGGTCGAGATCGAAGAGTGCAAGGTTAGCCATGGGCGCCTATTTTACTTGAAGCGGGAAGAGCGGCGTGTGAACCCGGCGCGGCGGCGGGGTCGGGCGACGCGAGCATCGTGCGCAACAGCGGCAGCGTGACCGCGCGTTTCTGTTCGAGCGAGAAGCGGTCGAGTGCGTCGAGCAGCGCCATCAGGCTCGGCATGTCGCGGCGAAAGTGCGTGAGCAGGTAGGCCGGCACGTCGTCGGCGAGCATGATGCCGCGCTCGCGCGCCGCGCGTTTCAACACCGCGGCCTTCGCGTCGTCGGGCAACGGCGCAAGGTGAAACACCAGTCCCCAGCCGAGGCGCGTGCGCAAATCTTCGCGCACCGTCATGCCGATCGGCGCCGCGTTGCCCGCGGCGACGAGCGCGCTGGTCGGATGAGCGCGCACTTCGTTGAACAGGTTGAACACGGCGATCTGCTGCGCGGCCGACAGCGCGTCGCAGTCGTCGATTGCATAGAGCGCGACGCGCGGATCGAAGCCGAAGGCGGCGAGGCTGCTTTGCGGCCCGGCGAAGCGCGCATGCCCCGGCGGCGCTTCGTGCACGAGCGCCTGCAGCAGGTGCGTGCGGCCGCTGCCGGCTTCGCCCCAGATGTAGAAGGTGCGATCGGCGACCGGTCCGGAGGCGAGCGCGTCGTCGAGCTCACGCAGGCGCGTGACCAGCTCGGCGTTCGCGCCGGCGAAGAAATTGTCGAATGTCGATGGCGGCGGGGTGCCGAGATCGAGCGTCAGTTGACGAAGCACAGTAGGTTAATGCCGAAAATGAGGCTCAGGCCGCGAGTGACCCGGACCTCGGGGCCTGGAAGGTTGCCAGGCGCTCAGTTGTCGTGAAGCGTGCTCGCCGGGTCGTGAGGCCGCGCGTCGCGAAGCACGGCTGGCGCAATTGCGCGGGTCGGCTGCGCCGGAATCGGGGTGTCGTGTTGCAATGTCGTTTCCAGGATATCGTCGGAACGCGTGAATTCCAGCCAGGCGACCAGCATCGGGTAAAATCGCATTTTACCGACCTTCGAGCTTTTCCCCATGAATCAACCGAAATCCGCCGAGCATTCAACCGATTCGGCCCAAGGTTTGTCGTATCGCGACGCCGGCGTGGACATCGATGCGGGTGACGCCCTCGTCGACGCCATCAAGCCCTTTGCCAAGAAGACCCTGCGCGACGGCGTGCTGGGCGGCATCGGTGGATTCGGCGCGTTGTTCGAAGTGCCGAAGAAGTACAAGGAACCGGTGCTCGTGTCCGGTACCGACGGCGTCGGCACCAAGCTGCGTCTCGCGTTCCAGCTGAACAAGCACGACACGGTCGGCCAGGATCTGGTCGCAATGAGCGTCAACGACATCCTCGTGCAGGGCGCCGAGCCGCTCTTCTTCCTCGACTATTTCGCCTGCGGCAAGCTCGACGTCGGCACGGCGGCGACCGTCGTGAAGGGCATTGCGCACGGCTGCGAGCTGTCGGGCTGCGCGTTGATCGGCGGCGAAACCGCGGAAATGCCGGGCATGTACCCGGACGGCGAATACGACCTGGCTGGTTTCGCGGTCGGCGCGGTGGAAAAGAGCAAGATCATCGACGGCAGCAAGATCGCGTCGGGCGACGTGGTGCTCGGGCTCGCGTCGAGCGGCATCCATTCGAACGGCTTTTCGCTCGTGCGCAAGATCATCGAGCGTGCCAATCCCGATCTGAACGCGGACTTCGACGGCCGCACGCTCGCCGACGCGCTGATGGCGCCGACGCGCATCTACGTGAAGCCGCTGCTCGCGCTGATGCAGCAGATCGAGGTCAAGGGTATGGCGCACATCACGGGCGGCGGCCTGGTCGAGAACATTCCGCGCGTGCTGCGCGAAGGCCTGACGGCCGAGCTCGACCATCGCGCGTGGCCGCTGCCGCCGCTGTTCTCGTGGCTGCAGAAGCACGGCGGCGTCGCCGATGCGGAAATGCACCGCGTGTTCAACTGCGGTATCGGTATGGCGGTGATCGTGTCGGCCGCGGATGCCGAAGCGGCGATCGGTCTGCTGTCCGCGGCGGGCGAGCAGGTCTGGAAGATCGGCACGGTCCGTGAAAGCGCAGCGGGTGAAGCGCAGACGGTCGTGGTCTAAAGATTGACGCGGGCTCGCGTGGCGTGCCGCAATGGTGCGCCGCGCGGGCTTCGAATCCTTCTTCACATTTCCCGCTTCAAATTCCCGCTTCAAATTCCCGCTTTACGTCCCTCCGATTCCCCCAACGCTGATCGGCGCCTCAAACCAGCGTTTCGATCAACTCCACCACCCGCGCCGTCGCGTGCGGATCGCAGCAATCCACCACCTGTCTTTCCGGCATGCTGCGCAGCCACGTGAGCTGCCGCTTGCAGAGTTGCCGCGTCGCGAAGACGCCCTTGTCGCGCATGGTCCGATAGTCGACCGCGCCATCGAGGTATTCCCACACCTGCCGATACCCGACGCAGCGCATCGACGGCATCTCGGGCAGCAGGTCGCCGCGCGCGCGCAGCTTCACCACTTCATCGACGAAACCGTGCGCGAGCATCGAATCGAAGCGCTGCTCGATGCGCGCGTGCAGCACGCCACGCTCGGACGGCTCCAGCGCGACCGGCACGAAGCTTGCCGATGCGGCGTGGTCGGTGCGCGCGGGCGCGGCGAGCAGCGTCGACATGGGCTGGCCGGTCAGCATGAACACTTCCAGCGCGCGCTGGATGCGCTGCGAATCGTTCGGCGCGAGACGCGCGGCCGTGACCGGATCGAGCGCGGCGAGCCGCGCGTGAAGCGCCGGCCAGCCGTCGCGGGCGGCGTCGGCGTCGAGCCTCGCGCGTACTTCGGCATCGGCGGCGGGCAGGTCGTTGAGGCCCTGCGTGAGCGCCTTGTAGTAAAGCATCGTGCCGCCGACCAGCAGCGGCAGCCGCCCGCGCGCATGAATTTCTCCGACGAGCCGCAGCGTATCGGCGCGAAACTGCGCGGCCGAGTACGAGTCGGCCGGATCGACGATATCGATCAGATGATGCGGCGCGACCGCGCGTTCTTCCGCGGTCGGCTTCGCGGTGCCGATGTCCATCTCGCGATAGACGAGCGCCGAGTCGACGCTGATGATTTCGACCGGCCGCCGCGCGGCGAGCGCGAGCGCGGCGGCGGTCTTGCCGGACGCGGTCGGGCCGAGCAGGCACGGGATGGGGGTAGGGTGTGACGTCATGGGCAAGCGGGCGCGCGGCGCAACGGTGTGATCGAAACGCAGCGTCGTTACTGCCCGCGCATGAACAGCCGATCGAGATCGGCCAGCGTCAGCTGATACCAGGTCGGACGCCCGTGGTTGCACTGATCGGCGCGCTCGGTCGCTTCCATCTGGCGCAACAGCGCGTTCATTTCGTCGAGCGTCAGACGCCGGTTCGCGCGCACCGCGTGATGGCACGCGAGCGTGCCGAGCAGTTCGTGCTGACGCTCGGTCAGCACGCGCGAGCCGCCGAATGCATGCAGGTCGGACAGCACCGCGCGCGCAAGCGCTTGCAGGTCGGCGTCCTTCAGCAAAGCGGGGACCGCGCGGATCGCGAGCGTGGTCGGCGACAGCACCGCGAGGTCGAAGCCGAGCGCATCGAGCGTATCGCGCTCTTCCTCGACCGTGCCGATTTCGACCGGATCGGCGTGCATCGTCTGCGGGATCAGCAGCGGCTGCACGGCGATCGCGCGGTCGGCGAGCGCGCTCTTGAACTGCTCGTACAGGATGCGCTCGTGTGCCGCATGCATGTCGACGATTACGAGCCCTTGGCGGTTCTGCGCGAGCACGTAGATGCCGTGGATCTGGCCTAGCGCGAAGCCGAGCGGCTGGTCGTCGGTGGCGTCGAATGCGGGGGAAGCCGGGCGCGGCGCGAACGGCGCTGCGTCGTATGGCGACGTCGTGTCGGTTGCGGAGTCGCGCGCTTCGAACAGCGACGCGCCTTCGACCCGGCCGGCAAGCGGATCCTTGCGGCCGAACAGCGCGTCGTAACCGGCGAGCGGTTGCGCGACCGGCAGCGTGCCTTGCGTCATGCGTGCCTGGCGCATCCACGTATTGCCAGGCTGCGAGGCGCCCGGGGCGCCGAAGCTGCTGAAGCCGCTGCCGCCGCCAAGGCCGCCGCGGCTTCCCGCGCCGAAGCCCGCGCCGCTCGAAAGACCGGCGCCCGCGCCAATGCCGTCGGCTACGCCGCTCGTGACACCCGGCGGCGTCGAGCCAGATGAAGCCGGTGCACCGGCCGACGGTTCCAGGTGCGCCGCATGCCCGCCCGCCGTCGTTTCAGGCGACGCGCCCGCGTGCCGAGCGAGCGCGCGCTGCACCGCATGGAACACGAACTGGTGGATCGAGCGCGAATCGCGGAAACGCACCTCGATTTTCGACGGATGTACGTTCACGTCGACGCCTTCGGGCGGCAGATCGAGGAACAGCACGTACGACGGATAACGCTCACCGTGCAGCACGTCTTCATACGCGGCGCGCACCGCGTGCGTGAGCAGCTTGTCACGCACGAAGCGGCCGTTGACGAAGAAATACTGTTGATCGGCGCGACCGCGGCTCGCGGTCGGCAGACCGGCGCAGCCGTAGATCGCAAGCGGACCGGCGGATTCGCCGAGCGGCAGATGGGCGGTCGCGAACGTCTCGCCGAGAATCTTCGCAACCCGCGCGGGCGGCTCGCTCGCGTTCCAGTGCTCGACGGCCTTGCCGTTGTGCAGCACCGAGATCGCGACGTCCGGCCGCGCGAGCGCGGCGCGGCGGATCTGTTCAAGACAGTGGCCGAGTTCGGTCTGTTCGCTTTTCAGGAATTTGCGGCGTGCCGGGGTGTTGAAGTACAGCTCGCGGACTTCGATCGTCGTGCCCTGGGTGCCGGCGGCGGGACTCAGCACGCCGGTTTCCGCGTCGATGCGCACCGCGTGCGGCACATCTGCGGTGCGGCTCGTGATGCTCATCTGCGCGACCGACGCAATCGACGCCAGCGCTTCGCCTCGGAACCCGAGCGTCGCGACCGCTTCGAGCTCGGCAAGCGAGCGGATCTTGCTGGTCGCATGGCGCGTCAGGGCGAGCACGAGTTCGTTCTCGGGGATGCCGCAGCCGTCGTCGGTGATCGAGATGCGTTTGACGCCGCCTTCGTCGAGCAGGATGCGCAGCGTCTGCGCGCCCGCGTCGAGCGCATTCTCGAGCAGCTCCTTGACTACCGACGCCGGCCGCTCGACCACTTCGCCTGCGGCGATCTGGCTGATCAATTGATCGGGGAGCGGCTGGATGGCGCGCAACGGACGCGGCACGGGCGCCGCGCGGGAGGCGTCGGAAGGTGCGGCCGCGGCCGCGGTGCCCGCAGGCGTTTCGGAGAATTCGGACATGGCGAAATTATAGCGACTCGGCGCACGCCGCCCGCGCAGACGCCCAACCAGCAGATTTTCATTCGACCCGAGGCACTTTCGGTATCATGTCGCGGTCAATTCGCAGCGGTCGGCCCGCCGCTTGCTGCCCCTGTTGCTGGGTCGCGCGGTGGCCGTTTTCCCTCTACGCATACACTGGTTTAAAAGGACGTCCCTTGGATACGTTGCTACATTTCGCCAATCTTGTCCTGCACATCGACAAGTTTCTCGGAGACTTCATTCAGGTCTACGGCGCTTGGGTCTACGCGGTGCTGTTCGCGATCGTGTTCGCTGAAACGGGGCTCGTGGTGCTGCCGTTTCTGCCGGGCGATTCGCTGCTGTTCATCGGCGGCGCGTTCTGCGCGACCGGGCAGATGCATCTCGGACTGCTGATCCTGTTGCTGCTGGTGGCGGCGGTCTCGGGCAATACGACCAACTATCTGATCGGCCGCGCGATCGGACCGCGCGTGTTCAATACGCACATTCCGGTGCTCGAGCGCTTTCTCGATCGCGCCGCGCTGCAGAAGACGCACAACTTCTATGAGAAACACGGCGGCAAGACGATCGTGCTCGCGCGTTTCATCCCTGTCGTGCGGACGTTTGCGCCGTTCGTCGCGGGCGCGTCGTCGATGACGTGGAGCCGCTTCCAGATGTTCAACGTCGTCGGCGCGCTGTTGTGGGTGCTGCTGCTGACACTGCTCGGTTATTTCTTCGGCAACATCCCGTTCATCCGTCAGTATCTGAACGTGATCGTGCTGGTCGGTATCGGCGCGGCGATCGTACCGATCGTGCTCGGCGCGCTGTGGAAGATGCTGCGCAAGAATGGCGCGAACGCGAGTACGCGTTGATGACGAGTTGTTTGCGGTATTTCGGGCCTTGAAAACACGAAAGGCGTCGCGAATCTCGCGACGCCTTTTTTCATGCCGCCATGCCGACGACCCTTGTCGGGTGCGCGCGGAGGTTCGATCAGATCAATCGCGCGTGATCGCTCGCGGTGCGAGTGGCGTTTCCGGCGTCGGATAGCCGGCTTCCTTGAAGGTCTGAACGATCGCGCGATTGGTGTCGAAGTAGACCTGCCAGTAGTTCTGGTTGGACGAGTAAGGGCGCACGCACAGCAGCGGTCCTTCCGGCGTGAAGCTCAAGACCTCGATATCCGGCGCGGGGTTCTCGGCCACGTTCGGAATCTTCGCGACGGCGGCTTTCAAACGCGCGATCGCATCGGTCGGATCGACGCCATTGGCGATCTTCGCGGTCAGCTCGACGCGCCGGAACGGCAGCACGCTGTAGTTCGAGATCGTGTCGGAGAAGATCTTGTTGTTGCCGATGATGGTCGTCACGTTGTCCGGCGTCACGATCGTGGTGCCGAACAGGCCCAACTCCGTGACGGTGCCGGTGACGCCCGCGGCCATGACGAAATCGCCGACCTTGAACGGCCGCAGCACCTGCATGAACACGCCGGCCGCGAAATGCGCGAGCAGGCCGCCCCACGCAGTACCGATCGCGAGGCCGAGGCCGGCGAGCAACGCGGCGAACGACGTCGTCTGCACACCGAAGATTTCCAGGATCGCGAGGACGAGCAGCAGGTTCAGCAACCCGGCGAGAATCGACGCGAGGTAGTGGGCGAGTGTCGGGTCGACCCGGCCGTTGCGTGCGAGCAGCTTGCGCGACAGGTTGGAGATCAGCCCGATGATCCAGCGGCCGACGAGCCACAGCACGATTGCGCCGATGACCTTGGTGCCGATGTCGATGCCACGGGTCATGATGAATGCACGTACGGTTTCGATATCCAAGATGTTTCCTCGTTATAGGTTGCCATCAACGGATTGAACGACGGTGGTGCCATGACCCACAACGCGCGGTCTTCGGGAGTTATAGCCGACGGCGCCCGCATGCGCAAGGACCGTTCCTGCCCTGCTCGCGGCGGCAATATAGCGATGAAACATGGCGGGGCGTACGTGAAAAGCCGGTCGGGGCGTGCCGGGCTCACATGCGCAGCCGCGATTCGGAGTACGGTGACGTCTGGATGACAACCGCGTTGTCCGGGTCGCTTTTCACGCCGCGCCGGCGCCTCGATATCCGATGCCACGTGAACGCGATCACGATCGCGAGCGCATACGCGCCAGCACGCTGAAGAAACGACGTCGGCAGGGCGAATTGTCCATAGCGGTTCTGCGCGTCGGCGAACACGACAAACGTCAACAAGCCGTCGAGCACGCACGCGGCCAGCGCGATCACGATGAAAATCGCAGGGCCGCTCAGCGCGGCACCCGACCCGAACCGGTTATACAGTCGACAGGCCATCGATACGATGGCGAACAAGGCGAGGTTCGACAGCAGATCGAACAGAAAGGTGGTCATTATCGGTTCAATGAAAAAGCAATGGGCCGTGGGGTTGCCGGAACGTATGCTCGCGCAAGGTTCAGACATGCTCCGCTGATTCGGCGGCGATCATTGCATATCTTTTCATCTCGATAAATAACCAGACAAAGCGAAGGTCGTATCGCTCTTTCTTTCGTTTGTTTTTTTATGCAATCGGAATGTGAAAAGTCCTTCGCAAATTTATAGTACTGCGACGGTTTCCGTGCGCTGCGCCTCAGAAGCGATAAGAAATGCCGAGCTGCAACGTCGGATACCATCGATAAGGCGAGGCCTTATCGCGCAGTTGCTGCAATCCGGTGTTGATGATCTGCTGACTCATCTCCGGTCCCGCGGCCTGCGACAGCGCCGGCGACAGTGTGTACGAGGATTTCGGAATGCCGTAGGCGACACCGAGATCCACCACGAGCCCCCAGCCATTGGCTCTCGGGTGCAAGCCATAGCCGATGCCAAGGTAGGGCATCGCGGTTGGGTATCGGGCGGTCGCCGTCGCGTACTCGCCAGGAAAGGCCGGTGAGGCTTTGCCCTCGAATACGTACATGCCGTTGGTCGGAACCGAGTTGCCGCTGACTTCGTTGTCGGTCAGACGCAGGCCCGCTGTCACGCGAAAGCCGGTGCCGGCCCACGGAAAGAAATCGCCGTATAGACCGCCCTGACGCAGCCGTATGCCGTCTTCGTAGCGATTGCCGCCAACCTCGAAGTTGTGCGACAAATTGATCGCGTTGAAGTCCGCGTGCACGCCGAACCACGACGTGACGCTCCACGCCGCGCCAACCCCGATGCCCAGCGTGCCGCCTTGCAGATAGACCTCCTGCGCATGCGACGTTTCGATCAGACACGGCAAGGCCACTACCCAGATTACCTTTCCAGCTTTCATGGGTGCCCCTGAGCGGCGGGCAGCCCGATCGTTGCGGGACGCGCTCGCCGTTTTGTCGTTTCTTCTTTGTTGCTCTCTTTGTCGCGAACGCTCTAAGGCGTCGTGAAGCGATCATGCGAGCAGAGGGCGTAGACGGTCTGTGAGGTGGCGAACCATACGGTCAAATGAATGGGGTCGGAGTGCGCGACGATGTCGCCGCGTCGCGATTCAGTTCGAGCGACGGCAGATGTCAATCGCGGGGCCTTGGCGAGGAGCGCCGCCTCGCTTTGGGTGTGGCCGGTCGGTAAGGAAGCTTAGGGAACTGCGCATCGCCGATGACGCTTGCCCACGCCTTCATCCAGCAGGTGGCGAGTGTCTTTTCAGCTTCTGACTGAGCGCGCATAAGGCGGCTCGTGGCAAGACGCAAACGAGCCAACGCATATTCCTTGCGTGTGGATTCCCGCCGCAAAAGCGAATGATTCTTCTGCATGCCGGCCACCGAAAAGTCAGCGAGAAGCGTGGCAAATTAAATCGGGCCGCATTGCATCGTACCCGACGAACGACCGCGCGGCGCAAGCGACGGACTGCTGTCGAGTAAGGATTCGCTGGGGCGTCGCGTCGCAACACCTGCCACTGTGGTGAAAACGACAAATCAACCTTGTTTAATTTTGACAAGTCGCGCCGTGCGTTTATCCGTGCGACGATGAAATCGTCAATGTTCCTGACATGAAGATCCAGTTACGGGGGCTCCATGAGTAGCATTCCGCTTATCTGGGCAGCGGTGCCGCACAACAGCGACGGTGTTGTCTTTCAGATCCGGCTTGGCCGCGGACTTCAGCGTTTTCATGTGTCGCGGCGCGTGCTCGAGGATGTGTTCGAGCTCCAACGAAAAGCGTCCGACGCGCGCCAACTCGAATTCTTCTATGTGCACGAGCAACGCATCCTCGCGCGCGCCAGCGCAAAGCGTGCGACGGCCTGCTCGGCCACCGTTTCACTACGGGCCGCCGATTTCGGCGTGTCGAACGACAGCGAGCGCTGGGCGGCGCCGAGCGGCGTCGCGCACGGCCTCATCTAGGCGAACCAATGTTTGACGCGCCGCCGCGATCAACGGGCGGCCGTGCGTCGATGCCGCGCGTCAGCGTGCCTTGAGCTGCGCCTCGAGCACTTCGAACGTACCGGGGATGACCGTCGCGCGCGGATGAGAATTGGCAGCCGTGGCCGGGTCGGCCGCGCCGAACTTCGACGACACCAGATAGATCCGGTGCTGCTGTTCATCGAGCGCCATCGTTTTCGCGCCTTCCAGCGTTGGCATGTTCTGCGCGACCGTGTAATGGTCCGCATCGTCTTCATGCACGATCGTCAGCGTGCCGTCCGCGCCGTTCGAACTGAACGCGAGCTTCAAGGCCGGATCGAAAGCCGCCGCGTCGGGGTGACCCCCTATCAGCACCTCGGCCACGCGACGGCCCGACGTCGTATCGACGATCATCATGCGGTGATTGGCGCAAACCGAAAACAGGCGCTCGCTCGCCGGATCGATCGCGAGTCCGGTCGGCGACTCGCACCGTGCGAGTGGCCAATGCGCCAGCACCGTCGCGGACCGACCGTCCATCTCGACGATCTCGGCGCGATCTTCCACATTGACGAACACGTGCCCGTGGCTGTCCGCCGCGAGCGCCTCCGGCTTGCCGCCCACGCTCATCGTGGCGACCACCTTGCGCGTCGCGACGTCGATTGCGCTGACGCTGCCGTCGTGGCCATTGCTCACGAAGACGCGCCGCAAGGCCGGCACGTAGAGGATGCCGTCCGGGTCGGGGCCCGCGGCCTTGATGCTGTCGACGACCTTGAGTGTGTCGAGATCGACGACGCTCACCGTATTGGCGCGGCCGTTGGTGACGAAGCCGAGCTTGAGGTCCTCCACGAACGCGAAGCCGTGCACGCCGTCGGTGTTGGCGATCTCGCCGACCGGTTTGCCGGTGCGCGTATCGATCACCTGCACGTGCGTGTCGCGGCTGATGAAGAGGTGCTGGCGAACAGCGTCGTACGCCACGTAATCCCAACGCTCGCCGCCTTCGAGGCCATAGCGTTTCGCGATTTCGAATTGATCGGCGTTGGCGCCCGTCGCCGCATGGACGTTCGACAGCGCGAGCAGGGAAGCGACGCCGCCGGCGATCAAGGCGGACAGGATATTTTTCAGTTTCACGTTGAGTAGATTCTTACTGGTACTGCGGATGGATTGGGAAGGGGGACGCCATTCCGGTGGGCGGATGACGTCCCTCGTGCGGTTGGGCGTTAGCGGATCATCATTCGTGGTCGTCGAGTTTGAAGTCGACCCACAATTGCTCCGAGAGCGTTTTGCCCACGAATGCGGACTCGGGTTTCGGATAAGCGGCGTCGCGCACGGCTGCGAGCGCTGCGCGGTCCAACAGTCCGATACCGCTCGACACCACGACGCTGAGGTCGGACACGACGCCGTCGCGATACCGGAACGCGACGCGTGTGCGGCCCGTCATGCCAGCCATGCGGGCCGACTCGGGATAGCGCAGCGCGGCCTGAATCGCCGCGCGCAGCGCACCCTCGAAGCTTGCCGTAGGCGCGGCTGCAACCGGCGCCGCAGCGGGTGCGGGCGGTTGCCGCGCGGGCTGAGCTGGCGGTTGCGGCGCGGGCGCGGATGGCGGCTCGGTCGGTGTCGCCGCGGGCTGCACCGGCACCGGAGTCGGCACGCGCTTCGGCACCGCGGCCGTCACGGGCTTCGCGGGCGTGTGCGCAGCATGGCGCACGGGTACGACCGGCCGCGCGGGAGGCGGCACGGGCTTCGCAGGCGGCTGCGGCGGCTGCGGCGCGGGAGCCGGTGCCGCCAGCGTCAGCAGCGTTGGCGGCGCTTCATGCGATACGGAAGACACCCGGGTCGTATGCGTGAGCAGCGCAATCGTCGCGCCGACCACCAGCGCTTCCGCGACGAGCGCGATGGCGGCGGCCGGCAATAGGCGCGTTCGTTCCTGCACGATCCCGGAGGCGGGTACGGTTGCCATATCAGTTCGCCACGGGCTGCGCGGCGAGCGCGATTTGCGATACACCCGCGGCGCGGCACGCGTCCATCACCGAGACGAGGTGCTGGATCTGCGCCTGCTTCGAGCCGGCAATCGTCACGACCGTATGCGCGACGTCCGTGCGGGCGGCGAGCAGGGTGGTCAATTGCGCAAGGCTCAGCGTGCGGCCGTCGACCGACAGACTGCCGTCGGTCGCGAGCGTTACCGTGACCTGCGGCGGCGGCAGCGCTTGCGCCGTGGCGCTCGACGGCAGCTGCGAGCGCAGCCCCGCGTTCGGGATCATGTGCAGCGTGATCATGATGAAGAACACCAGTAGAAAGAACATGATGTCGATCATCGGGATGATCTCGATGCGCGCCTTTCGCGCCTCGAAATACTTCATCGTCAGACTCCCTGCGAGGCGAATTTGCCGACCACCGGGCGCGGCACTTCATGCACCGGCTTGAGCGACTCATGCGTTCTGGCCGCAAGCCGGTTCACGAGCGCCGCCTTCAGGGTTTCGAGCTGATGGACGACGCCTCTTACGCGGTTGTGCAGGCCGTTGAAGAACACGAGGCCGATCATCGCGACGAACAGACCCGACGCCGTCGCGATCAGTGCCTCGGCCACGCCGCCCGTGACCTGGGTCGGTGCGTTGCCCGGATTCGACAGCACCTGGAACGCGTTGAACATACCGACGATCGTGCCGAACAGACCGAGCAACGGCGCGAGCGTGACGATCGTGTCGAGCACCCACAGGAAGCGGTCGATATTCGGTGCTTCGCGCATGATCGCTTCGTCGAGACACGCATCGAGCTCATCGCGCGACGTCTGACCGGCAAGCCGGCCGGCGACCTTCAGCAGGCTCGCCATCGGCAGCGCCTGAAACTGTTCGGCGCATGCCGTCAGCGAGGCGGCGTTCAGTTGTTCGAGGCGGTCGACCTGGTCGAGCACCGCGCGGCTGCCGCTCGATGCGCGCTGCAGGAACCACGAGCGCTCGATGATGATCGTCAGGGCAACGAACAGCATGGCGGCAATCACATACAACACGCCACCGGAATTGTTCGCGAGGTGCAGCAGGTTATCGACAGTCATGAAAGAAGCTCCGTTCAGAAATCGGTGGACAGCGTCGCGACGAACGCGCGGCCCGGGATGGTCCAGTAAAGCGGTGTGTTGTCCGCGACGGTGTAGCCGGCCAGCGCATTGATGCTGGTGCGGTTGAAAAGGTTGTCGATCTGGAAGCCGAGGCGCGTGTCATGCGTCCACGGTGCGAGTCGGGCAAACGTGTACGAGCTGGCGAAGTTGGTGATCGCATAGCCGCCGATCGGCTGGGTGTTGCCGGTATCGCCATACTGATGGCCGACGAACTTCATCAGCAACGAACCGTTGAGCGGCCCACGTTCGTAGAGCACGCCGGCGGCGGCCGTCGATTGCGGCGCGTTCGGCATCCACGTATTGGTGCTCTTCTGTTTGGCCGAATTGAAGGTCAGATTGCCGTACAGGCTGAAGCCGTCGCCGACCGACAAGGTCGCTTCGGTTTCGACGCCCTTGTAGGTCGCACCACCCGCATTCGAGAAGATCACGTTGTTGCCGACCGTGCGGCTCGTCACCGCGTTGCGGAAGTTGATGTAGTACAGATCGGCGGCGACGGTCAGACGCCCCGTTTTGTACGTCGTGCCGATCTGGTAGTTGTCGGTCTGTTCCGGATCGGGTTGTCCCGAGACGGTCGGATCGTTGACATAGAACACGTTCAGGTTCGGCGCGAGAAAGCCCTGCGCGTACTGCGCATACGCGCTCCATTGCGGTGTGATCTGCTGGTGCAGCGTCAACGACGGCAGCACCTTGTCCCACGTGTGGCTGAAATCGAGCGGCTCACCGGTCTTCTGGTTCATCGGCGTATCGATGCTGCGGTTGAACGACACGTACTTGAGTCCCGGCGTAATCGTCAAACCGTTCTGCAGTTGCCAGGCGTATTGCAGATACGGCTGAAACGTCAGCATCGTGTCGTTCATCGTGAAGTTCTGCGAGATGAACGCGAAGTTCAGCGACGAATCGACATTGAAGTTGTCGCGGAAGTTGGACTGGTGTGCGATCCACATGCCGGTCTGCAGCTTGCCGGGACCGAGCTGCCGCTCGAGCGCGAGGACGTCGCCAAACGCGCGGTAGTTGTTGTTCATTTCCTGGCCCGGCACGTTGTTCGGGCCGAAGATCGTGCCGTTTGGCGTTTCACCGTTCGGGTCGAGTCCGTTGAAGCCGTTGTGGTAGTAACCGTACGTATAGAGCTTGTTGTCGATCACCCACTCGGCGACCTTCGTTTTCACGCCGATGTATTCGAAGTCCGTGTTGATCTTGTCGAAGTTGTAGCCGGCATAGGCCTGACTCGTCGGGTCGGCGCTAAGACCGAAGTTGGGACCGAACTGCTGGATCTGCGCGGCCGTCGCGCCGAGCGGCACGTTCTGGTGGATGTTGTTGTAAGTCGCGAACAGCGTGAGCAGCGTGTTGTCGCCGATCGGCTTGTCGAGCTTGAAGTAGACGTTCTGACGGCGCTGGTCCGCGTTGGTCAGATAACCGTCGCTGCTGCTCTGCGCATAGCCGACCATTGCGCGCGCATCGCCCCATTGCTGCAGATAGCCGGTATTGAACTCGGCGCCGGCCTGCCATGTGTCGAAGCTGCCGTACGAGCCGAGCACCGAGAATGCCGGCGATGCCGACGGATCCCTCGACTGCAGGCTGATCGTTCCGCCGAAGGTGGCGAAGCCGATCTGCGAAGCGTCGCCGGGACCGCGGTCGACGACGATATTGCCGAGCACCCGGTTCGAGAAAAACGACGTCGAATGATGGGTGAAGTCGTTGGTATCGCCAAACGGGATGCCGTCGAATGTCACGTTGTACTGACCGTCCTGAAAGCCGCGAATGGACAGGCTCTGCGATTCCATCAGACCGGAGCCGTTCGGAGAAACATTCGACACGCTCGGCGCGATCTGCACGATCTCGCTGTAGTTCGCGGTCGGAGCGGTACTGTTTTCGATGTAGTGCCGGCTGATCACCGACTGCGGTTGGGTTGCGGTGAGCGAGCCTTGCGACGGCGCCTGTGCCGGTGCCGACTGCACGTTGGTGCTGGTGGCCGTGCCGCTGTTCGATGACGAGACGGCCGTGCTTTGCACGGAGCCGAGATCGCCCGAGGTCTGGGCATGCGAGATCTGTGCGCCGGTCGCGCACAGTGTGGCAAGAACGAATTGCGTCAGCGGCTTCTTTCTAAGGGGAAAACTAACCCGTTGCATGGTGCAGCATCCTTTCGCGAGTGGGGCGATGAACTGGGAGTCGAACGAGGCGGGATGCTATCAACCGTCCGTTAATGCGAAGTGATCGGTATCTTACGAATCTAAAGTTGCTATTACGGATGCCCCACAACGGCGCGATCCGCACTGACGCTACGCGACGCGCTCAGGTTTGTAAGTTTGTGGACACCGCGCATTCATACGTGCGCACTAGCATCGGCAGCACCGTTCAGGCGGTGAATCACGCCTTTTCTCCTGGCGGCGATAGCGCCGTGCCACTTCGCTGCAATCTCTCTTCATTTCTCGCACACGATGAAACGCTTGACCTACTTGCCGCTCGCGGCTTCCCTCTTCGTCGCTGCAAGTGCGGCGAGTTACGCCGCACCGTCCGCGCAGGCGAGCTATCTCGACGCCCGTCAAATTCCGCTTGGCGTGCTGCTCGCGCCACCTGCCGCCGATGGTTCCGAGCGTCAGCAAGCCGATCTCGATGCCGTGCTGAACGCGCAGCGCAGCCGCACGCCGGAGCAGGTGGCGCGCGCGAAGGCGGACGCCACCAAGTCCGTGTTCCGTTTCGCGGATGTGCTCGGACCGGACTTCAACGAAGCCGGTCTGCCGAAAACCGCTGCGCTGTTCGAAGCCGTCGATCACGATGCCGAGCGGGTCGCAAAAGGCGGCAAGCATTTCTTTAGCCGCGCGCGGCCCTTCGTCGCGAGCCGCGACGTGCAACCGATCGTGCCGAAGCGGCCCGGCGACGACTACAACTCGTACCCGAGCGGTCATGCGACCTTCGGCTATCTGTGCGCGATCCTGCTCGCGCAGATGGTCCCCGAGAAGCGCGATGCGCTATTCGCGCGTGGGCGCGAATTCGGCATGAACCGCGTCGTCGACGGCGTCCACTATCCGAGCGATGTCGAAGCGGGTCGCATCGACGGAACGCTCGTCGCAGCGGCGCTGATGGCCAATCCGGATTTTCAGCGCGACTTTGCCGATGCGAAGGCGGAGGTGCGCGCGGCACTGAAGCTCGACTAGTTGCACGTGTGAACGGCTTTCGGCTCCGCCCGGGACGCGTCATGAAGCAGCAACATGGCCGTGTCATACTCCGCGCCCGCATAGGCGGCCCCCGCTCTATTGACGTCGCCGTTCATGCGGCGACGCACGACCACAGGAAACGACGTCCTCTTGAAAAACAGAGCAGCGATCAACTACCCCGCGGGGCGCAGACCCCGCATTCTCGTCGTCGAAGATGACGAGCGTGTGAGGCTCGAAGTCTCCACCGCGCTCGAGGACTACGAATTCGCCGTGGAAAGCGTGCCGAGCGGCCATGCCGGCCTGCTGCGCGCGCTCAACGGCGATTTCGACGCCGTCGTGCTCGACCGGATGCTGCCCGACGTGGATGGCTTGTCGATTCTGTCCACGTTGCGCAACGTCGGCAAAGAGACGCCGGTGCTGATATTGAGCGCGCTGTCAGCGGTCGACGAACGCGTGCGCGGCCTGCGCACCGGCGGCGACGATTACCTGACCAAACCGTTCGACAGTCTGGAATTGACCGCGCGCCTCAATGCGCTGCTGCGCCGCCGCTCTTCCTCGGAGCAGCCGCTCATGCTGAGCGTCGGCGATCTCGTGCTCGATATTGGCACGCGCCAGGTCAGCCGGGCGGGCGAGTCGATCGAGTTGAAGCCCCGCGAGTACCAGTTGCTCAGATACCTGATGCTGCATACGGAGCAGCCTGTGACGCGCGCGATGCTGTTCGAGTCGGTCTGGAATTACCGCTTCAATGCGCAGACCAACGTGATCGACATGCATATCGGTCAGCTGCGCCGCAAGCTCAGTCTGAACGGACGGTTTTCGCTGATGATCCACACGGTTCGAAATGTCGGCTATGTCCTCCGTGCCGGCGAATAGGCGCTGGCTGCGCCTGCCGGCGAACAACGTCACCTGGCTGCTGATGGTATTCATCAGTTGCGCGGTCGTGCTGTTCGCGATGCTCTACTGGATGATGCACACGTATTTGCTGCACGAGGTCGATGAACGGCTGCGCGGAGAAGTGGCCGAGTTCAGCTCGATCGGCCGCGCCGAGGCGATCGCCAATATCGCGGCGCTGAGCCGGCGCGACATCGCGAGCAGCCGGCCCTATGGCGTGTTCGACGAAGAAGGCCGCTGGCTCGCCGGCAATATCCATGCGTTGCCGGCCGAGCGCGAGCGCCGGCCGTTCTACTACACGCAAGCAATGGACGACGGGCCGCCGTCGCTGGCCAGTCATTTTCGCGGCATCATCGTGCCGACGCGTAGCGGTCTGCGGGTGGTCGTCGGTCACTCGATCGACGAGATCATTCATTTCGACCATACGCTCGTGAAGATCCTGTGCCTCGGGCTCATGCTGACGATTCTGCTTGCCGTCGGCTGCGGCGCCGCGCTTCACGCGATGTCGAACCGGCGTATCCGCTCGATGAGTCTGACGGCGCGCGAGATCATGGCGGGTCAGTTGAGTCGGCGGCTGTCGAATCGCGGCACGCATCACGATCTCGATCGTCTCGCGGAAATCGTCAACCTGATGCTCGATGAAATCGAGCGGCTGGTGGCCGAAGTGCGCGGCGTGTGCGCGGGTATCGCGCACGATCTGCGCACGCCGATGACGCATCTGCGCGCGGGCCTCGAACGCGCGCGGCGGCGCTCGCATACCGTCGACGACTACACGAGCGCCGTCGACACCGCGATCGCGCAATCGGACGTCGTGCTGAACCGTTTCACCGCGCTATTGAGGATCGCGGAGGTCGAAGCGGATGTCAGACGCGCGAGCTTCTGCGACGTGTCGCTGGACACCATCCTGCGCGACGTCGCGGAGTTGTACGAGCCGGTCGCGGAGAGCCGTCGTTTGTCGGTCGCGGTGCTTGCGTCCGAACCGGTTTTCGCGCGCGGCGACGTGGATCTGCTGTTCGGCGCTATCGAGAATCTGCTCGATAACGCGCTGAAGTTTACGCCCGGTGGCGGCGCGGTGACGCTGCAAGCAACGCTTGAAGCGGGAAGGCCCGTCGTGCAGGTCGCGGATACTGGACCCGGTATCGAGGCAGGTGAGCGCGATGCTGTCCTGCGTCCGTTCTATCGCAGCAGAAACGGGCAGGAGGCGGCGACTTCGGGGCATGGCGTCGGCTTGAGTCTCGTGGCCGCGATCGCGCGGGTGCACGAGGCCGTCGTGGAGATTCACGACAACACGCCAGGCTGCAGGATCGTGTTGCGGTTCAATGCGGGATTGCCGGCGCGTTGAGGCGAGACGGCGATTGCTCGCGACGGATTTTGCGTTGGAGCGTGCAAGAAAAAACGACCTGCCGGATGGCAGGTCGTTTCTTTTGAATCTACTAACCCGCTCAGGACTTCGGCACGAGTGCGACGCCGCGCAGCGCCTGGCCATACGGCGCGGTCTGCATCACGGTGAAGCCCTTCGCCGAGCTCACCGTCGAACCGTTGATGCTCACGGTGATCTTGACGAGCTGGTTCGAGTCGGCGCCCGCATCGAACGCGGTGCCGAGGCTGTTGCCGATCGTCGAGGTCACCGCGTAGATCGTGAACGAACCGTCGCTGTTGACCTGGCCCGTGATGTTGCGCAAGCCGTCAGGCGTCGTCGTATAGCTCGCGCCCTTCGTACCGTACGCGCCGGTCGTGTCCGTCACCGTGTAGGCCGTGCCGAGGTTCAGGCCGGTCGTCAGGTTGGCGAGCGGCTTCCACGTGCCGTTCTGGTTCTGATAGACCCACAGGCCGCCGCTGCCGCTCACCTGGTCGCCCGGCGTGCCGTCGCCTTCGTCGGCGACGAACATGATCGACGGATTCGACGCGGGGATCCACATCCCGAACGGATAGACCGTGCCGGTCACCTGGCTAGGCGACGTGAGCGCCGTCAGGTTGGTCGCGAGGGCCGTCGTGAAGCCCGGCACGATCGTCGTCGCGGCGTTTTGCGGCAACTGGCCGCCATTGGCGAGCGCACCGGTCGCGCCCACCTGGTACACGGTGTTCACGCCATTGCTGCCGCTGCCCTTGGAGACATACATCGTGCCGTCCGGGCCGACGAACAGGCCGCGGTAGTTGGCGTCCTTGCCGGTTTTGTCGGCGGCCGTCGCGGGCGTCGTCGGCAGACTGGTGATCGAGAAGCCGAACTGGTCGCCCGTCGAGCTACCGCCCGTGATCGAACCCATCGACGCCAGCGAGCACGCCGTTCCAGCCGGTGCGACCGCGTACGTGCCGGTGCCCGTGCCGGACTGGAATGCGCCGATCACTTGCGTGAACGCGCATTGGCTGCCCGGAGCGATGCTTTGCACGCCGGTGTTCATCGTCAGCATGTCGAGTTGGGCCGTCGTCGGCTTCGGATTCTTGCCCGAATTGCCGGCATTGCCGACGATGTAGTACATGCCGTTGGCGAGCACGGCCGCGCGGCTGTTGTTGCCGGCGTATGCGTTGGTGTTGGTGAACGACAGGCTGTTATCGGCGAAATTCAGCTGCGCGACGGTACGGTAGGTCGGCGTTGCGACGTCGGTATTCGTCGTGTCGACCACGCCCGGCGTATTCGAGTTCGAGATATCGGCCTGGTCGATCGACGTGTTGTAGCCGGTGAAGGTCAGCGATTTCTGATCCACCGACACGTTCAGCGCGAGCTCCGACTTCGAGGCGAAGCTGGTGGCGAAATTCACGTTGCTTTTCGCGGCCTGCGCGGTGATGTCCAGCGTTTGCGACGGGCTCGTCGCGTTCGGTGCCCACTGATCCAGATACGCTTCCGACGTCACGCCGAAGTTGGCGTCGTTCGCGTCGTTGGTGAACACATTCGGAAAGGTGCCCGGCGTGACTGCGGTCACGGGGGCTGCATTGGTGGTCGTGGGCGTCGCGTTATAAGGCAGCGTGCCGCTCAGAGCGAACGCCGGGTCATAGGCTGTGCGCGAGACCAGCAGGTTGCCAGCCGTGTAGTTGCTGGCGGAAGTCGAGGGCGTCGTCGTCGTGGCCGGGGTGCTGCTCGTGGTGCTCGTGTTTTGGGTGCTGCCGCCGCAGCCGTAGATGGCGGAGATCAGAACCGCGATCGGAAGCGCCTTCAGGGTGGTTTGCATTCTGTGTGTTTGAGTAGGGTGAGTGAAATTTTTTGAAAGTTGCAGCCGGTATTGCAAGTCGCGAGGCTACAAACCACCCGTGGCACAAACATGAATCGAAAATTACTAAAAAGATAAGAATGCGCTGGCGCGTTGGCGCGATGTCGTTGCGGGATGCCTGGTTTTTTTGGGCGGCGTTGGAGGGCGGAGGGCAGTGCCTGAACGGGGAAGGCTACGTTGAGGCGGGGAAGAGGCGGCTCGTTTGCCGCGCGCGTACCTGTTTGCACACGCGGGCAAAGGAAAAAGAAAAGGGCCGACATGCTTTCGCATGTCAGCCCTCGAATCTTTTGGTAGGCCGTACGGGATTCGAACCTGTGACCAACGGATTAAAAGTCCGCTGCTCTACCAGCTGAGCTAACGACCCAAAAGAGAAGCGAAATTATATCGGCGCACCAATGCCCTGTCAACTCGGCAAGACCGTCGCCCAAAATGAAAAGCCCGGGCATCACTACCCGGGCTTTCCAGCGAGAGGCGCGCGTGGCTATCACTTCGGACACTGCGCGTTACTGCCAACTACATCAAAACGTGATCAATCCAACACCACGATCTACTTGATCTGCGACAGCTTGTTCTGGGCCGACTGCGCGACGTCCGAGCCGGCGTATTGCGCGACGATCTGCTCGAGCGTCTTTTTCGCCGCGGCCTTCTGGCCTTGTTCGAGCTGATTGTTCGCGATCGCGAGCAGCGCTTCCGGTGCACGCGGATGCTGCGGATAGTTCTTCACGATACCTTGCCAGACAGTCGTCGAACCCTTGTAGTCGCGCAGTGCATACAGCGCGTTGCCGAGCCAGTATTGCGCGGTCGGCTGATAGGGGCTGTTCGGATATTTGGAGATGAAGCTGCGGAACGATGCCGCCGCGTTCTTGAAGTCGCCGCTGCGGAATTGCTGTGAAGCCGCGTTGAACGCATCGGTTTCACCCGGCTGCACCTCGCCCTGGACGCCGTCCACCGTCTGTTGCTGCGGCTCGAATTTCTTCAGGCGCGTGTCGAGATCGGTGTAGTAGTCCTTCTGCTGCTTTTGCAGCGTCGTGAGCTGGTTCGCCATGTCCTCGTTCTGTCCGCGCAGCGTCGCGACCTGCTGGTTGAGCTGGTCGAGACGGTTGGACTGATCGAGGATCGTGCGTTGCGCCGCCGATAGCTGGCTCGACAGACTATCGGTCTTCGAGCGCAGATCGAGAATGGCCTGGCGGGCCTGATCGTCGTCGAACATGCCCGCATGGGCGGGCACGGCCGTGAGGGCCGTGCCTGCGACGCAGGCCGCTGCGGCAAACCGCAGCCAGGAGAAACGATGCGTCATTCGGCTCACCACCCGTTGACTTACTGTTGATACGCGAGGTCGGCGCGGCGGTTCTGTGCCCACGACGCTTCGTCATGACCCGTTGCCAGCGGCTTTTCCTTGCCGAGGCTCACGGCCTCCATTTGCGAATCCGACACGCCCATCAGCGACAGCGAACGACGCACGGCTTCAGCACGCTTCTGGCCGAGTGCGAGGTTGTATTCGCTGGTGCCGCGCTCGTCGGTGTTGCCCTGGATCAGCACGTGACGCTGCGGGTGGCTCTTCAGATATTGCGCGTGTTGTTGCAGTAGCGGTTGATAGTCATCCTTCACCGAGTAGCTGTCGAAGTCGAAGTAGATGCTGCGCTTCGCGAGCGGGCTGTTCGGATCGTTCAGCGGGTCGACGTTGACCGTCGCGACGTCGTTCGGGTTCGGTTGGGCCGAGCCTGCACCCTTGTTGGCGTTTTCGTCGAGCTTGACGCCCGAGTGACATGCGGCCAGTGCACCGACCATCACGACGGCGAATGCGAAACGAAGTTTGGACATCATTTGATTACTCTCCTTGTGTTATTGCATCAACGTTATTGCATAAACGGGCCCCAGGACGGCTCGCGTACGCTGCCCCCCTGAACGGACAGGACCTGCCGAGTGCGACCGTCGGTCGATACTGCGGCCAACACGCCACGGCCGTTCACCTGAGTGGCGTAAAGAATGTACTGACCGTTCGCCGCGAAGCTCGGCGATTCGTCATGTGTCGTGTCCGTCAGGCCCGTGGCGGATCCGCCTTGCAGGTCCTGGATGTACAGCTTGAATGCACCGCCGACGCGCGAGATGTAGGCAAGCTCCTTGCCGTCAGGACTCACACGCGGGCTGGTGTTGTAGCTGCCCGTAAACGTGACGCGTTGCGCGCCGCCCGCGCTTTCACCTTGCGCCGGCATCTTGTAGATCTGCGGTGCGCCGCCGCGGTCGCTCGTGAAATAGATCCACTGACCGTCAGGAGAGTAGGTCGGCTCGGTGTCGATCGAGCTGCCTTGCGTCAGACGACGCAGACCGCTGCCGTCCGCGTTGACCGCGAAAATCTGCGTATTGCCGGTACGCGACAGCGCGACGGCGAGCGTGCGGCCATCCGGCGACCACGCCGGCGCACTGTTGTTGCCCTTCTGGTCCGATACGACGATGCGCCGGCCCGTGGGCAGGTCGTGGATATAGACGATCGGCTTCTTCTTCTCGAACGACACGTAAGCGACCTTGGTGCCGTCGGGCGACCAGGCCGGCGAGATGATCGGCTCGGGGCTCGACAGCGCGATGTGCGCGTCCTGACCGTCCGAATCCGAGATCTGCAGCTGGTAGCGGTTGCCCGACTTGATCACATACGACAGGCGCGTGGCGAACACGCCGCGATTGCCCATCAGCTTGGCGTAAATGTAGTCCGCGACCTTGTGCGCGCTCATGCGCAGACCGCTTTCCGGGCTCACCAGCACGAGGCCGCCGAGGCTTTCGCCCTTGACCGTGTCGTACAGCTTGAAGCGCACTTCGTACTGGCCGTTCGGCAGGCGGTTCACGCTGCCCGCGACGAACGCGTTGGCGCCCTTCGCCTTCCATGCGCCGAGGTCGACGGAATCGGTCTCGGACACCGGCGTCGAGCCTGCGTCGATATTCGTGAATTTGCCGCTGCGTTGCAGATCCTGACGCACGATCGTGCTGACCTGCTGCGGGGAGTTCGCTTCGTTGGCGAAATTCGCCGTTGCGATCGGAAACTGAGTGGATCCGACGCCCGTCACGAGGACGTTGAGTTGTGCGTTGGCGGCGCCGCCGACGGCGATCAGGCACGTTGCCACGAGGGTTCGCAGGCCTAGCTTGGTCATCAAACTCATGCTGTATGGGTTCCTCAAAAACGGTTTTACTTAATACTCGAAGACAGCAGACAGACCGGAAAACGGCTATTTCGTTCCCGCGCAACGCCGCGCCGGGTGGGGCGCGGCGTTGGCCGCCGGTCGGCTGTCAGCCTGCACATCAAGCCGCCGGACGCAGCGTGATAGTGAAGTAGTCCGGCGTCTTGCCATTGACGTCCCGAGGCATCGGATCGGAGGCTTTCACCGCCCGCAACGCGGCGGCGTCCCACGCGGCGTTGCCGCTGCTGCGGGTAATGTTTGCGCTCAGCTGATTGCCGTCCGGCGAACAACGCACGGCGATCACGGTCTCGAGACCTTCCGTTTCGCCGCCCCAGTTCACATGCTGAAGCACCAGCCGTCGTACCTTGTCCGCGTAACCCGGCGATGCCGCCGTGCCGCCCGAGCCGCTACCCGTTCCGCTCTTGCCCAGTCCGTTGCTGCTCGAACTGCTGCCGCCCACGCCGCCAGCCAGACCCTGCATCTGCGCAAGCCGCGCGCGACGTTCGTTGTCGAGCTGCTTTTTCGTCTGCGCGGCCGCATCGGCTTGCGCCTTGGCCTTCGCCGCTTTCTCCGCCTCAGCCTTCTTCTGCGCTTCTGCCTGAGCCTGCTTTTGCTGCTGCTCCTGCTGTTCTTTCAGTTGCTGTTGCTTCTGCTGCTCGGCGAGCTGCTGTTGCTTGAGCTTCTCGGCCTGCTGCTGTTGCTGCTGCGCCTGCTGCTGCTGCTTGAGCTTCGCGGCCTTCTGCGCCGCGAGCTGGGCCGCCTGTTCGGCCGCCAGCTGTTGCTGCCGCTTCGCTTCCGCTTCCTGCTGCTCTTTCAGCTTCAACTGGCGCTGCTGTTCGGCCAGTTGGGCCGCGCGAGCCGCTTCCTGCTGCTGGCGCTTCTTTTCCTGCAGCGCGATGTCGGCCTGTTCGTCGCGCACGGGTGGAGCAGGGGCGACCGGCGTGGGCGGCGGCGTGACGACGGGACGCGGAATCGCCGAATCCGGCACCTCTGTCCACAGTTCCGCCTGCTCGCCCTCGGGCGTGCTGTTCTGCCATTGGATGCCGCGATACAGGAAGAATCCGAGCAGCGCATGCATCACCAGCGCGAACAGAAAAGCTCGCCCGGTGCCGCGTTCACGCGGCGGCTGAAGCGGGTATTCGGAGTTCTTGCGGATCATTGCGATTTGACGAGCAATCCAACGCGCTTGACGCCCCGAGCCTTCAGCTCGGACATCACGTTCATCACGACTTCGTATTTCACGGTTTTGTCGGCGGCGATCACGACGGGCTGATCGGGGTGCGATTGTGCCCGATCGGCGATGAAACCGTTGAGGCCAGCCTTCGTCATGTCTTCCTGCTGCTGCGCGCCGGAGTCGTCCTTGTACTTGACGCTCATATTGCCGTCCGCGCGGATGTTGACGATGACGGGCGGCGTCTGCTGTTGGGGCGCCGCGCCGCCGACGGTCGGCAGATTGACGATCGACGGCGCGACGAGCGGCGCCGTGACCATGAAGATCACTAGCAGCACGAGCATCACGTCGATGTACGGCACGACGTTGATGTCGGCCATTGCGCGACGCGAGCGCGAGCCGCGCATGCTGGAGGAACGGGAGCCTGCCATCATGGCCTCCTCAGTGTGCCTGGCGCTGCAGGATGTTCGAGAACTCTTCGATGAAGGTTTCGAAACGGATCGCCAGACGGTCGATGTCGTGCGCGTAGCGGTTGTAGGCGACCACGGCCGGAATTGCGGCGAACAGGCCGATCGCGGTGGCGGTCAGGGCCTCGGCGATGCCCGGCGCGACGTTCGCGAGCGTGGCCTGCTGCACGTTGGCGAGACCGCGGAACGCATTCATGATCCCCCACACCGTGCCGAACAGACCGATATACGGGCTGACCGAACCGACCGACGCGAGGAACGCCAGATTCGCTTCGAGAACGTCCATTTCGCGTTGGAACGCCGCGCGCATCGCGCGCCGGGCGCCGTCGAGAATCGCGCCCGAATCGTTCAGGCGCTTCTCTTTGCCCTTCAGGAATTCCCGCATGCCGGACTCGAAAATCCGCTCGAGCGCGCCGATCCTGTGACGGTTGTTCGCGGCGCTCTGATACAGCGCCTGCAGGTCGCCGCCTGACCAGAAATCACGCTCGAAGCGTTCAGTTTGCGCGCGCGCCCGGCGAATCGCAAACCACTTGCGGAAGATGAAAGTCCAGGAGAGTAGCGACAGCAACAGCAGCAGAGCCATGACGGCCTGGGCCAGCAGGCTCGCGTTGAGTACGAGTGAAACGATCGACAGATCTTGTGTAGTGTTCATAAAGGTTCGTTTTAACGTCCCGGAAAGGGGGCGTCCGGCTGCAAGGCCGCTTCAAGCTTGCCGTGGGCAAAACGGAAGCTTCGGCGATATCGAAGCCGAACCATGCTTTGTGTTACCTGACCGGTATGAGTTCACTGGCCCCGTAACAACGAGGCTCAGGGATCGTCCGTTGACATGCCGCCGTCGTTCAGTCAGCGCTCTCGCTAGTGCCCGGCCCGTGCCGCAGCGCGGCGAGAACCGACGGCGGGATCGCGGCTGGCCGCAGCGTCGCGCGGTCCACACAGCCAATCCGGACCGAACCGGTGGCAAGCAGCGTGCCTTCGCGCCATGCTTCCTGCACGAAGTCTACCGAAGCTCGGCCAAGACGCTCGATCCGGCTGATAATTTTCACGATGTCGTCGAGTCGGGCCGGAGCCCGGTAATCGACCGCGGTACTGCGCACGATGAAAATCGCGTCGTTTTCTTCCGCAAGCCGGTGCTGGTCGACGCCGCACGCGCGCAGCCATTCGGTGCGAGCGCGTTCGAAAAACTTCAGGTAATTGGCGTAAAACACGATGCCGCCGGCGTCGGTATCTTCGTAGTACACGCGGATGGGCCACGTATAGCCGATTTCCGTGCCTGGCTGGCTGGTCGACATATTCATGCGGCGCATTCTACCGGAACGCACAACCCGGGGTCTGTTTCGAAGTGTGAGCTGCTTGCGGCGGGCGTCGGCGGCGATGGGAGCCGGCTTTGCCGGCCGGGCCGGGACTGGCGGAGCGGGCTATCGACGTGCCGCAGGAAAAGCCGGCACGATGATGGGCGGCGGCGCGACCAATGGTAGCGGCGTCCGCGGCCGCCCGCCTTCAAACTCAGCCGCGATGCACTGACAGACCGGCGAACGACTGCGCGACCGGCATCAGCTCGATCGTGTTGATGTTGACGTGGGCTGGGCGCGTGGCGATCCAGTAGATGGAATCGGCGATGTCTTCGGCCGTCAGCGGTTGCACGTTTTCGTAGACCTTGGCGGCCTTGTCGTCGTCGCCGCGATAACGCACGTTCGAGAATTCGGTGCCGCCGCACAGACCCGGCTCGATGTCGGTCACGCGCAGCGCGGTGCCGGCGAGGTCGGCGCGCAGGTTCAGGCTGAACTGGCGCACGAACGCCTTGGTCGCGCCGTACACGTTGCCGCCCGCGTACGGCCAGCGGCCCGCCACCGAACCCAGATTGAAGATATGCCCGCGGTTGCGCTCGACCATGCCGGGCAACAGCGCATGCGTGACCTGTGCGAGGCCCGTGCAATTGGTCTCGATCATGGTGTTCCATTCATCGAGACTTGCCTTGTGAGCCGGCTCGGTGCCGAGCGCGAGGCCGGCGTTGTTGACGAGCACGTCGATCGCGGCGAAGTCCGCCGGCAGCGAGGCGGGCACGGCTTCGACGGCGGCGCGATCGCGCACGTCGAGCTCGTACGGCAGCAGCGCGTCGCCGAGCTCGTCGGCGAGTGCTTGCAGACGGTCCTTGCGGCGTGCAGTGGCGACGACACGATGGCCGCCCTTGATGAACGAGCGGGCGATGGCGGCGCCGAATCCGGCCGACGCTCCTGTGACAAACACGATCATGGCAGTTCCCTGGTCGGTAAGAGACAAAGGCCCAAAGCCTACTTCCAATGGCGCGCTGCGGCAAGGATGCACGAGCCGGATCGGCGGCTGCCGCGGCGGCGCGCAACGGGTGCGCGGCGCGACCGGCGCGCTTTCCTCAGATGGTTGCGCAGCGGGGCCGCCAAACCGTCCGGAGGCCCCGCCAGCGGCCGCCGGAGCACCCGCAAGTCGGTTGCCTATTCGGGCCTCTTCCAATACACTAACGCGCTCGACCCTGCGTGACTGGCGATAGAACCGAGTCGTCCGACTCAGCCGATTCAACCAATCGGGTTCAAGGTGGAACAACCCACCGTGAAGCGCAGGGTGCCGTTTTGCCGTTCGCCTGGGCAGCCGTGAACCGCGCGCATTAATCTGCGCTGACGGTGGCTGGCTCGCCTCGCGTGTGCGGCGACTCTCCACTCGCCACGTCAGGGCAAGCCTCGCCGCCCAAAGCGCTGCGTACTCCGCTGTGTACCCTCTACGCAGGATTCGGCGCACGATCCGGTCAACCTGAAAACACTCAACGGAACCCGTATGTTTGACAGAGCCCAAAGCACCATCGCCAACGTCGATCCTGAACTCTGGAAGGTCATCGAGCAGGAAAACCGCCGTCAGGAAGAGCACATCGAACTGATCGCGTCGGAAAACTACACGAGCCCGGCCGTGATGGCCGCGCAAGGCTCGCAACTCACGAACAAGTACGCCGAAGGGTATCCGGGCAAGCGCTATTACGGCGGCTGTGAATACGTCGACGTTGCCGAGCAGCTGGCGATCGACCGCGTGAAGCAGCTGTTCGGCGCCGAAGCCGCGAACGTGCAGCCGAACTCGGGCTCGCAGGCGAACCAGGGCGTGTTCTTCGCGATGCTCAAGCCGGGCGACACGATCATGGGCATGAGCCTCGCGCACGGCGGCCACCTCACGCACGGCTCGCCGGTCAACATGTCGGGCAAGTGGTTCAACGTGGTCAGCTACGGCTTGAACGAAGCCGAAGACATCGACTACGACGCCGCCGAGAAGCTCGCGCAAGAACACAAGCCGAAGCTGATCGTAGCGGGCGCGTCCGCGTTCGCGCTGCGCATCGATTTCGAACGCATGTCGAAGATCGCGAAGTCGGTCGGCGCGTACTTCATGGTCGACATGGCGCACTACGCCGGTCTCGTCGCCGCGGGCGTTTATCCGAACCCGGTGCCGCACGCCGATTTCGTCACCACCACCACGCACAAGAGCCTGCGCGGCCCGCGCGGCGGCGTGATCCTGATGAAGGCCGAGTTCGAGAAGCCGATCAACTCGGCGATTTTCCCGGGCATCCAGGGCGGTCCGTTGATGCACGTGATCGCCGCGAAGGCCGTCGCGTTCAAGGAAGCGCTTTCGCCGGAATTCAAGGCGTATCAGCAGCAGGTCGTCGAGAACGCGCGTGTGCTTGCTGAAACGCTGGTCAAGCGCGGTCTGCGCATCGTGTCGGGTCGCACCGAAAGCCACGTGATGCTGGTCGACCTGCGCGCGAAGAAGATCACCGGCAAGGCTGCGGAAGCGGCACTCGGCGCGGCACACATCACGGTCAACAAGAACGCGATCCCGAACGATCCGGAAAAGCCGTTCGTGACCTCGGGTATCCGCCTCGGTTCTCCGGCCATGACCACGCGCGGCTTCGGCGTGAAGGAAGCCGAGCAGGTCGGCAACCTGATCGCCGACGTGCTGGACAACCCGGAAGATGCCGCGACGATCGAGCGCGTGAAGGTTCAGGTCGCCGATCTGACCAAGCGCTTTCCGGTTTACGGCTAAACCATGCATTGCCCCTTCTGCCGCCATGCCGATACGCAAGTCGTCGACTCGCGCGTATCCGAAGACGGCGCGACGATCCGCCGGCGCCGCCGCTGCCCGGCCTGCGACAAGCGTTTCACGACGTATGAGCGGGTCGAGCTGGCGTTGCCGTCGGTCGTCAAGAAGGACGGCACGCGCACGGAATTCGATCGCCGCAAGATCGTCGCGAGCATGCAACTGGCGCTGCGCAAGCGCCCGGTTGCGGTGGACGCGATCGAAGCGGCTGTCGCCCGTATCGAGTATCAGCTGCTCGGCAGCGGCGAGCGCGAGGTGCGTAGCGAGCGCCTCGGCGAACTCGTGATGAACGAGTTGCGCGCGCTCGACACGATCGCTTACGTCCGTTTCGCTTCCGTGTACCGGCGCTTCGAAGACGTCTCCGAATTCGAGGACGTGATCGAGGAATTCCGCCGCGCCTCTTCCCCGCCCAAGCCTTCCCGCAAGCGCTGAGCGCACGCGTGTCGCAGCTGAACTGCGGTCATTCGCGTCCATCGCCTCGCGCATTTCGCGCTTTTTTTCACGCATCGCTTCTCCCGCCTCCGTGATCGATCGTCACGTGCATTGTTGCGCGCGCTAACGTCTGAATGCCACCTGGCCATTCGGACGATGGTCGGCGCGCTCGCAAATCGCTAGATTGGCTGCATCCGTTCGTAACGCTCAGGGATGCAGATGAAATTCAAGGGGATTTACCGGCCATCGCCCGCCGGTTTCACACTCGTCGAAACGCTGGCGGTGATAGCGCTCGTGATGCTGATGGCCGTGATGGCGGTGCCGTCGTTCGCCGCATGGCATATGCGCGATCAGGTCGACGCGCGCTCGAAGGCGCTGCTGTCCACGTTCGCCTACGCGCGCAGCGAGGCGCTGCGGCGCGGTGCGCGCATCACGGTGTGCCGCGTCGATGCAGCGCGCGTCTGTCTCGCGTCGGGCCAAGCCTGCGCCGGCGGCATCGCCGACTGGGCCTGCGGCTGGGCCGTATTCGCCGAACGTGGCGGCAAGCCGTCGTTGTTGCGCGCGCAGCCGGCGCTCGCGGCGGTGAGCATCACCGGCGTGCAGACGGATATGACGTTCACGCCGCCGGCTGGGCAACTGATCGGCGCGTTTCGAAGTTTTGATATCGCGCCGCGAAGCCCATCGAAATCGATGCAGGGGAACTCGTGGCGGCGCTGCATCAGTGTCGCGGCAGGAGGTCGCGCGCGGATCTCGGAGGGCGCGTGCGGAGCGACGTCATGAGACAGCCCGCATTCAACACCGGTTTGCGTGTGCACGCATCGACATGTAATGGCAGCTCGTTGATCGAGGTGATGCTGGCGGTCGCGTTGGTCGCGGTGAGCGCGCTGGGTTTGATCGCGGTTCAGGTGTGGACCGCACGCGAAGCGCGCGCGATGACGCTGCGCGAGAGCGCCGCGTGGATAGCCGACTCGATTGCCGAAGCGACGCGCACGCCTTCCACGGGCGATGTCGCGCTCAATCAATGGCGCACCTGGGCGAGCGTTCTGCTGCCGCACGGCGACGCATCGATTGGCGAGAGCGGCGCGGTCGCGGCGGCGCGCGTGACGTGGGCGTCCGTGCGGGACCGGCCCGCTTTGGGCGATGCGAGCGCCGAGCCGGCGGAGCCTTGCGGCGACGTCGATGCACCGGCTGGATCGTCGTGTGTCGCGTTGGCGTTCGCGAAATGAAGCGGCCGCATTGCCCACTCGGTCATACGCTAATCGAATTCCTGATCGCGATGGCGCTCGGGTTGCTCGTGATCGCGGGCGCCGTGTCCCTTTACACGGCGCAGCGCAACGCGTTCGTGCAGGCGAGCAACGCGACCCGAATCCGCGAAGCGGGCTTGACCGCGCTAATGCTGATCGGCCAGCAATTGCAGATGGCCGGCTTCGTCCCTGCCAATGTCATTGGCTACAACGCGGCGCCTGCGCTATTCGGCTGCTCGGGCGGTCGTCCGACCGGCGCCGACGACAGCCTCGCTTGCACCACCTTGAGCACCGGCTCGGATGGCGTCGCGATCCGTTACGTCGCAGACGTCGTATCGACATGGCCATCGTCGAGCGGTCAGGTCACCGACTGTGTCGGACAGGCCGTCAAAAGCAGCGACGCGGTCCTTGGCGATGAGGGCGCGCCGGTGGTGAATCGCTACTTCACCAACGTCAGCGGCTCGACCGGCGAGCCGGAGCTTTACTGCGTGGGCAGCGGCAACGCGGGGTCCGCGCAGCCGCTGATCGAAGGCGTCGAGCGCGTGCGGTTGCGCTACTGGCTGGACGGCGCGGCGGATGCGGTGAATGCGTCGGCCGTGGCGGCGGATCAATGGGCGAACGTCGTTGCGGTCGATGTCTGCGTGCTGGTGCGCGGCGCGCCGCAAGGACAGCGTTCGAAGTACATCGACTGCGATGGCGTGAGTACACTCGGTACCGACCTGCGGCCTCGACAGGTGTTTTCCCGCCGCGTTGCGCTGCGGAATCGCGCGGAGGTGTCGTCGTGATGGATCGCGGCACAGCAACGCAACGCGGCCGTGCGTACGACATATGCGGCGGGCCAGGCGGAAGAGCGAAACACTTAGGTAGGCGAAATTGTCAGGACGGTGCCCGACGGGCACATCAACGCGGCGTCGTGCTAGCCATCGTGCTGTTGATCTCGGCCATGATGCTCGCCACGTCCGCGATATGGTTCGAAACATCGCTCGCGGCCGCTCGCGCGGCGACCAATGTGCGCGACTATCTGCAGGCTTTCCACGCGGCGGATTCGGCGCTGAGCTGGTGCGAGCGCAACGTGCTATCGGCAAGTGGCGATGCGCCCGATGCACCGCTCACATCCGGCGAACCGACTCAATGGAGGCTTGAAACCGCGTTCGTCGCAGGCGCCATCACGCCCGTGGCGCAATGGCCGGGATCATCGCGCGCGCCGCAATGCCTGATCGAGCCTTGGCGTCTCGCGAGTCGACCCAACGCCAGCGCTTATCTGCTGACCGCGCGCGGCTTCGGGCGGAGCAGCGAGTCGCAGGTCTGGTTGCAGATGGAGGTCGTGACAGAAGATGGCGCGATCGAACGTCATTGGCGGCGCGTTGCAGCAAGACCATTCTGAGGAACGCACCGACTGGACACGTATGAAAAGGCCGAACACATCCGCATTCACGCTGCTCGAACTCGTGATCGCGCTCGCGATTGCCGCCACGCTCGCCGCGTTTGCGATCCCTTCGTATCGCAGCCACATTGCGCGCACGCATCGCATCGATGCGGCGTCGGCGTTATATCGGGCTGCGCAATTCGTCGAGGCCGCGGCGAGCGATGGCGTGCCGGCCTTGCCAGCGGGTATCGATCAGGCGCCGCAGTTCGGCGCCCCGGTGTATCGAGTGCGCGTGCTGCCCGCGGACGACACGAACGGCGGCTATTCGATCGAAGCGGCGCCCGCGGAAGCGGGCCCGATGCGCGACGACCCGTGCGGCACGTTCACGCTAGATGCGACGGGTCAGCGAGGCAATAGAAACGATGCGAGCGGCGCAACGCCCACGAGCAGCGAATGCTGGAATACCAGTTAGCGGGTGATTGAAGTCCGACACACGCAACCTTGCGAGCGGGAGGTCCGATAGATTGCTGCCACTCGCAGCGGCCACGACCTCAATAGCCGCTTCGCAACGAATCGTCCTGCGCAGCCGGCGACTGCGCCGTAGCGGAAGCCGCCGCGGCCGCCCGCGCCGCCGCCGACTCGTTCTTCATCTGTTGCCAGATCCGGAACGCTTCCCACGCGCCGAGCGCAAGGCTGCCCCACTTGAGCACGGGCTTCGCGCTCGCGACGACCCTCGCGCGCAGCGGTTTGGCGAGCAACAGCGAAGCGATCGAGCTGATGAACGGGTACTGCTTGAGCAACGCGCCGATCGTGCCCGCGTTGAGCACGCTCGCCTTTGGCCCTTTACCGACGCGCACGCCGCCAAAGCCGGGGATCACGAACCTGAGCCAGCTGAAATGCGTGACGGCCTGGCGCAGTTCGAAGGTGGCCTGTGCAAGCTCGACGCGCTCGACGTCCGCGCGCACGAGCAGCAATTCCTTGCGCAGCGCCCGCAGATGCGGCGCGCTCAGATCCTTCGACGGATGGCGCTTGTTACGAAAGGCGGTATCAGGACGGGAAGGGCTCATGGCGTGTCGGCGGCAGTGAGGGTGAGGCGATGGATCGGATGCAGACGAACTTTCCCATCAGTCGCGGCTGCGAAACGCTTCGCGATCCTTTTCGAACTCCGCGATGGTCGCTTCGAATACCATCGGCGCGTTGCGCAAACCGCTGCGCGCCTTCAGCGCACAGGCGAGCCCGGCAATCGCGTAGACCGCGGTGATGCCGGCAAGCGCCTGCCATCGGTAGGTGTCCCAGAAGGCAATGGCGACGAGTGCGGTCAACGCGATCAAGGCCATCGTGGCGAGCATCATCGCGGCAAGACCGAGAAACAGCACGCCGAGCAGGCGGTCTTTTTCCTCAGCGAGTTCGATGCCCACCAGTTCGAGCCGCGTCTGCAGGATCGCAAACACGGAACTGAGAATACGGCGCAACGGGCTGCGTTCTGCGCGCTGCGAGTGTGTTTCGGTCGTCATGGCTGTGGGCGTTGCGCGTGAGGGCCTGGCCGGCGCGCGCGCGCCAGCAGAAGGGGACCGGCGAGGCTCGCGCCGGTCCGCCCGTGTCGCCGGTGCGCCGGACCTGCCTGCTCCGGCGGCCTCACCGGCCTTTACTTGCGATTGATCAGCAGACCGACCACCACGCCGATGCCCGCGGCGATGCCGATCGACGCCCACGGATGCTCGTGCACGTAGTCGTCGGTGGCGCGGGCGGCTTTCTTGCCTTTTTCGACGACCACGACCTGAACGTCGGCTGCCTTTTCTTTCGCCTGCTTCAGGCGCGTCAGCGCGGTTTCGCGCAGTTCCGACGCGCGTTCGCCGGTAGCGCTCGCGGCCTGTTTCAGCAGGTCTTCAGCGTCCGCGAGGACGGTTTTGATATCCGACATCAATCTCTCCTTGTTGACTTCCGACATTGACAGCTCCCTTTGTCTCACGCTACGCGTAAATCGTAACCAAAGAAACGGTCGCTGGCGAGCATAGTGCCGGTTGCATACCGCCGCTGCACGATTCGTTCCCGCCAGCGCGTGGCGTCAAGACACCCGTTTGAGGGCACTCTGCTCCAGACCGGTATCTGGATTGAGTTGATCTGTCCCGCAAAGTTTCCGTCAAACGGGAGAAAATTACAAAAACACATAAAGTACTGACGCGATGTTGGTTCGCCATGTACCACCGCGGCCTTATGCTTTATCGTGACTGGCCGCCGCGGGCACACGCCCGCGACCTTATCCGGATACCTTCCGAAGACCTACAGGAGATGCACTATGAGTCTACGTCTTGGCGACATTGCGCCGGATTTCGAACAGGAGTCGAGCATTGGCCGCATCAGGTTTCACGAGTGGCTCGGCAATAGCTGGGGCGTGCTGTTCTCGCATCCGGCCGACTTCACGCCGGTCTGCACGACCGAGCTGGGCCTGACCGCGAAGCTCGCGGGCGAGTTCGAAAAGCGCAACGTGAAGACGATCGCGTTGTCGGTCGACAGCGCGGAGTCGCACAAGGAGTGGATCAAGGACATCAACGAGACGCAGGCCGCCAACGTCGGTTTTCCGATTCTCGCGGACGGCGATCGCAAGGTCTCCGGGCTGTACGACATGATTCACCCGAACGCGAACGAAACGTTCACGGTGCGCTCGCTGTTCGTCATCGATCCGAACCGGAAGGTGCGTCTGATCATCACGTACCCGGCGAGCACCGGCCGCAACTTCGACGAAGTGCTGCGCGTGATCGATTCGCTGCAACTGACCGACAGTCACTCGGTCGCGACGCCGGGCAACTGGAAGCAGGGCGATGACGTCGTGATCGTGCCGTCGCTGAAGGACGAGGAAGTCATCAAGCAGAAATTCCCGAAGGGCTACAAGGCGTTGCGTCCGTACCTGCGCCTGACGCCGCAGCCGAACCGGTAAGCGGCGCGGCATGAACCAAAAAGCCGGTTCGAAGGAACCGGCTTTTTTGCATTATCGATACACCAGCATCGGAATCAGAAGAACGCCTGAATACCGGTCTGCGCACGGCCGAGGATCAGTGCGTGAACGTCGTGGGTGCCTTCGTAGGTGTTGACGACCTCGAGGTTCACCAGATGACGCGCGACGCCGAACTCGTCCGAAATGCCGTTGCCGCCGAGCATGTCGCGCGCGAGGCGGGCGATGTCGAGCGCTTTGCCGCACGAATTGCGCTTCATGATCGAGGTGATTTCGACCGCGGCCGTGCCTTCGTCCTTCATGCGGCCGAGGCGCAATACGCCTTGCAGCCCGAGCGTGATTTCGGTCTGCATGTCGGCGAGCTTCTTCTGGATCAGCTGGTTCGCGGCGAGCGGCCGGCCAAATTGCTTGCGATCGAGCACGTACTGACGCGCGATGTGCCAGCACGCTTCGGCCGCGCCGAGCGCGCCCCAGGCGATGCCGTAGCGCGCCGAGTTCAGACACGTGAACGGACCGCGCAGGCCGCTGACACCCGGCATGATGTTCTCTTCCGGCACGAACGCTTCGTCGAGCACGATTTCGCCGGTGATCGACGCGCGCAGACCCACCTTGCCGTGGATCGCCGGTGCCGACAGACCCTTCCAGCCCTTCTCGAGAATGAAGCCGCGGATGTTGTCCTTGCCGTCTTCCTCGAGCTTCGCCCACACGACGAACACGTCGGCGATCGGCGAATTGGTGATCCACATCTTCGAGCCCGACAACGAGTAGCCGCCATCGACCTTCTTCGCGCGCGTGACCATGCCGCCCGGATCGGAGCCGTGGTTCGGCTCGGTCAGGCCGAAGCAGCCGATCCACTCGCCGCGCGCGAGCTTCGGCAGATATTTTTCCTTCTGCGCGTCCGAGCCGAATTCGTAGATCGGCACCATCACCAGTGACGACTGCACCGACATCATCGAGCGATAGCCGGAGTCGACGCGTTCCACTTCACGCGCGATCAGCCCGTACGCGACATAGTTCAGACCGGGGCCCCCGTACTGTTCGGGAATCGTCGGACCGAGCAGGCCAAGCTCGCCCATTTCGCGAAAGATCCCGATATCGGTCTTTTCGTGGCGGAACGCCTCCAGCACGCGTGGCAGCAGCTTGTCCTGCGAGTAAGCCGCAGCGGCATCGCGCACCATACGTTCGTCTTCGGTGAGCTGCTGATCCAGCAGCAACGGGTCTTCCCAGTGAAACTGCGCGGCTACGGCCATGACGTATCTCCTGATTTCTCGCTCAGAACCAGCTTGACTAGAGTTCCGCTTTGCGAAACAATGTTTTGCAAATGACGCCCGAGTGTATCACCCTATGACGCCGCCATCCGCTTTCTCCGCTTCGCTCGACGAACGCAAATTCGTCGTCGCCCTTGCTCGCGGGCTGGACTTGTTGCGCGCTTTCCGGCCAGGCGAGACGATGCTCGGCAATCGAGATTTCGTCGAACGCACGGGTCTGCCGAAGGCAACCGTGAACCGGCTCGCCTACACGCTGACCGTGCTCGGCTATCTGCGGCTGGACGAAAGACACGGCAAATATGCGCTCGACGCGGGCGTGCTGTCGCTCGGTTTCGCGCTGCTGTCGGGCACCGACATGCTCGAACTGGCACGCCCGCACCTGCGCAGCCTGGCGCGCGAGGTCGGCGCGGCGGTCTCGCTCGGGTGCCGGGACGGGCTCGACATGGTGTATCTGGAGACGATTCGCAGCGAAACCGCATTGACGCTCGGCCTGGCATCCGGCTCGAAACTGTCGATGCTGACGAGCTCGATGGGCCGCGCCTATCTCGCCGTGCAGCCGCCCGACGCGCGTACCGCGTTACTCGCGGAACTGAAAAAAGCGGCTGGCAGTGTGGGGGCGATGCTCGTCGCCGTAGCCGAACAGGAGATCGCCGCGTTCGCGACCGAGCGATGCTGCTACTCGTTTCGTGCGTGGCATGACGACGTGAACGCAGTCGCGGTGCCGTTTCGCGAGCCGCGCGAAAAGCGCTGGCTCGTGCTCAGCTGCAGCGGGCCGGCGTCGTCGATGGGGGAGGAAGTGTTTCGCGAGAATGTCGCGCCGCGCCTGAAGGCGCTCGCGGCGCGGCTGGGGGAGCCGGGCTGAGGTAATGCCGGCGCGCCCCGGCTGACCGGGCCCACACCGTGTCACGCCGCCCGGTCGTGATAATGCGCGTTGAATAATGGCCCTTGCACGAACCGCACGTCGTACTGCTGTAGCGCGGAGAATTGCGCCTCATCCATCACGCGATTGAAAATCAGCGGCACCCGCAGCCGGCCCGCGTAGCCGACGAGCGGCTTCACGGTCGCGTCGCGCAATGCGGCCGCCGCATCCATCTTGATGAAGTCGAGTCGCGCGGTTTCGGATACCGACAGGATCTGCCCCGCGTTCGACAGATTGCCCGCCACCTTGAACCCGTAGTGCTGATAGCTGCGCGTCAGATAGCCCAGGAACGTCTTGTGTGCGACCGCCGCCGCCGGCAACTCGATCACGATGCGCGCCGGACTCAAATTGAACGAGGTCAGCACGCTCGAAAAATGCCGGCCGTGGTCGTACTTCACGCTCTTCAACAGCCTCTCGTGCACCCGCAGAAACAGCAATCCATGCCGCTGCGGGCCGAAGAAGTTGATTGCGTGCAGCGCGCGCGACATGCGGTCTAGCGCGACCAGCCGTTGATCGTCGGCGATGTTGTCGAACGGATCGAACACCTCGAATGGCGGCGCGTCGAGCCGGTGCGTGACCGCCTGAAAGCCGAGTTCATCACCGAAGCGGTCGACCCCTTCCGCGCCGCATGACAGCGACTGCGCAAGCCCGTGCACGCTGATGTCGAAGATCGGCTCGTAGGCACTCGTGAGCTCGATGCCGTCGAAATGTGCGAGCGCGATGCCGGCGTGCCCGCCTTGTCCCATTGCCAGATGCTCGCCGAGAAACGGGTGATGAGCGGCGCGGGCGATCAGATCGGGGATGGTCGGCGAAATCATGAAGGCAAATGGAAGGCGACGATGAACGCGCACCGGGCGCGTGGCAGCGCGACACGATGGCCGCATTCATTGATGGTAGCAGTACGCGCCCTGCGCAGATTAACAAAATGCTCATATCGTTATTGGCCTCACGCTTATCGGCCGGGGCTGAGCGCGGAATGACGAGGTTCGCGGGCGTGTTTCCAAGGGTATACGTTAGTTTCACTATTCGTAATTAGTTTTACTATTCGTAAAAGGCGATTTTAGCCAGCCTGAGGGGACGACCCAATCAATGAGTGACCAACCCGCAGCCAATGTGATCGAAGTCGAGCGCGTGCTCGCCGAAACCGATCGCCCGACTTTTCAGGCGATGCTGCTTGCGCTGTGCGGGCTGTGTCTGCTGATCGACGGTTTCGACGCGCAGGCGATGGGCTATGTCGCGCCCAGCGTGATCGCCGAATGGCACGTCGCGAAAACCGCGCTTGGCCCGGTCTTCAGCGCGAGCCTGTTCGGCATGCTGCTGGGCGCGCTCGGGCTGTCGGTGCTGGCCGACCGCATCGGTCGCCGGCCGGTGCTGGTCGGCGCGACGTTCTTCTTCTCGCTGTCGATGCTCGCCACGCCGTTCGTAGCGACGATTCCCGCGCTGATCACGCTGCGTTTCATCACGGGTCTCGGGCTCGGCTGCATCATGCCGAACGCGATGGCGCTGGTCGGCGAATTCTCGACGCCCGCGCATCGCGTCAAGCGCATGATGATGGTGTCGTGCGGCTTCATGCTCGGCGCGCCGGTCGCCGAGTTGTTCCGGGCGGGCCGCGGTCCGGTCACGCTGATTGTGTGGGCGATCAGCTTCATGAACCTGATCGTGCTGTACTTCCTGTCGAACTGGCTGCCCACCGTAATGCGCGACGCCGGCTACACGCCGGGCACGGCCGTGATCGTCGGCACGGTGCTGCAGACGGGCGGTGTGACCGGCACGCTGCTGCTCGGCTGGTTCATCGAGCGCGTGGGTTTCGTGCGCGTGCTGTTCGCCTGCTTCTCGCTCGCCGCGTTCGCGGTCGGCACGATCGGCGCGGTCGCGCATGTGCTGCCGTGGCTGCTCGTCGTCGTGTTCGCGGGCGGCTTCTGTGTGGTCGGCGGACAGCCGGCCGTCAATGCGCTTGCCGGGCATTTTTATCCGACCGCGCTGCGCTCGACCGGCATCGGCTGGAGTCTCGGCATTGGCCGGATCGGTTCGGTGATCGGGCCGCTCGTCGGCGGACAGCTGATCGCGTTGAACTGGTCGAATGCCGCGCTGTTTCATGCGGCGGCGCTGCCGGTGCTGTGCTCGGCGCTGCTGGTGGTCGTGCTCGCCGGTGCGACGCGGCCACCCAGCCGCGCGTCCGAAGCGGAGCCGGCCTGAGCCTGACAGCAAAGATCACGTATCAACCGGGAAAGAATCGGGCAACTCGCGGAGAACCTTGTATGGATACCCCAACACGTACGCCGGCCGACGAACGCCTGCGGCCTGAAATCGAGCCCGGCTATCAGTCGGGTTTCGCGAATGAATTCGCGACCGAGGCATTGCCGGGCGCGCTGCCGACCGGCCGCAATTCGCCGCAACGCGCGGCCTATGGTTTGTATGCCGAACAGATTTCGGGCACGGCGTTTACAGCGCCACGCGGTCACAACCGTCGCTCGTGGCTGTACCGGATTCGTCCGGCGGCCATGCACAAGCCGTTCACTTCGATGTCGTCGGAGCGGCTCGTCGCGAACTTCGCCGAGGTGCCGCCGACGCCGCCGAACCAGCTGCGCTGGGACCCCCTGCCGATGCCGAGCGAACCGACCGATTTCATCGACGGCTGGGTCACGATGGCGGGCAACGGCTCGGCCGAAGCGATGAGCGGTTGCGCGATCCATCTGTACGCGGCGAACCGCTCGATGCACGATCGCTTCTTCTACAGCGCCGACGGCGAACTGCTGATCGTGCCGCAACAGGGGCGCCTGCATATCGCGACCGAAATGGGCCGAGTCGATGTCGAGCCGTTCGAGATCGCGGTGATTCCGCGCGGCGTGCGCTTCGCGGTCAGCCTGCCGGACGGCAGCGCGCGCGGGTATATCTGCGAGAACTTCGGCGCGCTGCTGCGTCTGCCGGAACTGGGGCCGATCGGCTCCAACGGTCTCGCGAATCCGCGCGATTTCCTGACGCCGCACGCCGCATACGAAGACCGCGAAGGCGCATTCGAACTCGTCGCGAAGATGAACGGCAATCTGTGGCGCGCGGACATCGGCCATTCGCCGCTCGACGTGATCGCATGGCACGGCAACTATGCGCCGTACAAATACGACCTGCGCCGCTTCAACACGATCGGTTCGATCAGCTTCGACCATCCGGATCCGTCGATCTTCCTCGTGCTGCAATCGCAAAGCGACACGCCGGGCGTCGATACGATCGACTTCGTGATCTTCCCGCCGCGCTGGCTCGCCGCCGAAGATACGTTCCGGCCGCCCTGGTTCCATCGCAACGTCGCGAGCGAGTTCATGGGCCTCGTGCATGGCGTCTACGACGCGAAGGCCGAGGGCTTCGTGCCCGGCGGCGCGAGCCTGCACAACTGCATGACGGGCCATGGCCCGGACGCGGACACGTTCGAGAAGGCGTCGCATCTCGATACCTCGGTGCCGAAGAAGGTCGACGACACGATGGCCTTCATGTTCGAGACCCGCACGCTGATCAAGCCGACGCGCTTCGCGCTCGAAACCGCGCAACTGCAGGCGCATTACTACGAGTGCTGGCAAGGCCTCAAGAAACACTTCAATCCGGAGCAACGATGAACGCGGTGAACGATCTCCAGGCGACGCTCGATGCGTCGCGCAAGAGCTGGATCGAGTCGGCCAACGACCCGGCTGGCGAGTTCCCGATCCAGAACCTGCCGTTCGGCATTTTCAGCGACCGTGGCAACGACGCGCGTCGCGTGGGCGTCGCGATCGGCGATCAGATCGTCGATCTCGCCGGATTGCAGGCCGCGGGTCTGCTGAACGTGCCGGCGCACAACGTGTTCGCGCGCGATGCGCTGAACGATTTCATCGCGCTTGGCCGCGACGTGTGGCGCAGCGTGCGTATCCAGCTGAGCCAACTGCTCGCGCGCGACACCGCGACGCTGCGCGACGATGCCGCGTTGCGCGCGAAGGTGCTCGTGCGCGCGGCCGATGCGCGTCTGCATCTGCCGGTGCAGATTCCGGGCTACACGGATTTCTATTCATCGAAGGAACACGCGACCAATGTCGGCGCGATGTTCCGCGATCCGAAGAATGCGCTGCTGCCGAACTGGTCGGAGATGCCGATCGGCTACAACGGACGGGCATCGTCGGTGGTCGTGAGCGGGACGCCGGTGCGTCGTCCGAATGGTCAGCTGAAGTTGCCCGACGAGGAGCGTCCGGTGTTCGGCGCGAGCCGCAAGCTCGATATCGAACTGGAGACGGGTTTCATCATCGGCGGCGGCAATGCGCTGGGCGAGCCGATCGCGTGCGAGGACGCGGAGGCGCACATTTTCGGAATGGTGCTGCTGAACGACTGGAGCGCGCGCGACATCCAGCAATGGGAATACGTGCCGCTCGGCCCATTCAATGCGAAAACCTTCGCGACGACGATCTCACCGTGGGTCGTCACGCTCGATGCGCTCGAACCCTTCCGCGTCGCGCAGCCGGTGCAGGAGCCAGAGCCGCTCGCCTATCTGCGGCATCGAGGAAAGCATGCGTTCGACATTCACCTCGAAGTGACATTGCGTGCGCAACCCGCGCGGCAAGCGAGCACGATCGCGCGGACCAACTTCAAATACATGTACTGGACGATGGCGCAGCAGCTCGCGCATCACACGGTGGCGGGCTGCAATACGCGGGTGGGCGACCTGATGGGCTCGGGGACGATCAGCGGGCCGACCGAGGATTCCTACGGCAGCCTGCTGGAGCTGACGTGGAACGGCAAGAAGCCGCTGGCGTTGAAGGAGGGCGGCACGCGCACGTTCATCGAGGACGGCGATGAGTTGACGCTCGTCGGCTGGTGTCAGGGCGACGGGTATCGCGTGGGGTTCGGCGCGTGTGCCGGAGAGATTCTGCCGGCGCGAGGGTGAGCGCGCTGCAGTCACGATGAGCGAGGGCCGGCGCGGTATGCCGGCCCTCGTCGTTTGTGCGAGACCTTGGGCGTACCGTGTCGAAATGAATCGGCGCGTCGTCCGCTTCACCCACCCAGCAACCCGAATACGGCCACCCCATTCGTCGTGCCGACATACACCTTGCCGTTTGCGATCAATGGTGTGATGAACTTGTTGCCCGTGCCGAACTGATCGCGCGTGCCCATCTGGTTGCTGTTGTACAGCTCGTTGAGCGTGCTCGGGTCGAACGCATGCAAGGCCGCGACGGTGCCGTTTTCGGCGGCCCACACGATGCCGTTCGTGGTGCCGTTCGCCGAGATGCTCGGCGTCGTCCCGGGATAGGCGAACGTCATCGCGCTTTGCGCGGTCGGTGTGATCGACAGCTTCGCGTTGGTCACGGTGAACGCCTTCAGATGATCGCCGACCGAGCCGAAATACACGCGCCCGTTGAAATAGGCGGGCATGCCGAACTCGCCGCCGGCCAGCTGCGCGGGAATCTCCTGATAGATGTTGTCGGCCGCCGGGTTGAACTTGCCCATCGAGTCGCGATTCAGTACGTAGATGGTGCTGTCCTTGCCCGCGCCGAGCGTCAGATGCTGTAGGGTGCCACTCGCGTCGGTCAGGTCCGGCAGCACCAGTGCGCCGCCGGAGCCGAGGTCGATGTCGTCGTGGGCCTCCTGCACGACGTTCGTCATCGCGAAGTAGTCGGCCACCGACAGGCCTCCCGCCGTGCCGAGCTTCAGGAACGTATTGCCGAAATCCTTGCTGGCGGGGAAGCCGCTCGACGTCATCGTCGTGTCGAACGTGCCGTTGGCATCGAGCAGATAGATCGACGAGCCGTCCGACGCCGGTCCCGCGCCGCTCATCCAGATCGCGCCGCCGATGCCGTTAGGCGTCAGGTTGAGCACGGTGGTCTGCTGCAACGTGTCGGCGCCGTAGCCCATGATCCAGCCCGTATAGCCGCCGTCGTCGCAGTGCGAGGTCCACGTCGTGTAGACCGTGTTGCCGAGCAACAGCAGCCCCGCGCGCTCCGCGTACAACGACGTGGTGAACGGCACGACGCCGTTCGTATTACCCGCGCCGCTGCCCGGGTAAGAGGCGGCGACTTCGGTGGGACCGTTCAGCAGCTCGGCGCCGGTCGCGAGGTCGAGCGCGTGAATGCGATGATGGTAGCCGCCGGCCGCGTCCTTCGACATCGCGACGACGTAGATCGTGCCGTGCGTGCCGCGCGAACGGTCGATCACCGGTGTCGAGGTGATGCCGATGGTGTTCACGATCTGGCTGCAGCCGAGGTCGTCGCTCGGGGTTTCGCCGGTGCCGAGTGTGCGCACCTGCCACAGGGTCGCGCCGGTGTCGGCATCGAATGCGTACACACTGTCGTTCTCGGTCGCGACGTACAGCACGTTGTGCGTGCCGCCCGCGATCGCCTGCGCAGCGACGAATAGCGGCTGCGCGTCGACCTTGCCGTCGACGCTAAAGAAGCCGACCTTGCCGAACGTCGAAGCCGCCACGTTGGCGGGCGTCAGCGTGGTTTCGCCGAGGTTCTGGCCGGTGCGCGCGATGTCGTCGTGATAGGTGAGCACGTCGCGCACGGCTGCCGCCGATGTGCCGCCCATCGGCGTGCCCGAGCCGCCGGTGCTACCGGTGGTGGTGCCGCCGCTCGTGGTGCCACCGCTGGTGGTGCTGCCGCCGCTCGCTGCGGCCGGGGCCGATGCGCCGGACGCGCCGCTACCGCCGGCGCCGACGCTCGCGCCCGTCGGGGCACTGCTGTTTCCGCCTCCGCCGCCTCCACAGTTCGCCGCGACGATCGCGGCTACCGCGATCGCCGTGCCCAACAGGCTGGCACGGAGCAACAGGCGCATCGAGACCATGGCGGACTCCCCGTTGCTTGCGGCGGCGCCACGAATATGGGCCGTTCGTCGAGTGTCCGCGCAACGTGGGTTGAGATTATCACCCTGCGTATAGTTCGTAAAAGCCAGCAATTAGCGTCTAATCGTCAACTCGGCGCCCGCAGCGCGATCCGCCGACGCTCCCACCACGCCGCCGCCAGAAACGCGAGCGCCGCGCACAACACCACGCCGACCACCGCTTCGTGGCCGACCGTTTTCATCAACGCGCCGGCGATCACCTGACGGCCACCGAAGCGCGCCGCGATCCAGCCGGCGAGCGGCACCACGGCGAGACCGCCGCCCGCCTGCGCGGCGGTCGACAGACCGACCACGTCGGTGCCGTAACCGGCTTGAGCGAGCGCGAGAGCGGTGAGGGGAAGGGTGGCGCCGCTGCCGAGTCGCGACGACAGCGACGCTCAGGATCAGCGCGAGGAAATCGCGGGTGAAGATGACTTTCATCGGCGGGGATGCTACTACGCGTGTGGGTCGCGCACATCCTTGCCGCGTCGCGGCGGTATCGTCAGGCCGCGCAGCCGGATCTGCGTGAGAGGCTCGTAAAAGACCTCTGGCGCTCCCATGTCGTGCGCATGTCCGTGCGCGTCGAATTCTGACTCGATGTGCGGAGTTTCGTCGGTTGGGTCTGCGAGTTCGGACGTGCGGACGGTCCACCGCTCGGGATTCGTGTAAAAGTCCAATCCGATCAACCGGCGATGCTGATCGACAAGCATCGACAAGGTGCCCGCCGTGAGGACATAAGAGGGCGCGCCAATGCGGAAGCGCGCATCCAGCAAGTCGCTGAGATTGTTTTGCGGTTCCGGCGGCGAAGCCAAAGGTGGATATTTGACCTCACAGGTCAGCGTGGAGCTTTGTTCATCCCACCGCACGATGGCAGAAACGCCGGAGGCAGGGGGAGTCGTGTAGACGGTGGGATGCTTCATCGAAGAGGTTTATAGGCAAAGTGCAGAACGGCGTAATCGCTCTCTCGAACCATGACTTCGAGCCGGCCAGCTCACCCCGCCACCGCCACCCGCCGCTCGATCGACACCGACCACAACGTCAACAACAGCGCGCCGAGCGCGGTCGCGACGCCGACCCACGGCAGCGTCGTCAGCGGCGCGCCGGCGCCGATCGCCATGCCGCCGAGCCATGCGCCGGTCGCGTTGCCGAGGTTGAACGCCCCCTGATTCAGCGTCGACGCCAGATTCGGCGCGTGGCTCGCCCGATCGACGATCAGCATCTGCAGCGGCGGCACGATCGCGAATGCGAGCACCCCCCACACGAACACGGTCAGCATCGCCGGAGTGCGCGCGTGCATCGTGCCCGCGAACACGCACAGGATCACGACGATCGCCATCAGGAACGCGACCAGCGAGGGCATCAGCCGCCAGTCCGCGAGCTTGCCGCCGAGCGTGCTGCCGACCGTCAGGCCGAGGCCGAACAAGAGCAGCACCAGGGTGACCGCGTGCGGCGTGAAGCCGGTCACGTCTTCGAGAATCGGCGTGATGTAGGTGAAGGTCGAAAACAGGCTCGCCGACGCGAACACGCTGATACCGAGCACCATCAGCACCTGCGGGTTCTTCAGCACGCTGAATTCGCGCACGAGGCTCGCCTTGTGCATCTCGATCTTCGCGGGCAGGCACACCGCGAGCGCGGCCGCCGCCAGCACGCCGATGCCGGTCACGGCCCAGAAAGTAGCGCGCCAGCCGACCGCCTGGCCGAGCGCGGTGCCGAGCGGCACGCCGAGCACGTTGGCGAGCGTGAGGCCGGTGAACATCAGCGCGATTGCCTGCGCGCGGCGATTCGGCGCGACGAGCCCGGCCGCGACCACCGAGCCGATGCCGAAAAACGCGCCGTGGCAGAACGCGGTGACGATGCGCGCGGCCATCAGCACCGCGTAGCCGGGCGCGATCGCGCACAGCAGATTGCCGACGATGAACACGCCGATCAGGCTCATCAGCGCCTTTTTGCGCGGCATGTTGGCAACCGCGATCGCGACGATCGGCGCGCCGATCGTGACGCCGAGCGCATACGCGGACACTAGCATGCCAGCCGCCGGAATCGACACGGACAGATCGCGCGCGACATCGGGCAACAGGCCCATGATGACGAACTCGGTGGTACCGATTCCAAACGCGGCAACGGCAAGGGCAAGCAGAGGCAATGGCATGGCGATGATGGGGTGTGACGCGTGAAGCGGCGCGAACAACGGGCGCCGGGCGGGCGATTCCGAAGGCGGAAACGCTGTCGCCAGCTAGGGAAAAACAGTAGGGGATTCTACCTAAGTCAAATCTGGCTTGCAGGCTGTCCGGAAAGCTGTTGTTTTTTGTGGAACGCGGCGGCGGGAGCCCGAGCCGCCGGGCGGCGTTCAGCGCCGCGCGAGGTTGCGCCCGAGTGCCGCGCAGCCCGCATCCGTCAGCGCTTCGACCACGTTGCTGCGATCGTCGGGCTTGAAGTCGGCGATCCAGATCACGCGGCAATGTGCGGACGTGTCGGCCACGACCTGCAGCGTCGCATGATGATGCTCGAAGCGCCCGCCGCCCACCGAGTAGGCGAGCCGCATGTGGGCATCGTCGACGGCAATCACGCGTTCCTCGACCACGGTGCCGTCGGCGAAGGTAACCCAGCGCAGGTCGCCTTCCATGCGCGCCGCGATCAGCACGCCCGCGAATACGCGGGCGACCCCGGCGGGGTCGCGCAGCGCGGCCCACGCATCGGCCGCGGTGGTTGCCACGGCGATTTCCCGGTAGATCGTCGCCATCGCACTTCCTCCTGTTCGTTTCGGGTAATCCAGGTCTCGTGCGCGCGCGGGTGTCGCGACCGGCGATTGCAAACCTGTCACCGATCGCGCGTCGCCGACTTATCCGCGATCCGCGTCGAACGCGTCGCCATGACGGCCCGCGCCGGACGCAAAACGCGCCGCGCCCGCCACGCCCTCGGCGAAGACCGCCGCGTAGCCGCCCGCGCCTTCGCGCCGCAATGCCTCGGCGAGATCGTCCAGCGTGCTGTTCTCGAGCGCGGAGCGACGATCGGCGAGCAGCGCCGCCTGCGGAAACGCGGCGAGTTCCGCAGCCAGTTGCTCGGCGGCTGCGCGTGCTTCGCCCTTCGGCACCACGCGGTTGGCGAGCCCGAACGAAAGCGCCTCGCGCGCATCGACCGCGCGGCCGGTCAGGATCAGATCGAGCGCACGCGACAGACCGATCAGTCGCGGCAGCCGGATCGTGCCGCCGTCGATCAGCGGAATGCCGACACGCCGGCAGAACACGCCGAGCACCGCATCTTCCTCGACGACGCGCAGGTCGCACATCGCGGCAAGCTCGAGCCCACCCGCCACCGCATAGCCGGCGATCGCGGCGATCACCGGCTTGCTGAAATGCATGCGCGTCGGTCCCATTGGACCGGGGCCGCTGCCGTCCGCATGCAACTCGTTGCGGCGCGCGTCGTCGGCGAGCGCGCCGAGGTCCGCGCCCGCGCAAAACGTGCCGCCCGCGCCGAACAGCACGGCCGCGTGCCACGCCGGCTCGGCCTCGAAGCGGCTGAACGCAGCGCTCAACGCATCGGCCACCTGGCGATCGACCGCGTTGCGCTGCGCGGGCCTCTCCAGCACGATCGTAGCGACGCCGTTGCCGTCATTCGACTCGATTCGCACATGGTTATTGAAATATTGGTTGGCTATCATCGTTATGTACCTTAAGGGTACCTGAAGGTCGCTGCTGGCCTGTTGATCCGGCAGTGTTACAGCACGCTCATGCAGCGCAATTAATCCGGTGAGTTGTCATGTTTCCATCACATCCGGCTCGTAGCGTTAGCGCTCTATTGATGCGCTGGCGTCCTGTCGCCAGCTTGCCGAGCCTACCTTTGTCCTTGCCTTTGCCCAATTCATCGCCGGCCGCCGCGCCAGCCTGCGCCGGAACGGTGTGGGTCGTGCCGTTGCAGGACCACTCGTGGTACGACCATGTGCGCCTGAAGCGCGTATTCGTCACCGACGGCACACGTCACCAGGTCGTGCTCGTCGATCTGCGCAAGCTGCTCGTGTGCGCGGATCGCGACAACACCGATTACGTGCTGAAGCCAGTCGCCGAATGGCACTCGGGCAAGGTCCGCGGCATTCGCGAGTTTCTCGATCCCGACAGCCCGCGCATTCCGCAGATGCCGTACGTGACGATCTCCACGCGTCGCGCGCCGGGATTGCTCGGCTGGGTCGGCATCGAGCGCGAGGGGGTAGTGGCGTTTCGCAACGGCCAGCATCGCGCGCGCTATCTGGCCGAGGCGGGCGCGCGCTGGTGTCCGGTCGAAGTGCACGAGCGCGAGGCGGGATTGCTGCGTGAGCTGTGCGGCGCGGCCGATGATGCCCGCACCGCGATTCGCGCGACCCAGTTGGGCAGCGACAGCGACGTCTAACTTTCGCGGTCCGCGGCAATTCGCGTACGCCTCGGTTATCACGGCTACCCGGCCTGCACGACGTTGTGCGGCGTGCCCGCCTGCCACGCCGCGATGTTCGCGAGCGTGGTCTGCGCGATCTCGGTCATCGCCTCGCGCGTGAAGAACGCCTGGTGCGCGGTGACGATCACGTTCGGAAACATCAACAGACGCGCGAGCACGTCGTCCTGTAGCGGCAGATTCGAATGATCCTCGAAGAAGATGCCGCCTTCTTCCTCGTACACGTCGAGCCCGAGATGGCCGAGCTGGCCGTCCTTCAACGCGCCGATCAGTGCGTTCGCCTCGACGAGCCCGCCGCGCCCGGTGTTGATCAGCATCGCGCCGCGCTTCATCTTCGCCAGCGCGGCGCGGTCGATCAGGTGATAGGTGTCGGGCAACAGCGGGCAATGCAGACTGACGACGTCCGATTCGGCGAGCAAGGTATCGAGCGGCACGTAGCGCGCGCCGAGCGCGAGCAGTTCGTCGGCCGGCGGCCCCGGATCGTAGGCGAGCACCTGCATGCCGAAGCCCGCCATGATGCGCGCGAACACCCGGCCGATGATGCCCGCGCCGATCACGCCGACCGTCTTGCCATGCAGGTCGAAGCCGAGCAGCCCATGCAACGAGAAGTCGCCTTCGCGCGTGCGCGCGACCGCGCGCGGCAGGCGCCGGTTCAGCGCGAGAATCAGCCCGGCCGCATGTTCGGCGACCGCGTACGGCGAGTAGGCCGGCACGCGTGCGACCGGCATGCCGAGCCGCTCGGCCGCCGCGAGGTCGACGTGATTGAAGCCCGCCGAGCGCAGCGCGATCATGCGCGTGCCGCCCGCATGAAGCCGTTCGAGCGTGGCGGCGTCGACGCTGTCGTTGACGAACGGGCAGACCACGTCGTAGCCATGCGCGAGGATCGCGGTCTCGCTGTCGAGAGGAGATTCCTGGAAATGCAGTTCATAGCCATGCGCGGCATTGGCCTCGGTGAATGTATCGACGTCGTATTGACGACTGCTGAACAGGATCGTGCGCATATCGGGCTCCGAAGAAGCTGTTTCTCGATGTTAGGCGACTTCGCGAATGAAAGAGTAGGGTGATGTGGTGAACGCGGGTACCGCTCGCGCATGACGGCTGGCTACCTTGGCCAAAAAACTTGCGCGATCGCGCGGTTCGGTGAATGATCGGACGAACGGCCTCGAGCGGCGTGCCTGCCGCGAGGCCGTTCGTTCCTTTGCGCTTCACATTCATATACCGATCATGCCGACTTCAGCCTCCACTACCATTGCTTCGTCCGTCCCCTGTCCAATTGTCGAATCACTCGACGCCATCCTTCCCGAAGAACCGCTGCTGATGATGGGCGCCGGCCCCGTGCCGATTCCCGCCGCGGTCGCGAAGGCCAATGCGATCGTGATCAACCATCTGGGCGGCACGATGGCGAAGGTGGTGAACCAGGTGAAAACGATGGCGCGCTACGTGTTCCAGACGCAGTCGAAGTGGGTGCTCGGCGTCGCGGGACCGGGATCGGGCGCGATGGAGATGGCGATCTCCAATCTCGCGTGGGAAGGCACGCGCATGCTGTGCATCAAGAACGGCTTCTTCAGCGACCGCATGGGCGAAATGTCCCGGCGCGTCGGCGCGCGCGTGAGCACGCTCGAAGTCGCGGACCGCACGGTCGCGAGTCTCGACCAGATCGCCGACGCGCTGCGCCGCGAGCGCCCCGAGGTCGTCACGGTCGTGCAGGGCGAGACCTCGAACACCGTGTGGAACCATCATCTGAAAGACATCGCCGCGCTCGCGAAGGAAGCGGGCGCGCTCGTGATCGTCGACGCTGTCTGCACGCTGAGCACGATGCCGCTCGAAATGGATACCTGGGGCATCGACGCGGTGATCACCGGCGGCCAGAAGGGCTTGTCATCGATTCCGGGCGTGTCGCTGATTGCGTTTTCAGACGCGGCCTGGGCGCGCGTCAAAGGCCGCACGGCGCCCAATACGCACTGGTGCCTCGATGCGTCGCTGGCGGAAAACTTCTGGCACAACGCCGGGTATCACTACACGGCGCCGGTGTCGGGCGTGCTCGCGCTGCACGAGGCGCTGCGGCTCGTCTGCGCGGAGACGCTGGAGAAGCGCTTCGCGCGCCATCTGAAATGCTCGCTCGCGTTGCAACAAGGCGTCACCGCGATGGGCCTGCAACTATATGCGCCGGAGAATTGCCGCCTGAATTCGGTGGTCGGCATCGAAGTGCCGGACGGCCTCAGTCCCACCGACGTCTGCGCGCATATCTCGCGGCAGCATCAGGTGGAAATCTCCGGCTCGTTCGGTCTGCCGATCGTGCGTATCGGCCAGATGGGCGAACAGTGCCGCGAGCACAACCTGTTTCGCACCGTACATGCGCTGGGCCGCACGATGGTCGATCTCGGCGTCAACGTCGATCTGCCGGCGGGTGTCGCGGCGCTCGAGCGCGGCTTGAGCGAAGGTAAATAAGCATTTTTCCGATGCGCTACGAATAGCATTCGCAGCGCATATCTTTTGTGCGATCCAGCACTTTATAGTCCCATTAGAAAGTTTTTTCCCGCCATTATTGCGTTGCAATAAATTAATGCTTCGCAACCTTTTTACATAACAATGGGGAAATCTCCGAAACCCTTACGGAATAAGGCTCTGCGCCTTTCTAAAGGGTTTTCTTCCTTTCTTACTTTCTATTGTTCTCTGTGCGCCGGCGCACGTATCGAGATCAGGCCGAAACGTAAAGTAGGTCAAGGCAAGAGCAGCGCAATGCTCACGCTGCGGTAAATCGCAAGACCATGATTCGACACACGGCGCGTGCCAGGACGTGCCTGCCGCGCTCATGCATGCATGCCGCCGGAACAAAGCTTTAACGCCAAAGCGCCCCCGCGAGGCGACAAAAAAGGATTTCTATCCGATTCGATAATTCGATCGCGTGGAGTCTCGAAGCCTGTCTTCGAGGGTCCGCGCACGTACGAAGCAAGGATATCAACACTATGTCGAGCGCATACGACTCAGGTCAATCGGCAGGGGTTATCGTTGGAGCAGAGTTGAACGGACTGGGGGTGGCGCGGTCGCTCGCGCAGGCCCGCGTTCCGGTTATCGCAGTCGATACGAGGACCCGCGCGGCGACGTGGTGCCGACACGTTCATGCGCATCAGGTAAAGAGTTTTGTCGGGAAAATATTCGTTGATGAAATGATCGAACTCGGCAAGCGGTTCGATCGTCTGCCAGTTCTGATTCTGACCGACGAAGACGCGGTGCATGCGGTGTCGGAAAATCGGGCGGCTTTGTCGCACTGGTATCGGTTCCGCCTGCCGGCCGACGACACCGTCAAGATGTTGTCGAGCAAGGCGCGCTTTCACGAATTCGCGCAGCGGCATGGCTTTCCGGTGCCGCGCTCGGTCGTGCTCGACAAGCTTGCCGACATCGAACGGCTGGCCGAATTGCGCTACCCGTGCGTGCTGAAACCGGACGACAAGCGCAACGTGCTGCGCGGCGAGAAAGAACGCGCGGTGCGCGTCGACATGCTGCAGCATGCACGCGATCGCGCTATCGCGATGCTCGCTACGCCGGGTGGCATCATCGCGCAGGAGTGGATCGAGGGGCCTGACAGCAACATCCACTTCACGCTGTTCTATCGCGGCGCCGACGGCAACATGGTCAGCATGTTCACCGGCCGCAAGGTGTTGAGCTCGCCGCCGGGTGTCGGCAATACCGCGATCTGCGTGGCCGCGCCCGAAGCGCGCGGGACGCTCGAACCGCTGACGCGGCGCTTTGCCGAGCTGGCCGGTTTCGACGGCATGGGCAGCATCGAGTACAAGTGGGACGACAACTACAACGAGTTCGTGATGGTCGAGCCCACGGTCGGCCGCACGGACTGGCAGGAGGAGATCGCGACGCTGTGCGGCGTCAACATTCCGCTTGCCGCGTACCGCCATGAACTCGGCCTGCCATTGCCCGTCGAGCGCCTGAGCCGGCAACCGGTCGTGTGGCGCGCGACGTTTTCCGACCGGCCGCCGCCCGAATTGCTGAGCGAGCGCACGAAAATTTTCGATGGCTATTTCCGCTGGAACGATCCGTTCCCGGCGTTGCAGCACTATGTCGTGATGAATCCGCTGCGACGCATGAAGCGCAGCTGGAAAAAAGCGATCAGGGCGCCCGAGTCGCGTCAGGCCAAAGCCTGACGCTGGCAACGAATGCCGTTCCCCTGGAGACCAGCATGTCTTTGACCGATACCATCATCATTGGCGCGGGGCCCTACGGGTCATCTCTTGCCGCGCATCTGAAGGCCGCCGGCGTGGATCACCAGATCCTCGGGGAACCGATGGGAGCGTGGCGCAACTACATGCCGCCCGGCATGCTGCTGCGCTCCGAGGCTTTCGCGTCGAGCCTGCACGCGCCGCGCAGCGGCTTTACCGTCGAAGACTACTGCCGCCTGACAGGGCTGCCTTACCAACCGCTCGGCATGGCGCTGCCGCTCGAAACCTTCGTCGAGTACGGGCTGTGGTTCCAGTCGAATCTGGTCGGCGAAATCCAGCCGGTCGACGTGCTCGCATTGCGCCGCGTCGGCGATCAGTTCCAGCTGTCGCTCAGCGACGGCCGCTCGCTCGCCGCGCGCAGAGTCGTGATCGCGCTCGGCCTGAAGGGCTTCGCGCAAACCCCGCCGGCGCTGCGGGACTTGCCGGCGCAATATGCGTCGCATTCGGAGCTGTATGGGAACCTCGAGTGGGCGCGCGGCAAGGACATTGCGATCGTCGGCGGCGGGCAGTCGGCGCTCGGGCTGTCCGCGCTGCTCAATGAGCTCGGCGCGCGCGCCCATGTGCTGATGCGCGAGAGCAGCGTGGTGTGGCACGAGCGGCCGCAGGGCGGTCGCAACATCCTGTCGCGCATCAAGGGGCCCGACGCGGGACTGGGGCGCGGCTGGCGCTCGCTGTTCCTGTCCGAGTTACCCGGCGTGTTCCACATGCTCGACCCGCGACGCCGCAAGCAGATCATGGAGCACACGTACGGCGCGTCCGGCGCGTGGTGGCTGCACGATCGCGTGGTCGGCAAGGTGCAGATCTCGCATCGCACCGTGGTGCGCTCCGCGGCGATCGAAAACGACCGCGTCGTACTGAACGTGCTGAGCGATGGCGAGCAAGCGCGGGTGAGCGCCGATCACGTGATCGCCGCGACCGGTTTCAAAACCGACATGCGGCAGCACGCGTTCCTGTCCAAAGATCTGGCCGACGCGATTTCGAATCAGGGCGGCATGCCCGACCTGACGTCGCACTATGAAACGCGCGTGCGCGGCCTCTATGTGATCGGACCCGCGTGCGCGCACAGCTTCGGGCCCGTGATGCGCTTCGTCTATGGAACCAAGCACGCGTCGCCGACCGTGGCGCGGCACATTATCGGTTCGTTGAAAGCGGGTGCGCGGCAACGCACGTGGCCCGTCGCCCATGCACCCATGCCGGAGCGCTCAGGTGAATAAGACCCAAGCAACGGGCGCGTCTGCGCGCTCGCACCTGTCCGGCAGCTACCGCGGGCGCCGCATGAAGCGCTACAAGATGCTCGTGAAGGAGATGCTCGCGGGCTTCGTCTTGATTTCGGGTCTCGCGTGGTTCACGCGCAAGGTGCTGTGGCGCGATCGCGTGGCCGTGCTGCTTTATCACGATCCCGATCCGGACACGCTCGACCGTCACCTGACTTATCTCGGCAAGCTGTGCGAGTTTGTGCCGTTGACCGACGTCAGCGCGCCCGGCCGCGGCCGGCCACGCGTGGCGATCACGCTCGACGACGGCCACGCGGGCAACGCGAAGCTGTTGCCGGTGTTCATCAAGCACAACGTGCGCCCGACGATCTTCCTGTGCAGCCGCATCGTCGGACGGCCGCGCAGTCACTGGTGGCTGCATCCGGGCTCGCTGCGCGTCGGCCATGAACGTCTGAAGCGGATGGCGAACGACGAGCGCCTCGCCGCGCTGGCGGCCCAAGGCTACCAGCAGGACGGCGACGACCGGCCGACCGGCCTGTCGATCGAAGCGATGCAGGCGATGCGCGAGCACATCGACTTCCAGGCGCATACGCGCTTCCATCCGATCCTCACGCATTGCAGCGACGCTGAAAGCGAGGCCGAAATCCGCGACAGCCGCCATGAGATCGCGGCGCTGCTGCAACAACCGTGCGAGCACTTCGCGTATCCGAACGGCAATTACGGCGAACGCGAAGTGGAGTTCGTGCGGGCCGCGGGCTTCAAAACCGCGCGCACCTGCGACATCGGCTGGAACGATCAGCACACCGATCCGTACCGGCTGCGCACGATCATCATCGACGATGCGGCATCGACGCTGCGCTTCGCGGCGCAATTGAGCGGCATTGCGCTGTTTCTGCGCTATCTGCGCGAGGGTGGAGGCTGGCGCGGCAAGTTTCCGCAGTTTTGAACAGAGGGAGCGCCTGGACGAAGCGATTCGTCCGGGCAACGCCGTCCGGGTTTTTCGCGAGACGGCACGAGGGGCATACGACAGGAGGGGACATGCAGCGCTGCAGGGTACTGGTGATCAACGATTACGCGCACATGGGCGGCGCGGAAGTGGTCTATCAACAATCGGCCGAGCTGTTGGGCACGCTGCCCGGCGTCGAGGTCGAGCGTTTCGACGATAGCCAGTTTTCCGCGCGCTCGACGATGCTGTCGCGCTCCTGGAACACGACCGCCGCGCGCGCGCTCGAAAAGGCGCTGCATCGTTTCCGGCCGCATCGGCTGATGGTGCACAACTACCACAACGTGCTGTCGCCTTCGATTCTCAGCGTGATCGCGCGGCACGAGCGTCAGTTCGGTTATCGCGCCTATCACACCTGCCACGACTATCACCTCGTCTACTACAACCCGTCGCTGCAGTACTTCGACAAGGATAAGCGTCCGATCATTCTGCCGCTCGACGTGCTGCGCACACGCGCGGTCTTCACGTTGCGGCCGACGCCGAAGGGCCTCGTGCACGATCTGATGACGAAGGCGTGGTGGCACGCGGTGCGCGCGGCCTATCAGCCCGCGCGCGTGTTCGACAGGATCTTGTGTCCGAGCCTGTTCATGCAGCAGGCGCTGCATCGCGTCGGCATCGAGAATACGGTCATCGTGCACAATCCGTCGGCGGTGCCGAGCGCGATGCCAATCGTCACGGTGCGTGACAAGGAGCGCTTCAACATCGCGTTCGTCGGACGGATCTCGCCGGAGAAAGGCCTGCTGCAATTTCTGACGCTCTGCGAGGCGACGGGCTTCGAGCGCATCAATTGCATCGGCGTGTACGGCGACGGCCCGGACCGCGCGGCGATCGAGCAGCGCTACGCGTCGCTGATCGCACAGCGCAAGCTGATCCTGTTCGGCACGATGCCGCAGCAGCAGTTGTTTCCCGCCGTGCGCGAGTTCGCCGATGCGGTGGTCGTGCCGTCGGTGGGCGCGGAGAACGCGCCCCTTGTCGTGATCGAGGCGGCGATGCTCGGTCTGCCGGTGCTGGTTCGCGATGGCGGCAGCATGGCGGTGACCGCGGAATCGGTCGGCAACAAGATCAAGTTCAAGTTCGATCCGGGCAGTCTGAAACAGGCGCTCGGCGAACTCGCCATTCATCTGGCCGATGAGCACAGAAAGTACGACGTCGAAGAATATCTGCCCGAGCATTACGCGCGGCGTCTGGCTGAAATCATGCACATCGGCGAAAGTTCGACGCACGTCGCGCCGTCGCGCCGTCGCGCGCGCTATGCGGATAATCCGCGTCCGGCGCCCTGAAAATAGTCGGCGCTGATTGTGGCAAACGGCGTGTATATCCGTGCCGTTATCGTCGCTTTAAACACGTGTTTTTTATCGCGTGATTTGTCTGAAGCAATCCTGTAGCAATCGGCTTTTGTGTGCGCTGCCGAACGTTGTAAGGACGGGCTCTCTGAATATTATGATCGCCAAGGAAAGGCATTTTATCGAGCGCTGAAGCGCGTGGCTCGACAGAGTAAACGAAGCCGCGGTGACGGCGCGGAGTTGGCGATGACCGGCTCAATGGGTCGGCGAAAAAGCCAGACTCATCAGAACAAAAGCATGTGCATGTCGTGAGCGTTTGCGTGGAAAAACGGCGGACGAGACGCGGCTAATCGGGGAATCTTCGCGACCGGGCCCGGCAGTCAGTTCAAACCAAACAGGAATGTGGCCGCAAGCGGCCACATCGGCGATACGGGGGGTCCAGACGGTGATGCGCTACAGCTCAGCGCACGCTGTACGGATCGGCGGTCTCGGGAGACGCGTAGGTCTGGTCTGAATTCCACAAATCGCTGCCGTAGGGGTCCGCTGAGTTCTTGCCGCGGACAGGCTGTGCAACGCTTGTACGTTTCTGCTTCGGAAGGCTGTTTTTGGTTTGGGTGTACACGTTGGGCGCGACATAGCGGTTCCTTTTAGCGTACGCGAAATCCGACGAGGAGCCGTAGAGCGTGGTGGAACTGGCCGCATGAGGCGTCATCGCGTCGAGTTGCGAGTGTTTGGCGACATAACTCGGCGCATAAGCCGAAGAGGCGGCGGACACGATGCTCTGGGCATAACCCACCTGGGCGCTCAGCAATACGGGCATGACGGCGGCAAGAAGTTTTTTCATTTCGGGATCCGTAAGAAAGCATGTGGTGCGATGTTAGGGAAAAGAGCCGACCTCGCATAGGCGCTGTTACACACAAAGGTAGCCGATGTGGCGTAAATCAGCTACCCCCGTCCGATCGAGGCGGTCAGCTCGCTGGACACAGGCGTGACTGGATGCGGCGACGTGCCGGTCCCGGCGCCAGGAACAAGTGGCAAACCGTCGAGACTTTGGGAGAACTCGCATGAACCAAGGCAGTGCACCATTCGATAGCCGGAACAACAACAGCGAACATGCGCCGGCAGGCTTCGCGAATTATCTGGATGCGCTGTACGACAATCGCAAGCTGATTGCCATCACGACGGCCATCGCGGTCGCGCTCGGCATCGCTTATTCGGTGTTCTCCCAACCCGTGTATCGCGCGGACATTCTGGTGCAGGTCGAGGAGAACGCGGGTACCTCGTCCAGGAGCGTGATCGGCGACGTGTCCGCGATGTTCGACGTGAAGACCGCGACGTCAGGCGAGGCACAGGTGATCGGCTCGCGCATGGTGGTGGGCCGCGCGGTCGACAAGCTCAATCTCGACATCGAAGCGGCGCCGCGCTACTTCCCGCTGTTCGGCCGCTGGCTCGCCCGTCATTCCGATCACCTTTCGACGCCGGGACCGCACGGCTACGTGTACGGCAACGAGCGCATCACGGTGTCGAAATTCGACGTCCCCGAAGAGCTATTCGACCGTCCGTTCGTGCTGAAGATGGGCGAGGGATCGAGCTACGAGCTGCAATACGGCAAGCTGAAGCTCGAAGGCACGGTCGGCCAACCGCTGAGCGCGACGACCAACTACGGCCCGCTCACGCTCGTCGTCGACCGGATCGAGGCGAATCCCGGCGCGACCTTCGAAGTGCGGCGCCAGTCCGCGCTGACGACGACCGAAAAGCTGCGCAAGGAACTGACGATCTCGGAAAAAGGCAAGGAATCGGACATCCTCGGCGTGTCGCTCGAAGGCAGCGATCCGAAGAAGATCAGCGCGATTCTCGCGACCATCGCTGGCGAATACGTGAGCCAGAACCTGAAGCGCAAATCCGAGGAAGCGGAGCGTTCGATCCGTTTCCTTGAAATACAGCTTCCGGAAATGCGCCAGCAGCTTTCCGCTTCGGAAACGCGCTTCAACGACTTCCGCGCGAAGCATGGCACCGTCGATCTCGGCGAGGAAGCGACCAACCTGCTGCAACTGTCGGTTCAGGCGCAGACGCGGCTCGCGGAACTTCAACAGAAGCGCAATGAACTGCTGACGCGCTTCACCGACCAGCATCCGGCCGTGCAGTCGGTCAACGCGCAGTTGCATGCGGCGCAACAGGAAGCGAAAGATCTCGCGAGCCGGACGCAATCGCTGCCGCCGCTCGAACAGAACGTGCTGCGCCTGCAGCGCGACGTGCAGGTCGGCACCGAGCTCGATACGTCGCTGCGCAATACGCTCGAACAGCTGAAGCTGATCAAGGCGGGTAAGTCCGGCAACGTGCGCATCGTCGACGGCGCCGTCGCGCCCGATACGCCGGTGCGGCCCAAGCCGCTGCTGATCATCATCGGCGCGCTGATGCTGGGCGTGTTCGTCGGCGCGGTGATCGCGCTCGTGCGTCAGCGTCTGTTCGACGCGATCGACGATCCGTACGAAGTCGAGCTGCGCACCGGTTTACCGGTCTACGCGAGCGTGCCGTTCAGCCGTCAGGAAGAGCGGTTCGCGCACAGCCGTCGCCGTCCGGAATCGAAGGCGCTCGTGCTTGCGGGCGAAGCGGTGATCGATCCGGCCATCGAAAGTCTGCGCGGCTTTCGCACCGCGCTCGAATTCACGATGACCAAGGCGCGCAACCATATCGTGCTGATCACGGGCCCGACGCCGGGCATCGGCAAGTCGTTCGTGTCGCTGAATCTCGCCGCGGTAATCGGCGCGACCGGCAAGCGCGTCCTGCTGATCGACGGCGACCTGCGTCGCGGCTTCCTGCATCGGCATCTCGGCGGCGATCGCGGTCCCGGCCTCACCGATCTGATCCAGGGCGCGCACCGTCCCGAAGAGCTGATTCGCGCGACCCGTTTCCAGGGTGTCGACTTCATCGCGAGTGGCCGCCAGGTTGCGAGTCCGAGCGACGTGCTGTCGAACACACGGCTCGAAGCGGTGCTGCGCCAGGTCGCGACCGGCTACGACGTCGTGCTGCTCGACGGACCGCCGGTGCTGCTCGCCGCGGATGCGGTCCGGCTCGCCTGCGTGGCAGGTACGACGTTCTTCGTCGCGCGTCAGGGTGTCACGGGCATCGGCGAGCTGCGTGAGTCGGTCCGCCAGATGCAGAAGGTCGGCCTGCCGGTGCGCGGCGTGATCATGAACGGACTGCGGATGCGGCCGGGACGCTACAGCTACGGCTACGGACGCTATCGCTACGCGGCCTACATCTATAAACCGTACGACAGATAAGCCCGGGCGCCTGGTTCGCGACGCGCCCGCGGTGCGGGGCGTCGCGCCCGACTGGACCGATCAGAACAGCAACATGGCAATGCGAAGGGATCTTACGGCCGCGCCTGCCGAGCGCATACCGTACAGGCAAGGGACTACCCGGATGAAACAGCTATTTGTCACGCCTTTTCTGCCTCAGAAAAACGCGCCGCAAGCTGGCCACCGTTTGGCCTACGACTACCTGATCAAACTGAGCGCGGAATCTGAGCTCGACGTGCTGATCGTGTCGCGCGTGCCGGTCGACGAAAAAGCCATCGAGTTTCGCGCGAACGTGCGCAACGTGTACATCCAGTACGTGAGCCGGTTCGACCTGATTCCGTCGTTCCTCGCGAATCCGCTGACTTTTTCACCGCGCCTGTTCTCGCGCTATAAGCCCGCGATCGGCAAGTTCCTCTGCGAGCTCGTCGACAGGAACCGATACGACACCGTGCGGCTCGAGTTCTCGCAATGCTTTGCGTATGCCCAGAATCTGCGCGAGCGTTTCCACGACCGCGTCAAGATCGTGATGTGCGCGCATGACTTGCAGATCCAGGTCATATTGCGCGTCAAGTCCATCGAAGGATGGCTGTTCACCCGGCAGACCTTCATGCTCGAGCAGCGTCTGCTGAAGCTGGCCGACAAGGTGCTCGTGCTGTCCAGCAAGGACGCGCAGCTGATCAACGGCCTGTACCCCGGGGTCGGCACGTTGCAGGTCGTGCCGATCTCACTGCCGGCGTTTCTGAAGGAAGTGCGGCGCTCGAAAGACACGGTCGAGAAAGGCAATATCCTGTTCTGGGGGGCGATGCAACGCCGTGAAAACGAAGAGGCGCTGCTCAATTTCGTCGACGCGATTTTTCTGCCGCTGCGCCGGCGCGGCCTGCAACTGAAGCTGATCGTGGTCGGCTCCGATCCGAGCGACCGCGTAAAGCGCCTGAACGGCGACGATATTTGCGTGACCGGCTTCGTCGAAAATCCGGGCAAGTACTTCGAGTCCGCCGATATCGGCGTGGTGCCGCTGCTGTCGGGCGCCGGCGTCAAGCTGAAGACGCTCGAAATGCTCGCGGCGAAACTGCCGGTCGTCTCGACGCCGCTCGGCGCGGAAGGCGTCGAGCACGACGGCACCTTGCTCAACGTCTGCGAAATCGATGAGTTCCAGGACGTGATCGAGCGCATCTACCGCGGTGATCCGGTCAACGTCAACGCCTCCGTGGCGTATCAGGCCTGACGCCATGATCGCAACCATCGCCTATCTGCTGGCCGTCGTGCTGTGTGCCTCGCGCGGCGTGCTCGAGTATCTGATCGGCAAGGACGCCGCCTATCTGATCCAGGTCGGCGGTATCGTCGGGCTGCTCGTGTGGTACATCTCGCCGACGGCGATCGCCGCTTACTTCCGCGACGAAGGGCGCCTGTCGTTCGGCTTCCTCGTGGGCATGCTGTTCTCGACCGGGCTGTCGATCGTCGCGACGCTCGCGCTCACCGGTGAGTTCGGGCCGTCCTATCTGTTCGTCTTCATCTTCACGCTGTTCATCTACTTCTACGCGATCTCGAACTATCAGAGGCGCTTCGTGCAGCCGCGCGTCGCCTATGCGGGGCTCGTGCTGATCGCGCTGATCGAGGCGGGTGTCGCGCTCGCGCAGCAGCAGAACGTCTTCCCGATCGATCTGCCCGGCGCGACGTACGGCTTCGACAATCTGCGCGCGCCGTCGCTGACCGGCAGCTATCTGCACTACCCGCTGTTCGTCGCGATTGCCGCGTCGCTGTGCGGCGTCGACTATCTGGTGCGCAAGAACGTGCTGTCGGGCCTCGCGTGCGCGGTGCTCAGCTTCGCGATTTTCTCGGCGCTGTCGCGCAGCGGCATGCTGATCATTCTCGGCACGTTCGGGCTCGCGTTCCTGCAGGCGCCGATCCAGTTCATCACGAGAAACGCGAAACTGATCGTTGCCACCGTGTTCGCGACGATGGCGATCATGATCTTCGGCGTCGCGGTGAGCAGTCAGAACGATAGTGTCGTCAACGTCGGCACCGAACGGATGATAGGCGCGACCGATCTGCAATCGGACGGCAACGACGGCCGCACCGAAGCATGGGAAAAGGCCAAGTCGCTCGTATTGCCGGTCAACGTGATCGCCGGCACGTACTTTGGGCTCGTCACGAACTCGGCACCCGAGCCGGTGAAACAGGAGTTCGGCGTCGTCGAATCGAGCGTGCTGCAGCAGATTCTGAATATCGGCCTGATGGGCGCGATCTTCTATTACGGCGTGCTGATATCGGTGACGAAACTCGCGAGCAGCGCGAGCCGGATTTCGTTGTGCATGTGGGCGGCTTTATTTCAGACGCTCTTCTATCAATCGATCGAAGTGATTCCGTTTGTCTTCATCCTGATGACATTGCCAGTGTTCGATTACGTGGGCGGACCGCGTCCAGACAGCACGTAGCGAACCAGAAGGCAGTGCGCTCCAGATCGTCTGCATCGCGCGGACGAGCAGTGGGTAGTCGGTAGTGCGCGCGAACAGCGCGAAGCAAGGTGCAAGAACCAGAAAGCCGTGTTTGGGGGTAATTCCACGAACACCAGATGTAAAGCAGGAGGTGGGGATGAACCTGAAGGGAATGTTTAGCGTGGTGATCGTCAATTACAACACGCCAAAACTGGTCGGAAATTGCGTGCGCTCCGTACTAGAACTTTCGATTGCGGATAAGGAGGACATCGTCGTGGTGGACAACGCTTCACCCGACAATTCGTTTTCCTATCTGAGGGAGACGCTTCCGACGGGAGTGAGGCTCGTCAAAACGTCGATCAATCGCGGCTTCGGAGCCGGCGTCAATTTTGGCATGGTCGGTTGTCTGCGCGAACTCGTGCTCGTGCTGAACCCGGACACCTATTTCGTCGATACATCGCTCGAAAACGCGGTGCAGTTGTTCAGAACGGAGAAGGATGTCGGCCTCGTCGGTCTCGATCTGGTCTATCCGGATGGCGAGCGGCAGTTTTCCGCGCGGCGCTTTTATTCGGTGCTCGACATACTCGGCCGTCGTTCGCCGCTCGGGCGGCTCGGCGCGTTCAAGCGCCGCATCGACAACCACATGATGCGCGAAGCGTGGGCCGCGGGCACGCCGTTCGAGGCCGACTGGGTGCTGGGCACGGGCTTTATCGTGCGGCGCGCGCTATTCGGCGAACTCGGCGGCATGGACGAGCACTTCTTTCTCTATATGGAGGACGTCGATTTTTGCGCGCGCATCTGGCAGGCGGGCTACCGCGTGCTGTGCGTGCCGGGCGCGCGACTCACGCACGAGCATCAGCGTGCGTCGGCAGCGGGCTTCCTGAGCAAGGCGGGGCGCCGGCATATGAACAGCTTGTGGCGTTTCAGCCGCAAGTATCGTGTGCCGCTGTTCAGACCGCCAGGCGTGCAGGGCCTGAGTCGCAGCGCGAAGGCGCGTGCGGTGCCGGTCCCCATGACCGTGAGCACGCGTCCGGCGGCCGCCGAGCAGGGGCAAAGTATCACGGTGGACTGATGCCTGTCGATGTCTCGACGTGAAAAAAGAACGGAGTAACGCAATGGGGGAAGGCTAGATGAAAACCCGGCGACAGGCGCTCAAGACGTTCCTGCTCGGCGGCCTGGCCGGGGCCAGTGCAAGCACAGCCGATTTGGGCATCGCGCGCGCGACGGGGCACGCGCTGCGCGAGCGCGGCGCGTTCGCGAGTATGGGTAACGGCGCGGGCGACGGCGCCGGCGGCATCCTGCGCGTCGCCGCGTCCGTGCCCGAGCGTGCCGCATCGGAACCGGTTGCGCCGAGCTATCTGAAGACGCTCAGCGATATCGTCGCGGGACTCGAGGTCAGCGTCGCGCGCTTCGTCGATCCGCACCGGCTGGCGGCGATCCAGCGCGGCGCGTCCGGTTACGACTGCGGCGCTGAACTCAGGGAAGCGTTCGCGAGCGGTGCGCGCGGGTTGTATCTGCCGCGCGGCATCTGGCGTTACACCGGCGACCTGACCACCGCGAACGGCTCGAGACTGCGCGGCGACGGCGGCGGCGAATACGTGGTGATCACCGACATCGCGATGGCGGCGACCGTGCTGGAGAGACAGGACTCGGGCGGCCCGAGGTCGGCGGCGCTGACGCTGGGCGACTCGGCGTTCGTCGAGCATGTGCAGGTGCGGCCCGCGCATTACGACAAGGTCATCTACTACCTCGCCAACTATCCGGCGCACACCGGCAACACGGCGATCGGCATCCACTTCGGTACGTCGGCCGGGGCTAGTCGTTGCACGGCGATCGGTTTTTCGCGCGCGGGCTACGAACTCGGCGTCACCTCGACGCTCGAGCGCTGCTATGCGTACATGTGCGAGCGCGGCTTCTACGCGACCGAGCACACCGACGGCTCGCTGATCAATTGCATCGGCATGTTCTGCCATACGGCCGGCGCCGATATCGTCGACAACTTCTGGCAGGTGATCGGCGGACGCTGGGAATGGAACGCGCGACACGGCGTGATTCTCGGCGCGGAGTCGCTGATCGTCGGCGCGGTGTTCGATCGCAATGGGTTTGCCGGTGTCTATATGAAGAGCGGCAACTGGGGCAAGGTGGTGAACGGCAATTACTTCTCGCGCAACGGTTGCGGCGGCGACGGCAAGATCGGCCGCTGGAAATTCTCGACGCGCGGCCATCCGTCGTACCTCGATGTGCCGCCCGGTCAGAGTTGCCACATCCAGATCGATTACCAGCAGGGGGCGACGATCGTCGGCAATCGCTACCGTCCCGGCCAGGACGACGAGAACGCCGGCTGCGACGGCCCGCAGTTCGTGTACGGCAGTTCGACCGCGCCGGGCAGCACACCGCTCGACGGCATCACGATTCAGGGCAATTTCGGCGATCGCGCGGGTGACACGATCGTCGGTTACGCCAAGGCGTATCCGGGCGGCGGCGCGATCGCGGGCGGCAAGGACGCGAGCCTCGTGCATGCGCTGAATCTCGGCGTCGGCTACGAACGCGGCGGCGTCGCGGCGGCGCTGCATTGCGGAAACCAGACCGTGTCGCAGGAGACGACGCGCATCGCGATCAACGTGCTGCGCTCGACCTCGGGCCGCGTGGTGTTGCGCGCGGCCACACGCGGCCATGCTCTACTCGCCGAAATCCTGTTCGCAACAGACGCAACCGACTCCAACTACAAGACCGTGGTAAGCAATCTGATCGGCAATGCGGTGAAGAGCGCGGTGTTGAACGCAAATGGCGAAGACGATCGCTACAACAAGATCGATATCGCACTAAGTGAACCTTCTTTCGTGTCGTATTCCGTTTTTTCGACCTGAGTTTTAACCGCCTACTGCAAACAGGACGATTGTGTCGACGAGAAACGTCATCATCGCGCTGTATTCGGTGTACGCACTGAACTACGTGCTGCCGCTCGTTACGTTGCCGTATCTGTCGCACATACTTGGGCCGGCCGGGTTGGGCGTGATCGGTTACGCGCAATCGATTTCGCAGATTCTTCTCGTCATCGTCGACTTCGGCTTCGGCCTGTCGAGCGCGCGCAAGGTGGCGGTGCACATCGATAACCCGGAGGTCGTGAACCGCATCTACTGGTCGACCACGATCGGCCGGGCGATTCTCGCGTTGCTGTGCTCGCTGGTGCTGGTCGGCTGGGCCTTCGCCGCGCACATGTCGCCGCAGGAGCGCGGTGCGACGCTGCTGGGCTCGCTCGTGATCTGGGGCGGCGTGCTGACGCCCGGCTGCTTCTACGAAGGCACACAGCGCCTGCCGGTGCTCGCGGGCACGCTGCTCGCGACGCGCGTGGGTCTGCTGATTCCGCTGTTCCTGTTCGTGAGGACTCGCGACGACGTGATGCTCGCGGCCGCTCTGCAATATGCGCCGACCTTCGTGTGCGGCGTGATCCTGATGGGCGCGCTGATCTGGAAGCGCGAGATCCTGCTGACCGTGCGGGTCAGTTGGGCCGACGTGATGGCCGAGGCGAAAGAGGCGTATCACATCTTCCTCGGTTCGGCGCTGACGTCCGTGTACATGTACGCGAACGTGATCATGCTGCGCATGATCAGCGGCCCGGGCGCGGTCGGCTATTACGTGGCGGCCGAGCGACTCACCAACGCGCTACGCGCGTGCACGGCGCCGGCTATCCAGGCGTTCTTTCCGAAGATCTGCGTCGCTTACGAGCGCAACGATATCGCCTATATCCACAAGGTCAACCGCGGCTTCATGGTCGCGTTCGCGGCGTCGGCGGTGCTGATTCTGGTCGGCTTTACGGTGCTCGGCGAATGGTTCGTCGGACGTTTTCTCGGCGAGGCATTCGGCGAGACGTTCCGCATTTTGCGCATTCTCGTGTTCGTGCCGGCGATCGTCGGCATGACGACGACCCAGGTGATGCTGACGATCATCGCGTCGGGCAATCAGTCGTTGCTGAAGCGGATCTATATCTACGGCGCGCTGTTCCATCTGGTGCAGGCACCGATCAGCATCTACTTCTGGGGCGGTGTCGGCACCGCGTGCTCGGTGGCCGCCACCGAGCTGTTCATGCTGATCGGCGTGTACAACGTGTCGAGCCGAATCAATCACGGCCAGATCGCGGTGCGCGCGCAGACGACGATCAAGCAGGAGATGGCGGCGGAGAGAGATTAGCCGCGAGGATGGACAGCGGGATCGAATGGCCGCGGCGCGCGTCGTGAAGACTTTGCGCGTCGCGGCCTTTGCGTCAGCGCCGCGCGTTCGTTGCGCGCGTTCACTGCGAGTGCTTACTGCGCGGTAGACAGACTGGTTACTTTCGCGTTGCGCAGATACAGCACCGTCGACAGCACGACCGCCGCGGCAGCCGCGATCGCGGCAAACAGGAACACCGAGCCGTAACCGAACTCGCCGGCGATATACCCCGCCAGCGGCCCGGTAATGCCGAGCGACAGATCGAGAAACACCGAGTACGCGGACAGCGCTGCGCCGCGGCTCGCCGGCGGCACGAGCCCGACCGCCTCGACGCCGAGCGCCGGAAACACCAGCGCGAAGCCAAAGCCGGTCAGCGCGGCGCCCGCGAGCGCGATATGCGGCTCGGGCGCGAGCCACAGCATCAACAGACCCGCGCATTCGAACGAGAACGACGCGATTGCGACACGAAAGCCGCCGTAGGTCTTGATCGTGTTCGCGAACAGCAGGCGCGCGCCGATGAACAGCGTGCCGAACAGCGTCAGCGACAGCGCCGCATTCGGCCAGTGCTTCGCCGCATAGAACAGCGTGATGAAGGTCGCGATCGAACCGAAGCCGGCCGAGCCGAGCGCGAGACCCATACCGTGCGGCAGCACGCGCGTCAACACGCTGCGATACGACATCCGCTCGCCGTGCACGACCGGCACCGGCGCGATCAGACGCGCGAGGTAATAGCCGAGCCCCGCGAGCGCGATCACCAGAATGCCGAGCGCGGTAAAGCCGATCGAGCGCGAGATCATCACGCCGAGCGGTGCGCCGATCGCGAGTGCGCCGTAGGTCGCGATGCCGTTCCACGAAATCACGCGGGCGTTGTTGGAGGTGCCGACCCGGCCGATTCCCCACAGGATCGCGCCGGTGCCGCACAGGCTCTCGCCGAAACCGAGCACGAGCCGGCTGCACACGAGCAGTGCGAGGCTCAGCCCCGGCCAGCGACCGGTCAGCGCCGCGAGCAACAGCAGCACGCCGCTCGCGCCGCAGCCGAGCAGACCGATCGACACCGTGCGCTTCGGCCCGAGCGTATCGGCCGAGCGGCCCGCGAGCGGCCGCGACGCGAGCGTCGCGAGGTACTGCACGCTGATCGCCGCGCCGGCCAGCACCGCGCTGTAGCCGAGGTCGCCGTGCACATAACTGGGCAGCACCGCGAGCGGAATACCGATCGCGAGGTAGCAAAGAAAGGTGAAAAAGACGACCGGAATGATCTGCAGGGTCGTCGCAAATTCGCTGCGGGCGGACGCGGAGTCGGTGGACATCGGGAAAACGAGACTTGAATTCGGCGGGAAGGCGTGATTCTCCCATGGAACCGATTCCCTTGCAGGGTTTGCCTAAAAAATGGGACGAATCAATGGCGGGTCATATCGCGCGAACAATATGTCCCCCATGCGATTCAGGCTATGGGTTAGGTTTATTGACGGTGATAGCTTTCAAACCATCGACGCGGCGTGTCCGCGCGAACACGGAACAGACGAGAGCACCGAGACATGACCGAGCCGATTCGTTTCTATCACCGCAACGCGATCCGCGAAATCGAGGACGCGCCCGTCACCCGCACGGTGCTGCAGTATCTGCGCGAGGACGCGCATTGCACCGGCACCAAGGAGGGCTGCGCCGAAGGCGACTGCGGCGCCTGCACCGTCGTGATCGGTGAGCGCAATCCGGCGGGCGGCGTCGAGTTCAAGGCGGTCAACGCCTGCATCCAGTTCGTGCCGACCCTCGACGGCCGCGCGCTCTTCACGGTCGAAGACCTGCGCCAGCCGGACGGCTCGCTGCATCCGGTGCAGCAGGCGATGGTCGACTGCCACGGCTCGCAGTGCGGCTTCTGCACGCCGGGCTTCATCATGTCGATGTGGGCGCTCTATGAGAAGCACGGCTACGAGCATGGCTGCGCGAACCGCACGGTGCCGTCGCGCGAGGCGATCGGCAATGCGCTGACCGGCAACCTGTGCCGCTGCACCGGCTACCGGCCGATCGTCGACGCGGCCGAGCGCATGTTCGACGCGCCCGCGCCGCGAGCGCCAGTCGACGTAAAGGCGCTCGCCGACACGCTCGCGACGCTCGAACGCCGCGACACGTTTCAGTACGAGCACGCGGGCCAGCGCTTCGCCGCGCCGCGCACGGTCGCGGCGCTCGCGCGGATCAAACAGCAGGAACCGGCCGCGCGCCTGCTCGCGGGCAGCACCGACATCGGCCTGTGGGTCACCAAGCAGATGCGCGAGCTCGGCGACCTCGTCTACGTCGGACAGATCGCCGAGCTGCAAAAGCTCGGAACCAATGACGACTGGATCGAGATCGGCGCCGGCGTCAGCGTCGAAAAAGCGTATGCCGAGATCGCGAAGCAGTACCCGGAGCTGACCGAAATGTGGCAGCGCTTCGCGTCGCTGCCGATCCGCAACGCCGGCACGCTCGGCGGCAACATCGCGAACGGCTCGCCGATCGGCGATTCGATGCCGGGGCTGATCGCGCTCGGCGCGCGCGTGATCGTGCGAGGCGGCGACGTCGAGCGCGAGATGCCGCTCGAAGACCTGTACCTCGCGTATCAGAAGAAGGACATGGCCGGGCACGAGTTCGTCGTCGGCCTGAAGGTGCCCGCGCGCGGCGGTGCGCGCGCGAACCTGCGCTTTCGTACCTACAAGCTGTCGAAGCGCTTCGATTCGGATATCTCGGCCGTCTGCGCGGCGTTCTCGTTCATCGCCGACGGCGACGCGATCCGCGACCCGCGCATCGCGTTCGGCGGCATGGCCGCGACGCCGAAGCGCGCGCTCCAGGCCGAAGCCGTGCTGCGCGACGCCGAATGGCACGAGGCGACCGCGCAGGCCGCGATGCTCGCGCTCGGCACTGACTACGCGCCGCTCACCGACATGCGCGCGAGCAGCGACTACCGCCTCGAAGCGGCGAAGAACACGCTGTACCGCTTCTGGCTCGAAACGCGCGCGCGGCAGCCGCTGCCGAAGAGCGCGCTCGACGTGCGCGCGGTCGCGCCGGCCGGCGCGAGCGCCTGAGCGCCGCGCGTTCAAGGATACGGAGAACACAACCATGAACCAGCAAGCCGAACCGTTCCTGAAAGAGGTTCAGGAACTCGACGACTTCACCCAGGTGCACGTGTCGCGTCCGCACGAGTCCGCGCATCTGCACGTAAGCGGCCGCGCGACCTACACCGACGACATTCCCGAGCTGGCCGGCACGCTGCACGCGGCGCTGGGGCTGTCGTCGAAGGCGCACGCGAAGATCGTCTCGATCGCGCTCGACAAGGTGCGCGCGACGCCCGGCGTCGTCGCGGTCTTCACCGCCGACGACATCCCCGGCGTCAACGACGTCGGCCCGATCGTTCATGGCGACGATCCGATCCTCGCCGACGGCGTCGTGCAATACGTCGGCCAGCCGATGCTGATCGTGGTCGCGACGTCGCACGAGGTGGCGCGTCTCGGCGCACGGCGCGCCGAGGTGGTCTACGAGGAACTGCCGGCGGTGCTGAGCGCGCAGCAGGCGCGCGCCGCGAACCAGTTCGTGCTGCCGCCGATGAAGCTCGCGCGCGGCGACGCCGGCACGAAGATCGCGCGTGCCGCGCATCGCGAGGCCGGTGAGATGTGGCTCGGCGGCCAGGAGCAGTTCTATCTGGAAGGGCAGATCTCGTACGCGGTGCCGAAGGACGACGACGGCATGCACGTCTACTGCTCGACCCAGCATCCGACCGAAATGCAGCACCTCGTCGCGCACACCTTGGGCGTTGCATCGCATAACGTATTGATCGAATGCCGGCGCATGGGTGGCGGTTTCGGCGGCAAGGAATCGCAGTCGGCGCTGTTCGCGTGCTGCGCCGCGCTCGCCGCGTGGAAGCTGCTGTGCCCGGTCAAGCTGCGCCCGGATCGCGACGACGACATGATGGTGACCGGCAAGCGCCACGATTTCCACTACACGTACGAAGTCGGCTACGACGCAGAGGGCGTGATCGAAGGCGTCGCGGTCGACATGACCTCGCGCTGCGGCTTTTCCGCCGACCTGTCGGGCCCGGTGATGACGCGCGCGCTGTGCCACTTCGACAACGCGTACTGGCTGTCGGACGTCTCGATCGACGGCTTCTGCGGCAAGACCAACACGCAGTCGAACACGGCGTTTCGCGGCTTCGGCGGCCCGCAGGGCGCGTTCGCGATCGAGTACATCCTCGACAACGTCGCGCGCTCGTGCGGCATCGATGCGCTCGACGTGCGCCGCCGCAATCTCTACGGCAAGACCGAGCGCAACCAGACGCCGTACGGCCAGGTGGTCGAAGACAACGTGATTCACGAGCTGATCGACGAGCTCGAAGCGACCAGCGACTATCGCGCGCGCCGCAAGGAGATCGACGCATTCAACGCCAACAGCGAGATCCTGAAGAAGGGCCTGGCACTCACGCCGGTCAAGTTCGGCATCGCGTTCAACGTCACGCACTTCAACCAGGCCGGCGCGCTCGTGCATATCTACACCGACGGCTCGGTGCTCGTGAACCACGGCGGCACCGAAATGGGCCAGGGGCTGAACACGAAGGTCGCGCAGGTCGTCGCGCATGAACTCGGCGTCGGTTTCAACCGGATTCGGGTGACCGCGACCGATACCAGCAAGGTCGCCAATACGTCTGCCACGGCCGCGTCGACCGGGTCCGACCTGAACGGCAAAGCCGCGCAGGACGCCGCGCGCCAGTTGCGCGAGCGGCTCGCCGCGTTCGCGGCCGAGCGCTTCGGCGCGGGCAGCGTGAACCCGCGGGACGTGCGCTTCGCGCATGATCGCGTGATAGTCGGCGAGGTCGCCGTGCGGTTCGAGGAAGTGGTCGCGAAGGCTTATCTCGCGCGCATCCAGTTGTGGTCCGACGGCTTCTACGCGACACCGAAGCTCTACTGGGATCAGTCGAAGCTGCAAGGACGGCCGTTCTACTACTACTCGTATGGCGCGGCGGTATCGGAAGTCGTGATCGACACGCTGACCGGCGAAATGCGCGTGCTGCGCGCCGATGCGCTGCACGACGTCGGCGCCTCGCTGAATCCGGCGCTCGACGTCGGCCAGGTGGAAGGCGCGTTCATTCAGGGCATGGGCTGGCTCACCACCGAGGAGCTGTGGTGGGACGCGGACGGCAAGCTGATGACGCACGCGCCTTCGACGTACAAGATCCCGACCGTCAACGACGTGCCGCCGGTTTTTAATGTCAGGCTGTTCAGGAACCGTAACGCGGAGGACAGCATCCATCGTTCGAAAGCGACCGGCGAGCCGCCGCTGCTGCTGCCGTTCTCGGTGTTTTTCGCGGTGCGCGACGCGGTGTCGGCGGTCGGCGGCCATCAGGTCAATCCGCCGCTCAATGCGCCCGCGACCAGCGAGGAAATCCTGAAAGCGGTCGGCGCGGTGCGGGCCGCGACGGCGGCCGCGCGGCAGGCGTGATGGCGACTGGCAAACGAGTTGGGAGCGCAATATGGAAGCACGCCTGAATTATTGTCCGGGCGGGACCGGGTCCGAGCTTGCGCCGCGGCCGGCGCCGATGCATATCGTGCTGTTCGGCGCGGGACACGTCGGCCATGCGCTCGCGCATCTGCTTGGCAGCCTGCCGTGCGTGGTCCAGTGGGTCGACGAACGCGACGAGCTGTTCCCCGACGAAACGCCGCCCAACGTGCAGGTCGAAGCGACCGACACGCCCGAGGCGATCGTCGACGCGGCGCCGCCCGGCGCGTGGTTTCTGGTGATGACGCACAACCATGCGCTCGATTTTTCGCTGGCCTCGCGCATCATGCGACGGCGTGATTTCAGCTACTTCGGCATGATCGGCTCGAACACGAAGCGCGTGAAGTTCGAGCGGCGACTGCTCGAACGAGGCGTGGAGTTGGAGCGGCTCGCGCAGATGACCTGCCCGATCGGCGTCGAGGGGATCGTCGACAAGGCGCCCGCCGCGATCGCGATTGCGGTGTGCGCGCAACTGCTGCGATTGAGGACACGGCAGGCCGCGACGGTTCATGCTTTGGGGCAGGCCGCGAACCACGTCCGCGCAACGGAGCAGATCACGGTTTAGGCCATACGGCGCAACGGGGGCTTGCGCGCGACCAGCTCACCCGACACCTCGGACATCAACGTCCTCAGCCAGCCGATATCGCTCGGCCGATCCGGCTGCGGATGCCACAACTGATAGCAGCGGATGCGCGGAAACGCGATCGGCACGTCGACGACCGCGAGCGGCAACATGCTCGCGTAGTGCATCGCGAAACGCCGCGTCGTCGTGAAGATCAGATCCGATTGCAGAAGCGTCTGCGCGACGAGCCCGAAGTAGGGCAGCGTCGCGACGATGCGCCGGCTCGCCTTCGCCCGCGCGAAGCCGGTATCGATCGCGCCGCCGCGCGCGCCGCTGTAGGGTGTCGGCGCGAGATGCGGCGCGGCCAGATAGGCTTCGCGGGTGAGCGGCTCGTGTGTCAGCGGATGGTCCGCGCGCATCATGCACACGACGGTATCGGCGAACAGGTCGCCGCGCTCGAAGCGCGGATCGGGCTTCGGCCAGTTGCCGATCACCAGATCGAGTTCGCCGGCGTCGAGCGCGGCCGAATGATCGAGCAGCGGCCCCAGCGATTCGATTTCGAGCCGCGCATGCGGCGCCGCTTCGCGAAACCGCGCGATCACGGTCGGCATGAAGAAGTCGTTCAGATAGTCGGGCGCGGCGACGCGAAAAGTGCGGCGCGAGCGGCCCGGGTCGAAATCGCCATGCGGCGTCGCGACGAAATCGACATCGCGCAACACGCGCTGCGCGGCCGCGAGCAGCGACTCGCCGTATTCGGTCGGCACCATGCCCGACTTGCCGCGCACCAGAATCGGATCGCCGAGCGTTTCGCGCAGCTTGCGCAGCGCGGTGCTGATCGCGGGCTGGGTCTGGTTCAGCCGCAACGCGGTCTGCGTGACGCTGCGCTCGACGAGCAGCGTGCGCAGCACGCGCACGAGCCAGATATCGAGTGAGGCGGCGGTGTCGTCCATGATCGAAGCGTGGCGGCGCGGGCGCTGCCGATGAACTCGCCGCGCGGCGCGCGCGTGGGGTGCGAAAGCTTAACCTTAGGCCCGTTTGCGCTTCGGCGGCATAGCGGGCACGGTATGGCCGGTATCAGCGCGACGCCTGCCGGCATCGATTCGTTCGGGCCGAAGCCGCAACCAGGGCGCGGCCCGCAGCGGCCGCCGTGTTATGCCGGTGTTGGTTCGTCCGGCAGCCCCCACGGCAGCGAACTGATCCGCTTCACCTCGCGCGATTCGAGCCAGTTCGGCGTGCGCGCGCAGTACAGCACCATCGGCAGCGCGTCCTCGCCCCAGAACAGCTGATCGTTCAGACGAAACGTCGGCACGCCATAGACGCCGAGTTCGACCGCATCGGCGGTATTGCGCTGCAATTGCGCCTTCACGGCTTCGTCCTGGATCAGTTCCGGGCCGTCCGGCTTGCCGACGCGCTCGCACAGCTCGGCGAACGCTTCGTCGCTCGACGGATCGCGCCCCTCGCGCCAGATGAAGCGGAAAATCTCGCGCACGAATTGCACGTCGCCGTTCGCGGCGGTCGCGAGCAGCAGCGGCTTCATCGAATCGAACGGATGGGCGGGCGGCATTTTGTACGGAATGCCGAGCTGCTCCGCGCGAAACAGCGCGTGCCGGTACATGAAGGTGCGCTTGGCGGGCACGCTGTACGCGGAGCGCTGGCCCCAGTGGCAATACAGATCGTTCAGCACGACCGGCGTGAACGCGAAGTCGAAGCCGGGCCATTTGTCGTATTGCTCGAGCAGCAAGTAGGTGAACGGCGAGACGAAATCGTAAAACCACTGCCGCTGTTGGGCGTCGATGCCAACGGTCATAAATTTCTCCCGGATTGCCTGGTGTCGGACGACGCGGAGGGTGCGTCCGTTATCTGATCAAAATTGTAGCGATCTTACGCGGTGCGGTCCCGGCTTGCACCGGTCGATATCCCCTGGTGGCGGGAGATGGGCGTAGGTTCCGGCGGTGTCGCCAGGGGCGCTCAGCCTTTGACTTTTTCGGCCGCCTGCTCGTCGGCCTCGTCCAGCCCGCCCTGCGTGTCGCGGCTTTCCGTGAGCCGCCGCCGCACGAAGCCGATGTGCTCGCGCAGCACGTAGAACTGGTCCGCGTACGCGAGCGGCATCTTCATGCCGTTGACCGAGTCTTCGATCGCGTCGAGCCGCTCGATCAGCGACGCGCGTTCGGCCGACGAATGTTCGCCGAGCGCGCTGCGCTCGATCGCGATCAGCGCGCCGTACCAGCGATAGATGCGCGATTTGACGCGCCACGCGTACAACCCGGGCACGACGCGCAGCGCCGGCACCAGCAGCACGATCAGCGGCACGATGATCACCAGCAGGCGGTCCGCGAGACTCGCGATCCAGAACGGCAGCGTTCGGTACAGGAAGCTCTTGCCCGACTTGTAGTAGCGCGCGGCGTCGTCGGAAAGCGGGAAGTCGTGCGCGAGCGGGGCGGGGAATTCGCCGGCGCGCTGCATCGTCGTCGCGCCGCCATGCACCTCGCGCGCGGCTTCGATCAGCAGATCGGACAGCGCCGGATGCAGCGAATCGCGCGCGATCAGCTCGGCGGTCGGCGCGACGATGCTGATCGAGTTCGCCGGCAGGTTCTTGCCGAGGTCGAAGGCGCCCATCGGCACCTTCAGCTGCGTCAGGTACGGAAAGCGGCGCGTGTACGCGTCGGCCTGCGAAAAATCGTAGAAGCGCACGTTCTGCGTGCGGTAGAGCTTGCCCATCACGGCCGGCTGCGCCGAGTCGCCCGCGAGGAAGGTCGCGTCGATCGTGCCGTCGATCAGCGCGTCGGCGGCGGCGTCGCCCGTTAGCGGCAGCAATTGGGTCGGACCGCCCGGCACGATGCCGTTGGCCTTCAGCAGCGCGAGCGCGAGCTCGCGCGTGCCGCTGCCCTCGGGGCCGATCGCGAGGCGTTCGCCCTTGAACCCGGACAGCCAGTCGACGGGGGCGCCGCGGTAGAAGATCGCGAGCGGCACGTAAGCGACGCTGCCGAGCGACATCAGGCTTTTGTCCTTGTCGAGCCCGGCGGGCGCGATGCCGCTCTGCACGAAGCCGACGTCGACGTCCGCGTTCGGGTCCAACAGCCGCTTCAGATTTTCCTGCGAGCCCTGCGAGGCCAGCACGTTCAGCGTGATGCGATTGCGCGCAAGGATCGTCTTGTACTTCTGCGCGGCGATCCAGAAGGTGCTGCCGACGGGACCGGCGCTAATCGTCAGCGTATTCGGCGGGGCGGGTTGGATCAGCCGCACGGCGGCCCAGATTGCGACGATCACGAGCAGCACGAGCGGGCCGAACGAGACCGCCAGGTCGCGCCACGAGATGGCGACAAAACGGGCGACGAGATGGGTAGGGCGGGTGCGGCCGGTGTCAGGCTTCATCGGATCATCTGAAAGCGGCGGTCGATCGGGCTCGAATGCGCGAAGGCGGCTTGGGCGGCGCGCGCCAGCACGCGTCGCGCCGATGGTACCTGAGATTGGCGCGGCCGCGAAACGCGTAGCCGCCCGTCACGCCGACAAACGCGTAACAAATGGTGAGCACCGCGGTGGATGCCGGCATGAGCGCTGGCATGATGCCCGTGCAAATTCTTGCGCGACCACGGAGCGTGTCTGCTTCTATCCGGCACGCATGACGCACCCGCTGTCGGCGCGCCACGCCGCGCGCTAAATCCTTTGCGCTTCTGTGCCGGCTAGATTAAATTGTGCATCGCTACCGCGATCCAGCGTTTGCGGCGCGACCCCGGCAAGACGGACAAGAACCGGGTGCGTCGGCGGACTTCGCGGTTTGCCGATTGCCGGTTACCGGTAATCAGCCTCTCTCGCCTCTTGCACATCGTGTCACAGCCGTTGATGGCCGTCGCTCACGCGCGCGTTCGCGCGATGACGGCCGCCCGTAGTCGTAACGATGCCGCTTGTTCATGCGGTCCAATGTGAAACCAAGGAGAAGAGAGCTATGAAGACGGTCGGTTTTCTGAAAGCACTGGGTCCGGTTGTGGCGATGGTGGTGGCGTGCAACGTCTACGCCCAAAACGCTCCGGCAACCGATACGGCGTCGGCGGCAGCCGCCGTCAAGGCCGGCAAGGCAGCGAATCACGAACTTGGCCGTAAGGTGCGCCACGCGCTGACGAAGACCCAGGGTCTCGACGTGTCGCACATCGCCGTGCGCGCACGCGGCGGCGCAGTGACGCTGACCGGCTCGGTGCCGACCGAGGGACAGATCGATGCGGCCGGCGAAGCCGCCAAGGGTGTCGACGGCGTAACGTCAGTGTCGAACAAGCTCAAAGTGGTGCAGCAGTAAGCGGTACGCGTGCGCGCGGCGCCGCAAGGCCCGCGTCGCGCGGTGGTGCGCAGCGGCTTGGTGCATGGGCGCCGTCACCGGCGTCGCGTAGACGGTTTGACGCCGCGCTTGCATCGCGTCGCGAGGTCTATCTATCAACCTGGAGGCTCCGGCATGATCGCCGGAGCTTTTTTTTCGCCGCCGGTTTTATGGCGTGGCACTCGCGAGGTTTGCGGGACCGCAGCAATGCGGCTTGCCGCACGCACAGGTCCTGATGGAGGCGCGGCCGTCGCGGATTCGTGCGCTGCGACACATTACCGACGCATCGCGAGGCGTACTGTGACCAGGAGGGAAGGGGGAGCCAAGGTCATGGAAACCATGCTGTTTCGCTATATCGATCTGCCGATCGGCGATCGCGCGGCATTCGAACTGGTGTGCGCGCGACACGGTTTCGCGCCCGCGCATTTCGACATCAGCGCGAGCGCGGCACCCGGTGAGCCGGCGCACGAGCGGGTCGTCACCGTGCGGCGCGGCAGCTGGTCACAGTCGTATTACGACCGCCACGGTCAGTGGGTCAGGCAGTTCGAGGCGGATCTGACCTGCCGGTTTTTCAAATAGACACGGGTTGCGGTGTGCGCGCTTGACGCGTCTTCAGCGCCTCACGACAACACCAGCCGCACGCCGACCAGCGTCAGCGTCGCGGCGAGCAGATTGCGCAGCAGCGCGTCCGGCGCGCGCGAGGCCAGATAGCTGCCGATCGCGATGCCGGGCAGCGATCCCACCAGCAGCGACAGCAGCATCGACCAGTCGATCGAGCCGAGCAGCCAATGTCCGGCGCCCGCGAGCAAGGTCAGCGGCACCGCGTGCGCGATGTCGGAGCCGACGATGCGCGTCGTCGGCAGCATCGGATACAGCAGCATCAACACCGTCACGCCAATCGCACCCGCGCCCACCGACGTCAACGACACCAGCACGCCGAGGGTCGCGCCGGTCAGCATGGTCAGCGCGAGCGTGCGTGCCTGGCTCGGCGCGCGTTGCCTGCGCGCGCCGAGCGCCGCGAGCTGCGGACGGAACACCAGCGCGATCGCGGTAATCAGCAGCGCCGCGCCGAGCACGACCTGGATCAGCCGGCCCGCGCCAGGCGTATCCATTCCATAGCGATGCAGCAGGATCAGCGTGACGGTCGCCGCGGGCACGCTGCCGGCCGCGAGGCGCAGCGTGACCTGCCAGTCGACCGAGCCCTTCAGCCCGTGCACCAGCGTGCCGGTCGCCTTGGTGGCGGCCGCGTACAGCAGGTCGGTGCCGACCGCGGTGGCAGGGTGCACCTTGAACAGCAGGACGAGGATCGGCGTCATCAGCGAGCCGCCGCCGACGCCCGTCAGCCCGACCAGAAAGCCGACGAACAGGCCGGAGACGGAGTACAGCAGATCGATGTGGGGTAGAGCCATTGAACGGACAGCTGACGCAGCGCGGGTGAAGGGTTGGGGCGGCAAGGCCGGCGTACGCGCCGGGGCGGGTGGGTGCGGTGCGCTGCACGGCCGCGTCGGCCGGCGCCTCAGCGGCGAAAGGCACTATTGTCGCAAAACTGCCGCGCCGGCGTGCGGCACTTGTTCAGGGGGAGCGCGTCGCGGCTGGCAGCGGGCTGCGTTCGGCGTGTACGGCGCTGATGTGCCGCATGGCGTGTGAGGTGCCGCTCAGAGCGCGCGGCGGATTTCGACGACGCCGAACGCCGCGAGCGTGAAGCCGACCACGCGATCGATCGCGACGCGTAGCCTGCTGCCGATCGCATGACGCGCGAGCGACACCATGGTCACCAGACAGCACCACCACGCGATCGAGCCGGCGAACACACCGCCGACCGTCGTCAGCGCGATGGCCGGCGAGAACGCGCCGCGTGGCGCGAGCGTCGTGAATAGCGCCGCGAACATGATGACGGTTTGCGGATTGGTCAGCGTCAACAGCAGCGCGCTCGCGTACGCACGCAGCGCGCCGGCGCGGCCGATCTGCGCGAGCTTGCCGTTGCCGTTGCCATTGCCGTCGGCGGTTTGAGCGGGCGGCTTCTGCAGCAGCGCGCGCACGCCGAGATACAGCAGGAACAGGCCCGCGAGCAGATGCAGCGGGCGGTCGTACGCGAGCATGAACTGCGAAATGCCGACGAGGCCGAGCGCCGCGATCAGCCCGTAGGCCGCGTCGCCGCTGGCGATGCCGAAGCCGATCGCGAGTCCCGCGCGCGGACCGCCGCTCAGCGTTCGGCGGATGCACAGCATGCCCATCGGGCCGACCGGCGCGGCGATCGCGAGGCCGACGCCGGCGGCCGTGAAAAACAGACTGGTGGTGGACATGGGCAGGTTCTCGAGCGTTGTTCTGGTTGGGGCGGTCGCCTGCGGGCAGCCGGCGCACCCGCCAGCATAGCCAGACCGGAAATCGCAGGCAAGGGCGGGGATGGGTGAGACTCGACGCGCGATGGCTCGCTTCAGCGCATCGGCCAGCATGGCGATGAAAGCTAACATCGCCGCGCTCGCTTACAACGGCTTTTTTGTCAGAAAAACAAAAATGCCGCTCAGTTGCTCAACTGAACGGCATTGCGGCTCAATGCCGCTTTTTTGTTTGGCCGTGATATCGGGAAAAATTCGCCTAAAAATGAGATGGCCAGAGCAATCGTTAATATCTGTCAATGAAGTTTTGTCTCAAATTAAAATCATTGACCGTGGCCCCGTTTAGATGCTTAATTCGCCGGGTGTTTTCTGGAAAATCAAAAGAGGTCAAATGGGACAACAGAAACAGGCAGGTGCCGTGGGCGAGGAAGAGTGCCAGGTTTGTCGTGTCACCTATTCAATATACTCAAACTTCCCGCCAATGCCGTCTGCAATGGCGATGAACGTCGAAACTGGCGAATGGTTTCCGCAGGATAGGCTTCGGTCGTATTCGACCGGTTACGAAATGGCCGACGCCCTGGGTTATGCATGGGCGTGCGATTGCCGCGGTCGCACGGCAGCCTCAGCGCTCACGTCGAAAATTCGCACTCACGACGAGTATTACGTGCTCAAAAAAAGCGATGGCCAACCCCTCGCCAACGTGCGTTACAGAATTGTCGTTGACGGTAAACGGGTGATAACGGGAACCACAAGCCGGAGCGGACACACTGTGCGCGTAGTTACTCGCGGAACAGCAAGCCTCAAACTTCAATTGGAGAAATAGGAATGCCGGAAAGTCCGGATTGGCTAACGGTTCACGACACCGCGTGTACAAACACGAACCCGAACTCATGCGTTGAAGTTCGGATTGCAGCGAACCTGTTGTCGTGGAATATTCCAGCCAATAGTTACGGCGACAAGTTGCCTGTCATTCCCTCGTCATCACGTGTGTTGCGTGGCAAGATTCTGTACCATCTGGCTATCCAGGCCGCAGTGAAAAGTCGTCGAGGAGATTCGGTTTTCGGGCGTACCCTATCGATCAGGAGCAACCGTCCGAGCGACACAATACAGATTTCAGGTCCGACCGATTTAGACGGTTGCGCGACGGTTATTCTCGAATCGCGCGAACCCGGGGATTTGACACTCACCGTAGCTGACGAAGATATAACCTCGGTCCCGCTGCGTTTGAGGTTCAAGGACGCATGGTACGAGAGCACGTTTCTTATTACGGGGTATCACGTTTGCTTCGAACAGGATTTTACAGGTGAAGTTGTGATTGCTCGCGGAACCAACGATCAACACAAGCGCGATTTTCTCTATGGCGCGCGAGGCGTTGTCATGCAGGGAACCGGTAAAGCATCTAACGGGCGCTATATTCGACCAATACAGGTGAATTCAGGTTGGCATAGAAATAGTCACGGCAATCGCGACTATCTCAACAACCCGGATGGCGTAGCCTTCGCTTACACGGATTCAGTGCAAGGCGCATTCGGACCGGTTACGGAGAATCGTTCGATAGCGGTCGATCCTAACGTCATACCGAAGCACGCTCAAGTCGAAATAGAGATCGTCGGCAGACGCTTCGCCGATGATACTGGCAGCGCGATTACCGGCCATCACATCGACAATTTCGTCGGTGCGGGCGCCGTTGTCCAGTCCGCTTGGGAGCATGGGGCGGTAAACAATACGCAGCGCAAAGTTAAGTATATTGGATGACCGTCGAGGAATAGAGTTATGAGTAAACAACGCTTAGCACATAGACTCAGCGCCGGGTTGTTTTGTACGTTGCTTGTTCCGACTGTCTACGCTGACGGGTCGATTAGCTTCAACGATTACATCGTGCCGATGCTGAAGGATCGCCCCCAATTTAAGGAATTTATACTGCAATCGTTTTCGGTTACGGATACGGGATGGGGGATCCGAATAAATAGTCCGACAATGCCCCATATGGGCGGCGCGCGAATGGGACCATACAGATTCCAGGCTATCTGGCACAGTCCGCGTGGCGACACTCCTGTTACTCTTGTAATTGATACTAAAACGGAGTTTTTTGATCGCCACCGTCGGCAAATAACCGGTAGCGATCTACGCGGAACCACTTCGATTACGGAAACGCTGGACTCTATTGAAGTCGAGCCAGCCCAAACACAATAGCTTGCGCATCTTATGACCGCAATCGTTGGCCCGCTTTGTGGGACCTTCCATCTTGTCTTGCCGGAAGACAATCTGCAACTTTGGCAGACAGTATCAGTCAACACGCCAGAGAGTTTTTGAAAGGAGTTGAGGCGAACAGAACGCGCCATCAATGCAAAAGTGCACGTACCGTTGTTTCAGTACGTGTACGATGCATTGGTGAGTGTTTTTTTTAATGCTGTAGCAGACCATGCTGCGGACGAATTGACGCATCGCGAAAATCAGGTGACTACCAAAATATTCCGAATTACATAAAAAAGATTTCGCTGTTCCTCGAGCTTGCGTCAACGCCGGGAAACGGAGGCTGGAGTGTTCTCTGAAGGTGTATATGATGCGTCCCACTAGAATGCTTGCTGTGCGGCTTATCATGGTTTCGATGTTTATTTTTCTTGATTCAACTGCGCTGAGCAAAACAATTTACTCGGTGCAGTTCGACTACAAAAAAGCAGCGCCATCATCGGTTTATTTTTCTGGAAAATTGCGCGAAGAAATTGACCGTCTTTGCAAGACCGGTGAGCACGCGGCAACCGCCGATATTGCTGCGTGCAGCCACAGGAATTTCGAACAAATTTACGCAGAATTGAATTCCACGATTAAATCGTTGGAAACTGAGTTGAGGAAAGGCGATGTTGATTTGAAGGTCGATAACAATCCTGTCGCATTGCCTTACTTTGAGAAAGGACAAAGGGCATGGGTCGAGTATCGCGACAACCAGTGTTACGCTGAGACCTATTCATTAGGCGAAGCGTCGGTGCGTTATATGACGTTTTGGGATTGCATGGCGCGCATAACGAAAGGGCGGATAAGCGATCTGAAGAGCACGGAAGACTAACGGAAGGCAACCGCGCCTCAAACAAGTCGCCCCGCTTTGCGGGCTTTCCATTCGAGCGTCAACGTGCTTGTTTCTGCGCTGCTTTGCACGGCAAGCCGTGGTTCGAGCCGCACCGCAAGCGACAGAAATCCTCCACGGCCTTCCACGATCAACCATAATTCCCCCCACCCCCAACCCACAAATCCGCTGCGCCGATGTGGCAAATCGATCAGGTGACGCTGCGCTTGTTCATCGCCGTGTGCGAGGAAGGCACGATCGCGCGCGCGGCCGAGCGTGAGTTCATCGCGCCGTCGGCGGTCAGCAAGCGGCTCGCCGATCTCGAAGCGCTCGTCGACGTCGCGTTGCTGTCGCGCAGCCAGCGCGGCGTGCGCGCCACCGCCGCCGGCGAAGCGCTGTTGCGCCACGCGCGGTTCATCATGCGCGGCCACGAACGCCTGCAGGCCGAGCTCAGCGAGTACGCGGCCGGCGCGCGTGGGCATGTGCGCGTGCTCGCCAACGTGTCGTCGATGGTGGAGTTTTTGCCCGAGGCGTTGTCGGCGTTTCTGCAGGCGAATCCGGCGATTCGCGTCGACGTCGAGGAGCGCGTCAGCGCGGACATCGTGCGCGGGCTCGAAGAGGGCGTCGCCGATCTGGGCATCTGCCGCGACACGGTGCCGCTCGGCAGTCTCGACACGCTGCCGTATCGCGCCGACCATCTCGCGCTGATCGTGCCGCGCGCGCATCCGCTCGCGGGCGAGACGCAGATCGGCTTCGAGCAGACGCTCGGGTTCGATCATCTGGGGCTCGCATCGAATGCGTCGGTCAATGCGCTGATGCAGCGCATCGCGCTGGAGAAGGGCAGCGAGTTGAATTACCGCACCTATGTATCGACGTTCGACGCCGCCTATCGCTTCATCCAGGCGGGTCTCGCGGTCGCGATCCTGCCGCGCGAGGCGCTGCCGCGCCATGCGGCCGACGAGTACGGCATCGTCGCCGTGCCGTTGCGCGAGGCTTGGGCCGCGCGGCGCTTCGTGATCTGTATGCGGGATCGCGCGGCGTTGACGCTGGCGGCCGCGCGATTGCTCGAGCATCTGCTGAGCGCCAGATAAGACGGGCGACACGCCTCGTCACCCACGCCTTCGCCACCTCCCCAGACAAACCCCTAGGCATTTCACCCAGGCGAGCGCCAAAGCCCGCGCCATCGGCCTGAGCGGCCATCGCGAGCGGCGATGGTGTGCTTCGTCAAAGCAGACTTTGCCGCGCGTCGTCACGCGGGCACGCTGTGACCCAGTCAGCGCATCACTTCCATCCAACGGGCCTCTGAAGCCCGCGTCCACGACCAGGATTCCAACCAATGAATGAAACCCGCGAGCGCGTCGTCGTGACCGAGGTCGGTCTGCGCGACGGTCTGCAAAGCATTGCCCGCATCATGTCCACCGACGACAAGCGGCGCTGGATCGACGCCGCCTACGCGGCCGGCGTGCGCCACATGGAAGTCGCGTCGTTCGTGCCGGCGAAGCTGCTGCCGCAAATGGCGGACGCCGCCGACGTAGTCGCCCACGCCCGTAGCTACGACGATCTCAGCGTGAGCGCGCTCGTGCCGAACCTGAAGGGCGCGCAGCACGCGCTCGAGGCTGGCGTAGAGCGCATCGTCGCGCCGATTTCGGTGAGCGCCGCGCATAGCGTCGCGAACGTGCGCAAGACGCCCGCCGAGATGATCGACGCGTTCGCCGCGATGCGCGAGCTGATCGATGGCGCGTCCCCGGCAGGTGGGCGCCGCGTCGAGTTGATCGCCGGTTTGTCGACGGTGTTCGGCTGCACGCTGCAGGGCGTCGTGCCGTACGCGGATATCGCCGCGATCGCGCGCGCCGCGGTGCAGGCCGGCGCCGACGTGATCGCGCTCGGCGATACGACCGGCGAAGCGACGCCGCGTCAGGTCGGCGAGGTCATCGAGCTGGTGCGCGACGTCGCGGGCGACAGGCTGCGCTCGCTGCATTTCCACGACACGCGCGGCCTCGGGCTCGCCAACACGCTGGTCGCGCTGCAGCACGGGATCCGCGAGTTCGATGCGTCGCTGGCTGGTCTCGGCGGCTGTCCGCATGCGCCGGGCGCAACCGGCAACGTCAATACCGAAGACCTCGTGTTCATGCTCCACAGCATGGGCTACGACACCGGTATCGACATCGCGCGGCTACTCGCATCGCGCGCGGTGCTGGCGCAAGCGCTGCCGGGCGAGCCGCTGTACGGCTATCTCGCGCGAGCGGGACTACCGAAACAGTTCGCGCATGCGCAAGCGGTCGCGCGCGACTCCGCCAGCTACGCCGAATCTTTGCGTTGTCCCCATTCTTCCGTTCCGCAGGTGCCGCAATGACTCCGCTTTCCTCCGCTACTTCAGCTTCATCGTCGACGTCCTCGCCGCAGCCGGGTACCTTGCCGCTCGCGGGCATCCGCGTGATCGAGTTGTCGCATATGGTGATGGGTCCGACCTGCGGCATGATTCTCGGCGACCTCGGCGCCGAAGTGATCAAGGTCGAGCCGCCGCGCGGCGACAGCACGCGCCGGCTGCTCGGCACCGGCGCGGGCTTTTTCCGCACCTTCAATCGCAACAAGAAGAGCGTCGCGCTCGATCTCGACAGTGAAGCCGGTCTCGCCGCGCTGAAGCAACTCGTCGATAGCGCCGACGTCTTCGTCGAAAACTTCAAGCCCGGCCGCATGGCGGGTCTCGGCCTCGATTACGCGACGCTGCGCGAGCGCAATCCCAGGCTGATTTACGTGTCCCACAAGGGCTTTCTCAATGGTCCGTACGAACATCGTCTGGCGCTCGACGAAGTCGTGCAGATGATGGCGGGCCTCGCGTACATGACCGGTCCGGTGGGCCGTCCGCTACGCGCGGGCAGCTCGGTCAACGACATCATGGGCGGCATGTTCGGCGCGATCGGCGTGCTGGCGGCGCTGCACGAGCGGCACGCGAGCGGCCGCGGCAAGGAGGTGCAGAGCGCGCTGTTCGAGAACTGCGTGCTGCTCTCGGCGCAGCACATGCAGCAGTTCGCGGCGACCGGCGTGGCGGCAGCGCCGATGCCCGAGCGCATCAGCGCCTGGGCCGTCTACGACGTGTTTACGCTCGCGCACGGCGAGCAGATGTTCATCGCCGCGACCGGCGACGCGCAGTGGCGCGCGCTGTGCGCGATTCTCGAACGCGACGATCTGCTCGGCGATGCGCGCCTCGCGACCAACAACGACCGCGTGCTCGCGCGCGGCTGGCTGCTGCAGACGCTCGGCGAAAGCCTGAGCCGTTTCGACGGCGCGACGCTCGTGCCGCTGTTCGAGCGCAATCACATTCCGTTCGCGTCGATCACGAAGCCCGAGGAGTTGTTCGACGATCCGCACCTGAACGCGAGCGGCGGCCTGGTGCCGCTGACGCTCGACGACGGCAGCGAAACCGCGATGCCGTTGCTGCCGATTTCGCTCGACGGTGCGCGTCTCGGGCCGCGTCGGCCGATCGCGAAGATCGGCGAGCACACCGTCGAGGTGCTGCGCGAACTCGGGTTCGACGACGCGCGGATCGCGGAGCTCGGCGGTGGCGTGCAATCGCGGGCGCCGCGCGCGGCTGCGTGAGCGTCGTGCCGCGCTTGACCCGCTGCAGCAGGCAATAGACCAATAATTCTGGAGACAGACGATGAAATCGTCGAATCAGGCGATGTACTCAACGGCGCTCGGCGATGCCGGCGCGCTCGACGGCTCACCCACGGACGCGGGCGCAGATGCAGCAGGCTCGGACCGCGCCGGCGCGATCGCGCTCGACGGCGCGCGCATTTCCGCGCGGCTCGACCGGCTACCCGCGACCCGCGCGATCTGGCAGCTCGTGATGCTGCTGAGCTTCGGCATGTTCTTCGAACTCTACGACCTGATGTACTCCGGCTATATCGCGCCGGGACTCGTGCACAGCGGCCTGCTGACGGCCACGACGCGCGGCCTGTTCGGCACGAGCGGCGTCGCGAGTTTCATCGCCGCGCTGTTCGCGGGCCTGTTCATCGGCACGGCGGCGTGCGGCTTTCTCGCCGACCGCTTCGGCCGGCGCGCGATCTTCACCTGGTCGCTGCTGTGGTATACGGCGGCCAACGTCGTGATGGCGTTCCAGCACACGGCGCTCGGATTGAACTGCTGGCGCTTTATCGCGGGGATCGGCATCGGCGTCGAGATCGTCACGATCGGCACGTATATTTCCGAACTCGTGCCGAAGCACATTCGCGGGCGCGCTTCGGCGTGCTCGCAGGCGGTCGGCTTCTGCGCGGTGCCGATCGTCGCGTTCCTGTCGTATCTGCTGGTGCCGCAACGCCTGTTCGGTCTCGACGGCTGGCGTGTGGTCGTGCTGATCGGCGCGATTGGCGCGATCGTGGTGTGGTGGATTCGCCGCGGCTTGCCGGAGAGCCCGCGCTGGCTCGCGCAAAAAGGCCGCCTCGACGAAGCCGACGCGGTGATGACGCGTCTCGAAGCACGCGTCGCGCGCGAGTATCGGCGCCAATGCGGCCTGCCGTTGCCCGAGCCGGCGCTGCCCGAACCGGTGCGCGCGCGGGCGGCGTTTCGTGATCTGCTGGTGCCGCCGTATCGCAGGCGCACGCTGATGCTGATCATCTTTCACGTGTTCCAGACGATGGGCTACTACGGCTTCGCGAACTGGATTCCGACGCTGCTGATGAAGCAGGGCATCACGGTGACGACGAGTCTGATGTACGCGAGCATCATCGCGATCGCGGCGCCGCTCGGGCCCTTGCTGGGGCTGCTGATCGCCGATCGCTTGGAGCGCAAGACCGTCATCGTCTGCATGGCGGCGGTCAACGTCGTGTGCGGACTCGCGTTCAGCCAGGCGCGCGAGACGGTGCTGCTCGTGAGTCTCGGCGTGTGCCTCGTGCTCGCGGGCAACATCATTTCATACAGCTATCACGCGTACCAGGCCGAACTGTTTCCGACCGGCATCCGCGCGCGCGCGGTCGGCTTCGTCTACTCGTGGAGCCGGATTTCGGCGATGTTCTCGGCGTTCGTGATCGCCGCCTGCCTCGGTCGCTTCGGCGTGAACGGTGTGTTCGTGTTCATCTCGGGGGCAATGGCGATCGTCATGGTCGCGATCGGTACGCTGGGACCGAAGACGCGCGATGTCGCGCTCGAGGATCTTTCGAAGTAGCTAGGAGTCCTGGCGAGTCTCGTCGTTGCTCGACAGCCGGTCCGATACGTTGCCGAGCAGCAGCGCGAGCAGCACCACGCCGATCATTGCGAACAGGAACCCGCCGATCATCGTGGCAAGTATCAGCGTGATCCATGAAATGCCGTTCATGTGTGCGGTCCAGCGCGTTTGTCGGGGCATCGTAACCCGTTCAGAACCACTTCTATGTGCGCTTGCCCGCCGTAAACCTGTCAGGCGACGCCGAACTATCGTCGCGTCGTGCCATTACGCGGCGCGTTTTGCCCGGGTGTCACAGTCGTTGCATAGGGATGGCGGACTTCGTTCGCTGTCCTCGACCCCCCTTGCGGAAACCTCGTAGTCCATTTCCGCAATCGGTTGGCGGAAATGCACCCGCTCGCACCCGACTTATTCCGCCATTGGCCCACCTATTGCGGGGGCGCTAAAGTTGTCCGATATCCGTGTTTCAGGTTTGAAACGTTAATCGCCACGTTAATATTCGCGCCATCAATAAAAATAGATTAAATAATCTGTTCTGGCGCGTTGAGTGCTTGCATTGGACGGCGCAAGGGTCGGTTGCGCGGCGCTTGCGCGGATCGTCAGAGGAAGTTGTCGATGGAGCCGGGCCCGCTTGGTAGGGGCGGGGTTGTTCCACTCATCAATAGCCCATCTCGGCAAAAAATCTCTTTTAAAATACGCCTCGGCGGGTACATAAGGCGGAGACACGCCGTTTTTCGAGTAGCCGCGCAGTGTGCGCTGGCGTACGCATTCATTTTTTAAATTGCATTAAGATTTGCGAGTGCATATTCAACCATATGCGGTTAGACGATTAATCCAGTGAAAGGACGGTCGTTTCGGTATTGTGCCGAATTGCACTGGCCGATCACGTATTCATAGTGCCAATATGTCTGCACTTTCGGACATGACGGCAGAGCGCCGGAGGCCGTCGCTATGATGCACTGCGCGGAGTTCGCATTGTGCGTGATCGTAAAAGGTGTAGTAGATCGTTTTCTGTCGAGAGGATGACTATGACCTGCGCGAGTCTGGAGTCTGCAATGCTGCGCTGGGTGCATGCTCCGAACAAGGGCGTGCGTCGTGTCGCGATTCTGTTGTTCAACGACTGCTCGCTGCAAGGGGCGGGCGTGATCGCCGAGGTGTTCCAGGCTGCCAACGAACTCGCCACCTCCGGTTCGGGCGCGTGGCTGTACGACGTATCGTTCTTGTCCGCCGGCGGCGGCATGGTGACTTCGTCGTCGGGTTTGCGCGTCTGGACCGACGGACTCGACGCGCGCCATTACGGCGGCTTCGACGCGCTCTATGTGGCGGGCGGCAAGGGCGCGGCGGCGGCGGCGCGCGATGAGCGTCTGCTCGGATGGCTGCGGCGCGTGCGTCGCAACACCGCGATGATCCGGCCGATCGCCGAAGGGCGCGCGGTGCTCGACGCGGCGGCCCTGCCCGAGGACAAGGAAGAGAGCGACCCGCGCCAGTCGGCCTTGGCCAGAAATGGCGCGGGCTCGGCGGAGCAGGGCGTCGTCGACCTTAGCGACCGGCTGGAATCTATGCGCAGCGCGCTCGCGATGATCAAGCGCGATCTGGGCAACGCGACCGCGCGCTCGGCTGCCGAGCGGCTGCTGTCCGACTCGTGCACGAACCTCGCGCCGCTGCTCGGCGAGGACGGCGGCATGAGTCCCGGCGCCAAGGTTCGCGCGGCGGCGCGCTGGCTGCAGGAAAACTGCCAGCAGGCGATTTCGATTGCGGATGCCGCGCAGTTCGCGGCGATGAGCGAGCGCAACTTTCTGCGCCGCTTCAAGATGGAAATGGGTATCACGCCGTCGAGTTTCCTGTTGCACGAGCGCCTCGCGGTGACGTGCAGCCTGTTGACCGAATCGGAATTGCCGGTCGACAAGATCGCCCGGCGCACCGGGATGGGCAACGGCGACCGGCTCGCGAAAGTGTTTCGCAAGCGGATGAGGATTTCGCCGACCGAGTTCAGGATGCAAAGCCGCCGTATGGCAGGCGAGTAGCACCGACGGAGCCAGCCCGGTAACCGCGCGTGACAGGCGGGGACCGGTCCGTTGTTCGCCGTACCTTGCAGATCGAAAAGGATTCCCGATATGTTGACGCAGGCAGGTGTGAGCGCCCGATCCGTCGAGCCGAACGGCGCAAGCGCCGGGGTTGCTGGCGCGCGCTGCGCGCACATCGTCCCGGTCATTCTCGCGGGCGGCTCGGGCACGCGGCTTTGGCCGGTGTCGCGCGAAAACTTTCCGAAGCAGCTGATCGACGTGGTCGGCTCCGACTCGCTGCTGCAGGCGACCGCGCGGCGCCTCGAGAGCTTCCCGGCGGGCTGGAGCGTCGACGCTTCGCCGATCGTCGTGTGCGGCGAGGAGCATCGCTTCGTGATCGCCGAACAGTTGCATGAAAACGGCGTCGACGCGCGTCTGATCGTCGAGCCCGCGCGCCGCGACACGGCGCCCGCGCTGACGCTCGCAGCATCGCTCGCGTGCGCGGCCGGCGACGACGCGATCCTGAGATCGTGATGCCGGCCGACCACGCGATCGCGGATCTGCCTGCCCTGCAGCGCGCGCTAGCGTGCGCGGCGCACCACGCGAGCGAGGGCGCGATTGCGACGCTCGGTGTGCCGCCGACGCGTCCCGACACCGGCTTCGGCTATATCCGGATCGGCGCGGCATTGGCCGCTGGCGGCCACGCGATCGACGGTTTCGTCGAGAAGCCCGCCGAGGAAATCGCGAGGCAATACCTGGCGGCCGGCACCTACTGGTGGAATAGCGGCATCTTCATCGTGCGCGCGCGCGTGTGGCTCGACACGCTCGCGGCGCTGCGGCCCGACATGCATGCGCCGTGCGCAACCGCGTTCGCGAGCGGCAAGCAGGACGGCGACGTATTCCGGCCATCGCACGACGCGTTCCTCGACGTGCCCGCCGATTCGATCGACTACGCGGTGATGGAGCGTTTGACCGAACCGGTGCCGGCGCAAGACGACAGCGCGAGCAACGTCGAAGCGCAAGGCGCGGCACAGAACGATATGCAAGCTCAAAGTCGAGCCGCGGTCATTCCGCCCGGCGTCGTGATCCCGCTCGAAGCCGGCTGGTCCGACCTCGGCTCATGGGACGCGGTATGGGCCGCGATGGAGAAGGACCCGAACGGCAACGCCGGGCGCGGCCGCGTGGCGTTCGAAGGCGCGGTGTCCTGCTATGCGCATTCGGAAGGGCGGCTCGTCGCGTGCGTCGGCACCGCGAACGTCGTCGTGGTCGAGACCGCGGACGCGGTGCTCGTGGTGGATCGCTCGCATGTGCAGGACGTCAAGGGGCTCGTGTCGCGCATCAAGGCGCAGCACGCGCCGGAGGCCGACGCGCATCGCAAGGTGCGGCGCCCGTGGGGCTTCTACGACTCGATCGATCGCGGCGAGCGCTTCCAGGTCAAGCGCATCGTCGTGACGCCCGGCGCAAAGCTGTCGCTGCAACTCCATCATCATCGCGCTGAGCATTGGGTGGTCGTGCGCGGCACCGCGCTCGTCACGCGCGGCGAAGAGCAGTTCCTGCTCAGCGAAAACGAATCGACCTACATTCCGCTCGGCACGCGTCACCGGCTCGAAAACCCCGGCAGGGTGCCGCTCGAAATCATCGAAATCCAGTCGGGTACCTATCTCGGCGAAGACGACATCGTGAGGTTTGACGACAACTACGGCCGCTGCCCGTAGGCAGCCCATGCACGCCCCTTTTTGCGTACAGGAACGGCAGAACGAGGTAAGTAAAATGCGCAAGTTTCAGGATCTGCTCGCGCGGATTTTCGATGTCGCGCTGGTATTGGCGGGTGCGACCGTGGCGTCGCGGATCCGCTTTGATTATCTCGGCCAGTCGGGTTTCTACTGGGCGCTGGTGATGTTTTCGGCTGCGTTCGCGCTCGCGATCTTCCCCGCGTTCGGCGTCTACGAATCATGGCGCGGCCGCTCGAAGCTCGGGCTCGCCGGTCAGGTGTCGCTCGCGTGGCTGATCGTGCAGGCCTGCGCGCTCGTGCTGATGTACTCGCTGCATCGCATCGATATCGTGTCGCGGCTGTGGTTCTCGTACTGGACCGCGACGACGGGTGGCCTGCTGATCGCGAATCGGGTGATCGCGCACGCGGTGCTCGCGCGGGCGCGCGGCGCGGGTATGAACCTGCATCAGGTGGCGATGGTCGGCAGCGGTTCGCAGTGCGATGCGCTCCTGCGCCGCATCGAGTCGGCGCCGACCGCGGGCTTTCGCGCGACCGCCGTCTACAACACGCGCCCGGACGACTCCGGCGTGACGAATCCGTGCGTGCCGGTGTTCGATCGCGTGGATCTGCTGGCCGACTACATCCGCACCAACGACGTGCACGAGCTATGGCTGATGCTGTCGCTGTCCGAGGAGCCGCTGATCTGCGCGCTGATCGACGAGTTCCGCGACGACCTCGTGAATATCCGCTTCATGCCGGACGTGCGCAGCCATGCGCTGTTCGAAGGCAGTGGCGTGGTCGATCTGCTCGGCGTGCCGGCGATCAATCTGGTCGCCTCGCCGCTGTCGGCCAACGCGATGCTGAAAAAGGAAGTCTTCGACCGGCTGTTCGCCGCGGCCGCGATCGTTGCCCTCGCGCCGCTGCTGCTTGGCATCGCGATCGCGGTCAAGCTGTCCTCGCGCGGACCGGTGCTGTTCAAACAGAAGCGCAAGGGCGCGGACGGCCGAGTGTTCACGATCTACAAGTTCCGCTCGATGCGCGTGCATACCGAAGCGAAGGGCACTTTGAGCCAGGCGACGCGCAACGACAAGCGCGTGACGAAAGTGGGCGCGTTTCTGCGCCGCACGAGCCTCGACGAGCTGCCGCAATTTTTCAACGTGTTGCGTGGCGACATGTCGGTCGTAGGACCGCGTCCCCATGCGCTCGAGCACGACGACCTCTATCAGAAGGTGGTCGCGGGCTATATCAATCGCTACCGGATCAAACCGGGAATCACGGGCTGGGCGCAAATCAACGGCTTCCGTGGCGAAACCGACCGCATCGAGAAGATGGAGCGTCGCGTCGAACATGACCTGTACTACCTGGGTCACTGGTCGTTCGCACTCGACATGCGGATCATCGGCGCGACGATTGTCGCCGGACTGGTGCATCGAAACGCTTACTAGAAAGTCGATAACAACGCCTCGGGGCGAAGGAGTAAAGATCATGAGCTCACTTGGTTTTCGCACAGGAAGTCTTGTGGTTTTCGCAAGCGCAGCATTGCTTTCCGGATGTCAGATCGTACCGGGACAACGGATGGTCACGCCGGCCGCGATTCAGGACACGGGTGGCGAATTCAGTACCGAAGCCTCGCAGCAGAAGCAGATTCCGATCACCGATATCAATCTGGAACTGCTGAAGAAGCTGAATGCCGACCAGACTGCCGCGGTGTTGCCGCCGACGACGACGGGTCTGTTCGGCAAGCCGGCCATGTACAGGGTCGGCCCCGGCGACGTGCTGCAGATCGTCGTGTGGGATCACCCGGAACTCGCGGCCGCGCTGGGACAGCCGCCGACGACCTCGCGCCCTTCCGATGCAAGTCCGGGCTTCCTGATCGACGAGAACGGCGACATCCAGTTTCCGTACGCGGGCAACCTGCACGTCGCCGGCAAGGACGTCGCGACGATCCAGCGCGAGCTGCATTCGCGGCTGAGCAAGGTTTATCAGAAGCCCGAGGTGACGGTGCGCGTCGCGTCGTTCCGTAACGCGACGGTGTATATCGACGGCGAAGTGCGCACACCGGGCACGCAATCGATCAACGACATTCCGATGTCGCTGACGAACGCGATCGGCCTGAGCGGCGGCTTCAACGCGAGCGCGGATCGCAGCAGGGTCGATCTGATCCGCGACGGCAAGACCTATAGGCTGAACATCGACGACCTCATCAAGCACGGCCGCAATCCGTCGGATATCTATCTGCAGCCGGGCGATACCGTGCGCGTGAACGCGCGCGAAGACAGCGGCGTCTACGTGATGGGCGAAGTCAACAAGCCGGCCACGGTGCTGCCGTTGCGCAACGGCTCGCTGACGCTGTCGCAGGCGATCTCCGACGGCGGCAGCTTCGACTCGAATACGGCCTCGGGGCAGCAGCTGTTCGTGATCCGCAATTCGACCAGCGACTCGCCGCAGATCTATCACCTCGATGCGACCTCGCCGGTGGCGATGCTGCTTGCGAACCAGTTCGAGCTGCAGCCGAAGGACATCGTGTACGTCGGTCAGGGCGGTCTGGTTCGCTTCAACCGTGTGTTGAACCTGCTGTTGCCTGCGATCAACGCGGCGGTGACGGGAGTCGTCGTGTCGAAGTGACGCATGCGTGACGCGATATCTGAACCGGCAGGCCTTGTTGGGTGAAAACATGGCAATCAATTACGAAAACCGTTACGCCGGCGTGTATGAACCGGGGCAGTTGCATCTGTCGGACTACGTGCGCACGATCGTGCGCGGTTGGCGCACGATCCTCACCGTGACGCTGATCGCGCTCGCGCTCGGTTGCGCATACGCGTTCCTCACGCCGCCGGTCTATCGTTCGGACGTGCTGTTTCACGTCCAGGACAGGACGGCGAACGCGGTGAACGTCAATGCGAACGGCCGGGACGCGGCGGCGCCGCTTCCCGGCGCGTACGATTCGAAGCCGTCGACCGCGGCGCAGATCGAGCTTTTGAAGTCGCGTCTCGTCACCGAGGAGGCGGTCCGCGCGCTGCACCTCGACATCACGGCGAAGCCGCGTTATCTGCCGGTGATCGGCAGCAAGATCGCCGGACTCGTGAACGGGCACTGGTGGTTCCGGCTGCCGTCGTTCGTCAACCTGCGCGGGTTCGCGTGGGGCAACGAGAGCATCGCGGTGTCGCGCTTCGACACGTCGAAGGACCTGTATGGCGAGACCTTCACGCTGGTCGCGGGCGCCGGCAACACCTTCATGCTGCGCGATCCTCACGGCAGCGCGATCCTGTCGGGGCGCGTCGGCGAGACCGTGCAAACCGATACCGCGGTCGGCCCGGTCACGCTGCACGTCGACACACTGGTCGGCGCGCCCGGCTCGCGTTTCGAGCTGACGCGCGCGTCGACGCTCGGCACGGTAGAGCGTCTGGCGAAGACGATGGTCGTGCAGGAAACGGCGGAGGACTCTGGCGTGATCCGCGTGAGTCTCGAAGGCGCCGATCCGGCGCTGATCGCGGCGATCGTCAACAACGTGGCGCGCCAGTTCGTGCGGCAGGATCTCGCGAGCCGTTCGACCGAATCCGACCACACGCTCGCGTATCTCGAACAGCAACTGCCCGACGCGCGCAAGGCGCTCGACGACGCGGAAGAGCGCTACGGCAAGTTCCGCAATACACATGGCGCCGTCGATCTCGGTGAAGAAAGCAAGCTGCTGCTGCAGCAGATCGTCGACAACAAGACGAAGCTGCTCGATCTGCAGCAGCAGCGCGCGGAGCTGTTGCAGCGTTTTACGCCGAATCATCCGATGGTCGCCGCGCTCGATGCGCAGATCGCCGCGTTGCAGGGCGCGCAGAGCACGATGAACCACAGCGTCTCGACGATGCCCGACACCGAGCAGACCGCGCTGCGTCTGCAGCGCGACGTGCACGTGAACACCGATCTGTACACGAACCTGCTCAACAGCGTGCAGCGACTGCGGGTCGCGCAGGCGGGGCAGGTGGGCGGCGTGCGCGTGGTGGACTTCGCCGAAACGCCCGACGATCCGGTGTGGCCGAAGCGCATGCTGGTGATCCTGATCTCGCTTGGCGGCGGCCTCGCGCTCGGCTTGCTGCTGGTCTTCCTGCGGCGCGCGATGCGCGGCGGCGTGGAGCGCCCGGACGAACTCGAGGGGATGCTCGGCGTGCCGGTATTCGCAGTGGTGCCGCGCAGCCAGACGCAGTTGCGCCTGCAGGAAAAGGTGTCGCTGCGCCAGCGCGGGCAGCATGTGCTGGCGCAACAGGCGCCCGAAGATATCGCGGTGGAAGGGGTGCGCAATCTGCGCACCTCGCTGCAGCTGTCGCTCGATCATGCGGCCAACAACGTCGTGATGATCACCGGCTCGCGGCCCGATGCGGGCAAGTCGTTCCTGTCGGTGAATCTGGCGACGCTGGTCGCGTCGGCGAACAAGCGCGTGCTGATCATCGACGGCGATATGCGACGCGGCGACGTGCATTCGCATTTCGGCGTCAGCCATCGGCCGGGACTGTCCGACGTGCTGTGCGGCGGCGATCTCAACGCGATGATCCAGCGCGACGTGCTGCCCAACCTCGACGTGCTCGCGAAAGGCACGCTGCCCTCGCACCCGGCTGAGCTGCTGATGAGCAAACGCTTCGAAGCGATGCTCGAGGTGCTGAAGCCGCAATACGACGTCGTGATCATCGACACGCCGCCGGTGCTCGCCGTGACCGACTCGACGCTGATCGGCAAATACGCGGCGACGACGCTGCTCGTCGTGCGGCATGGGCGTCAACCGCTGCATGAGATCATCGAAACCACCAAACGCCTGCGTAACGGTGGCGTCGGTCTGCGCGGCGTGCTGCTCACCGACGTGCCGCAGGAAGCGGCGTTCCTCGGCTCAGGGTATCAGGGCGGCTATTACGGCTACGACAGCATCGCCGGCTGACACTGCTGCCCGCGCGCGCGTCTTTCGGGGCGCCGCGCGGGCGGGCGTGATCGACTGCACGCCCGTGCCGCCGTCCCGCGAGATACCTCGCAATCCTTAGTGGTGACGCAGCAGATCGCGCAATGCGCGCGACTCTTCCGCCGTCGGCTGCATGGTCTGCCACGCCGACTCGTGCGACGCGAGCGCGACGAGCCGTTGCGCGGCCTTGCTGCTCGAATCGATCCGCAACGCTTCGTTGGCGTTGTGCGACGCGCACTCCCAATGTCCCACGTTGCTGCAGCCGCGCGCGAGGCTCAGCAACGCGTCGCGTTGCTGCTCTAGCGTGCTCACCTGGGCGCGCATGCTGCGCGCGTCGCGATTGTCGGGCTGCGCGGTGATTACGGCGGCGAGGCGTGCTCTGGTCGCCGCCAGATTGCCTCGTTGCAGATAGCCGTGCGCGGCTTTCAGATTGCGCTCGGCGTCGGCGCGCTGTTTGTCGGCTTGCATGAGCGGGGCGGCCATCGTGTCGGTGTCGGTGTTGGTGTTGGTGCTGGTCGACGCGAGCGCCATGCCACGCGGCGTGGGCGCGGAGATGGCCGCGCTCGATGTCTTCGTTGACGCTACGGCGCGCGCGGTCGTGACGACGGGCGGTGTCGGTCGCGCTGCGGTCGGCGTGGTCGCAACGACGGGCGTTGACGGGCGCGCTGGGACGGGCGCGGTCGCCACGACGGGTGGAGCCGATCGCGCCACGGCAGGCGCGGTCGCAACGACCGGCGGTGACGATGGCGCGATGGTCGGTGCGGTCGCCACGATGGGCGGGCTCGATCGCGCTACGGCAGGCGCGGTCACAACGACCGGCGGTGACGATGGCGCAACGGTCGGTGCGGTCGCCACGATGGGCGGTGACGATCGCGCTACGGTGGACGCGGTCGCCACGACGGGCGGTGCCGGTGGCGCGACGGGGGCCGCGTGCACGTTCGCCGGTTGCTGCCGCGCGACGACAACGGGACGCGGCCGTTGCGCGACGATCGACGCCGGCTTCGGCGCCGCGGCAACCGCCGGCGCCGCATTCTGCGCAACGTTCTGTGCAGGGGCTTGCCCAGGGTTGTCCGGGCGCACCGTGCCGAAGACCGTGACCGGCGTGTCGACGCTCGCATCGTCGTCGTTGAGTAGAACGAAGCCGACGTACACGACGCCGAGCGTCGCGAGCGCGGCTGCGGCAAGCGCGAGCGGATGCCGCCGTCGACGCCCGCCCGGCTCGAACGTCGCTTCGTCGATCAGATCGTAGGGGCTCATCTTCGTTTGCGCGGAGCGTCGCGACGAACGGTCCGCGGGCAAGCTCGCGGCCGCTGGCAGCGGTTCGAGTTGCGTGCGCGATGCGCTCGGCGCCCGGGATCGCACGGAGCGCTCGCCGGGCTTGTCGTCCGTATCGAACGAATCGATCGGCAGCGCATGGCATGCGGGACACGGCGAAAAGCGGCCCGGCAGCGGCACGCCGCAGTATGCGCAGTGATGGAAAAACGGCTGGTCGGAGGTCGTGTCGCGCGGCATGGCCGTGTCGCTCCACTGGCGCCGAAGGGCGGCGCCATCAAAAAGAATGAATGCAACGACGCCCGCAAGCGGCGTCGGCCGGACTACTGGACGACGTAACCGCGCGCCTGCATGCACGCGCCGTAGGCGGCCCAATAGCGGGTCATCGGCGGCTCGGGCGCGGGCAGCGGCGGCAGCTTCACGTTCGACGCCGCGTTGGCCTGCAGCGAAGCGGCCGCCCCATCCGACGCGCCTGGTGCCGCGGTCGCACTGGGGCCCGTTGCCGCTGCCGATGCGTTCGGCGGTGCATTCGCCGCCGCGGTGGCTGGCGCGCCTGGCGCGCTGGCGCCGGCCGCGGCTTCGTTCACCGGTTTCGCCGACGATGCGCCGCCAGGCGCTTGCGCGCCAGCCAACGGCGCGCTCGCGGCTTCGGGCGCGCTCGCGCTCCACGGCAGCGGCGTGGCTGAGAAGGAACTAGGCGGAAGCGGCGGTTTCGACGGTACGCCGGTCGACGCACCTTTGGCCGCGGGCGGCTGACGCGGCGGAATCTGCGACTCGTGGGCCATGTTGACCCCGGTCACGCGGTTTGCCTCGGCGTAGCACATCGCGTTGTCGATGCTGCGCTCGTAAGGGCTCTGACTTCGGATCGGATAGGTGACAGGCCGCCACGCGAACGCGGCAGTGCTCGTCACCAACAGCGTCAGTACGGTATATGTTCTAAATGCCATCGCAGTCACTCCCGCAGCGATGTCTCGCCTTTTTGTGTTTGATTTCGTGTCGTGCTTTCGTTCTGTGCTCGTTGCGCGTCGTGTTCGAGCTCGTTCTCATGCCTGGCGCTCGTGCTTCTGTCGCGGCCTGCCGATAGGCCGTGGCGTTGCGGTGCTTGCGCCACGGCTCCCCGGAGCGGGCACGTCGCGAATGCCGCTTTAACGAGCGTAGCACCGCGGTTTGGCCACGCGATGCATCGGATAGCGCGCGAAAACGCCATCGTGCAGTGCAATCAGGACACAATCGGCGAGGCGGCGTTGAAGATCGGGACAATCCCTGGTCGCCACGAAGGATCGTCAGGAGTCGAAGATGAAAAACCTATCGTATCGCTATCGGCCGCTTTGCGCAGCGTTCTGTCTGTCGGTGCTGTCGCTCGCCGCGCCGCTCGCGAGCGGTGCGAGCGACGCCGACATGAGCGCGGAGACGGCGGGCGAGCGCGCAAGCTTCGCGCAGGCGTTTTGCGACGTGTCGCCCGAGCGGATCGGCGCCTATAAGGAGCGGCTCCGAAAGGTCCTGACCGGTGCGACCGATTTCGATCAGCACTGGGACACGGGCTGGCACCGCGCCGACATCACCAATAGCCAGATGAACGCACTGCGCGAGCGAGATCCGAAGGAATTCGCGGCGCGCATCAAGGTCAATTGCGAACGGCTCAAGTGGATGGCGGGTAATGCGTTGCACCGGCCTGCGCAGAAGTGAAGTGAAACGAGCGCGCTGTTGGGCGACCGAAACTGGCGGATCGTGGCCTCATGCAGAAGGCTTCGCCGGTCTGAATCTCGCGCGGTTGTATTCCGCGACATGCGAAGCGACTGGAACCGGAAGCTTTTTGCATCACTCGACGGTTTCGGCCAAAAATACACATTATTATGACTTTCGCCTAATGTTCGGCTAACCGTCGAGTAGTCTGCAGATGTAACTCTCAATGGCTAACGTAATGCCGGACCGACCTTCTGCTCGGCAAGCTTCCAGATCAAACGCTGTTTGACCTTTTGCCGTTATCGTTTCGAAGTGAGGAGCGATTATGTTGAACCCGAGGACGTTCGGACACTTCCTTTGGCTCGTCCGCAAGACGTGGATAACACGCGGGCCGCGTTTGTACTACTCGCAGTTTGGAGAGGACGCGGTGTTGCGCGAGATAATCAGTCCCCGGTGCAATAAGGGTGTTTATGTCGACGTTGGTGCATACCACCCTGTCAAGTTCTCGAACACACATGCGCTTTACAAGCGTGGTTGGCGCGGCATCAACATAGACATGGATCCAGTGAAAATTGAAACGTTTTCTCTTGCGCGGTCTGGTGATGTCAATGTATGTGCGGCCGTCTCGAACGAGAAACAGCTCAAGGAAGTCTATAATTTTTCAAATTATGGGTTGACTTCGACCATAGATCCCGTAGTGGCTGCGGCCGAAGTCCAGAAGCCTATCTCTGTCCGGACCGTTGAAACCACCACATTGAACGACGTTCTCGCGCACACCCCGTACGCCGGTCAGGAAATCGATCTGCTTTCCATCGACGTGGAAGGTCACGATTACGAAGTCTTGCGATCGATTGATATCAGCACGTATAAACCAAAGATCATTATTGTGGAGTCTACACTGACTTCGATAAGGGAAGTAATAGATTCCGCCATATTTCGCTATCTGGAGGAGCGCAATTACCGACTGGTCAGTTGGACATATTTGTCGCTGATCTTCAGAGTGGAAAGATCTCAAATCTTTCGAACTCAGTTATAGCGCTACGGCTCTGCAAGTATCGTCCTTGCAGCTGCTATCAATTTCACAATCCCACTATCAACGGCCGCTGCAACGGTCCAGATATACCTGGACCGACTGGTGCCTCAGCCGTGAAGCACATTCACGAGTCCCCTCGACTTGCCTGAAGGCTGACTATCGTAACGGCCCGCGCTTATGGGGGATTTCCCTGGGTTTGACGTTTCGAGCGGGCGCTCCGCTCCCAAGTCGCTGCCTCGTCATGGCTCAACTTTGAACTTTCTGGAGCGCATCCGGAACTATAACGGCCAACGGCTGATACCCTTCATGTTTTTCCGTTGAGTCAAACGGCCTGCGTTGCCGCCGAACCGATCCTGTCGCTCTAATGTGCCGGTCTCCCACACAAGTCCTTTTCCGTTATCTAATGCGCGAGCACCGCACCCAAGTCGAGTTCATCGGCAACTTTCTTCAATCGCTTGTCGCGCGTCCAGATGGTGACGCCGGGTTGCAGGCGCGCCGACGCCAACAGTGACGTGTCGACATATCCGATGCCACGATTGAACAAACTCTCGCATTGGATCAGATAAAACGTCTCCTCGGGCGTTGCAACCGACGCACGCGGCAGATCGAGCAACGCGCCAAGCACGACGTCACGGTCACGCAGACTACCCAGCGAAATCTCGCCAATCACATAGGGATGAGCCAACACACGCTCCTCGGCAAGCAGGCCGATCAACATAGGATCAGCAGCGTTGATGTGGTCGATCCAGACTGACGTGTCGACAAGAATCATTCGGCGTCCTGCCGGCGTCGCGACACTCCCTTGATGCCCGGTTGGCTGCCGCCAAGATTTGCGAGCCGTTTGGCGGCTTCACGCTGGATCAAGGCCCTGAGCGCTTCGCGCACAAGCGCCGTTTTTTCCTCCACACCCGTATAGGCTTGGGCCTTGGCGATCAAATCGTCATCGAGCGCAATGGTCGTACGCATGGGTACCTCCATAAATGTACGCATCAATTATAGCATCTTTTGATGCCTATAACCGTGTCTTTTGTTTGTCGTAACAAGTCCGTTTTGACGCGACGTTCCGATACAGTTTGTACACAAGAACAGCGAACCGGCCTGTCGGAGGCGACGCAACGTCTCGTTGACCGCCGTAACGAGCTTCGCATGCCTCTGCATGCTCGACGATCGGTGTGCATCGACCTTGATCGCCATCTTCTCTTTCCGACGTGTCCAACATCCTGCGAATTGACTTGCATCTCCGTCAAATACTGTATAGATTAACAGTACTGTTTTTATATACAGGATCGGTCATGAACCAACTCATCCGCATCTTGAACAACGGTGACCGCGAAATGCTTGAGTGGCTGCGCAAGCATGTCGGAGACGTGCGTGTGGCTGCTGCTGCGCGACATCTGGGAGGCAACGGCAAACCCTACCTGTCCGCTGTGTGCCGCTATCTCGGCGTACGTCCACCAACGCTTCATCAACATAGCCGGCCTGTTGAAGACTGTACGGTCGGTGATAGCTATCTGGCCCAGATCCGTCAGTTGTTGGCACAGCGAAACCAAGCGTTGTTGAAGCGTCAACTTTGATGCTGCGAGTTGTCGCGCGTCCTCCGGGAAATAGCAGCATGATTAACGATTCTGCTCTTGATATGGATATCCAAGACATCAATCCTGTCGCCCTCGAACGCGCACTCCGCAGCGCGTCGCTTGACCTCCAGCAGATCATTGCAACGGTCGCAGGCCGTTACCTCGACAATGGTCGTCACCGATACTCAAATGGCGCGCGATTGCCGACGTGGCGCACGCTGCTGACAATCGACGAGCAGGTCTTTGAGAATCGGGGCTTCCAAGCGAGGCACAACGAGACTGTACGCTCGACGTTTGTCCGGTTTGAGGACAGTCGTTTGTCCGGGATGGATCTTGACGAACCTGTCGACTGGCGACGTGACGACGACAACTTGCCAGCCGTTTACCTGCTCGTGCGCGCACTGGTACAGGCCGCCGCTACCGATGTGGCCACTCAGGACTAATGTGCCGATATGAGTCGTCTTCCAATAGTTCGAGTCGCTGAGCGCGCCGGCCGGGCAAAGATGGACATTGGCTCGTGCCGTCGAGCCGTTGTTCGCAGATCCGGTCTTCAACAACCAAAGACATACACTAAGATTGCTTGAGTATGTGAATGTCATTGACGAGCGCACTCTTAAACGAGAATCGCCGAAATAGCGGACTGGCCGCCAGACATAGCCGTTGTGACTGATGGGATAAGCTGCACAATGATGTCAACGACATGTTGATGCATTGCAGTTAACGGAGGGGTGTGACATACAGGACCGGGTTGCAGGCTGTATTGCCAAAGACGCGATCGTTCATCGCCCTTGAAGCGACCACACATTTCGCTAGTCAACGAAACTCTCAATTGGTGTTCTAGACAGGTTGTGACCACCATTCACTACTTCGCAACCTCCAGTTCTGGCGGCTTCCCACGGCGGCGTTCCTTTTTGGAGCGTTTGGATCGATGGTGTCCTTCGTTGCTGTAGACCTACGACCTCGTTCCTGAACTACATTCGAGCGATTTATGTTAGCGACAGGATGATAGGGATTTCCCTGGGATTGGGAACACCGCGGTCACGTGCGCCCAAGTAGCGGTTGGAAAGGTTGCAGTGGCCGGCTCCCAAGCACGCGCCTCAGCAAGTGATGATCCGAACGCAAGCTCTTGTTTTTGTTATGAATAATCTGCGGTGGTCGCGTTCCGCTGCGGCAGCGAGTTCAAACTTAAGTGAACAAAGTTCAATGTTGAGTGAATCTCGACAGTGAGTGAACTTCGACCGCGTTCCCCGCTTCTTGAATTTGTCACTGCCCGTCCATATAATTAGCACTCGCTGCACGAGAGTGCTAACAACATCTCCGGTTGGCTCGGCCAGCCGGGTTTTTCTCAGCGTTCTTCAGTCTCAATCAGAGAGGAGTATGTATGAACCTTCGTCCTTTGCATGATCGCGTGATCGTCAAACGTCTGGATCAGGAAACCAAGACCGCGTCGGGCATCGTGATCCCCGAAGCCGCAGCGGAAAAGCCGGATCAAGGTGAAATCCTCGCAGTCGGCCCGGGCAAGCGCGACGACAAGGGCGCAGCCATTGCGCTCGACGTGAAGGTCGGCGACCGCGTCCTGTTCGGCAAGTACGCAGGCCAGACCGTCAAGGTCGACGGCAACGAACTGCTCGTGATGCGCGAAGAAGACATCATGGCCGTGGTGCAGAAGTAAGCGCAAGGTCGCTACTTCACCGGTTATATCCAAAGTATTCAAGGAGTTAGAAGATGGCAGCTAAAGACGTCGTATTCGGTGATTCCGCCCGTGCCAAGATGGTCGAAGGCGTGAATATTCTCGCCAACGCCGTGAAGGTCACGCTGGGTCCGAAGGGCCGCAACGTGGTTCTCGAGCGCAGCTTCGGCGGCCCGACGGTCACCAAGGACGGTGTGTCGGTCGCGAAAGAGATCGAACTGAAAGACAAGCTCCAGAACATGGGCGCGCAAATGGTCAAGGAAGTCGCTTCCAAGACCAGCGACAACGCAGGCGACGGCACGACGACCGCTACGGTTCTCGCGCAATCGATCGTCCGCGAAGGCATGAAGTACGTCGCATCGGGCATGAACCCGATGGACCTGAAGCGCGGTATCGACAAGGCTGTTGCAGCCGCAATCGAAGAACTGCGCAAGATCAGCAAGCCGTGCACGACCAACAAGGAAATCGCCCAGGTTGGCGCGATCTCGGCGAACAGCGATTCGTCGATCGGCGAGCGCATCGCTGAAGCAATGGACAAGGTCGGCAAGGAAGGCGTGATCACCGTCGAAGACGGCAAGTCGCTGCAAGACGAGCTGGACGTCGTCGAAGGTATGCAATTCGACCGCGGCTACCTGTCGCCGTATTTCATCAACAACCCGGACAAGCAAGTCGCCGTGCTCGAGAACCCGTTCGTGCTGCTGCACGACAAGAAGGTGTCGAACATCCGTGACCTGCTGCCGGTGCTCGAGCAAGTCGCGAAGGCTGGCCGTCCGCTGCTGATCATCGCTGAAGACGTCGAAGGCGAAGCGCTCGCAACGCTGGTCGTCAACAACATCCGCGGCATCCTGAAGACCGTTGCCGTCAAGGCTCCGGGCTTCGGCGATCGTCGTAAGGCGATGCTGGAAGACATCGCGATCCTGACCGGCGGTCAGGTCATCGCTGAAGAAACCGGCCTCACGCTCGAGAAGGCAACGCTGGCTGAACTGGGCCAGGCGAAGCGCATCGAAGTGGGCAAGGAAAACACCACGATCATCGACGGCGCTGGCGAAGCAGCGAACATCGAAGCTCGCGTCAAGCAAGTGCGCACGCAGATCGAAGAAGCGACCTCGGACTACGACCGTGAAAAGCTGCAAGAGCGCGTCGCCAAGCTGGCAGGCGGTGTTGCAGTGATCAAGGTCGGTGCTGCGACCGAAGTCGAAATGAAGGAAAAGAAGGCACGTGTCGAAGACGCACTGCACGCAACGCGCGCGGCTGTGGAAGAAGGCATCGTGGCGGGTGGCGGCGTCGCGCTGATCCGTGCACGTACGGCAATCGCTGGCCTGAAGGGCACTAACGCCGATCAGGACGCAGGTATCAAGATCGTTCTGCGCGCCATGGAAGAGCCGCTGCGCCAGATCGTCGCCAACGGTGGCGAAGAAGCGAGTGTCGTCGTGGCAGCGGTTGCTGCTGGCAAGGGCAACTACGGCTACAACGCAGCGACCGGCGAGTACGTCGACCTGGTCGACGCAGGTGTCGTGGACCCGACGAAGGTGACGCGCACGGCGCTGCAAAACGCAGCTTCGGTTGCTGGCCTGCTGCTGACGACCGACGCAGCTGTCTGCGAACTGCCGAAGGAAGATGCTCCGATGTCTGGCGGCATGCCCGGCGGCATGGGCGGCATGGGCATGGACATGTAATTCCGCTCGGGCCTCGTGGTCCGGCCGCGTGGTTGAACTGCCGCGCGTCTGGATCACGGCCGAGGCCCGGCTGGAAGTCCATGTGGGGAGTGCGCCGCGAGGCGTTTCCCCAAACGAAAAAACCCGCTTATGCGGGTTTTTTTCGTTTGGGGCCGGCGTTGATGTGCTTGCTGGCGAGCGCTTCCGGACGCCCTTTTGTCCGGATCAGGCGCCCGCGGCGTGAGCCGAGCGATGAGAGGACCTTCCGAGGCACTTTTCGCGCAGGTAGTGGAAGATCTGCGCGACGCTTTGCGCGGGGCTCAGCGTTCCCGTGTCGACGTGCAGGTCGGGATCGATCGGCGCTTCATAGGGCGCAGATACGCCGGTGAACGAGCTGATCTCGCCAGACCTCGCTTTCGCGTAAAGACCTTTGGGATCGCGGCTCGCGCACGTGGCGAGCGAGGCGGACACATAGGTTTCGACGAACTTGTCGGCTCCGATGATCGCGCGCGCCATTGCCCGATCTTCGCGTAGCGGCGAAATCAGCGCGGAAATCACGATCAGACCCGCGTCATTCATCAAGTGGGCGACGTGCGCGACCCGGCGGATGTTTTCGCGCCGGTCGTCGGGCTCGAATCCAAGGTCGCTCGCCAGACCGTGGCGGATGTTGTCGCCGTCGAGCACATAGCAGGCGTGACCGAGCGCGATCAGCTGCTCCTCGAGCGCGAACGCGAGCGTCGATTTGCCGGCGCCGGACAGGCCGGTCAGCCAGATCGTGGCGGGCATCTGATCGAACATGCGTATGCGGTCCTGCACCGCGATCTTGCCGTGGAAGCGTTGCACGAACTGGGGCGGCTCTTTCATGGATAGGTTCTCTTGGCTCTTCTGGCTCATTCGCAGTGCCAGCCTTGCCGCCACGTGCCGGCGTTGTGCAGGCTTTCGGTGGAATTGGCAATGGTAACGCGAAAGCCTTCCGGAATATCGTTCGGCAGTGGAATCGAAAATCCGCTGTATGCGCTCGGATAGCCGGCGCTCACCACATCGGGCCGCGGCTCGCCGCTGCAGCCGGTCGCGACGATCTGCGTGCCGACCCGCACCTCGAGCGGTACCTGCCGCTGCGGCTCGCTCAGGTTGACGGCCCAGCCGCACACTACGCCGTCGCGCACCGTGTCGACAAAACCGTCGAACAGGTCGACCGGCGGACGCTGCCGGCTTCGCGCGAACTCCAGATAGGTGTCGATCGGCGCGAGATCGAAGCGGCGGATCACCTCATGCACGCGCGACAGGAATGAGCCATCGATGCCGAAAACCGTCGCGCTATAGACGTGCGGATTCTCGAGCTGATTTATTTCGGACTGAATCACGCGGACCAATTCGAGCGCATTCGAAAAGACGCTGCCCGTTTCATTCGCATAGGCTTCGACGATTCGATTCGCGTCGCGGAACAGTTCGTAATCGAGGCTATTGTCGTCGATGAACTTTTGTCTGGCTGCTTCGCTGATGTGAGCTTTGCCTTTCGGCGCACCATTGGTGCGATTCGCTTCGAAACAGAACGGTAATTTCATCCCTGTCGCACCGCACAGCCGCAATAAGAATTCGCTCATGTCCTCGCAGACGCCGACGGTACCGATCTGTTCGCGCAAATGGATTTGCGCGACGGCGAGGCTCGCTTCGTTGACCGCCGGCTCGCCGCTCAGCATCTGCACGAACAGGTTCCTGCCGCCGAGCGATTCGCTGACCCACTCGTCGAGCGACAGTACGCCTTGCAGCGCCAGAGCCTCGGTCGCCGACACGCTGACGCCGCGCGTGATCTGGCCGTTCTTGCCGTTCGCCGCATACCAGTAGTGCGAGATCTGGCGCGCGAGCGGCTCGCGCAGGATCGTGCAGTAGTTGACCGGATGTTTGATCATCCGATGAATGCCATACGGGAGATGACCGCCGCCTACCTGCGTCTCGAGCAGCTTCGCGCGACAGTTTCCCCAGCCATCCTGATCCCAGACAAAGCTAATGAATTGGTCATTACCTTTATTCAAATCAAAAAACGAAATAACGGTCGAACCGCCGCATTTCGGTGGATGGATGAAAAAGGTGGGAAATGACATGTGGGGACATATGACTGATCGTGATGCGTAAAGTCTAGACAAAAGATGTCATTGGCGTTGTAACGTTTAATTACGCGGTATAACGTGTGGTTGCATCGCCGACAGCAAGATTCATGCGGCTATGCACAATAAATTGACTAAGATGCCCACGAGACGAACTGGGCGCGGCAGTAGCCATAGCTACGCGCTAATTACATTATTCAATTTGGATAAATCGAATGGAAAGTCGCACCAATCGCGAAAGTCGCATTAATGAAAAAACCGGCTGACAGCGGGTTTTTAGTCGATGCCGACAAATGGCGAGGTCAGTGCCGCGCTTCCCCCGGCGCCGCGCCCTTGCCTTGCGCGGGCGGCGTTTCGTCTTCATCGCTGCTGCGCGCCCAGAAGAAGCGATCGGGCATGTACGCCCCCATGCCGGGCCGGAACGCATTGCGCACTGCCTGATACAGATACTCCTGGCTTTCGCGCACCGCTTCCGCGGGCTCCTGGCCGTTGGCGAGAAGCGCGGCGATCGCCGCGCCGAGCGTATCGGTCAGGCCCGTCAACCGATGCGGCGCGCGGTCCCACATGTCCTGACGCAACTGGCCGTCCTCGCTGAAGAGTGTGTTGACGAGCCGATGCGTGCCGGTTTCGGTCGACAGAATGTACTCGCAGCCCTGCGACAGCAGGTGCGAGATCGCCGCGTCGAGGCTCGGCGCCTCCGCGTCGCCGTCGGGCTGCGCGAGCGCGAGCAGCGTCGCCGAGTCGGCGACTAGCAGCGTGGTTTGCGGCGCGAGCAGATCGGCGATCGCTTCGCGCAGTTCGTCGGCGGCGAGCACGTGCTCGTCGTCGAGCGTGAAGTCCGGGGCGAGGATCAGCGGGACGTCGTCGTAGTCGGCGACAACTTCCGCGATCGCGCTGACCACTTCGGCGCGCGTGCACGCGCCGACCTTGAATGCGGCGATCGGCATGTCCTCGAGCAGCATGCGCGCCTGCGTCGCGACGATGTCCGGGTCGAGCCCGGTGACTTCGTCGCAGTTCGCCGAGTCGCGCACGGTATAGCCCGTGAGCACGGAAACGCCGTGGCAGCCCATGCTGGCAAGTGTCAACAGGTCCGCCTGCAGGCCGGAGCCGCCGGTGGGGTCGGAGAGACCGAAGGTGAGGACGATCGGAGGCGTGTCGCTGGGCATGAAAATGGATAAGGAAAGCAGGATTTCGGCGCGCAATGCGCAATTGGCTCAATTATGCGGCCTAAACCGTGGAGAGGGCGTTTTTTCGCGCGGCGGGGATCGCCAGAGGCTGGCTCGCGGCCCGCTGACGCGCGGCCGGCGGGGATCGCGTTGAGGTTGCCACGCTAGCGCCGCGAGCTTGCCGAGGGCGCCCCCTATCGCGCTGCCGGGTGTCCCCACCACCATGCGGCATGACGCCGCGAGCGTCGTGCGCACGGCGCGCGGGCGCACCGCCGAAGCCCGGTCCACGCTACGATTGCGAGTTTTCGATTGCTAGGCATGGGGGCGGCAACACGGTACCATCATGGCTCCCGCTTCCACGGACTCAACGACGCGACAAAAGAATGGAATATCAAAGCTGGATGTGCCTGATTTGCGGCTGGATTTACGACGAAGAGGCCGGCTTGCCCGACGAAGGCATTGCGCCGGGCACGCGCTGGGAAGACGTACCCATCAACTGGACGTGTCCGGAGTGCGGAGCGCGCAAGGAAGACTTCGAAATGGTCCAGATCTGAAGTTCGGCAAGCCGCCGGCGTCAGCCGGTCGGTCGTTCGCGTCGCTTGATCATTGTTCCGGCGTCGCGGTTTGATGGGCTCGTGCGACACGCCGGAAGCTTCGGCCCCCAAACCGGGTCCCGAGATTCGGTCCGAACCTGAACCCTGAGCTTCGATCCCGAAAAGTCAGCGGCGTCATCCGCCGCGCAATTGCTGCAATCGCTTGATGCGTCCGGCACGCCCGGCGCCTGTCTGAGCGCGCCGGCGCGGAACATCGCCGGTCGCGTCGTGTCGCAACGGTAGTCTGTCATTGTCCCGTCGCCGGTTCGCGCGGTTTCCGCTCACTCAACACGCGGCGCGAAGCGACGGCCCCGTCAGCTTCGTGTCGCCTGCCCATGACTCTTCGATCCGCAGCACCCGTTTCCATCGATGCACTGCCGAACCCGCGCGGCGGCGCGGTCCGCCCTGCGGAACTCGCGCTCGCCGAGGCGTCGCTCGCGTTCGAGCAGCGCGACGAGAGCGGTGCCGCGCTGCTGCGCGCGTCGCATGCATTGCGCACGGCGGGCTGGCTCAGCGCGCAGCGTTTCACCGACGCCCTCGTGCGGCTCTCGCCGCTCGCGAGCGGTGAGCCAGCCGAAGCGGAAAGCGCGCGGCCAGTGTTCGGCGCGGCGCTGCGCGACTTCCGCGCGGCGCTCGAGCGTCACAATCTGCGCGAGCTCAGTTGCTCGCCGACGCTGTTCAACCACTACCGCGAGCTGTGTGCGCAACTCATCGAACCCACGCCGGGCTCCGCCGTCGCGTTCGAAGACCTCGCGCTGTGCGCGCGGCCAGTGCCGCCGGCTTCGCTGCACGCGCAATCGGCCGATCAGCTTGCCCATCTGCGGGCGCGCTACGAGCGCGCGTTGCTACCGGTGCTGCGCTCGCAGGCCGACACAGGCAGCGCGGTGGCGCTTGCGGTCACGAACGCCGCGCTCGACGAGCTCGACGCCGTGTTCACCGAACTCGCCGGCCCCGATCCGTATGACTTCTGGCGGCTCGCGCGCGCCTGCGCGAAGGCGCTGCGCGCGCGCGGCCACGCAATCCGCGATATCGAGGCGCGGCGCTTCTACGCGCGCTGCAACCTGGCGCTCGCCGATCACGCGCGCGGCATCGAGCGCGCGCCGCGTTCGCTGGTGCGCGCGACGCTCGCGCTGCTGTGGCGCGACTACGCGCTGTTCGGCGCGGCCGCGCAAGACGCCGACCAGGTCGAGGTGCTGCACGACTATGGCTTGACCGTCGACTGGCACGTCGCCGGCACGCAGTCGTCGGAAGCGCTGTGGGAGGCGGGCGCGCTCGAGGCGCAGTCGCTGCCGCACACGCGCGATCTCGGCGTGCTGAGCGTCAACGCGAACGCGTACGAAGACTTCCTGCAGACCGCCGACGCGTCCATCGAGGCGCTGGCCGCCCATGCGCGCGCGGCCGATCAGCCGGAAAAAGCCGACCCGAGCGAAGCGCTGCAGGCGGGCGACGCCGCCTACCGGCTTGGCTCGGCCGCTTGCGCGCTCGGTCTCGGTCACGTGGCGCTGCTCGCCGACGCGCTCGGTCTCGCATGGCGGCGTCGTGCGCATGCGGGCGTCGCGACGCCGGCGGTGCGCGCGCACGTGATCGTCGGCGCGCCGCCGGCCGACACGCTCGAGCAGGCCGCCGAGGCCTTGCGTGCGTCGCTGCACAAGGTCGCCGCGGGCGTTGGGCCGGCCGGCGGCAGCTTCACGCAGGCGGCGCTCGCCGCGCTCACGCGTGCGATCGAGCAGGGCGGCGCGTGAAGCGCAAGCCGGGTCGAACCAAACGCGCGACGTGGCGCGCGAATTGCATCCGCAACGCTACGACCGACGCGCGCCGAACCCGCTTAGACCCATTGTGACAAGTCACAATCCCGCTACTTCGCGACGCGCGCCGAACGTGCCGTTCTACGCGGTGTTTCGGCGCCTGATCGCGGCATGGCGCAAGTCGCGCGCGTGATAGAGTGCAACTTGATCCGGCGTCGATGGCGCGTCGCATAGCGTGCAACCCAACGCGTTGCAATGCTCAAAGCAGCCCGCCATCGCGCATCGTCTTTGCTAAAATCCGAACTATGTCCAAGAGTACCGATCGCATCAATCTGACCAACCAGTTCCTGATCGCCATGCCGAACATGGCCGATCCGACGTTTTCAGGAACGGTGGTCTACCTTTGCGATCACAGTGAGCGCGGCGCGCTCGGCCTCGTGATCAACCGGCCGACCGATATCGACCTGCAGGCGCTCTTCAATCGCATCGATCTGAAGCTCGAGATCGAACCGCTTCTCCATGTCCCCGTGTATTTCGGCGGCCCGGTGCAGACCGAGCGCGGCTTCGTGCTGCACGATCCGAAAGGCGGCAGCGCATACACGTCGTCGATGTCGGTGCCGGGCGGGCTCGAAATGACCACGTCGAAAGACGTGCTCGAGGCCGTCGCGAGCGGCAACGGTCCGGAGCGTTTCCTGCTGACGCTCGGCCACGCCGGCTGGGGCGCGGGTCAGCTCGAAGACGAAATCTCCAAGAACGGCTGGCTCACGGTCGAGGCCGATCCGAAGATCGTTTTCGACGTGCCCGCCGAAGATCGTCTCGAAGCGGCGCTCGCGCTGCTCGGCGTGTCGTTGTCGATGCTGTCGGGCGAGGCCGGGCACGCATGAGGGGCCGCGCATGAATCTGCCGGCCGGACGTGAGGCGACGCTGCTTGCGTTCGACTACGGAGAGAAACGCATCGGCGTGGCAGTCGGCAATTCGCTGACGCGCCGCGCGCGGCCGCTCGTCGTCGTGCAGAACCGCAGCAGGGAGTACCGCTTCGAAGCGCTCGGCAAGCTGATCGCCGAATGGAAGCCCGATGCCCTGGTGGTCGGCCTGCCGATGCACCCCGACGGCACACCGCACGAGCGCACGCAACTCGCGAAGCGCTTCGGCAACCAGCTGAACGGCCGCTTCAATCTGCCGGTCACGTGGGTCGACGAGCGCTACTCGTCGGTCGAGGCCGAGGCGGAAATCCGCGCCGGCAATGCCCGCGCCGACATGCTCGACGCCGAAGCCGCGAGCATCATCCTCCAGCAATATCTAGACGGACTTTCCGACGATCATGAGTTCCATTGACGCCGAAGCGCTGTATCGCGCGTTGCTCGACCAGATTCGAGCGGCGTATGGCGACCAGCTCGCCGCCACGCAAGCCGGTGCCGACGCGGCGGTACTGGCGGGTATCCATAGCGGCGGCGCGTGGCTCGCCGAGCGGCTCGCGCGCGACCTGAAACTGCCGAGCTTCGGCGTGGTGAACGTCGCGCTGCATCGCGACGACTACGCGAAGAAAGGGCTGCACGCGCAAGCAAGCCCGACCTCGCTACCGTTCGCGGTCGATGGCCACCGCATCGTGCTGGTCGACGACGTGCTGTACACCGGCCGCACGATTCGCGCGGCGCTCAACGAGCTGTATGACTATGGCCGGCCGGCATCGGTCGAACTCGCGGTGCTCGCCGATCGGGGCGGACGCGAGTTGCCGGTGGCGGCGCGCTTCGTCGGTGGCGTGGTCGACGTACCCGCCGATGCGACGCTCGTGCTGGCCCGTGAAGACGACGGCGCGGGCGGCCAGCGGTTTTCTTTTCACACTGAAGCGCGCGTCGATTGAAACGCGCGTGAGCGGCGTGTCGACGCGACCTCGATCACGTTGAAGCCCGTATTTGAAGCAGGTACATCATGAACACCGCCACCCCGGCCCCGCAAGATTCCTCCGTTAGCGCATCCGAGCGCTTCCGCTACGGCTTCCTGAAGGGCAACCCGCAGCTCACGAAGAGCGGCGAGCTCAAACATCTGCTGTCGATCGAGGGGTTGCCGAAGGCCATCGTCAATCACATTCTCGAGACCGCCGACCAGTTCGTCAGCGTGACCGATCGCGAAGTGAAGAAGGTGCCGCTGTTGCGCGGCAAGTCGGTGTTCAACCTGTTCTTCGAAAACTCGACGCGCACGCGTACCACGTTCGAGATCGCGGCCACGCGGCTGTCGGCCGACGTGCTGAATCTGAACATCAACGCGTCGTCGACCAGCAAGGGCGAATCGCTGCTCGACACGATCAACAACCTGTCGGCGATGCACGCGGATCTGTTCGTCGTGCGTCATGCGTCGAGCGGCGCGCCGTTCCTGATCGCGCAGCACTGCGCGCCGCACGTGCACGTGATCAACGCCGGCGACGGCCGTCACGCGCACCCGACGCAGGGTCTGCTCGACATGTACACGATCCGCCACTACAAGAAGGACTTCACGAAGCTGCGCGTCGCGATCGTCGGCGACATCCTGCATTCGCGCGTCGCGCGCTCGGACATTCATGCGCTGACCACGCTCGGCGTGCCCGAAGTGCGCGCGATCGGTCCGCGCACGCTGCTGCCGGGCGGCCTCGAACAGATGGGCGTGCGCGTGTTCCACAACCTCGACGAAGGTCTCAAGGATGTCGACGTGATCATCATGCTGCGCCTGCAGAACGAACGCATGAGCGGCGCGCTGCTGCCGTCGTCGCAGGAGTACTTCAAGAGCTGGGGGCTCACGCCCGAGCGTCTCGCGCTCGCCGCCCCCGATGCGATCGTGATGCACCCCGGCCCGATGAACCGCGGCGTCGAGATCGACTCGCAGGTCGCGGACGGCCCGCAATCGGTGATCCTGAATCAGGTCACGTTCGGTATCGCGGTGCGCATGGCGGTGATGGGGATCGTCGCGGGCAATAACGACTAAGCAACGACTGATCGGGAAGCCGAACGATAGGCTGAACCACAGGTTTAACAAAGGCAGCGCATGAAGATTCATATTCAAGGCGGCACGCTGGTCGATCCGGCAGCGGGCACCGAACAGCAGCAGGATATCTTTATCGAGGCGGGCAAGATCGCTGCCTTGGGCAACGCGCCGGCCGGCTTCCAGGCGGAGCGCACGCTCGACGCACGCGGTCTGTCGATCGCGCCGGGTCTCGTTGACCTGTGCGCGCGTTTGCGCGAGCCGGGGTACGAGCACAAGGCGACGCTCGGCTCGGAAATGGCCGCGGCGCTCGCGGGCGGCGTGACGAGCCTCGTATGTCCGCCGGACACCGATCCGACGCTCGACGAACCGGGCCTCGTCGAAATGCTGAAGTTCCGCGCGCGCAATCAGAACAAGGCGCACGTGTATCCGCTCGGCGCGCTGACGGTCGGTCTCAAGGGGCAGGTCATCACCGAGATGGTCCAGCTGACCGAGGCGGGCTGCGTCGGCTTCTCGCAGGCCGACACGCCGATCGTCGATACCCAGGTGCTGATGCGCGCGCTGCAATACGCGAAGACCTATGATTTCACCGTGTGGCTGCGTCCCGTCGATGCGTATCTGGGCAAGGGCGGCGTCGCGGCGAGCGGCGCGCTGGCGTCGCGGCTCGGGCTGTCGGGTGTCCCGGTGGCGGCCGAAACGATCGCGCTGCATACAATCTTTGAACTCGTGCGCGTAACCGGCGCGCGCGTGCATGTGTCGCATGTGTCGTCGGCGGCGGGCGTGGCGCTCGTGCGCGCGGCGAAGGGCGAGGGCCTGCCGGTGTCGTGCGACGTCACCGTGAACCACGTGCATCTGATCGACCTCGACATCGGTTACTTTGACGCGCAGTTCCGGCTCGATCCGCCGCTGCGCCAGCAGCGCGATCGCGAAGCGATCCGCGCGGGCCTCGTCGACGGTACGATCGATGCGATCTGCTCCGCGCACACGCCGGTCGACGACGACGAAAAGCTGCTGCCGTTCGCCGAAGCGACGCCGGGCGCAACCGGCCTCGAACTGTTCCTGTCGCTGACGGTGAAGTGGGCCGACGAAGCGGGCGTGCCGCTCGCGACCGCGTTCAATCGCATCACCGCGGCGCCGGCGCAGGTGCTCGGCCTCGAAGCGGCTGGCCGCATCGCGCTCGGCGCGGTGGCCGATCTCTGCGTGTTCGACCGTCACGCTCACTGGCGCGTCGAGCCGCGTGCGCTGAAGAGCCAGGGGCACAACACGCCGTTCCTCGGCTACGAGCTGCCGGCACAGGTGCGCGCGACCGTCGTGTCCGGTCAGCTCGCCTACGAACAGCGCTGAGCGGTATCGTTTCGGTCCAGTCAAGGAAAGCTCCGGCCATGAAGCTCGCGTTACGCAAGGTCCGTCTCATCACGCATCTGCTGCACGGTATGTGGACCGTCGCGACGCGCTTTCCGAACGCGAGCGCCGAGCGGCGTCACGCGCTCAATCGCGCGTGGTCGCTGAAGATGCTGCGGCTGTGCGGCATGCGCCTCGTCGTGCATAACGACGCGGTGCGGCTCGATCGTGGCGTGCTCGTCGTCGCCAATCACATCTCGTGGATCGACATCTACGTAATCAACGCGTGGCGGCCGACGCCGTTCGTCTCGAAGGCGGAGATCCGGCAATGGCCGGTGGTCGGATGGCTCGCACAGCAGCTCGATACGGTGTTCATCCAGCGCGAGAAGCGCAGTGACGCGAAGCGCATCATGCACGAACTCGCCGCACGGCTCAGCGCGGGCGAACTGATGTGCGTGTTCCCCGAAGGCACGACGTCGAACGGGCTCGAGTTGCTGCCGTTTCACGCGAACATGTTCCAGGCCGCGGTGTCGGCCGGTGTGCCGGTGCAGCCGCTGTGCATCATGTACGAGGACGCGCAGGGCCGGCAGTCGACGGCACCCGCATATATCGACGACGTGTCGTTGTCCGACTCGCTCGACATGCTGTTGCGTGGCGGTCCGCTGACCGCCCACGTATATGTTGGCGCACCGCTCGCGCCGGACGCGGACCGGCGGGTGCTCGCGGCGCAGGCTCAGCAGGTGGTGGCGAACGCGTTGCGGGACATGCAGGCCGGCAACGCAGTGGCGGGGACGGTCGCGCAAGAGGGCGACGTCGTAGATGCTGCGTCGTCGAGCGACGCCGCTGAGACGGCGGAAACGCTGATCGAGCCCGTCGATCAGCCGCGCCGCTCGGTCTAAGCGGCGGCGCTGCCGGGCAGCGTCGCCGTCTTCTGGTTAGTTGCCCCCGCGCGGCACGCCGAGCGAATCGCAATCGACTTGCGTCAACGTCCGCTCAGCCGGGTTTTTCGCGAGCCGTACCGCCGACAGCTTCTGCCCCCACACGCAACCCGAGTCGAGGCCGATCAGGTTGTCGCGCAACATCAGGCCGAGCGCGGCCCAATGACCGAACACGACGGTCACATCGGCGGTCTGGCGCGACGGCACGTCGAACCACGGCATGCAGCCGCTCGGCGTGGATGCGAGCGTGCCGCTGCTGCTGAAATCCATCACGCCATCGGCGCTGCAAAAGCGCATGCGCGTCAACGCGCTGCACGTGACGCGCAGACGCTCGATACCCTTCAGGCCCGGCTTCCAGCGGTTCGGTTCATTGCCGTACAAGCCGGCAAGCGTCTCTTTCCAGTTCGGCGCACGCAGTGCGCGTTGCAACTCGTCGGCGAGTTCGAGCGTCAGCGTCGCATCCCATTGCGGCAGCACGCCCGCATGCACCATCAGCATGCCGTTGTCGAAATGCGCGAGCGGGCGGTGGCGTATCCACTCGAGCAGATCGGCGGCATCGGGCGCGGCGAGGATGTCTTCGATCGTGTCGCCTTTCTTCGACTTGCGAATCCCCGCCGACACCGACAGCAGATGCAGATCGTGATTGCCGAGCACCGGCACCGCGCGCTCGCCGAACGCGATCACGTCGCGCAAGGTGTCGAGCGAGTCGGGGCCGCGGTTGATCAGATCGCCGGCGAACCACAGCGGTGTGCCGTCCGGCGGCGCGGCTTTGGCCAGCAGTTGCCGAAACGGTGCGCGGCAGCCTTGCAGATCGCCGAAAGCAAGAGGGACGAGGGGAGCGGAGGTACTGGAAGCGTTGAGGGGTGTCATCGAGGAAATCAAGGCGATTCGATACGCGCGGTGCCGCACGACGCGTGCCACGCTGGGCAGAGCAGCAAGATAGCGTGACATAATAGCCCGTTTGGGGTTCGGGTATCGCGCGATCACGTTGCGGGACGCGGGTGGAACACCGCCGTAACACGGCACCGCGGCAACCACGCATGGACCGCGCGCGATTCCAATACAACAACAGGATGACTCTCTCGTGAACGAAGCCAGCATGTCGTCTTCCGCGGCGAAGCAATCATTTCGCACGCTCGTCACCGGTGCGAACGGTTTTACCGGCCGCTATCTGGTCGAGAAGCTGACCGGGCGCGGCCATACCGTGATCGAAGCGGTGTCCGGCCGCGACGAGCCCGACACGCCGACACGCGTCAAACTCGACATCACCTCACCGGAAGACTGCCGGCGCGTGCTCGAAACCGTGCGGCCCGATTTCATCGTGCATCTGGCCGCGATCAGCTTCGTGGGGCACAACGATCCGCTCGACTTTTATCGCGTCAACGTGATCGGCACGCAGAACCTGCTCGAAGCCTGTGTCGCGATTGGCCATGTGCCGCGCAAGCTGCTGATCGTAAGCAGCGCGAACGTGTACGGCAACGTCAGCAGCGCCGCGATCGACGAGAGCTTCCCGCTTATGCCGGTCAATCATTACGCGGCCAGCAAAGCGGCCATGGAAGCGCTGGTGCGCACATGGTTCGACCGCCTGCCGATCCTGATCGTGCGGCCGTTCAACTACACCGGCCGCGGCCAGGCGGTGAACTTCCTCGTGCCGAAGATCGTCAGCCACTTCGCGCGGCGCGCGGCATCGATCGAACTCGGCAATATCGACATCGCGCGCGACTTCTCTGACGTGCGTTATGTGGCGAGCGCGTACGAGGCGTTGCTCGACTCCAATGTCGCCGCCGAAATCGTCAACGTCTGCACCGGCACCCCGTATTCGTTGCGGGAAATCCTCACGACCGCGAGCGAACTCACCGGTCACGACATCGAGGTCCAGGTCAATCCCGCCTTTGTCCGCCAAACGGACGTCAAGATGCTTGCCGGTTCGCCCGCCAAATTGCACTCGCTGGTGCCGGCCGTCGAGTCGATCCCTTTCATCGATACGCTGCGCTGGATGCTCGCGGCCTGAGCGCGCTCGCGCGAGCAACCGCCTGACGGTCTGCACCGAAGGGCCGCGTTTGCGGCCTTTCATGACGCTTTCGCCGTTCTTCTTCTTCGTTTCCCACTCTTTCCGCGCCGCGCCGCACAGTATGTGGCGCACATCATTACAGGCGCCAAAATGCGCGTAATCGCACCGAAAAGCCCCTTTTCACAGACCAACGGCAACGAATTCTGTCAAGCTGTTTCAAGTTGTTAGGGTTCTGCTTTTTGCACTGGGCGGCTTTATAATTGGGGATTCATAAAATTGGCGTCTGAGTGTCCCCTCTCCGGGGAACGCGACGGACGACCAGAGAAACGGACACCACGCGGGGTGAACAGGTCGCAAGCTCTTCGCCGCCTGTCACTAACATCGACAAGGGAATTACATGATCCTGGTAACGGGCGGTGCCGGCTTTATCGGCGCTAATTTCGTGCTCGACTGGCTGAATGCGTCGGACGAAGCGGTGCTCAACGTAGACAAACTGACCTACGCCGGCAACCTGGGCACGCTGAAGTCGCTACAGGGCAATCCCAAACACATTTTCGCGCGCGTCGACATTTGCGATCGCGCCGCGCTCGATACGCTATTGGCCGAGCACAAGCCACGCGCCGTGCTGCATTTCGCGGCCGAGAGCCATGTGGATCGCTCGATCCACGGTCCGGCCGATTTCGTGCAAACCAACGTCGTCGGCACCTTCACGCTGCTCGAAGCGACGCGCAGCTACTGGAACACGCTGGGCGTTGCGCAGCGCGCCGCGTTCCGCTTCCTGCACGTGTCGACCGACGAAGTGTTCGGCTCGCTGTCGGCAACCGATCCGCAGTTCTCCGAAACTACGCCTTATGCGCCGAATAGCCCCTATTCGGCGACCAAGGCCGGTTCGGATCACCTCGTGCGCGCCTACCACCACACGTACGGCCTGCCGGTGCTGACCACCAACTGCTCGAACAACTACGGCCCGTACCAGTTCCCCGAAAAGCTTATTCCGCTGATGATCGCCAACGCGCTCGGCGGCAAGCCGCTGCCCGTGTATGGCGACGGGCAGAACGTGCGCGACTGGCTGTACGTCGGCGACCACTGCAGCGCGATCCGTGAAGTGCTCGCGCGCGGCACGCCGGGCGAGACGTACAACGTCGGCGGCTGGAACGAGAAGAAGAATCTCGAGGTCGTGCACACGCTGTGCGACCTGCTCGACCAGCAGCGCCCGAAGGCGGCCGGCTCGTATCGCGACCAGATTGCCTATGTGAAAGATCGTCCGGGTCACGACCGCCGTTACGCGATCGACGCTCGCAAGCTCGAGCGCGAACTCGGCTGGAAGCCGGCGGAAACGTTCGAGACGGGGCTCGCCAAAACGGTCCAGTGGTATCTCGACAACCAGCAATGGGTCGACGAAGTCGCTTCGGGCGAATACCGGAAGTGGGTCGAGACCAACTACGCGCAGCGCGCGTAAAGGCACGGCAATGGCGCGCAAAGGCATTATTCTCGCGGGCGGCTCGGGCACCCGCCTGTATCCGATCACGCACGTCGTCTCCAAGCAGCTGCTGCCGGTGTACGACAAGCCGATGATCTACTACCCGCTGTCCACGCTGATGGTGGCGGGTATTCGCGACGTGCTGATCATCTCCACGCCGCAGGACACGCCGCGCTTCGAGGCGATGCTCGGTGACGGCAGCCAGTGGGGCATGAACATCCAGTACGCGGTGCAGCCGTCGCCGGATGGACTCGCGCAGGCCTTCATCATCGGCCGCGAGTTCGTGAACAATGATCCGTCGGCGTTGATTCTCGGCGACAACATCTTCTACGGCCACGATCTCGCGAAGCAACTCGAACGCGCCGACGATCAGACCGACGGCGCCACCGTGTTCGCGTATCACGTGCAGGACCCGGAACGCTACGGCGTGGTCGAATTCGACAAGCAGTTCCGCGCGTTGTCGATCGAGGAAAAGCCCGCCAGGCCGCGTTCGAACTACGCGGTCACGGGTCTGTACTTCTACGACAAGCAGGTCTGCGACATCGCCGCGGACATCAAGCCGTCGCCGCGCGGCGAGCTCGAAATCACCGATGTGAACTCGCGCTACCTCGCGAACGCGGCGCTCAACGTCGAGATCATGGGCCGCGGTTATGCGTGGCTCGACACCGGCACGCACGATTCGTTGATCGAAGCCGCGACCTTCATCGCAACGCTGCAAAAGCGCCAGGGTCTGGTGGTCGCGTGTCCGGAAGAGATCGCGTACCGGCGTCAGTGGATCGACGGCGAGCAGTTGCTCGCGCTCGCCAAACCGCTCGCGAAAAATGCCTACGGGCAATACCTGCAAAACATTCTCACGGATCACGTCGCATGGCCATCCAGGTAACTGCAACCGCGCTGCCCGAAGTCAAGATCATCGAGCCGAAGGTGTTCGGCGATCCGCGCGGCTTCTTTTTCGAAAGCTTCAATGCGCTCGAATTCGCCGAGAAGGTCGAGCCGGGCGTCGAGTTCGTGCAGGACAATCATTCGCGTTCGGCGAGAGGCGTGCTGCGCGGTCTGCACTATCAGATCCAGCATGCGCAGGGCAAGCTCGTGCGCGTGGTCGAGGGCGAGGTGTTCGACGTCGCCGTCGACATCCGCAAGAGCTCGCCGAACTTCGGCAAGTGGGTCGGCGTGACGCTGTCGGTCGAGAACCATCGGCAGCTGTGGGTGCCGCCCGGTTTCGCGCACGGCTTCGTCGTGCTGTCGGAGTCCGCGCAGTTCCTCTACAAGACCACGGATTATTGGTTCCCCGAGCACGAGCGCAGCATCGTGTGGAACGATCCGGCGATCGGGATCGAATGGCCGGTCGACTTCGAGCCGCTGCTCGCGGCCAAGGATGCGGCGGGCAAGCGTCTCGCCGACGCCGAAGTCTACGCATAAGGGGATCGCATGAGCGCACACGACGCGAAACGGACGATTCTCGTCACCGGCGTAAATGGCCAGGTCGGCTATGAACTCGCGCGCACGCTGCAAGGGCTCGGCAACGTGGTCGCGGTCGACCGCTCGCGGCTCGATCTGTCGAACCTCGATCAGATTCGCGCGGTGGTGCGCGACCTGCGTCCCGCGCTGATCGTCAATCCGGCCGCTTATACGGCGGTGGACAAGGCCGAAGAAGAACGCGACCTGGCAATGCGCATCAACGGCGAAGCACCGGGCGTGCTCGCCGAGGAAGCGAAAAAGCTCGGCGCCGCGCTGATCCACTATTCGACCGACTACGTGTTCAACGGCACGAAAGAAGGCGCGTACGTCGAAGACGATCCAACCGATCCGCAGAACGTCTACGGCCGCAGCAAGCTCGCGGGCGAGCAGGCAATCGCGGCGAGCGGCGTGAATCACCTCGTCTTGCGCACGAGCTGGGTGTACGGCACGCGCGGCAAGAACTTTCTGCTGACGATGTTGCGGCTCGGCGCCGATCGGCCGGAGCTGAAGGTGGTGGCCGACCAGTTCGGCGCGCCCACCTGGTGCAACACGATCGCGACGCTGACCGCGCATCTGTGCGCGCAGTCCTTCGCCGCCGAAGACGGCGCGAAGTGGTGGGACGAGCGTTCGGGCATCTATCACCTGTGCGCGGGCGACTCGACGTCGTGGCACGGTTTCGCGTCGGCGATCTTTGAACTCGCGGATTTGCCGAACAGGCCGAACACGCTGCCGATTCCGGCCGCGGATTACCCGACGCCCGCGAAGCGCCCAGCCAATTCCAGAATGTCGAACGACAAGCTGGCGCGCGTGTTCGGGCTCGCCGGGCCGCATTGGCGCGACGCGTTGAAGCTGTGTCTGACGGACGGTTTTCCAAAGTCGCCGGCGGCGCGCACCTGAGTCGCGGTTTCGACGCAGGGCTCGCGAGCGCCGGTGCGGCGAAGGAAACACTCGCATCGGACGTCCTGCCGCGCACGCCGCTCGCCATGATGCCGTCGTGGTCCGGGATCGATCGAAACGATTGTTGCCTGACAATGGTGAAAGGGGTGCGGCGGTAGAATGTCGCTCGACGCGAGGGCGTTCCAGGCGCGGATTTAACGTTCTATGCGCAGTAGATTGCAAACGTGTGCGTCAACCGCGCGCAAGCCAGTATGGCCACGTAAAAAATACGGTATCGAGAGGGAGCTGTGAGTTTGTTACCGATCATTCTGTGCGGCGGAGCGGGATCGCGGCTCTGGCCGGTCTCGCGGGAATCGCACCCGAAGCCGTTCATCCGTCTCGCGGACGGCGAAAGCCTGCTGCAGAAAGCGTTCCTGCGCGCGGTCGCGTTGCCCGGCGTGAAGGAAGTGCTCACGGTAACCAACCGTGAGCTGTTCTTCAAGACCGAAGACGATTTCCGCGAGGTGAACGGCAAGAACGTCGCGACCTCGTTCATTCTCGAACCGTTCGGCCGCAACACGGCCGCGGCGGTTGCCACGGCGGCCTTGCACACGGCGAAGGCGCATGGCGCAGACACCGTGATGCTGGTGCTCGCCGCGGATCACCTGATCGCGGATCAAACCGCATTCGCCGCGGCGGTCGCGCGTGCGCAGACGCTTGCGCAGGCCGGCAACGTGGTCACCTTCGGCATGCATCCGGATACGCCCGAAACCGGCTACGGCTATATCGAAGCCGATGGCGAGCGGGTCGTGCGCTTCGTCGAGAAGCCGTCACTGGAGAAGGCCCGCGAGTATCTGGCGTCGGGCAAGTTCGTGTGGAACTCGGGCATGTTCTGCTTCACCGCGGGCACGATCCTGAAGGAAATGCGCGAGCATTGTCCCGACATTCTCGATGCCGCGGCCGAATGCATGGACAAGTCGCCGTCCGCCGAAGGCAAGAGCGGCGCGCAGGTGCGTCTCGAGCCGGGCTGCTTCGGCGCGGTGCCGGAGCTGTCGTTCGACTACGCGGTAATGGAGAAGTGCGAGCACGCGGCGGTCGTGTGCTGCAACCTCGGCTGGACCGACGTCGGCTCGTGGACCGCGCTGTCCGACCTGTCGCCGGCCGATGCGAGCGGCAACCGCGTCGAAGGCGAGGCGCTGCTCATCGACGTGAAGGACTCGTATCTGCGTAGCGACGGGCGCCTGATCGGCGCGGTCGGCGTCGACAACCTGATCGTGATCGACACGCCCGATGCGCTGCTCGTCGCGCACCGGGATCGCGCGCAGGACGTGAAGCAGATTTTCGCGGAGCTGAAGTCGCGCGGCCATGAGACGTACAAGGTGCATCGCACCGTGCATCGGCCGTGGGGCACGTACTCGGTGCTCGAAGAGGGGCCGCGCTTCAAGATCAAGCGCATCGAGGTGAAGCCGGGCGCGAGCCTGAGCCTGCAGATGCATCATCACCGCAACGAGCATTGGGTCGTGGTGAGCGGCATGGCGAAGGTCGTCAACGGCGAAAAAGAGTTCTTCGTGTCGACCAACGAGTCGACCTATATCCCGGCGGGTCACAAACATCGCCTCGAAAATCCGGGCGTCGTCGAGCTCGTGATGATCGAAGTGCAAAGCGGCGAATATCTGGGCGAAGACGATATCGTTCGCTTCGAAGACATTTACGGACGTACTTGAGATGGATATCAGTTTTACCAACGACTCGGAAGACCTGACACGTCACAACGAGCGGGACGACCTGCTGGTCGGCATGAAAGCGGTGCGGGTCTGGGGCACGCTCGGCTGGCACGACATCCGGCAGCGTTATCGCCGCTCGGTGCTCGGGCCGTTCTGGTTCACGCTCAGCACGGTCATCATGGTGGTCGTGCTCGGCGCGTTGTACTCGACGCTGCTGCACCAGGAACTCTCCGACTATCTACCGTATCTGGCGGTGGGTCTCGTCGTGTGGGCGTATCTGGCGTCGGTCGCCAACGAGGGCTGCATGGCCTTCATCGGCTCGGCATATCTGATCAAGCAGATCAGGCTGCCGCTGACGGTCCACGTATGCCGCATCGCGTGGCGCAACTTCGTGATCCTGCTGCATAGCCTGCCGGTCGTCGTCGTGCTGCTGCTCGTGTTCGGTCACTGGCCGGGCTGGGAAATCGTGCTGGTGCCGTTCGCGCTCGTGATCCTGCTGCTGCACGGCGTGTGGCTCGGCGTCACGCTCGGCGTGCTGTGCGCACGCTTTCGCGACATTCCGCCGATCGTCACGAACCTGATCCAGGTCGTATTCTTCTTCACGCCGGTCATGTGGTCGCCGGAAATCCTGAAGGACCGCGCGTGGGTCGCCGAATACAACCCGCTCTATCACCTGATCGAAACGGTGCGCGCGCCGCTCACCGGCCGCCCGACCCACTGGGAGTCGTGGGCGTGGTCGATTGGTCTCCTGATCGTCGGCTTTGCGTTCGCGCAGATCCTGATGAAGCGTTTCCGTAATCGCGTTCCTTACTGGCTTTGATATTGTGAGTTCTTCATCGATTGTCGCTCGTAACATCTCCGTCGAATTTCCGATTTACGAGAACTCGCATCGCTCGCTGAAAAAGGCGGTGCTCAATTTGACGACGGGCGGCCGGATCGGCCAGGACGCGGGTCGCCATGCGATCGTCCGCGCGATCGACGACCTGAGCTTCACCTTCAGCGAAGGCGAGCGCATCGGCCTGATCGGCCACAACGGCTCGGGCAAGACGACGCTGTTGCGCACGCTGTCGGGCGTCTATGCGCCGGTGCGCGGCGAGCTGAAGGTGCGGGGCAAGATCGCGTCGCTGCTCGACGTGTCGATGGGCCTCGACCCCGACGCGACCGGCTTCGAAAACATCTATCTGCGCGGCATTCTCGACGGGCTGAAGCCCGCGCGCATCCGCAGCAAGATCGACGAGATCGCCGACTTCAGCGAACTGGGCGATTACCTGAATCTGCCGGTGCGCACCTATTCGAGCGGGATGATGCTGCGCCTCGCGTTCGCGATCTCGACGAGCGTCGAAGCCGATATCCTGATCATGGACGAATGGCTGAGCGTCGGCGACGCCGAGTTCAGCGTGAAGGCGGCCGAGCGTCTGGAAGGTCTCGTCGGCAAGGCGGCGCTGCTGGTCGTGGCGTCGCACGATCCGTCGCTGGTCGCGCGCGTGTGCAGCCGCAAGATCTCGATGGAGCACGGCAAGATGGTCGCCGACGAACCCGTGCTGCCGTCGGAAAAATCCGACGAGCCGCTCATTAGCCACACCGCGCAGTTGCCGCACTGAGCACGCCGACGCGCGACCGGCGCGGCGCATGCTGCGCCTGCCGCACGTGCGCCGACGCGCGAGCTGCGAGCGCGACGGCGGCAGGCAAATCCATCGGCTCATCGGCTAAACCGCGCCCCCGGCGCAAGCCAGTCCCGCAGTTCAGCAACACCCTCGTGGCCAATCCCGAGGCGTAACAAGGTTCGAATTTGATGCGAGCTAATCACCCATTTTTGCGCTACTCCGAATCCCTGCTGGTGCGTCAGCCGTTTCGCACGCTGAAGGGTTTCGCGGGCGGCTATATCGCGTATCCGATTGCGGAGAACGCCGAAAAGCGCAACGTGCGCCCGAAAATCCGCGAGCTGCGCGAGCACTATTCGCTGCCGATGCCGCATCGCCGCCGCATCGCGCTCGAACGGCTCGTCGCCACGCTCGAATTCGCCGGCGCGAAGGTGCCTTACTATCGCGACCTGTTCCAGGCGAAGCAGTTCGATCCCGCCAAGGTCAGGAACGACCCGCGCTACCTCGAAGAACTGCCGTATCTGACCAAGGACATCATCCGCGAGCAGGGTCCGCGTCTCCTGTCGGGACCGCTCGAGGCTGGCAAGCACCACGCGTGCAAGACCGGCGGCTCGACCGGCCTCTCCACGACGATTTACTACGACCAGGAAGGCGCCGATTATTCGTCGGCGGTCACCAACTATTGCCGCGAGCGGATCGGCAAGCTGCGCCATCGCTCGGAGTTGCACTTCGCGTGCCGTTTTCCGGATCAGGTCGTGCCCGAGTGGCCGTCGCGCGAAGACTTCAAATGCTTCGCAATGAATCGCAGCAATGTCTTCTTCGACCGCATCGACGATCACGGCCTCGAGGAAATGTGGCGCACGCTGAAGCGCCGCCGCCCGTATCTCGCGCACTCGCATCCGTCGACGATGTACGCGCTCGCCTGCTATGTCGAGCGCAAGTACGGCGGCGGCAACGCGTTCCAGGTGTTCGAGTCGAGCGGCGAGCTGCTCGAGCCGCATGCGCGCGAGATGATCGCGAAGGCGTTGCGCTGCCGCGTGATCGACCGCTACGGCCTCGCCGAGCTCGGTGTGATGGCCTATGAGCTCGACGGTCACGAAGGCGGCTTCCAGATCCTCGAATCGGAAGGCTGGCCGGAAAGCCGCGTCGCGCCGGACAACCCCGACGGCGCGCACGAGCTCGTGTTCACCGGATTCCGCAACCGGCTGATGCCGTTGATCCGCTACACGACCGGCGACCTCGCGCGCGTGCAGGAGACGGAGAAGGGCTTCTTCCTGACCGACGTGGTCGGCCGGATTCACGACGTCGTGCCGATCAACGGCGTCGCGCATCCGACGCACCACATCCAGGACATGCTCGATCACCGCGTCGGCGGCATCCAGGAATTCCAGATCGACCTGCGCACGACGCCGCCCACTTTGCGCATCGTGCTCGAACCGCACGCGAACGCGGAGGACACCACCGCGAAGCTGCGCCACTTCTGGCAGGACGCGTTCACGATCGCCTACGTCGGCCACGACGATTTCGTGCGTGTGGGCAGTCGCGCCAAATTCCGTCACGTGGTGAGCGCATGATCGGCGTCGCGTTTCCCGACGCCCGCGCCGACGCCGGCCAATACGTGCTGGCGGCGCTGCGGCGCTCGGTCAGCGCGACCCAGGCGCAGGCGATCGCGCGCAACATGCTGCACGAGATCGCGCCCGACGTCATGGTCGCGGTCGACGCGCCCGATGCGTGGAGCGCCGACCTGATCGCGTTCGTGCAGGCGCGGCCGCGCAAGCTGATCGTGTTCGGCCATATGCCGATCGCGCTCGCGGACTATCTGCGTTATCGGCCCGCGGCGTTGCCCGCCGACCTCTCGCAAGCGAGCCGCAGTGCAACGGCGCCTTTGGGCGAGTCGCGCGAAAGCGCGGCGGCGGTGCGCTACGGCGCGCTCGCGCAGACACTCGGCGGCGCGCCATGGCATCGCCCGTTCGAGCGCTTCGATTTCACCGACGAATGGAACAACCTCGGCTACGGCGCGATTCGCGCCGACGGCTCGATCTGGGCGCTCGCGCAGGCGCCCGAAGTTCCGGCCGAAGCGGAGCTGGCCGCGGTCGTCGTGAACGGCGAGCGACAGTTCGCGTACGCCGCGCTGTGGGATGCGGGCGCATCGGCCGTGCTGTGGTTCAACCGGCCGGTCGGCCCGTGCGATTCGTTCGAATGGCGCCTCGTCGAGCAGTTTCTGTCGGGCTACCGGGCCGATGCGCTGCCGTGTCAGCCCGTGCTCAGCGAACTCCCGTGGGGTTACGACGCGGCGATCACGTCGCGGCTCGATTGCGACGAGGACGTCGAATCGGCGCGCCCGTTGTGGCACGCGTACCGGCGTCTCGGCGTGCCGTTCACGCTCGCCGTGCATACGCAGAACCTGCAACGCGGCGGCCAGCACGACATCCTGCGCGAACTGCTTGCCGACCGGCAGCAGGGCGCGGTGCTGTCGCACACGGCGACGCACTCGCCGAACTGGGGCGGCAGCTACGACACCGCGATCGCGGAAGGCGTGCAATCGGCCGAACTGCTCGAACGCGCGACTGGCGTGCCGGTGCGCTACGCGGTGTCGCCGTTTCACCAGTCGCCGCCGTACGCGATGCGCGGCCTGATCGACGCGGGCTACGCGGGCTGCATCGGCGGCATCATCCGCAACGATCCGGAGTTTCTGAGCGCACGCGGCGGCGCGTTGGCCGGCTTGCCGGCGGGCTTCGTCGGTCACAGCCAACAGTGCATGCTGCACGGCGACTGCATGCTGAAAGAGGGTGATCCGCTCGCAATCTTCAAGCAGGCCTTCGACACCGCGTACGCGACCAACACGCTGTTCGGCTATCTCGACCATCCGTTCTCCGAGCGCTACGCGTACGGCTGGACCGACGAGGCGGCGCGCATCGACGCGCACGAGCAGTTGATCGCCTACATGCGCGGCAAGGCCCAACGGCCGCTGTTCCTGCACGAGGAAGCCGCGCTCGATTTCCTGCGCTTGCGCTCGCTCGCGCAGATCGTCGAACACGACGGCGTCTTTCGCGTCGTCACGCCCTTCGCCGACACGACGCCGCTCGCGCTCGGCGTCGAGTTCCGGGGCGCTCACACCAAGGTCGAGGCGGGGAAAGCACTGCAATGAAAGTCATGGTGGTGATGGGCACGCGGCCCGAGGTCATCAAGCTCGCACCGCTCGTGCGAGCGCTGCGCAGCGAGTTCGACACGATCGTCTGCGCGAGCGGGCAGCACAGGGACATGGCCGCGCAGGCGCTCGAATTCTTCGGCATCGAACCGGACATCACGCTCGAAACGATGCACCCGGGTCAATCGCTGAACGCGCTCGCGTCGCGCCTGATCGCCGCGCTCGATCGCGCGCTCGACGAAACACGTCCCGATTGGGTGATCGTGCAGGGCGACACGACGACCGCGTTCTGCGCGGGCTTCGCGGCGTTCCAGCGCGGCATCCGCGTCGGTCACGTCGAGGCGGGGCTGCGCACCGGCGATCTGGCGAGTCCGTTTCCCGAGGAAGCGAACCGCAGCCTGCTCGGCCGCATCGCGACGCTGCATTTCGCGCCGACCTCGCGCGCGCGCGACAGCCTGCTCAGCGAAGGCGTCGCGCCAGAGAAGATCGTCGTGACCGGCAACACGGTCGTCGATGCGATCGGCGAAGTGCGCGCGAGCTGGAGCGTCACGCCGCCGGCGAGTCCGCTGCCCGCATGGCATGGCGCGCAGCAGCAGCACGTGCTCGTCACGTGCCATCGGCGCGAGAATTTCGGCGACGTGCTGCAGGACATCTGCCGCGTGCTGCGCGACCTGTGTCAGCGCTATAGCGATTACCGCTGGGTGTTCCCCGTGCATCTGAATCCGGCCGTGCGCGAGCCCGTGCATCGCGAGCTCGATGGCATCCCGAACCTCGCGCTGATCGAGCCGGTCGACTATCCGACGAGCCTTTATCTGATCAGCGGCAGCGCCGTCGTGGTCAGCGATTCGGGCGGCATTCAGGAAGAAGCGCCAACCTTCGGCGTGCCGGTCGTCGTGATGCGCAATCACACCGAGCGCCGCGAAGGCGTCGACGCCGGCTTCGCGACGCTCGCGGGCCAGAGCGCGGCGAGCATCGAAAGCGCGGTGATCGGCTGGCTCGACGATCCCGCGCGGCGCGCGGCGCTGCGCGATCGCGCGAATCCGTACGGCGACGGACTGGCCTCACGACGCATCGTCGACAGCCTGCGCGGCCGACCGGTCGAGGTGTTCGTTGGCTGACGGCAAGAACCCCGTGCTTGCCCCGCAAGACTGCGTGCTGTTTTCGACCGCCGACTGGGACGAGCCGTACTGGACCAACAAGCAGCACACGGCGAGCATCCTCGCCGCGCGCGGCTGGCGGATTCTGTATGTGGAAAGCGTTGGCTTCCGCTCGCCGAAAGTGGCCAGCGGCCGCGACTGGTCGCGCCTGTGGCGACGTCTGTGGCGCGGCGTGCAGTCGCTCGTGCTCGGCCCGCCGCCCCGCGCCGACAACATCTGGGTGCTGTCGCCGCTGATGGTGCCGGCCGGGCATCATCTGCCGTTCGTGCGCTCGCTGAATCAGGCGATGCTGCGTTTTTCGGTGAACCGCTTCGCGAGGTCGCATCGCTACGTCAAGCCGGTCGTGTGGACGTACCACCCGTACATGCTCGATGCGATCGCGACGCTGCCGCGCGGGACCCTGGTCTACCACTGCGTCGACGATATTGCGGCGATTCCGGGCGTCGACGTCGACGCGTTCCGCAATGCCCAGCAGGACCTGCTCGGGCGCTGCGAGGCGGTATTCACGACTGCGCAGTCGCTGAAGGACGTGTGCCTGCCGTTTAACCCCAATACGCATTTCTTCGGCAACGTCGTCGATGAAGCGCACTTCGGCGCGGCGCGCGCGGACGGCCCACTGCCCGCCGAGCTCGCCGCGATCGACGAGCCGCGGCTCGTGTATCACGGCGTGCTGTCGGACTTCAAGGTCGATCTGCCGTTGCTGCTGCAAACCGCGCAGGCGCGGCCGCAGTGGCAATGGGTGATCATCGGCGAGGAGCGCGAAGGGCAGCGCAGCGACCTGCTCGCGCAGCTCAAGCGTCTGCCGAACGTGCATCTGCTCGGCTACCGGCCGTATCGCGTGCTGCCGCAGTATTTGCGCGGCATGCGGGTCGGCGTGTTGCCGACGCTGATCAACGAATACACGCACTCGATGTTTCCGATGAAGTTCTACGAATATCTCGCGGCCGGTCTGCCGGTCGTATCGACGCCGCTCGATTTCGCGAAGGAACCGCGCGCGGGGCTCGAAGTGGGCAGCGATGCCGACGCGTTCATCGCGGCGATCGAGAAGCAGCTTGCACGCGGCAAGCTGAGCGTGGAGGAAGCCCGCGCGGCGGTTGGCGAGAACACGTGGGAAGCGCGGCTGGACAAGATACTGGCGATCACCTTCCACTTCCCGCAGGCGGGCGGCGGCAGCGCGCGGCCACACGGCGCTGAGGTGCGCACGTGAGGGTCGTTCATGTGTACCGCACGTACTTCCCGGACCCGCCCGGCGGCCTGCAGGAAGCGATCCGCCAGATTGCGCTAGCGACGCGCGAGCGCGGCGTCGAACCGCGCATTCTGACGCTGTCGCCGAGCCCGACGCCGACCGTCGTCGAACGCCCGGAAGGGCAGGTGATCCGCGAGAAATCGTGGGCGGCGCCGGCATCGTGCGATCTCGGTGGGCCCTGCTCGGTGATCAGGTATCGCGAGCTGGCCGACTGGGCCGACGTCGTGCATTTCCACTTTCCGTGGCCGTTCGCCGACGTATTGCATCTGCTCGGACGCACCAGCAAACCGACGGTGATGACTTACCACTCTGACATCGTGCGGCAGAAGCTGCTCGGCGCCGTCTATGGGCCGCTGATGCGGCGCACGCTGCGCAGCATGTCCGCGGTGGTCGCGACGTCGGCGGCCTATGCGCGGACCAGTGAGACGCTTGCCGCGTGCGTGTCGAAGGAGCGTTTGAAGACGATTCCGCTCGGCATCATCGACTATCGCGACGAGCCGCAGCCGCTCGACGCGCGGCGCAAGCTCGAGAGCCGGCTCGGCCTGGCGCCGGGCGAGCCGTATTTTCTGGCGCTCGGCGTGTTGCGCTACTACAAGGGACTGCATACGCTCGTCGAGGCCGCCCGGCATGTGCAGGCGAAATTCGTCATCGCTGGCTCGGGGCCGGAGCGCGAGCGGCTCGCCGCATTGGCGCGGCAGCATGGCGCGACCAACGTCGTGTTTGCCGGGCAGGTCACGCATGAGGAAAAGGTTGCGCTGCTCGAGGGCTGTCGCGCGATGGTGCTGCCCTCGCATTTGCGCTCCGAAGCGTTCGGGATGGTGCTGGTCGAAGCCGCGATGTTCGGCAAACCGATGGTGTGCTGTGAGGTGGGGTCGGGGACCTCGTTCGTCAACGAGGATGGGGTGACGGGGTTTGTCGTGCCGCCCGAGGCGCCGGAGCCGCTGGTCGCCGCGATTAACCGGCTTGCGCTGGATAAAGCGCTCGCGCGCAGCATGGGGGCGGCGGCGCGGGAACGGTATGAGCGGCTATTTTCTGGGCCAGCGTTGGGAAGCGCATATACATCGCTGTATGAACACGTATTGTCTTCCTGAGTCGTTATTTTCTTTCTCTCTATATCGCCGAAAAGCTTGCGAAAGTGTTTAATTCACCTTGGTTTGCGCAAATTCGGCCTATATGCGAGATGTTGGTATTATCTGCGCGGTCGAGTCCGGTACACTGATTATTCTGCTTCGTTACAAATATTGCGGGCTCATGGTTGTTAAATCAGTTGGCAATAAGTTGACAAATAAATTGGAAGCGGGTTGTAGGGGAGGGCGCGAGATGGTAGCGTGATGCCGCTTTACGCGGTCCGGATTCTGATCCTCGTGGTTCGACTTGACCCGCTACCGCGCCAGAACGAATTTCTACGGCATCGCATGTGCCTTCCACACTTTTTTCTGCCCTGCGGCGGTTCATTGAATGAGCAGCAAACCACTCGTCGTCGATCTTGATGGAACTCTCATTCGCTCGGACGTCCTGATTGAATGCGGATTTGCTTTCACCCGATCCGCTCCCCATCGGTTCTACGAGCCGCTTCTGTGGCTCCTGCGCGGGGGCAAAGCCGGCCTCAAAGCCCGCTTGGCCGAAGCGACCGATATCGACGTCACCGTCCTACCCTACGACGCCACGGTCATCGAGTGGCTGAAGGAAGAACGGGCCGCCGGGCGGTCGCTCGTGCTGGCGACCGCTAGCCATGAACGCTACGCGAAGGCGATTGCCGATCATCTTGGGCTATTCGACAAAACCTTCGCCACGCATAGCGACATCAATCTGTCCGCGCATCGCAAGCGCGACAGGCTCGTGGCCGAGTTCGGCGAGAAAGGCTTCGACTACGCGGGCAATTCGCACGACGATGTCGCAGTCTGGGCCGCGGCCGAGCGTGCTTATGTGATCAATCCGTCGAGTGGCGTAGAGCGCGCGGCCCGCAAGCAGGGCAACGTCGAGCGCGTCATCGACCAACGCTCCGCGTGGCCGGGAACGTGGGCGAAGTCGTTGCGACTGCATCAGTGGCTGAAGAATCTGCTGATTTTCGTTCCGCTGCTCGCGGCGCATCAACTGTCGGACGCCGCGCTGGTCATTGCCGCGCTCCTCGCTTTTTTTGCCTTCGGTGTCTGTGCGTCGAGCGTCTACCTGCTGAACGATCTGCTCGATCTCGAGGACGACCGGCATCATCCGACCAAGCGCAAACGCCCGCTTGCTTCGGGCGCGTTGCCGCTGGTTTGGGGCGCGGCGCTCTGTCCCGTTCTGCTGGTCGTGGGCGGCGCGATCGCGTGGTTCTGCCTGCCTCATAAGTTCGCGCTGGTTTTGCTTGGATATTACGTACTCTCGCTGGCCTATTCGTTCTATCTGAAGCGGCGAGTCATGATGGACGTGGTAGTGCTGGCCTTGCTCTATACGACACGGATCATCGCCGGAAGCGCCGCGATCGATGCGCGGCTCACGTTCTGGCTGCTCGCGTTTTCGATGTTCATTTTTCTCAGCCTCGCGCTCGTCAAGCGGTATGCGGAACTGCACGCGTTGAAGGAGCGCGGCCTCGTGAAGTCACGCGGCCGCGGCTATGTCGCGAGCGATCTGCCGTTGATTTCGTCACTAGGCGCGGCCTCGGGCTATCTGTCCGTGCTGGTTCTCGCGCTTTATATTCAGGACGGCAATACGGCGAGCCTCTATCGGCATCCACAGTACATCTGGGTGGCCTGTCCTCTGCTGCTTTACTGGGTGAGCCGCACGTGGATCATCGCGCATCGCGGCTCCATGCATGACGACCCGATCATATTCGCGGCAAAAGACCGGAGCAGCTGGCTGATCATGGCCCTATGCGGTGCCGTGTTCTGGATGGCGATCTAGCCATGTCGAAAGTCCAGTCCTGGGGGCGCTATCCGTACGCGCTGCAAGAGGCCCATCCGATCGCCTGGCGTGATACGGCCGCGGCGATATGGCGAAGTGTCGGCGGCACGCAGCGCACGACCCTTGCCTTCGGCAATGGGCGCAGTTACGGCGACAGTTGCCTCGCGTCGTCGGGGCACGTGGTCCAGACGCTGCCGCTCGACCGGATGATTCTGGCCGACTGGCAAAACGGCGTATTGCGCGCTGAACCAGGCATGACGCTCGAGCAGATTCTCGACGTGGCGATTCCGCGTGGATGGATGTTGCCCGTGACGCCGGGGACGAAGTACGCGACGTTGGGCGGCGCGATCGCCAACGACGTGCACGGCAAGAATCACCATGTACGCGGCACGTTTGGCCGGCATGTGCGGCGTTTCTGCTTGCTGCGAAGCGACGGCACGCAGTTCGAATGTACGCCGGACCTCCACCCCGAGTACTTCACCGCGACGATCGGCGGCCTTGGTATGACGGGGCTGATCGCGTGGGCTGAAATCCAGCTGATGCCGATCAGGTCGAGCATGCTCGACGTGACCAGTATCCGCTTTGCCAACCTCGACGAGTTCTTCGCGCTGTCCGAACGGCTCGACGAACTGCATGAGTACAGCGTGGCGTGGGTGGACTGTCAGAGCCGCGATGCCGCGTTGGGCAGAGGCATTTTCATGGTCGGCGATCACGCCTCCGAGGGGGGGCTCGACCTCGAACGCCGCAAGACGCGTACGGTGCCGTTCACGTCGCCGATCCCCGTTTTCAACCGCCTGACCCTGCGCGCCTTCAACGAGTTGTACTACAGGCGGCAACGCGCGGACGCGGTTCGCTCGACGGTCAGTTACGACTCGTACTTCTATCCGCTCGACAGCCTGCTTGAATGGAATCGCATCTATGGCCGCTCGGGCTTCCAGCAGTATCAATGCGTGATCCCGGCAGCCGTTGCGCGCGAGGCAACGCGGGCCATTCTCGACGCGATTGCCCGCAGCGGCACGGGGTCGATACTTGCCGTGCTGAAGCGCTGCGGCGCCATCAAATCGCCGGGCTTGCTGTCTTTTCCGCTCGAAGGCACCTCGCTCGCGCTCGACTTCCCGCAGCGCGAGGAATCGAATCGCAAGCTTTTCGACCGGCTGGATGCGATCGTGCGCGAGAGCGGCGGCCGTTTGTATCCCGCCAAGGACGCGCATATGTCGGGCGAAGATTTTCGCGCTGCCTATCCGCAGTGGGAACAGGTCGAAGCGCTGCGTGATCCGGCTTTGCTGTCACGCTTTTGGGAACGAACCACTCGAGTATGAAAAACATCGTTATCGTAGGCGCCACTTCGGCGATCGCCATTGCCTGTGCACGGCAATGGGCTAAACAGGGCGCGCGGTTCTTTCTCGTCGCGCGCAACATGGAGCGCCTCCAGCAGGTTGCCGACGACCTCAAGGCACGTGGTGCGCAAGACGTGCTGTGTCAGCAGTTGGACATCGATCAGCTCGGTGAACATGCCGCCATGATGCAGCGTTGTTCGGCCGAGTTCGGCGCGCTCGACATCGTGCTGGTGGCGCCGGGTACGCTGCCTGACCAGCAGGACTGTCAGAACGATGCCGACGTCGCGGTCCGCGAGTTCAATACCAATGCCGTATCGATCATCGCGTTGCTGACGCGTTTTGCCACTGTGATCGAGCAGCAGCGGCGCGGCACGATCGCGGTCATTTCGTCGGTGGCCGGCGATCGCGGTCGCCAGTCGAACTATCTGTACGGCAGTGCAAAAGCAGCGCTCTCCGCGTTTTGCGAGGGCCTGAGGGCGCGCCTGTTCAAGGCGGGCGCGCATGTGCTGACGATCAAGCCTGGCTTTGTCGCGACGCCAATGACAGCGGGTCTTCCCTTGCCGGGACCGCTTGTTGCTACCGCGGAGAAGGTAGCGGGCGATATCGTGCGCGCGGTGGAAAAGGGTAGGGATGTCATTTATACCCCGTGGTTCTGGTGGGGCATCATGCTGATCATTCGCTCTATTCCTGGCCGCGTGTTCAAGCGGCTCTCGTTGTGATGCATTGTATGCATCGCGACGGGTCTGCCGTGCTCGACGGCAACCGTCGCCGCCCGGCGAGCGCATGGCGCGGCGAATGTTCGTTCGACCTTCCTGACCTGGTGTGCCTTTCGTGAACTCCTCGGCAACTCCCATGAGCGCGTCGCGCCTCGTGATTTTTTACGCGATATTCGCGGCAGTTTCGATCGCCGCGAATATCGGTCTGCAGAAGCTCTCGCTGATCACCTATTCGGGAGCGTTCAGCGTGCCGCTGTCGGTGGTCATCGGAACGGGTGGCGGGCTGGTGGTGAAGTTCTTACTCGACAAGCTCTGGATCTTTCGATACCAGCATCGCGATCTGTCGCACGGCATACAGAGTTTTCTGCTGTACACGGTGATGGGGCTCGCAACTACGGCGATTTTCTGGGGCTTCGAATTCGGCGCGGACGCGATCTATCATTCCGAGCCTGCCCGCTTTACGGGCGGCGTGATTGGCCTCGTGATTGGTTACATAGTCAAATATCGGCTCGACAAGAAGTTCGTTTTTGCCTGATTCGGGCAATGCATTGATTTTTGTAGTTGCGCTGCCGCACGCGCGTAATCAGAAAATATTGACCAATGAACATGCAACGATTTAGACAGTACCTTTCGGAGAACGCGCTTCTACTGGTGGTCACCATTGCCGTGGGTGGTTATCTCGCGTGGCAGACGCGCAACTTTCAGCTCGATGATTCGCTGATCTATCTGCGATATTTGCGCAATCTGTTTGACGGGCAAGGGCTCACCTACAACGCGGGCGATCGCTTCAACGGGCTCACCTCGCCGTTGTATTCCTACTTGCTGATCGTGGCGAACGTCGTGGCCGGTAATTTGCAATATACGACGATCTTTTTGTCGTTCGTGTTCCTGTGCGCGGCCGCGATCACCGGAGCGCATCTGCTGGCGAGCGGAAAATACGAACAGACGCTGTGCGCGCTGATCGTTGTTTCCTTCAATTATTTTTACGACACCTTTGGGATGGAGACTTCGCTGTTTCTGTTCCTCTCCGCGCTCGCGTTGGTACTCTACCGCAGGGAGCAATTTTTCGGTCTGGGTGTGGTGCTGGGCCTGCTGTTCATCACGCGCAGTGAAGGTGTATTCCTTGGCCTCGTCGTGGTCGTCGATTACTTCATCAGGAACAGAAAACTGCCTCATGTTAAGTATTTCGTCGCGCCGGTCATTCTGCTCGCGGCCAATTTCATATTTAACTACTACTACTACGGCGCGTTTCTTCCGGCCACCGGCAATGCGAAGCTCGGACAGGGCAAGTCGGGGTACTGGGGCGAGGGACTGATTTTTCTCCACGTGCAGTACATGAAGGACGCTTTCTTCGGGGGTGACTTCCGGCTGCTCGCGTTCATGCTGCCGATCGGTCTCGTCGGTGTGCTGTCGAGTCTCGGCAAGAGGATCGCGTGGCTCGTCATTCTCTATCTCGTGCTGCTGGGTTCGTTTTATGTGTTTCTGCATATTCCGAATTACCACTGGTACTACGCACCATTCTTCTTCTTCGGCTTATTGTTCGTTGGTGTCGGCGCGTGGAGAGTGCTCAGCTTCACGTACGAGCGGTCCCGGGAGAGTTCTGTTTTCCTCTCGCTGTTCCTTGCGTTTTTTCTCGTCACGAGCGGCTTCGTTTACCACAGCTTTGGTATCTCGAACGTGCAGCGCGGCTCGATGGACGCATACAAGAATATTGGTGAATGGATAAAAACCAACACACCTGCCAAGGCGGTCGTTGCAAGCGTCGAGATCGGAACCGTGGGCTGGTACTCCGACCGGTACATCATCGACATTCTCGGTCTGACCAATCGCTATAACGCGGACTACATCGCTCGCAAGGATCTTTACTCGTGGCTCACGAAGTACAGCCCGGATTACATTCTCGTGCATGAGCCGCTCTGGACTTTCGAGGCAAGCGCGAATTGCCTGCTCGCGAGCCAGGCCTATGCTCCTGTGGACACATTCAATTTCGCTGGTTACCGCCTGCTACGGCGCAGTGACGCCGCGGGGACGCAGCAGCAGATTCAAACATGCGCGAAAGGGCCGCGGACCTGATGAGCCCTGCAACACTCGTTGCGAATTCATGCCTGCCGGCTTGAGGCAATAACAGCCGACTCGATGTTCGAGTCGGCTGTGGGCTTCTGCTCATCTTTTTGTCCAAAAAAATACTGAATTACGGGTATGCAGCGAGAAAAACCCCGCCTCTTCCCATTGCTCATGTTTTTATGCGCGTTGCTGCTCATGTGGTATCGGGCGCCTCAGCGCATCGAGCACGGCTTTCTGTGGGCCGAAGACGCCACGATCTTTATCGCGCAAGCGCACGAACTGGGTATCCGGTCATTCGTCCAGGGCTATTCCGGCTATTGGCATGTCGTTCCGCGTCTGGTCGCGTGGCTGCAGATGAAAACGACGCCAATCGATGAGGCGCCGTACTTTTTCGTGTGGGCGTGTGCGTTGATCACGGCCGGGTCGAGCGCCTACATGGCTCACGCGTTTCGAATCTTCTCGCGTCCCATCGCCGCACTTCTCGCACTCGGACCTCTGCTGGTCCCGCAGACGGGCGAGACGCTGCTGAACGTTACGAATATTCAATGGATACTGCTTCCGGCGCTCATCGTTCTGCTATGGGAAAACCTGTTCAATCCGCCGACATCCTGGTATAGCGCTCGGGCCTTGGCGGCTGCGGTCATTGCGTTGACAGGCCCCTTTGGCATCATCACGTTCGGCCCGACCGTGCTGGCTTGTATCTACGCGCGGCGTCGTGGGAAGTTTTCATATCGTCAGACTGGATTTCTGGCCGTCTATACCGCGGGCGTAGCGGGGCAGGTTTATGCGGTCGCAACGAACGCCTCGCCGCCGCTCGACTTCGGCCCGGCGCCGTATGTGTGGCGTTATGGCTCCCGGATGATCCGCGAGCTGTTTTGCAGTCTGCTGCCGTCCCCGGATAGCATTCCGCTAATCGCCGGCTTGATCCTGGCGATCGTCTTGGTGTTCGTCGTGGCGAGATCGCGAGCGGTTCTTGCTTGTCTGCTGCTCGCGCCGATGGCGGGCATCATCTGGTTGCTCGGCGCCGCGAGATCGAATCCGTACTCGGTACACATGGAGTGGTGCGGCTTCGGTGCCCGGTACATCTATCCTGCCTTGCTGTTCTTTTTCTGGGCCGCGCTGCTGTCGATCGCAACGTCGAGTTCGAAGCTGTCGCGGGTATTAGCGGGGGGATTCGCCGTCGTTATCCTGCTGGCCAGCGCTACGAGATTTCCCGCGTCGGAATGGCCAATGTGGAACATTACGGCGAACGACAAGGGGCATACGCTAAAGGTCGCGCCGAACTGGGCGGTACAGATTCCTGCTAGCCCGCCCGGCCATTAGGTCATCGAGCGTTTCTCCGTCTCGATCGTTACCTCGCTTCAATGGCGACCGGAGCAGGGGCAGCCTGAGCCTCGGGGGTCGGCCGCAAGGCCCGCCCCTCCCGCCACCCATATTGAAGGTAATGCTGACCCGCGTTCACGCCCGCCGCCGCCACGTCCGTATTGACGGCGAGATATTCCTGCTCGTTGAAACCCGGCGGCAATTCGACCGCTACGTCCGGGTCCAGTTCGCTGGGCTGTCCGCTCACGCGCGGCGTGCTCTTGCGGGCGTTCGGTCCGGCGCATAGCTCCTTGAGTTTGCGATGCGTGCGCCAGAACGGCACGGCCGGCGTCGCGTCGCTGGCCTCGCGCTCCATTCGCCGCCAGCTGTCGGCAATATATTCGCGATCGCGCGAGCGCCTCATCACGACAGAAAACTCGATATCGTTGTGCAGCGTGTCGTTGAAATCTTCACAAGCGAAATCGATCAGCTCCATTTCGCAAAGATCGGCGATCAGTTTTGCAAACGAGCGCGGCGTGAAAACCCAGCAGTGAACGTCGTGATAGGTGCCGTTTTCGAACGCGTCGCGTGCGAGATGTAGCGCGCCTTGCCATGTGTGATGCCGCTTGACCGAGTGCGGGTCGATCCGCCTTTGCCACGCTTCGTGGGCCGAGACATCCGTGGCGGACAGGCAATGATCGAGCAGCGAGTAGGGCTGCGGTACCCGCGCACGGGCGATATAGCTGGCCAGTACTTCGGGCAGGCGGCTTTCGCGGCGGAAATAGTCGAAGGTGAAGCGCCGGTCGGGAACCACGAGACGCACTTCGCCGGTCGGTTTGAGGACCGCGCCCAGCTCTCTGAGCCACGTCACCGGATCGGGAACATGCTCGACGACATGAGAGGCCACCACGTAGTCGACATAGCGACCCTTGATAGCTTCGTGCAGCGTATTGCGCCCCCATACCGCATCGACATCGACAATCTCATTGACGTCGAGATTAGGATCGTCCTTGTACTTCTCTCGCAGGTGCGGCGTGTCCGTATGGTCGACGTAAATGATCTCGCCGCCGTCGCTGCGTCGCACGAGCGGCCAGCAAAGCGGGCCTATTTCCACGCCGACGCTTTCCTTGACGTTCAGGCCTTTCAGCAAACGGCAACGCCGCTTATCTCGAATTTCATCGATGCTGAGAGCATTGTCTTCCTTCGCCATGTTGCCTCCTCGTATTGGACGGCACAGCTTCCAGTTATGACCGATGTTCACTGCATTGCGCGAGACCGCTTACACCATCAGGTATGCATCTGCACCTTGATGGAGTCCGAATTTTTGTCGCTGGCCAGACGGAAGGCCTCGTCGACGTCGTCGAGGCTCAGGTCGTGCGTGATCATGGCGCGCAACGTATCGCCCTTGCGCGCCAGCAGATCGATCGCGAGCGCGAAGTCGTGCTGACCGTCGATATAGCCGTAGCAGTTCGGCAGATGAATCGTCAGTTCCTTGATGTGCGGTTTGATGATTTCGATGTTCCTGAAGCCGTGATCGAAGGCACCGAGCACGCACACGTGGCCGAGCGGGCGCACGAACTGACAGGCGAAGTCGAACGTGTCGGCCGTTCCGCCGACCGCTTCGATCGAGTAGTGCGCGCCCAATCCGCCGGTTGCCTGTTCGACCATGGCGAGCGCTTCGGCGCGATCGTCCGGCAGGATCGCGGTGGCGCCCATCGCCAGCGCCGCGCGCGCCTGAGCCGCGTGTCTTGCGACCACGTAGACATTTTCACTGCCAGCGTCCAGCGCCGCGGCGAGTGCCGCGAGGCCGATCGTGCCCGCGCCGATCACGACGCCGACCGAGCCGCGCGCAATCGGCATCTTGCGGCACCCGTGGATGCCGACCGCCACCGGCTCGACGATGGCGCCGAGCTGATCGTCGACGGCATCGGGCAGCGGGAACACGCCCGATTCCTTGGTGCGCACGTATTCGGCAAAGCCGCCGCCGAACGGGAATTCGCGCGCGCGGCAGTGAATCGGCGTGCCGAGCTTGCAGTACTCGCATTTGCCGCACGCGGTGCCCATCACCATGTCGATCGTCACGCGCTGGCCGACGCGCACGCTCGTCACGCCCTCGCCGACCTCGACCACGGCGCCGCTCAGTTCGTGGCCGTTCGGAAAGCTTTGATGAACGTCGACGTTCCGGTAAGCGTGCAGATCGCTGCCGCAGATACCGACGCTCGCCACCTTGACGATCACGGTGCCGGGCAGCAACTCAGGTACCGGGATGCGGCCGACCTTCATCGCGCGCACCCCGTCTTGCAAGCCGGCTCGCATGGACGCGCCTTCGGTGCGATGCTCGAGCGCGTTCGTCGAAGTCATCTATCAATCTCCGCAAAATGTGAGACGTTTGCGCCGCGGCGCCTAACGTGTCTTTCGAATCCAGAAGCTCGCGCCGGGATTGCGCATGAAGAGCGGCATCCGCGCGTTCATCAGGTCCGCATGGAAGTGTCCCATGAACGTATTCATCAGGACAACGTCGAACGCGCTGTTGTACTGGAGGAAGGCGCGCAGCAGATAGGCTTCGTTCCACGCGCGGCCTTCGTAGATCCACTGCGGCGGGTATTCGAGCGGCAGGAACACGTCGTGAAAGTGTATGTGCACGCCGGGCGCGAGGATCGGCAGTATCTCGAAGACGATGCGGTTCACGTCGCTGCCGATCTTGCTCACGTGCGACGAATCGACGAACAGTATGTCGTTCGCTTCGAGTTCCGCGAATACGGACAGGTCGACGTCCTGCGCGAGCGACTTGACGATCTTCGAGGTGACCTTGTCTTTCTCGGTCAGCAACGACAGCAAGCGTTCATTGTTCGGTTCGACGAAGGTGCACTGGATCTGGCCGTCGAAGAACAGGTCGTTGGTATCGAGCGAAACGGCGGACGAAAAACCCGAGCCGATCTCAACGATGCGGCGCGGCCGCAGGTGGCGAATCATGCAGTACAGCGACGTCGCGTCGCCATACGAGAACATCACGTTCTCGAAGTAGAAGCGCAGGCCGTCTTTCTTGTGCGGCTCGAACGGCATTTCGCCGTAGTACTTGTCGGCGAACTCGCCGACGAGCCGCACCTGCGCCTCTTCGTTGAACTCGATGCCGGGCAGCGTGCGCGAGACGTTACCGAACAGCCGTGCTTCGTCCTGTTTGATGTCGGCGATCGACGGGATCGGCGAATAGTAGTGGCCTGGAGGCACGTCGCCGAGATTCGAAAAGTGCGGAATATTGACCTGAAGCGCGTCGCGATACTTGTCCCGTTCAGCGATCAGTTCTGCAATCTCGGGATGCTGCGCGGCAAGTGAATCGAGAAGCTCGGGCGATGCCGACATCTTGTTTCTCCGCTTGAAAGAATTTGCGAAAAGCCATGACAGAACAGCGAATTCATACCGATATGCCGACTGACTGGCGAGCCGGCCCTCCCGGCCGGCCAGTCTATCGTACCCCCAGTATTCTGCACATCCAACATTTCGTGATGTTCCGACATGAGTCCGCATTTACCGTTACTTACAAATTATTCGTCATAGTAATCGGCACAGCCGCGACGCCACGGGTCATGTGCCGTCCGTTTTCCGTGGATACCGCGCGTGAGTCGCGAGTGCGCGGCAGAAGAGGGCGGGGCGGCCATCGTTTCGTAAGCCACGTAAGCCGACGAAAGCATGCAGCAGGGTGCTCTGCGCGTCGCCCGTGGGCGATCGTTTGCGTCACGATTTGGCGTAAAATCGAGCCCCTGCCGATAATAGTCCGCGCCTGTTTCGCGGGTCGCGCGAACGCGTGAATTCCGCACCGTCCGGCGGACGGCAGCAGCGCCCACGATACGGGACGATTCGGGACGGAGCCCGCAATATGCATTTTAAAATTCTCCTGACCACTCACAGTACCGCGTTCATGACGAGCGGTGGTGGTGAGTCGGAACTCGTGCAGGTCGCCGAACTGCTCAACGATTCGGACGTACAGGCCGACATTTACGGCATTCGCAGCCGGCCGCTACGCTTTTACGACGCGGTGATGCACTTCTCCGTCCATGCGGACGGCGAAGCGATCGTTCGCGAAACGGTGAATCAGGGCAAGAAGCTGTTCCTGTGGCCGAACGTCTGGTGGTTGAGCGCGCCCGACCCGGCGGAAATCAGCCGCATCGAGGCGTTCGTGCAGCGTGCCGAGCGGCTACTGTTCAAGTCCTCCGCCGAACTCGCGCACTTCAACAGGTACATCCCGGTCGATCCAGGTAAATGCGTGGTGGTGGGCTCCGGCATATCCGACCGGTTCCTGCTGCCGGCCGACAAGGATTTGCTCCCCACGGTCTGCGACGTCTCGGACTACGTGCTGTGCCTCGGCTTGATCGAGCCGATCAAGAATCAGCTCGAACTGATCCGCGCACTGAACCAGCTCGACATGAACGGCCTGATGGTCGGCGGTTTCAGGGACGAGGAGTATTACCGGCAGTGCGTTCGCGAAGCGCGTCGCGGCATTCATTTCCTGCCGTTCATCCAGCCCTGCAGCGCGCTGTTGCGCTCCGCGCTCGCCAGCGCGATGGTAGTGGCGGAGCCGAGCCTCGATCCGCCCGGGCGCTCGTGCCTCGAAGGCGCGTTCGTGAAGCAGCCCCTCGTCATGGTTGATGGGGATTGGCAGCGCGAGCACTTCGACGACAATGTCTGGTACGCGGCTTCCACCCGCGCGCCGGACATCGTTCCCGCCATTCAGGCTGCCCTGACCGACCCGGACAGGGACGAAAAGATTGAAAGTAACTACGAACGCGTCTATGCACGGCACTCGTCGAGCACGGTAGCAGCAGACCTAATCAGACACCTGATCGATGCCGGCCTCACAAATTACTAAGATTCCCCGACTGCTCGTCGTTCAGCGGCGCTCCATGACCGATGGGCGAATGAATTCGCGCACCATCGGCGCGCGCTTCGCGCCTTTGCTTTCGTACATGCAGCGCCATCGGTTGATCGAGTGGGAGCAGATCTCGGAGGCGGACGTTGGCGTCAGCCATCTGCATCGCTTCGACGTCGTGCTGTTCAACAAGCACGTGTCGAATCTGTCGCTGAAGATCATGCGGATGGCCAACGAACTCGGTCTTCATACGATTTACGATCTCGACGACTGGCTGCTCGATCTGCCGTCGTGGAGCGTGCTCGAAATGAACGAGGACGTGCTCTACAACGTGCTCGCGATGATTCGCGAAGCGAGCGCGGCCACGGCGTCGAACTCGCTGTTGCAGGAGCGCATGCGCAAAGTGCGGCGCTCGGACGACGTGCTGATCATCCCGAACGGGTTCGACGATCAGGCGTTCGACCTGTCGCCGGAACTGTGGACCGAAACCCAGCCGCCGAAGATCGTCTTCTCCAATCTCGACGGCATCAAGCTCGTGAGCTTTCGCAAGGAGTTTTTCGGCACCTTGCGCAGTTTTCTCGCGCGCCACGAAAACGTGTCGATCGACTTCTGGGGCGATCCGTTTCCGGAGCTCAACACGATTGCCCGCATGACGCATCGCGGCAGCCGCGGCAACCTCGAATACAAGAAGGCCATTCGCGACGAAGGCTACACGTTCGCGATCGTGCCGCTCGGCGCCGAAGAGGATCCGGAGACGCTGTTTTTCAACTCGTGCAAGTCGCCGATCAAATACGCGGACTACGGCAGCCTCGGCATCCCGAGCATCTATTCGGATTGCCCGACCTACCGCGAGAACGTCAAACATCGTGAGACGGGATACATTGCGTCGAACACGGCCGAGAGCTGGGCACGAGCGCTGGAGGACATGCTGGGTGACCCGCAGCTTCGCCAGTCGATCCGCCGCAATGCCTACGCCGACGTGTTCGACCGTTTCAGCGTGCGACGCATTTCGTCGATGTTCCTGAAGGCCTTGCCCGACCCCAAGCCTTAAAGCAGCTAACACCTATGGATCTTCTTCTGATTCGCCACGGCCAATCGCACGCCAACGTGGCTGGCCTGTTGAACTCGACCGAACAGGACGAGTTGACCGAGCATGGCCTGCAGCAGGCCGCGAAGCTACGCACGCTGATGGAAAGTCACGGTTTCGCGCCCGACCGCGTTTTTTCGAGTCCTTGGCGGCGCGCGTTGCAGACCACTGAAGTGCTGTTCAAGGACAACTGCGACTGGACCGTCGACGCGCGTCTCGGCGAAACCAATGCGGGGCGGTTCGCGACCTGGAAGGCCGAAGATTTTCGTGTGGCGTTTCCCGACTGGGGCAAACATCTGTCGGACCGTTACGAGGGCGGCGAGTCGCATCTCGAACTGGCCGCGCGTTCGGTGAACTGGCTCGAGGAGGAGGTGCTGCGGCACGCTGAGCAGCCTGGCCTGATCGCCGCCGTGTGTCACGCGGGACCGATCTCGGTGATCTCGCAATACCTGCTGAACGTGCCGTTGTCCCGCTTTCCCAACGTGCTGGTGCCGAATGCATCGCTCACGCTGTTCCGGCGCGACGTGCATACCGGAAACTATTATCTGCAGATCGCAGGGCTGTCATGAGTGCATCGATCAAGATCTTCGAGCCGCTTTACGCGCCGGGACAGGTCCTGTCCGAACAGGCTTTTCATCCGCTCGAACTGCGCGATAACGCGCACGCCGCGTGGCGCGAGTTTTATATTCTCGTCGACATGTACCGCAAGGGCATGCATCGGCAGCAGCAGATCACCGGTCTTTTTTCGCCGAAGTTCGCGCTGAAGGCGCGCATGGACGGCAGCCGGTTTCTGGAGTTCGTGCAGGCCAATGCCGACGCCGACGTCTGGATGATCAATCCGTTTCCGCAACTCGCGTATTTCTCGTACACCGCGTGGATGCAGGGCGAGCATGCGCATCCGGGACTCGTCGAGCGCAGCCAGCAACTGCTCGACGCCTGCGGCATCGCGTGGAATCTGCGTGAGGCGCCCCGTCAGTCGCCGCACACGCTGTGCTATTGCAATTTCTGGGTCGGTTCGCAGTCGTTCTGGGAAAGCTACGTCGGCAAGGTGCTTGAGCCGATTGCCACGTTTCTCGAAACGCAGAGCGGCACCGAGGCCGCGCGCGGGGTGCTGGAGCCCACGATCCACTCGGACGACGCACCGTTCCTGCCATTCGTTGCCGAGCGTCTGTTCAGCACGTATCTGTCGCTGCATCCCGAACTGAAGGTGGCGGCCTATCCGATCGAAGGCGATCGGGTGCTGGACTATTGCGTCAGCGATTTCGAAAAAGACATCGTGCGCTACATGCAAAAACCGATCGACGCGGCGGATCGCGCGCCGGTCTTTCCGCCCGAGCAGATTGCATTGATGGACTTGCTGTGCACGCTATCGCAGAAGTACGTGCGCGCGCATTTCTCGTTCACGCCGCATCCGCATACGGGGCAACCGATCGACTTCGACAGGACCGGCAAGCCGCCAGCGAACGAGTGAGGCGGCGCGCTCGGGTTGGATCGCGCCGATGGGCGCCGGGATGGGTTGGTGAGCGGCGGCGCTGACTATCTATCTCTTTTCAGCGAAACGGCCGCCGTACCCGCGCGCGCATGCGTTGACGCGGCCGCCATGCCGACCCCGGCGCCGACGAAGATCTTGCGCCATACCTCGTCGCTGGCACGTTGCAGCACACCGTCGGCGTGTTTGACGAAGGCCGTGTCGATCGGACTGCGGCCGTGGGTCTGACCGAGGCGCTGCGTGATTACGGGTATCCAGGCGGCGAGTTCGGCATGGGCGTCGAACACGCAGTCGGGCGGACAAATCTCCTGAGCGGCCGTGCCGCCACGCACGAATACGGGCTTGCCGTAATGCATCGCTTCGAGCACCGGCACGCAGAAGCCCTCGTGGCGGCTCATCGCGAGCAACGCGTGGGTGGATTCGTAGCACTCGAACAGATCGGCGTCGTCGAGCATGCCCTTGAAGTCGACCTGCTCGAGCACGCCGAGACGCCGCGCGTGATTGATCAGAAATTTCAGGTAATCGTAGTTCGGTGTGCTGCCGACGATGCTCAGCGTCGCGCCGAAATCACGCTGCTTCAGCAGCGACAGAATCTCGATGCCGTCCTCGATGCGTTTATGCGGCACCACCCGGCCCACCATCAGCAGGTTCGGCTCAGGGCGCTTGCGGCCCTTGCGTGGTCCTTCGCGCCGGAACACGTACATGTCGGGAAAGATCGGCGGCACGACCTTGATGGCGTCCGCCGCGACGATGCCGGCGAGGCTCGCCGCCGTGCTGCGCGAATTCGCGACGACGGTGTCGAAGTGCGCGAGCAGCGGCAGTTGCGCGAGTGCCTTCTCGCACAACTGTGCGGTGCGCGGTTCGAGCGCGCGCAGCAACTGCGGGTCCGTCACGCCGTGGATGTAGCAGATCTTCCTGCAATCGAGCGCGAGTATCCGCTCGAGGTATGGATCGTAGATCGAGTAACTCAGCAGAACCACATCGTCGCGAGTGACCTCTTCGAATAATGCGTCAAGCGGGCGCACTCCATTCGTTCCCTCCTCGAAACCGCTTGCATACAGCTCGGCCCTCATGCCGAGACGTTCAGCCATGCGTACGAAACCGATGCAGTGGTTACCCACCGCATCGCCCGAGAAAATGTCCGGAGCACATACCCGCAGCGTCATATCGTCTTCGCCTCCGCAATGTCGTTCAACCGTCGCGCATACGCGCGTGCGACTGCCTCAACTGAGTAGTCGCGCTCGATGCGCGCCTTCCCCGCCAGTGCGATGCGCTCACGGAGTGGCGCATCGTCGATCATGCGTTTGAGCTGTTCCGCCGCGATCGATACCTCCGGATCGCACCAGTACTGACCTTCGGCGAACAGGTAGTCGCCGGGGCGCAGCGGCACGAGTTCGCCATCCACGAGGAACGCGGTGTCGGGTTCGCAAAAGTCGACGTTGCCCGAGAAGTTCGTGACCACGACCGGCTGCCCCAACGCCATCGCCTCCGCGATCACGCGGCCGAAGCCTTCGCTACGGTGCAGCGAAATGTAGGCGTCGCAGCAGGCCATGAAGTCGGTCGAATCCTGGCGGCTCAGGCGCTCGGACACGATGTGAATGCGGCTATCGCCCGCGACAAGGTCGAGCACGGCGCGCCACACCGGGTCGTCGTCGCGCACGTTCATCGCCTTGATGACGAGCCCCACGCCCGGCGAGCTGTCGCCGAACGCCTGCTTGAACGCCTGCACGCCGGCGAGCGGATTCTTGCGGCTCAGCCACGAGTTGCCGTCGAACATCAGGTAGAACAGGAACTCGTTGGCCGGCAGGCCAAAGCGCTCGCGCTTCGGCTCGAGCGGCGCGGGGACCTCGACCGCCATCGGCATCTGGTAGACCGGCGTGTTGCCGAGCCGGCTGTAGACGCTCTGCACGAAGCGGCTCTGCGCCCAGATTTCGTCGACCATCTGATGCACGTTGCCGAACGCGTTCGGCCAGTGGGGCAGTTCCCATGGCCATGCGCCGATCTTGTGCGTGGGCGCGTCGATCAGGCTGCGGCCGCCTTCCAGCGCGAGCCGCACCATTTCGGGCGCCGGCAGGCAGATCAGGCTGATGTTGTACTTGAGCTCGTCGCTGATCAGATGATCGACCGAGTGTTCGAGGCGCGCGGGTCCCGCCATCGGCGCATTGAGCAGCGTGACCGGCGTCGACGACAGTTGCAGTACGCGGGCGGCCATGCGCGCGTCTTCGCCGAGGCCGAGCACGCCTTGCGGGAAGCCGATGATGTTGACGCCGAAGTCGTAGCCGATGCCTTCGACGCGCGCGTGATAGCGCGCGGGCTCGTGCGCGTCGTCATCGGCTTCGTCGTCGGCGCTGTCGGTCCAGCGCACCTTCAGCGAGCCGACCAGCGGATATTCGGTCGACGCCCATTCGTTCCACCAGCGCACGAGCTGGTCGCGGCCATCCGCGGTGTTCAGGTCGTACACTTCGCGCAGATCCGGGCGGTCATTCGCGATCATCGTCAGGAAGCGCGGCAGCAAGGTGTCGTCCGCCGGCTGCTCGTCGTCGATTCTCGCGAGCTCTTCGGCCAGATGAGTCGGCGTCCATTTGATCGCGTAGTACTCGTCGTGCCCGTGCTTGTCCCACCACGAGATGAAGCCGAGCCGTTCGCTGAAGCTGTTCAGGTTGAACGATGCCTGCAGGTCGGGCCGCTCGTTCCAGATCAGCAGCAGAAAGCGCGGCAGCAGCGGCAGCGCGCCTTGCTCGCCGGCTTGCGCGCCGAACAGGCTGTCGGGCAACGGCGGGATGGCCCAGTGAAGCGCCGGATACTGGTGCTGCCCGTGTTCGATCCACCACGACAGGCACTTCAGACGCCCGGTGAAGGTGTCGAGCGAGCAGAGCTCCTGCAGATCCTGGCGCTCGTCATGCAACAGCCGCAGGAAGCGCGGCACCGGCAGCCAGTCGGCGTGCGTGCCCCATTCGGGCTCGAACATCAATGCGGGTGTGGTGGGCGGCACCCATTCGCCCTCGCGTTCTTCGGCGAGATGCGTCGGCGACCATTCGATCGCGTAGTACTCGCTGTGCCCGTGCTTTTCCCACCACGAAATGAACGCGAGCCGCTCGCGGAAGCTGCTCAGGTTGAACGACGCCTGCAGGTCGGGCCGCTCGTTCCAGATCAGCGGCAGAAAGCGGGGCAGCAGCGGCAGCGCGCCTTGCTCGCCGGCTTCCATCCTGAACAGGGTGTCGGGCAACGGCGGGATGCCCCAGTGAATCGCCGGATACTGGTGCTGCCCGTGCTCGATCCACCACGACAGGCACTTCAGGCGCCCGGTGAAGCTGTCGAGCGAGCAGAGCTCCTGCAGGTCCCGGCGCTCACCGTGCAGCAGCCGCAGGAAGCGCGGCACCGGTAGCCAGTCGGCGTGCGAGCCAAATTCGGGCTCGAACATCACGGCGGAGGGCGTGGGCGGCACCCATTTGATCGCGTGGTACTGATGCTGGCCGTGTTCGATCCACCACGACAGACAGTTGAGCCGCCCGCGGAAGGACTGCAGCGTGAAGGTCGCCTGCAGGTCCGGCCGGTCCTTGTAGATCTCGCACAGGAAGCGCGGCACGTAAGGGCCACCGTCCGCGGGAAGCGCTTCGGGCTCGAGCATGAAGCCGCCGATCGGCGGCTGCGACCACTTGATGCGCGGATACTCGCGCTGGCCGTGGTCTTCCCACCAGCTGAGCGCGTTGAGCCGCGAGGTGAAGCTGTTCAGATTGAACGCGCTGCGCAGATCGGGCCGCTCGGTCGTGATCAGCGCGAGGAAGCGCGGAAACGGCATCGCGCTGGAGTCGGGCGCCTCGATCGGTTCCAGCAGCCCGGGCCACGCGATCGGCGGACGCCACGTCACGCGCGGGCAGGTGACCTGACCGTACTGCTCCCACCAGTCGAGGCAGTTCAGATAGCCGGTCAGCGTGTTCAGGTTGAATGCCTGGGACAGATCGCCGCGATTGCGCACGACCGTCGTCATCAGCTTCGGCAATTGCAGGCCGGCTTCTTCGAGCACGGTGACGGGCTCGTGCAGCGTCTCGCTCAGATGCTTCGCATCGAGCACGCTCGGTTTGGTCGAGCCGAGCCAGTACGTGACGGCGTCCGGATGCCGCTCGATCAGCGTGTCGTTGTCGAGCTGACGCAGATATTCGAGGTCTTCCTGTCGCAGCACCCAGTTGAAGTCCGGATACGTTTCGCGCGCCGACATTTCCCACCAGAAATACAGCGTGACGCGGTCATCCAGCACTTTGGAATTGAAGCGCGCGAGATCGGCTCTGAACTTCATCAGAAAGTAGATCGCGCTCGGCAGGCAGAACAGTTCCCCCGGCGACGGATGGCGGTACTCCGCCAGCCATCCGGTCTTGTTTTTTTGGGGTCCCAGATTAATCAAGATTTGCAATCCTTGAAGGCCAAGCAAAGGAAAAATCGTCGGCAGTCAGTGTCAGATTGGGTGAATAGCAGGGATCGTTCATCAACAGATGCTCCCAGCGCTGTCTGACCAACTCAGATTCCTGGTTGAAGCGGCTGATTTTTTCCGGTGTGTCTTCGGCGCCGCGGGTTGCCGATTCGTGATGATAAAGCTCCGCGTAGGGCGTCCACACATTGCGGTAGCCCGCTTGCCGCACACGCAGGCAAAAATCGATGTCGTTGTAAGCGACGTGTAACTGTTCGTCGAGGCCGCCGACTTCCTTGTAGATCGACTGGCGGATCAGCAGGCACGCGGCGGTCACCGCGCACATCACGTTGCGCAGGCGTGCGCGCGCGAAGTAGCCGGGGTGCGAATTGGGGAAGTGCTTGTGCGCATGGCTCCCAATCCCGCCGACGCCGAGCACCACGCCGCCATGCTGGATCGTGTCGTCCGGATACAGCAGTTTTGCGCCGACCGCGCCGACCTTCGCCTGCAGCGCGACCGACACCATTTCCTCGAGCCAGTCGGCGTTGATCACTTCGATGTCGTTGTTCATCAGACAGACGAAGTCCGCCGTGCTCGCGAGCGCGACGCGGTTGTTCAGCGCCGAGTAGTTGAACGGCGAATCGTCGCGCACGACCTTGATGCGCTCGTCCTCTTGCAGACGCGCGAACAGGTCGTGCGTTTCCTGCTTGAGCGAGCCGTTGTCGATGATCGTGATGCGGAAGTTCGGGTAGCTCGATTTCTGCCGCACCGATTCCACGCATTGCTCGACGAGTCCGGCGGAATCGCGCGTCGGAATGATGATCTCCACCGACGGCAGCACCTCGGGCAAGTCGTACACGACCTTGTTGAAGGCGTCCGTGCCCGGCGCGTGCTCGGTGTGGGCGTTGATGCCGTTGCGCGCGAGGTGTTCGTCGAGCGCGCGCATCGCCGCGATATGCGCGTACGGCTTGGCTTCATGGCCGGCCGCCGTGCTCTCGGGGATCATGCGCCAGTGGTACAGCGCGCGCGGCACGTGATACACCGTGTGATGACCCGCGCGGTCGATCACGCGCAGCGCGAGGTCGTAGTCCTGCGAGCCTTCGAAGCCGGTTCTGAAGCCGCCGACCTCCTTCATGACCGAAGTCTTGTAGACGCCGAAATGCGAGATCATGTTCTGGCTCAGGAACAGATCGTAGTTGAAGTCGCATTTGAAGTACGGGTCCGAGCGGACCCCGTCGATCGAGATCTTGTCTTCGTCGCTGTAGATCACCGTCGCGTCCGGATGCGCGTTGATCAGCTCGGCGACGCAGTAGAGCGCGAGCGGATGCAATTCGTCGTCGTGGTCGAGCAGGCCGACGAATTCGCCGACGGCAAGCTCGAGCGCCGTGTTGCTGGAGCGGCTGATGTGGCCGTTCGTCGTGCGGTACGCGACCTTGATGCGCGGATCTTTGGCGGCGTAGCTGTCGAGCACCTGCTTGACCTCGGGGTTCGTCGAGCAGTCGTCGGCGATGCAGAATTCCCAATTCTCGTAGACCTGGTCGACGACCGAATCGATCGCCATGCGCAGCCACCTGGCCGGCGTGTTGTAGGTCGGCATCACGATGCTGATCAGCGGTTGCAGCGCCCACGCCTTCGAGCGCGCGCGCAGTTCCGGGTAATGCGACGCGGGCGGCTCGTGCCGCTCGATCCATTCCTGATACGTGTGACCCACGGTTGGCGCCGGCGCGGGCTGAGCGCCGCCGCTCCATGACGCCATCCGGCGCGCGCGTTCGAGCAGTTCCGTCGGGCAGTCGGCGTCGGCCACCAGTTCGACGTTGAAGCCGGTGATCGAAAACAGTCCCGCGCGCGCGATCGGATCGAGGCGCAACGGACCGACGAGCGGCGGAAACGCGACGACCTGATCCACCTTGCCGTCAGCGTCGACCACGAGGCCGATCGTCGCGTGCTCCGACATGCCCGCGCCCGCGTCGAAATAGATCATGCATGGCGAGGCCGGCATGTCTTCTTTCGCGAGCTCGAACGAAATACGCGCGGCGCGACCCGACAGCTCTTCCCATCCCGTCAGCTCGAACTGCGGATCGCCGTTCGTCGCGTTCCAGGCGAACCCGGAATTCGAGGACGCCTCGACGTTATTCAAGGGACGAAGTTCGAAGTTCTTCATGAGGTTCTTCACGAGGTTCGTCACGGGTTTTGTCATTTCGTCAGCAGGGAATCGTAGAGGTCTTTCAAGGGCGACAGGACGGCCTGCCAGGTCAGATCGCGCGTCGGAGCAGCGGCAGCGCCGCGCGGTTGCGCGAGCGCCGCGCGAATCGATCCGGTGATGCTGTCGACGTCGAACGGATCCAGGTAGGCAACGTGCTGCGCGAAATATTCTTGGGTAGAGCCAACTTTTGTCACCGCGATGCGGGCGCCGGCGGCATGCGCTTCGAGCGCGGCGAGCCCCGGCGTTTCGAGCGTGCTCGGCAGCACGAACGCTTCGCAGGCCGCGTAGGCGGAGCGCAGCAGCGGCGAATCGTGGGGCAGCGTGCCGGCGTAGACGACCTGCGCGCCACCCTCGTCGAAGCATGCCTTCGCATACTCGGGATCGCGCTGATGGCCGATCAGCACGAGCTTCAGGTCGGGGAACGACTTCATCGCCCGGATCAGCGCGAGCTGGTTCTTGCGCGGCTCGATGTTGCCGACGTTCAGGATGAAGCGGCCCTCGATGCCGGATTCACGGCGGAACGGCTCCGCCGCGACCGGCTCGTAAAAGCTCTGTTCGACGCCGTTCAACACGCTCGCGAACTTCTCGCGCGGCAGATCGAAGGTGCGAGCGAGCGTGTCGCATTCGATCTCGGAGTTCGCGACCACGCGGTCCGCGAGAGAAAACTGATGGTGGATCTCGCCGATCGGATAGAGATGCCTGGTTTCCTCCGTCACCCACAGACTCGACGACACGACGAGCGGCAAGCCGAGTTGCTTGACGAAGTTGCAGAAGTGCACCGAGCCACCGACGCACGAGAAGAAATGCACCACGTCGTGTTCTAGAAAACGGGGCTTCCACGGATCGAACAGCGTAACGTCGACGCCATGCGCGGGCAGATGCTTGTGATACGCAAGCAATTGGATTTCTCCGCCGCCGGGGGTATGGAAAGCCATCGGGTAGGTGGCGAACAGCACTTTCATAGGTGGGACTCTAGTCGCTCAAACAGTTCTTTTCTTCAGACCAGCACGTCGCGGCACGCCGCTGCGCGTAACGCGCGAACATGGCGGCGAGACCGGCAGGTTTCGGGGCATTCACGTGGATGCTCGCCGCGCGCTTGCGCGGCCTTCAGGCGCGGACTTGCCGGTGCGCGGGCCGGGGCCTGATCGCACGGCCAGCGAGCAGGCCGGCGTGTGCTGTTGTCGAGCACGTCGGATCGATACCACGAATTCCACATGCGCGAATATGTTTGAGTTGTTACGAAGTGTACGAACGACGCGCCAGCAGGCGCAGGTCCGTTTTATTATCACGGCCCGAATACAATACGTTCCCAGCCAGACTTCCTGAGAAAGCACCGCCGATGCCAGATTGTATCGTGTCTGATCCGCCTTTCCCGCCGCTTGCGGCCGCGTCGAGTCCTGACGGCGATCGTCTGTTTGCGTGGGTCGCGCGGCATGGCGTGGGCGTAATCGTGCGCCGCGAAGTGCATGACGGAGCATTGCGATGAGTCTGCAGATCCTCGTCACCGGCGCCAACGGTTTCGTCGGCCAGGTGGTGTCCCGCGCGTTGCTGCGGCGGGGCGATCGCGTGACTGGCGTGGTGCGCCGGCCGCAGACGGCCGCCGAAGGCGTGCGCGAATGGCTGCTCGATACCGAAGACTTTGCGGGCATCGACCAGCGCTGGCCGGTCGCGCTCACTTGCGATGCGGTGATCCATCTGGCGTCGCGCGTGCACGTGATGCGGGAGACCCTGACCGAGCCGCTCGCCGCCTATCGCGCGACCAATGTCGAGGGCAGCTTGCGCGTCGCGGCCGCGGCGCGGCGCGCGGGCGTGAGGCGCTTCGTGTTCGTCAGCAGCATCAAGGCGATGGGCGAGGCGAGCAGCGGCCGGCCGATCGCTGAAACGGATCAGCCCGCGCCGTCCGATGCGTATGGCATCTCGAAACTGGAAGCCGAGCGCGCGCTGTTCGACTACGGCCGCTCGACGGGTCTCGAAGTCGTCGTGGTGCGGCCGCCGCTGGTCTACGGGCCGCGCGTGCGCGCGAACTTCCTGCAGCTGATGAACGCGGTCGCGAGAGGCATTCCGTTGCCGCTCGGCGCGCTCAGCGCGCTGCGCAGCCTCGTGTTCGTCGATAACCTCGCGGACGCGCTCGTGCATTGCGCGAACGATCCGCGCGCGGCCGGCGAAACCTTCCATGTGACCGACGGCCGCGACCTCAGCGTGCCGGAACTCGCGCGTCTGCTGGCCACGCAGCTTCACGTGCCCGCGCGGCTCGTGCCGGTGCCGGCCAGCCTGCTGCGTCTCGCGGGTCGCCTGACCGGCCGCTCGGCGCAGATCGATCGATTGATCGGCGAGCTGCGCGTCGACAGTTCGCATATCCGCGAATGTCTGAACTGGTCTGCGCCGCATACGGTCGAGCATGGGCTGCTCGAAACCGCGGCGTGGTATCGCTCAACGCATTGACCACGGGTTGAACCCGCCTTGACTCCGACCTGACCCGCTAACGCTATCGATGCCGCTCGCTGCACACTCTGCCTCTTCCGTCGTCTCTCTACTGCCGTGGGGCGTCGCCGCGCTCGCCGCCTGCGCGGCGATCCTGTGGACGCTGCTGCGCACCGGCCTCGCGTGGCGGCTCGCCACCGACATTCCCAACGACCGCTCGCTGCACACGCGCCCGACGCCGCGCGTCGGCGGCTGGGGCATCGTGCCGGTCGCGGTGCTGCTGATCGCGCTGGCGGCGCCGTCGCTGTGGCTGCCCGCGCTTGCCGCGGCGCTGCTCGCGGCGCTATCGCAGCTCGACGATCGACGTGGCCTGCCCGCACGCGTGCGCTTCGGCGGTCATGCGGCGGCGGTGGCGGCACTGATCGCCGTCTATCCGGCCGACGTGCCGTGGTGGGCGCTCGCGTGCATGGCGGTTCTACTCGTGTGGCTCGTCAATCTCTACAACTTCATGGACGGCTCGGACGGCCTCGCGGGCGGCATGGCGCTGTTCGGCTTCGGCGGCTATGCGGTGGCCGCCTCGCTGTCGTCGCACGCGGACCCGGCGCTCGCGACGGCGAGCCTGATCGTCACAGGCGCGGCCGCGGGCTTTCTGCTGTTCAACTTTCACCCGGCGCGCATTTTTCTCGGTGACGCCGGCTCGATCCCGCTCGGCTTTCTGGCCGGCGCGCTCGGCTATTGGGGGTGGCGCGAGGGTGTATGGCCGGTGTGGTTTCCGGCGCTGTGCTTCGCGCCGTTCATCGGCGATGCGTCGGTCACGCTGCTCAAGCGCCTGCTGCGCGGTGAAAAATTTTGGCAGGCGCATCGTGAACACTACTATCAAAGACTGGTGCAGTCGGGTTTCGGGCACGCATCGACCGCGTGGATTTGGTATTTGTTCATGGCGGCGGGCATAATACTTGCTGTTTGGGCGCTACAATTGGCTCTTCTGTATCAATGGCTGGTTGTCGTCGCATGGGCTGCCGTGCTGGTCGTCGCGGGCCTGTGTATTGATCGCCGCTGGCGGCGCCATGTGTCCCGTTCCGGGCCAATCTGAGGTTCTGCGCAATGAAAAGCTTCAAAGCCAGATGGCTTTCGTTCAGTGCGTTTGCGTTCGACCTGTGCGCGGTGGCAATGGCCTGGCTGCTGGCCTATGTGATCCGGTTCAACGGACCGGTGCCCGCGCCGTTCTGGTCGAGCGGGCTGCATGCGCTCGTGTGGGTGCTGCTGATCTACGCGGTGATGTTCCGCGGCTACGGCCTCTATCGCGGCATGTGGGTGTTCGCGAGCCTGCCCGATCTCGTGCGGATCGCGAAAGCGATCGGCGTCGGCGCGCTCGTCGTCGTGATCGGCTCGGCGCTGTTGCAGCCGGCGCCGGTCGTGCCGCGCTCGGTGCTGATCGTGTCGCCGATGCTGCTGTTCCTGACGATGGGCGGCTCACGCGCGCTGTATCGCGCGGCCAAGGAGTTCTATCGCTACGGCGGACTGGTCGGCCAGGGCAAGCCGGTGCTCGTGCTCGGCGCGGGCAATGCCGGCGCGAATCTCGTGCGCGAGCTGAAGCGCTCGGGCCAATGGCGCCTCGTCGGTCTGCTCGACGACGATCCGATCAAGCAGGGCCGTGAAATCTACGGCTATCGCGTGGTTGGTGCGATCAGCGATCTGCAGAAAATCTGCACGGAGCTGAAGGTCGAGCATGTGATCATCGCGGTGCCGTCGGCGTCGGTGGAGGCGCATCGGCGCATCGCCACGCTGTGCGTGCGCGCCGGCGTACGCGCGATGACGCTGCCCGCGCTCACGCCGCTCACGCAAGGTCAGGCGTTCCTGTCGCGCGTGCGGCAGATCGATCTCGAAGACCTGCTCGGCCGTGACCCGGTGACGATCGACACCGAGCACGTCGCCGCGCTGCTGAAAAACCGCGTCGTGATGGTGACGGGCGCGGGCGGCTCGATCGGCTCGGAGCTATGCCGGCAGATCCTGCGCTTCGGTCCGGTGCAACTGGTCGCGTTCGACATCTCCGAGTTCTCGATCTATCGGCTGAACGAAGAGCTGCGCGACAAATATCCGGAAGTGTCGGTGGTGCCGATCGTCGGCGACGTGAAGGACTCGCTGCTGCTCGATCAGGTGATGGCGCGCTACTGTCCGCACATCGTGTTTCATGCGGCGGCCTACAAGCATGTGCCGTTGATGGAAGAGGTCAACACGTGGCAGGCGGTGCGCAACAACGTGCTTGGCACGTACCGCGTCGCGCGCGCGGCGATCCGCCACGACGTCGCGCATTTCGTGCTGATCTCGACCGACAAGGCGGTCAACCCGACCAACGTGATGGGCGCGAGCAAGCGGCTCGCGGAGATGGCGTGCTCGGCGCTGCAGCAGCAGGGCGCGCGGCGCACGCAGTTCGAGACGGTGCGCTTCGGCAACGTGCTCGGCAGCGCGGGCAGCGTGATTCCGAAGTTCCAGGAGCAGATCGCGCGCGGCGGGCCGGTGACCGTCACGCATCCGGAAATCACGCGTTTCTTCATGACGATTCCGGAGGCGTCGCAACTCGTGTTGCAGGCGTCGAGCATGGGGCGCGGCGGCGAGATTTTCATTCTCGACATGGGCAAGCCGGTGCGAATCGCCGATCTCGCGCACGATCTGATCCGCCTGTACGGTTTCACCGAAGAGCAGATTCGCGTCGTGTTCACGGGTTTGCGTCCGGGCGAGAAGCTTTACGAAGAACTGCTCGCGGACGACGAAACCACCACGCGCACGCCGCACCCGAAGCTGCGCATCGCACAGGCGCGCGAGGTGCCGGACAGCCTGATCGACAATCTGCTGCCGTGGCTGATGCAGCATCGCGTGCCGGCCGACGACGAAGTGCGGCGCGATCTGCGGCGCTGGGTGCCGGAGTATTTGCCGGCGACCGCGACGACGCTGCGTAGTGTGGCGCCGGCGACGCGGGTGTCGTAGGCGTTCCGCCGCCGCGAGTCATCGGAGTAGTCGAAGCATTGAATCAGTACCCGCGAAGGCAGGTCATTTGACCCGTTGAAATTGGCCGTCGGATGTTGATCGATAAAAGCCCCTGCAGACCTGCTGGGGCTTTTTTTTGCCCTGGAGAGGTGACAACCATCGTGCACGCCCCGGCGTTTCGGAATTGTCTGAAGCCTGCGCCCGGCACATACACCTAGCATTGAACCATCGCCGCCCGGTATGTCGTTCCCGCTGAGGTGGCGGCTCTGTTGGCTCTTTTTCTGTGATGCAAAGGTTTTGCGCGCCCTTGAGGCGCGTTTTTTTGTCCAGGCGAAAGAGGCGGCAATTCCGGAATCGACCTGTAGCGCGCCAGCGGCACGCGCGCTTACGGTCAAGGTTCACCAACGGGAGGAACCTATGCAGGACGCAATGACTTACAGCCAGCGCAATCAGGAGGCGTGAAACATGGCTTACTTCGGCAAATTTCTCGTGAACAACGCGCCGCTGTCACCGCTCACCATTAATGGCATCGGCACATTCGACGCCTATTCCGGCAACGGCCAATACCGCAATCGGGGCGGCTGCACAATGGTTCCCAATAACGGGCCGATCCCCGCTGGCAAGTACTGGATCGTCCCGCGCCCTACTGGCGGCGTGCGCTCTGCGGTAGAAACGTGGTTAAAAGATGAGTTCAATTACTACTCGTCGCACCCGACCGATCACAGTGAATGGTTTGCACTGTATCGTGATGATGGGCTAATCGACGAATACACATGGATCAACGGCGTGCGGCGTGGAAACTTCAGGTTGCATCCGGCAGGTGGTCGGGGTGTTTCGCTTGGCTGCATTACCCTGCCGAGACGTACGGATTTCCTGAGAATCCGCAACTCACTCCTGCACACCATGACGATCCCTGCCGGCAATTCGGGGCTTCGCGCCTACGGAACAATTGAGGTCATCACATATGGCAACACCTGTCCGAAGGGTGCTTAAAGTCCTGCTGTTTATAGCTCTGTACCTTCTGTCATTCCGATTTGTCCGACCGTACGACGATGGGTGGACCGAGTCCGAGATGCGTGCATGGATACACGCTTCGGAGGTGCTAGGTATCGGCGATCCCGAAAACCTGTATATCGGCCTGTGGATGACTATCGAACTGCTCGTGGCGGTGCTGGCGTATGTGGCGATCATGAAGCTATGGCGGTGGTACCGCACGAAGTAGACGAAAGCCCTGGGGAGGGGGCCTTTTTTTATCCCGTGCATTGATGAATTTCGAGGAATCTCGGTGACGAGAGGGTCTTATTGCTACATTCCGAGCCGAGTGAACGGATTTCGAATTTTCGGCCGATGCCCATGGCATATACGAGCCACTTTCGAGGCGGCTATCGCTATTTCGACCAACAAAAAAGCGCCCTCGCTGCCTTTGTCGCTTCTGCTCACCGCTTCCCCTTCCTCACCACCATCCACCGCGGCGACTTGAACCGCACGATGCTCACGTAAAGCCACACATAAGTCGCCGCGAACACCACGACGAAGCAGAACAGATGCAGCGTGTGCCGCCAGAACAGCGTCGCCGGCACGACCGCAATCAGGCACAGCAGCCACAGATACGGCGACGTCAGCGAGTTGCGGCGCGTCAGCTCGCGCGCGGTGCGCGCGCCGACCGCCCAGCGCATCAGCCGCTTGTAGACCAGCATATGCAGATGCACGCCATCCGGAATGCCCGGCGACATGCCGCGAATGAACTTCTTGCGGTAGATCGAGAAGCAGGTCTCGAAGATCGGGTACATGAAGAGCAGCACCGGATACCACGCGGATACGTCGCGATTGCGCATCACGAGCAGGATCGACAGCTCGGCGAGCATGAAGCCGATGAAGTAAGCACCGCCGTCGCCGAGAAAAATCAGCCCGGCCGGGAAGTTCCAGATGAAGAAGCCGAGCACCGCGCCCATCATCATGAACGACGCGGACAGCACGACCGGGTCGTGCACCTGGAACGCCACATACGCGAGCGACGCGAACATCATGAACGCGACCATCGACGCGAGGCCGTTGAAGCCGTCGATGATATTGATCGCGTTGGCGAGCGCCGCGACCGCGAGCACCGTGACCACGAACGAGATCGCCGCATATGACAGCAGAAAGTCGAGCGGCGGCACGCTGATGCGCGTGACCGCGATGTCGAGAAAGAACCAGGCGAGCGCGGCGGCCGCCATCGTGCAGATGAGGCGTGCGAGCGGCGACACGCGCTTGGTCAGATCCTCGACGAGCCCCGAGCCGAACGCCGGCATGCCGCACGCGATCAACCCGAGAATGCTGCCCGATACGGCCGGATACGCGCGATGCAATTGCACCGCGGAGACGATCAGCCCGACCAGAATCCCAGTCCCGCCGATGCGCGGCACCGGACGCACGTGGAATTTCTGGACGCCGGCCAGATCGGTGTCGGTCGAGAACTTTTCATGCAGATGCGCATAGCGCACGATCAACAGCGTGATCAGCAGAGAGACGAGAAAGCCGAGCGCAAAACTAAGCATGAAAGTGGGCCTGAGCGAAGACGCGGAATTATACAAACGAAACGTGCGGCGGCCGGCGCGCGGCACGGGCGCGAAGCTTTCATCCAGGCCGGCAAAAAATCCCAGATAGCGAGACCGAAGCGGCCTGCACAGGCCCGTGAGCGCTCGCTCCTCATGGATTCCCCCTATGCGGCGCGCGCGCGCCGCAACCGTAAACCTGGATGCGACGAAGTGTAAGTCGCGCGCAACAAAGGCGTTCCGGAGACCCAATGCTAAATAACATCACAATTCGTGGCGGACTGACGCTCGTGATCAGCGTATTCGTCGCCTTCCTTCTGACGGTGATCGCTGTCGGCTACGGCGCGCTGAAGCTCGCCAACGACAGCCTCGACGACACGCAGCGCAGTGCGGTCGCGCTGTCGCATCTGAAGGCGAGTTCCGAGAAGCTTCTGCAGGTGCAGCTCGCATTGGGCACCTATCAGACGTTGTTCAGCGTCGGCAAGCAGACCGACGATCTGCTGCCGGCCGCGCACGAGGTGCTGCTCGAATCGAACAACGACTTCCGCAACTACATGGCCGGCCCGTTCGCGAGCGACGCAGAGCGCAAGCTCGCGCAGAGCGTCGGCGACGCGCGCGCGGCGCTCGTCGACAAGGCGATCGAACCGGAATTCAAGGCATTGACCGACTTCGACTTCAATACCTTCCGCAACATCCAGGGCGACACGGCGAACAGCCTGTATGCGTCCTACTCGAAAGCGATCGACGCGCTCGAAAAAGCGCAGATGGACAATCAGCATCAGCAGGCCGCGACCGGCGCGCGACGCTTCCAGCTCGCGACAGTGCTGTTCGGCGCGATCGCGGTGATCGCGCTCGTGATCGCGGTGGGCGCTCGGGTCGCGTTGTCGTCGGCGCTGATCAAGCCGGTCAACGCGACGGTCAAGCACTTCGAGCGCATCGCGGCCGGCGACCTGAGCGTCGCGATCAAGGTGAAATCGCGCAACGAGATGGGCCAGCTGCTCGGCGCGCTGACGCGGATGCGCGACGGCCTCGTCGAAACGGTCGGCAAGGTGCGCGGCAACACGAGCGCGATCACGCAGGGCGCGAACGAAATCGCGTCGGGCAATGCCGATCTGTCGGCGCGCACCGAGCAGCAGGCGGCCGCGCTGCAGCAGACCGCGGCGAGCATGGAGCAGCTGTCGGCGACCGTGAAACAGAACGCCGACAACGCCAGGCAGGCGAACCGCCTCGCGCACGGCGCGCTCGATACGGTCACGCGCGGCGGCAAGGTGGTGTCGCGCGTGACGGAGACGATGGACGGCATCAGCGAGTCGTCGCGCAAGGTCACGGAGATCATCGGCATGATCGAGGGGATCGCGTTTCAGACCAACATTCTCGCGTTGAACGCGGCCGTCGAAGCGGCGCGCGCGGGCGAGCAGGGACGCGGCTTCGCGGTGGTCGCCTCGGAAGTGCGCAGTCTCGCGCAGCGCTCGGGCGCGGCGGCCAAGGAGATCAAGGAGCTGATCGGCGAGTCGGCGGCGAAGGTCGAGGAGGGTGCCTCGCTGGTGTCGGATGCGCAGAAGACGATTCAGGAAGCGCTGAAGGCCGTCGAGCGCGTGACCGGCGTGATGAGCGAGATCGAGGCGTCGGCGCTCGAACAGAGCGACGGCATCGAGCAGGTCAACAAGGCGGTGTCGCAGATCGACGAGGTCACGCAGCACAACGCGGCGCTCGTCGAGCAGGCGGCGGCCGCGGCGAAGTCGCTGGAAGAGCATGCGATGGCGTTGCGTGATGCGGTCGCGGTGTTCCAGCTGGAAGGGGCAACGGCGTAACGCGTTCAGCAGCCACGGCGCTCACCGTTCTGACGAGGTGAGCGCCAAAGCAAACGGCGGCGGCATCCGCGCTACGCGAATGCCGCCGCCATTTTTTTAACGGGATGCGCTGGTGCCGAAGCGCTTTATGCAAACCCCTGCGGATTCGTCGACTGCCAGCGCCAGTGGTCCGCGCACATGCGCTCGATGCCGAACTGCGCGCGCCAGCCGATGATTTTCTCGGCCGCGCTCGGGTCCGCGAAACACTGCGCGACATCGCCCGGGCGGCGCGCGACGATCTCGTACGGCACCGGCCGCCCCGACGCCTTCTCGAACGAGCGCACCACGTCGAGCACGCTATAGCCCTGGCCCGTGCCGAGATTGACGACGAAGCTCGCATCGCGCTCGACGAGCGCATCGAGCGCGGCGAGATGCCCGCGCGCGAGATCGACCACGTGGATGTAGTCGCGCACGCCGGTGCCGTCGGGCGTCTCGTAGTCGCCGCCGAACACGCGCAGCTTGTCGAGCTTGCCGACCGCGACCTGTGCGACGTACGGCATCAGGTTGTTCGGAATGCCGGCCGGATCTTCGCCGATCAGGCCACTTTCATGCGCGCCGACCGGATTGAAGTAGCGCAGCGTCGCGATGCGCCACGACGGGTCCGACACTTCGAGATCGCGCAGGATCTGCTCGGCGATCAGCTTCGATTGACCATACGGATTGGTCGCCGACAGCGGGAACGATTCGTCGATAGGCGAGCTCTTCGGCACGCCGTACACCGTTGCCGACGAACTGAACACGAACTGCTTGACGTTGCGATCGCGCATCACGCCGAGCAGCGTCAGCAGGCTGCCGACGTTGTTCGCGTAGTACTCGATCGGCTTCGCGACCGACTCGCCGACCGCTTTCAGCGCCGCGAAATGAATCGCGCCGGTGATCGGATGCGCATCGAAAATCCGCTGCAGCGCGGCTGCGTCGCGCGCGTCGTCGTCATAGAAGCTCACCGCACGGCCGGTGATTTTCTCGACGCGCCGCACCGCTTCGCGCTTGCTGTTCACGAGGTTGTCGATCACCACGACGTCGTAGCCGCCGTTCAGCAGTTCGACGCAGGTGTGCGAGCCGATGAAGCCCGCGCCGCCCGTTACCAGAATCGTGCCCTTCGTGGTCATGCTGTTGCTCCCATTAAAGTAAAACACCCGTGATTTTTTGCACCAGGTCTTTGTACGTTTCGACGACCATGCGTTCGTCGAATTCGGTTGCGACTTTCTGCCGGCCGCGTTCCGCCATCGCGCGCCGCTCTGCGCCGCTCATCTCGAGCATGCGCGCGAGACTCGCGGCGAGGCTCTGCGCATTGCGCGCTTCGCACAACAAGCCGTTGACGCCGTCGGCCACCACCTCGCGGCAGCCGGGCACGTCGGTCGCGACGATCGGCCGGCCCATCGCCGACGCTTCCATCAGCGTGCGCGGCACGCCTTCGCGATACGACGGCAGCACCACGCAATCGGCATCGGCGATGAACGGCCGCACGTCGTGCGCCTCGCCCAGATATTCGATCACGCCTTCCTGTTCCCACGCGGCGACTTCGTCGCGCGTGATCGCGCTCGGATTGTCGACGCCGACCGGCCCGAGCAGCTGAAAGCGCGCGTGGCGGTAGCGCGCGCGCAATTGCCGCGCCGCCTCGACGTATTCGCCGACGCCTTTATCCCACAGCAGCCGCCCGATCAGCACGAAGCGAAACTCCGCGCGCTCGCGCAGCGGCGTGAACGCGAACTGATCGAGATCGACGCCCTCGCCGTGCAACAGCCGCGCGCGCTCCGGATGCACGAGCAGCTTGCCGTCGATGAACGCGGCCTGATCGTCGCGATTCAGGAACCACACTTCACGCGGAAAGCGGAACGCAAAACGATACAGCCTTTTGGCGATCTGCGCGGCGCGGCTGTGCTGGATGAACACATAGCCGAGCCCGGTGGTGACCGCCACCGACTGCACGCCAGCCAGCTTCGCCGCGATCGAGCCGTAGATGTTCGGCTTGATCGTGTAGTGAAACACGACATGCGGACGGATGGTCCTGTACTGCCGATACAGCGCGACGAGCGTGCGCAGATCTTCGCCCGGACTCGTGCCCTTCGACGCCATCGGCAGCTCGATGCAACGGCAGCCCATCGCGGCGAGCAACTCGAACGTGCGGTCGCGCGGCGCGAGCACCGTCACGTCGACGCCGCGCCCGATCAGCGTGCGGATCAGCCCTTGCCGATAGGTATAGATTGCCCAGGCCGTGTTGCAAACGAGTGTAATGCGTAGCGCGGGCGTCGACTTGAAAGAGGGCTTCATGCGAAGAAATGCCGGGCGTTGAATGAAGTGTGGACCATTGATACGAAGACAGCACCCTACGATGCGGCGCGAACCTCAGCGAATGAAGCGACAGCGACAGCGGCAACGACAGCGGCAACGACAGCGACAGCGACAACGACAGCGCTCACACGCGGCGCGACTCAACGGTTCGCGCGCGGCGTGAGCAGCGCGCGCTTGACCCGCTGCAACGTGCGATAAGGCAGCATCAGATGCAACAGATTCTTCGCGAGGCCCAACCAGTCGTACGGGTTGGCCACGTTGAAGTAGCGCAACTGCAAACGCAGCGTCGAACCGATCTGCCGGCGCCGTTTCGTCGCGCTGATGCCGCCTTCGTTCAGCTCATAGAAAAGGCCGAGTTCCGGCAGATTCGCGCAGTCATAGCGTTCCATCAGACGTACGAACAGATCGAGGTCCTCCGCCGAACGATACGCGGCGCGGTAGTTGCCGACTGTGCGGACGGCATCGATACGCAGCATCATCGACGGATGCGCGAGGCACGAGCGGAAAAAGCGCTGGCGCCGGATCACGTTCGGCTCGGCCGGCGGCGTCAGCATGAAAAGCGGCTCGCCCGCGCGCGTGACGACCTGGGTCCACATGCCGAGGCCCGCCACGTTCGGATGCGCTTGCATGAACGCGCGCTGCTTCGCGAGCCGCCGCGGCACCGCGCGATCGCCCGCGTCGATACGCGCCGCATAGCGAAAGCCGCGCTGCGCGAGCGCGTCGATGCCGGTTCGCAGCGCACGCTCGATACCGCCGTTCTGCGCCATGCGCAGCACTTCGATCTTCAGGTTCGGCAGCGTGGGCGCGATGATCGGCGGCGTGCTGCCGTCATCGACGATCAGTACGTGCACCAGCGCACTTTCTTCGAACGACGCGAGCGTAGAATCGACGTCCGCCTGGCCGTTATAGGCGGGTATCAGCACCGCGACGTCGTCGAGCGTGGTTTGCGCGGTGGCGGATGAATTCGTCATGGGCGCAATTTGAAACGGATGTAATAAAGATTGACCGAGGCGGCCGCCAGATAGCCGGCCGCAAGGCCGACGAGCGCGCCATACGCGCCGAGCCGCGGGATCGCCAGCAGATTGACCGCGAACGCGATGGCGAGCGCGAGCAGCCACTTGGCGAGCAACACGAACTTGGCCTGATATTTGAGCACGACCAGATTGCCGATCGCCTCGACGCCGGCCGGCACCGACAGCCACACGGCCCAGCGGAAGATTTCGATCGCGCCTTCGAAGTCCGGCCCGAACACACGGCGGATGATGAAGCCCGCGAGCAGATCGAGCACGAACGCGCCGCACACCATCAGCACGGCGGTCAGCGCGGTGAGCCGCCACATGTTGCGGCGCAGTTGCGCGATGCCTTGCACGCGGTAGACGAATGCGGGCGCAATGGTTTGCGCGAGCATCAGCGCGAGCGTGATCCAGTTTTCATTCAACTGCTGGGCGGCCGAGTAGCGACCGAGGTCGGCGAACGAAATCGCGCGCTCGAGCATCAGCCGGTCCAGTTTCAGAAATAGATACATACAGATGAGCCCGAGCCAGAACACGGTGCCCGCGGTCGCGAAGTGCCTGAAGAGCGAACGTTCGACATGCCAGCCCAGCTTGCCGCCATGCCGGCGCATGAAGTAGAGCAACAGCACCGCGCCGATCGCCGCCGATTCGAGCGCCCACAGCCAGCCGAAACGCGCGGGCGCGGCCGTCGCGCGCACCAGCAGATAGACGAGAGCCGCCTTGATCACCGCGGTGCTCATGCTGGTCAGCAATTGCGGCTTGCTGTAGGTCATGCTTTGCAGCCACGCGTTGATCACGCCGACGAACGGCTCGCGAAACAGCATCGTCACCGCAAGGCCGGCGAGCATCGCACCGACGAGCGGTTCGAAGAAGTGCAGCGCAATGCCGAGCCACGTGAGCAGCAGCGCAACGGCCGAGACGGAGAAGCGCAACGCGAACGCGCTGCCGAGGACGGTGCCGAGTTGTTCGGGCGGCCGGTTGACGATGGTCGGTACGAGGATTTCCGCGCCGCAGACCCAGGTGATCGGCGAGAGCACCAGCAGCAGCGTATTCGCGTACTGCCATTTGCCGAAAGTTTCGGGCCCGAAGTAACGCGCGAGCATGCCGCTGATCACGATTGCGACGCCGATCTGCGTGAGCCGCTCGAGACCCAGCCAGACGATGTTCGTAAACGCTCGGGTGACGTCGGGATTGGCGAAGCGCTTGACTGTCAGCATCCGTTGGCCGCTCGCCGCTGCGCGTCGGTCAAGCCGCCTCGCACGGCCATGCATGCGGCGCTATGCGCATTCGCCCGCCCGGCCGGCAGCCACGGCAACTTTACAAAGGGAGGGCGTCTAAGCATTAGAATGGCGGTATTCAGGCTGGTCAGAAAAACGCAATTATAAGTTGGAACCGGACCGCTTCCGGCAAGGGCGCATCGAGGCGCGGTAACCGGTGTTTTTAACGTGAGTATTACCGTGGTTTTTAGCGCGAATTTTTACCGCGTTTTAACCGGCGATTGTTACCGGTCGAGATCGGTGCGCAGGTCAAAATTTTCCATTGCACGCAAGTGAGCCAACATGATCTCCAAATCCATTTTCAAGGCGTATGACATTCGTGGCGTCATTGGCAAGACGCTTGACGCCGACGCCGCGCGTTCCATCGGTCGCGCATTCGGCAGCGAAGTGCGCGCGCAGGGCGGCGACGCGGTCGTGGTCGCGCGCGACGGACGCCTGTCGGGCCCCGAGCTGATCGGGGCGCTGTCCGACGGCCTGCGTGCGGCCGGCGTCGATGTCGTGAACGTGGGCATGGTGCCCACACCGGTCGGCTACTTCGCGGCGAGCGTACCGTTGAAGCTGGCGGGCGGCGAGCGCCGCGTCGACTCGTGCATCGTCGTGACGGGTAGCCATAATCCGCCGGACTACAACGGCTTCAAGATGGTGCTGCGCGGCGCGGCCATTTACGGCGAGCAGATTCTCGCGCTGCATCAGCGCATCGTCGACGAGAACTTCGCCGACGGCAGCGGCAGCTACGCCGAGTACGACATCGCCGACGCGTATCTCGAGCGCATCGCGAGCGACGTGAAGCTCGCGCGTCCGATCAAGATCGTCGTCGATACCGGCAACGGCGTGGCCGGTGGGCTCGCGCCGAAGCTGTTCAGGAAGCTCGGCTGCGAACTCGTCGAACTGTTCACCGAAGTCGACGGCAACTTCCCGAATCACCACCCGGACCCGGCGCACCCGGAGAACCTCGTAGACGTGATTCGCGCGTTGAAGGAAACGGATGCGGAAATCGGCTTCGCGTTCGACGGCGACGGCGACCGCCTCGGCGTCGTCACCAAAGATGGCCAGATCATCTACCCGGACCGTCAGCTGATGCTGTTCGCCGAAGAAGTGCTGTCGCGCAACAAGGGCGCGCAGATCATTTACGACGTGAAGTGCACGCGCAATCTCGCGAAGTGGGTCAAGGACAAGGGCGGCGAGCCGCTGATGTGGAAGACCGGCCACTCGCTCGTGAAGGCGAAGCTGCGCGAAACCGGCGCGCCGCTGGCTGGCGAAATGAGTGGCCACGTGTTCTTCAAGGACCGCTGGTATGGTTTCGACGACGGCCTGTACACGGGAGCGCGTCTGCTCGAGATCCTCACGCGTGTCGCCGACCCGAGCAAGCTGCTGAACTCGCTGCCGAACTCGCACTCCACGCCCGAGCTGCAGCTGAAACTCGAGGAAGGCGAGAACTTCGAGCTGATCGCGCGTATGCAGCAGAACGCGAAGTTCACCGGCGCGGACAACGTCGTGAAGATCGACGGTCTGCGCGTCGAGTATCCGGACGGCTTCGGCCTCGCGCGTTCGTCGAACACGACGCCGGTCGTGGTGATGCGTTTCGAGGCCGACAACGACGCGGCGCTCAAACGCATCCAGGACGACTTCCGCCGCGTGATTCTCGCGGAGAAGGCCGATGCGAAACTGCCGTTCTGACGGCTGATGCGGCGCTGCGCTTCGAAGGTCGTTAAGACAGCTCGAAGCGTCGCCCCTACCGAACGCGGCGCGGGTTGCCTTACCGCGCCGCGTTTTTCATGTCTTTCATGGACGGCGCGCTAGAATTGCGGTCCTTTCAACGCATCTTCGAGCCGGATAGCCGGTTTTCTCACTCTTGAGCGCGCAAAAGATACTGATCGTGAGGGTGTCGTCGCTGGGCGACGTCGTTCACAACATGCCCGTGATCGCCGACATCCGGCGCCGTCATCCCGACGCGCAGATCGACTGGCTCGTCGAGGAAAGCTTCGTCGGGCTCGTGGAACTCGTGAGCGGCGTGCGGCGCGCGATTCCGGTGTCGCTGCGGCGCTGGCGCAAGCGCATCCTGTCCGTCGACAACTGGCGCGAGATCGGCGCGTTTCGCCGCGCGCTCGCCGCCGAGCACTACGATCTGGTGATCGACTGCCAGGGCCTCATCAAGACCGCGTGGCTCGCGAACATGGCGCGCGGACCGCTCGTCGGCCTCGGCAACCGTACCGAAGGCGCCGGCTACGAATGGCCGGTGCGCTTTTTCTACGGGCGGCGCGTGCCGATCGCGCCGCGCACGCACGTGGTCGAACGCACGCGTCAACTGGTGGCCGCGGCGCTGAACGATCCGCCGCCGCAACCCACCGACGACATCGACTTCGGTCTCGACACGGGCCGTGCCGCGCTCGCGCTGTCGCAGGCGAATCTGAATCTGCCGGTGCCGTACGTGGTGTTCGTGCACGCGACTTCGCGCGCCGACAAGCAGTGGCCCGATGCCGTGTGGATCGAACTCGGGCAGGCGCTGGTGCGGCGCGGCGCGTCGATCGTGCTGCCGTGGGGCAGCGACGCCGAGCGCGCGACCAGCGAGCGGCTCGCGAAGGAGTTCGGCGCGGCCGCGATCGTGCCGCCGAAGCTGTCGCTGCCGGCGGTGGTGGGGCTGATCGATGGCGCGGCCGCGACGGTCGGGGTTGACACAGGTCTGGTCCATATCGCGGCGGCGCTGAAGCGGCCCACGGTCGAGTTGTACAATTTCTCGACCGCGTGGCGCACCGGCGGCTACTGGTCGCCGAACGTCGTCAATCTCGGCGCGGCGGGGCAGCCGCCTACGCTGCAGCAGGTGAAGTCGGTGCTTGCCGGCTTCGGGCTGTTGTAACCCGGGCCGGCCGGCATCAGCACCTGCTGCATCCTGTCGGTGCGCTTCGCCTTGCGCACCCTCCGTTCCAAAGGGCGACCATGAACGAAACCCAGATCATCGAAGTAGCGAACGCCGACTGGCACGGCTGCAACCTGTCCGTGCCTCGAGAGACGCTGCTCGCCGGCGTCGAGCGCGGCAAGGTGCTGTACTTCCCGAACCTGCGCTTCGCGATCGACGGTGGCGAGCAGGCGCTGCTCGACCCGGCGCTCGCCGATCCGAACCGCAAGAACATCAGCCTCGAACCGAACGGCGGCGCGCTGCATGGCGTGGCCGGCGATGCGGTCACGCAATCGGCGGTGCGCGCGTTGATCGCGCGTTATCAGGCGAATGCGCGCACGCTCGTCGACGGGCTCTTTCCCGAGTACAGCGGCAAGCTGCGGGTCGCGCCGACGAGCCTGCGGCTGCATCAGGTCGAGACTCGCGAAACCTCGTGGCGCAAGGACGATAGCCGTCTGCACGTCGACGCGTTTCCGTCGCGGCCGAACTACGGCGAGCGCATCCTGCGCGTGTTCACCAACGTCAATCCGCATGGCGTGCCGCGCGTATGGCGCGTCGGCGAGCCGTTCGAGGACATGGCGCAGCGCTTCCTGCCGCGTATCAAGCCGCAGATGCCCGGCTCCGCGTGGCTGCTGAACCTGCTGCACGTGACCAAATCGCTGCGCAGCGAATACGATCATCTGATGCTCAGTCTGCACGACGGCATGAAGGCCGACCTCGACTATCAGAAGACGAGCCCGCAACAGACCATGCCGTTTCCACCGGGCAGCGTGTGGGTGTGCTTCTCCGACCAGACCTCGCATGCGGTGATGTCCGGCCAGTTCATGCTGGAGCAGACTTTCTTCCTGCCAGTGAAGGCGATGGCGCAGCCGGAATGCGCGCCGCTCGGCATTCTCGAGCGCCTGAAGGGCAGGGCGCTGGTTTGAGCGCGGCGGTCGATTCGAGGGCCGGGCAGATGCCGGCCCGCATCGCGCGCGTGAGCGCGCTGCGCTTTCCGAATCACGCGGGGCGCCGATGCTAAGGGCGATCTATCGCGCGCTCTGGTGGCTCATCGCGCCGCTGGCGGTGCTGCGTCTGTTGATCCGTTCGCGTAAGGAGCGCGGTTATCGCGAGCATATCGGCGAGCGCTTCGGTTATTCGCGCGGACGCTTGCCGGAGGACAGCGCGCCGTTGATCTGGGTGCATGCGGTGTCGGTCGGCGAGACGCGCGCCGCGCAGCCGCTGATCGATGCGCTGACGAAGGCGCGCCCCGACGCGCGCATTCTGCTTACGCACATGACGCCGAGCGGTCGCGCGACCGGCATTGAGATTTTCGGCGACCGGGTGTTGCGCAGTTATCTACCGTACGACATGCCGCATGCGGTACGGCGCTTCTTGCGCGGGTGGCGGCCGTCGCTCGGTCTCGTGATGGAAACCGAGGTGTGGCCGACCCTGATCGACGAGTGCCGTCGCGCCGACGTGCCGCTCGTGCTGACCAACGCGCGGATGTCGGCACGTTCGTTCAAGCGCGCGGCGAAATTCGGCGGTGCGACGAAGGACGTGTTCGGCGGCTTCGCGCGCGTGCTCGCGCAGAGTCCGTCCGACGCCGAGCGGTTGACCTCGCTCGGCGCGCGCAATGTCGCGGTGCTCGGCAATCTGAAGTTCGACATGAGCACGCCGCCCGAACTCGCGGCACGCGGCCACGCGTGGCGCGCGGCGATCGGCACGCGGCCCGTGTGGGTCGCGGCGAGCACGCGCGAGGGCGAAGAAGCGCTCGTGCTCGAGGCGTTCGCGGCGCTCGGCATCGACGATGCGCTGCTGATTCTGGTGCCGCGTCATCCGCAGCGCTTCAATGAAGTCGCGGCGCTCGTCGAGAAAGCGGGGTTGCGGCTCGAACGCCGATCGAGTTGGGCGCCCGATGCGAAGGTCGCGTCGGCGGCGCGCATCGCCGACGATGGCGCGGCGCCGCTGCCTCGCGACGTGAACGTGCTGCTCGGCGATTCGATGGGCGAGTTGGGCGCTTACTACGCGGCGTCGGATCTTGCGTTTATCGGCGGCAGTCTGTTGCCGCTTGGCGGACAGAACCTGATCGAAGCGTGCGCGGTCGGCGTGCCGGTGCTGATCGGGCCGCACGTTTTCAACTTCACGCAAGCCACCGCCGATGCGGTCGCGGCCGGTGCCGCCGTGCAGGTGCAGGACCCGGCCGATCTGTCGCGCGCGCTGCGCGAGCTGTTCGGCGACAAGTCGCGGCGGCTCGCGATGGGCGGTGCGGCTGCCGCGTTTGCGGCGAGGCATCGCGGGGCGACGGCGAGGACGGTGGATGTGTTGGCGGCGTTGTTGCCGGAGTAGGGGTGACTGTGATGCCGCGGTTAGCAAAAAAGGGACGCCCGAGAACGCGGCTGCGCGTTCTTCCTGTTCGGCGCGTTGCAGCAGTTTTTCTTCGACGGCAACAAGCGCAAGTCGCGCTTCATGATGAACGGCGTGCTGATGGCAAACGGTATCGATGTGATCAGCGTGCCCGCTCATCGCGCGGCCGACTTCAACGAAAAGATGGTGCGCTTCTATCTATCGAAGGATGGCACCGAAATGATGGCATTCCTGCGCGAATGCCATCCTGGCGAGTGAAGCGTCACTTGCTTACACCTTCAACAACCCCTTCTTTTCAATAAACTTCACCACATCATCAAGACCCTCGAGCGCCTTCAGATTACACATCACAAACGGTCGCTCGCCGCGCATCTTCTTCGCGTCCGATGCCATCACGTCGAGGTTCGCGCCAACCAGCGGCGCGAGATCGGTCTTATTGATCACGAGCAGATCCGACTTCGTGATGCCGGGTCCGCCCTTGCGCGGAATCTTCTCGCCGCCCGCGACGTCGATCACGTAGATCGTCAGGTCCGACAGCTCCGGGCTGAAAGTCGCCGCGAGGTTGTCGCCGCCCGATTCGATGAACACGATGTCCGCATCCGGAAAACGCGTGAGCATGCGGTCGACCGCTTCGAGGTTGATCGATGCGTCCTCGCGGATCGCGGTGTGCGGGCAGCCGCCCGTCTCGACGCCCATGATGCGCTCGGCCGGCAGCGCGCCCGCGACGGTCAGCAGACGCTGATCCTCTTTCGTATAGATGTCGTTCGTGATCGCGACGAGGTCGTACTGGTCGCGCATCGCCTTGCACAGCATTTCGAGCAGCGTGGTCTTGCCCGAGCCAACCGGGCCGCCGACGCCCACGCGCAGCGGCGGCAGCTTCTTCGTGCGGATCTGGCTCGCGGTATGGGAAGCGGAATGATGAGATGCGTTCATGATGGATCGTGGGAATCGTGCTACGAGCGGAAGAGCCGCGAATACTGCGACTCGTGGCGCGCCGACAGAATGCCGAGCTGCGGCGCGAACGTGTTGAGGTCGTCACGCGAGGTCGCGAGCGCGCGCGCGACGGCCGCATCGATCGGCTCACGCAGCGCGACGATGATGCGTTGCCCCGCGAGTTGGCCGAGCGGCACCGCCTTCAACGCGGCGGCGGCCTGGTTCTCGACCCAGCTGAACGCATAGGCGGCGAGCGCGGCATCGACCGGAGCATCGTGCGCGTGAGCGGCGAATGCGAACGCGCTCGGCTGCGCGAGTGGCGTCAGCGACGCGAGCGTTTCGCGCCTCGCCACGTCGCCCCATTCGAGCGACACACACAGCTGTCGCAGCGACCAGCCCATCTGCTCCGTTTCGCGGCGCAATTCGGCGGACTCGCGACTCGCGAGGAATTCGGCGTTGGCGTCGGCGAGTTCCACGGCGTCGTGCGTGCGCCAGCGTTCAATCTGCTGCGCGAGGAACGGCAACTCGCCGCGCGCGAGCACGTCGGTCAGGCCGCGTTCGATCCATATGCGCGCGGAGTTGGCATCGGTGATGAGCTGCGCTTCAATCGCCGCTTCGAGACCCTGCGAATAGCTGAACGCGCCAATCGGCAGTGCTGGCGACGCGAGATGCAGCAGCGCGGTGAATTCAGCGATGCGCATGACGATGCGGGTGGTGTCCATGTCCGCACGATTCGTCGTGCACGTGGTCATGGTCGTGATCGTGCGAGTGCGAAGAGCCATCATGGGCATGAGCATGCTCATGCCCATGATGCTCACCAAACACCTGCTGCGCGATCGCATAGTCCTCGGCGAACGTCTCGTCGTGCCCATGCTTATGTCCACCGCCATACGCCCCGGCTTCAGGCTGAAACGGCAGCGACACCTGCTCGACCGTCGCGCCGATGCGCTTGAGCATGTCGGCGAGCACCGGATCGTATTCGAGTTTCAGATAATCGGCGCCCACTTCGACCGGCGCATGACGATTACCGAGGTGATAGGCGGGCGCGCGTCAACGTCAACGCGTCCGATGCGCGTACGACAAGCACGGCTTCATCAGCCGCAACGACACGCACGAGCCCGCCATCATCGGCGACGAGCACGTCGCCATCGCGCAGCACGGTGCCGCGCGGCAACAGCAATGCGACTTCCTCGCCGTCATCGAGCGTCGCGGCAAGACGGCTCTTGCGACGTTCATCGAACGCGAGCGTCAAGGTCGGCGCGCGCTTGACGAGTACCGGCGCGATCTTCAGATGCGGCGCGAGAAGTTTGTTCAGTGTACGCATGATCAGAACAGGAAATAGCGTTGCGCCATCGGCAGCACGGTGGCCGGATCGCAGGTCAGCAACTGGCCGTCGGCGATCACCTGATAGGTTTCCGGATCGACGCTGATGTTCGGGCGCCACGCGTTGTGAATCATGTCGGCCTTCGTCACGTTGCGGCAGTTCTTCACCGCGACGATGCGCTTGTGCAAACCATAGCGTTCGGCCACATTCGCATCGGCGGCCAACTGCGACACGAAGGTCAGCGACGTGCGGCCCAGCGCTCCGCCGCGGGTCGCGAACATCTCGCGATAGTGCACGGGCTGCGGCGTCGGAATCGATGCATTCGGATCGCCCATCTGCGCCATCGCGATCATGCCGCCCTTCAGGATCAGCGACGGCTTGATGCCAAAGAACGCCGGCTCCCAGAACACGAGGTCGGCCCACTTGCCCGGTTCGATCGAACCGACTTCATGCGCGATGCCGTGCGTGATCGCCGGATTGATCGTGTACTTCGCGACATAGCGTTTCGCGCGGAAATTGTCGTGACGCGCGTTGTCCTCGGGCAGCGCGCCGCGTTGCACCTTCATCTTGTGCGCGGTCTGCCACGTGCGGATGATCACTTCGCCGACGCGGCCCATCGCCTGCGAATCCGAAGAAAGCATCGACAGCGCGCCGAGATCGTGCAGGATGTCCTCGGCGGCGATCGTCTCGCGGCGAATCCGCGATTCGGCGAACGCGATGTCTTCGGCAATCGACGGATCGAGGTGATGGCACACCATCAGCATGTCGAGATGCTCGTCGAGCGTGTTGACCGTGTAGGGCCGCGTCGGATTCGTCGACGACGGCAGCACGTTCGCTTCGCCGCACACCTTGATGATGTCCGGGGCGTGGCCGCCGCCCGCGCCTTCGGTGTGATACGTGTGGATCGTGCGGCCCTTGAACGCGGCGACGGTCGCTTCGACGAAGCCCGCTTCGTTTAGCGTATCCGTGTGGATCGCGACCTGCGTGTCGGTATCGTCGGCGACGCCAAGGCAGTTGTCGATCGCCGCGGGCGTCGTGCCCCAGTCTTCGTGCAGCTTCAAACCGATCGCGCCCGCGGCGATCTGTTCGGTCAGCGGGGCCGGCTGGCTCACGTTGCCCTTGCCGAGAAAGCCGAGGTTCATCGGATAGCCGTCGGCCGCTTGCAGCATGCGTTCGAGATGCCATGGCCCCGGTGTGCAGGTGGTCGCATTCGTACCGGTCGCGGGGCCGGTGCCGCCGCCGAGCATCGTCGTCACGCCGCTCGCGAGCGCTTCCTCGATCTGCTGCGGGCTGATGAAGTGGATGTGCGTATCGATGCCGCCCGCGGTCACGATCAGCCCTTCGCCCGCGATCACTTCGGTGGCCGCGCCAATCGCGATCGTCACGTTCGGCTGGATGTCGGGATTGCCGGCCTTGCCGATCGCCGCGATGCGGCCGTCCTTGATGCCGATGTCGGCCTTCACGACGCCCCAGTGATCGAGGATCACCGCGTTCGTCACGACGGTATCGACGACCTCGGCATGCACGCGCTGCGACTGGCCCATGCCGTCGCGAATCACCTTGCCGCCGCCGAACTTGACCTCTTCGCCGTAGGTCGTGAAGTCGCGCTCGATCTCGATCAGCAGTTCGGTGTCGGCGAGGCGCACGCGGTCGCCGGTGGTGGGGCCGAACATCTCCGCGTACGCGCGGCGGCCAATGCGTAGTGTCATGGTGTGGGTCCGGAATGAGCTACAAGCGAGCGACAGGCAAGGCAAGGCGGAGCAGGGCGGTCGAAACGCCAGGGCGCGGGCAGCGCATCACAGCTTGCCCATCACCTTGCCGTTGAAGCCGTAGACGATGCGCTCGCCGGCCAGCGCGACGAGTTCGACCGTGCGCTCCTGACCGGGCTCGAAGCGCACCGCGGTGCCCGCCGCGATATTCAGGCGAAAGCCGCGCGCCGCTTCGCGATCGAACGACAGCGCGTCGTTCACCTCGTAGAAATGATAATGCGAGCCGATCTGCACGGGACGGTCGCCGGTATTCGACACGACCACCGTGACCGTCGCGCGGCCCGCGTTCAGTTCGTGCTCGCCGTCGTCGATGAGGAGTTCGCCGGGAATCATGGGGCCTGCCTTGACGAAGAGGAGTTCAGGGAATCGGGTGATGGACGGTGACGAGCTTGGTGCCGTCGGGAAACGTCGCTTCGACCTGGATGTCGGGGATCATCTCGGGCACGCCCTCCATCACGTCGGCGCGCGTGAGCAGCGTGGTGCCATAGTGCATCACCTCGGCGACGCTCTTGCCGTCGCGTGCGGCTTCCATCAGCGCGGCGGTGATGAAGGCGACCGCCTCCGGATAGTTCAGCTTGAGGCCGCGCGCGCGGCGCCGTTCGGCGAGCAGCGCGGCGGTGAAGATCAGCAGCTTGTCCTTCTCGCGAGGTGTCAGCTTCATCGGGTGTGGGTCTCGGCGTTTGATGTGTCGTGGCGGCGTCGTGGTCGCGTCGCGGAGACGGGGTCCTGGCGTCGCGCGATCAGCCGGTCACGGTATCAAGTCCGGCTAACGGCGCGCTTACAACTACGTTTGCGACCGCGCATGCCACCGCGTCTGCAAAATTACAGGTCGGCGGGCAGCGGTGCGCCGAACCACTTCTTCGACATCGCACCGAGCGTGCCGTCGTGTTTGGCCTGGGCGATCGCGGCATCGACCTTCTGTTGCAGGCGCGGCTCGTTCTTGTTCATGCCGACGAAGCACGGCGAGTTCTTGATCACGAACTTCGGCTCCGGACGGCGCGGCGGATTTTTCGCCAGGATCGCGGCCGCGACGATGTTGCCGGCCGCGATCAACTGCACCTGGCCGGACAGGAACGCGGCGATCGTCGCGTTGTTGTCCTCGAAGCGCTTGATCGTCGCGTTCGGCGCCATCTGCGTGAGACCGATTTCTTCGAGCGCGCCGCGCGTCGCGCCGACGGTCTTCCCGGTGAGATCGGCGGGACCGCTCACCTTGATGTCGGCGGGACCGAACACGCCCTGGTAGTACGGCGCGTACGCGCTCGAAAAGTCGATCACCTTCTCGCGCTCGGGCGTTTTGCCGAGCGACGAGATCACGAGGTCGACCTTGCCCGTTTGCAGATACGGAATGCGGTTCGCGCTGTTGACCGGCACGAGTTCGAGCTTCACGTTCATCGCTTTGGCGAGCAGCGCGGCCGTGTCGATGTCATAGCCCTGCGGCTTCATGTCGGGGCCGACCGAGCCGAACGGCGGATAGTCCTCAGGCACGGCGACCTTCAGCACGCCGGTCTTGGCGATGTTGTCGAGCGTGTCGGCGTGCGCGGGGCCCGCATGAAACGCGAGATCGGCGACGATGGGCAGGGCGAGCAATGCGGCCAGCAAGGCGCGGCGCGCGGAGCGGGAGGGAGTGCGGGTCATGGGCGTGAGCAGTGGTGGTGTCGTGGGTGTCGGGTCGTCGCTGGCTTCATCGTGGCCGGCCGCGAAGTGGCGAGTGCCATGCAAGCTGTGTGCCATCCCTCTGCCGCGTGGCGCGGCGGCGTGCTACGCCAGTTCGCGCACATGGTTGGGGCGTGCGCGTGCGCCGCCTTGGTGCGCAAAGAGCGTGATGAAGACGACAGCGGGAAGCGCGCTGTCAGGTCGACCAGATCCGCAACGGCACCGCCGCGACACCATGCACGACCGGCCGCAATTGCAGCCAACAGCGCGTGAGCGCGTGCTGCAGCGTTTCCATCGAGCGCGACACCGCGCGCACGAGCAGCACGCCGTTCGTCACGCACGAGGCGGCCGCTCGCAACGTGTCGTCGAACGGCAGTTGCGCGCTCAGCGATTCGGCGAGCGCATCGTCGCAAGCGGCGCCTACGGCCCACAGCGTGCCATAGGCCGGAAAGCCGGCGAGCCCCTGCGGCGCGTCGCGCAGCGGATCGTCGGCGGTGAGGCTCGCGCGTTCGAACCACAGCAGCTCGCCATTCGCGCCGACGATGCGCGACACCGCGCGCAAGCTACCCGCCGACCAGCGTTCGCCGGCCGCCTGGCGTCCGAGTTGGGTCGCGTCCCAGCCGATTGCGCTCGCGCCGTCGGCGAGCGTCAGCGAAAAATCGAGGTGCGCGTTCGCGTGATCGAACACGATGTTGTTCTGCGGCAGCCAGTCGAGCTTCGCGTGCTCACCGACACGCAGCGCGATGCGCTGCCGCGCCGCGCGGCCGTTCGACTTGTACCACTTGGTTGCGCCCGGCGTCGTCAGCACCGCATGCGTTTGCGCGGCGAGCGTGATGTCGATGTCGAGCTGATCGCCACCCGCGACGCCGCCGGGCGGATGCACGATCACCGCGTGACAGATCGCCGGGCCTTCCGGATAGAGCGGCCGTTGCACGCGCAGCGGTCCGTCGTGCAGCCGGTGCGCTAGCGTCGTGCGAGCGTCGCCGCCGACGAAGCCGAGTTCGAGTCGCGCGCGCCACGGCGTGTGCGCGGCGGCGAGCGTGGCGTGGTTTTCGTGAAGCGACATGCGGATGGAGGGGGGAATCGGCGTGCGACGAGGATAGCACGCGTGTCGAAGCGCGGAAGCCGCGGCAGCGGCTACGACGCGGTACTCTCGGGCGAGGCTTCGGTCACCGACAGCACCTTGATGCCCTCCCACTGCGGATGCAACAGTCGCAGCAACGCAAGGATCGCGCGGGGGGTGTTTTCCTGGACGGTCAACGAGTCGCTGCCTGTCTGGATTGCTTTCTTGCCATGTTGGCAATACTGATATTCGACGTGAACCGTCACGGACATGCTTTTCTCCCTCGATGTTGTGTCGCCGACCCAGGCCGTATCGCGGCGGCCTCTAGGGTACGAGTGTCGCCTCGGCGTGATCGTCCACACCCCGTTCCGCGCGATTGATGAATCCGCAGTCGAGCAATAGCTGACAGAAAGCTTCCGGCGAACACGACGGCCCGGTCGTCCCGGCCATTCTCGCGAGAACGTCGGGGAACGACGCGAGCACGTGCCAGCTGTCGTAATACGCGTGCAGCTGCGGCGCGAGTTCGTTGCCGAGCTTCTCCCAGCGCACCGACAGCATGCCCACCGTACCGCCGCTGTCCACTTCGAATAGACCAAAAGTGACCGCCGACACGACGTTCATCACCCTGCAATAGGAGGCTGGGTTTCTGTAAAACTCGCGTCTGACCTGCTTGTTGTCGTCCATGGTGTCCACCTCGTCGAACCGTTGCGGCGTTGCCTAGCCTGTGTAACGGTTGCGCGGCGGATAACTTGAGCTCGCTTACACGGCAATCAACCCCCTTACTCCGTCCGCATCCATGTTCGCCCCCTCGCCGCCCGCGACGATCTCGCCGCGACTCATCACCCAATAACGATCGGCGATCGCTTTGGCGAAGTCGTAGTACTGCTCGACCAGCAGCACCGTCATGCCCATGTCCTCGACGAGCTGCCGCAGCGTGCGGCCGATGTCGTGAATGATCGACGGCTGGATGCCCTCGGTCGGCTCATCGAGGATCAGCAGTTGCGGCTCGCTCATCAGCGCGCGGCCGATCGCGAGCTGTTGCTGCTGACCGCCGGAGAGATCGCCGCCGCGCCGATTGCGCATGTCCTTCAGTACCGGGAAAAGCTCGTAGATGCGCTCGGGGATTGTCTTCGGCGCCTTTCTGCTCGCGGCGCCCACCAGCAGATTTTCCTCGACGGTGAGGCGCGGAAAGATATCGCGGCCCTGCGGCACGTAGGCGAGCCCCTGAGCGACGCGGGCATGGGTCGGCAGTTTCATCAACTGTTCGCCGCGCCATGCGATCGCGCCGCTTTTCGCGGGCACGACGCCCATCAGGCAGCGCAGCAGCGTGGTCTTACCGACGCCGTTGCGCCCGAGCAGCACCGTCAGCTTGCCGTCGGGCACCGTGAGCTTCACGTCGCGCAGAATATGGCTGCCGCCGTAGTATTGGTTCAGTCGGTCTACTTCGAGCATTGTTCAGTCGTCCTGTCGGGTTGACGATGCGGTGCCGCTTCCAGCAGCAATCAGCGGCCTAGATAAGACTCGATCACCGTCTCGTCGCGCTTGACTTCGTCGAGCGTGCCGTGCGCGAGCACGCGGCCTTCGGCCATCACCGTCACCTTGCCTGTGTCGCCCGCGAGCGCCGCGACGAACTCCATGTCGTGCTCGACGACCATCATCGAGCAGGTGCCACGCAGGTGGTTGAGCAATTCGGCGAGTTGCATCGTTTCGTCATCGGTCATGCCGGCCGCGGGTTCGTCGAGCAGGAGCAGCGCCGGTTGCTGCATCAGCAGCATGCCGATTTCGAGGCGCTGCTTCTGGCCGTGCGATAGCTCGCCGGCGAGCCTTCGCGCTTCGCTTTCCAGCCCGATCAGCGCGAGCGTTTCCTCGATGCGGGCCTGCGCGTCGCCATCGAGCCGCGCGCGCAGCGACGCCCACCAGCCCTTGTCGGTCTTCATCGCGAGTTCGAGGTTTTCCCACACCGGATGCTGCTCGAACACGGTCGGCTTCTGGAACTTGCGGCCGATGCCGGCGCGCGCGATCGCCGGTTCGTTCATGCGCGTGAGATCGATCGACTGGCCGAGAAACACCTTGCCGTGATCGGGCGCGGTCTTGCCCGTGATCACGTCCATCATCGTCGTCTTGCCCGCGCCGTTCGGGCCGATGATGCAGCGCAGTTCGCCCGCGTCGATCGCGAGCGACAGCGCGTTCAGCGCGCGAAAGCCGTCGAAGCTGACCGTCACGTCTTCGAGGTAGAGGATCGTGCCGTGCGATACGTCGATCTCGCCGGGCACGACCGCGTGTCCCATGCTCGCGACGCCGCTCAGCGAGCGTTCCGGTGGTGCTTCGGGTAAAGCCAGATCGGGAACCATCGGGTTTTCGTTCATCAGCGGTTCCTTTTGCGCGTCAGCAGATCGGCGAGCCCCATGATGCCGTTCGGCAGCAGCAGCGGCACCAGCACGAAGATCAGGCCGAGAAAGAACAGCCAGTATTCGGGGAAGTTCGCCGTGAAGAAGCTCTTCGCACCGTTCACGGCGAACGCGCCGATGATGGGGCCGATCAGCGTGCCGCGTCCGCCGACCGCCACCCAGATCGCCATTTCGATCGAGTTGCCCGGCGACATCTCGCCCGGATTGATGATGCCGACCTGCGGCACGTACAACGCGCCCGCGATGCCGCACAGCACCGCCGACACGGTCCACACGAACAGCTTGTACGCGAGCGGGCTGTAGCCGAGGAACATCAGCCGCGTTTCGCCGTCGCGCACCGCGGTCACCACGCGGCCGAGCTTCGACGTGACGATCGCGCGCGCGCCGATGAACGCGGCGATCAGCACCGCGAACGTAATGAGCAGCAATGCGGCGCGCGTGCCCTGATGCGTGATCGGAAAACCGCCGATGCGCTTGAAGTCGGTAAAGCCGTTATTGCCGCCGAAGCCCGTCTCGTTGCGAAAGAACAGCAGCATCGCGGCGAAGGTCATGGCCTGCGTGATGATCGACAGATAGACACCCTTCACGCGCGAGCGGAACGTGAAGAAGCCGAATACCCACGCGAGCACGGCGGGTACCAGCACGACGAGCAAGAGCGCGTAGCCGAGATGTTGCGTGCCCTGCCAGTACCACGGCAACTGGTGCCAGTCGAGAAACACCATGAAGTCGGGCAGATCGCTGCCGTACTTGCCATCGTGGCCGATCGCGCGCATCAGGTACATGCCGATCGCGTAGCCGCCGAGCGCGAAGAACAAAGCGTGACCCAAACTCAGGATGCCGCAGTAGCCCCACACCAGATCGAGTGCGAGCGCGGCGATCGCATAGCACATGAACTTGCCGGTCAGCGTCATCGCATACGCGGACAGATGCAAGGCGCTCGTCTCCGGAATCACCAGCGCGGCGAACGGCACGCCGAGGCCGAACACGATGATCAGCGCGATCAGCGCGAGCCACGCGCGACGCGACAACAGCGCGGGCCGCGGTGGCAGGCCGAGCGCGAAGCCGGTGTTGGAGTCGCGCGCGCCGCCAGCGCCAGCGGCACCGGCGCGCGCCGACGAAGCGGAAGCGGGGTCTGCCGATGAAGTAGCCGATGTCATCTCATGCCTCCGCGCTACGGCCCTTCAAGGCGAACATGCCCTGCGGACGCTTCTGGATGAACAGCACGATCAGCACGAGCACCGCGATCTTCGCGAGCACCGCGCCCCAGAACGGTTCGATCGCCTTGCTGACGAGCCCCAGCCCGAAGCCGCCGAGCACGGTGCCCGCGAGCTGGCCGACGCCGCCGAGCACGACCGCCATGAACGAATCGATGATATAGCTCTGGCCGAGGTCCGGCCCGACATTGCCGATTTGCGACAGCGCGCAGCCGCCGAGCCCCGCGATACCCGCGCCGAACGCGAACGCATACGAATCGACGCGCGCGGTCTTCACGCCGACGCACGCGGCCATGCGACGGTTCTGCGTGACCGCGCGCACGAACAGACCCAGCCGCGTGCGCGTGAGCACGGCCCACGCGATCGCGACGACGATCAGCGAGAACGCGAGAATCGCGAGCCGGTTGTACGGCAGGATCAGATTCGGCAGCACGGTGACGCCGCCGCTCATCCACGACGGATTGACGACCTGGACGTTCTGCGCGCCGAACAGCATGCGGGTGGCCTGAATCAGGATCAGGCTCACGCCGAAGGTGGTGAGCAGCGTTTCGAGCGGGCGGCCGTACAGGTGCTTCAGCACGAGCCGTTCGAGCACGATGCCGACCAGCGCCGCCGCGACGAACGCGGCCGGTATCGCGAGTAGTGGATACCAGTCGAACGCGTTAGGCGCGAAACGCTGAACGAGGTTCTGCACGACATAGGTCGCGTACGCGCCGATCATCAGGAATTCGCCGTGCGCCATGTTGATCACGCCGATCAGGCCATATGTGATGGCGAGGCCGAGCGCGGCGAGCAGCAGCACGCTGCCGAGCGACAGTCCCGCGAACAGCGTGCCCGCGATCTGGCTGCGGCGCTGGATCGCATCGAGCTCATCGATGCCGCTTTGCGCGGCCGCGCGCACGCGTTCGTCGGCTTCGGCAAACGTGCCGTCGGCTTTCTTCGCGACCAGCGGGCGCAGCAGTTCGTTCATTTCGAGGTCGTGGCGCGCGGCGACCAGTTGCACCGCTTCGAGGCGCCTGGCCGGATCCGGGTCGTGCAATGCGCTCATCGCCCACAGCGTGTCGAGACGTTTCTTCAGAGCGGGATCGGTTTCTTTGGCGCGCGCCGCGTCGACGAGTGGCTTGATCGACGGATCGGGGTTGCGCAGCAGCGCATCGACGGCGGCTGCGCGTGTCGCCTGGTCGGGCGAGGCGAGTTGCAGACCCGACAGCGCGCCCGCCACTTTCGAGCGCAGCAGGTTGTTCAGCGTGACCGGTTGCGCGTCGCTCGTGGCGACGGGCTGGCCGGTGACGGCATCGCGGGTGGCGTCGCCGTCCTGCAGCAGTACCGCGCCTGCGTCGGTGGCGAGCGCGTTGTCGTCGGCGAGCGCCTTGAGCACCGCGAGCGACGCGGCATCGTGCGTCGAGATCAGCTTGTCGATTGCGGCGGACTTCGCCTCGAAGTCGTCGCCCGCGAGCGGCGCGACGTCGGCCTGGGTCAGCGCGAATGCGGCGCCCGGCGCCGCGGCGAGAAGGACCGCGAGCGGCAGCAGGAGCGTCGCGCCGCGTCGTCGTACGGAAGTCGGAAATGAAAACGCCATGATGGCCTTTTGCACTGGGTTGAATCGATGACCCGCTCGAGAGCGCGAGGGCGTCGCGTCAGACGTCGCCGCCGCTTCAGCGGGACGTTGCCGCGCATTGGCGTGCGCGGTCACGCCGCGCGACACAGCGAACGCGCGGCGGCGGCGCGAAGCGCAGGGCGTCCGGGTTACGCGCGAGCCGCGCGCGCGTCGGCACGCAGGTCGCGCGTCGCGACCGGAGCGGCGATACCCGCGCGCCACACCGCGGCCGGCGAGCCGCAACGAGGCTCACGCCGACACGTCATGCGACGCGCGAGCGCCGCAGGAACGCCGGAATCGAGCTGACCACATCCGGCTTGCCAGCATTGCCGGCGATGAACGGGCTCCACGGTTGCGCGCGAATCGGTCCCTTGGTGTGCCACACGACGTTGAACTGGCCATCCGCGCGTACCTCGCCGATCATCACCGGCTTGTGCAGATGGTGGTTGCCGTCCATCTCCAGCGTGAAGCCCGACGGTGCGGCGAAAGTCTGGCCGACCATCGCGACGCGGACCTTGTCGACGTTGGTGCTCTTTGCTTTCTCGACCGCCTGCTTCCACATATGCATGCCGACGAAGGTCGCTTCCATCGGATCGTTGGTCACGCGCTTCGTGCCGCCCGGCAGGTTGTTGTCCTTGACCCACGTGGCCCATTGCTTCTTGAACTTCTCGTTGGTCGGATTGCGCAACGACATGAAGTAGTTCCAGGCCGCGAGATTGCCGACGAGCGGCTTCGTATCGATGCCGCGCAGCTCCTCTTCGCCGACCGAGAACGCGACGACCGGCACATCCGACGCCTTCAGCCCCTGGTTGCCGAGCTCCTTGTAGAACGGCACGTTCGAATCGCCGTTCACGGTCGAAATCACCGCGGTCTTGCCGCCTTGCGAAAAGGTCTTGATGTTCGCGACGATGGTCTGATAGTCGCTGTGACCGAACGGTGTATAGACCTCCTGAATGTCGGCTTCCTGCACGCCCTTCGATTTGAGGAATGCGCGCAGGATCTTGTTGGTCGTGCGCGGATACACATAGTCGGTGCCGAGCAGGAAGAAGCGCTTCGCGGCGCCGCCTTCGGCGCTCATCAGGTATTCGGTCGCGGGAATCGCCTGCTGGTTCGGCGCGGCGCCCGTATAGAACACGTTGCGCGACATTTCCTCGCCTTCGTACTGCACCGGATAGAACAGCAGGCCGTTCAGTTCCTCGAACACCGGCAGCACCGACTTGCGCGACACCGAGGTCCAGCAGCCGAACACGACCGCGCACTTGTCCTGCGTCAGAAGCTGGCGCGCCTTCTCGGCGAACAGCGGCCAGTTCGACGCCGGGTCGACGACCACCGGCTGGATCTGACGGCCCATCACACCGCCGTTCTTGTTGATGTCGGCGATCGTCATCAACGCGGTGTCTTTCAGCGACGTTTCGGAGATCGCCATCGTGCCGGACAGCGAATGCAGGATGCCCACCTTGATCGGGCCGCTATCGGACTGCGCGTGCGCGAACGGCACACGGCCCGCGAGCGCGAGCGCGCCGGACATGGAGCCGAACTTCAACAGACTGCGACGTTTCATGTGCTTTCCCCTTGTCATTGATGGTCACTATTTATGAGCGTCGATTTCAGCCAGCCTGGCTGAGCTCGCACGACTAGCCAATCGTCTTCTGCAAGGCACATGCCATGTGACACATTCGGTGCGATGCGCGTGCGATGCCCGTTGCGGCGCGGCTATCGGCGCGAGGGCGGCGCGTCGGGGCATCGATGCCGCGGCGCGAAAGTGGTGCAGTCGCGCGCGCCGCGCCTCGTTCGGGTGCGTGTCGCGCCGCGACGAAGCGCACTTCGCCGCCAGCGAAGCGCCGCTGGCGCGCGCTGGGCATCGGCGGTGCATGGGCGGCATCGGCACGCCGCGTCTTTGTGCATGTCGTGCGCTCTGCCTACTCTGGATGGCCACTGATGCGGAACAAGGAGGCTCGACATGAGCGAACGCGCCGCGGGTGCTCGCGAGCGCGAAGGGGATGTATTACACGACGCACGATGGCCGCGCGAGCTTAGCCAAGAGCAATGATTGAGTCGATCAATTCCGCGCCACCCTCGATGTCTTCGTGGCCAATAAAACGAGACACTTCCATATGCCCATCGCCGAATACATCAATTTCGACGCGCTGGCCGACCACGGTGATGGAAAGAAGCACGCTACCCAGTCGTTGTCGGCTTAAGGAATAGTGAATTTTGGCATCGTCAAGCTTGTCGAGCAGGTCATACAGTGGATGAGGCATGGCTGTCGTCCTATTTCTTGAATCTTCCGTCATTGAGTAGCTTGAGCGCCTTCCGGGCATCTTTTACCCCGTCCTGCGCATCGCTCCGAATATCGTCCAGTGTTGAGTTTAGGTATTGGCCAGGAAACTCACGCAACACGACCCTTTGCACTCTGCTGAAATGATGTCGCATGCATACATGTCGCCGCGACTGCCAATACCGGCCAGATACGCGGCGTCACCACTCACCGCGTCCTGCCTATACTCGAACGGCTCTGCATCGCCGAGCAGCGTTAAGGTGAGCCCATCATTGGCCAGGCCGCTGCCATTTGCGCTATCCGCGTCACTCTCAGCGGCCGGCGCACCGACCATGTCGACAGCCGCTTCGAGCAGGGCGCCCACGTCGCTGCTACCGACATGCATTGCTGCGCGTGCGGTTGTCAACCCCGTTTGCCGTGTGGCCGGATGATACGGGCCGACCAACATGGGTCCGCCGTTCGTGAGATCGACTGCCCTCGCCGCGAGAGTCCTGATTGGCGTGACGTGTGACTGCGAAAACAGGTCGGTACGACGCCCCTTAATGGCAAGCAGGGAGCCCCTGCGCACCTCGTCGAGAAGCGCACTGATAACCCACCAGCCATCTGTCTCGGGGTTCCGGTCCCGCACATTATGAAACCACAGCCAGCGATGCTTCATGATGCGCTCGACCAGCCCCCGGTCCTCCCCCCAGTCGCGACAGTTCAGTTCGGCAATACCGAGAAATTCCCGCGTATCTACTTTGGCCTTCTCGGCGTCCGCTGCCTTGCGCAGGCACGCCTTGTAGTGCCACTCGTCACAGATCACATAACATGCACCCAGAGGCCTATGGCAGAACATGTCCAACGAGTGCATCTCGAATACTGACAAGGACATAGGCGTGCCGACGATCTATTTGAAGGCGCTGCCCGGATCGGCAGCGATCAGATAATCACCGCGCGATCGGTTGTCCGTATATGGGCGACGGCCCAAAATTTCCGCTTGCTTTTGCCAGCGTGCGCAATAGTCATCAGTCGGCAGGGACGTCCACGAACAACCGTTAGTCCCTGCTCAATGATGGGCTGAACGTTCGCTCACAAAAAACAAAACACCCCACAAGCCGTCGATCTTGCGGGGTGTTCGCCACCATTTCTGGCGTAGCGCCAACGAAAAGCGGCGCAAGGACCGTCAGCCCTTGCGCCGCTTCAACGCGCTACCTTCGCGCCGAATCTCAGTAAGTCGGAACCGACGGATCGACCTGACGCGACCACGCGTCGATCCCGCCTTGCAGATTGAACACGTTGGTGTGTCCGCGCGATTCGAGGAACATCGCGACCTGCGCGCTGCGCGCACCGTGATGGCAGATGCAGACGATCTGCGCGTCGTCATCGAGTTCTTCGCTGCGCGCGGGAATCTCGCGCATCGGAATCGACACGATGCCGGCGATCGACGCCGTTTGCAGTTCCCACGGCTCGCGTACGTCGAGCAGCACGGGTGCGGGGCGCGAGGTATCGGCGAGCCATTCGGCGAGTGCGGGAGCGGTCAGGTTTTGCATCAGCGAGACATCCAGTTCGTGGGACGGCGGCTTACTCGCCGCCCGTCCAGATCAACAATACAGCGCGAAGCGCAGCGAAAAAGAGCCGCTTAGAACCTGAACCGCGCCGGCTGCACCGCGTTGGCGAGCGGCTCGACATAGGTTTCGAACACGTCGGAGATGCGGTATTGCTTCTCGTCGATGCGCGTGATGATTTGCGCCTTCATCACCGGCGCGCTGCCGACGAACGCCGCGAGACGGCCGCCGACCTTCAGCTGTTCGAGGATTTCCTGCGGCAGCACCGGCAGACCGCCCGACACGCAGATCACGTCGTACGGTGCCGCGCCGGTCCAGCCGCGCGCGGCGTCGCCGGTCGCGACTTCGACGTTCAGCACGCCGTTGGCGATCAGGTTGCTCTTCGCGAACTCGGCCAGTTCCGGTTCGATGTCGACGGTCAACACGTGTTGCGCGCGATGCGCGAGCAGCGCCGCCATGTAACCCGAGCCCGCGCCGATTTCCAGCACGCTTTCGTGCTTCTTCACCGCGAGTTCCTGCAGCACGCGCGCCTCGACGCGCGGCGCCAGCATGTGCTGGCCGGCCGGCAGCGGCACTTCGAAGTCCGCAAAAGCCAGGTCGCGGTAAGCGGCGGGGACGAAATTCTCACGTTTGACGATCGACAGCAGATTCAGCACGTCCTGGTCGAGCACTTCCCAGGGGCGGATCTGCTGTTCGATCATGTTGAAACGCGCTTGCTCGATGTTCATGGTGGATTCGGCGGTTTTGGTTTGGCGAGCGGGCGGCGGTTGCCGCAGACTTTTGTCCTGACCCGGCCCCGGCGGATTGCCGGCGGCCGCGGCTTCGGAGCAAGGCATTCGCATCGCAAGCCGCGTCAGGGGAACTGCGGGATTGTACCAAATGGCGGACTCGCGCCGGCCGCTCGCGGACAAGCGCCAGGTCGGGCGGCCCCCGTGTTAATCCCTAGCGATCCGTCCTTGCGATTCGCATCGCCATCGCCACAAAATGTAATCGATTACATTTTTGCTGCGAGGTCGTGTGTCCCGAACGCCGTCCCGATCGTCGCCGGCCGTGGTGTCCGGCGCGAGCAGTCAACCGCAACCTCAGCCGCAGAGGCGCTCGCCGCGCGCGGCCGACGGGCCGTCGATCGCCGGCGTGGCCGAGCAGGCGGGCGTGTCAGTCGCGACGGTGTCGCGCGTGCTGAACGGCCACGAGAACGTGCGGCCCGCCACCCGCGACAGGGTGCTCGCCGCGATCGACGCGAGCGGCTACCGCGTCAACGAACTTGCGCGCAATCTGCGCACCGCCGAAAGCCGCCTGCTGCTGACGATGGTGCCGGACTTCGGCAATCCGTTTTACGCGGAGATCGTGCGCGGTATCGACAGCGTCGCGCGTCAGCACGGCTATTTCATGCTGCTATGCGACACCGGCGCGGACCCGGGGCGTGAGCGCAGCTACTTCGACATGCTGCGGCGGCGCCGCGCGGACGGCGCGATCTGCCTCGATCCGGCGACGATCCAGCTGGCGCTCGGCGAAGCGTCGCAGGCGCTGCCGTGGGTCGCGTGCTGCGAGTTCGATCCGCAGATGGGCGTGCCCTACGTCGGCATCGACAACTACCGCGCGGCCGGCGACGCGGTGCGCCACCTGCTCACGCGCGGCCACCGGCGCATCGGCTTGATCAATTCCGACGTCGACTATCTGTATGCGCGCCAGCGTCAGCAGGGCTACCTCGACGCCTTGAGCGACGCGGGCATCGCGCCCGACCCGCGCTGGCGCATGAATCTGAACAGCCTCGATTACGAGGCGGGTGCCTCGGCCGCGGCTGCGTTGATGCGCCAGCCCGATGCGCCGAGCGCGATCTTCGCGGTGTCGGACACGCTCGCGATCGGCGTGATCCACGGCTTGCGCAGCGTCGGCAAGCGCGTGCCCGACGACGTCGCCGTGGCCGGCTTCGACGACATCTCGCTCGCCGCGCAGATCGATCCGCCGCTCACGACGATCGCGCAGCCGATGCGCGAGCTCGGCGAGACCGCCGCGCGTCTGCTGCTGCAACGCCTCGCGAATCCGCAGGCCAACGTGCCGGGCGTGCTGCTGCCGCATCGCCTCGTGATCCGTGGGAGTGCGTGAGCCATGAGCCTCGCGATCCGTTTCGACGACATCCGCAAGGACTTCGGGCCCGTGCGCGTGCTGCACGGCGTGAGCTTCGAACTCGCACCCGGCCGCATTTACGGTCTGCTCGGCGAGAACGGCGCGGGCAAGTCGACGCTGATGAAAATCCTCGCCGGTTATGAAACGGCAACGTCAGGCAGCGTGCTGGTCGACGGCCACGCGCAGCGCTTCGCCGGCTCACGCGACGCCGAGGCGCAGGGCATCGTGCTGATTCACCAGGAGTTCAACCTCGCTGAGCATCTGACGATCGCGCAGAACATGTACCTCGGTCACGAGAAGCGCCGCGGCTGGTTAGTCGACGATGCCGCGATGCGCAGCGACGCCGCGCGCTATCTCGCGCAGGTCGGGCTCGAGCGCGCGCCGGACACGAAGGTGCGCGAGCTGATCGTCGCGGAAAAGCAGATGGTCGAGATCGCGAAGGCGCTGTCGCGCCGCGCACGTCTCCTGATCATGGACGAGCCGACCGCGACGCTGACGCCCGCCGAAACCGACCGGCTCTTCGCGCTGATGCTGAAGCTCAAGGCCGATGGCGTGACGATCGTCTACATCTCCCACAAGCTCGATGAAGTGGAGCGCATCACCGACGAAGTGATCGTGATGCGCGATGGCCGCTTCGTCGCGCGCGGTGAAACCGCGGGGCTCGCGCGCCAGCAGATGGCGAACCTGATGGTCGGGCGCGACGTGTCCGACATGTTCCCCGACAAGCAGACGGTGCCCGCCGACACGCCGATCGCGTTGCGTGTGAACGGCCTGACGGTGCCCGACTGGGTCGAGGATCTGAGCTTCGAGGTGCGCGCGGGCGAAGTGCTCGGCTTCGCGGGCCTCGTCGGCGCGGGCCGCACCGAGGCGTTCGAGGCGATCATCGGCTTGCGCAAACGCACGGGCGGCACAATTGAAATCGCCGGCCGGGCAGTCGATCTGAAGAACCCGCGCGACGCGATGCGCCACGGTCTCACGTATCTGAGCGAGGACCGTAAGGGCAAGGGTCTGCACGTCGACCTGAGCCTGCAGGACAACGTCACGCTGATGACGCTCGAACGCTACGCGCATCCGCTGCTCGACATGAAAGCGGGGCGCGCAGCCTTGCAGAAGGCCGTCGGCGAATTCGGCATTCGTACCGGCGACCTGTCGAGCCGCGCGCGCATGCTGTCGGGCGGCAACCAGCAGAAGCTCGCGCTTGCGAAGTTCCTGCAGCCCGACCCGAACGTGATCGTGCTCGACGAGCCGACGCGCGGCGTCGACGTCGGCGCGAAACGCGACATCTACTTCCTGATTCATCGTCTCGCCGCGCAGGGCCGCGCGGTGATCGTCATTTCATCCGAACTGGTCGAGCTGATCGGCTTGTGCCATCGCGTCGCCGTCATGCGCGCGGGACATCTGCAAGCGACGCTGACGCTCGAGCATCTGACTGAAGAGGAGTTGATCGCTCATGCGACCGGCACCCACTGAAGCCGTGCAATCACGGCGCGCGCTGCGTGTCGCGCAGCGGCTCTACACGCTCGGGCCGCTCGCCGGGCTGATCGTGCTGTGCATCGTCGGCACGCTGCTCAATCGCGACTTCGCGACGCTCGACAACCTGATGAACGTGCTTACGCGCACGTCGTTCATCGGCATCATCGCGGTCGGCATGACCTTCGTGATCATCTCGGGCGGCATCGATCTGTCGGTCGGCTCGATGGCCGCGCTGATCGCGGGCATCATGATCTGGCTGATGAACGGGCTCGCGGCGGGCGCGGCCGGTCATGCGTTGCCGCCGCTCGTGATCGTGACGATCGGCATCGTCGCGGCGTTCGTGCTCGGCGCGCTGTTCGGCTGCGCGCATGGGCTGTTGATCACCAAAGGGCGCATCGAGCCGTTCATCGTCACCCTGGGCACGCTCGGGATTTTTCGCGCGGTGCTGACATGGCTGGCCGATGGCGGCGCGCTGACGCTCAATGATTCGCTATCGGACCTCTATGGTCCGGTCTATTACGCGAGCCTGTTCGGCGTGCCGGTGCCGATCTGGGTGTTTCTCGTGGTCGCGGCCGGCGGCGCGCTGATCCTCAATCGCACCGCGTTCGGCCGGCACGTGCAGGCGATCGGTTCGAACGAACAGGTCGCGCGTTATGCGGCGATTCGCGTCGATACGGTGAAGATCGTCACTTATGTGCTGCTGGGGATTTGCGTGGGCGTGGCCACCGTGCTCTACGTGCCGCGCCTCGGCTCCGCCACGCCGACCACGGGCCTGTTGTGGGAGCTCGAAGCGATCGCGTCGGTGGTGGTCGGCGGCACCGCGCTCAAGGGCGGCGAGGGACGCGTGATCGGCACCGTGATCGGCGCGATCCTGCTGTCGGTGATCGCGAACATCCTGAACCTGACCAGCATCATCAGCGTGTATCTGAACGCGGCGGTGCAGGGCGTCGTGATTATTTTCGTCGCGTTCGTGCAGCGTGGGCGGCGCTAGCCGCGCACTTCCAGGCGGCGCGAGCGCAGTGAAAAAAGCGCGCTGAACAAATCGCAGCGAAGCAGGCGTAGCAAAGCAGGTGCGGTAAACCAACGGCAGGTCCGAAAAATCGGGGCGAGCGAACGCCTCATGATTGGAGACACACACCATGAAGCAAGTCATTCGAGCGATCGGCGCCGGCGTGCTGGCGTTGGGGATACTGGGCACGAGCGGCGCGGCGCGCGCCGACGACAAGGTCACGCTGGGCGTCGCGATTCCTACGGCCGATCACGGCTTCACCGGCGGCATCGTCTGGTGGGCGAACAAGGCGAAGGCGGATCTCGAGAAGGCGCATCCCGATCTGAAAGTGATCGTGAAAACGGCCGCCAACGCGCCCGAGCAGGCGAACCAGTTGCAGGATCTCGTGACGGTCAACAAGATCAACGCGCTCGTGATCTTCCCGTACGAATCGGCGACGCTGACACAGCCGGTCGAGCAGGTGAAGAAGAAAGGCGTGTACGTGACGGTGGTCGATCGCGGCCTGACGAACACGAGCGCGCAGGACGCCTACGTGGCCGGCGACAACACCGCGTTCGGCAAGATTCCGGCCGAGTACCTGGCAAAGGCACTTGATGGCAAGGGCAACGTCGTCGCGCTGCGCGGCATTCCGACCACGCTCGACAACGAGCGCTGGACCGCCTTCACCGGCGTGATGAAAAACTATCCGGACATCAAGATTCTCGACGCCAGGTACGCGAACTGGAATCGCGACGACGCGTTCAAGGTGATGCAGGACTACCTGACGCGTTTCAAGCACATCGACGCCGTATGGGCCGCCGACGACGACATGGCGGTCGGCGTGCTGAAGGCGATCGATCAGGCGAAGCGCAACGACATCAAGATCGTGTTCGGCGGCGCGGGCTCGAAGGGCATGGTGAAGAACGTGATGGACGGCGCGCCGATGATCAAGGCCGACGTGTCGTACTCGCCGAAATTCATCTACGACGCGATCAAGCTGACGGCCGAAGCGCGGCTGAAGGGCGACAAGCTGCCGGCCACCACGATCATTCCGTCGGTGCTGATCACGAAGGAAAACGCCCAGCAGTTCTATTTCCCCGACTCGCCGTTCTGAGCGGCGCGCCGGGCATCGTCTAGCACGCGCGGGCGCGGCCCGCGCGCAAATTTCGAGGAACCGTACGATGAAAACCATCAAAGGGCCGGCGATTTTTCTCGCGCAGTTCGTGGGCGACGACGTGCCGTTCGACAACCTCGGGCATCTCGCGGATTGGGCCGCGGGTCTCGGCTTCAAGGGCATCCAGGTGCCGTGCGACTCGCGCCTGATCGATCTCGACAAGGCGGCCGCGAGCGACGCGTATTGCGACGAACTGCGCGAGAGCGTCGACAACGCGGGGGTCGCGATCACCGAACTATCGACCCATCTGCAAGGGCAACTGGTCGCCGTGCATCCGGCTTACGACACGCTGTTCGACGGCTTCGCCGCGCCGCAGGTGCGCGGCAATCCGGCGGCGCGCACCGAATGGGCGATCGCGCAGATGAAGCTCGCGGCGCAGGCGTCGCGTCGTTTGGGCCTGAGCACGCACGTGTCGTTTTCGGGCGCGCTCGCGTGGCCGTATCTGTACCCGTGGCCGCAGCGGCCGGCCGGTCTCGTCGAAGCCGCGTTCGAAGAGCTCGCGCGCCGCTGGACGCCGATTCTCGATGCGTTCGACGCGGCCGGCGTCGATGTCTGCTACGAACTGCATCCGGGCGAAGACCTGCACGACGGCCTGACGTTCGAGCGCTTTCTCGCGGCGGTCGATCAGCATCCGCGCGCGAACATCCTGTACGACCCGAGCCACTTCGTGCTGCAACAGCTCGACTATCTCGCGTTCATCGATATCTACCACGAGCGCATCAAGGCATTTCATGTGAAGGACGCGGAGTTTCGTCCGACCGGCAAGCAGGGCGTGTACGGCGGCTACAGCGGCTGGGTCGAACGCGCGGGGCGGTTTCGCTCGCTCGGCGATGGGCAGATCGACTTCGGCGCGATCTTCTCGAAGATGGCGCAGTTCGATTTTCCGGGCTGGGCCGTGCTCGAATGGGAATGCGCATTGAAGCATCCGCACGACGGCGCGCGCGAAGGCGCGGCGTTCATTCGCCGGCACATCATCCACGTGGCCGAGCGTGCGTTCGATGACTTCGCGGGAAGCGGTGTCGATACCGCGCAGTTAAAAAGCGTGCTCGGCATCTGACGGCCGGGCGGTGACAGCCGACGCAACACATGGGAGCGCAAACAATGCAGCGAAGAAGGCTCAGGCTGGGGATGGTCGGCGGCGGGCAGGGCGCGTTCATCGGCGCCGTGCATCGGATCGCCGCGCGGCTCGACGATCGTTTCGAACTGGTGGCGGGCGCATTGTCGTCCGATTCCGAGCGCGCGCGGGCGAGCGCCGTCGAAGCGGGCATCGCGCGCAGCTATGCGGATTGGCGCGAGATGGCGCGCGCCGAGGCCGCGCGCGAGGACGGCATCGACGCGGTCGCGATCGTCACGCCGAATCATCTGCACGCGCCGGTCGCGACGGCGTTTCTCGAAGCCGGCATCCACGTGATCTGCGACAAGCCGCTCGCGGTTTCGCTCGCCGAAGGTGAAGCGCTCGCGAAGCTCGCGCAGTCAAAAAAGCGGCTGTTTGCGTTGACGCATACCTATTCGGGCTACCCGCTCGTGCGGCATGCGCGCGAGCTGGTCGAACGTGGCGAACTGGGCGAGATTCGCGTCGTGCAGGTCGAGTATGCGCAGGACTGGCTCGCCGAGCCGGTCGAAACAGGCGGCGCGAACAGGCAGGCGGGCTGGCGCACCGATCCGGCGTTGGCGGGACCGGCCGGGTGCCTCGGCGATATCGGCACGCACGCGTATCAACTGGCCGCTTTCGTGACGGGGATGATGCCGAGCGCGCTGTCGGCCGAGTTGCACACGTTCGTACCGGGGCGTCGTGTCGACGATCACGTGCAGGCGATGCTGCGTTATGCGAACGGCGCGCGCGGCATGTTGTGGGCGAGCCAGGTGGCGAGCGGCGCGGAGAACGCGCTGCGCTTGCGCGTGTATGGCACGAAGGCGGGACTCGCGTTCGATCAGGAGGAGCCGAACGCCTTGTGGTTCACGCCGTTGGGCGGCGCTGCCGAACGATTGACGCGCGCTCGGGTGAATAGTCAGGTTGCCGCGCATGCGACGCGTGTGCCGGCCGGGCATCCGGAAGGCTATCTGGAAGCGTTCGCGCAGTTGTACCAGGATGCGGCGTTGCAGATCGATGCGTTGAACGATGGTCGCGCGCCGCCAGCCGAGAGCCTGCTGTTGACGACGGTCGATGATGGCGTCGACGGTTTGCGGTTTATCGACGCTGTGCTGAAAAGCAGTGCGGCGGATGGGCGGTGGGTGCAGATGGAAGGGGCATGAAGCGTTGCAACAAAACGCCGGGTCGGCGAAGCTGCCGAAGCGTCAGCCGCCCTTGCTTTTCTTGATCTGCGCTTCGAACGCGATATCGAGCTTGCTGGCCTTGCGCGGCTTCTGCGGGCCGTACGCGTCGACGAACTTGACGAAGTCGTCGAGCGTCAGCGGGTCGGACACTTTCTGGTCGACTCCGCTCGATTTGTCGACCAGATAGAACAGGCCGCCGGACAGACTGATCGCGGCGAAGCGCGGGTTGCCGCTGCGCGTTTTCAGGCGCTCGACGGCGTGGATGGCTCGGGTGGTGCGCATGATGGGGACTGCGGCGGCTGATTGAGGAGAGCGTTACTTTAACAATATTGGCGACGGTACGCGGTTGGGGACTACGAACGAAAACACGCGATGAACCACGGCCCGCTCAGCGACGGCAAGATCATCGCTTGCTGGCAGCGCAACGCGTCGCTCCGGCTTACTCGCTCAACTCCCGATGCAACGCCCGATACTCCTGCGCGAGCTTATGCCCCGGATCGAGATGAATGACGGGTGTCGCCAGCTGATGCGACTCACGGATCTTCACCGACGATGACAAGCGCGACCCCAGCACCGGCAGGCCTTCGCCGATCAGTTCGTCGACGAGCTTTTGCGGCAGGCTCGCGCGAGGCTGGAACTGGTTGATGACGATGCCCCTCCACCTGCAGCGCGTGGTTGTGATCCTGCTGGATCTCCTTGACGTTTTCGAGCAGCGTGTAGAGCGCGCGACGCGAGAAGTCGTCGCAGTCGAACGGAATCAGACAACGCTCGACGGCGATCAGCGCCGAGCGCGTGTAGAAGTTCAGCGCGGGCGGCGTGTCGATGTAAATCGCGTCGTACATGTCGAGTTCGTTCAGCGCGTCGCGCAGCTTGTAGATCTTGTAGCGCGATTCGAGCTTGCCGTGCAGCGTGTCGAGGTCCGGATGGGCGGGCATCACGTCGAGATTCTCGAAGCGCGTCGGATGGATGAACGAGGTCGCTTCCACGGGTTTGAAGCTGAAGCCGAGTGCGGTTTCGAAGAAGCCCGCGACGGTGGGGTGGACTTCGCTCGCCTGCGGGCCGAGCAGGTACTGGGTCGAATTCGCCTGGGCATCGAGGTCGATCACCAGCGTGCGCAGCCCTTCGCTCGCGCTGATGGCCGCCAGGTTGCAGACGATGGTCGATTTGCCTACGCCACCTTTCTGATTGAATACAACGCGCCGCATGGTCTCCCCTTGATCGGAAGCGGTTACAAAGGGCCCAGCATACCTGAGTCGGGTGACGGCGCTGATTTCGATGGGTTGTTAGTGACCGGGTCAGCGTTGCGCGGTATCCACGTCGACCACCACCTTCACACGTCCAGTCCCACTGTCGACGAGCTGATAGGCCTCGTCCGCACTGCGTAAATCGAACCGTGTTTCATCGACCACGGGCGCGAGCGCGCCGCTTTCCACGAGCCGCGTCGCTTCGCGCATCATCTCGCCGAGGTGCGCGCGATATCGACCGGTCAGCAACGGATACAGCGTGAAGATCCCTGAATAGCTGGCTTCACGAAACGACAGCGGCGCAAGCGCATGCGTCCCCCAGCCAAGCGCACTGACCACGTGCCCAAAATGCCGGACCGCGGCGAACGACGCATCGAGCGAGGCCCCCCCTACCGTATCGACGACCAGATCGAAGCCTTCGCCATCGGTCAAACTCGCCACATACTGTTCGACCGTCTGCGCGCGGTAGTCGATCGGTGTCGCGCCGAGCCGCCGCACCAGCTCGGCATTGTGTGCGCTCGCGGTTGCATAGACGTCGGCGCCGAGCGCGCGCGCCAGTTGCACGGCGATGTGGCCGACCCCTCCGGCGCCACCCTGGACCAGCACTTTGGTTCCGCCTTGCAGATGCGCGCGATCGACGATACCCGCATACGACGTGATGAACGCGAGCGGCAACGCGGCGGCCTCGCGCATCGACAGATTGCGCGGCGCATGGGCGAGCAGGGCGGCATCGACCGCAGCGTACTCGGCGAGTGCCCCCTGGATGCCGCCGACGCCGCCGGTCATGCCATACACGTTGTCGCCGACAGCGAACCCGCCGACGCCATCGCCGAGCGCCTCCACCGTGCCCGCGAGGTCGATACCGAGGACGAGCGGCAACGGGTGTTGCGCGTGCCCGGACTCGCCCGCGCGAATCTTGATGTCGAGCGGATTGAGGCCGCTCGCGGCGACGCGCACCAGCACCTGGCCGGCAGCGGGTTCCGGGCGGGGCAGCGTCGTGTATTCGAGCGGGCCGTTGTATTGGCTGAGGACCAGAGCGTGCATGGACATGGCGGTCTCCTTCGTTCGACGCGTTACCGCGCGGCCGCATCGGCGAGGGCGGCCACACCGCTCACCGGCTTCATCAAGTCGTCCGGCAGACGATGCCGCTCACGAAGATAGGCCGTCGAGTTGAACGATAGCCACGCACGGCCGTCCGCGTCCTCCCAGACAAGCACCTTCAAAGGAAGATCGAGCGCGGCGGTCGGCGCGAGTTGCATCAGCGGTGTACCGGCTTTGGGATTGCCGAAGATCAGGAGCCGGCTGAACGGCATCGCCAGTCCCTCGCGCCCAGCGTCACCGCTGAAATCGATGCACGCGAAAACCTTCAGCCCTCGCTCCAGAATCAAGGTTAGAAGACGCTCGGCGGTCGCGTCGCCCGCATGGGTGCTTGCAACGGTGACGATGCCAGCGCTGGCGTTCTCTGCGATCGAAGCGGTGGCCATCATGCCTCCCGTGCGGATGTTGTGCTCCGGCAGCGTTCGCGTGATCAGGTCTGCCGGACGGGCAACGCGTTGACCGTGACGCAGCATGCGTCGCATGCGTGCAATTCGCCAACGGAGAAGCGGTTCCATGCAGTGTAGGCGTTCGCTGGCGCGGTGTGGCCGATCGTGCGGACGCGCTGTGAGGGAAGTTCTACCGAAAGGCGAAAGAAAGCGGATGGGGTGCCCGCTGAACGAACGGCGGCTTGCACATTCGCGAAGCCGCCGTCAGGGGCGCCTGAATCGGCGCCCCGATGCCAGATTACTGGCTCAGGTAAACAAACTTGCCATTCTTGATGGTGCCCATCACGCTCGCCCGCTGATCGAGACCGACGTGATCCTTCGGGCTCGTATTGACGACCCCGTTCGGCACCACCAGCTCATGCGCGTGTTCGAGCTCGTCGCGCAATGCGACGCGAAACGCCGGCGTACCCGGCTGCGCGGTCTTCAACGCGCGCGCGACGGCGTCCTGCAGGCGCGGGTACACGCCGGCCGCGTCGCCCGCGAACTGCGTGACGCTGCCGGGGCCGTACTTCGCCTCGTACGCGTCGACGAACGCGAGCGCCGCCTTCTTCGACGGATGATCGGCCGGCAGCGTGCGCGCGACGACGACCGGTTGCGTCGGAAACAGCGTGCCTTCCACGTCTTTACCGCCGAGCTTGATGAACTCCGGCGTCGCGATGCCATGCGTCTGATAGATCGGGCCCTTGTAGCCGCGCTCGATCAGCGTGCGCTGCGGCAGTACCGTTGGGGTGCCCGCGCCGGCGATCAGGATCGCGTCGGGCTTCGCGGCCATCAGCTTCAGGATCTGGCCGGTCACGCTCGCGTCGGTGCGGTTGTAGCGCTCGGTCGCGACCAGCTGGATATGGCGCAGCGCAGCGAACTTGCTGAACTCGTTGAGCCAGCTTTCGCCGTAGCCATCCGCGAAACCGATGAAGCCGACCGTCTTCACGTCGTGGTTCGACATGTAGCGCGTCATCACGTCGGCCATCGCGCTATCGGTCTGCGCCATCTTGTAGGCCCAGATCTTTTTGCCTTCCTGCGGCTCGACGACGATCGCCGAGCCGATCAGCGTGATCATCGGCGTCTGGCTGTCGGCGACCGGATCGAGCGCGGCCATCGCGGCCGGCGTGATGTTCGGGCCGACGACCACGTCGACGTGGTCCTCGTCGATCAGCTTGCGGATGTTGCGCACGGCGTTGCCGGGGTCGGACGCGTCGTCGAGGAAGATGTAGTCGGCTTTCTGGCCGGCGATCGTCTGCGGCCACATCAGCATCGCGTTCTTGCTCGTGATGCCGATCACGGCGGCTGGTCCGGTGTACGACAGATCGATGCCGACTTTCAGGTCGGCGTGCGCCGCGCCGGCGACGAGCAGCGCCGCGGCCGCGAGGCCGCGCAGGGTGTTGCGTACTTTATTGTTATGCAACTTCATCGGAAGGTCTCCGTAGCGAGAGAGCGGTATGGAAGCGGTTCAAAGCTCATAGGTTTCGTGTTCGCCCTTCAGCGCCTGCTCGATCAGCTTGCGGCTCAGGCTCGGCGACAGCAGCTCGACGAGCGTGTACACGTAGCTGCGCAGATACGCGCCCTGTTTCAGCGCGACGCGCGTCACGTTGCTGCCGAACAGATGGCCGACCGGCATCGCGCGCAAATGGCGGTCGCGCTCGGCGTTGAACGCGATGTCGGCCATGATGCCGACGCCGAGGCCCAGCTCGACGTAGGTCTTGATCACGTCGGCGTCGATCGCCTCGAGCACGATGTCCGGATGCAGCCCGCGCAGGCGGAACGCCTCGTTGATCTTGGTGCGGCCGGCGAACGCGTTGTCGTACGTAATCAGCGGGTACTGGGTCAGGTCGTCGAGCGACAGCAGCTTGCGCTCGAGCAGCGGATGGTCGGGCTGCAGCACCGCGACGTGGTGCCACTGGAAGCAGGGCAGCGACACCAGATCCTTGTAGTTCGAGATCGCCTCGGTCGCGATCGCGAGGTCGGCCTGGTCGTGCAGCACCATTTCGGCGACCTGGGTGGGGCTGCCTTGCAGAATTGAAAGGTGAACCTTCGGAAAGCGCTTCTTGAACTCCGCGATCGCCGCGGGCAGCGAGTAGCGCGCCTGCGTGTGGGTCGCGGCGATCGTCAGGTTGCCCTGATCCTGCGCCGCGAAGTCCTTGCCGACCCGCTTCAGGCTTTCCACTTCCTGCAGGATTTTTTCGACCGACTCCAATATGATGCGGCCCGGCTCGGTCAGCGAGCGCACGCGCTTGCCGTGGCGGGTGAAGATTTCGACGCCAAGTTCGTCCTCCAGCTCGATGATCGCCTTCGAGACGCCCGGCTGGCTCGTAAACAACGCCTTGGCCGCTTCGGTGAGGTTGAAGTTCTGCCGCACAGCCTCGCGGACGAAGCGGAATTGGTGCAGGTTCATATATAACCTCGCCGCATATAAAAAGAATTTTTTAGTCGTTTGAAATATAAGGCGAGTTTATTACGATCTGTCCATCTTTTTCAATATGGATATCTGTATTTGTTATAAGCAAATGAGCGATGGGTCTAAACGCTCGCTTGCGATAGCTGACAAAGCCGGTATTCAAGCCGCGGCCGATCCGGACGGTCGCGTGTCACGCAAGTTTCGAAAAAATTGGGGCCCCCGAATGTACCAATACGATCAGTACGACCAGACCATCGTCGATGAACGGGTCGCGCAGTACGCCGATCAGGTTCGCCGCCGCTTGTCGGGCGAATTGAGCGAAGAGGAATTCCGTCCGCTGCGCCTGCAGAACGGTCTGTATTACCAGCGCCACGCGTACATGCACCGCATCGCGATTCCGTACGGCAACTTGCGCAGCGACCAGATGCGCGTGCTCGCGCAGATCGCGCGCGAACACGACCGCGGCTACGGCCATTTCTCGACGCGTTCGAACATCCAGTACAACTGGATCAAGCTCGAAGAAACGCCGGAGATTCTGCGCAAGCTCGCCTCGGTGCAGATGCACGGCATTCAGACCTCGGGCAACTGCATTCGCAACATCACCGCCGATCAATTCGCCGGCGTCGCGCCCGACGAAGTCGTCGATCCGCGTCCGTGGGCCGAAATCCTGCGTCAATGGTCGACGTTCCACCCCGAATTCGCGTGGCTGCCGCGCAAGTTCAAGATCGCGGTGTCGGGTTCGAAGGAAGACCGCGCGGCCGTGCAGATCCACGACATGGGCGTGTATCTGCGCAAGAACGCACAGGGCGAACTGGTGGCCGACATCCTCGCCGGTGGTGGTCTGGGCCGCACGCCGATCGTCGGCGCGGTGATCCGCCGCGATCTGCCGTGGCAGCACCTGCTGACCTATAGCGAAGCCGTGTTGCGTGTGTACAACCGCTACGGCCGCCGCGACAACATGTACAAGGCGCGTATCAAGATTCTGGTGAAGGCGCTGTCGCCGGAGAAGTTCGCCGCGCAGGTCGAAGAAGAGTGGCAGCACCTGAAGGACGGCCCGTCGACGCTCACGCAGGCCGAAGTCGATCGCGTGACGCAATACTTCGCGCCGCCCGCTTACGACAAGCTGCCGGACACCGATACGCCGTTCGAAAAGCATCTGCTGGAAAACCGCGCGTTCGCGCGCTGGGTCGAGCGTAACGTGCGTCCGCACAAGGTGGCGGGCTACGCGTCGGTCACGCTGTCGCTGAAGCCGACCACGGTTGCGCCGGGCGACGCGACGGACGTGCAGATGGACGCGGTCGCCGACTGGGCCGACGAATACTCGTTCGGCAAGGTCCGCGTGTCGCACGAACAGAACCTGATCCTCGCCGACGTCAAGAAGCGCGACCTGTTCGCGCTGTGGGAAAAGGCCAGGGCGCAGGGTTTCGCGACGCCGAACATCGGCTTGTTGACCGACATCATCTCGTGCCCGGGCGGTGACTTCTGCTCGCTCGCGAATGCGAAGTCGATTCCGATCGCGCTCGCGATCCAGGAACGTTTCAACGATCTCGACTACGTGTACGACCTCGGCGACGTGTCGCTGAACATCTCGGGCTGCATCAACGCGTGCGGTCACCATCACGTCGGCAACATCGGCATTCTGGGCGTCGACAAGGACGGCTCCGAGTGGTACCAGGTGACGCTCGGCGGCGAGCAGGGCACCGGCGCGACCGGCGCTCACCTTGGCCGTGTGATCGGCCCGTCGTTCTCGGCCGAGGAAATGCCCGACGTGATGACGAAAGTGATCGATACGTTCGTGGAAAACCGCCTGGAAGGCGAGCGTTTCATCGATACGTACACCCGCATCGGCATCGCGCCGTTCAAGGAGCGCGTGTACGCCGCGCGTCAACCGGCTCACGCGTAACCGCGAAAGGATACTGAACAGATGGCTTCAATCATCAAGAACCGCGCGATCGTCAACGACGACTGGAGCGTCGTGCGTGCCGCGGAAGACGGCGCTTTGCCGGCAGTGGCCGAACTGCCGGCCGGCAAGGTCATCGTGCCGCTGGCGCTGTGGCAGGCCGAGCGTGAAGCGCTCGTGGCCGCGCGTCAAGCCGCCGACATCGGCGTGTGGCTCGCGCCGGATAACGAACCGGCGGACCTCGTCAGCGACTTCGACAAGCTCGCGCTGATCGCCGTGGACTTCCCGGTGTTCCGCGACGGCCGTGGCTACAGCATCGGCCGTCTGCTGCGCGAGCGCTATGGCTACCAGGGCGAACTGCGCGCGATCGGCGACGTGCTGCGCGACCAGATCACGTTCATGTTCCGCTGCGGCTTCGACGCGTATGCACTGCGCGCCGACAAGGACATCAACGACGCGTTGAAAGCGTTCGACGACTTTAGCGTGCAGTACCAGGGCGCCGTGGACACGTCGCCGCTGTTCCGCCGCCGTGCCGCGCAGGCTGGCGCCGCCAAGGTCCCGGCATGAGCACCGCCCAATCGTTGAGCCCGGAGCTCGCAGCGAAGGTCGAGCGTCTCGACGCGCTGCTCGACTCGATCGCCGCGCGTCACGCGAACGTGAAGCTCGCGAGCAGCCTCGCGGCCGAAGACATGCTGCTCACGCATGCGATCCTGTCGCGCGGCGTGAAGATCGGCATCTTTTCGCTGAACACGGGGCGTCTGCATGCGGAAACGCTCGGCATGCTCGACCGCGTGAAAGAGCGCTACGGCTACGACATCGAGCAGTTTCATCCGCAGGCGGCCGCGGTCGAGCAGTATGTGAACGGGCACGGCCTGAACGCATTCTATGAAAGCGTCGAGCTGCGCAAGCGCTGCTGCGAGATCCGCAAGGTCGAGCCGCTCAATCGCGCGCTTGCCGAGGTCAGCGCCTGGGTGACCGGACAGCGTCGCGAGCAATCGGTCACCCGTGCCGAGCTGCACGAGGAAGAGCACGACGGCGCGCGCAATATCGTCAAGTTCAATCCACTCGCGGACTGGACCGAAGCCGAAGTCTGGGATTATCTTAGTGCGTTCGACGTGCCGGTCAATCCGCTGCATGCGCGCGGTTATCCGAGCATCGGCTGCGAGCCGTGTACGCGTGCGATCCTCCCCGGCGAAGACAGCCGGGCGGGGCGCTGGTGGTGGGAGTCGCGCGATACGAAGGAATGCGGCTTGCATATCACGGCGATTACTCCGATTGCGGTCGAGCGCAACGAAAACGCGTCGGCCTGAGCGGCGCGTACCGAGCTTGCGGCGCATTACCGCCGAAACCGATCTGAATATTTTCGCCCGTGCGAGCAGCGCTTGCCGGGCGAACCAACGAAGGACCCGCTATGAGCACCACGCTCGATTCCACTGTCAACGCTCCGCTTGCCAACACGGTCAACCGGATGGATCACCTCGATTGGCTCGAAGCCGAGTCGATTCACATCCTGCGCGAACTGGTTGCCGAATGCAGCAAGCCGGCGCTGCTGTTTTCGGGCGGCAAGGATTCGGTCGTGTCGTGGTGCTCGCGCTCGCGCTGAAGGCGTTCGGCCTCGGCGCGAACCGCAAAACGCAGCTACCGTTCCCGCTCGTGCATATCGACACGGGCCACAACTACGACGAAGTGATCGACTTCCGCGATCGTCGCGCGCAAGAGATCGGTGCTGAACTGGTGGTCGGCCATGTTGAAGATTCGATCAAGCGCGGCACCGTGCGTCTGCGTCGCGAAACGGATTCGCGCAATGCCGCGCAGGCGGTGACGCTGCTCGAAACCATCGAGCAGTACGGCTATACCGCGATGATCGGCGGCGCGCGCCGCGACGAGGAAAAGGCCCGCGCGAAAGAGCGCATCTTCTCGTTCCGTGACGAATTCGGCCAGTGGGACCCGAAGGCGCAGCGCCCGGAACTGTGGAGCCTGTACAACGCGCGTCTGCACAACGGCGAACACATGCGCGTGTTCCCGATCTCGAACTGGACCGAGCTCGACGTATGGCAATACATCGCGCGTGAACAGCTCGAACTGCCGTCGATCTACTACGCGCACCAGCGCGAGATCGTGCGCCGCAACGGCCTGCTCGTGCCGGTCACGCCGCTCACGCCGATGCGCGAGGGTGAGACGAGCGAACAGGCGCTCGTGCGTTTCCGCACGGTCGGCGACATCAGCTGCACGTGCCCGGTCGAAAGCGACGCGGACGTCATCGAGAAGATCATCGCCGAGACGGCCGTCACCGAAATCACGGAACGCGGCGCGACGCGGATGGACGACCAGGTGTCGGAAGCGGCGATGGAGCAGCGCAAGAAGCAGGGTTATTTCTAAGCACACGACGAGGGCAATGCAACCATGAGCAGTATTCATCAACCAGAAGACCTCGGCGTGCTGCGTTTCATCACCGCGGGCAGCGTCGACGACGGCAAGAGCACACTGATCGGCCGCCTGCTGTACGACAGCAAGGCGGTATTGAGCGACCAGCTCTCGGCGCTGTCGCGCGCGAAGAACAAGCGCACCGTCGGCGACGAAATCGATCTGTCGCTGTTGACCGACGGCCTCGAAGCCGAGCGCGAGCAGGGCATCACGATCGACGTCGCCTACCGCTACTTCGCCACCGCCAAGCGTAAGTTCATCATCGCCGATACGCCGGGCCATGAGCAGTACACGCGCAACATGGTGACGGGCGCGTCGACCGCGCATGCGGCGATCATTCTCGTCGACGCGACGCGCGTGACGTTCGAAAACGGCGTCGCGCAACTGCTGCCGCAAACCAAGCGTCATAGCGCGATCGTCAAGCTGCTCGGTCTGCAGCACGTGATCGTCGCGATCAACAAGATGGACCTCGTCGACTACAGCGAAGCGCGCTTCAACGAGATCCGCGACGCCTACGTCGAGCTCGCGCGTCACCTCGGTCTGCAGGACGTGCGCTTCGTGCCGGTGTCGGCGCTGAAGGGCGACAACATCGTCACGGCGAGCGAGCGCATGCCGTGGTACGCGGGCGAGCCGCTACTCGACGTGCTCGAAGCGCTGCCGGTCGAAACCGCGAGCGGCGAGGCGCTGCGCTTTCCAGTGCAGTGGGTCGCGCGCCAGGACGGCAGCCAGGCCGACGATTTCCGTGGCTACATGGGTCGGGTCGAATCGGGCGAAGTGAAGCTCGGCGACACGATCGTCGTGTTGCCGGCCAATCGCGAAGCGACCGTGGCCGAGATCATCGCGCCGGTGGTCGGCGGCACCGCGCAGGTGGACCGTGCGTTCGCCGGTCAGACGGTGACGATCCGTCTCGCGGAAGACGTCGACGTGTCGCGCGGCGACACCTTCGTGCTGCGCGAAGCGGCGCCGGAGCCGGCGAAGAAGCTCGAAGCGGACCTCTGCTGGTTCGACGACACGCCGCTGTCGACGCAGCGCAAGTATCTGCTGAAGCAGACCACCAGCACGGTGTTCGCCAAGATCGGCGCGATCAAGGAAGTGCTCGACGTGCATACGCTGTCGCAGGCGACCGATCGCAAGGAACTGGCGATGAACGACATCGGTCGTGTCGCGCTGACCTTGCAGAAGCCGCTCGTGTGCGACGCGTACGACTCGCATCAGGGCACCGGCGCGTTCGTGCTGATCGACGAGGCGACGAACCACACGGTCGCCGCCGGCATGATCCGCGCGTTTTCCGCCTGAGCACGGCAAGGCTAGCAGGCGACGGATGGGCCACACAGGCGGCGCAACGCGCCGCCGCGTACGCTCCAACGAACAGGTTGATGTCAATGGGTAAGGTTTATCTGATCGGCGCGGGACCCGGTGCCGCGGACCTGATTACGGTGCGCGGCGCGCGGCTGCTCGGCGCCGCCGACGTCGTGCTGCACGACGCGCTGGTCGAGCCGGCGATGCTCGACTACGCGCCCGCGCGCGCGAAGCGCATTGCGGTCGGCAAGCGCTGCGGCCAGCTATCGACGGCCCAACAGTTCATCAACAAGCAGATCGTCGATGCGGCTTTGGAGCACGACGTAGTCGTGCGTTTGAAGGGCGGCGATCCGATGCTGTTCGGCCGCGCCGACGAAGAGATGCGCGCGCTCGAAGCCGCGGGCATCGAGTATGAAGTCGTGCCGGGTATCACCGCCGCACTGGCGAGCGCGGCCACGCTGAAGCGTTCGCTGACGCTGCGCGGCGTGTCGCGCAGCGTCGCGCTCGCGACGTTCAGCCGCGCGCCAGGTTCCGATGAGATCCGCGAGCAGGTCAACGCCGATTCGCTGGTGTTCTACATGGGCCGCGACAGCGGCGTCGAAATCGCGCAGCAACTGATCGATGCTGGCAAGCCCGCGACGACGCCCGTGGCGATCGTCGAGGCGTGCAGCACGCCGCGCGAACGCATGCTGACACTGACGTTGGAAGATCTTGCGGCCGGCGAAGCGCAGCGCTGGGTCGATGCGTCGCAGCCGAGTCTGTTGATGATCGGCGAGGCGTTCGCGGCGCGGCAGACCGAGGCGAAGCGCTCGTCGAACGGGATGCTGGTCGCGGCCTGAATATCCTCGGCAGGGCCGAGCCGAGAGCGGCGAATCTGAGCAACCAGAACGAAAAAATCAGAGCTGCCGCAGGCAATACTGCGCGAGCGCATCCAGCACCGAATCATCCTCGCCGACTGCCACCGCGCAGCGAATCTCGACACCGGGATGCGCGGCGCGGCAAAGATCGACGATCGCGGGCAAATCCTTGCGGACATGACCGCCTTGCCCGAAGAACACCGGCACCACGGTGATCGCATCGCAGCCTTGCGTGACGAGTTGCGCGACGGCCGTCGGCAGGTCGGGTTCCATCAGTTCGAGAAAGGCGAGCGTAACCGCAGGAGCTTCGCCCGTCGCCGCGCGCGCGGCGCGCAGCTTGTCGGCGAGCCGTTCGAACGGCTCGCGCCAGCGCGCATCGCGCGCGCCGTGGCCAAACAGAATCAGTCCGTGCATAGCCATCGCATCAGCTCCTGACGATGCCCCTCAACGCACTGGCGTTAGTGCCGGTCGACCCACTTCAAGCCGACGAGCCCCAGCACCAGGTAGACGAGCCCAGGTGTCGCCGCGGTCAACGGCGCGGGCCACGTATTGAGCGTGCCGATATGCGAGAACAGCGTGTTGAACAGCTGGAAGCTCATGCCGAGCATGATGCCGCCGAACACCTTCACGCCGACCACGCCCGCGCGCGTATGCAGATACGCGAACGGCAGCGACAGCACCAGCATCACGAACACCGCGAACGGATACAGCACCTTGCGCCACAGCGCGATTTCATAGCGCTGCGTGTCCTGATGGTTTTCGGTCAGATGCTGGATATAGCGGAACAGATTGAACATCGACATCCGGTCCGGCGACACCAGCAGCACCGACAGGATCTGCGGCGTCAGCTCCGAGCGCAGCGAATACTCGGGCAGCGTGACCTGCTTCGCGCGATAGACCGGATTGAGCGCATCTGCCGGCGTACCCGGAGCGGGGGCCACGTTGAGCAGTTGCGTATCGGTCACGCCGGTCAGCAGCCAGTGGCCCGGCGGCTGATAGCGGCCGCTCTGCGCGATGCGAATGTTCGACAGGCGGAACTTCGAATCGAACTCGTAGATGCGCACGTTGCTGATCGTCGCGTCGGGCTTCAGCTCGCCGACGTTGACGAAGCGCGTGACCTGCTCGCCGTCGGCGCGCTCGGTCAGCGTGTCCTTGACCCACACGCCCGACTGGAAGTTGCTCGACACCGACGAGCCGAGCGCCTCGAGCCGCACGCGCTCGGAGAGCTGATCCGTATACGGGCCGACCACTTCGCCGATCAGATAGGTGACGATCACGAGCGGAATGCCGATCTTCAGCAGCGAGCGCAGCGCCTGATTCGTCGCGAGGCCTGATACGCGGAAGATCGTGTATTCGGAGTTCGCCGCCATCTGCGCGAACACGTAGATCGCGCTGATCAGCGCCGCGACCGGAATGATTTCGTAGAAACGCGACGGCGTTTGCAGCGCGACGCGCAGCACCGCGTACTGAAACTTGTAGTTGCCGTGGCCGACCGAGTTCAGTTCGTTGATCAGGTCGAAGAAGAAGAACAGACCTGAAAATGCAAACAGGATGAAGACGAACGTGAGATAGATCTGACGCGCGAAATACCTTTCATAAATGCGCATCGGTCAGGCTCCCTGCGAACGGCTGAACATGGCGCGCGTAAATAGTGGCCGGTTGCGCACCCGCATCCAGAAGATGAACGCGACGATCCCGAGCACGATCACGTGCAGGATCACGAGCCCGACGCCGAACGACATCTTGCCCTGCTCGATCCACGCCTGCACGACGTTCAGCAGATTCGAATAAGTGAGGTAGATCAACACGGCCATCACGAGGTTGATCGTGCGGCTGCGCCGCGGGTTCTGGTGCGCGAGCGGAATCGCGAGCAGCATCAGGTTGATCGCGATCAACGGAAGACCCGCGCGCCACGCGAATTCGGCGAGGTTCTCTTTAGTGGGATTGCGCAGCAGCGTGAGCGTCGGCAAGCCGGTGGTGGTCGGCGTATTGACGACCGGCTGGCTCTGGATCTTCACGCCGTAGCGCTCGAACTCCATGATGCGGAAATCGGGGTGGCCCGGTTCGCCCTCGTAGCGGCGGCCGTTTTCCAGCACGACGAAGCGGTCGCCGTTCTTGTGCGTCTCGATGTGGCCGTTCTTCGACACCACGACGTTGACCTTGCCGCCCTCGGTGCTCGTCACGAACACGTTTTCCACATGCCCCTGGTCGGGCGACATCTTCTCGATGAAGAACACGCGGTGCGTGGTCGGTGATTCGCGGAACTGCCCCGGCGCGAGCAGCGAGACTTCGTCGCGCTGCTGGAAGCGCGCGCGGATCAGCTTGCTCTGCTGGTTCGACCACGGCCAGCCGACGAACACGAAGAACATGATCATGATGATGATCGGCGTGGCGAAAATGCCGATCGGCTTGATGAATTGCGTGAGACTGACGCCCGAGGACAGCCACACGACCATCTCGGAGTCCTGGTACCAACGCGTGAGCACGAACAGGATCGACACGAACAGCGTCGCGACGAGCATGATGGCCAGATAGCCGATCACGGTGAGGCCGATCAGGACCAGCACGTCGCGCGGGTCGACCTCGCCCGAGGCCGCGAAGCCGACGATGCGGATCATCATCGTCGTCAGCACGAGCGTGAGGAGAACCATGAACACGGCGCCAGCCGTGTACGCGAGCTCGCGCTGGAGGGAGCGTTCAAAGATCATTGTTGATGACGAGAGGGGGCGCTCACGGCGACGCGGGGGTGTTCGTTCCCGTCACGCCTCCGGTGCAGCCGCCGCGGGAAAAATAGCGGATAATTGCGGCTTTCATCTTAAGCCCAGATTTTATCCGAGGACAAGCGCGATGGACTTTAGCATAAAAGCCTGTGATTGGACCAAAGGCTCGACGAACGGTTTCCTGACCGGGAAATCCGATTGCATCGTGATCGGCGTGTTCGAGTCGCAAACGCTGTCGGGCGCCGCGCTGGAGATCGACGCGGCCGCCAAGGGCCTGCTCACCCGCGTCATCAAGGCAGGCGACATGGACGGCAAGGCGGGTACCACGCTGTTCCTGCACGAGGTGTCGGGCATCGGCGCGTCGCGCGTGCTGCTCGTCGGGCTCGGCAAACAGGACGCTTTCAGTCAGAAAGCCTACGGCGAGGCGGTCCGCGCCGCATGGCGCGCGCTGCTCGGCACGAAGATCGTGCAGGTCACGTTCACGCTCGCGCAACTGCCGGTGCTCGAACGCACGGCCGACTGGTGTGTGCGCGCCGCGATCCTCGCGCTGCGCGAGTTGACCTACCGCTTCACGCAACTGAAGAGCAAGCCGGACAACACGCCGCGCGCGTTGAAGCGCATCGTGTTCAGCGTCAACACCGGTGACGAGAAGGCCGCCAAGCTCGCCGTCAGGCAGGGCGGCGCGCTCGCCAACGGCATGGACCTGACGCGCGAGCTCGGCAATCTGCCGAGCAACGTCTGCACGCCGACCTATCTGGCGAACACCGCGAAGAAGCTCGCGAAAGACTGGAAGCTGAAGGTCGAGGTGCTCGGCGAGAAACAGTGTGAAGCGCTGAAGATGGGCTCGTTCCTGTCGGTCACCGCGGGCGCGGTCGAGCCGGCGCAGTTCATCGTGCTGCAGTACCAGGGCGCCGCCGCGAAGGCCGCGCCGGTCGTGCTGGTCGGCAAGGGCGTCACGTTCGACACGGGCGGCATCTCGCTGAAGCCGGGCGAGGGCATGGACGAGATGAAATACGACATGTGCGGCGCGGGCTCGGTGCTCGGCACGCTGCGCGCGGTCGCCGAGTTGGGCTTGAAGATCAACGTGGTCGGCATCATTCCGGCCGTCGAGAACATGCCGTCGGGCACGGCCACCAAGCCGGGCGACATCGTCACCAGCATGAAGGGCCTCACGATCGAGGTGCTGAACACCGACGCCGAGGGCCGCCTGATTCTGTGCGACGCGCTCACCTACGCGGAGCGCTTCAAGCCGGCCGCGGTCATCGACATCGCGACGCTGACGGGCGCCTGCATCATCGCGCTCGGCCATCACAACAGCGGCCTGTTCTCGAAGGACGACGCGCTCGCCGGAGAACTGCTCGACGCGTCGCGCGAAGCGGCCGACCCGGCATGGCGCCTGCCGCTCGACGACGAGTACCAGGACCAGCTGAAGTCGAATTTCGCGGACGTCGCGAATATCGGCGGGCGTCCGGCGGGCAGCGTGACGGCCGCGTGCTTCCTGTCGCGTTTCACGGATTCGTACCCGTGGGCGCATCTCGACATCGCCGGCACCGCGTGGAAGAGCGGCACCGCGAAGGGCGCGACGGGCCGTCCGGTGCCGCTGCTCGCGCAGTTCCTGATCGACCGCGCCGGCCAATGACGCAGTGCGGTAAGCGCGCGCACGGCGCGCGGCAAGCGGCGCGGAGCGGCCGATGACGAGAATCGACTTTCACTCGAACGTCGGCGATTCGCTGCTGTACGCGTGTCGCCTCGTGCGCAAGGCGTATCTGGCGGGCCAGCCGCTCGTCGTGCTGGCCGAGCCCGCGCGCCTGCGCGCCTTCGACGAAATGCTGTGGACCTTCTCGCCGCTCGACTTCGTGCCGCACTGCATGGCGGGCGCGCCGCTTGCCACCGACACGCCCGTCGTGCTGGCCACGAATCTCGACGACGTGCCGCATCATCAGGTGCTGCTCAATCTGGGCGCAACGGTGCCGGCGCAGTTCGCGCGCTTCGAAAGATTGCTCGAAGTGGTCGGTAACGCACACGAGGAACTCGCTGCGGGCCGCGAGCGCTATCGCTTCTATCGCGATCGCGGCTATGCTTTGAACAACTACAAGCAGGGCGGCTAGTTCGTTGCGCTGCGCGTCATGGCCGCGAGGAACGCGGCATGCGGACCGCCTGCCCTGGTTTCGACTCAAACACGGAGAGCGCACGTGTCCGATCCCCACGACAATTCGATTCCGGTCCTGAACGAGGTCCTCGTGCCGGGCCGCGCGCGCGAGACGCGCGAGGCGTCGACCGATGCCGCCGCGCCTGCATCCCGGCCGGGTGCCGAGCCCGCAAGCCCAGCCGTCGCGCAACCGGCGGCGGTGCCCGAGCCCGCTTCCCGCACGGAGCCCGCGTTCGTGCCACCGCCCGCGCATCGAGCCGACCCGACGCTGGCGCCCGAGCCGGTACTCGCGCCCCAACCGGTGCCCACGCCCGAGCAACTGAGTTCGCCGGAGCCCGTGCTTGTGCCGGAGCCGATGCCGACGCGAGAAGCCCCGCATGCGGCGGAGCATGAGCCTCTTACGCAGACCGAGCTTCATCAGCCGCACGTGGCTGATCACACGCGCCCGAGAAAACACGCACGGCCGCATCACGGCATTCATGTGCGACATGGGCATGACGACTTGCATGAGGACGTGGAGGTGTCGCCCGGCGTGTTCGATCGTACCGAGCCCTTCATACCGCTCGAAGCCGGCGCGACCGTGCCGCCGGATATCGACCATGAAGGCGCGCACGAAGCCGCTCCCGCTCAGCCCACACTCGATGCCGACGCGCTCGCCGCACGTTTGCACGGACGCTTCCAGCGTTTTCTGACGGGCGAGGGGCGCGGCATCATCGAGGCGCGCTGCCGTGATGCAGTGCAGCAGCACACCAGTCTGCTCGTGAGCCAGATCACGCGCGAGGTCGCGCAGACGCTCGAAGCCGAGATGACCGACTGGGTACGTGAAGCGGTGGAAGAAGAAATCGCGCGGCGCTCGCGTTGACGCCGCGGTGACCTGAGAGCGCCGTTATTTGAGCGTCAGCACCCAAGCCGCCAGCGTGGCCGCCTGATCGGGCGTCAGTTGCGTGTTCGCGGGCATTGGCACGGTTCCCCATACGCCGGTGCCGCCATCGAGGATCTTGCGCTTCAGATAGGAGGCGGCGTCGTTGCGTCCCGCATAGCGGGCTGCAACGTCGTGCAGCGCCGGCCCCATGAACGGGCGAGTGACCGAGTGGCAGCTCATGCAGTTCTTCTGCTGGGCGAGCGCGAGCCCGGCTGTTTCGGCTCGGGCTGCGGGACTGGCGGCGCTCAATGCGGCGGCGAGCGCAACAGTGGCTGCCACGGCTGCGTACGACATCGATTTCATTATGGTCTCCGCCAGTGCAGATGCCCGGCTCGTGGTGCACGCATTATAAGAGCAATGGGGCGCACGGATTTTCGTGCGCCCCTTGCGTTTTCGCGTAACGTGGCGGCGGGTTATCCCTGTCGGGGCGGGCCACGCCGGCCGCGGTCATTACCCCGTCACCGCCCCTCGATTCGCCGGCTGCGCGAGCGCGAAATACTTGGCCATCACGCCGCGTGTGTAGCGCGGTTTCGGCGCCTGCCATGCGGCGCGGCGGCGCTGCAGCTCGGCATCGTCGATGTTCAGTTGCAGCAGCAGCCGGTGCGCGTCGATCGTGATCGAATCGCCTTCCTGCACGAGCGCGATCGTGCCGCCGACGAACGCCTCCGGTGCGACGTGCCCAACCACCATGCCCCAGGTGCCGCCCGAGAAGCGGCCGTCGGTGATGAGCCCGACCGATTCGCCGAGCCCCTTGCCGATGATCGCCGAGGTCGGCGCGAGCATTTCCGGCATGCCGGGGCCGCCCTTCGGGCCAAGATAGCGCAGCACGACGACGTCGCCGGCGACGATCTTGTCGGCGAGGATCGCCTCGAGCGCGCTCTGCTCGTCGTCGAATACGCGCGCCGGGCCCGTGATGACCGGGTTCTTGAGCCCGGTGATCTTGGCGACCGCGCCGTCTTCGGCCAGATTGCCCTTCAGGATCGCGAGATGGCCTTCGGCGTAGAGCGCCTTGTCGATCGGGAAGATCACCTGCTGATCGCTGCGCGGCTTGGCTGGTACGTCCTTCAACTCCTCGGCGATCGTTTTGCCGGTGATCGTCATGCAATCGCCGTGCAGAAGCCCGGCGTCGAGCAGGATCTTCAGCACCTGCGGAATGCCGCCCGCCTTGTGCAGATCGGTGGCGACGTACTGGCCGGACGGCTTCAGGTTGCAGATCACCGGCACTTTTTTGCGCATGCGCTCGAAGTCCTCGATCGTCCATTCGATCTCGGCCGCGTGCGCGATCGCCAGGTAGTGCAGCACCGCGTTGGTCGAGCCGCCGGTCGCCATGATCAAAGCAACCGCGTTTTCGATCGACTGCTTCGTGATGATGTCGCGCGGCTTCAGATCCTTCTTGACGGCTTCGACGAGCACACGCGCCGATTCGGCGGCCGAGTCGACCTTCTCCTGGTCGGGATTCGCCATCGTCGACGAATACATGAGCGACATGCCGAGCGCCTCGAACGACGAGCTCATCGTATTGGCCGTGTACATGCCGCCGCACGAACCGGTCGACGGACACGCATTTTTCTCGATGCCCTCGAAATCCTCCTGCGACATGCGGCCCGCCGTGAATTCGCCGACCGCCTCGAACGACGACACGATCGTCAGATCGGTGCCTTTCCAGTTGCCCGGCCGGATCGTGCCGCCGTACACGTAGATGCCCGGCACGTTCATGCGCGCGAGGCCGATCATGCCGCCCGGCATGTTCTTGTCGCAGCCGCCGATCACGACCACGCCGTCCATCCATTGCCCTTGCACGCAGGTCTCGATGCAATCGGCGATCACCTCGCGCGACACGAGCGAGTACTTCATGCCCTCGGTGCCCATCGACATGCCGTCCGAGATCGTCGGCGTGCCGAAGGTCTGCGGGTTCGCGTCGGCGCGCCTGATCGCGGTGACGGCCGCGTCGGCGAGACGCTGCAGGCCGGCGTTGCACGGCGTAATCGTCGAGTGGCCGTTGGCGACGCCGATCATCGGTTTGTCGAAATCCTCTTTCTGGTAGCCGAGCGCGTAGTACATCGAGCGATTCGGTGAACGCGCGATGCCTTGCGTGATGTTCTTCGAACGACGGTTGTAGGCCATGGGGAGCTCCAGTCTGGCTGTTCTGATGAAAGCGCGCGACGGCGTCCGCGCGCGCATCCGTTCAGTGTAGTTCCGCCAGACCGTGCAAACCGGCGGTTTTGCGTGACACGCGTCGTGTGTATTATTCTCGGTTGTTCAGGTCGTAAAATATATTAATCATGCTGCCGACGATCCCCGACCTGCGTCAGTTGCGCTATTTCGTCACCGTCGCCGAGGAAAAGCACTTCGGGCGCGCGGCCGCGCGTCTGTCGATGACGCAGCCGCCGCTGTCGCAGGCGATCCGCGCGCTCGAGGAGACGCTCGGCGTCGAACTGTTCGCGCGCACCAAGCGCTCGGTCGAGTTGACGGCGGTCGGCGCCGATCTGTTGCCGGAGGTGCAGCGGCTGCTCGCGGCCGCGGAAGGGCTCAGGCCGCTCGCGCAGAGCCTCGCGCGCGGCGAGGCGGGCGTGCTGTCGCTCGCGTTCGTGTCGACTGCGGATTACGGCCTGCTGCCGCTGCTGCTGCGCGATTTCGGCGCGCGGCATCCGCGCGTGCGGCTCGAACTGACCGAGGCGACCAGCGACGTGCAGGTCGAGGAACTGGTGGCCGGGCGTATCGACGCGGGTCTGGTGATCGCGCCGCTGCCGTCGCGGCATGCGGCGCAGCTGTCGTGGCTGCCGATCGCGCGCGAGCCGCTCGTGATCGCGATGTCGACGGAGATGGCGCAAGGCTTGCGGGGCAGCGTGAACGCAAACGGCAAGGGCAGCGCCGCCGAAGACCCCGCCGCCGAATGGCTCGACATGCCCGTCAGCCTGCGCGATGTCGCCGACGCGCCGCTCGTGATCTTCCCAAGGCGTCTCGCGCCAGGCTTTTATGACATCATTATGGATTGCTACGGCGTTGCGGGCCTCGCGCCACGGATCGGCCAGGAGGCGATCCAGATGCAGACCATCGTGAGTCTCGTGTCGGCCGGCATGGGCGTCGCGCTGGTGCCGCAATCGTTGCGTAACCTGCGGCGCACGGGCGTCGTGTACCGGCCGCTGTCCGAGTCGGTGCCCGCGATCGAGACGGGCCTCGTCTGGCGCAGCGACGAGGTCAGCCCGGTGCTGGCGGGCTTCATCGACATCGTGCGCGCGCATGCGGCGAGCGTCGCGTCGCGTGTCTAGATCCCGCTTCTGATTCCCTGTAAAAACTGCTTTCGAACCTGAACTGCCCATAACTACACGATGCTCATTCACCCCAATTTCGACCCTGTCGCCATCCATCTGGGGCCGCTCGCCGTGCGCTGGTATGGCTTGATGTACCTCGTCGCGTTCGTCGCGGCGATCGTCGTCGCCCGGTTGCGGCTGCGGCTGCCGTACGTCGCCGCGCAAGGCTGGACCGCGAAGGATATCGACGACATGCTGTTCTACGGCGTGCTAGGTACGATCCTCGGCGGCCGGCTCGGCTATGTGCTGTTCTACAAGGCGAGCTTTTATTTCGCGCATCCGCTCGACATCTTCAAGGTGTGGGAAGGCGGCATGTCGTTTCACGGCGGCTTTCTCGGCGTGACGATCGCGATGATGCTGTTCGCTTATCAGCGCAAGCGCTCGTGGCTGCAAGTCACCGACTTCGTCGCGCCGATGGTGCCCACGGGCCTCGCGGCGGGGCGCCTCGGCAACTTCATCAACGGCGAGCTGTGGGGCCGCGTGACCGAGCCGTCGGCGCCGTGGGCGATGCTGTTTCCCGGCGCCGCGCCTGACGACGCCACATGGCTCGCCGCGCATCCGCAACTGGCCGCGCAATGGCATCTGAACGAAGTGTTCGCGCAATATCACATGCTGCCGCGACATCCGTCGGAGCTGTACGAGATCGCGCTCGAAGGCGTGGCGCTGTTCTTCGTGCTGATCTTTTTCTCGCGCAAACCGAAGCCGCTCGGCGCGATTTCCGCGATGTTCCTGATCGGCTACGGCCTGGCGCGCTTCACGGTCGAATTCGCGCGCGAGCCGGACGATTTCCTCGGCTTGCTCGCGATGGGGCTGTCGATGGGTCAATGGCTGTCGCTGCCCATGATTCTCGCGGGCATCGGCCTGATGGTGTGGGCGTATCGCCGTGGGCGTCGCGAGCAGGCGCAGGCGGTTGGCGCGAACTGAGCGGCGCTCGGCTAGCGTAGCGAGTGTTGCATGAAAAAACGCCACGGCATCGATGGATGCCGTGGCGTTTTCTGTTTGGGCTTGCGCTTGCGCGTCACTTCATCTGCACCGACCCCGACACGTTGACCGTCACCGTCGACGTGCCGCCTTCGAGCGACAGCGGCGCGTTCTTCGCGTCGGCGCCCATCGCGCGTGCGCTCATCATCATCATCGGACGCGGCATCACGCCGCTGTGATTCACGTTGACCTCGCGGATCGAATAGCCGCTAAAGCCGAACGCCTGCGAGGACGCCGCGGCCTGCTCGCGAAACGATTTGATCGCCTCGCCGCTGAGCCGCTGCTCGGCCGCGCGCTGCGCTTGCGGCGACAGCGAGAAACGCACGTTGCCAACCTGCATGATCGATGCCATCTGTCCGGCGAGCTTCGATGCCGCGGCGAAGTCGCGCGATTCGAGCACGACTTCCGTGCGGCCGCGCCACGTCGTGATGCGTCCGTCGCGGTCCGTCGACGGGAAGATCGAGAACGCGCCCGAGCGCGCGGTCACGCCGCTGACGCCGCGCGCTTTCTGCAATGCCGCGTCGGCGCGTTCGTTCAGCGTCGACGTCAGCGACGACGGCTCGCTCGCTTCCTGCTCGTAAAACAGCGTGATTTCGACTTCGTCCTGCGGGACTTCCGCGCTCGCCTGCGCATTCAGCGACAGCACGCCCGAGGGCTGCGGCATCATGGTCTGCGCTCGAGCGGGCGCAGGGTTCAGTGCGAGTGCCACAGGCGCGCCCAAGGCGAGCGCAAGTGCGAGGGACCGTGCGGTTTTTGTCGTCATGACTGGAATCCTTGTTTGAACAGGTTGTGCACGTTCGACGCGAGTGCCGGGTGGTGGCGCGCGGTTTGACGGATGCGCTGGCGAATGCATCGGCTTGCCGTCGAGCGGCCGGTTCGAGCTCACGCTTTCGTCGACCGATTAGGCGCGTTTTACCGACGCTTGGTTCCCCAATTAGTGCTTCGCCGCCGCATCGGAAACGATGACCTGGATGCGATCACGACAGGTGCCGCGTCGCGCGTTCGCCCTTAAACCAGCTGTTTAGTGATGAAGCGCCATTCGGCTTCGGTCACCGGCGTGATCGACAGGCGGTTGCCTTTGGCGAGCACGCGCATGTCCTGCAATTCGGCATGCTCGCGCAGCGCGGCAAGCGGAATCAGCGCGATTTTCTTTTTGAACACGACGTCGACGAGCATCCAGCGCGGCGTTGCCGGCGACGATTTCGCGTCGTAGTACGAGCTCTTTTTATCGAACTGCGTAGGGTCCGGATACGCGGTCGACGAGACCTCCGCGATGCCCGCGATGCCGGGCTCCGGACAGCTCGAATGATAGAAGAGCACGCCGTCGCCGACCTGCATCACGTCGCGCATGAAGTTGCGCGCCTGATAGTTGCGTACGCCGGTCCACGGCAAGGTGCGATGAGGTGCGTTGGCGAGGTCGTCGATGCTTGCTTCGTCCGGTTCGGACTTCATCAGCCAGTAGCGCATGAATCGGAGTGAGCGTGTGAGAGTGAACGAAGCGCAACAACAGCAGGTGCGTACGGAAAAGCCCCTGAAAAAGGCGCTCAAACGAAAAAACGACGACCAAAGAAAAACGGCATCGAACCGAAGTCCGATGCCGTTCCAGATAAGATCCCCGCCTTAGCCGCTAGGCCGGCATCCTGAACCGAGGGTTCAGAATTGGTCGCAGTTAGCAACACTTCGGGTACATCAGACTGAGTGACGCGCACACCCGTGCTACAAATTTCCGCAACCGTGCACATGGCATTGGTTCAAGGAATGTATGACCTTGGCGAACCAGGCAGGGAAGCTAAACCGATGAAGCTACAACCCAAACCGTTTAACAAGTGACCGGTTCGAAACCGGCCCACTACTGCTTACTGCAAGCTGTACTGCTCGATCACAGTACCTAGCTGTTCGTTCATTTGTTGCATTGTACGCCGGATTTCTTCAGCAGGAAATGCTTCTCCGTGTCGCACGCTGCTTTGCAGCTTAAGCAGTTCCGATGCCAGCGACAGCGCAGCCATCACCGCGATGCGATCGGTGCCGCGCACGTTGCTGCCGCTGCGGATTTTCTGCATCTCGGCGTCGACGCGCGCGACCGCCTCGAGCAGCGCGCCTTCCGTTTCCGGCGAGCAGGCGAGACGATAGGGCACTTCGAGAATCGATACTTCGATCTGCTTGGTGGTCATGCGCTTTCTCCGTGTCGGCTCACGTCGCTTTCCGCTTCCTCGTGTTCGGGCTGGGCGGACTCGAGCAGATCGAGCTGGTTATCCGGTTCGCTGCTCGCGCGTGCGCGCGGCAATTTTTCGAGAATCGCATTCAGGCGCACCTGAGCGTCGTCGATCTTGGCGGACAGCGCGTCGCGTTCCGCCTGCAGTGCGTCGCGCTCTTCGCGCAATTGCGCGAGTTCCGCATGCGTGGCTTGCACTTCGGCACGCGTTTGCGCGAGCTGCTCTTCGAGCGCGAGCCGCGCTTCGTTGTGGCGCTGGCTGATCGCAATCAGCTTGCCGATGTTCTGGGAGAGTGATTCGAGTTCGGTGAGCATGTGCTGCGTCCTCTAAAGACATCGCATTTTAGCGCGGAATATTACAGGTTCCGACAATTGTCTCGTTTCGAGACGTAACAGCATCGCTTCGTGCACGTTCGTTGCGTGTCGCGTCGTCGACCATAAGATAAAAACCGGCAATCCATCCGACAATAACCTGCATTCAACAGAACCGATTGCGCTCCGGTCGACCTTTCTTGACGCCCCGCGACGCCGCTCCTAAACTTCCCGCACTCTGGTGCCCGCGCGCGCTTTTCGGCGCGCGCAGTTAAACGGGAAGCAGGGCGCGCGCGGTGCCAAAACCGGATGCGCGAACCTGCGCTGCCCCCGCAACGGTAAGCGACCGCATGTGATGTGCTCATGCAGGTCGGTCCTGGTCGCAAGGTTGGAAGTTCAACGTGCGAGTGTGCCACTGCGCGTCACGCGTGGGAAGGCGGATCGATGTGTCGTAGCCCGGATACCGGCCAGAAAAGAGGGACGTCCCCCCGCGAAAACGCTAAACAAGGGGGCGCCTCGTGACGCGTCGGCCTGCGGGGAAGCAGGCCGCGCACGCTATCCACAGGAATGTCATCCCATGCTGTCCCCCATCGCCCGCGCAACGCTCCTCGCGTTCGCGAGCCTGCCGCTCGTCGTGAATGCGCAAAGCGCCGAGCCCGCGTCTTCATCGTCCGCGACGGATGCAACCGCTGCAAGCGCCGCAAACGTTGCCGACGCGGCCAATCTCACTTCCACCGATGCGCCGGGCAACCTGCTGTCGCCGATCGTCGTGACCGCGCAACGCGGACCGCAAGCGTTGCGCGATGCGATCCCGCAGACTACGCGGTTCGATCAGCAGGACATCGCCGACACGACCGCGACCGATCTGCCCGGCCTGCTGCAACTCGCGCCAGGCGCGCAAATCTCGCGCACGGGTGGCCCCGGTTCGACCACGAGCCTCTTTCTGCGCGGCGCATCGTCGACGCAATCGCTGCTGCTGATCGACGGCGTGCGCGTCGATTCGGTGAGTCTCGGCTCAGCTCAACTCGCACAGATTCCGCTCGATCAGGTCGATCACGTCGAAGTGGTGAACGGCAACGTGTCGGCGTTGTATGGCTCGGGCGCGATCGGCGGCGTCGTGCAGGTGTTCACGAAAGACGGCGGCGATCATCCGCCGCGTTTCAATTTCTCGGTCGGCTACGGCAGCTATCGCACGCAGACGCAAACGGCCGGCGTGAACGGCGCGCTCGATCAGGACGGCCGCACGACCTTCAACATCTCGCTCGCGCGCACGAAGGACGACGGCTTTTCGTCGCTCAATCCGCTCGAGGCGCCGAACGCGAATCCGAACGCAAACGGCAATCTGAACGAGAGCATCAGCGCGTCGCTGCGTCACAAGTTCACCGACAGGTGGGACGCGGGCGTCAGCTACTTCCAGTCGAACAACGACAACAGCTACGACAATGCGTACGGCGAGCCCACCGATCTGAACAATCTCTATAGCAAGGTGCGTCAGGTGTCGGTATTCGCGAACGGCAAGCTGACCGACTGGTGGACCACCCACGTCACGCTCGCCGAGGGCGACGACCGCAGCGTGTCGAACACCAATGGCATCTACAACGGCCGCTTCGATACCGACAATCGCCAGTACACGTGGCAGAACGATTTCGCGCTCGCCGCGAACCAGAAGCTGCAACTCGGCTACGAGCATCTCGACCAGACGCTCGACTCCGACACGTTCGGCGCGCCCGACCGTCACGTCGATTCGGTCTTCGCGGGCTACAGCGCGCGCTTCGGCCGCAACCAGATTCAGGCCAACGTGCGACGCGACCAGTACTCCGATTTCGGTGGAGCGAACAGTTACTATCTCGGCTACGGATTCGACATCACGTCGCGCTGGAAGGTAACCGCAAGCTATTCGGATGCGTTCCGCGCGCCGAGCTTCGACGATCTGTACTATCCGATCAGCGGCAACCCGTCGATCCAGCCCGAGCGCAGTCATTCGGTCGAAGCCGGTTTGCAGTACGCGACCGATGCGCTCGGCGTGATGCGTCTGAACGCATTCCAGACGCGCTATACGAATCTGATCGACTACGTGCAGACGATCCCCGGCATCTACCTCGCGGAGAACGTCGGCCATGCGAAGGTGCAGGGACTCGAGGGATCGTGGAGCGGTCATGTCGGCAAGACCGACGTGCGCGCAACGGTGACGCTGCAGAACCCGGTCGATCTCGACAACGGTACCGACCTCGTGCGGCGCGCGCGTCGGTTCGGGTCGTTCGCGGTGAACCGCAGCATCGGTGGCTGGCGGGTTGGCGGCGAGTGGATCGTCAGCGGTCCGCGTACCGATAGCACCGGCAACCTCGGCGGTTATGGCATCGTGAATCTGTCGGCGCGCTACAACGTCACCAAAGCGTGGTACGTCAGTGCGCAAATCGACAATCTGTTCAACAAGGATTATGAAACGGCCTACTCGTATCACTCGCCGCGACGCGGTGCGTATCTCACGCTCGGCTGGCAGCAGCAGTGACGCGCGCGCCGGGTTGGCCGCATGCGTGAGCGCATGCGGATGAGTCGCGCGTCCGCTTCGCTGCGCGCCGCGATGGCGACGCCGCGCCCGATGAACGCGAAACGCGCGGCCGCGATCTGGCTCGGGCTCGCGCTCGCCGCCGTGGCGGTGCTCGGCGCGTCGCTGGTGCTCGGCAGCGTGCCGCTCGCGCCGTCGCGCGTGCTTGCGGCGCTCGTGCCGACGCACACGTTCGGCGGCACGGGCAGCGACGATCTCGCCGGCGAAATCGTGCGTACGTTGCGTTTGCCGCGCGCGCTCGCGGGCTTCGCGTGCGGCGCGTTGCTCGCGCTCGCCGGCGCGCTGCTGCAGGTGCTGCTGCGCAATCCGCTGGCCGAGCCATACGTGCTCGGCGTGTCGGGCGGCGCGGCGACGTTCGCGCTCGTCGCGATGATCGCGGGCGGCGCATGGTGGCTCGTCGATGCGAGCGCGTTCGCGGGTGCGTTCGTGTCGATCCTGCTGGTGCTCGGCCTCGCGCGTCGCGAGCTATGGCGCGGCGAGCCGCAGGACACGTCGCCCCGTTTGCTATTGACCGGCGCGGTGATCGCGGCCGGGTGGGGCGCGCTGATCACGCTGCTGCTCAATCTCGCGCCCGACAGCCGTCTGCGCGGCATGCTGTTCTGGCTCACCGGCGACCTCAACGGCGGCGCGCTGCCGTGGACCGCGCTGATGGCGCTCGCGCTCGTGCTGCTTGCGATCGTGCCGGCCGCGCCGCGTCTGAACGTGTTGCTGCGCGGCGACGCGGCCGCGCAGGCGTTGGGCGTCGCCGTGATGCCGCTGCGTTTGCGTGTGTACCTGGTCGCGTCGCTCGCGGCGGCCGCGGCGGTGACGACCGCGGGCACGATCGGCTTCGTCGGTCTCGTCGTGCCGCACATGTTGCGGCTCGCGTTCGGCAACGATCAGCGCATGCTGCTGCCGGCGGCCGCGCTCGGCGGCGGTGTCGCGGTGATGGGCGCGGATCTGATCGCGCGGACCGTGATCGCGCCCGCGCAATTGCCGGTCGGCGTGATCACGTCGCTGGTCGGCGTACCGGTGTTCCTGTGGATGCTGCTCAAACGCCGCCGATGATACGAGCCAAACCCAGCCCCACCTGTTCGATGCTGAGCACGCAGCGCCTGACGTTGCGCGCCGGCGCGCGCACCTTGCTCGACGCGTTCACGCACACGTTCCATGCGGGCGAAATCTGGTGCATCGCCGGGCCGAACGGCGCGGGCAAGACCACCTTGCTATCGACGCTGGCGGGGCTGTTGCATCCGGCGGCGGGCCATGTCGAACTCGATGGCGTGCGCGTGGCCGGCTGGCAGCCGCTGCCGCTCGCACGGCGCCGCGCGCTGATGCCGCAAAGCGCGGCCGATGCGTTCAACGCAAGCGTGCTCGACATCGTGCTGCTGAACCGCTTCCCGCATCTGGGCGGCTGGGGCTGGGAGCGCGCCGAGGATCGCGCGGCCGCGCGGGCGGCGCTCGAACGGCTCGGCCTTGCGGACTTTGCGGCGCGCGACGTGCTGTCGCTATCGGGCGGCGAGCGTCAGCGCGTTGCCCTCGCGGCGGTGCTGTGCCAGGACGCGCCGCTGTTGCTGCTCGACGAACCGTTGTCGCATCTCGACCTGCATCATCAGGTCGACTGTCTCGAAGCGCTCGTCGCATGGACGCGCGAACCGCGCCGTAGTGTGCTGTTCTCGTGCCACGACCTGAACCTCGCGCGCCGCTTCGCGACGCACGCGTTGCTGCTCGACGGCGCGGGCGGCGCGTATGCGGGCCCAGTGCGCGACGTGCTGACGCCCGCGTTGACGAGCCGCGCGTTCGGCTATCCGCTGATTCTGATTCGCGACGGCGAGCACGAGGCGCTGATACCCGCGCCGCGCGCGTCACGAATCGCCTGCCGGCCATGACGCACAGTCAGGCTGATATTCATTCCTATCCCACACCTATGACTCGCATCCCACACCCAGCCGGTTTGCCCGAAGTCGCGCCGCTCGATCAGACGCTACGCGCCGAGCTGCAGCGGATCATCGATACGCGCACCAAACCGCCCGGCAGCCTCGGCCGGCTCGAAACGCTCGCGTGCCAGATGGGCCTGATCCAGCGCAGTACGCGTCCCACCGTGCAGCGTGCCGCGATGATCGTTTTCGCGGGCGACCACGGCATCGCCGCCGAAGGCGTGAGCCCCTATCCGCAAGCGGTGACCGCGCAGATGGTCGCGAACTTCATCGCGGGCGGCGCGGCGATCAACGCGCTCAGTCGCGTCGCGGGTCTCGAACTCGAAGTGGTCAACGCGGGCATCGCGACGCCGCTGCCGTCCACGGACCGACTCGTCGACATTCCGGTCGGGCCCGGCACGCGCAACTTCGCACACGAAGCCGCGATGACGCACGCCGAAGCGCTCGCCGCGATGCAGGCGGGCGCCGCGCGCGTGTGTCATCACGCGGCGCTCGGCACGAACGTGATCGGCTTCGGCGAGATGGGCATCGCGAACACCTCGGCGGCCGCGTGTCTGATGAGCCGCCTGTGCGGTGTGCCCATCGACGACTGCGTCGGCCGCGGCACGGGTCTCGACAATGCCGGACTCGCGAAGAAGCGCAACGTGCTCGCGGCGGCGCTCGCGCGCCATGCGGATGCACGCGCGCCGCTCGACGTGCTCGCGACCTTCGGCGGCTTCGAAATCGCGATGATGGCGGGCGCGTATCTGGCGGCCGCCGAGGCGCGCATGACCATCCTCGTCGATGGCTTCATCGCGACGTCCGCGCTGCTGGTCGCCGATGCGTTCTCGCCGGACGTACGCGAGTACTGCGTGTTCGCGCATGCGTCGAACGAGGCCGGGCATCGGCGCATGCTCGATCATTTCGACGCGCAGCCGCTGCTGTCGCTCGACATGCGGCTCGGCGAAGGCACGGGCGCCGCGCTCGCGGTGCCGTTGCTGCGCGCGGCGGTGGCCTTCGTCAACGAAATGGCCAGCTTCGATTCGGCGGGCGTCGCCGATCGCGAACCGTGAAGCGCACGAGCACGCGCTTCGCGATAACGCGAAGCTCGGCCCGCAGCGCCGTGAACCTGCACTCGCCGCGTTCATGAACCCGCTCGCGGAACTGCGCTATTTCTTCACGGCGCTCGGTTACTTCACGCGCGTGCCCGTGCCCCGCTGGGTCGGTTTCGAGCCGCATTATCTGAACGCCGCGGCGCGCTATTTTCCGCTCGTCGGCGTGTTGGTCGGCGGCTTCAGCGCGCTCGTCTATCTGGCCGCGCTGCGCGTGTTTCCGGCGAGTGTCGCGGTGCTGCTGTCGATGGCCGCGTCGCTCGTGGTCACGGGCGCATTTCACGAGGACGGTCTCGCCGATTGCATCGATGCGTTCGGTGGCGCCTATACGCGCGACGATGCGTTGCGCATCATGCAAGACTCGCGCATCGGTGCTTTTGGTGCCATCGCGCTCGTGATCGCCCTGGCGATCAAGTGGCAAACGCTCGCGGCGTTGCCACCGCTGCGTGCCGCAAGCCTGATGCTTGCGGCGCATGGCGCGAGCCGCGCGTGCGCGATCAGTTACCTGGCCACGCTCGACTATGTGCGCGCGGCCGGCAAAGCCAAGCCGGTCGCGCAGCGTTTGAGCGGGCCGGCGCTGCTGTGCGCCGCGCTGTTCGGGCTGCCCTGGCTGCTGTGGCCGAACGGCCCCGGCATGCCCGACTGGCGTTTTGCCGCGCTCACGTGTGCTGTGCTGTTCGCGCTGCGCTTTGCGATGGGCCGTTATTTCGCCAGACGCATCGGCGGCTATACCGGCGATTGCCTCGGCTTCGCGCAGCAGATCTTCGAATTGAGCATTTACCTGGTGGGGCTTGCATGGATATCGTCCTGATTCGACATCCCGCTGTCGCGCTCGAGGCGGGGATTTGTTACGGCCATAGTGATGTCGCGTTGGCGGAAAGCGCCGAGGTCACGTCCAATGCGTTGGCGGTGAAGCTCGCGAGCTTGCAGGTGCCGGCGCCGCGTGTGCTGATCACGAGTCCGCTTACGCGCTGCGCCGCGCTAGCGACCGAGATCGCGAACGACTTCGGCTGCGTGGTCAGCCACGACGAGCGCTTGAAGGAAATGGATTTCGGCGAGTGGGAAGCACAGCGCTGGGATACGATCGATCGCGCGCTGCTCGACGACTGGGCCGCCAATTTCGAACATGCGCGCGCGCACGGCGGCGAGAGCGTCGCGCAATTCGTCGCGCGGGTGCGAGCGTGGTTCGATGCGTTCGCGCTGACGCGCGAGCTGTCGCCCGCATACGTGGTCACGCACGCGGGCGTGATGCGCGCGATCGCGTCGTGGGTGCTGGAGGTGCCGCTCGCGCATTGCCTGCAGTGGTCGCTAGATATGACGGGGATCGTCTGGTTGCGACGTAACGACGAGACGCTGCAGTGGTCGCTCGTGCGATGGAATGCGTGACCCGCGTGGTCATCCGGAAAGCCGATCTTTTTTTCTCGCCACACGCGGCGCCGTCATGGCGCGGGCTGCTTGCTGCGCGAGCGCGCCAGTTCGAGGTCCTCGCACAGTTGCCGCGCGCCTTGCGCGATGCGCGGCGCGGGGCGATTGATCAGATCGCCGTCGATCGCAAACAGGTTGTTGTTCGCGACGGCCGCGAGGCCCGGCCATGCGCGCCATGTGTCGAGTTGCGGCAGCATCGTGTCGGGCCGCGTCGCGCCGGGCGCGGCGGTGACGATCGCCTGCGGATTCGCCGCGAGCACCGCTTCGATCGACACGGTCGGCACGAGCGGCTGCAGGTCCGCGAACACATTGCGGCCGCCGCATAGCGTGATCACGTCGCTGATCATGTGCTCGCCGTTGAGCGTCATCAGCGGCCGGTCCCATACCTGATAAAAGACGCTGACGGCCGGGCGGTTCGCATACCGCGCGCGCAGACGGGCGATGTCGTCGCGGAAGGCGGCCGCCGCCGCATCCGCGCTCGCCGATGTGCCGAGCAGCGGGCCGAGCCTGGTCAGCGACACGGCGATATCGTCGAGACGGCGCGGCTCGCTGAAAAAGAGCGGCACGTGTAGCTCGCGCAAGCGTTCGAGCTGGCGCTGCGCGTTGCCATGCCGCCATACGACGATCAGGTCCGGTTTCAGCGCGACGATGCGTTCGAGGTCGAGCGCCTTGTTGTCGCCGACGCGCGGGAGTTGCTTCGCTTCGGGCGGATAGTCGCTGTACGACACGGCGCCGACCATCTTCGGGCCGCCGCCCGCGGCGTACAGCAATTCGGTCACGTGCGGGGCGAGGCTGATCACGCGCTGCGCGGGCGCGGCGAGCGTGACGGTCGCGCCGCTGTCGTCGGTGACGGTGATCGCGGCGTGCGCGCTCAGTGCGCTCAGCGCGAGCGCTGCGGCGCCGAACCAATGGATGAAGCCATGCGCGGGCGGGGCAAAGCGGATGGAACGTGCAAAGCGGATCATCGGACGAGGGCGGATCACGAAGCGTTGAGCGGCTTGGGTGCGAAGGTCACTGCGCTAACTCGACCGCGCGGTATCGATCGAGTCAACCGCCTGTTGCAACTGTTGCTCGAAGCGGGTCCATTCGGCTTCGTCGCCCGGCAGCCCGAAGCGCACACTGGCCGATGGCACCCGAAGCGATGGCGGAAACAGGCGCGTCCACACGCCGCGCCGCGCGAGCGCTTCATGCAACGCGGCGGCGCGCGCATCGTCGGTCCATGCGAAAAGCGGCGTGCCCCGTGTCGCGAAACCGTGCGCATGCAACAGCCCGGCAAGCCGTGCGCTGTCGCCGATGAGCCGCTCACGCATCCGCGTTTGCCACGCGGCATCGTCGAACGCGGCGCTCACCGCATGACGCGCGGGACCGCTGACGGTCCACGCCCCCAGCCTGTCGCGCAACGCGGTGAGCAATGCGGGCGCGCCCAGCACGAAGCCGGCGCGCACACCCGCGAGCCCGAAGAACTTGCCGGGCGAGCGCAACACGACGAGCCCGTCCCGATGCGTATGCGCCGCCAGCGACGCGACCCGCGCGGCCGGCAGCGTATCGGCGAACGCTTCGTCGACGAGCAGCGTGCCGCCGCGTTCGCGCAGCTGCGCGTGCCAGTGCAGCAGCCTGGCGGCATCGATATGCGTGGCGGTCGGATTGTCGGGGTTGACGATCGCGACGTGCGTGAGCGCGGCGGGCAGCGTGTCGCGATGCACGTCGAGCGGCGCGACCGCGTGTCCGGCGCGCGCGAACGCGGGCGCGTACTCGCCGTAGGTCAGCGGCGCGATGCCGACCGTCGCAGGCGACAGCAACGCGGGCAGCGCGCGAATCGCCGCCTGGCTGCCGGCGACGGGCAGCACGTGCGCGGCATCGGGCGCGCCGTAGTAGCGCGCGGCCCGCTCGGCGAAGCCGTCGCCTTCGTCGGGCAAACGGCGCCACGCGTCGGCGGGCAGCGGCGGCACCGGATAGCCGTGTGGATTGATGCCGGTCGACAGATCGAGCCACTGCGCGTACGCAATGCCGTAGCGCGCCGCCGCTTCGTGCAGGTTGCCGCCGTGCGCGATCGGGCCGCTTGCGGCGTGCTCGCGCGGTTGCGTCCAGTCGCTCATGCGCTCATCCCATCGCTACGCGCGTCGTTCCGTTCAGCCATGAAACGGCACGCTCAACAACGCCAGCACGATCAGCACGGCCAGCCAGAGAATCACCGTGCGTTCGACCAGCATCAACGCGGCGCCCACATGACGCGCCTCGGCGGGACGCCCGAAGCCCAGCGTCGGCCGATGCTCGAGCGTGCCGTGATACACGGCCGGCCCGCCGATCAGCACGTTCAGGCTGCCGGCGCCGGCGGCCATCACCGGGCCCGCGTTCGGGCTGTCCCAGCGCGGCGCCTGGTCGCGCCAGCAGCGCCAGGCGGTCAGCGTGTCGCCGAGCAGCGCGTAGCTCGTGGCAGTCAGGCGCGCGGGAATCCAGTTCAGCACGTCGTCGATGCGCGCGGCGGCCCAGCCGAAGCGCAGATAGCGCGGCGTGCGATAACCCCACATCGCGTCGAGCGTATTGGCGAGGCGAAAGCCGAGCGCGCCAGGCCCGCCCGCGAGCGCGAACCAGAACAGCGCGCCGAAGATCGCGTCGTTGCCGTTTTCGAGCGCCGATTCGACCGCGGCGCGCGCGAGCGCGGCCTCGTCCGACTGCGCGGTGTCGCGCGAGACGATCCGTGCGGTCAACTCACGTGCCGTGGCCAGATCGCGTTGGCCGAGCGCCCGCGCGATCGGCGCGATGTGATCGCGCAGGCTGCGCGCGCCGAGCGCGAACCACAGCAGCGCGACATGCAGCGCGCAGGCCGCGAACAACGGCAGCACGGCGACGAGCCACCACGCGATCAACACCGGCGGCAGAACCGCGAGCGCCCATGCGAGCAGGCCCCTGAGCCGCAGACGCCGGTCGTGATTGAAGCGCGCCTCGATACGCGCCGCCCAATTGCCGAACCCGATCAGCGGATGCCGGCGGCTCGGCTCGCCGAACCAGCGGTCGACGGCGACGCCCGCGACCGCGAGCGTCGCGACCAGCGGCATGGTCAGCGGCGGCATCACGCGCGGCTCGCGCTTTTCAGCGCGAGCGGCAGTCCCGCGACCATCAGCGTGGCCGCGCTGCTCAACGCGGCGATGCGCTGATTGAGGCGGCCGAGTTCGTCGACGTAAAGACGCGTAGCTTCGCCGAGCGGCACGACGCCGAGGCCGATCTCGTTGCTGACGACGATGATCTTGCCGCGCGCGCCGGCGAGCGCCGCTTCGAACGCGGCGGCCTGCTCGTAGTAGTGCGACAGCGGCGCCGCCGCGCCGTCGGCGGGACATAGCAGGTTTGCGAGCCACAGCGTCAGGCAGTCGATCAGCAGACACTGGCCCGGCGCGTCGTGTTGCGCGAGCGCGCCGGCGAGGTCGTCGTCCGCTTCGACGAGCCCCCAATGCGCGGGCCGCCGCTCGCGATGATGCGCAATGCGCGCGTTGAATTCGGCGTCGTCGGTGACGCGGGCGGTGGCGATGTAGGTGACGGGGAAGGCGCTGTCGCTGGCGAGCCGCTCGGCATGCGCGCTCTTGCCCGAGCGGGCGCCGCCGAGGACGAAGGTGAGGTCGCGGGGAGTCATCCTATGATTGTACTGGCGCGATGGGATAATGCCGCTCGATTGCATTGCAACGCCACTGTCCATCTTCCACCTGCACCGCCGTGACCCGAATGACCATTCCTCCCGACACCCTGCCCGTGCCGCGCGGCACGCTGATGATCCAGGGCACCACTTCCGACGCGGGCAAGAGCACGCTGGTTGCGGGACTGTGCCGCCTCGCGCGCCGCGCGGGTGCGCGGGTCGCGCCGTTCAAGCCGCAGAACATGGCGTTGAACAGCGCGGTGACCGTCGACGGCGGCGAGATCGGCCGCGCGCAGGCATTGCAGGCGCTCGCCGCGGGCATCGACGCGCACACCGATCTGAATCCGGTGCTGCTGAAGCCGACCAGCGATCGCGGCGCGCAGGTGATCATCCACGGCAAGGCGCGCATCAATCTCGACGCGCGCGCGTATCACGACTACAAGCCAGTCGCGTTCGAGGCGGTGCTGGAGTCGTATGCGCGGCTGCGCGCGTCGTACGACACGATTTTCGTCGAAGGCGCGGGCAGTCCGGCCGAGATCAATCTGCGCGAGCGCGACATCGCGAACATGGGTTTCGCGGAGGCGGTCGACTGCCCGGTCGTGCTGGTCGCCGACATCGATCGCGGCGGCGTGTTCGCGCACCTGACCGGCACGCTCGCGTGTCTGTCCGACAGCGAGCAGGCGCGCGTGCGCGGCTTCATCATCAACCGCTTTCGCGGCGACATCGGTCTGCTGAAGCCCGGGCTCGACTGGCTGGAAGCGAAGACCGGCAAGCCGGTGCTCGGTGTCGTGCCGTATCTGCATGGCCTGACGCTCGACGCCGAGGACATGCTGCCGCCCGAGCTGCGCGCGGCGGCGAGCGTTGATTCGCGCCGTCTGCTGCGCGTGGTCGTGCCGGTGCTGCCGCACATCAGCAATCACACCGACTTCGACGCGTTGCGCGCGCATCCGCAGGTCGATTTTCACTATGTGCGCGCGGGTACGCCGCCGACGGCCGCCGATCTGATCATCCTGCCGGGCTCGAAGAACGTGCCGGACGACCTCGCGTTTCTGCGCGCACAGGGCTGGGACGACGTGCTCGCGCGGCATCTGCGCTACGGCGGCCGCGTGATCGGCATCTGCGGCGGCATGCAGATGCTGGGCCGCGAGATCGCCGATCCGCATGGCGTCGAGGGCGCACCCGGCACCTTCGCGGGCTTCGGCTGGCTCGACTATGCGACGGTGCTCACGCGCGACAAGGCGCTGAAGAATGTGACCGGGCGCCTGGCGCTGCCCGGCACGCCTGACGTCGCCGGCTACGAGATTCATATGGGCGAGACGCGCGGGCCGGCATTGGACACGCCGGCGCTGCGACTCGACCACGCTGGCCCGCACGAGGGCGGCGCGGACTTTGGCCGTCCCGATGGCGCGATGTCCGCCGATGGCCAGATTCTCACGACCTACGTGCATGGCCTGTTCGACACGCCGGCCGCGTGCGCGGCGCTGCTCGCGTGGGCGGGTTTGAGCGATCCCGAAGCGCTCGACTATCCGGCGTTGCGCGAGGCGTCGCTGGAGCGGCTGGCCGATACGCTGGCCGGGCACGTCGATATGCGCAGGCTGTTCGCGGCGCTGGGGTGACGCTTTGCGCCGGCCTCCTTCATCGGCTTGAACGCAATTGCTGCGCGGGCGGTTCGCTCAGTACAACACCATCTGTGTGCAACGAAACAGTGCGATGGTCTTACCATCCGGACCGGTGACCGTCGCGTCCCAGACCTGCGTGCTGCGCCCAAGGTGCACACCCTTCGCGACCGCGCGGATCGTGCCCTGCGTCGCGGTGCCGAGGAAGTTGCTCTTCAGCTCGATCGTCGTGAAGTTGCGCGAGTTTTCGGGCAGATGCGCGATGCACGCGTAGCCGCACGCGGTGTCGGCGAGGCCGATCACCGTGGCCGCGTGCAGGAAGCCGTTCGGCGCGAGCAGCGCCTCGCGCACGGTCAGTTCGGCGACCAGCGTGCCTTGTTCCAAGTTCAGCACGCGCAGGCCCAGCAGGTCCGGCAGCGTGCCCTTCTGGCGCTCCAGCAGGCGTTCGACGGTGTATTCCGGGCGCAGTTTGCTCATGAGATTCAGGTCCTTGTCGAAAAAAACGGCGGGTTAGAGCGGCCGATTCGCGATGCGGGGGCTTCGGCCGCGCTGAATTTGTCGATATTATCAACGGCTGGACCGGTGGGCGTCCCTGGAAACCGAACTTCGAACGGCAGCGATCGTGGAGCCCGCCGATGCCGGTCACAGCGGATCGGCGGGGACGGAGCAATAGCGCGGCAAACCGGCTGGCGGTGTCCAGCCTTCTTTCCGGGAGATTTCATGTCGGTGATCGTAGTGGCGAATCCGAAGGGCGGCGTGGGCAAGAGCACGCTATCGACCAATCTGGCCGGCTATTTCGCCGCGGCGGGCGAATGGGTCGCGCTGGCCGACCTCGACAAGCAGCACTCCGCGCATGCGTGGCTCGAATTACGGCCCGCCACGCTGCCGAACATCGAAACCTGGGAGGTCAATCCCGACACCCCGGCCAAGCCACCGAAAGGCCTCGAGCACGCGGTCGTCGACACGCCGGCCGGCCTGCACGGCAATCGCCTGAACATCGCGCTCGATCTCGCCGACAAGGTGATCGTGCCGTTGCAGCCGTCGCTGTTCGATATTCTCGCGACCCAGGAATTTCTCGAGCGGCTGGCGAAGGAAAAGGCGGTCAGGAAGGGCGCGATCGAGGTCGGCGTGGTCGGCATGCGCGTCGATGCGCGCACGCGCTCGGCCGAGCAGCTGCATCGCTTCGTCGAGGGATTGAAGCTGCCGGTGCTCGGTTTTCTGCGCGACACGCAGAACTACGTGCAGCTCGCGGCGCACGGCCTGACGCTGTGGGACGTCGCGAAAAGCCGTGTGGAGAAGGATCTGGAGCAGTGGCAGCCGATCGTCGAGTGGACGAACGGCGCGGGGAAGAAGGGCTGAGGCGGGGGCTGTCCGCCATCAGTCAAGCGTCAAGCGTCAAGCTGAGCTTCGCTCAGCTCCAGGCCTGCGTGGGCACGTGGTCGCGGCTGCCCTTGATCTTGTTGTTTTCATCGACGAACACGAGGTCCGGCTTCCAGCCCGCCTTCAACTCCGCCTCGTCGACCACCGCGAACGCCGCGATGATGACCAGATCGCCAAGCTGCGCGCGACGCGCGGCCGAGCCGTTCAGCGAAATCATGCCGCTGCCGCGCTCGCCCTTGATCGCGTAGGTCGAGAAGCGCTCGCCGTTGTTGATGTTCCAGATGTCGATACGCTCGTTTTCGACGATGTTCGCCGCTTCGAGCAGATCTTCGTCGATCGCGCACGAGCCCTCGTAGTGGAGCTCGCAGTGCGTGACCGCGACGCGGTGAATCTTCGACTTCAGCATATTGCGTTGCATGATCAATCCAATCCTGTGTGACTGCGCAGTGTAACTGTGTTCGCGCGGGCGGTTGCGGCGTCAGATTTCGAGGTTGTCGATGAGCCGGGTCGCGCCGAGCTTCGCGGCGGCCAGCACCACGAGCGGTGCGCTGGCGTCCTGCGCGCCGGGCGCGATCAGGTTCGAGCGCTTGCGGATCGCGATGTAATCGGGATTCCAGCCGCGCGCCGCGAGCGTCGCTTTGGCCGACTCTTCGAGTTTCGCGAAGTCGCGCTCGCCCGCGAGCACCGCGTCGCGCACCCGATTGAGTTCGGCGGCCAGCATCGGCGCCTCGGCGCGTTCGGCGGCGGAAAGGAACCGGTTGCGCGAGCTGAGCGCGAGGCCGTCGGTGTCGCGCACGGTTTCGGCGGCGACGATGTCGGTCGGCAGCGCGAACTGGTGGCACATCTGGCGCACGATCATCAGCTGCTGGTAATCCTTCTTGCCGAACACCGCGACGCGCGGCTGCACGCACGACATCAGCTTCATCACGACCGTGCACACACCGTGGAAGAAGCCGGGGCGGAATTCGCCTTCGAGGATGTCGCCGAGATCGTGCGGCGGATGCACGCGGTATTCCTGCGGCTCCGGATACATGTCCCTTTCGGTCGGCGCGAACAGCACGTAGACACCTTCCTTCTGCAGCTTCTCGATGTCGGCTTCGAGCGTGCGCGGATATTTGTCGAAATCCTCGTTCGGGCCGAACTGCAGGCGGTTGACGAAGATGCTCGCCACGACCGGGTCGCCGTGCTGGCGCGCGAGGCGCATCAGCGACAGATGGCCCTCGTGCAGGTTGCCCATCGTCGGCACGAAGGCCGTGCGATTCTGGCCGCGCAACTGGTCGCGCAATTCATGGATCGAGCTGATGACTTTCATGATCGGACAGGGATAGGCTCGCGCGGCGCGCGATCCGGTTGGCGCGACACCTGGCGGAATCGCGCGGGTCATCGCCTCACCGGCAAATGACGGGTTCGGAGCGCGGATTGTAGTGGATTTGGGCAGCGGACGCACCCAAACGCGGCGGCACTTCCGAGCGGCACGCGACGAGCTTGCCGCGCACTCCCCGCTGAGGCCCGCCAAGCTTCGTTGCGACGGTGTTCGTAGCGAGATTTCCACGGTCCGGCCGCGGTCCGGCCGCGGTCCGGCCGTCAAGCGGCCGTCATTCGGCGCTCAGGCCGGTAGATACGCCAGCCGCACGTAAATCGGCGCGAACGGCTCCGCCTGGGTGATTTCGACGAGCGATTCACGGCACAGCTCGAGCACGGCGATGAAATTCACGATGACGACCGGCACGCCGCGGCTCGTGTCGAACAGATCGGAAAACTCGATGAAGCGCGCATTCTGCAACTGCCGCAGGATCAGGCTCATGTGCTCGCGCACCGACAACTCCTCGCGCGAAATCTTGTGATGCTGGACCAGCTTCGCGCGCTTGATCACGTCGGCCCACGCGGCGCGCAGGTCGTCGCTGTTCACGTCCGGGAAACGCGGGGCGACACTCTGCTCGATGTAGACCTCGGCGCGCAGGAAATCGCGCCCAAGCTGCGGCAACTGGTCGATGCGTTGCGCGGCGAGCTTCATCTGCTCGTATTCGAGCAGGCGGCGCACCAGTTCGGCACGCGGGTCTTCGGCTTCCTCGCCGGTGTCGGCCTTCTTGACCGGCAGCAGCATGCGCGACTTGATTTCGATCAGCATCGCGGCCATCAGCAGATATTCGGACGCGAGTTCGAGATTGGTCTTGCGCAGTTGCTCGACGTAGCCGAGATATTGCACGGTGACATCCGCCATCGGGATGTCGAGCACGTTGAAGTTCTGCTTGCGGATCAGGTACAGCAGCAGGTCGAGCGGCCCCTCGAAGGTCTCGAGGAATACCTCGAGCGCGTCCGGAGGGATGTACAGGTCGTTCGGCAGCTTGAACAGCGGCTCGCCGTACAGACGCGCGAACGCGACGCCGTCGACCGTGTCGGGCGTCGAATCGGTGGCGGGCGTGGAAAGCGCGGTGTCGGACGGTGCCGGCGCTGGGCCGTGAACCGGCCCGTGAACCGGGCCGTGTATCGGGCCGTGAAGCGGACCATGCACCTCGTCAGCGTGACTCATCGTCGGCGTGACTGGGGAGCTTAGAAGTTCTGGTAGTACGAGTAAGGCGTCTGCTGCACGCGCGAACTTTTCTGCTCGGCGCGCTCTTCCAGATCGATCGGCTGTTTGTCCCACAGCAGTGCGCGGCCTTTGCGTTGCTCGGCCTCCAGATTGGGCTTCTGTTGCTTGAGCTGGTTCAGGAACTGGGTGATGTCCGATTGATACATGGCTCGACGTCCGTGGTGGGTAGGGTGGCGGCTCTCGGGCTGGCCGCTGCGCGGTGCCGCGGGGAGGGCGCCGTCGTCCGCGATTTTACCGCATGCGTCGCGGGCGGTCGAAAATCGCCGCGGGCCGCCCATTTTTGAGATGAAGCGCGGAGCTCCGCCAGGGGCACGAGAGGGGCCGATCGGGGTCGCGTTGTGGTCAAATAGCATGCCTCGAACGCATGCGCGGCCGGGGCGCGAGAATTCACTCATTGAGGCCGGAGGTCCTGTTTGGCGGGAGGTACGATCGACATGCCGCGTGCGTTGCGCGGCGAGACCGGCCAGGCGCGCGGGCGCGCGCGTGAGCGCGAGGCGCTCGCGCGGTGCTGGCTGCGTGTGTCGCTCGCCATCGGCCTCGGCCTCCTGATGTTGCTGCTCGCCGCGGGCAAGGCTCAAGCGGCGAGCAAGGCACCGAGCTACAAGGTCGAGGTGGTCGCCGAGCCGCGCGCGCTGCGCCGGCTGCTCGAACAGAACCTCGATATCTCGCGTTTCGCGAAGCGGCCCGACGTCACCGACGACCAGTTTTCGTTCCTGATCACCGCGACGCCACAGCAGGTGCGCGATCTCGCCGCGACGCAGGGCTATTTCTCGCCGCTCGTCAGCACCGACGTGCGCACCGTCGACAACCTGCGGCAGGTCACCGTGCGCGTGGAGCCGGGCCCGCAGACCAAAGTCACGTCGGTCGATCTGTCGTTTCGCGGCGCGGTGCTGACCGAAGACCCATCGCGCGAAAACGCGACGCGCTTCGCGTTCTCGCTGCACGAGGGCGAGCCGTTCTCGCAGGGCGCCTGGGACGACGCGAAGAACGCGTCGCTGCACGAGCTGCAATCGCGCCGCTACCTCGCCGCGAAGATCTACCACTCGGAGGCGCTGATCGATCCGCGCACGCACACGGCGAAGCTGTCGGTGATCTACGACAGCGGGCCGACCTTCACGATGGGCCAACTCGACGTGCAGGGCACGAAGCGCTATCCGGAGCGCATCGTCCACAACGTCAATCCGATCTCGCCGGGCGACATCTACGACACGCGCACTGTCGCCGAACTGCAGCGGCAACTGCAGAACACGCCGTACTTCGCGAGCGTCGCGATCGACCTCGACAACAACCCCGCCAAGCCGCTCGACACGCCGGTGCACGTGAAGGTGTCGGAGTTTCCGTATCACAGCTTCCGCGGCGGCGTCGGCTATTCGACCGACAACGGCCCGCTCGTGCAGGGCGGCTACACGTATCTGAACACGTTCGGCGCGGCGTGGCCGTTCACCGTCGAGGGCCGCGCCGACAAGACGCAGCAATACGGGCAGATCCAGCTGTCGATGCCGCCGGGCCAGCACGGGTGGACCAATAGCGTGCTCGCGTCGTACACGACCACCGACGTCTCCGACACGCGCATCTACAGCATCCGCGGCGGCGTGCAGCGCTCGCGCACGTCGCAGTTCCTCGACTACAGCTATTCGCTGCTGTTCTACGACGATCAGCTCGACCAGAACGCGGCGGCGCCGACCCGCGCGCACGCGCTGGTGCCGGGGTGGTCGTGGACGCGGCGCGACACCGACGACCCGCTGTTCCCGCGCCGCGGCAACCTGATCCACGTCGAGGCGGGCTTCGCGGTGAAAGGTCTGCTCGCCGACCAGTCGTTCATCCGCGGCTACGCGCGCGGCCAGCAGTATTTCCCGATCGGCGTCGACGACATCGTGCTGATCCGCGCCGAACTCGGCGGCGTATTCACGAGCGGCAGCTCGAGGGGCATTCCGGCGTCGCTGCTGTTCCGCGCGGGCGGCTCGAACTCGGTGCGCGGCTACGGCTTCCAGAGCATCGGTAACAACGTCGCCGGCTCGATCCTGCCGACCAAGTACCTGGTGACGAGCGCGGCCGAATACCAGCACTGGTTCTCGCACAACTGGGGCGCGGCCGTGTTTTTCGACATCGGCACCGCGACCGACACCTGGGGCGAAAAAGTTTTCTATCCGGGCGCCGGCGTCGGCGCGCGCTGGCGCAGCCCGGTCGGCCCGGTCAATCTCGATGTCGCTTACGGGATCCGCGATAACCGGGTGCGGCCGTATATCACGCTCGGCATCGCGTTCTGACGTTTTGACGACAACCCACTACCTTATTTGCCACCGTATTCACGCATGACCACCGACGTCACCGCCCCGCCCCCCGCGCAGCCGCCCGGCGCCATGCCGCCAGGACCGCCGGAGGGGCAGCAGCCGCCCGACACGCCGCAGCCGAAGCGGCGCTGGGGCCGGCTGCTGCTGAAGTCGGTCGCGGGCACGGTGCTCATGCTGGTACTGCTCGCCGCACTCGCGGCCGGTCTGCTGTACGGGGCGCTGACGACCGAGCGCGGCACCGCGTACGCGTGGCACGCGGCTGTGAAGCTGCTCGGCGGCCGGCTCGCCGGCACGCTCGACGGCGGCACGCTCGCGCGCGGCGTGCAACTGCGCGACGTGCGCTGGCGCAGCCTCGACGGCAGCGGCACCGACATCGAGATCGACCGCATCGCGGGCAGCTGGGCGCTCGCGCGCGAGCCGTGGCGGTTCACGATCGACTACCTGCACGTCGGCACGATCGAGGCGCGCGTCGGCCCGTCGTCGGCGAGCACCAGCGAGCCGCTGAGCTTGCCGCAGGATCTGCAGCTACCGATGCAGCTGGAGATCCGCGACGTGCAGGTCGAGCGGCTGCTGCTGCACCAGGGCGCGTCGACGACGGAGCTGTCGAGCTTCGCGTTTCATGGGCGCAGCGACGGGCGTCATCACGAGGCCGCGATCGATCGGCTCGATACGCCGTTCGGGGCGCTGACGGCAGCGGCGAAACTCGATGGCGTGCGGCCGTTTCCGCTCACCGGCGAAGTCGGTTATGCGGGCAAGGTCAACGATGAAGCGGTGCAGGTGGCCGGCCACCTGAGCGGCACGCTCGAGCAGCTCGTCGCCGAGCTCGATGCGAGCGGCATGAAGCTCGCCGGCCACGCGCGGGTCGAAGCGGCGCCGTTCGCCGCGGTGCCGTTGCAGCGCGCGACGCTGAGCTTCGATCATGTGAATCCGCAGGCTTTCGCGCCGGGTGCGCCGCTGGCCGATCTGGCGGTGCGCGCGGAGCTGCAGCCGGTCGAGCAGGGCGCGGCGACCGCCCCTGGCACAGCCAGCGCGGCGAAACCGTCGGCCGCCAGCCATCCGCACCACATCTTCGGGGGCCACCACGCGCCGGCCAAACCGGCGGCGGGTTTCGCCGTCGCCGGCCATGTCTCGATCGTCAACGCGAAACCCGGCGCAATCGACCAGAAACTGCTGCCGCTGATCGATGCGAACGCCGACGTGCGCCTCGACGCCCACACGCAGAGCATCTCGAACCTGAACGTGCGGCTCGTGCGCAACGCGACGCTCACCGGCGGCGGCGCGCTGAGCGGCCGGCACGGCCGGCTCGATCTGAGCGTCGCGCGGCTCGACCTGAACGCGCTGCAGGCGACCGTGCGGCCGACGCAGCTGTCCGGCCCGATCGGCATCCGCCTGAACGACGACATCCAGACCCTGACGCTCGATCTCGCCGACCCCGCCGCCGCGCTGCGCGCCCAGGGCAAGATTACGTTCGACCCCGCACGCATCAGCTTCAACGACGTGCGCGTCACGTCGGGCCGTGGCCGCATCGATCTATCGGGCGCGCTGAAGCACGATGAGAACTCGACCTACAACCTGAAGGCGCAACTGACCGATTTCGATCCGCTGTCGCTGACCTCGCAGATGCCCGCCCGCACGCCTGTCACGACATCCGGCGCGTCCGCCGCGAGCGGCGCGCAACGCGAGCGGCAAGCGCAAGCCGCGGCGCTCGTAGGCAGCACCGCCGGCGCGAAGAGCGCGGCGCCCGGCGATCAGGCCGCCGCCATCGCGAAGAACACCGCGCAGGCCGCGGTGCAGACCGAAGTGCTCGAGCGCAGGACGCCACCGCCCGCGCATCGCGCGGGCCCTGCGCCACGCGCAGCTGCGCAGGCAGGTCCGCCAGCGCGCAGGATCGAGGCGCGCGTGAACGCCACGGTCACGGCAGCAGGTGTGCTCGCGCCGGTCTTCACGACGCGCGCCGAATTCACGCTCGGTCCGAGCGTCTACAACGACCTGCCGCTCACGGGCGGCGGCATGATCCAGCTGGCCGGCTCGCGAATCCTGCCGAGCCACGCGAATCTTTCGGTGGCGGGCAACCGGGTGAATCTGCAAGGCAGCTTCGGCGCGGCCGGCGACCGGCTGCGCTTCGGCATCGACGCGCCGCAGCTCGATCGGCTCGGCTTCGGCCTCGCGGGCGCGGTCGCCGCGGACGGCGACGTTACCGGCTCATTCGCGCATCCGAACGTCACGCTGAATTACAAGGCCGACAGCGTCGTGTTCGCGAGCAACCGCATCGGCCATGCGGAAGGCCACGCCGAGTTGCGCGACGGCGCGAACGGCGCGCTCGCGTTCACGACCGACGCGCGCAATGTCAACGCGGGCGGCGTCGACCTCGCCACGCTGACCGCCCGCCTGTCCGGCACACGCGCGAACCACACGCTCGAAGCCGCCGCGACCGGCAAGCTGCAGGACCGACCGCTCGATCTGACGCTCGCCGCCAACGGCAAGCTGACCGACACGCGCGACGGCTCGCGCTGGGACGGCACCGTCACGCGTCTGCAAAATCGCGGCACGCCGGCGCTCAATCTCGAATCGCCGCTCGCGCTCAGCGCCGGGCCGGGGCACCTCACGCTCGGCGCAACGCGCCTGACGATCGAAGGCTCGGTGCTGACCCTGAAGTCATTCGCGTTCGATCACGGCCGCATCCAGTCGGCCGGCAGCCTGACCGATGTGTCGCTCGCGCACTTGCAGGAGCTGCGTCGCCAGATCACCGGCGAGCCGCCCGCCGTGCGCACCGACCTCGTGTTCGACGGCGACTGGGACTTCTCGCTCGGCGCGACGGCGAGCGGCCACATCGAGCTGCGCCGGCGCAGCGGCGACGTGACGGTCGAGATCGGCCGCGGGCTCTCGTCGATGGGCATTGGCGACATCCGAGCGCGCGCCGAATTCACCGGCGGCAACCGGCTCAATGCGACCGTGCATGCGCAGGCGAGCCGCGTCGGCGTGATCGATGCCGACGCGCACACGCCGCTCGTACTGCGCGACGGCATGTTGAGCGTCGATCCGCAAAGCGCGCTGTCGGGCAACGTGAACGCGAACGTGCCGTCGCTGCGCACGACGGGCGGCCTGCTCGGCCCCAGCTATCTGCTCGACGGCCATCTCGCGCTGAAGCTCGCGCTCGGCGGCACGGTCGCGAAACCGAACGTGACCGGCTCGCTGACCGGCGACGGTCTGTCCGCGACGGTCGTGAGCCAGGGCGTGCAACTGAAGGACGGGGTCGTGCGCATCGCGCTGTCGCAGAACATGGTGGACTTCCAGCAGGTCGAGTTCCACGGCGCGAGCGGCACGCTGCGCGCGACCGGCCGCGTGCGTCTCGACAGCTCGGAGCCCGACATGACCGCGAGCATCGTCGCGGACAAGCTCGATGTGTTCGCGTCGCCGGACCGCCATCTGTCGCTGTCGGGCAGTGCGAACATCTCGAACGGCGGCGTGGAGCGCGGCCCCGTGATCGACGGCAAGTTCGTGGTCGACAGCGCGCGGTTCGATCTGCCCGAGCAGGCCGCGCCGAGCCTCGGCGACGACGTCGTGATCATCCGCCCGGACGGCACGCGCTCGGGCGGCCAGCCGCGTCCGAGTGAAGGCGGCCAGCCGCCGGCGAGCCCGTTCGCGCCACGCGCGAACATCGAGATCGGCCTCGGCAACGACTTCCGCTTCCGTGGGAAGGGCGCCGATCTCGGCCTCGCCGGCACGATCACCGCGACGAGCGCGCCGAATACGCCGCTGCGCGCGGTCGGCAACGTGCGCGTCACGCCGGGTTCGACCTACACCGCATTCGGCCGCAAGCTCGCGATCGAGAACGGCTTCTTCACGTTCAACGGGCCAGTCACGAATCCGGGCATCAACATTCTCGCGATGCGCCGCAACCAGCAGGTCGAAGCCGGCGTACAGGTAACGGGCACGCTGCAGGCGCCGGTCGCGCGGCTCGTGTCGGAGCCAAGCGTGCCGGACAACGAAAAACTGTCGTGGCTGCTGTTCGGCCACGGCACCGACCAGGGCAATAACCTCGGCCAGCAGAGCACGATGACGACCGCGCTCGCGCTGCTCGGCAGCGCGACGGGTCAGCGGATCGCGCAGACCGTCGGGCTCGACGAGTTTTCGATCGGCCGCAGCGAGGTCGGCCTGACCGATCCGCAAGTCGTGATGGTGTCGAAGGCGATCAACGAGCGGCTCGTGATCGGCTACGAGCAGGGGTTGCAGTCGGCGAGCAATGCGATCAAGGCGACGATCAATCTGACGCGATACTGGTCGCTGGTCGTGTATGGCGGCACGTTCTATGGCGCCGACGTGCTGTACACGCGGCGCTTCGACCGGATCTCGTGGTGACGCGGGCAACATAAAAAAACGGCACGCCTGGAAGCGTGCCGTTTTCGTCATACCTGCCTGCGGCGAGGTGGGGTGAGGCGCCCAAAGGCGCCGCGCGTTACTTCACGCGCATGCCGGGCTTCGCGCCGCTATGCGGCTCAAGCACGTAGAGGCCCGGTTCGGCCTTCTCGTCCGCCGCCGATGCCGCCAGCACCATGCCCTCGGACATGCCGAACTTCATCTTGCGCGGCGCCAGGTTCGCGACCATCACGGTCAGCTTGCCGATCAGCTGCTCCGGCTGATACGCGGACTTGATGCCCGAGAACACGTTGCGGGTCTTCTCTTCGCCGACGTCGAGCGTCAGTTGCAGCAGCTTGTCCGAGCCTTCCACCGCCTTGCAGTCGACGATCTTCGCGATGCGCAGATCGACCTTCGCGAAGTCGTCGATCGTGATGATGCCGGCCTCTTCTTCCTTCGCGGCGACGGCCTTGGCGTGGGCCTTCGCCTTGGCCTTCGCGTCGGCCGGCGCCGCTTCCGGCGTGGCCTGCAGCGAGTCGCGATTGGCCGCGAGCAGCGCCTCGATCTGCTTCGGATCGACGCGCGTCATCAGATGCTTGTACGCGTTGATCGGGCGCGCCGAGCTGAGCGGCACGGTGGCGTCGGCCCACACGAGCGGCTCGACGCCGAGGAAAGCCTCGACCGCTTCGGCGAGCTTCGGCAGCACCGGCTTCAGGGCCAGCGACAGCAGACGGAACGCCTCGATGCTGACACTGCAGGTCTCGTGCAGCGCGACCGCGTTGGCCGGGTCTTTCGCCTGATCCCAGGGCTTCGCGGTATCGACGTAGGCGTTGACCGAGTCGGCGAGCTCCATGGTCTGACGCAGCGCGCGGCTGTACTCGCGCGCCTCGTAGTGCGCGGCGATCTGCGGCAGCGCGGCGCGCAGCGTGCCGAGCAGCGGATGATGCATCGCGCTGTCCTGCACGCGGCCGTCGAAGCGCTTGATCAGGAAGCCGGCCGCGCGGCTCGCGATGTTCACGTACTTGCCGACCAGATCGCTGTTCACGCGCGCCTGGAAGTCGTCGAGATTCAGGTCGAGGTCTTCCATCGTGCTGTTCAGCTTGGCCGCGAAGTAGTAGCGCAGCCATTCCGGATTCAGGCCGGTGTCGATCACGCTTTGCGCGGTGATGAAGGTGCCGCGCGACTTCGACATCTTCGCGCCGTCGACCGTCAAAAAGCCGTGCGCGAACACGTTGGTCGGCGTGCGATGGTCCGAGAACTCGAGCATCGCGGGCCAGAACAGCGTGTGGAAATACAGGATGTCCTTGCCGATGAAGTGGTACTGCTCGGCCGTCGAGCCCTTGCGGACCCACGCGTCGAAGTCGAGGCCGCGCTTTTCGGCGAGGTTCCTGAAGCTTGCGTAGTAGCCGACCGGCGCGTCGAGCCACACGTAGAAATACTTACCGGGCGCGCCCGGAATCTCGAAGCCGAAGTACGGCGCGTCGCGCGAGATGTCCCAGTCGGCGAGCTTGGCTTCGCCGGCGTCGCCGAGCCATTCGCGCATCTTGTTGGTCGCTTCCGGCTGCGCGAGGCCGCCGACCCAGGCGCGCAGGAAGTTCTCGCAGCGCGGATCGGACAGGCGGAAGAAGTAGTGCGTCGAGGTCTTGCGAATCGGCGTCGCGCCCGAGACGACCGAGTACGGATTGACGAGCTCGGTGGGCTGGTAGGTCGAGCCGCAGACCTCGCAGCTGTCGCCGTACTGGTCTTTGGCGCCGCATTTGGGGCACTCGCCCTTGATGAAGCGGTCCGGCAGGAACATTTCCTTGACCGGGTCATACGCCTGTTCGATCTCGCGCGCGTCGATCAGCCCCGCTTCCTTCAGCGCGAGGTAGACGTTTTCGCTGAGCACGCGGTTTTCGTCGGAGTCCGTCGAGTAGTAGTTGTCGAACGAAATGCCGAAGCTGTCAAAGTCGCGCTTGTGTTCCAGCCAGACGCGATCGATCAGCTGTTTCGGCGTCAGACCTTCCTGTTCCGCGCGCAGCATCACCGGCGTGCCGTGCGTGTCGTCAGCGCCGACGTAGTAGACCTCGTGGCCGTGCATTCGCAGCGCCCGGACCCAGATGTCCGTCTGGATATATTCGACCAGATGGCCGATATGAATCTGCCCGTTCGCATAAGGAAGGGCCGACGTGACGAGAATCTGACGGCGGCCGGGCGGCGCGCCTGCTGGGAGGTCGGTGGCGGGTGCTGACATAAGGATCGGGGGTGCCTGCGGTGGGACGAAACGGTGATTTTAGCAGGGCGCACGCCGCACGCGGACCGGGCGCGGCGGGCTGGACGCGCGGAACAGAGGGGGATGGGGGCGGGCGCTGCGGTGGGGGACAGCCAGGAACGATGCCAGGCGAAGCGGGGTGCAAAACCGCGCGGGCAAAAAAAAACCGGGGTCGATAAACCCCGGAGCAACAACGACAAGAGGAGAATGGTGACGTGATGGCTTCGCCAGCCACGTACCGTAAAGACAGACCGCGGATTTTCCGCAGAGTTCGAAATTTTTTTCGATCCGTCGACAAACCGGTCCGGCGGCTCGTCCGGCCCGCAAGCCGGGCCGCGTGCGGCTGAAACGTCGGCCGGCCCGGCGGCGCCTTCTCCTTGAGAGTTGCCCTTATTGGGTCGCGTGCTGGGCCGTGGCGCGCAGATAGATCTCGACGCGACGGTTGGCCGCACGGCCGGCTTCGGTGTTGTTGTCGGCGATCGGCTGGTTCGGGCCCATGCCGGTGGCCGACAGACGCTGCGGCGCGATGCCGCGTTGCGCCAGATAGCCGGTCACGCTCTGCGCGCGATTGACCGACAGCGTCTCGTTGTATTGCAGCGAGCCGGTGCTGTCCGTATGGCCGACGACCGACGCGACGACTTCCGGATTCTGCTGCAGCGTCTGTGCGAGCTGGTCGAGCACCGGTGCGAACGACGGCTTGATCGCGTAGCTGCTGGTGTCGAACGTGACCGAACTCGGGATGTTCAGCTTGAGCGAGCCGTCAGGTTGCTCGGTGATCTGCGTGCCGGTGCCCTTGGTCGCGCCCGACATGCGGTTGCGGATGTTGTCCCAGTTGTAGCCGGTGATGCCACCCACCGCGGCGCCGGTGGCCGCGCCGATCGCCGCGCCCTTGCCGCCGCCGAAGATCGCGCCGATCGCCGCGCCGGCACCAGCGCCCACGCCGGTGCCGACTGCTGTGTTGGTGCCCTGTTGGGTTGCGCAGCCTGCCACCAGCGAGCCGACCACGGCGAATACGGCCACGCGAGTCATGATTCTTGCATTCATTTTGGTTTCCTTTCGAGTGCGAATGAGCTAGCGGGTAGCGGTCAGTCTATGCAGCGAACATTACGGCAATGCACCGACCACTCAGAAAGTTCGGGAACGATTCCTGCGCCTTGCTTCGCGCGGTCCTACAGCGAAGAAGGGTCTTCGGGCACCGTGTGCCGTCAGACACTACAATAGTGCCTGAAACACACAGCGATGCGACCCTACGGCGTCCCGCGTGCCCCGAAGGGTGCCCGGCACGTTCGATTTTCGCAATGCCGCATAACAATTTCTTGCAAATTCCGCCGCGTGGCCGATCGGTCCATCTCGCCGCGCCGCACCTCTTCCCCACGGAGTATCAATGAGTATCGATCGGGCTTTGGTCGACGCCGCCGTCGCGGCCGTCACTGACCCCAACACGGGCGCGCCGTACGCGGCCGCGAAGAGCATCCGCAACGTGGTTGTGGAGGGCGACGCGGTCAACCTTCAGGTGACGCTCGGCTACCCGGCGAAAAGCCAGTTCGACGCGATCCGCCAGCGGTTCGCCGACGCGTTGCGCGCGGTGCCCGGCGTCGCGAACGTGCGCGTCGAGGTTTCGCAACAGATTGCCGCGCACACCGTGCAGCGCGGCGTGAAACTGCTGCCCGGCGTGAAGAACATCGTCGCGGTTGCCTCGGGCAAGGGCGGGGTCGGCAAGAGCACGACCGCCGTGAATCTCGCGCTCGCGCTCGCGAGCGAGGGCGCGGCGGTCGGCATTCTCGACGCCGACATCTACGGCCCGTCGCTGCCCACCATGCTCGGCATCGAGGGCCGCCCCGAATCGCCCGACGACAAATCGATGAACCCGATGACCGGCCACGGCGTGCAGGCCAGCTCGATAGGTTTCCTGATCGAGGCGGACAACCCGATGGTGTGGCGCGGCCCGATGGCGACCTCGGCGCTCGAACAGCTGCTGCGCCAGACCAACTGGCACGAACTCGACTATCTGATCGTCGACATGCCGCCGGGCACCGGCGACATCCAGCTGACGCTCGCGCAGCGCGTGCCGGTTACGGGCGCCGTGATCGTCACGACGCCGCAGGACATCGCGCTGCTCGACGCGAAGAAGGGCCTCAAGATGTTCGAAAAGGTCGGCATCCCGATTCTCGGCATCGTCGAGAACATGGGCCTGCACATCTGTTCGAATTGCGGGCACGAGGAGCACATCTTCGGCGCCGGCGGCGGCGAGCGCATGGGCAAGGAGTATGGCGTCGACGTGCTCGGCAGCCTGCCGCTCGACATCACGATCCGCGAGCAGGCCGACTCGGGCCGTCCCACGGTCGTCGCGGACCCGAACGGGCGCATTGCGGAGCTCTATCGCTCGATCGCGCGCAAGGTCGCGGTGCATATCGCCGAACGCGCGCGCGACATGAGCTCGAAGTTTCCGAACATCGTCGTGCAGAACACCTGAGCGGCCGTTCGGGCGAGGGATTAGGGGTGATCTCGATCCCTATTTTCACGAACTCTCGCGGTATCATGTCGACTTCACGAGTTCGGCTCGGCGGCCGCAGGGGCGGCCGCCAGGCCGACAAGAGGATCGCATGGGAAAACGAATCGACGGGCACGCGGTACATGCGTTCATCGTCCTGACTGCCGGCTGTGTGCTGTTGAGCGGCTGTGGCGTATTCCTGAGACCACAGGAAAAGCGCGCCGACGCGCAACTGCTGCCCACCGTGGGCAATCAGGCGCACGGTCTCGTGACCTTTATCGAGCGCTCGGACGGCGTCCAGGTCACCTACAATCTCACGGGCTTGCCGCCCAATAGCGACCACGCGCTGCAGGTGCACGAGCGCGGCGACTGCAACGCCGCCGACGGCTCCAGCGCCGGTCCGGTGTTTTCGCCGGCGGCCGAACGGCTCAAGGCCGGCGCGCGCGTCGAGGGCGATCTCGGCAACATCCATGCGGACGCGAACGGCGTGGCCACCGGCTTCATCGTCGCGCCGGACGTGTCGCTCGATGGCATCCGCTCGGTGCTGCAGCGCGCGGTACTGCTCCACCGCGATGCGACCGATCCCTACGCTTACCCTCAGCATGGCGCGGGCGCGGCGATCGCCTGCGGCGTGATTCGCCAGCAGTGAAGCGCGAGCGCGCTTTCGCCGCGCCCGTCCCGCAACGGCGTCGTGCCAGTCGGCGGACCCCCTTCATCGGGCGCGCCTCGCGCCATCTGCGGCAGCGTCTCCGTGATCGCGTAAAATAAGCGGCCTTTGCCGGCTGGGCGCCGCCGCCGGCCGTTTTCATCTATCTTTCGTCACACCTGATATTCACGTCGAGCAGCTCTCACCTATGACCATCAAATCTGACAAGTGGATCCGGCGCATGGCCGAGTCGCACAAGATGATCGAGCCGTTTGCGCCCGATCAGGTTCGCGTCTCCGAAGACGGCCGGAAGATTGTCAGCTACGGCACCTCGAGCTACGGCTACGACATCCGCTGCGCCGACGAATTCAAGATCTTCACCAACATCAACTCGACGATCGTCGATCCGAAGAACTTCGACGAGAAGTCGTTTGTCGATTTCAAGGGCGACGTCTGCATCATCCCGCCGAACTCGTTCGCGCTCGCGCGCACGGTCGAGTATTTCCGTATTCCGCGCAGCGTGCTGACCGTGTGCCTCGGCAAATCGACCTACGCGCGCTGCGGGATCATCGTCAACGTGACGCCGTTCGAGCCGGAATGGGAAGGCCACGTCACGCTCGAATTCTCGAATACGACACCTTTGCCTGCGAAAATTTACGCGAACGAAGGCGTCGCCCAGGTGCTGTTTTTCGAAAGCGACGAGATTTGTGAAACGTCGTACGCGGATCGCGGCGGCAAGTATCAAGGTCAGCACGGCGTCACGTTGCCGAAAACGTGACGCCGGCAGCGTCTTGACCCACCAGTTATTCGGGTGACCGCTGCGCTTTTTTGCGTAACGCAGCGGTCGTTTTCTTTTTGGAGAATCGCCCATGAAGTTCCGTTTCCCCGTCGTCATCATCGACGAAGATTTCCGCTCCGAGAACATCTCGGGTTCCGGCATCCGGGCTTTGGCCGAAGCCATCGAGAAAGAAGGCGCGGAAGTGCTCGGGTTGACGAGCTACGGCGATCTGACCTCGTTCGCGCAGCAGTCGAGCCGCGCGTCGTGCTTCATCCTGTCGATCGACGACGACGAGCTGCTGCCGTACGTCGATAACGTGGTCGTCGAAGGCGAGACGCCCGAGCTTGCCGCCGCGATCGTCGCGCTGCGCGCGTTCGTGACCGAAGTGCGCCGCCGCAACGCCGATATTCCGATCTTTCTGTACGGCGAAACGCGCACTTCGCGCCATCTGCCGAACGACATCCTGCGCGAGCTGCACGGCTTCATCCATATGTTCGAGGACACGCCGGAGTTCGTCGCGCGCCATATCATCCGCGAGGCGAAGGTGTATCTGGACTCGCTGGCGCCGCCGTTCTTCAAGGAACTGGTGCAGTACGCGGAAGAAGGTTCGTACTCGTGGCACTGCCCGGGTCACTCGGGCGGCGTCGCGTTCCTGAAGAGCCCGCTCGGCCAGATGTTCCACCAGTTCTTCGGCGAGAACATGCTGCGCGCCGACGTCTGCAACGCTGTCGACGAACTGGGCCAGCTGCTCGACCATACCGGTCCGGTCGCGGCCTCGGAGCGCAACGCCGCGCGCATCTTCAGCGCCGACCACGTGTTCTTCGTGACCAACGGCACCTCCACCTCGAACAAGATCGTCTGGCACGGCACGGTGGCGCCGGGCGACATCGTGCTGGTCGACCGCAACTGCCACAAGTCGATCCTGCACGCGATCACGATGACCGGCGCGATACCGGTGTTCCTGACGCCGACCCGCAACAACTTCGGCATCATTGGCCCGATTCCGCGCAGCGAGTTCGAACCGGAGAACATCCGCAAGAAGATCGAGGCGAACCCGTTCGCGCGCGAAGCGCTCGCGAAGAACCCGAACCTGAAGCCGCGCATTCTGACGATCACGCAAAGCACCTACGACGGCGTGATCTACAACGTCGAGATGATCAAGGAGATGTTGGGCGAATGGCTCGACACGCTGCACTTCGACGAAGCGTGGCTGCCGCACGCCGAATTCCACGAGTTCTATCAGGACATGCACGCCATCGGCGCGGGCCGTCCGCGCATCGGCGCGATGGTGTACGCGACGCACTCCACGCACAAGCTGCTCGCCGGTATCTCGCAGGCGTCGCAGATCGTCGTGCAGGATTCGAAGAACAGCCGCTTCGACAAGCATCGCTTCAACGAGGCGTATCTGATGCATACGTCGACGAGCCCGCAGTACGCGATCATCGCGTCGTGCGACGTGGCCGCGGCGATGATGGAAGCGCCGGGCGGCACCGCGCTCGTCGAGGAGTCGATCGCTGAAGCGCTCGACTTCCGCCGCGCGATGACCAAGGTCGACACCGAATACGGCGACGACTGGTTCTTCAAGGTGTGGGGCCCGGACCAGTTCGCCGAGGAAGGCATCGGCTCGCGCGACGACTGGATGCTGCGCCCCAACGACGCGTGGCACGGCTTTGGCCCTCTCGCCGAAGGCTTCAACATGCTCGACCCGATCAAGGCGACGATCGTCACGCCGGGTCTCGACATGGACGGCGGCTTCGGCGAAACCGGCATTCCGGCCGCGATCGTCACGAAGTACCTGGCCGAGCACGGCATCATCGTCGAGAAGACGGGCCTGTACTCGTTCTTCATCATGTTTACGATCGGCATCACGAAGGGCCGCTGGAACTCGATGGTGACCGAGCTGCAGCAGTTCAAGGACGACTACGACAACAACCAGCCGCTGTGGCGTGTGCTGCCCGAGTTCGTGCAGCATCATCCGATGTACGAGCGTGTCGGCCTGCGCGACCTGTGCCAGCAGATCCACAGCGTGTATCGCGCGAACGACATCGCGCGTCTGACGACCGAGATGTACCTGTCGAGCATGGAGCCGGCGATGAAGCCCTCCGACGCGTTCGCGAAGCTCGCGCACCGCGACATCGATCGGGTACCGATCGACGAGCTCGAAGGCCGTGTCACGTCGATCCTGTTGACGCCGTATCCGCCGGGCATTCCGCTGCTGATTCCGGGCGAGCGTTTCAACAGGACCATCGTCAACTATCTGCGTTTCGCGCGCGAGTTCAACGAGCGCTTCCCGGGCTTCCATACGGATATCCACGGGCTCGTCGGCGAAATGGTCAACGGGCGCATCGAATACTTCGTCGATTGCGTGCGCATCTGACGATGGCGTGGGTGACGTTTCTGCCGGGCCTGGCAGCGATCGGCCGCTGGCGGCGCGGGGCCGGCGTGCTGGCCTTCGCGCTGGCGGCCGGCACGGTGGTGTTCGGCGGCATCGCGAGTCCGGCGGCGCATGCCGAGGTGGCCGCCGCCGATCCGATCGACGCGTCGATGCGCGCATGTCTCGCGCGCGCCGACATGTCGACGACGATGGGGCAGGTGCAGTGCATGGACGCTGCGCGCATCGGCTGGAAGGTCGCGGTCGACAACGCGTACCAGCAGTTGCTCGCGAAGCTGCCGCCCGCGCGGCGCAGGCTGTGGGAAAGGAGCCAGTCGAGCTGGCTCGCGTCGCGCGATGCCGAGAAGCAGTTGCTTGCCGCGGTCTTCGCCACGACCCAAGGTTCGATGTACGTGCTTTCCGAAGCCGACATGCAGCTGCAGCCGGTGCGCGACCGCGCGCTCGCGCTGCGCAGCGCGCTCGCCGATGCGAACGGTCCGGCGCCGCGCCGGCCGCGCGCCTGCAACGCCGACGCGCGCTGCGAACACGCGATGTTCGATCTGAAGCGCTACTATCGTGTGCTCGAATCGAAGATGCCGGCGCAATCGCGGCCGACGCTCGTGCACGCGCAACGCGCGTGGAGCGCGTATCTGACGGCGGCGACGCGGCTCGTCGACGAGCACGGGCGTATCGACATCATCGGCGCGCGCGTCGCGACGATCAAACGGCTCTCCGAAACGGCCGGCAACCACTGACGGCCGCCGACCGGCGCGGCCCACCGCGCATTCAATCCCATCGATAACGGTCTTCGCGCGGCTGCGGCGGCGCGAGCGCCGGCTCGCCGAGCAGATCGCGCATCGCATCCTCGATCATCGCGGACATCGTGTTGAGCGCGAGGTCATTGTCGTCGGTGCCGAACGGTTCTTCGAGCTGCGACGCGATCGCCTCGTGCGCCATGAACGTGTACGCGACGAACACCGCGAACACCGGCGTGAAAATGCCGATGCTATTGACGAGTCCGAATGGCAGCGACGCGCAGAAGAAGTACACGGTGCGGTGGATCATCACCGAATACGCGAACGGCAGTGGCGTCGACGCGATGCGCTCGCACCCGCCGATCACATCCGACAGCCCGTTCAGATTGCGGTCGAACGCGAGCACCGCCATCGGATCGAGCGCCCCCGCGCGTGCCGCGCGCTGCACCCATTCGCCGAGGCACAGCAACAGCGCGGCTGGCTTGTAGCGCGATCCAATCACACGTTCAAACAGTGCGCGGGGCAGCCGCGCGGCAAGGTCGTCGCGCGGTTCGGTCTTGCGCAACTGATGACGCAGCGCATGCGGGAGCGCGCTCAGCATCGCCAGAAACGCGGCGGCTTCTTCTTTGGGCAACTCGCGCGACGGCAGCGTCAGCGCCTGGCGCGTCAGCGAGCGCGACTCATTGAGCAACTGCCCCCACAGCTTGCGCGCCTCCCACCAGCGGTCGTAGCTCGCGTTGTTGCGAAAGCCGAGAAACACCGCGAGCGCAATGCCGACCAGCGAGAACGGCGCGATCGAGTTCAGGTTCAGGCTGACGGGCAGCAGATGATCGTGTGCGGCGAGCGCAATGATCGAGATGAAGAAGATCAGCAGGAGCCGCGGCAGCAACTGCGGCAGCACCGAGCCGCGCCACGCGAGCAGCATGTGAAACCAGTGGAGATGCGGGCGGATGATCATGGCAAAGCGGTTCGGCCAGGAGATAGAGCGCCTATTATCGGTCGCTTTTCGCGTCCCCAAACAGGAAAACCCGCGGCGGGCGCATCGAAGACGATGCACACGCCGCGGATTCGTTCACCGCGAGCGGATCGGGACAGCCGTTAACGGAGGCTCAGTCGCGCGGCGACGAAGCAGCGCCGTGGCTGAGCCAGTCGAGCACGGCCGTCGCGTCGTCGTCGGCGCCTTCGCGCGCTTTTTCGACCGTCTCGGCGACGTCGTCGCTCGGCACCGCGCGCCGAATCGCCACACCGACCGCGAGAATGTCGATCATCACGAGGTGCAGGATGCGCGAGATCATCGACAGTTGCGACTCGCGAATCTCGATGTGATCGGTTTCCAGCGCGACCGTCGCACGCTTCGCGAGCGGGGTGTTGCTCGACGTGATCGCGATCACCTGCGCGCCGGCCTGCATCGCGACGTCGAGCACGCGCAGCAGCTCGGGCGCGCGCCCCGACTTCGACACCGCGACGATCACGTCGCCCTTGCCGAGCAGCGCGGCCGAGGCCGCCTGCATGTACAGGTCACCGTACGCGATGGTCGGAATGCCGAAGCGGAAGAACTTGTAGTGCGCGTCCTGCGCGACGATGTTCGAATTGCCGAGTCCGTAGAACTCGATGCGCCGCGCGCCGTTCAGCAGGTCGATGGCGCGTTCCACGTGCTCGAAGTTCAGATGCTCGCGCAATTGCAGAATCGCGGACACGGTGTTGTCGAGCACCTTCGCGCCGAAGTCGGTCGCGGTGTCGCCGAGATGCACCTGGCTGTGGCTGACCGGAATCGTGCCGGTCAAACCGGTCGCGAGCTTGAGCTTGAAGTCCGACAGCCCCTGGCAGCCGAGCGAGCGGCAGAAGCGGATCACGGTCGGCTGACTGACGTCGGCCTTGCGCGCGATGTCGACGATCGGATCGTTGATGATCGAACGCGGGTGGTTCAACGCGAGTTCGGCGACGCGGCGCTCGGCCGGCGTCAGCGCGTCGCGCATCTGGCGAATCCGCTCGAACACCGCCGACGAGCTGCCGCCCGCGCGGTTCGACAGCTGCTCCGCCAGAATCGCCGATACGCCGAGGAACGCCGGGTATTCGGCGGTAATCACATAGGTCGGCACGTTCTGCAGATACGCCTCGAAGCGGCCCTTCGCCTCGAAGCGCTGGCGAAACGACGAACGCGCGAAGAACTCGCCGAGGCGTGGCACGACCCCGCCGCCGATATAGATGCCGCCGAGCGCGCCGAGCGTCACCGCGATATTGCCGGCGAAGGTGCCGAGAATGCCGCAGAACACGTCGACCGATTCGGCCGCGAGCGGCTCGCCTTCGAGCGCGCGCTTGACCACATCGGCGGTATTGACGCTGGCCGGCACGCGCTTCTTGTCGCGGCCCGCGAGCGCGCGATAGATCACCTCGATGCCGGGACCCGCGGCCACGCGTTCGAACGACACGTGTGACCACTTCTTGCGCGCGTACTGCAGCACGATATCTTCACGCTCGTCGGCGGGCGCGAAGGTGGCGTGGCCGCCTTCGCTGCCGAGCGCGATCCAGCGGTCGTCGGCGGGGATCAGGCCCGACACCCCCATGCCGGTACCGGGGCCGAGCAGGCCGATCACGCTGTTCGGCCGGCGCTGGCCACCGCCCACCTGCACGCGCTGAGCATCGGTGAGGCCGGGCAGCGCCATCGCGAGCGCGGTGAAGTCGTTGACGACGAGCAGTGTGTCGAAGCCGAGCGCGCGGCGCGTCGCTTCGATCGAAAAGGTCCAGTCGTGATTGGTCATGCTGACCTGGTCGCCGTCGACCGGGTTCGCAATCGCGATCGCCGCGTGATTGACGCGGCCGATCTTCGTGTCCTTCAGATACTTCTTGATGACGTCGGCGACACTCGGGTAGTCGGCGCAAGGATAGATCTGCACCGAGCCGATTTCGCCGGGGCCCGTCTCGAGCGCGAAACGCGCATTGGTACCGCCGATGTCGGCCAGGAGCCTCGGTCCATCGGCGTGCTGGACCGCGCCCGGCACAGCTTTAGTTTGCACACCAGTAGACATCGAGTCTCACTCCCTTGTCGTTTGCCAGCTGCGAGATGGCATTTTTTTGTAGCGCGGCGGACGCGGCGTTGAGCACGTCCATCTTGCGCGGCCCTGCGATCAGCAGAAACAGATGCTTCACGTCCTTCAGCGCGGACAGCGACCAGCTCACGCGCGCGTGCGGCGCCGCGCCCGGATGCACGGCGACGAAACGCTCGGTCGTGTTGATCGCGTGATCCCATTCGGGCGCATCGGCGAAGATCGACGCGGTGTGGCCGTCTTCGCCCATGCCCAGCACCGCGACGTCGGGCGCCGTGGCAAAGCGCGCGTCCGCGTTCAGCGCGGCGACGTGCGAATGCAGATCCTGGGTGGTGTCGACGAGCGGCCAGAAGGTCGCGTGTTGCGCCGCGTTCTGCAGCAACGTGGCGCGCGCGAGCTGCGCGTTGCTCGCGCTATCGGTCTCCGGCACCCAGCGGTCGTCGACCAGCGTGATCGCGATGCGGGGCCAGTCGAACGTCTGCGTCGACAACGTTTGCAGGAACGGACGCGGGCTGCTGCCGCCGGACACCGCCAGCATGGCCGGGCGCGCGAGCGGGGTGGACGTGCCGGTGCCGGCCGCCTGTGCGGCAAGCGACGCATGTAACGCGTCGCCCACCGCTTTCGCCAGCGCGTCGGATTGGGCGCGCTGGTCGTCGAAAGCGTGAAGCTCGATCACTTCTCCTCCGTGCTGCTTTCTTGTTAGGTCTGCGGAATCAGCCTGACTGCTCTCGCACGATGCCTGCAAGGCGGGTGGCCTGCAAACGCATGACGCGATACCGGCGCGACTCCGTTCAGTTCGTCGGTGGTGTTGCCGGCGCCGCGCGCCGAGGTGTTCATCGCGCGCGGCGCCGTCCATCAATTCATCAAACTCAATTCTCTTCCTCGAGCCAGCAGGTGCCGTGCTGGGCGAGCATCGCGCTCGCCGCGGCCGGTCCCCACGTGCCTGCCGCGTACGGCTTGGGCGGCTTGGGCGAGGCCTTCCATTCGTTCAGGATCGGCTCGACCCAACGCCATGCGGCTTCCTGTTCGTCGCGCCGCACGAACAGCGCGAGGCGCCCGTTGATCACGTCGAGGAGCAGCCGCTGATAGGCCTCCATCTGGCCTTCGCGGAAGAACCGGTCGAACGCGAGATCGAGGTATACGCTCGCGAGGTTCATACCCTCGCCGGGCTGCTTCGCGAGACAGTACAGACGAATCGTCTCGTTCGGCTGCAGACGGATCACGAGGCGGTTCGCGCCCGCGCGCAGCGCCGACGCGCCAAGCGCCGAATGCGGCACCGCACGGAAATTCACGACGATCTCGGCGACGCGATCGGCGAGCCGCTTGCCCGTGCGCAGGAAAAACGGCACGCCGGCCCAGCGCCAGTTCTCGATCTCGACCTTCAGCGCGACGAAGGTCTCGGTCGAGCTATCGGGCTTCACGCCGTGCTCGGTCGCGTAGGCCGGGACCGTGTTGCCGCGGATCACGCCCGAATGATACTGGCCGCGCACCGCGACCTTGCCGATTTCCTGCGGCTCGACCGGTTTGAGCGCGCGCAGCACGCGCAGCTTTTCGTCGCGCACCGAGTCGGAATCCATCGAGTGGGGCGGCTCCATCGCGACGATCGACAGCAACTGCAACAGGTGGTTCTGCACCATGTCGCGCAGCGCGCCGGTATTGTCGTAGAAATCGCCGCGCGCTTCGACGCCGAGTTCCTCGGCGATCGTGATCTGGATGCTTTCGACCCACTCGCGGCGCCACAGCGGCTCGAACAGCGCATTGCCGAAGCGCAGCGCGAGCAGGTTCTGCACCGGCTCCTTGCCGAGGTAATGGTCGATCCGGTAGATCTGTTCTTCCGCGAAGATTTCGCCGACCGCATCATTAATTGCGTTCGACGACTTCAGGTCGTAGCCGAGCGGCTTCTCGAGCACGATGCGCGCGTTGTGGTTCAGGCCCACCGCGGCAAGTGCATGGCAGATCGGCACGAACAGCGACGGACCCGTCGCCAGATAGAACACGCGGATGCCGGGCATCTCCTGGATCGCGTCGCGCAGTTGCGCGAAGTCATCCGGATTGCCGAGATCGATCTTCACGAACTCGATGCGCGCGAGGAAGCTCGTCCACGCGGCTTCGTCGAGGCCGTTCTTCGACACATGCGGCTTGACGTGCCCGTCGACCCACTGCAGATACTCGCCGCGATCCTCGACGTGCCGCGCGAGCGCGACGATCTTGCCGCTGTCGGCGAGCATGCCGCCCGCGCGGTGCGCCTCGAACAGCGCGGGCAGGATCTTGCGCATCGACAGATCGCCGGTTCCGCCGAAGAGAACGAAGGTGAAGCTTGAGTCGGTATGCATGAGTCTCCGTCGATGTCCTGAGGGCCGCCGCGCTGATCGGACACTGCACGCGCAGCGCCCCGGAAGAGCGACCGTAGTCCGATAAAATATTTTTTGACACTGAATTGTAGTTTAACTACAATCCAAATCAAGAGGTAGCGTTAATTCGATGAAAAAAGCGTGCGCTGTACTGACGGAATGCACGCTTTTTGCGAATCGGCGGGCGTCCCCGGCACGCTAACGGACAATGGGACAACGCCTTCCGGTACGCGCCAGCAGGGTGCCGGCGGACCTTACGGAAAGCCGGGGAGTCGACGGGCTTGCGGGTCGTTGCCCGCAGCCGACGTCACGCTGGCGTCGAGTTGGCGTATGAGGTACCTCGAGTCTGCAGCGCGATGCGGGCAGGCAAAAATCAAAAGAGGAGACAGTCAGTTGCATCCCGAACCACTCACCTCTTGAGCGTCCAGCGGCCGGACATCGGTCCGCCGGCACATGCCCTCGCGCATGCGCCCGACCGTGCTCGATCGCCAGTGTTTTGCCTGTTTGAACCAACCACAGCACCCTGGCGACATCAGGGGCCATTCGTTTTTTTGTTCAGGTGTCTGGAGGAGATAAGCAATGAAATTTCGCGCGATCATGGGCGCTCTGTGCGCTGCGGGTCTGATGTGTGGCGTGTCGGCCGTGCAGGCCGCCGAGTCGATCGAAGTGCTGCACTGGTGGACTTCGGGCGGCGAATCCAAGGCCGTCGGCGTCCTCAAGGACGACATGACGAAGCAGGGCTACACGTGGAAGGACTTCGCGGTCGCGGGCGGCGCTGGCGCGGCTGCCATGACGGCACTGAAGACGCAGGTGATCTCGGGCAACGCACCGAGCGCCGCGCAGATCAAGGGTCCGCTGATCCAGGAGTGGGCTTCGCAGGGCGTGCTGGTGCCAATCGACTCGGTCGCGGGCGACTGGAAGAAGAACCTGCCGCCGGAAATCGACAAGATCATTCGCGCGGACGGCCACTACGTCGCCGCTCCCTTCTCGGTGCACCGCGTGAACTGGCTGTACATCAACAAGGCAGCGCTGGACAAGGCCGGCGGCAAGGTGCCGACCACGTGGCCTGAGTTCTTCGCGGTGGCCGACAAGATGAAGGCCGCGGGCATTCAGCCGATCGCAATGGGCGGCCAGCCGTGGCAAGACCTGACGCTGTGGGAAGACGTCGTGCTGTCGGAAGGCGCGGACTTCTACAAGAAGGCGCTCGTCGACCTCGACGAGAAGACGCTGACCTCGGACAAGATGGTTCAGGTGTTCGACACGGTCCGCAAGATCCAGGGCTACTTCGACGCGGGCCGTACGGGCCGTGACTGGAACCTCGCCACGGCCATGGTCATCAACGGCAAGGCCGGCATGCAGTTCATGGGCGACTGGGCGAAGGGTGAGTTCACCAACGCTGGCAAGAAGTCGGGCACGGACTACATCTGCGCGGTGGTGCCGAACACCGACAAGGCTTATACGTTCAACGTCGACTCGTTCGTGTTCTTCCAGCAGAAGGGCCAGAAGGCCGCGACGCCGGGCCAGCTCGCGCTCGCGAAGACGATCATGTCGCCGGCGTTCCAGGAGCAGTTCAGCCTGTACAAGGGCTCGATCCCGGTGCGTCTCGGCGTGCCGATGGACAAGTTCGACGACTGCGCGAAGAAGTCGTACGCGGATGAGCAGATTGCGATCAAGGCCGGCGGTTATGTGCCGTCGCTCGCTCACGGCATGGCTCAGCCGGATGCCGCGGCAGGCGCGATCTCCGACGTCGTCACGAAGTTCATGAACTCGCAGGAAGATTCGAAGACCGCGGTTCAGGCTCTCGCGAAGGCAGCGAAGACCAAGTAAGCGTAAGTACGAAGTGTTGCGCCCGGCGGCTTGCATCCGAAGCACCGGGCGCGCCCTTCGGGCCGTGTCGAGTCGGACCTCGAGCTGCTTTCGTTCGCAGCGCAGTCCGGCGCCACCCGGCTCACCCTGGTTTCATGGAGTCACACCCATGACTGTCGCGGTCCCGCGCCATGCGTGCACGGGCAGCCCGACGGCACAGTTTCAGCAGGAGTCGAGTAGTGACTGCTTCCATCAGCGGGAACGGGAAAACGGCCACCGTCACCCGCCGCACGTCGCCCATGGCGGCCCTTGCCGATCGCTATATTCCGAAGCTGGTGCTCGCACCCAGCGTCTTGATCAGCCTGATCTTCGTGTATGGCTTTATCGCAATCACCGGCTATCTGTCGCTGTCTACTTCGCGGCTGATGCCTCGTTGGGAGTTCGCGGGTCTCGACCGCTATCGCGAACTGTTTCAGAACGACGTGTTCTGGACTTCGGCCGCGAACCTCGGCTGGTTCGGCATTCCGTTCATCGGTATCTGCATCGGTCTGGGTCTGTTGCTCGCGATCCTGCTCGATCAGCAGATCCGCAACGAAGGCGCGCTGCGCGCCGTGTTCCTGTATCCGATGGCGCTGTCGTTCATCGTGACCGGCACCGCGTGGCAATGGATTCTGACGCCGAGCATCGGCATCGAGAAGGTGTTTCACGACTGGGGCTGGACGAGCTTCTCGTTCAACTGGCTCGGCGACCCGGACAGGGCGATCTTCTGTATCGTGATCGCGGCGGTCTGGCAGTCCACCGGCTTCGTGATGGCGCTGTTCCTCGCCGGCTTGCGCGGCGTCGACAGCGAGATCTTCAAGGCCGCGCAGATGGACGGCGCGAACCTGCCGACCATCTACCGCAAGATCGTGATACCGAGCATGCGGCCGGTGTTCTTCTCCGTGCTGCTGATCCTTTGTCACATCACCATCAAGACGTTCGACCTGGTCGTCGCGCTGACCGCCGGCGGTCCGGGTACGTCGACGTCGCTGCCGGCCATCTTCATGTACACGTTTTCGTTCAACCGTGGGCAGCTCGGCGTCGGCGCGGCATCGTCGATCATGATGCTCGCTACCGTAGTGGCCGTGCTCGTGCCGCTGATGTATCTGGAATCGAGGAGCACCCGCAATGCAGCCTAAGATGACGATTAGCCGTGCCGTCATTTACGCGGCCCTGGTTCTGTTTGCGCTGTACTTCCTGTTCCCGCTGTACGTGATGCTGTCGACGTCGTTCAAGGACATCGACCAGTTGCGCACTGGCAACCTGCTGACGCCGCCGACGAGCTGGAGCTTCGCGCCGTGGCTCAAGGCGTGGAGCGGCGCGTGTACGGGGGTGCGTTGCGACGGCATGCAGCCGTTCTTCATGAACTCGGTGCGCATGGTGATTCCGGCCGTGCTGATCTCGTCGATCATCGGCGCGTTCAACGGCTACGTGCTCACGCACTGGCGGTTCCGCGGCGCCGATCCGATCTTCACGATGCTGCTGGTCGGCTGCTTCATTCCGTTCCAGGCGATCCTGCTGCCGATGGCGCGCCTCGAAGGCATCCTCGGGCTGGCGAACACGGTGAGCGGCCTCGTGCTCGTGCACGTGATCTACGGTATCGCGTTCACGACGATGTTCTTCCGCAACTTCTACGTGAGCGTGCCGGCTGAACTCGTGAAGGCCGCGCGGATCGACGGCGCGGGTTTCTTCACGATCTTCACGAAGATCCTGCTGCCGGTGTCGCTGCCGATCTTCATGGTGTGCCTGATCTGGCAATTCACGCAGATCTGGAACGACTTCCTGTTCGGTATCGTGTTCTCCGGCGTCGATTCGATGCCGATCACCGTGGCGCTGAACAACCTCGTCAACACCTCGACCGGCGTGAAGGAATACAACGTGGACATGGCCGGCGCGATCATCGCGGCGCTGCCCACGCTGCTCGTCTATATCATCGCCGGACGTTACTTCGTGCGCGGCCTGACCGCGGGCGCGGTGAAGGGCTAAATCACCCTGGAGCGACGGCGTTTCACCGAACGCGTGCCGTCGTCGCCTGACAAGACGTTTTCAAGCAGTACCAGAGACTAGAGGATTCACAGCATGGCAAGCCTTTCCATCCGTGACGTGTACAAGACCTACCCGAACGGGGTGCCGGTTCTGAAGGGTGTCAACATCGACATCGAAGACGGCCAGTTCCTGATTCTGGTCGGCGGCTCAGGCTGCGGTAAGTCGACGCTGCTCAACATGATTGCCGGTCTCGAAACCGTGACCAAGGGCGAGATCCAGATCGACGGCAAGACGGTCAACAACCTGTCGCCGAAAGATCGCGACATCGCGATGGTGTTCCAGTCGTACGCGCTCTATCCGTCGATGACGGTGCGCGACAACATCTCGTTCGGCCTGAACATCCGCAAGGTGCCGAAGCAGCAGCAGACGCAGATTGTCGAGCGTGTGTCGAACACGCTGCAGATCAAGCATCTGCTCGATCGCAAGCCGGGTCAGCTGTCGGGCGGCCAGCGTCAGCGCGTCGCGATGGGCCGCGCGCTCGCGCGCGATCCGGTGATGTTCCTGTTCGACGAGCCGCTGTCGAACCTCGACGCGAAGCTGCGCATCGAGATGCGCTCGGAAATCAAGCTGCTGCATCAACGCCTCGGCACGACGATCGTCTACGTGACGCACGACCAGATCGAAGCGATGACGCTCGGCGACCGCATCGCGGTGATGAAGGACGGCATCGTTCAGCAGTTCGGCGCGCCGCAGGAAATCTACGACTCGCCGTCGAACCTGTTCGTCGCGGGCTTCATCGGCGCACCGCCGATGAACTTCATCGAAGGCAAGCTGGTCGAGCAGGGCTCGGGCGTCGGCATAGAACTCGATACGGGCGTCGCGCGCAAGGTGCTGGTGCTGCCGTTCGATTCGGCGAAGGTGCGCTCGCACGTCGGCAACAACGTGATTCTCGGCCTGCGTCCGGAACGCATCACCGATGCGCGCGGCGCGCACGGCGACGACTCGAAGCTGCAGCCGGTCGAAGTGAAGGTCGACGTGATCGAGCCGACCGGTCCGGACACGCTGGTGTTCGCGCAGATCAACGGCAAGCGCGTGGTGAGCCGCGTGCACCCGGCGTCGAACCCGCAACCGGAGAACAATGCGACGCTGCTGTTCGATACGTCGAAGGCGGTGTTGTTCGATCCGGCGAATGAAGAGCGGATTGCGTAAGTCGTCGCCTAAGCGCTGAATCCGTCGCTCCAGAAAAGCCCCATGTGTTGAATTGCGCATGGGGCTTCTGTTCTTTTGCAGCCGTTACGCCGGCTCGGGCAAACGCAAGTCCGGATTGTTGCGCGCGAGCTCGCTGACCCAGTCGATAAACGCGCGCAGCCGCGAACTCAGATTGCGGCGATGCGCATACAGGATCGACAGCGGTGTACCGGGGCTCGTGTAGTTGCCGAGAATCTCCGTGAGCGCGCCTTGCTCGATCAGCTCGGCGACCATGAAGCGCGACGGCTGGATGATGCCGTGGCCCAACACAGCCGCCGTGATGTACACCGAGCCGTCGTTAACGGCGAGCGTGCTATCCATCGCGACGCGCTCGATTTCGCCGTCCACTTCGTATTCGAACGGGAAGGTCCTGCCGCTGCGCGCGGACACGTAGTTGACCGCGCGATGCTCGCCGAGGTCCGCCAGCGTGGTCGGCGTGCCGAACTTGCGCAGATACGCGGGCGATGCGCACGTGACGATGCGCGCAAGCCCGATGCGCTTCGCAACGAGGCTCGATTCTTCGGGCGTGCCCATGCGGATGACGCAATCGACGGCGTCCTGGATCAGATCGATGTTGCGGTCCGCGAGACCGAGGCGCACGTCGATCGCGGGGTATTGCGCGTAGAAGTCGTCGAGCGCGGGCAGCAGCAGCGAGCGCGCGAGCGTGCCGGAGGTGTCGACGCGGATCGTCCCGGCCGGATTCTCGCGCTTGCTCGACAGCGACGACTCGGCATCGGCGACGTCGGCGAGAATGCGCACGCAGCGCTCGTAGAACGATGCGCCGTCTTCGGTCACGCTGACCTGGCGCGTCGAGCGGTTCAGGAGCCGCACGCCGACGTGTTCCTCGAGCGCCTGGATCGTGCGGCTGACCTTCGCGCGCGGCAGATCGAGCGATTCCGAAACCTTGGTGAAGCTGTTCGCTTCGACCACGCGCGTGAAGATCTCCATCGCTTCGAAACGGTCCATGGTGTGCCTTGTGGGTGGTGAGCCAGAAGAAGGGCGGGGCAGGTTTGCGACACGACAGGAAGTCTACAGCCAGCAAAACTGGTTGTCTGCCGCGCCTCGTTCGCGCGCAACCGCAACCGCCACCGCCGCTCGTGGCTCAATCCCGCTCCGGCGCGCCCAGCGGAAATAGCGGCCGGTAGGGCCGCGCCTCGTCGACCGCGCGTGCGAACGAGGGCCGCGCGAGCAGCCGCTGCCGGTACGCGCGCACGTGCGCGAACGCGGGGTCGATCGGGTGCGTCCAGTCGGCGTAGAACAGGAACGGGGCGGCGCCGCAGTCGGCGAGGCTGAAGCTGTCGCCGGCGGCCCATTCGCGCTCGGCCATGTGACGGTCGAGCCATGCGTACGAAGTGTCGAGCAGCGCGCGCGCATCGGCGACGCCACGCCGGTCGCGCTCGGCTTCGGGACGCAGGCTATCGAACACGACTTTTTGCTGTGGAGTCGAAATGTAGTTGTCGAAGAAGCGGTCCATCGTGCGCACCTCGAGCGCGGCGCGCGGATCGGCGGGCAACAGCGTGACAGGCCCCGGATAATGCAGGCCCAGATATTCGATGATGATGCTCGCCTCGACCACCGTGCGCCCGCCGTCGACGAGCACCGGGAAGCGCCTGATCGGCCACAGCGCGGCCAATTCGGCCATGACCTTCGGGTCGTCATGCGCGAGCACGCGCCTCTCGAACGGCGTACCGTTTTCGTACAGCGCGGTCAGGGCCTTCTGGCAGTAGGACGAGAACGGATGGGCATAAAGCAGCACGGGCATCGCGATCACCTTTGACGGTTGCACAGCACGAGTACGCGGTGACGACGAGAGCCACACCGCGCGACGGCCGGGCTGGCCGTTTACCCCACGACGAACGACGGCCGAAAAAATCGACCTCAGACCTTCGCGCTCGCCCCATGCGGCGGCAACGACCCCGGCTGCAACAGCACGACCACCGCGCCGGCGCCGCCGTCATGCGGGCGCGCCTGACAGAACGCGATCACTTCGGATTTCTGCACGAGCCAGGCGCGCACCTTGCCCTTCAGCACCGGCTCCTTGCCGATCGACCCCAGACCCTTGCCGTGAATCACGCGCAGGCAGCGCAGGCCGCGTTTGGCCGATTCGCGGATGAATTCCGCGAGCGCCTCGCGTGCCTCTTCGCGCCGCATGCCGTGCAGGTCGATCTGCGCCTGCACGATCCAGTCGCCGCGCCGCAGCTTGCGCACTACGTCGCGGCTCAAGCCGGGGCGGCAATACGACAGCGTTTCGTCGGTTTCGAGCAGCACTTCGGGGTCGAATTCGTCGGAGATCGCTTCGTGAAGCACCGCCTCCTCGTCGAGCAGCGTCTGCACCGGCAGCGGCGGCGGGGGATTGCGCGTGAGCGTCGCGCGCGGCGGAATCGCGAGCGGCGCGACTTCGCCGATCTCGCGGCGGAACAGATCGGCGTCGGCGGCCGCTTCGCGCTGCGCCGCTCGCGTCGCCGCCTGTTCGCGCTCGCGCCGCTCGGCTTCGCCCTTCAACGCTTCACGCAACGCACCGAGTCCGGCGAGCCCCGATGCGCGATCGAGCTTCGGTGCGACTGCGGGCGCAGCCGTTGCGGGCGCGGGACGCGTGGCGGCTTGCGGGCGTTTCGGTTCGTTCGGATGGGGCTGATTCTTCGGCATGTCGGCAATACAGGCGGAAAGGTCGGTCGGTGGTGCTGCCAACGCGCTCGACGCACATTGACAAAGCGGCAAAAACGACAAAGGCCGCCGGCATTTCAGCCGCGGCCTTCGTGAGCCAATGACAGCAGCGCTGCGCCACCGTCATTTTACTGTCGCGCCCGTTTGTCGGGACTTCGTCTCGACATAAGGCAGCGCGCTGCGGATCAGCGGTCCGCTTCCGCGCTCATCGCGTGCTCGCCGGCCATCTCGTTGATGGTCTCGAGATAGCGCTGCGCGTCGAGCGCGGCCATACAGCCGGTGCCCGCGCTGGTGATCGCCTGGCGATAGATGTGGTCCTGCACGTCGCCCGCGGCGAACACGCCCGGCACGCTGGTCGCGGTCGCGAAACCGTTCAGGCCGCCCTTCGTGATGATGTAGCCGTTCTTCATCTCGAGCTGGCCTTCGAAGATGTCCGTGTTCGGCTTGTGGCCGATCGCGACGAACAGGCCCTGCAGCGCGATGTCGGTGGTCTCGCCACTCTGCGTGTGCTTGATGCGCAGGCCGGTCACGCCGGAGTTGTCGCCGGTTACTTCTTCGAGCACATGGTTCCACTTGATCTCGACGACGCCTTCCTTCTCCTTCGCGAGCAGACGGTCGATCAGGATCGGCTCGGCGCGGAACTTGTCGCGGCGATGGATCACGGTTACCTTCTTCGCGATGCCGGCGAGGTACAGCGCCTCTTCGACGGCCGTATTGCCGCCGCCGATCACGGCGACGTGCTGCTGCTTGTAGAAGAAGCCGTCGCAGGTCGCGCAGGCCGACACGCCCTTGCCCATGAACGCCTCTTCCGACGGCAGGCCGAGATACTGCGCCGATGCGCCCGTCGAGATGATCAGCGAATCGCACGTGTATTCGCCCGAATCGCCGATCAGGCGAATCGGCTTCTCATCGAGCTTCGCCGTGTGGATGTGGTCGAAGATGATCTCGGTATTGAAGCGCTCGGCGTGCTCGAGGAAGCGCGCCATCAGTTCCGGGCCTTGCACGCCGTTGGCGTCGGCGGGCCAGTTTTCGACGTCGGTCGTGGTCATCAGCTGGCCGCCTTGCGCGATGCCGGTGACGAGCACCGGCGCGAGGTTGGCGCGCGCCGCGTAAACCGCCGCCGTGTAGCCGGCGGGACCGGAACCGAGAATCAGAACCTTGGCGTGTTTCGTTGCAGTTGCGGGCATGATCGAATCCTTGTACGGCGCGCGGCTCGCCGCTGCGTAGCCGTGCGTTTTTGAGCTGAAACTGTAGATGGGTATCAGTCGGGCATTATAAAGGGCGGGGCGTGCCGCTGCGCCATCAAGCTTTCTGATCGCCGCGATAGCGTGGCGGCGTGGGCGCTCGGGGCGAGCCCGCGGCGCGATACGGCGAATTCAGCGCGCCTCGCGCATGCATCTGTGGTCAAACAGCCAGGTTACCGTCATTTACAGCCTCGCGCGGGGCACAGCGTTTACAATAGCCCGGATCGAAGTTTCCGGTAGCCGGGATCGGGCCCGAAGCCGTGCGCGGCGAGGCTCGGGCCGCGTTCCCGGCGGCAGTTTCAGCCTGAACCGGCTACCCCAGGCAACAGGATCAATGGCAAAAGCTCCCTATACCGCGAGCGCGCAGGCATTGCCGCACCGCATGTCGCGCCTCTTCACCGAAATCCGCTGGATTCTGCAGGTGGCCCTCGGCGTGTTCCTGCTGATGTCGCTCGTCAGCTACAGCAGGCACGACCCGAGCTGGACCCATGCTGCGCAGGTCGACCATATCTCGAACTGGGCGGGCCGCGTCGGCGCGTGGACTTCCGACATCCTGCTGCTGCTGTTCGGCCTGTCCGCCTACTGGTGGATCGTGCTGCTCGGCCGCCACATCTCCGCGAACTACAAGCGCATCACTCGCAACGAAGAGCCGCAGGACGACGACGCGCCGCGCGGCGTCAGCTGGCTCGCGGACGCGTTCGCGTTCATGCTCGTGCTGCTGTCGTGCAACGGCCTCGAGGCGCTGCGCATGTGGTCGCTGAAGGTGCAGTTGCCGCGCGCGCCTGGCGGCGTGATCGGCGAGGCTGTCGCGCGCGGCATCTCGCATGCGCTCGGCTTCACCGGTGGCACGCTCGCGCTGCTGCTCGGTCTCGGGATCGGGCTGTCGCTGTACTTCCGTTTTTCGTGGCTGTCGGTCGCGGAGAAGGTCGGCGAATCGATCATTTCCGCGGTGACGTTCGCGAAGCTGCGCCGCGAGGCCGGGCTCGATCGCAAGCTCGGCGAAGCGGCCGCCGTGAAGCGCGGAGGCAAGGTCGAGAAGGGCCGCGTGCGCATCGAGGAGCACGAGCCCGTAGTGATCGTGCCGCCGCTCGCCACGCCGGCGAAGTCGGAGCGTGTCGAGAAGGAACGCCAGGTGCCGCTCTTTACCGATCTGCCCGGCGACTCCACGCTGCCGCCCATCGCGCTGCTCGACCCCGCGCCAGCCGCGCAGGAAACCATTTCCGCGGACACGCTCGAATTCACGTCGCGCCTGATCGAGAAGAAGCTGAAGGACTTCGGTGTCGACGTGAGCGTGGTCGCCGCGTATCCGGGGCCCGTCGTCACGCGCTATGAAATCGAGCCGGCCACGGGCGTGAAGGGCAGTCAGATCGTTAATCTCGCGAAGGATCTCGCGCGCTCGCTGTCGCTCGTGTCGATTCGCGTCGTCGAAACGATTCCGGGCAAGAACTACATGGCGTTGGAGCTGCCGAACCAGCGCCGTCAGACCGTGAGCCTGTCCGAAATTCTCGGCTCGGCCGTGTATGCGGATGCCGCGTCGCCGCTCACAATGGGTCTCGGCAAGGACATCGGCGGCAAGCCCGTGTGCGCGGACCTCGCGAAGATGCCGCATTTGCTCGTCGCCGGCACGACTGGTTCGGGCAAGTCCGTGGGTATCAACGCGATGATCCTGTCGCTGCTGTACAAGGCGAGCGCCGAGCAGGTGCGCATGATCCTGATCGATCCGAAGATGCTCGAAATGAGCGTCTACGAAGGCATTCCGCACCTGCTGTGTCCGGTCGTCACCGATATGCGCCAGGCGGGCCACGCGCTGAACTGGGCGGTCGCCGAAATGGAGCGCCGCTACAAGCTGATGAGCAAGGTCGGCGTGCGTAACCTCGCCGGTTACAACAACAAGATCGACGAAGCGGCCAAGCGCGAAGAGAAGCTGCCGAATCCGTTCAGCCTGACGCCGGACGATCCGGAACCGCTGACGCGTTTGCCGAACATCGTGATCGTCATCGACGAACTGGCCGACCTGATGATGGTCGTCGGCAAGAAGGTCGAAGAGCTGATCGCGCGGATCGCGCAGAAGGCGCGCGCGGCCGGCATCCATCTGATTCTCGCTACGCAGCGTCCGTCGGTCGACGTGATCACCGGCCTGATCAAGGCCAACGTGCCGACCCGTATGGCGTTCCAGGTGTCGTCGAAGATCGACTCGCGCACGATTCTCGACCAGCAGGGCGCCGAGTCGCTGCTCGGCATGGGCGACATGCTCTATCTGCCGCCAGGCAGCGGTTTGCCGGTGCGCGTGCACGGCGCGTTCGTGTCGGATGATGAAGTGCATCGCGTCGTCGACAAGCTCAAGGAGCAGGGCGAGCCGAACTATATCGAGGGCATTCTCGAAGGCGGCGTGAGCGGCGAGGGCGACGAAGGCTCGGCGGGAACCGCGTCCACCGAAGGCGAGTCGGACCCGTTATACGATCAGGCGGTCGACGTCGTGCTGAAGAATCGCCGCGCGTCGATTTCACTCGTGCAGCGGCATCTGCGCATCGGCTACAACCGGGCGGCGCGTCTACTCGAACAGATGGAGAATTCGGGCGTGGTGTCGGCGATGTCGTCGAACGGCAATCGCGAGATCCTGGCGCCGGCGCGCGAGGCGGAATAGCCGCAACGAGCCATTGCGGCCATCGCGAGCGACGCCGCGTGCACCGTCCGGTGCGCCATTGCGGCTCGACGCCGGGCCAGTCACTCTGTGTTCAGCGAGTGCATCGAGCCGGCGCAGCCCATCACCGAATTCATTCAAGGGAGAAAAACCTATGCAAGCAATCGCGCAGCAGGATGCCCGACAGCGTCGAGCGGGGCGCCTCGGCGAGCGCGTGTCCCGCGGCATGCGCAAGATCGCGCGCGCCGTGGGCCGTGTCGCGATCGGTACGTCGCTGTTCGTCGCCTCGCACGCGTTCGCGAGCGGCACCGAGCAACTGAAGGCATTCATCGCGCAGGTCCATTCGGCGCGCGGCGCCTTCGTGCAGCAGGAAGTGCGCGCGCCGAGCAAGGCGCAGGGCGCGAGCGGCGCGCTGTCCACCGCGAACCCGGCCAAGCCGACCACGTCGAGCGGCACGTTCATGTTCGCGCGGCCCGGCAAGTTCATCTGGCAATACGAGAAGCCCTACTCGCAATTGCTGCAGGCGGACGGCGACAAGCTCTACGTCTACGACAAGGATCTGAACCAGGTGACGGTGCGCCCGCTCGGCAACGCGCTCGGCGCAAGCCCGGCGGCGATCCTGTTCGGCAGCAACGATCTGGACAAGAACTTCTCGCTGCGCGACGCAGGCGTGAAGGCCGGCATCGACTGGCTCGAACTGACGCCGAAGGCGAAGGACACGCAGTTCGAGCGCGTCGGCATCGGCTTCAAGGACGGCAATCTCGAAGCGATGGAATTGCACGACGTGTTCGGTAACGTGACGCTGCTCACGTTCTCGAACATCCAGAAAAATCCGCAACTGCCGCCCGATGCATTCAAGTTCACGGTGCCGAAGGGCGCGGATGTGATCAACGGATAAACCGCGCGGTAGGCGCCGACACTGGCGCCTTTGCAAACGCCCGCGAAGCCGCGCTTATCGAGCGCGGCTTTTTATTTCGCGCGGTGCGTGGATTGCGTAGGGATGCGCGTCCGGCGCCGCGACGATCATTAAATCGTCGTACAGGCAGACGTAATGATTTAGTGCAAGACTGGAAAGAGCGGCATTGCTCATGGGCTGGAGTTGGCGCGTCCGATCATTTTCCGGGATTGGGTACGCAATCTCTAACAATTTTTTGCTGCAACGCAACAAAATAACGCCTAAACTGATCGAATCTGGGTTGTCGCTTCAGATGTCTGGAAAGGTGAGGCATGTCATGAGATTGTCTTCTTCACACGATTCACGCTTGTCCCCATCCCTCCATGTGTTCCAGCAGGAGGGCGGGTGGCATTGGGGAATAACGGTTCCGCGCGCGGCCGGAAGTGGTTTCAAGGTCGTTGCATATAGTGAAAAAACCTTTATCGATGAGGCCGAAGCCCATCGGGAAGGCAATCGCGCGCTTGAGCGTTTCGCCGATACACGGGCGGTTCCGCTTGAACGGCAGTGAGGCAGTCAGGTTATCTAACGTATCCGGCAGCCCGTTATTTGGGTTTTCGAGCGGGAAACGCAAGAATTACCGCTGGTGATAATTTAATATGCAACCAATTGCATATTTTTTTGACTTCCGAAAAATCGTAGCGATAATGTCTCGTTTCGAGATATCGCATTTATTTTGACTTTCGCGGAATATGAAACCACCCACGCGCTAAGCGTGGAACTGGACGGCGTAAACTACGCCGGAACTTATCGCATCATGACGGGCAGCGTCGTCGTCCATTTCGCGAACGAGAGCAAATTCGCCTCGTACGCGCCGAATCGGCCGGAGACCGTCGCCCGTTGGCTGCTCACGGATCTGTGTCGCAAGGCCGAATCGCGTCGGCGCAAAGCGGCGAAAAAATAGCCCGCGGCGCGCCCTGTGATTGGCCGTTCGACGGTCACAAAAAAAGACCTGCATTTGGATTGCAGGTCTTTTTTATTTTGTGACAGCTGCGTCTAATGCAACGCGCTGAGGGTGACGCGCTCACGCATACGCGGTCTTGCGCGCCGATACGAACGCGTAATAGCACACCGCGCCGATCGCAAGCGACGGCAGCGTCGCGCCGACATTCGGTAGCCATTGATTGATCACCTGGTACGAGGCGATGCCGATCGCCCAAGCGACGAACGCGCTCAGGTGCCAGCCGCCCGAGAAGCCGTAGCGGCCGCGCACATCGGCGAGCACCGCGGCGTCGACGCGACGCTTGCGCACGATGAAGTGATCCATCAGCACGACGCCGAACAGCGGCGCGAATACCGAGCCGATCAGCAGCAGGAAGTTCTGGTACTTCGCCATCGGCACGAGCAGCGCGATCAGCGTGCACAGCGCACCGAACGCGGCCGACAGCAACGGCACGCTCGCGCGTGTCCAGAACGTGCCGGTCGATACCGCGGCCGAGTGGATGTCGGCGAACGCATTGTCGATTTCGTCGATCAGAATCAGCAGCAGCGCAAACCCGCCGCCCGCTTGCGCGAGCGCGCCGGTCAGCAATGCATCGCCGCCGCCGGCCGCGAGCCCGTAGACCGCGCCGAGCGCATAGAACCAGATGTTCGCGATGCCATAGCCGTATAGCGTGCCGCGGAACGTCTCGCCGGCGCGGCGGCTGAAGCGCGTGTAGTCGGCGATCAGCGGCAGCCATGACAGCGGCATCGCGACCACGAGGTCGACCGCGCCGCCGAACGACATCTCGCCGGTGCCGGGACGACGCATCAGGTCCGCGAGATTGTGGCGCGCGAGCAGGTTCCACGTGAGCCACGCGGCGCCCGCGAGCAGCAGCCAGATCCCCCACTTGCGCAGAAAGCGCCGCACGAACGACAGCGGGCCGCTGATCGCGAGCAGCGTCGCGAGCACGCCGAAGATCACGGTCCACACGAGCGGCATCGACAGGCCGAACGCCTGTTTCGCGAGCGCATCGGCAGAATCGCGCATCACGATCACCTCGAACGAGCCCCAGCCGACCAGTTGCACCATGTTCAGCACGGCCGGCACCGACGCGCCGCGCACGCCGAGCGTCGGACGCAGCGACGACATCGCCGCGAGCCCGGTGTCGGTGCCGATCACGCCCACGAGCGCGAGCAGCACGACACCGATCACGCTGCCGAGCACGATCGCGACGAGCGCATGCGGCAGCGACAGCCCCGGCACCAGCAGCGCGCCCGCCTGGGCGACGAGCAGGCCGATGCCGAGCGAGAACCACAGCGCGAACGCGTCGCCGGTGCGAAACGCGCGGCGCGCGTCGGGCACCGGCGTGAGCGGCGCGTAGGTGGAGCCGGCGTCGCCGGCGACGGAATCTTGAGCCATCTGATGTTCGTTCCTGTTGGTGGTGCTGTGATTCTTTGCGTTGCCGGCGCTCCGGGTCGGCCATCGCTTGGCCGCCGTCACTGTCATAATGCAGGACGTTGCCCGCGTTCGTGCCTGTGTTTCCGGCCGGACGCGGGCTTTGCGCTGGTCCCGCGTGGCGCTGCTCCGAAGCGGTGCGTGCCCCGGAAAGCCGAGATTATCCCCAAAACGTCATGTTTGAAGAAACCCGTGCCAATGTTCCGCTTGCCGAACGCCTGCGGCCACGCAATATCGACGAAGTGATCGGCCAGTCGCATCTGCTCGGTCCGAACAAGCCGCTCAGGGTCGCGTTCGAATCGGGCGAGGCCCATTCGATGATCCTGTGGGGCCCGCCGGGCGTCGGCAAGACCACGCTTGCGCGGCTGATGGCCGATGCGTTTCACGCGCAGTTCATCGCGTTGTCGGCGGTGCTGTCGGGCGTGAAGGATATCCGCGAGGCGGTCGAAACCGCGCAGATCCATCGCGCGAACGGCCATCAGACGCTGGTGTTCGTCGACGAAGTGCATCGCTTCAACAAGAGCCAGCAAGACGCGTTCTTGCCGCACGTCGAGTCGGGCCTGTTCGTGTTCGTCGGCGCGACGACCGAGAATCCGTCGTTCGAGGTCAATAGCGCGTTGCTGTCGCGCGCCGCTGTCTACGTGCTGAAGAGCCTGACGGACGACGAACAGCGCGAACTGCTCGAGCGCGCGCGGAAGGAACTGGGCGGCCTCACGTTCACCGACGAAGCGCGCGCCGCGCTGATCGGATCCGCCGACGGCGACGGCCGCAAGCTGCTGAACAACCTCGAGATCGTCGCGCGCGCGGCCGCCCGGCAGAAGACCACCGAAATCGACGGCGCGTTATTGGGCAGCGCGCTCGCGGAGAATCTGCGACGCTTCGACAAGGGCGGCGACGCCTTCTACGACCAGATCAGCGCGCTGCATAAATCCGTGCGCGGCAGCAACCCGGACGGCGCGCTGTACTGGTTTTGCCGCATGCTCGACGGCGGCGCGGACCCGCGCTATCTTGCGCGTCGCATCGTGCGCATGGCGTGGGAAGACATCGGCCTCGCGGACCCGCGCGCCGCGCGCATCACGCTCGACGCCGCCGAAACCTACGAGCGTCTCGGTTCGCCCGAAGGTGAACTCGCGCTTGCGCAGGCGATCATCTATCTGGCGGTCGCGCCGAAATCGAATGCCGGGTACAACGCGTACAACGAGGCGCGGCGCTTCGTCGGCAAGGACCAGTCGCGCGCGGTGCCGGTGCATCTGCGCAACGCGCCGACGAAGCTGATGAAGGAACTCGGCTACGGCCACGACTACCGCTACGCGCACGACGAACCCGATGCGTACGCGGCGGGCGAAACCTATCTGCCCGACGGCATGCGCGAGCCGCATTGGTACGAGCCGACACCGCGTGGTCTCGAAGGCAAGATCGGCGAGAAGCTCGCGCGCCTTGGCGAGCTCGATGCGCGGTGGCGCGCCGAGAACAAGCCGAAGAAGGCTTGAGGCGTTTCACCTTTGCCGGTGCGTTAAAATCGCGTTTTCATACAACGAACATCCGTCCCATCCCATGCTCGACATCCAGCTTCTGCGCAAAGACCTCGACGGCGTCGCAAAGCGCCTCGCCGACCGCGGCTATACCCTCGACGTCGCGGCCTTCACCGCGCTCGAAGCGGAACGCCGCGATACCCAGACCCGTACCGAAGAACTGCAGGCGCGCCGCAACAGCCTGTCGAAGCAGATCGGCGCGATGAAAGGACGCGGCGAAGACACGTCGGCGGTGATGGCCGAAGTCGGCGGCATCGGCGACGAGATGAAGGCGTCGGCGGTCAAGCTCGAAGACATCCAGAAGCGTCTGTCCGATCTGCTGCTCGACGTGCCGAATCTCGCGCACGAAAGCGTGCCGGTCGGCAACGACGAAGCCGGCAACGTCGAAGTGCGCCGCTGGGGCACGCCGCGCCAGTTCGACTTCGAGGTCAAGGATCACGTTGACGTCGGCACGCCGCTCGGCCTCGACTTCGAGACCGGCGCGAAGCTGTCGGGCGCGCGCTTCACGATGCTGCGCGGCCAGATTGCGCGGCTGCATCGCGCGCTCGCGCAGTTCATGATCGACACGCACACACAGCAGCACGGCTATACCGAGATCTACACGCCGTACATCGTCAATCCCGACATCCTGTACGGCACGGGCCAGCTGCCGAAGTTCGCGGACGATATGTTCCGCGTCGAAAAGGGCGGCGGTGAACACACGGTCACGCAGTACCTGATCTCGACCTCGGAAATTTCGCTGACGAACACGGTGCGTGAGAGCATCGTCGAAGCGGACGCGCTGCCGATCAGGCTGACCGCGCACTCGCCGTGCTTCCGCTCGGAAGCGGGCTCGTATGGCCGCGACACGCGCGGCATGATCCGCCAGCATCAGTTCGACAAGGTCGAGATGGTGCAGGTCGTAGCGCCAGGCGCATCGTACGCCGCGCTCGAGCAAATGGTCGGCCATGCGGAGGCGATTCTGCAAAAGCTCGAACTGCCGTATCGCGTGATCACGCTGTGCACCGGCGACATGGGCTTTTCCGCAGCGAAGACCTACGACCTGGAAGTGTGGCTGCCCGCGCAGAACACCTATCGTGAGATTTCGAGTTGCTCGAATACCGAGTCGTTCCAGGCGCGACGCATGCAGGCACGCTTCCGCAACGCGCAGGGCAAGCCGGAGCTCGTGCATACGCTCAACGGCTCGGGTCTCGCGGTGGGCCGCACGCTCGTCGCGGTGCTCGAGAACTTCCAGAACGCCGATGGCTCGGTGACGGTGCCCACGGCACTGCGGCCCTACCTCGGCGGCGTCGAGCGGCTGCAAGTGCCGGCGGCGTGAGCGTCGCCGATGCGCGCGCAGGCGCGGTGTCGTCGCGTGTCTGACGATGGATGCCGCGAACGGCATCGAGGTCCCGCGAAAATTTTTTAGAAATTTTTTGGACGAGGGGGCTTGGAAAACTGATTCGAGCTGTTCTATAATCTTTTTCTCCCAAGCAACGGCCCGCTTGGATCCGACGACGCAGTAGCGAGTTGGAATACCCGGAAAGGTGGCAGAGTGGTCGAATGTACCTGACTCGAAATCAGGCGTACGGTTTCCCCGTACCGTGGGTTCGAATCCCACCCTTTCCGCCAAATTCTGAAACCCCTTGATTTCACCGAGATCAAGGGGTTTTTGCTTTGAGTTCTCGAATGGCTTTGCCAAGGCAATTACCTCCAGCACCGCGGACAATACGTCGCCGGTCGCGAAGGCGAGTGTCCCGAACATGTCGCCCGATGGCACCTCACTGCCTTCCGCGCCGTACATCATCGACCAGTTCGGCGCGACGTGGACGCTCTCCAACGGCGTCATCTACCGCAACGGCGCGACGGTCGGCGATACGTACAACGTGTCGCTCGTGTTGTTCTACGGCGGCAAGATCTGGCATTGCGGCACGGGGGGCGAGTTCTACGTCACTGCGGACGTCCCCAACCTATGGCTGCATTGCAACGATCCGCGCATCGCGATCACACCGCAGGCCGGCATGTTCTATGGCATGAACGGCCACTTCGACTACACGTACACGCCCCAGCAGATCGTCTCGATCCTGAAGGCCATGGGCTGCACGAGCTATCGCGTCGGCGTCACCAACAATGCGACCCAGCTGAACGCGGCGATCGGGCTCGCACAGGCTTTCCAGGCGGCGGGCATGACGTTGGTCGCGCTGATCGACCAGGGCGTCTACGACTCCAACGGCAACCTGCTGGCTGGCGAGAATGCCGCTTACAGCCAGGGTTACGCGGTAGCGCAGTCGGTCGCGAACGCACTGAAACCTTATGGCGTGACCATTTACGAATGCGGCAACGAGTTGACGCGCACGAACGCCACCGTGCTCGACTTCAACGCTGCGGGCACGAAGGCAGCGGACTTCAACAACGCGAACTGGCCGGTGATGCGCGGCGTGATGCGCGGGATGATCGACGGCGTGAAAGCGGTTCAGTCGAACGCGAAGTGCGGCATCAATTTCTGCGTGAACGATGTCGGCGCGGCGGACGCGCTGTGGGACGGTAATCAGCCGGATGGCAGCGGCGGTCACCCGACCGTGCGCTGGGACATCACCACGTGGCACAACTACGAGGTGTATGGCGATGTGTTCTCCCTCGGTGCGGACGGCGCCCAACCTGGCTTCGATCTGCCGATCTATTGCAAGGCCCGGTATGGCGTGCCGTTCATCATCACCGAGTGGAACACGGGACCGGAGCAAAACGAGTCCTATCGTGGGAACTACATCACGACGAAGCTCGGCGAGTTCTATCAGAACCGCAAGACGCACAATATCCAGGCCGTCATGTATTACGTGCTCGACAGCGGCGACCAGAGCTTCGGCATCGTGATGAACGGCTCGCCGTTGAATCCGTCGTACAGTGCGTTCCAAAGCTTCACGGCGGCCCATCCCGACAACTAAGCCGCGGATATCGACGTAAGCAGGCCCGCACGTCTGTGGTCGATGCTGCCCGGTGTCAAGGGCAGCACGTCGCCGGGCCTGACAGCGGCGCCCAACCCTTGCCTTCAGCGTATCGAGGCGAGGGGACGGGCGTCTCATCCCACCCGAAACCCTTCCATCATCTCCCTCAACGCCCGCGCCTGTTCCGCGAGCGACGCGGCGGCCGCCGCGCTTTCCGCGACGAGCGCCGAATTCTGCTGCGTGACCTCGTCCATCTGCGTGATCGCGATGCCCACCTGCTGAATCCCATCGCTCTGCTCACGCGACGCCTGCGCAATGTCACCGACGATGCTGGTCACGCGCGCGATCGCCGCTTCGATCTGCTGCATCGTGCCGCCCGCGTCTTCGACGAGTCCCGCGCCGCGTTCGACGCTTGACGTCGAATCGGCGATCAGCGCGCCAATCTCGCGCGCGGCCGCGGCCGCGGCCGCGCGTTGCGCGAGGCTGCGCACCTCGCCGGCGACGACCGCGAAGCCGCGACCTCGTCGCCGGCACGCGCGGCTTCGACCGCTGCGTTGAGCGCGAGGATGTTGGTCTGAAATGCGATGCTCTCGATCGTGCTGATGATGCCCGTCATCTGCGCCGAGTCCGTGTGGATCGCGCGCATCGTTCCGATCTTGCTGCCGACCGCGTCGCGGCCATGCGCGGCGAGGCTCGACGCGCCGCGCGCGAGTTCGCTCGCCTGTTCGGCATTGCTCGCATTGAGCTGCACGGTCGCGGTCAGCTGCTCCATCGCGGAGGCCGTCTCGCCGAGCGAGGCAGCCTGCTTCACGGTGCGTTGCGACAGATCCTGGTTGCCCGCGGCGATCGGATTCCGCGAGCAAACCGTTCGCGCGATCGAGCTGTATCGCGAGTTGCGGCGAGTGCGGATTGGCCATCGCCCAATCGAGCCCGAAGCGCGCCCGCGACATCGCGGTGCCCGACTTGCCGAGCGCGACGACCGACGCATAGTGCACCGATGCGTCGGAGAAGGCATTCATTCGCGCGTTCCGGCGCTGGTCGGGAATGGCGCCGAAGCAGTACGCCCGCAGTCAGCGTGATCCGTACGATATGGCGAAGGGCGGAACGCAGCGGGCGGCATGACGGGACGCCCGAATTTTAGTTCGGGAAACTGAACGATCACGATGTCCGGCTCGATGATCGTTCGAGTCCCTTTGCCGCCAGTCCATCTGAACGAGCAGGCCCGCAAGCTGGCCGAGCAAAAGCCCGTCATTATGATTCGGGCGCGCGCCACGGCATAGCTCCGCTAGCGCCACCGCCTCCTGCCGCGCACCGCTTCAGCCGATTTGCGCGGGGTCCATCCGCGATCCTCTGTACAATTGCCCGAAATCGCCCAATCGAGCGGCGGTTGCGGGCCGCCGGGCTTTCGGGCGCGGCGGGTCGTCTCACGCTTGACCCGCGACTCACATCGACTGAATTCATGGCCATTACCTACAAGACTCCCGACGATATCGCGAAGCTGCGCATTGCGGGCCGCCTCGCGGCCGATGTGCTGGCAATGATCGGCGAGCACGTCAAGGCAGGCGTCTCCACCGACGACCTCGACGCGCTGTGCAACGACTACATCGTCCACACGCAGAAAGCGATTCCGGCCAATGTCGGCTATCTGGGCTTTCCGAAGACCGTCTGCACGTCGGTCAATCATGTCGTGTGTCACGGCATCCCGAATCGCAACGAGATCCTGAAGGACGGCGACATCATCAACATCGACGTCGCGATCATCAAGGACGGCTATTTCGGCGACACGAGCCGCATGTACTGCGTCGGCCAGTCGAGCACGGTCGCGCGTGCGCTGATCGACACGACCTACGAGGCGATGGTGGCCGGCATCCGCGAGGTGAAGCCGGGCGCGACGCTCGGCGACGTCGGCCACGCGATCCAGAAGGTCGCGCAGCGCGAGGGCTTCTCGATCGTGCGCGACTACTGCGGGCACGGCATCGGCAAGGTCTATCACGAGGACCCGCAGGTGCTGCACTATGGGCAGCCGGGGCAGGGGGTGCGCCTGAAGCCGGGCATGGTCTTCACGATCGAGCCGATGATCAACGCGGGCCGCGCCGGCACGTCGGTACAGCGCGACGGCTGGACCGTGATCACGAAGGACCGCTCGCTATCGGCGCAATGGGAGCACATGGTCGCCGTGACCGACGACGGCTATGAACTGCTGACGCCGTGGCCGGACGGCACGGGCGACTACGACGCGCCGTGAGCGGGACCGCATATTCTGGTCAATAATAAATTTGACTCGCCGGCCGGTTCGGTTAAAGCTACGCGTTAGGGTTTCCAGGGGTTTCGTCTGCATGAGTCCGTCATTGACCGTTCGCCGCATCACTGCTGATCAGGGCGCCGTTTTTCGCGAACTCCGCACGGCCTCGCTGCGGGAGGCGCCGTACGCCTTCGGCGCGACGCTCGAGGACGCGTTGTCGGCCGACGCCGCCAGTTTCGACGCGACCGCGGCGAATCACGCGGTTTCGCAGTTCGTCGGTGCATTCCTGCTCTATACCGAGGGTCATCCGGCTGGGCTGATCGAGGCGCATTTCGACGACACCGCGGCGCGTCGCGCGTTCGTCTGCGAGTTGTGGGTGGCGCCGGCCGTGCGCCATCTGCGCGGCGGCGAGCTGCTCGTCGATACCGCGAGCAGCTGGCTCGCGAATGCGGGCGCCACGGAAATCTACGCGTGGGTGGCCGACGCGAACCGCAACGCGATGCGCTTTTACGAAGCGCTCGGCTTTGGCCCGACCGGCGAGCACCGGCGCGTCGAGCGCGCACCCGAGCAGGTCGAAAGTCTGCTGGTGCGGCACGTGCCGACTACTTCGCAGGTGTTACAGCAGTGATCGCCCAAGCGGCGCGTCGCGCGCGCCGCTCGTCTTCGCCGTCCCTTCATCACGGTCTTTTTCCCGCCAGCGTTTCTTTCGCACCGTCGCGCGTCGATCGCATCGACGACACGCGTTGCGCTCGCGCGCGCGAGCACCGATTCTCCCGGGAAAAATAGTGGCCGCGCGCTTGTACGCCTGTAAAATACGCAAAATTTTTCGCCGAACGCTATGTCGCCCAAGAAATCGCCCTTTTTCGAACTGCGCAGCGGCTCTGTCGACACGCTGATGTTCGTGGTCAAAACGACCGACCTCGATGCGATGCGTGCCGAGCTGACGCGACGCTTCGAGGCGACCCCCGAATTCTTCGCTAACGACGTCGTCGCGATCGACGTGCGGCGTCTCGCCGGCAACGAACGCGTGCCGCTCGCCGACATCGCGCAACTGCTCGACAGCGTGCGCATGCGTCCGGTCGGCGTGGTCGCGAATGCGGAGCAACAGTGGGCGACGGAGTCGGGATTGCCGTTGCTCGAAGCGCGCGATCGCCGCGGCGCGCCGGCGAAGCAGGCCGATGAGGACAGCACGGCGAGCGCGGCAAACGCGGCAGCAGGCACCGAGGCAAGCGCGGGCACGAGCGCGTCCGCCAGCTCTGCATCCGCAGCCGCCAGCGCGGCCACGGGCACGGCCGCTGCCGCCGCCGTCGAACCCACGCCCGCCGCCGAGCCGGTGCGTCTTGCCACGTCGCCGCAAACGATGGTGGTCGACAAGCCGTTGCGCTCGGGTCAGCGTATTTACGCAAAAGGCGATCTGGTCGTGCTCGGTCTGGTCAGCTATGGCGCCGAGGTGATCGCGGAAGGCAACATCCACATTTACGCGCCGCTGCGCGGCCGGGCGTTGGCCGGCGTGCAGGGCAATCACGACGCGCGCATCTTCTGCACGTGTCTCGAACCGGAACTGATCTCGATCGCGGGCATCTATCGAACGACCGAGAACCCGCTGCCGGCCGACGTGCTCGGCAAGCCGGTGCAGATCTGGCTCGAAGAAGAAAAACTGATGATCGAACCGCTGCGGCTCACGTAAAGCGCCGCGAAACGCGCGCTGCCCCGAGCGATTGCGGCACGCGGCGTTTCACGGCGAGGCGGGCCGCGCACCAATTGACGCATTTGACGAACACAAGGTAAGGGTAATGGCAAAAATCATTGTGGTGACTTCGGGCAAGGGTGGCGTGGGCAAGACGACCACGAGCGCGAGCTTTGCGTCGGCCCTCGCGTTGCGCGGCAGCAAGACCGCCGTGATCGACTTCGACGTCGGCCTGCGCAACCTCGACCTCATCATGGGCTGCGAGCGCCGCGTCGTGTACGACCTGATCAACGTGATCCAGGGCGAAGCGAATCTGAATCAGGCGCTGATCAAAGACAAGAAATGCGAGAACCTGTTCATCCTCCCGGCCTCGCAAACGCGCGATAAAGACGCGCTGACGATGGAAGGTGTCGAGAAGGTCATCAACGATCTGATCGCGATGGACTTCGAATACATCGTCTGCGATTCGCCGGCCGGTATCGAGTCGGGCGCGCTGCTTGCGATGCACTTCGCCGACGAAGCGCTGATCGTGACGAACCCGGAAGTGTCGTCGGTGCGCGACTCCGATCGCATTCTCGGCATCCTGTCGTCGAAGACCAAGCGCGCGATCGAAAGCAAGGAGCCGATCAAGGAGCACCTGCTGATCACCCGCTACAACCCGAAGCGCGTCAGCGAAGGCGAAATGCTGTCGCTGACCGACATCCAGGAAATTCTGCGCATCGATCTGATCGGCGTGATTCCGGAATCGGAAGCGGTGCTGCACGCGTCGAACCAGGGTCTGCCGGCCGTGCATCTGGACGGCACCGATGTGGCCGAAGCCTATAAGGACGTCGTGTCGCGTTTCCTCGGCGAGCAGAAATCGCTTCGCTTTGTCGATTACCAGAAGCCCGGGCTGCTGCAGCGCCTCTTCGGCACCAAGTAAGGGGAGCGCACGTAATGTCGATTCTTTCGTTTTTGCTGGGCGAGAAAAAGAAGTCCGCGTCGGTAGCGAAGGAACGCCTGCAGTTGATCATCGCGCACGAGCGCGCCGGCGGCCATGCGCCCGCCGATTATCTGCCTGCGTTGCAACGCGAACTGGTGGCCGTGATCTCGAAGTACGTGAAGATTTCCGACGACGACATACGCGTGAGTCTCGAGCGTCAGGACGATCTCGAAGTGCTCGAAGTCAAGATCGAAATACCCCAGGCCTGAGCTTCGGATGGACCGCGGTCCATCTCGCATCATGTGCAGGACGTCGCATGGCGTCGCGTCGCAGCGACGTGATGCGGTGCGGCGTTCGGCTCGTCCTCTGGCTTCTGTCTGAAGCCGTCTCTTCGCATCTCCACGGCGCTCGCCATTTCCCGGTCGAAACGGAACCGTTGCACTCCAGCGGTGCCGTTACCCGCGCAACGTCAGCCTCGCGTCGCCCTCGCGCATCTACTGACGCGGCGAGTCGGCGGTATCCGTCGTGATGTCGTCTGCGGCATCGTCGGCGCTCGGCTCGCCGTCCTCGCTTTCCGCTTCCGGCACCTCGACCTCGGGCACTTCCGGCACCGGCGCAGGCGTGGGCTGCGGCAGCGGCGCCACGTAGCGCTCGGCGAGCGACTCATAGAGCGGCGGCGCGAACAGGCGGGACACTCGGCTCGCGATCAACGCGGTGGCCATCAGCGAAATCACGAGAGCGTGGCCGTCGATCATCTCCATCACGATTACGAACGAAGTGATCGGCGACTGCGTGACCGCGGCCAGATAGCCGACCATCGCGAGCGCGATCAGCATCGGCAATTGCATCGAATCGAACACCATGTGCAGCAGATTGCCGAAGCCCGCGCCGATCGACAGCGACGGCGCGAAGATGCCGCCCGGAATGCCCGGCAGGTATGAGCCGACCATCGCGATCATCTTCAGGAACGGATAGAACACCGACAGCTGCTCGTGTCCCTCGAGCAGGCCGCGCGCTTCCGTATAGCCGCTGCCGAACGTCGTGCCGCCCGAGATCACGCCGACCACCGCGATCGCGAAGCCGCACAGCGCGGCGAACGCAACCGGCCGCTCGCCGTGCAACTGACGCAGCGGCTCCGGAATCCAGCGCGCGGTATTGAGCAGCAGCCAGCCGAAGATACCGCCTGCGATTCCCGTGACGATCGCGGTGAGCACCACCGCGACGGCGAGCAGATCAGGGAAATGCGCGCCGATCTGGATCGTGCCGAAATACGTGTAGTTGCCGTTCAGGCCCAGTGCGACGACACCCGCAATGATGATCGCCGTGATCAGCACGCCACTCGTGCGCGCCTCGAAGCTGCGCGTCAATTCCTCGATTGCGAATACGACGCCCGCGAGCGGTGTATTGAACGCCGCCGACAAACCCGCTGCCGCGCCCGCCAACGCGAGCTGCCGTTCGATCTGCGCATTCGAGCGCGGATAGAACCGGCGCAGATTGAACATCAGCGCGGCGCCGACCTGCACGGTCGGTCCTTCACGGCCGATCGTAAAGCCGCCGAGAATCGCGAGAAACGACACGCCGATTTTGCCGAGCAGAATTCGCAGCGACAGCAGCCGCGTGCCGTATCCGCGCTGTTTCGTGTGCAGCGTTGCGATGACCTGCGGGATGCCGCTGCCCTCGGAGCCGCGAAAGAACTTGCGCGTGAGCCAGACCGCGAGTGCGGCAACCGCGGGCGTGATCACGAGCGGCGCCCACACATGCCGCTGCCGGACATCGAGAAACGCGTCATACCCCCAGTCGATCAGGCGCGCGTACAGCACCGCGACCAGGCCGACGGCGATTGCACCGAGCCAGAAGATGCCGTATTGCCGCCACAGGCGTTTTGCGCGACGCATGACAGCGGGCGAACGGGAAGGGAAGGGCCGGGACATGAATGAGATTCGTGCAAAGGGCCAAGTATAAAGCGTGCGGGACCGACCAGAATACGTGAAAGATGTTTGAAATAATGAAGTGAAGTGAATCATCAGGCGGATATTTTTTGCTGTAACGTGCCGTATTGAGAATCGGACCGCGCGCGCAATGGCCATTTGGCGGGATCGGTAAAAACGTCAGCTAGAATAGTTTCAACTTGGAACAACGAACAGACCCTCAATGAAGCGAATACTTATTGTCAAGGTCACTTCACTAGGCGATATCGTGCAGGCGTTGCCAGTCGTCGCCGACATCAAACGCGCATTTCCTGGCGTTCAGGTGGATTGGGCGGCGGACGAAGCATTCGCGCAAGTCGTGCATTGGAGCCAGGGCGTCGATCGCGTGCTGTGCGCGCCGCTGCGCCGCTTCAAGAAGGCGCGTCGCTGGAGTGATCTGAAGGCGATCTGGGCATCCATCGCCGAGCTGCGCGCGTATCGCTACGACTACATCATCGACATTCATGGCGTCTACAAGAGCGCGATCATCGCCTTCCTCGCGCGCTCGTCGCGGCGCATCGGCTATCAATCCCTGGATCTGGGCGAGCGTGGCGCGGCGTTCGCCTACACCGGGCGTTTCGGCCCACGTCCGCAAGGAAACGCGTGGCACGGCATGCGCATCAGCGCCAGCGAGGCGCTCGGCTACGAAGTGGAAGGGCCGCCCATCTACGACCTGCAGCTACCCGAAACCGTCCCGCAGCCGTTCGCGACGCCAGACGCGCCTGTCGCGGCGCTCTTTCACGCCACCTCGAAAGCCGACAAGAAATGGCCGCTCACGCACTGGGCGGCGCTTGGACGCGAGTTGAGCGAGCGCGGTTTCCGTGTGGTGCTGCCGTGGGGTTCGGACGGTGAGCTTGCCGAAGCCCGGCAGATCGCCGCGCAGGTGCCAGGCGCGACCGTGCTGCCGCCATTGAGTGTGACCGAAGTTGCGCAGATGATCGACGCGTGCGCGCTCGTGGTCGGTACCGATACGGGTTTCGTGCACCTCGCGCATGCGCTGCAGAAGCGCACCGTGATGATCTTCGTCGCGACGTCGCCATCGCATTGCGGCGTCGAGGCGCCGTATCGCTCGACCTCGATCGGCGACGGCGACTCGGTGCCCCCCATCAGCGCGGCGCTCGAAGCGATCGACTACGTGTACGCGGCAGAGCCGGTGCTCGCGATGCAGCAAGCATCAGCCGCCGCCTGAGTTCGTTCGCGCGCTCGCGCAATCGTTTGCGCAAAAGAAAAGAGGCGCGATGCGTAGTCCACCCTTGCTGGCGGGGACTGCATCGTCGCGCCTCAAAGAACGCCCGTGTCGGGGAACAGCGGGCGGAGAGGAATCGATTACACGTCTGTTAAAACTGTCGCTTTTCGTTGGACGCCGAAGCGTCCGATGCGCGGACGCAGGGCGGCAAACTGATACGCCGCGGTGCGTCGAGGCTCGCACGGCGCGCGTCGAACCGCTCGATTGCGGCGACGCCGGCGCGGCCAGCAAGGCTGCTATCGCGACAGTGCGCTCAACGGAGTATAGGCGGTGTTTTCCGCCATGGTGGCGCGATCTGGCGGCAGCGGGGCGGTCGATCGAACGCGCCGATCCAGCGCGCCGGTCCTGTAACAGCTCGGTGATGTTCCCTTACAAATGGCAACGTTCGCTGCGGCGCGCATCGTGTCCAATCGGGTCATTCGGGGTTTGCGCTCGAATCAATCTGACTCGATGGAGAACAACATGAAACGCTTGATCCTGACTCTCGTGGCCGGCACGCTGCTCGCATCGGCACTCGGCGGCTGCGTGATCGCGCCGGCGCCGGGCTATTACTACGGCGGCGGTGGCTACTACCATCACGGCTACTACTACCGCTAAGCCGCGCGCCGTGCTCAGGCCCGGAGCACCAGCCTCAGGCGACCAGCATTTCGAACGCGACCACCGCGGCAATGGCCGCGGCGTTCGCGGCCATCGCCTCGACGACAATGGATTTCCATGTCGTCGGACGGAAGCGCAGCGCGAGCAGCAGCGAGCCGAGCAAGGCCAGCGCGATGATCGTCACGATATCGGCATTGTGAAGATGGACGTTCATGCGGATCTCCCCGTTTTTTATAGGGTTATGTCAGGGGAGTATAGGCAAGTCAAAAGGACGCGCAAGGCGGGGGTTTTACCCGTGCCGGGCCGCGGAAACAGCGAGGAAATAATGCTCTCTGCATGCTGCCGCAGACGCGTAAAAACTGCGCGGGTGCAGCATCGATCGAACCTCGGCAAACGCGCATCGACGAAAGCGTTGTTCCGTCGATGCGCCTTGCATCATTTCATCAAACTCTCATCACGCGTCTCGCGCATGCACAGCACGCCGACAAGGCTCACGGCCGCGGCGACCGACACGTACGCGCCGACCCACGCCAAGCCGCCGTGCGCGGCGAGCACCTGCGCGATATACGGTGCCACCGACGCGCCGAGAATCCCGCCGAGGTTGTACGCGACGCCGGCGCCCGTATAGCGCACGTTGGTCGGAAACAGTTCCGGCAGCAGCGCGCCCATCGGCGCGAAGGTCACGCCCATCAGGAACAGCTGGATCACGAGAAACAGCAGCACGAGCAACGGCTCGCCGCTGCCGAGCAGCGGCGCCATCGTGAAGCCCGACAGGATCGCCGCGATGATGCCGACGATCAGCACCGGCTTGCGCCCGAAGCGATCGCTCGCACGGGCCGACAGCGGCGTCGCGATTGCCATGAACACGACCGCGATGCATAGCAGGCCGAGGAACGTCTGCCGCGGAATATGCAGCGACCCCACGCCGTACGACAGCGAGAACGTCGTCGCGTTGTAGAACAGCGTGTAGCAGACCACCATCGCGAGCGCGCCGAGCACGGTCGGCCGCCAGTGCTGCGAGAACAGCGTCGCGATCGGCACGCGCACGCGCTCCTTGCGCTCGATCGCTACCTGGAACGCGGGCGTTTCGGCAATCTTCAGCCGCACGTACAGCCCGAGCGCGACGAGCACCGAGCTGACGATGAACGGCACGCGCCAGCCCCAGCTGCGGAACTGCTCGTCGGAGAGCGACATTGCGAGCGCGAAGAACAGGCCGTTGGCCGCGAGAAAGCCGATCGAGGGCCCGAGCTGCGGGAACATGCCGAACCAGCCGCGTTTGCCGGCCGGCGCGTTTTCGGTGGCGAGCAGCGCGGCGCCGCCCCATTCGCCGCCGAGGCCGATACCCTGGCCGAAACGCAGCACGCACAGCAGGATCGGCGCGAGGCTGCCGATCGCGTCGTAGCCCGGCACGAAGCCGATCAGCGTGGTCGACAGGCCCATCACGAGCAGCGACGCGACCAGAGTCGATTTGCGGCCGATGCGGTCGCCGAAGTGGCCGAACAGGAACGAGCCGATCGGTCGCGCGACGAACGCGATGCCAAACGTGACGAACGCCGACAGCGCCTGCGCGGTTGCCGAGCCATGCGGGAAGAATACCGGTCCGATCACGAGCGCCGCGGCGGTCGCGTAGACATAGAAATCGTAGAACTCGATCGCGGTGCCGATGAAGCTCGCGAAGATGATCCGCGCCCTACTGTTTTGCCCGCTTGCGGGCTGAGCGGCGGAAATCGGCGAAGTGGACATGCAGGGTCTCCAATTGTATGAGGCCGCGGCGCGCTGAGCCGTGCGTCGCAGACGGGCGGCGCGCAAGGGCGGCATCCTCGTTGAGGTATAGGTTTGGGCGCCGCACGCGGGGTGGCGGCGCGGCACTGCAGTCGGCTCATGCGCCGCGCCGGCGGGTGTGCGGACGGCGTGAGCCATGCCGGAAGGCTCCGGCGCGGGGAATCGGAAAATTATAGCGAGCGCGCTCGTCGCGCAGCAATGGCGGCGTAAGTTTGCGCGGCAACGAGGGCGGCTTTATGAGTTATGCGCGATGACTCGAGTAGCTCGCGCGTGGCCGACCCATGCGCGGATGCGCTGGGCGGTGCGTGTCAGCGCACGCGCCAACCGCGCTCAGTCGTACGTTTCCGCTTGCGGCGAGGCGAGTTCGCGCAACTGGAATTTGCCGTTGTCGTTGAACAGCCAGTCTTCGAACAGCTCGAGCTGGCCGCGGCCGTTCAGTAGCTTGCCGGGCGGTAGCGGCAGCGGCGCCGAGCGGCGCAGCGTCGCGAGCGCGGTGCTTTCGGCTTCGTCGTCGCCGTTCGTGCGATACACGGACGACTCGACGATGTGTCCATAACGATCGACCGTGAACGACACCACCACCAGCGAGCGCAGCATCGGCTGAGGCCTGCCCTGGAGCACATACGACGGATTGCGCTCGACGATCCGTCGTGCGACCGCGTCGCGATATTGATCGAGCGTCGCGCTGTTGATCGCGGCCACCGGTGTGCTGACGGTTTCGTGCGGCGTCAGCGGTGTGATCGTGCAACCGGCCACGGCGACAACACCGAGCGCGGCGAGCGATAGCCGATGCATGCGAGCGGCCGTGAAGGAGCGCAGAGTCACACGGCGAGAAACAGGAGGGGGAGAAGTGCGAGAGAGCATCGTCGACGAACCGCGAGGAGAACCTGATTGAATGGTAGTCAAAAACCGCCGGGATTCAATTGGCGTTCGCCCGCCGGATGTCATTGTGCGTGTCCCGCTGAGGCGCTTTGCTTTCCGCTGTAATGGCCGGAAATGTTGCGCGCATTGGTCGGCGAGCGAAACCCGCCTACACTCTGATGGCCTCTTGCTGAGGTATCGGTGGAAGTCTTTTCAGCCCGCTTCTGGCGGGCTTTCTTTTGCCTTCGATTCGCCATTCACACGCGGCAATAAAAAAGGCGAACCCGCCAAGCGGGTTCGCCTTTTCGATCCCGGTTCAACCAGCTACGCCGCAAGCTCAGGCTCACGGCGCTGCCCAGGCGTCGATTACTTCAACGTCGCACGCGCCGCTTTCACCGCGGCCAGCACCTGCTCGGGCGCGGTGCCGCCCGGATGATTGCGGCTCGCCACCGAGCCCTCGAGCGTCAGATACGAGAACACGTCGTCGCCGATCAGATGCGCGACGTTCGGCAGTTCGCCGCGCATTTCGTCGAGCGTCAGGTCCGCGAGATCGCAGCCGCGATCGGCGCACACGCGCACCGCGAGCGCAACTGCTTCGTGCGCGTCGCGGAACGGCAGGCCGCGCTTGACGAGATAGTCGGCGAGGTCCGTCGCGGTCGAGAAGCCTTGCAGCGCGGCGTCGCGCATCGCCTGCGGTTTGACCGTGATGCCGGCGACCATTTCAGCGAAGATGCGCAGCGTGTCGGCGACCGTATCGACGGTGTCGAACAGCGGCTCCTTGTCTTCCTGGTTGTCCTTGTTATACGCGAGCGGCTGGCCCTTCATCAGCGTGAGCAGCGCCATCAGATGGCCGTTCACGCGGCCGGTCTTGCCGCGCGCGAGTTCGGGCACGTCCGGGTTCTTCTTCTGCGGCATGATCGACGAGCCGGTGCAGAAACGGTCGGCCAGATCGATGAAGCCGACGCGCGGGCTCATCCACAGCACCAGCTCTTCGGAGAAGCGCGACACGTGCGTCATCACGAGCGCGGAGGCGGCCGTGAATTCGATCGCGAAGTCGCGGTCGGAGACTGCGTCGAGCGAGTTCGCGCAGATGCCGTCGAAGCCGAGCGTCTTCGCCACGGCGTGACGGTCGATCGGATAGCTGGTGCCGGCGAGCGCGGCCGCGCCGAGCGGCAGACGGTTCACGCGCTTGCGGCAGTCGATCATGCGCTCGGCGTCGCGCGAGAACATTTCGACGTACGCGAGAAGATGGTGGCCGAACGTGACGGGCTGCGCGACCTGCAGGTGCGTGAAGCCCGGCATGATGGTCGCGGCGTTCTTCTCCGCGATCTCGAGCAGCGCCACGCGCAGTTCGGCGAGCAGCTCGCCGATGCGGTCGATCTCGCCGCGCAGCCACAGGCGGATGTCGGTCGCGACCTGGTCGTTGCGTGAGCGGCCGGTGTGCAGGCGCTTGCCGGCGTCGCCGATCAGCGCGGTCAGGCGCGCTTCGATGTTCAGGTGCACGTCTTCGAGATCGAGCTGCCATTCGAACTCGCCGCGCTCGATTTCACCTTTGATCTGCGCCATGCCGCGCTGGATCGCGGCGAGGTCGTCGGCGGAAATGATCTTCTGCGCGGCGAGCATCGACGCGTGCGCGAGCGACCCTTCGATGTCGACGAACGCCAGACGCTTGTCGAAGAAAACCGACGACGTGTAGCGTTTGACGAGTTCCGACATCGGCTCCGAGAAGCGGGCCGACCAGGCTTCGCCTTTTTTGTGCAATTGGGACGTCATGGTGTTGGGCGGTAAAAACGAGCGGTGAAGAGGCTGGCAACGCGAGCGCGCGAATCGTGCAGAAGCGCCGCCGCAGCGAAGAAAGACGAAGATTTTAACACCGGGTGAGGGCGGCCAAAGCGCTGCCGCCCATCGCGGGCCTATTCGCGCACCAGCACCACGAGCTTCAGATCCTCGCGATGCGCGGGCTTGAACGTGATCTGGTCACACACGATGCGCCCGTCGCGCGGATGGTTGAACTCGCGCCTGCCACCTTCGCGCCCGCCGACGTCCTGGGAGGCCCAGTAGCGTGCGAACTCGTCGCTCGCCGCCGACAGCGAATCGATCAGCCCACGTGTGGGCGCATCGTTCAGATGGCGGATCGAGTCGGCGCGGAATTCGGCGGCGAGCCGCCGCGCGCGCGTTTCCCAATCGACGATCAACGCGCGCGCGGCCGGCTCGGTGAACGTGTAGCGCAGCAGGTTGCGGTCGTGCGCGCCGTCGAGCCAGCCGACGAACAGATCGGCCGCGCGCTCGTTCCACGCAAGCGCATTCCACTGCCGGTCGAGCACGTAGGCGGGCGTGTCGATGAGCTGCACGGTTTGCAGCAGCGTGGCGGGCGCATCGGCGGCGGCCGGGTCGGGCTCGGCCGGATCGCGTTGCGCGGCCAGTTCGAACAGATACGCGCGCTCGGCGCGCGACAGCTGCAACGCGACCGCGATGCGCGCGAGCGCATCGGCGGAAGCGGACACTGGCCGGCCCTGCTCGATCCACGTGTACCAGGTCGGGCTCACGCCGCACAGCTGCGCGACTTCCTCGCGCCGCAGACCGGGCGTGCGGCGACGCGGTCCCGGCGGCAGCCCGACCGCCTGCGGCGACAACCGCTCGCGATGGGCGCGGATGAAGTCGCCGAGCGCGCGGGCCGGGGTGGCGTCGAGCGGCGGCGGGTGATCGGCGGAAGACGGCGTCGTCATGCTATCGGCTGCGCGTGGAGGGGGTAATAGAGATACCAGAATAATTGCCGAACTTGTACTGGTACATGGCGGGCTCTATTGTAGCGGCAGGGTTCGCGCAATGAGAAAAGCCGGGTGTGACCTGCGTCGGCCACACCCGGCTTTTGTCCGCCAATGCGGCAACCTCAACCGGTATTGCGCAACCCCGCCGCGATCCCGTTGATGCTCAAATGAATGCCGCGCCGCACGCGCGCATTCGTGTCGCCCGCGCGATAGCGTTTGAGCAGTTCGACCTGCAGGTGATTGAGCGGATCGAGGTACGGGAAGCGATTCTTGATCGAGCGCGCGAGCAGCGGATTTTCGGCGAGCCGCTCGCTCTTGCCGGTGATCTCCGACAACGCCTTCGACGTGCGTTCCCACTCGGCGACGATGCGCTCGAACACATGCTTGCGCAGCTTCTTGTCGGTCACGAGCGCGGCATAACGCGACGCGACCGCGAGGTCGGTCTTCGCGATAACCATGTCCATGTTCGACATCAGGTTCGAAAAGAACGGCCAGCTCTTGTGCATCTTCTGCAGCAGCGCGAGACGGCGCGCGCGTTCGGCGTCGGACGGCGCGCTGTCGAGGTGCTCGGCGACCGCGCTGCCGAAGCCGTACCAGCCGGTCAGCAGCAGCCGGCATTGACCCCACGAGAAGCCCCACGGAATCGCGCGCAGATCCTCGATCTTGCGTTGCTTCGGATCCTGCAGCTTGCGCGACGCGGGGCGGCTGCCGATGTTCAGCTCGGCGATCTCCGCGATCGGTGTGGACTCGAAGAAATACTCCTTGAAGCCCGGCGTTTCGTAGACGAGCGCGCGATACGCGGCCATCGCCGTATCGGACAGCTGCTGCATCGTTTCCTCGTACACCGGCAGCTCGGCCAACGTGTGGTCGTGCGGCAGCAGCGACGCTTCGAGCGTCGCGGCCACGACGGTTTCCAGATTGCGCCGGCCGATTTCCGGATTTGCGAACTTGCTCGCGATCACTTCGCCCTGCTCGGTCAAACGGATCTGACCGTCGACGGTGCCCGGCGGCTGCGACAGGATCGCCTGGTAGGTCGGGCCGCCGCCGCGCCCGACGGTGCCGCCGCGCCCATGGAACAGACGCAGCGTCACGCCGCGTTCGTTGAACAGCGACACGAGCGCAAGCTCCGCGCGATACAGCTCCCAGTTCGACGTCAGGAAGCCGCCGTCCTTGTTGCTGTCCGAGTAGCCGAGCATCACTTCCTGCTCGTTGCCCTGATGTTCGATCAGCGCGCTAATGCCCGGCAGCGCGATCAGATCGCGCATGATGTGCGGCGCGTTGCGCAGGTCGGGGATCGTCTCGAACAGCGGGATCACCATCAGGCCGGCGCGCGCGGGGTCGTGCTCGTCGCCGAGGCGTCCGCGCAACAGGCCGGTTTCCTTCTGCAGCAGCATCACCTCGACCAGGTCGGTAACGGTCTCCGTGTGCGAAATGATGTAGTTGCGCACCGCGCGCGCGCCGAACTTCTCGCGCGTCATGCGCGCTTCCTCGAGCACCGCGAGTTCGCTTTTCACGAGCTCGGAGTAGTCGGCGGAGGGCACGCGCAGCGCGCGCGGCTGCGCGAGTTCGGCGAGCAGCACGTTCAGCTTGTCGGCTTCCGGCAACGCCGCGTAATCGTCCTCGACACCGGCGCGCTTGAGCAGCTCGGCGATCACCGCTTCGTGGATGTCGGAGCTTTGCCGCAGATCGATGCTCGCGAGATGGAAGCCGAACACTTCGGCCGCGCGCGCGAGCGGCGCGAGACGCGGCGCGGCGAGCGGCGCGCCGTGATGCTCGGCGAGCGAATCCATCAGCACGTGGAGGTCGCGCACGAAGTCGGCGGCGTCGTCGTAGGGAATCGCGCGGACCGGCGCGACGCCGCGGCCGGCGCTGCGCAGCGGCACGCTGCCTTCGCCGAGGCGCACGCGCGCGCTTGCCGCGAGCCGCGTGTAGATGCCGATCAGCGCGCGACGATACGGCTCGTCGGTGCGATGCGGCGAATGGTCGGGCGAGATGGCCGCGAGCTCATTCAGCGCATCGCTCGCGCCGACGAGCACATTCGACATCGATAGCTCCTCGCCGAGCTTGTGCACCTGCTCCAGGTAGTGCTCGAAGATCACCGCGGCCTGACGCGTGATCGCGTTTTCGAGCGTTTCGGCGGTGACGTTTGGATTGCCGTCGCGATCGCCGCCGATCCAGCTGCCCATCTGGAAGAACGGCGGCAGGCGCGCTTCGAGGCCATGTTCCTTCAGCGCCTCCTCGATGTCGGCGTACAGCGCCGGCAGTTCTTCGAGGAAGGTGCTGCGGTAGTACGACAGCGCGTTTTCGATTTCGTCGGCGACCGTCAGACGCGAGTCGCGCAGCATGCGCGTTTGCCACAGCGACGTGACGCGCGCGCGCAGCATCGCTTCGTTGTGCGCGCGCTCGCGGTTCGTCAGCGGCTGGTCGCGCTCGGCGAGCAGACGCGCGATGTCGTGCTGCGCGTCGAGAATGCTCTTGCGCTGCACTTCGGTCGGGTGCGCGGTCAGCACCGGCATGATCAGCGCGTCGTCGAAAAACCGCTGCAGCACCGGTGTCGCGGCGGCACCAGCCGCGGCGAGCCGCTCGAGCGCATGGGCGATCGTGCCCGGCTGCGAGGCCGAGCCCGCGAGCGCGTGAATTCGGTGACGGCGGTTGCGGTGACGGTCCTCGGCGATGTTCGCGAGATGCGAAAAGTAGCTGAACGCGCGCACGACGCTGACGGTCTGCTCGGGCGTCAGCGTGCGCAGCTTCTTGTCGAGCGTCTGCGCGGCGGCGCTGTCGTCCTCGCGACGGAAACGCACTGCCGTCTGCCGGATCGTCTCGACGATGTCGAACACCGCCTCGCCTTCCTGCTCGCGCAGCACGTCGCCGAGCAGACGCCCGAGATAGCGGATGTCCTGGAACAGCGGGTGGTCCTTGTCCTCGCGCGTGCGGCCGCCGCTCTTCGCGGTGGTCGCGGCGGCGGACTCAGCCGGCGGCACGTCCTTCGGTTTCGACGGTTTCGCGGCGCGCGGGGGTGTTGCGTCGCCATCGACCTTGGCCTTGGCCTTGGCCGGCTTGCGCGCGGTGGCCGACGTCGCGGCCTGTTCAGCCTTGCTGGCCTTGCCGGCTTCCGACGCCTTTTGCGCCTTGTCCTGCTTGACGGGCACCGAGGTCTGCGCGGCCTTCGGGGCTTTGGTGGCGCGAGCGGCGAGGGCGCGGCGCCTGGCGCGCTGGTCGGCGCGCGTGTCGCCATGTTGACCGACGCTCGACGATATGGCGTGCGCGGCAACGTCGGACAGGGCGTCAGGCGCCGCGGCGTCGGCCGGGCGAGCGGTGGGCGAGGCAGTGTTGCGGCGGGCGGGGCGCGCCGATCCGGAAGACGTCACGATGAGTTTCCTCGGGAAAGCCAGGGTCTGTTGATTGATGAACTGCGACTGCGGAACTGCCACCAGCAAGTGCAACGTGAACTGCGTGCAACAGGGACTACGCAACGGACTACAAGACGGACTGCTAGTGCAACTGCAACGGAGACTTGAAACGGCGACTGTACACGGCGATTGCTCGACCCACTAGAAGCGGGGCCCGCGCGTGCCGCACCGCGTACGTGGTACGACACGAGCGCTGCCGAATCGCGCGACGCCGACGAGGGAGAGAGGAGCCACGGGCTGCCAGCCCGCGCTGGGACCGAACACGCGTCAGGCATCGCCTCAGCATGTTCGCCGCATTGCATCATCCCGCATGCCGCCGCGCAGTGCGAACGACCGTACGTGACAACGCAGAATGGGGGCCTTCGCGCATGGCGCGAAGCCCGTCTCCTCCGTCGATGCCGCTTGCGCACGTCGCTTCGCCGTGCCTTGGAACCAAGGGGCGCGAACGAGGGCGCGTGCTAACATTGATTGTTATTCCATCCCGACATCCAGCAGCAAGCTAATGAACACCGAGACGTTTTCCACGCCACCCCACACGCTTGTGATTGCGTCGCGAGAGAGCCGCCTTGCCATGTGGCAAGCCGAGCATGTGCGATGTGCGCTGCACAAATTATATCCATCTTGTGACGTAAAAATCCTCGGAATGACGACACGCGGTGATCAGATTCTCGATCGCACGCTGTCGAAGGTGGGCGGCAAGGGGCTCTTCGTGAAGGAGCTCGAAGCCGCGCTCGCCGATGGCCGAGCCGACCTCGCGGTGCATTCGCTGAAAGACGTGCCGATGGAGTTGCCCGCCGGTTTCGCGCTGTCCACCATCATGGAGCGCGAGGACCCACGCGACGCGCTCGTGTCCAATCAGTACGACTCGCTCGCCGCGCTGCCGGCCGGTGCCGTGGTCGGCACCTCGAGTCTGCGGCGTGAGGCGATGCTGCGCATGCGCTATGCGCATCTCGACGTGCGGCCGTTGCGCGGCAATCTCGATACCCGACTCGCCAAGCTCGATCGCGGCGATTACGCGGCGATCATTCTGGCCGCGGCCGGGCTGAAGCGGCTGGGTCTCGCCGATCGCATCCGCGCGCTGCTCGATCCCGAGGACAGTCTGCCTGCGGCGGGCCAGGGCGCGCTCGGCATCGAGATTCGCGCCGATCGCGCGGACCTCGCCGCATGGCTCGCGCCGCTGCATCATCCGCACACGGCGGCGGCCGTCGAAGCGGAGCGCATGGTATCGCGCGCGCTCGGCGGCAGCTGCGAGGTGCCGCTCGCCGCCTACGCAACCTGGGGCGATGGCGCGCTGCATCTGCGCGGCATCGTCGCGACGCCGGACGGCCAGCGCGTGCTGAGCGCGCAGGCGTCAGCGCCGGCGCCCACCGTCGAGCGCGCGCTCGCGCTCGGCGAGGAAGTGGCGCACTCGCTCGTGCAGCAGGGCGCCCTCGACATCGTCCGCGCGCTCAGTACGGCGAGCGGTCCCGCGGCCGCGCCCGGCGCGGCGGCCAGCGAGTGATGGCCGCCGTCTCGCCCGAGAAGGCGCCCTTCACGGTCGTGATCACGCGGCCGGCCGGCCAGTCGAGCGAACTCGTCGAACGGCTCGAAGCAGCCGGACTCGCGTCGCTCGACTTCCCGCTGATCGACATCGCGCCCGTCATCGACGACGCGCCGTTGTGCGCCGCGCTCGCGTCGCTCGAACGCTACGCGCTCGTCGTGTTCGTGTCGCCGAACGCAGTCGATCACGCGTTCGCGCGCCAGCACGATATCTGGCCGCATGCGCTGCCGATCGGCGTGGTCGGCCCGGGCAGCGTGCAAGCGCTCGCGCGCCACGGCGTCAGCGCGCCCGAGCATCGCGTGATCAGCCCCGCGGCGGGCGCCGACGACGAATCGACGAGCTTCGACTCCGAGAGCCTGTTTGCCGCGCTCGAGGCGCAACTCGGTGCCGCGGGCCTCGAAGGCAAGCGCGTGCTGATCGTGCGCGGCGACGGCGGCCGCGAATGGCTGAGCGAGCGCCTGCGTGAAGCCGGCGCCGAAGTCGACGCGGTGGCCGCTTACCGGCGCATCGTGCCGGAGCCGTCGATCGGCGCATGGGCGCGCGTGCACGAACTGCTCGCGGGCACGCCGCACGCATGGCTTCTGACCAGCTCCGAAGGCGTACGCAATCTGCACGAACTCGCGCACGAGCATCTGACCGCCGGCGAGATCGAGCAGCTCAAACACGCGCCGCTCGTCACGCCGCATCCGCGCATCGCGCAGACCGCGCGGGCATTGGGTTTTGATAGGATTACGGTGTCCGGCGCGGGCGACGAGCGCATAGTCCGAGCCCTCGTTGCCGCAGCCGCCGTGCCTCCCGTCGTCCAACCGGTATCGTCCAACCCGGCTCAACCACGCATGACTGAAACGAACGCATCCACGAACGCCTCACCCCAGCCGCCCGCAAGCGCCGCCTTGCCGCCGAACCCACCCTTCACGCCGTACGAAGCGCAAAAGCGCCGCAGCGCGAGCGGACCGCTGCTGTGGTTGGTCATCGTGGTCATCGCGTGCGCGGCGGGCGTGGGCGGCTTCGCGATGAACCGCAAGCTGGTGCGCACCGAGCAGGAACTCGCGCAGCGTCAGCAGGCCAACGACACCCAGACCAACGAGCTGCGCATCAAGATCGACCAGGCGCTCGCCACCGTGCATCAATCGGACTCGCAGGTCGCGCAGCTCGAAGGCAAGCTCGCCGATGCGCAGGCCGCGCAGCAGGCACTGCAACAGCAATACGCGGATCTCGCGCGCAATCGCGACGACTGGACGCTCGCCGAAGTCGGGCAGATGCTGTCGGCGGCGAGCCAGCAGTTGCAGCTGACCGGCAATACGCAGCTCGCGCTGTTCGCGTTGCAAAGCGCCGATACGCGCCTCGCGGCGTCGGACAGTCCGCAGGCGGTCGCGGTGCGCAAGGCGATCGCGCTGGACATCGACAAGCTGAAGGCCGCGCCGTCCACCGATCTGACCGGCCTCGCGATCAAGCTCGACAACGCGATCGATCACGTGAACGGCCTGCCGCTGTCGGGTGAAGCACCGATTCCGCGTGCCACGCCGCATGCGGCCACGTGGGCCGACACCGCGAAGGTGGCCGCGGCCACCGGCAAGCCGCGCTGGGAAGTGTGGATCGACGAGGTCACGCACGGCATCGGCGAACAGCTGACGAGCCTCGTGCAGGTGCGCCGTATCGACAACGCCGACGCGATGCTGGTCACGCCGGATCAAGGCTACTTCGTGCGCGAGAACCTGAAGCTGCGTCTGCTGTCGGCGCGTCTCGCGCTGCTGTCGCGCAACCAGACCACGCTGAAGTCCGACCTGCAGGCGGCGCAGTCCGCGTTGACGCGCTACTTCGACGCGTCGTCGAAAGACACGCAGACGGTCCTCGATCTGGTCAAGCAGGTGGATGCCGGTTCGGCCGCGGTCGCGCTGCCGAACCTCGATACGAGCCTGCAGGCCGTCAATCAATACCGGAACCGGGGTTAATCATGGCGATCCGGGGACTCCTATGGCTCGCGGGGCTGTTCGCCGTCGCGGTCGTGCTCGCGGTGGGCGGGCGCTTCGACGCTGGGCAAGTGCTGCTGATCTATCCGCCGTACCGCGTCGACATGTCGCTGAACCTGTTCGTCGTCGGGCTGGTGGTGCTGTTCATCCTGCTCTATGCGCTGTTGCGCATCATCCGCAATATCTGGCGCATGCCGCAGCGCGTCGCCGCGTACCGCGCACGCGCGCGTGTCGCGAAGGCGCACGCGGCGTTGCGCGATGCGATCGGCAACCTGTACGCGGGGCGTTTCTCGCGCGCGGAAAAGGCCGCCAAGGACGCGCTCACGAATGGCGACAACAAGGGCGCGGCCGGTTTGATCGCGGCGACCGCAGCGCATCGCATGCATGAGTACGCGCGGCGCGACGAATGGCTCGCGCAGATCGACGAAGCCGACTGGCAGGACGCGCGCCTGATGGCCACCGCCGACATGCGCGCCGACGGCCGCGACGCCGACGGCGCGCTCAGTGCGCTGACCGAGATGCAATCGCAGGGCGCGCGGCGCATTCACGCGCAGCAAATCATGCTGCGCGCGCAGCAGCAGCTGAAGAACTGGGGCGAAGTGCTGAAGCTCGTGAAGACGCTGGAGAAGCGCGAGGCGATCCATCCGGCGGTCGCGGTGCGGCTGCGTCAACTGGCGGCGGAAAATCTGCTGCGCGATCGTCGCCACAATGCGGACGCGCTGCTCGAACTGTGGAACTCGCTGTCGGCGACCGAGCGTCATTCGCCGCGCCTCGCCGACACCGCCGCCGAACTGCTGGTCGCGCTAAACCGTCCGCAGGAGGCGCGCAAGATCGTCGAGGAGGCGCTCGCGCAGAACTGGGATGCGCGCCTGTTGCGACGCTATCCGGACACGGCTGGCGGCGATGCGTTGCCGCTGATCCAGAAGGCCGAGGCGTGGCAGAAGGATCGGCCGGAAGACGCGGACCTGATGTTCGCGCTGGGGCGCCTGTGCCTGCATCAGCAGTTGTGGGGCAAGGCGCAGTCGTTCCTCGAACGCGCGCTGAAGCTTGCCGACAACGAGACGCTGAAGATCCGCTCGCATCGCGCGCTCGCGCGTCTACACGAGCAACTGGGCGATACCGACAAGGCGAGCCAGCACTATCGCGAGAGTGCGTTGGCGATGAACGTGACGTGAGTTCGGCGTTTTCGGCCATGCGCTGAAGCGCGCAAGCCTCGGAAACCGCTACCTGATGGCCGCAGCCCCGCGCTGCGGCCATTTGTTTTTCCGGCGGCCGGCGTTCCGGCGGCCGGCGTCCCGGCGGCCGAGCGTGCGCTGGACTCGCGCGCAATTCGCAGATCCCCAGCTCGAATCGTCGGGACTGCGCTTTGCTTCACCACCTCACTGGATGTGCAACCTCGGAGGTGTTCAAAGTGGCCAGCGACGCTGTGACGGTGCAAACCGAGACCCGCAGCGGCGACGTCGAGCGCAAGGGCGTCGTCGTCATTACAGGGGCAAGTGCCGGCGTGGGGCGCGCCACCGCGTCCGAATTCGCGCGGCAGGGCTATGACGTTGGGCTCATCGCGCGCGAGCCGCGACGGCTCGCGCGTGCCGCCGAGGAGATCGCCGCGACCTATGGCGTGCGCGCACTCGCCATTCCGGCCGATGTCGCCGATGCCGACGCGATCGAGCGCGCGGCGCAGCGTGTGAAGCGCGAGTGGGGCGGCATCGACGTCTGGGTCAACGTCGCGATGGCGACCGCGTTTGCGCCGGTGTCGGCGCTCAGCGCGCGCGATGTCGAACGCGGCACGCAGGTGACCTACCTGGGGCAGGTCAACGGCATGCTGGCGGCGCTCCCCGTGATGCGCGCGCGCGGGCACGGGACGATCGTCAATGTCGGCTCGGCGCTCGGGTACCGGTCGGTGCCGTTGCAGGCGATCTATTGCGGCGCGAAGTTCGCCGTGCGCGGCTTCACCGATTCGTTGCGTTCCGAGTTGCTGCACGACGGAGTCGATATCCATCTGACGATGGTCGATCTGCCCGCGGTCAATACGCCGCAATTCGACTGGGCGCTCAATCGCACGGGGCGCAGGGCACGGCCGGTGGCGCCGGTGTTTCAGCCGGAAGTGGCGGCACGGGCGATCTACTTTGCGGCCACCCATCGGCGGCGGCAGGTGTGGGTCGGGTGGTCGACGGTCAAGGCGATCCTCGCGAACCGGATCGCGCCGGCGCTGCTCGACCGCTATCTCGCGCGGGCGGGTTACGACGGTCAATTGACCGATGAACCGTTGCCCGCCGATGCGCCCGCGAATCTCTACGAGCCGGTGCCGGGCCACTACACTTCGCATGGTCGCTTCGATGACGAAGCGCGTGCGTACTGCTGGCAGATGTTCACCGATCGGCATCGCAATGCGGTGTACGGCGCGGCAGTGATGGCGCTGGCGGGGGGCGTCGCGTGGCTGCTGAGGCGCCAGCGGCCCTGATGCGCGGCCGGTCGGCCTCATCCCTGTCGCCGACGGAATGTCTGGACTATCCTTCGAATGACGGTACCGCCCACAAACCGTGGTGCGGCGTCCTCGACTACGAACATTCCAAAAATGGACGCGGACAGGCCAGTTCCTCACAAAGAACAGACTGCTGTAAGCAGCGCGCGCCGCTGGATGCGCTGGCTGCCGGGACTGACGGTGCTCAAGGCGTACCGGCTGAGCTGGTTGCCGAACGATCTGACGGCGGGACTGGTACTGACCACGATGCTGGTGCCGGTTGGGATCGCTTATGCGGAGGCATCCGGCGTCCCTGGCGTGTACGGCCTCTACGCGACGATCGTTCCGCTGTTGGCGTATGCGCTGTTCGGTCCGAGCCGGATTCTCGTGCTCGGTCCCGACTCCGCGCTCGCCGCTCCGATTCTGGCGGTCGTGGTGCAAATCGCTGCGGGCGACCCGTCGCGCGCGATTGCGGCGGCCAGCATGATGGCGATCGTGTCCGGCCTGTTCTGTATCGTGATGGGCTTGCTGCGGCTGGGATTCATCACTGAATTGTTGTCGAAACCCATTCGATACGGCTATATGAACGGCATTGCGCTCGCCGTGCTGATCAGTCAGCTGCCCAAACTGTTTGCCATCTCAATCGAAGAGCGCGGGCCATTGCGGGACATCGTGAGCCTCGTGCAGGCTATCGCCGATGGCAAATCCAACTGGTATAGCTTCGCGGTGGGCGCTGGAAGCCTCGTGCTGATCCTGTTTCTCAAGCGCTTCGAAAAGCTGCCGGGCATCCTGATCGCCGTGATCGTCGCAACGTTGTGCGTAACCGCATTGCACCTCGATAGCATTGGTGTGAAAGTGCTCGGCAAGATTCCTCAAGGTTTGCCGACCTTTGCGCTGCCGTGGGTCACCGATGCCGATCTGGTCAAGATTCTGCTCGGCGGCTGCGCGGTCGCGCTGATCTCGTTCGCGGATACCAGCGTGCTGTCGCGAACTTTCGCGGCACGTTTTCGCAGCCGCGTCGACCCCAATCAGGAGATGGTCGGGCTCGGCGCGGCCAATCTTGCGGCCGGCCTGTTCCACGGCTTCCCGATCAGCAGCAGTTCGTCGCGCACGCCGGTCGCCGAGGCGGCGGGTGCGAAGACGCAACTGACGGGCGTCGTCGGCGCGCTGGCGGTCGCGGCGCTGCTGATGGCCGCGCCCAATCTGATGCGCTACCTGCCCAACAGTGCGCTCGCCGCGGTCGTCATCGCGGCGGCGATCGGTCTGTTCGAGATCACGGACCTGAAGCGGATTTTCCGCATCCAGCAATGGGAGTTCTGGCTGTCGATGGCCTGCTTTGCCGGCGTCGCGGTGTTCGGTGCGATTCCCGGCATCTGCCTCGCGGTGGTGATCGCGGTCATCGAATTTCTGTGGGACGGCTGGCGACCGCACTACGCGGTGCTCGGTCGCGTCGAAGGTTTGCGCGGCTATCACGACTTGCAGCGCTATCCGCATGCCCAGCAAATCCCCGGGCTCGTGCTGTTTCGCTGGGATGCACCGCTGTTCTTTGCGAATGCCGAGCAGTTTCAGGAGCGCCTGCTGGAAGCCGTCGCCGAATCGCCGGCACCGGTGCGGCGTGTGGTGGTGGCGGCCGAACCGGTGACGAGCGTGGACGTCACCTCCGCCGACATGCTGCGGGAACTGACGCGCACGCTCGACGAGCGCGGGATCGCGCTGCACTTTGCAGAGGTGAAGGATCCGGTTCGCGACAAGCTCAGACGCTTCGAGTTGACGGATCTGATTGGCGATGCGTGCTTTCATCCGACGGTGAACAGTGCGGTTGATAGCTATGTCGAGGGGGTTGGGAAGGAATAGTATTGGGACCTGGAGCTGGATCACCGGAGAGCCGGCATGCGCCTGCCGTCCGCTTCTAAAACGCCTGCGAAAACGGTTTGGGACCGCGCCAGTTCACGTCCGCGGCATACCGTGATCCTGTGTTTCGCCGTGGTATTCGTTGTCACGTTGATTCTTGCTGTACACCAATATTTTCTCGTACGTGCCCGGGAGCTCGATAACCGTTCGCATCGGCTCGAGATTCAGGCGAGGGTTCTCGATGTCGCGGTCCGCAATAACAGGCAGCACTTGCAGTTTCTTCGCGAGAGTGCCGAGCGGCTCCTTGCGGACCGGACAGCACAGCTCGATCTAACACCGGATGCCTCGCTCCAGGCAGTACTCCGGGCGCCCGGGGGATCTGATGGCACGTCTGGGTGGCGAGGAGTTCTGTGTGCTGCTGCCCGATACGACCGCGGACGACGCGGCCCGGATTGCGGAGCGCGTGCGCGAGGCCGTCGCCCGCAACGCCTGCGTCCTTGAGGAGACGCAATTAACCCGTACCGCGCCAGGCCGTGAGATATGGTTCACGATATCGATCGGGGTGGCGGAGAGTGTCTCGGATAACTGCCTTGACCTCGAGGGGTTGATTGCGGTCGCGGACCAGCGACTGTACCGCCGCGAAGGCGGGTGGGCGAAACAGGGTGGTGGCAAGCGAGTCCATGCAAAGCTGAAAATGCGGATGTCGTCTCTGTACATGCGGCGCTTTGCCACCTGCTGTTCAAGACGGGCTTCATTCACGGTGTTGCCGTTTCAACGCGGAATAGTCACGATTGAGGCGAACGTCCATCAGGACCGGCGTTTTGGGTTCGTCCGGAGCTGGATTCTTTGGGCCGGGGTCGCCGAAAGCAAATTCGACATCCACCGGAAATCGGCTCGTTGGCAGATTCGAAGCACGATAGCGATAGTGATGCAGACGAATCTGTGGAGGCACGGTTCCCATATCATTGCCGGGCCGCCGCTCGCCTTTGCCGTCGATCCAGTAGCCGATATCGACCTGGAGGAGATCTTCCAGCGTCGAGCGGTTGATGTCCGTCAATAGTGGATTGAAGCGGATCGTGAAGCGCCTCACGACCTGCTTGATTTTCGTGCGGTCGGCCGAGGGGTCGAGCGGATCGGGTACCACAACTACGATGATTTGCGTGTCCGGCAACACCGGGTTCACGAAGGAATACTCCGTAACGCCTACCACGCCGCGCTCTCGTCGCGCCGCAAGAATGCTGCCGAATATCGTATGCACGGGATTGAAGGGCTGGTCGTCGCGCAGGATCGCCATTGCCGTGATCAGTATCCTGAAGGCCATGTCGCGCTGAGCATCGGTCACAGTCGGTCTCATCTCAGCTCCTGGCCCCGACGGTCCTGAGGGCGTCGGCGTACTGAGCTGTGCATGTACCGGGATTGCGAACGAGAGGATCACCAGGATGCTGCCAGTACGCCTGAACCACCTCCGCGCAGGCGTAGGCATCTTCTTCATGAAGTTGGCTCCTGTAGCCGGTTTCGAATTGCGCCATTTTTCGTGCTGTTTCAGCAGAGACGTTCAGCAGGTCACACACTTTCCTTTCGGCAAGCGGGAGATCTCGCCTGACATACTCCCAGCCGGGCTTGTCGTGCAGGTAAGAAGTCAGCCAGTAGTAGTGGAATACAAGCATCCTGTGCAGACCGATGTGAACGCGATGATCGTCGGGTAGCGGTGTGTTTCCAGCCGCTATATAGGCTTCTTGCAGCATCGTCGACCAATACAACGTTTGGACATTTGGCAGGTCCCTGTAGTCGTCCGGAAAGTGCTGAAGCAAAGAAGCCATCCAGAAGTACTGTTGGCAGTGGCGAGACTCGTGATATAGCGTGTCGGCGAATGCCCTGAGACGGCTATCCAGCGAGGCCGGCTGGCCCCCGAGTTCGACGATGTACGCGATCTCGCTCTCGTTGACGGCGATAACCCAATCGCCACCGATGAACGCTGCGCTGACATCCTGTCGCAGAGCGTACTGCGTTGCCCGCAGCGGATTGACAATCACAAGCTCTGGCATGGCACCACCATTTTTCGGGTTGGCGGCATCGCTTCGTGGCAATCCGAAGGGCCCGGCAGCAAGCGCGTCTTCCAATTTCGACCTGACCGCATTCTGGATCATGTCTCTCAAACGGGAAGTCAACGGCCACGTCACCCCGGCCCAATCGATTCCCTGCAACGCGGTTTTAATCGCAGCCGTATAAGCCTTGGTCACCGGATATTCAACATCCTTGCGCATCGATATACCAGCCGGCGCATCAGCCTCGGTCGCAACGTTGATGAAGTGATGAAAGCGCAGACCGAAGTTCATCGGATCGCATGAAACGAATTCGGGCGGCTTGTCTTCCGTCGTCGCGCTTTGATTGGGAGAGGCCACGGCCTTTCCTGCGACCCTGGCGGTGCGTTTCTCGGCGTTGGGCACTGCGCCCGCAAACGGCTCGTTCGCCTCCCTGATCACCGCGCCTCTGCTCACCGCAATAACCTTGTCCGGTTCACTCGCGGCGAACAATTCAACCGTCGCGAATGCAAGCAGATTGCTCGTGACGAGACTCGTTTCTCCAAGCGCATTGGTCACGCCCTGAATCACCTGACCATCGTCGAGCGTGATCCGGTACGGCTGGTTCGGCAGTGCAAAGCCCGTATCGTGTTCGATCAGAACATGATGCGCGGCCAGCTTGCCCGGCTTTCCGGGCGTTACCGGCACACTGACAGGCCACGCCGCTGGCCTGTCGGTTTGATGACCACGCGCATGGACCCGATGCTCTCCATCCGTATAGACCCTGTACCCTTCCGAATTGATGACCACCTTCGTGCTTCCCGCATGGAGCACGATCTCTTTGCTGGCCATCAGATTGATCGAATCGGTTCTACTGATGATGCTGACGACCCGCTGCGCGATGATCTCGACATCGTCGCTCTGCGCGTCGATTCGCACCTTGCCTGACGCGGCCTTGAGCCTGATGCCGAGATTCTGCGTGAACACCCGCACGCCGTTGATTGCCGACGCCAGCAGCGATTTCGCCGCCGCCATGCTGACGTGTCCGCCCGCTGTGAGCGCGATGTGTTCGATACTCGCCACGTGCATGCTTTGCGCTGCGGTGAGACCGACCCCCGCGGCGCTGGCCAGCACCATGTCGGGTGCGCCCAGTTGCGGGAAGGGAAGGTCCGCACGCGCCGCGACGCCGCGTATCGCCTCGTTCTGCGCCTTGATGGCCCGCGATACGTCGCTTTGACTGGTCTGTTGCTCCTGTGTCTCATACTGCCGCGCGAGACCCGCGAGGTTCTCGTGGATATCGCGCGCCTGCGTGAGGCGCGCCACGGTCTCGCCGAGATCCTTTGCCGGCGCGGTCGCGCCGCGACGCGCCTCCGTGGTGATCAGCATGCCTCTGTTGGCGCGCGCGACACCCCATGCGTCGGTGGCCAGTTCCCAGCCTTCGCCGCGTGCCTGCTGTCGGCCGGCCTCGCGCACGACCCGCGTGTTGTAGCCCAGCACGAGGCGCGAGCGTGCGTGATCGCTGGCGAGCTGTGCCTGGAGTTGGCCCGGCGTGTCATCCAGTACGACGTGATTGGTCTGGCCGTCGCAGCCACCTTTGAGCTCACTGCTCAAGACGCCTGAAAGTGCCTGGTTATCCGGTAGTTTCCAGGGCGGCTGGTTCCAGCCATTGATCATCCGGCCCGATACGTACGGCTTGTCCGGGTCCTCTTCGTGGTAGCTGACCATGACCTCCTGACCGACACGCGGCGGATAGATCGCGCCGAAGCCATTGCCTTGCCACGGCGACGACACGCGCACCCAGCAACTGGCGCTCTCGTTTTTCGGGCCAAGCCGGTCCCACACGAAACGCACCTTGGCGCGCGCGTATCCATCGACCCAGATCGGCAGGTGCTCGGGCCCAACCACGATCGCCGTTTCCGCCGCGCAGCGCGGCTTTTTCTTCGGGCGGTTTCTGAAGAATGTATTGGCAGGCTGAAGCACGAAGCTGGTCACGCACCGGCGCAACGCGTCGTTCGTGTCGTTACCGGACGGCTGTGTGTTCTGCGGCGCGTTGCGAATGTCGAGTGTGGTCGATACCGCCAGGCACTCGGCGTTGATGTCGCATTGCGGATGGTTGTCGAGCCAGAATGTTTTCCCGGTTGTCAGGCCGCGCAGATTCCCTCGGCCCTTCAGACGTAGCCGGTGGCAGCGCATTGCGTCGACGCGCACGCTCGCGAGGTGTTCGGCTTCATTGCGGAAGTTGTTTCGCCTACCCGACAATCCCGTCGCGCCGGCGAGCGGTTGCGAGTAGTCGCCCCAGCCGTGTTGCTCGATGTTGTCGAAGGCCCGTTCGCTGAAGCTCTCGTACTCGCCCTCGAAGTGCATGCCGGGGCGCGTGTAGTCGTAGTCGATCAGACTGACCTTGCCCGTCGTGATCTGACGCGAGACCTCGAGCCTGTGAATGTGTTCTTCGTCGACGTGCCGGCTGTCAGGCGCGCGATAGCGGATAGTGTCGTAGCCGTTGTCGTGCTGTTTGTGCGAGCCGGGCGAATCGCACAGTACCAGCGTCATTCCGTCGAACAGATAGTAGATTCCCCATTCTCTCCAGATCCGCGTGAGGAATTCGAAATCGGATTCCCACATCTGCCGGACATGGTCCCGCTTTGGGTAGCCTTCGCACAGACCGGTCGCGCCCAACTCCATCACCACCGGAAAGTGATACCGCTCCTTGAGTATCCGGTCGGTGATGTCCACCACGCTCGCGTCCTGAAAGATCCTGCCTTCGCGGTTCTTCGTGGCCAGCCACAGCCAGGGGCGCACGACGAAGCGGTAATGGGCGCGCCGGTCGTCGGTGCCGGTCTGTTTCATGCCTGTGACGAGGCCCGAAATCGTGCGGCGGCCCGCGCCCGCGTGTGCCACGTCACCGGGTTCCAACTCCTGTTGACCGAACAATCCGTTCCCGTCGAACGCGATCGACATGTCGATGACTTTGCCAATCAGGTTATCGGGTACGACCAGTTCCTGTGCTTGCCACAATCCGAGCGTCGGACTTTCGATCGTCGCCACATCGAGCGTGTATCGATAGAGCTTGCCTAGGGATTCGGTGCCGCGCAGGCGGAGCGGAGCCAGCAAAGGCTCATTGCCCCACGTGGGTAGTGCGTCACTGGAAAGACCTAGCGTGCGGTCCTGTGCGGGTTCGACCATGCGTGCAAGGAGCTCGGTGTTTCGTGGCAATCGGGAAGCGATCATGAAGCGATCAGGATCGCGCCGCAGCCCGTCCTGTCGCCGGCATGGCTGACCCGCTTGCCGTTGTGGGTTCGCTGGCCGGTCGCGATGATCGGATAGACACCGCCACACCTCGGACACTCGACGCCGTGTCCATCGAGTGCAACCGGGATGCCCATGTGCATGAGGTCTGTCGCGGCCTCGATGACCGTGCCGTCGTGCGTCGTCTTGTCTGCGAGCCGGATCATCGGCTGGCCGTTGCCGTTCTTCATCGGTCATCCCTTGTTATCTGCGAACGACAGTATCGGGAGCGGGGCAACCAGGAGCATTCGGAATTGGATGAATTTTTAGCCTATGTAGGCAATTTGTTTGATTTGTCGGGCGAACGGGATCTCACAGCTTCCAGAAGAAGCATCCCCCATGCGCCGAGGCCCCGGATGAACCTGCCAACAGCGCGCTCGCGAGCCGATGCTTCCGGCTTTAGAAAGACTGATGACGGAATGCGGCTTTGGCGGAGAAGTCGAGGCGGACTGAGGTCTGTGGGGACTTCGTGATTTCGCATCGATTGATGCAGCCGGAGCGGCCACCACGCCGCACGGCTGCATTCTTCGGCACGCGCCGTCCATAGACGACGCGCCCTTCGCTTAGAAGAACCCCAGCGCCTCCGCCTGATAGCTGACCAGCAGACACTTCGTCTGCTGATAGTTCGACAACGCCATCTTGTGTGTTTCGCGCCCGATCCCCGACTGCTTGTAGCCACCGAAGGCCGCATGCGCCGGATACAGGTGATAGCAGTTGGTCCACACGCGTCCCGCCTCGATCTCGCGTCCCATCTTGTATGCGCGGGTACCGTCGCGAGTCCACACGCCCGCGCCCAGGCCATAGTACGTGTCGTTCGCGAGTTCGATCGCTTGCTGTTCGTCCTTGAACGTCATCACCGAGGCGACCGGCCCGAAGATCTCCTCCTGGAACACACGCATATCGTTGTTGCCGAACAGCATCGTCGGCTTCACGTAGAAACCCTCGCCGAGGCCGGCGCCAGGCGTTGCGCGCTCGCCGCCGACGAGGCACCGCGCCCCTTCGTCCCGGCCGATGTCGATATACGACAGGATCTTGTCGAGCTGCTGCTGAGATGCCTGCGCACCGATCATCGTTTCGAGGTTCAGCGGATGGCCAGCCTTGATGCGTTCCACACGCGCGATCGCCTTCTCGATGAAGCGCTCGTAAATCGACTCCTGAACCAGCACGCGCGACGGGCACGTGCACACCTCGCCCTGATTCAACGCGAACATCGCGAGACCTTCGAGCGCCTTGTCGAGGAACGCGTCGTCGCGATCGAGCACGTCGGCGAAGAAGATGTTCGGGCTCTTGCCGCCGAGTTCGACCGTCGACGGGATCAGGTTGTCCGCGGCTGCGTGCAGGATGCGCTTGCCGACCGGCGTCGAGCCGGTGAACGCGATCTTCGCGATGCGCTTGCTGGTGGCGAGCGCTTCGCCCGCTTCCTTGCCGAAGCCGTTGACGATGTTGATGACCCCGGCGGGGAACAGGTCGCCGATCAGTTCGATCAGCACGAGTATCGAAGCCGGCGTCTGCTCGGCCGGCTTCATCACGACGCAGCAGCCGGCCGCGAGCGCGGGCGCGAGCTTCCATGCGGCCATCAGCAGCGGAAAATTCCACGGGATGATCTGACCGACCACCCCAGCCGGCTCGTGAAAGTGATAAGCGACCGTGTTGTCGTCGATCTCCGAGATGCCGCCTTCCTGCGCGCGGATGCAGCCCGCGAAATAGCGGAAATGATCGACGGCGAGCGGCAGGTCCGCGGCCATCGTTTCGCGCAGCGGCTTGCCGTTGTCGATCGTCTCGGCGACCGCTAGCAGCTTCAGGTTCTTCTCCATGCGCTCGGCCACCGCCAGCAACAGGTTCGCGCGCTCTGTCACCGACGTCTTCGCCCATTTGCGGCGCGCTGCGTGCGCGGCGTCGATGGCGAGGTCGATATCGGCAGCGCTCGAACGAGGCACGCGACAAAACGGCTGCCCGTTGATCGGCGACACGTTGTCGAAATAGTCGCCGCCGACCGGCGGTACCCACTTGCCGCCGATGTAGTTTTCGTAACGCTGGCGATAGGGATACTCGATGTCGATGCCGAGGGCTTTCAGGTCAAATGGATTCATCACTTGTCTCCGTTTTGTGATGGTGATCGGGTGACTGCGCGGGACCACATCAGGCACGAACCGTACCAATGCATCGAAGTGGGATATTTCAGGGATTGCGGTGAGCTTCATGGCGGAAGTGTTCCGTTTCGGAACAGTTGCGCGGGCTGCGAGTGTTCAGAAACGCCGCAGATCCGGCCGACGCTGACGCAGATCAAGGATGCGGGCCCGCGCGGGGTCGCCGCACGCGTCGGGCGGACTGACAAAGGGAGTATTCTGTTGACACGCATCAAGGCGTCCGGCACGACCCGGGCGCATTCAGGAGGAGACAATGCGCGACGACGTTCATCCGCTCAGCGTGGCGGCGGCTAACCGCTCCAAAGGTTGGCCCGCACCGGCGATCCAGAAAGCCCACGAACGCTCCGAGACGTTCGGCCTGCGCGCATCGATCCGGCCGGATTACGACATTCTGTCCCACACGGGCCTCGTGCTGAAGCGCGAACAGAACCAGGTGCTGTGCGCGCATGCGATGCCGGTCATGGAGACGCTGCGCGAGCAGATCGTCAACACGCAAAGCATGATCGTGCTGACCAACGCGGACGGGTTGATCCTGCATTCGATCGGCGACGACGACTTTCTGCATCGCGCGGAAAAAGTGGCGCTGCGGCCTGGCGCGAACTGGGCCGAGGATCGTCAGGGGACCAACGCGATCGGTACCTCGCTGGCCGAGGGATGCGCGATGGTCGTTCATGGGGACCAGCACTATCTGGCTGCTAACCGCTTCCTGACCTGTTCGAGTGTGCCGATTCTCGATCCGTACGGCGATCTGATCGGCGTGCTCGACGTGACGGGCGACCACCGCAGCTATCACCAGCACACGACGGCACTCGCGAAAATGTCGGTGCAGATGATCGAGAACCATCTGTTTTCGACTGCGTTTCGCGACGTGCTGCAAGTGTCTTTCCACGGACGTCCTGAGTTTCTCGGCACGCTGATGGAAGGGATCATTGCGTTTACCGATGATGGTCGCTTTCTGTCCGCGAATCGAAGTGCGCAGTTTCAGTTGGGCTTGTCGCTCGCTGCGTTGCGCGCGCATACGCTGTCGTCGCTATTTCAGATCTCGTATGCGCAATTGATCGATCGTTTGACGCATGGCGTTGCGCCGCATCTGATGCTGAATTTGCACAACGGTGCGGTGGTTTGCGCGCGCGGGCAGTTCAGGCGGGCGTCGTTTGGGCTGGGGCATGGGGCGGTGGATGTGCAAGGTGTCGCCGCACCGCGACCGGTATGCGCAAACGCGCGTCAGCCGGCTGCGGGACTGTCGCGGCTCAGCGATCTCGATACCGGCGATGCTCGTGTGTCCGCACTGATCGCGAAGGTTCGCAAGGTGCTCGGCAAGGATATTCCGATTCTGATCGCCGGCGAGACCGGTACCGGCAAGGAGTTGCTCGCGCAGGCGATTCATAACGATTCGCCGCGAGGTGATGGGCGGTTTGTTGCGGTTAACTGTGCTTCGATTCCGGAGTCGCTGATCGAATCTGAGCTATTCGGGTATGAAGAGGGTGCGTTTACCGGAGCGCGGCGGAAAGGGGCGATCGGCAAGCTGATGCAGGCGAATGGAGGCACGCTGTTTCTCGATGAGATCGGGGATATGCCGTATTCGTTGCAGGTGCGGTTGCTGCGTGTTTTGCAGGAGCGGGTTGTGACGCCGCTTGGGGCGACGCGGGCGGTTCCTGTCGATGTCTCCATTATTTGCGCGACCCACCGCAACTTGCGCGAGATGATCGCGCAGAACCAGTTTCGTGAGGATCTTTACTATCGGATCAACGGGCTTGCGGTTCGTTTGCCGGCGTTGCGTGAGCGGAGCGATCTCGCGGTCGTCGTTCAAAAGATGTTGCAGTGGGAATCAGTCGAAAGCGGGGGGCGGCAGGCGCTCAGCGTTGCGGCTGATGTGATGGCGGTGTTCGGCCGACATGCGTGGCCGGGTAACTGTCGGCAACTGGCCAATCTGCTGCGGACTGCGGCGGCGATGGTGGATGAGGATGGGGTGATTCGGTGGGAGCATTTGCCGGATGATTTTTTGGATGATGTGGGGGGCGCGGGTTGCGGCGATGGCGAGGTTGGACAGGGGGACTCTGCTGCGTCGGCTGCTTCGAGCTCTTCAGCCATTTCGGCCGGTTCGGCTACGGATGCCCCTGCTGCTGGCGATGCGCCGCTGCCCGACGGTGCTCGGCTGCAGGATGTTGCCACCTCTGTGGTTGCGATGACGCTGGCGCGCTATGGCGGAAACGTGTCTGCCGCAGCGCGTGCGCTCGGGGTCTCGCGGAACACGATCTATCGCAGGATGCCGGCTGTGCAGCCGGGGCGGGTGGCGGAAAAGGATTGACGCGGGAGTTTTCGCAGGACCAATCGATAATGGCCGCGGTGACCGGCCAGTTTTCCCTATGAGTCGAGTCACATGGGTGACGAAGGCTGCGGCGCCGGATGGCCGCCCGCCCGCCGGCCGCGCGCGCTGCGTGATGATCATGGACGTAGCCCCCATTACTTCACGAGCTCCCGCAGACTGTCAACGACCTCCGGGTTAGCCAGCGTGGATACGTCTCCGGGGTCTTGATGGTTTGAAAGTGCTGCGAGCACGCGCCGCATGATCTTGCCCGACCGGGTCTTGGGCATGTCCGGAACAATGACCACCCGGTGCGGCTTCGCGATGGCTCCGATCCGATCGACCACCGAGTTTGTGACCCGCTTTGCAAGCTCCTCCGAGGCTTCCACCCCGGGCTTTAACGAAACATACAGTTCGGGCACTCTGCCCTTGATCTCGTCGGCGACCGGCACGACAGCCGCTTCGACGACTTCGGGGACAAGCAGGGCGGCTGACTCGATTTCTTTGGTACCGAGGCGATGGCCGGGTACCGAGGCGATGGCCGGCGACGTTGATCACGTCGTCGATGCGACCGAGAATCCGGAAGTAGCCGTCCGCAGCGTCGACAGCACCGTCTCCCGCCATGTAGGGCCAGTCGCGCCAGTCCTTGCTCCTGGGATCCCGGCAGTAGCGGGCATAGTACGTTTTCACGTAGCGCTCCGGGGCCCTCCAGATGGTCTGAAACGCGCCGGGCCACGGATTGAGAATACAGATGTTGCCCGCCTTGCCGGAACCGCTTGCAAGTTCATTACCGGCGTCGTCGTAAATCACCGGATGAATGCCAGGTATGCCCGGACCGGCACTGCCGGGCTTCATCTTGTGCAACGCCGGCACCGTGCTGCAATGGAACCCGCCCGTTTCAGTTTGCCACCACGTGTCGACAATGACGGCCTCCCCCTTCCCGACAGACCGGTGATACCACTTCCAGACTTCGGGCTCGATGGGTTCGCCCACGGTCGTCATGTGCTTGAAGTGATAGCCGTACTTCGCGGGTTCGTCCGGTCCGCTGCGCCGCAGTGCGCGGATCGCAGTCGGCGACGTGTGGAAGATATTGACGCCGAGGTTTTCGGCAATTCGCCAAGGTCGCCCGGCATCGGGGTAGACGGGCACGCCTTCGTACACGACCGACGAGGCCGCGAGCGCGAGCGGGCCGTAGACAATGTAGGAGTGACCGGTAATCCAGCCGATGTCGGCCATGCACCAATACACGTCCTCGGGGTGGATGTCCTGGATGTATTTCGATGTCCAGGCGACGTAGGCGAGATAGCCTCCAATGGAGTGCTGGCACCCCTTGGGGCGGCCCATGGTACCGCTCGAATACATGAGGAATAGCGGTGCCTCAGCGGGCATCTGCACGGGCTCGACACGTTTGCCGCGGAACGCCTTGAGGGCGTCGTTGACGATGACCGGTGTGTCCGAAGCTTTCGTTGATCACCATCGCCGCCGACGCATAGAACGCCAGTAGAGCGGTAATCAAGCCTACATAGCCGCCGGCCCGCCTGGCAACGCCCATACCTGTCCATGCGCCGATCGCCAACAGCAGAAAAGTGATCCACAGCGAGAGAAACACCAGTTGCACAGACGTACTCGTGTGCAGCGAGCCGATCCACATGTAGAACGTGAAGACCCCCCACACAAACAGATACCAGCCGATGAAGGCCTCAGGCACCCTGGTGCCCAGGAACGCGACAAACAGCGCAAAGGACCACCAGAAGGCGCCGTAACTGAGGAACGCCACTGTGCCTAGCGTATTGCCGCGTGGAAATTCGAGCACGCCCGCGATCATCTGCGCCGTGCCGCCGAAAGCGAACGCTAGCGCCAGCACGAGCCCCAAGGCATCCTTGTCGAACCAGCCGGTGTTCACCATGCTGAGCATCCATGTGGTGAATGCGAATCCAGCGAGCCCGAGCGGCGCCGGGTTGGCTAACTTACTGTTCATAAACCGCCTCCTTGGTGGTTAGCCTCTGAGACATATCCGGAGGCGATACGAATCCCTCGGTCGCCGCCGAACGCGACCGCGCCATGCTCGCTATCGATGGCCATCAGCGCAATATGCGTTCGGCCCAATTTGTGGCGCAGCCACGTGCAAGCCTGCGCGGTTCAACTTAAGTGTAGGATGCGTTGCGCCGCTCGCCGAATCGGATGGTACTGATCTGGCTGGAGGATGACCGCCAGATAGACGCGGCGTGTCGCTACCCGTATGAACGTGATCGAAAGCGGGTCAATGGCGTTCGAGCGTCGGTTGGGCAGAAGAAAGTGATGGGATTCGACTCGCTCACCGTCGCCCGTTTGGACTCACCTAACACCTGCTTGACCGGGAGCCTCGATTTCAATCGGATCAAGGTGGACGGCGGGTGCTCAGCGGTACCGGCAACGTTCTTGCGCGAAGGCTGCCGATACAGGGATACGAAAGCATGATCCCACGTGCACATCTCCGAGCGCGTGGGAGATGTTTCTAGCGCGCCGCGATCCCTTGTGCCCCCGACGGTACGCCGGTGACTGAGCCAAGTGGCTCGAGTGTTCCGTCTGGCATCACGCGAAAGCCACTTACAGCGCCGTTACCTTCACGAACGTAGAGGAATTTGCTGTGACCACTGAGCGCCATGTCAAGGGGAGCGCTGAGTGTGCCTGCAGTCGGATTGAGCAAGCGTACTGTACCGTCCGCCGCGATCCGCAGACTGCTGATCGAGCCGCTACCGGCATTGGCCGTGTAGGCAAAACGTCCATCGCCCGTGGTGACAAGCCAGCAAGGGGCGCTCTGGCCCAAGGGAATTGCTGCACTGATGGAAGTCAGATGTTTGCTGTCCTCGACCTCATATGAGGAAACCGAATCAGACCCGGCCTCGGAGACGATCGCATAACCCCGGGTCGTGATGGAAAAGCCAAACGGCGTGACGCCGTTTGACCTATGGCGGGTTGGAGTCGAGGCGTAACCGGTGAAGCCGACATAATACGTGTCAATGAATTGTGTGCCCTTTTCGGTCACGAGCAGTTCGTTGCCTTCCGGCGCAAACTTCACTTGCGCGGGCTGGGCGAGGTTTCCGCCGGCAAGTGGTCGCTGTGAACCCGGTAACGGAACGAGACGCTTGCCAAACGCGTCGACGATAAAGCCACTGATGTTCGGTGTGCCGCCGTTCGGTGTGCCGCCGGCATTGAGCACATACGCGATGGGCCCCTTGACTGTCACGCTGACGGGCATTTGACCGCCCGATGGTTTTTTGTCGAGCAGCGTCAGTTTGCTGCCGTCGACCGCGAACAGCGAAACTTCATTGCTGCCGGCATTCACGGCGAACAGAAAGCCCCCTTGCAACGTCAGCGAACCCTGCGAGCCTAGCGGATCGGTTCCTGTGCCTGCTCCTCGGCCGCCGGTTGAGTACGTGGCTTCATAGGTGAGTATTCCGTTGGCAGCCCGCGAATAGACAAGAACGGAGTTCCCGGACGGCTGGTTTGACAGAACGTAAACCGCTCCTGGCGGATCGACCTCCGAATCGGCTTGCGCAATGCTGATTGAAGCGAATCCTAACGCCGTCGCGAACGCGATGGTTCGCAATAGAAACGTTAAACGGCACGTGATAAATGACATGGCGTACTCCTTGCATGGGCGACGAGCGAACGGGTGACGTCGGATGGACGAGTGGGCAGAGCAGGTAGCTGTACGTTACGTCCTTGATAAATTGGGCTACAGGCAGACCTGCAAGAGCGTTACCCAGTTCGCGAGCTGTTTCATTACTTCACCCCTTGTCGCGTTTACTAACGGTGGTTAAGGAGGTCGAACAGGGAACATCGGGCAGCGGTGGATTGGCCGGGAGCGCGTCGCCCCCGGCAATGATGCTAACGCTGCAATCCACTGACCGGTTTATGTGGGAAAAGACAGGTCGCGACTATTCGGCGTCATACATCTCCGTTCGGCTTGACTGCCGCTCTCGCGGACCTGAGTCAAGGGCGGTTTTCGTTGGACCTACAGCCATTCGCCGCCCCTCGTTTGTATATAGTCCATCTGGGCCGCTTGACCATGAACATTTTTTGACGGTGCTCCCGATGCCGTTGAATCCCGGCAAGGTATGACTGATCCGCCAATCAGTGCTGCCAATGGACTACCTTCGGCCTTGACTTGAAAAGCCCTTCGGGGCGAACAGATTGACGATGGCCTCCTGTAGGGCAGCAAGGGGACATTCGTCAACGTGGATTGAGTGACTCGAAGGGGTCGCGTGCCGCCAATCGCTGCCGGGCTGCAGCCGGGGAACGAGCGACACTCGCCCGCGCCGGGGCAGTACACTACCGGTCTCGGCAAAAGCCAGGTAATCCCATCCACGTCAGACAGTCCATGGACTACTTCGCCGCAGTACGGGCCTTCGTTTGCGCAGCGGAACTGCAGAGCTTCAGCAAGACGGCCAATGCACTGTCAGTCAAGACCTCGACTGTCTCCCGCTACGTAAGCGAACTCGAAAGAGATCTGGGCATCGCCCTATTCAACCGGTCGACGCGCGGCCTCGTCCTGACAGAAGGCGGCCGGCTGTTTCGTGAACACGCATTGTTAGCGTTGCAAGCACTCGATGACGCGCGCGAAGTGACGTCGTCGCTAAATCGCACGCCACAAGGCGTGCTGCGCGTGACAATGCCACCGGCATTCGGCCGCCTGCACATCGTGCCGCATCTGCCGGCCTTCATGGCGCGCTATCCTGATATCGACCTCGACATCGTCTCTACGGACGAAACGCTCAACATGATCGATGCGGGCATTGATGTGGCGATCCGTACCGGCGTGCTGCCCGATTCGTCATTGATGGCGAGGCGCCTGGCACCGCATCGTCGTATCGTCTGTGGCAGCCCGGCGTATTTCGCGCGTAGCGGCACACCGCGTGTGCCTGGCGATCTGGCCGCGCGCGATGCGCTTCGCGTGTCCCTGGTCCCGGATGACAAATGGTATTTCACGCTGGTCACCGCGGACGCGCGGGCGTCGCAAGAACAGGAACAGGTGCTGGTGGAGTTGCAGGGGCGCTTGCGCGCTGACGACTCCGAAGCCGTGCTCGCGCTCGCCGTGGCCGGTTGTGGCGTGGCGCTCCTGCCGACATGGCTCGCCTCTACGGCCCTGCGCGGAGGACGCTTGCAGCACGTGCTACCGGAATGGGAAGCACGCACCGGACGAGCCGAACCCGCGGTCTGGGCGGTCTACCCACCGAAGAAGATCGTCTCGTCGAAGGTGCGCGCCTTCGTGGATTTCTATGCCGAGGCGTTTGGCGAGCCGCCGTACTGGGACGACGGACTCGCACTGGAGCGTCAGCCTTAACGGGCGAAGCGGATGTCTAGCGTGCGCAGGTAAGTCTGCAAGCCTGCATCCTGGATCGGAATCACATAGGCGTTTTCGTTCGTTTCGTTGAAATGCGCATGCCAGTGTCCCGGCGGCGTGACGAATGCCATCCCCGTTTTCCAATCGACGCGGGTCGGGTTCACGATATTGCCATCCATGTCCAGTTCCGTTCCGACCAGCGTATAGACACCCGGCTTGCCGCTGGCGATGAAGTCGAGTGCAATCGACTGGTGCCGGTGCGGCTTCTGCACCGAGTTGGGCGGCACGATGCCGAACATCGCCCACAACACATGCGTGACCGTGCGCGTGTGCGGAAAGTTGGTGTTGCCCATTAGTACGCTGATGCGGTTGCGACGACCCGCGTTCGCTTGTTCCGCGACCGCGCGCAGTGCTGCCTGCGCCTCGGCGGCCGGATAGCGTGTCGGCGCAAAGCGCGCATGTACCCCGGTGGTACCAAGATAGGTGAGCAGTGGCGCGTCATTAACGTAATAGAGCGTGGCCGTCGCAGCAGCGGACAGCACCGTGGCATGGCCGCCTGGGAGCGTGAAGAAATCGCCCATCGAAAAGGGGAAGCTCGTTTCGGACTGCTGCACGCTACCCGCTCCGCTAATGACGTAGCAGACCTGCGAGGTCGCATTGGGATCGAGTGTCAACGCGTCGCCCGCATTGATGCGCAGGAAGTTGGCGCTCAAGCCGGGACCGGTCGCGGGACCCGGGCAGCCCAACTCCGCAGACAGGTCAAGCGGCACGACTCGGGTTGCGCCGTCTGCATAAAGCGAAGGCGAGAAGCTGCAGAACGGCACACGCGAGATGAGCTTCGCACCGATCGGATTGGCGGACGAAGTGTATTCGAAGTATTGCGCGTCTTCCGTGGCGACATTCGGTTTGGTGAGAAGCGCGGGGGATGTCCTGGTCAGCATGGTTTTGCTCCTTTTGAGTTTTGAGGGGGCTTCGCGCGGTTCCATTTGTGAGGATCCGCATCCGAAGGCTGACCTGACTTTAGGCGCGGGGCGTTGGCGCCGGAAGTGCCGGACATCGAAATCACCTTTGCGCAAAAGGAACACCGTGCCACGACGGTTTCGAGGCGCGGCGGGGTTGTTCATGCCGGGCCGCTATGCGGTTCATCATTGGCCAAGGTTCGGCCTGGAGGCAATGTTCAACGAGGTTGTGTTGACGGGCCGAAATCGTACCGGCGGACGTTTGATTTCGGACTCTGATCGACGACCGCTTCAAGCCCTGAGTCAGTCCGTCAAGCATTTAGAAGGGGGAAGCATGAGGTTTGCAAGAAGGGGCGAGCCTCGCTTCCTCAATGCGTTTAGATAGACGCTTTCGTCGTATCGTGTCCCAGTCTGGCCAGCAGCGGTAGAGGATGCGTATCCATTTCAACACCAGCCATTTCTCTTGAGGCCGGTCTAGCGGCGTAAGCACTCATGCTGGCAGGCCGTCCTGTTCATGGATTTAGGGATTTCCCAGGCAGCCACAGGCCTGGGTAAACCAGAGATCCGGGGCCGACGACATTGGTTCGACATGTTGTTAAGTGCCGCGCTAACAGGACCCCCCAAGCCGCCTCTGGTTCCATCGCGAGAATATGCCCGGCACGATCAATTCGATGCTGACGTGACATGGCTTAGCTCCCTAAGCATTGGAAACGTTTCGGGTCTTAACGTTTCCTTCAGATCGGTCTAGTACGATCTTGTGCAACATGGGTTTCACCGTATTCGAGCACATGCTGCGCATTCCGTCGCGTTGGTACGCTGACGGCAGTTCCTCCTGCGGGCGGTTACGCATCGAGGCGCCAATTGAAGCATCGGAAGGTTTGAATAGATCCGGGGCGGACTGAAGTTGCCTTCAATCGTCGCCACCATGATCCATGGCGATCATGGTGCGGGCCGCGATCGTCGTTCACGTTGCGTCTTAAAGTAACTGCAGAAAGCTAGTTACGCGAACCTTTCGCCACACTGCTGCGCGAGGGCGAAAATGAGATCGATGACTTCTGGAATCAGGGTGACAGGGAGACGGTGCGGAGCCGCCGCAATCACGGCGTTCACTTTTTCGGGCGCATATGCCGGCGGGATCGATCATGAAGTCGCGCTGGATCAGAGCGGCATATGGAACCGCAATGTTCAGCTCGCACTTGAATACGCCGTGATAGCCACGACGGCGGGTGGGGCTCTGTGGCTTGGGAATGACAACGAACTGGGCCATACATTCTGGCAAACGGCCGACGCTACGGCGATATCGGCGGTCGCAGCCCAAGGCATGAAGTATGCGTTCGGTCGCCAGCGGCCCAGCGCTGGCCAGGGACCGAACCAATGGTTCAGCGGCGGAAAGAGTTTTCCCAGTGGTGAAGTCACCCTTCAGGCGAGTTTCGTAACGCCGTTCATCGTCAACTATGGTCGGCGTGATCCGTGGGTTTGGGCACTCGAGGTGTTGCCGCTCTATGATTCGATCGCACGCGTGAAAAGCCAGGCGCATTGGCAGACCGACGTCCTTGCCGGTTGGGCGCTGGGCACGGCGGTAGGATACTTGAGCACGACGTGGCAGACACCCCTGTTCGTGCAGATTCTCCCGCACGGTTTTACGGTCGGCTTCGCGAAGCGGTTCTAGATCTGATTGCGAAACGGACGTGACTGGTGTGCAGGTGGCGGCGCGGCGACGTCCTGACCTCGTTTGAACAACGCTCCGTAAGTTCGACGCGGAGAGTTGCTCGCAACCACCCGTATCCAGCATCGCGAACCGTCATCGCGATGGAATGGCCGTTTGAATCCGCCCTCCAAACCTGACGATTTCACAACGTTGCGTCGAAGGACCGAAAGGGGTCGACAGTACGCATTCGCTCGCAGCGAGTGCGACATTCGCCAACTCCGATATGCAAATGTCGGAAATGCGACTTGGAGCGGCCTCACAAACCCCGACAGCCGAACGTCGGGTATGGCCGATGAGAAGCGACCGCCATCCCTCAGATTTAATGGCTGCTTCCTGGGTGCAGTGGAAGCCTGAGTGTCCGAGCTGGTTACCAAAGATTGATTGTTGGCCGATCACCACAGGTGCCGCTGCTCGTGTACGGCTATAGCTTTCGGTCGGGAGCTCACACGCGAGGCACTAACCCGAGTCATCGCTCCAAATGCCAACGCGCCCAACACTGGGGGACGCTTTTGAAGTTAGTCGAGCGAAGCTCGCCCGCCAATTTGACACCGACTGATTTTGCGTCTGCTTCACTAAGGTCATATAAACCCGACCTCGTCGGTGGCATTCCGCGAAGGCGGGCAATCACTCTTTCTGCAACATTCAGCAGCGACTCCACTCACTTATTAACCATCCTCGCCGGCACACTAATAGCAAGCAAACCGCCCAGCACCATAAACGCCGCCAACATATACATCCCCGAATCGTTCGCCGCGGTAACCTCCTTCAACCACCCCACAGCATAAGGACTAAGGAAACCGGCAAGGTTGCCAATCGAATTAATCATCGCAATCCCGGCAGCGGCGCCGGTGCCTGCCAGAATCGCCGTAGGCAAACTCCAAAACAACGGCAGTGTAGTGAGGATGCCCATAGTAGCCAGCGTCAACCCAGTCATGGCAAGCAGGGTGTTATGCGCCCAAACGACGGAAAGCACGAGCCCCACAGCACCAAGAAACGCCGGCAAAGCAATATGCCATCTCCGTTCCCTCGACCGATCCGCACTCCGCGCCACAAACACCATCGCCACAACAGCCGCCGCAAACGGCACCGCCGATAGCAGCCCAATCAAAAACGCATCGGTAACGCCGGTCGATTTGATAATCGTCGGCAACCAGAAGCTCACCCCATAAAGCCCCATCACAAACGAGAAGTAGGTGAGGCTCAACATCAACACCCGCCCGCTAGTGAGTACCTGCCGAATCGGCATATCGTGCTTGGTCGCTTCCTCAGCTGACACCTGACTCTCAAGCAACTGCTGCTCTTCCCGGGTCAGCCACTTAGCCTTCGAAATCCGATCATCGAGCATCACGAACACGATGATCCCGACCAGCACCGACGGCACCCCTTCGAGCAGAAACAGCCACTGCCACCCGTGCCACCCGTTCACGCCGTTGAAGTTCTTCAGGATGTACCCAGACACCGGCCCACCAATCACCCCCGACAACGCAATCGCCGTCATAAACCAGGTCGTCATCCGTCCACGCCGATGCGCCGGATACCAGTAGGTGAGATACAAAATAATCCCAGGAAAGAACCCCGCCTCTGCAAGCCCGAGCAAAAAGCGCATCACATAAAACATCGTCGGTGTGGTGACTAACATCGTCAGCATGGATATCACGCCCCACGAAATCATGATCCGCGCGATCCAGACACGCGCGCCGACCTTATGCAGGATCACGTTGCTCGGCACTTCGAAGATGAAATAGCCGATGAAGAAAATCCCCGCGCCGAAGCCATACACCGCATCGCTCAAGCCAAGATCGGTGCTCATCCCCAGCTTCGCGAAGCCGACGTTCACGCGGTCCAGATAGGCAACGATGTAGCAGAGCATCAATAGCGGCGCGAGCCGCCAGGTAACCTTGCGATAAGTCGCCTCTTCGAACGTCGAAGGCGGCGCGCCAGCGCCGGGATGGTGAAGCGGATCTGCAGGACTGGCCATGACTATGTCTCCTCTTTTTTATGGAATTGAAGTGCCGCCGCCGAACGATTCTATCCGCGCCAGGTCTTTTGCAGGACGAATCGATATTGGGGGAAAACACTGACTGCGCACGCAGTGCGTGCGCAGCGCTTGACCTACCGCTACACGCAGCGCCCCCCATCCACTTCGAGGCACACGCCGGTAATAAACTCCGCCTCATCCGAAGCCAGATACAGCGCCGCATTCGCAATATCCTGCGGCGTCGAAAACCGCCCGAGAGGAATCCCTGCCAGGAACTTCTGCCGGTTCTGCGGCGTATCCTCGACCCCCATGAACTCGGACAGCAGCGCGGTCTCACCGATCACCGGATTCACGCAGTTCACGCGAATCCGCTCCGGCCCCAGCTCAACGGCGAGCGACTTGCTAGCGACGATCACCGCGCCCTTGCTGCCGTTGTACCAGACGAGCCCGGGCCGCGGCCGCACGCCCGCCGTCGACGCGATATTGATGAAGCTGCCGCCGCCTTGCTCGCGAAAATACGGCACGAACTCCTGCACGCTCCAGTAGATGCTCTTCACGTTCACCGCATAGACGCGGTCGAACTCGGCCTCGGTCACTTCGAGTACCGGCTTGTTGCGATGCGTGGTGCCCGCGTTGTTGACGACGATCTGCACGCTGCCGAAGTCTTCCAGCGCGGCCTCGCGCAGCGTGCGCCAGTCGTCGCGTTGCGCGACGTTGCCGGGTACCGCGATCGCCTTGCCGCCCGCAATCGCGATCTCACTCGCGACGCGTTCGGCGGCCGGCCCGTTGAGGTCGTTGACCACGACGTTCGCGCCTTCGCGCGCAAAGGTCTTTGCGATGCCTTCGCCGAAACCCGAACCGCCGCCCGTGACGATGGCCGTTTTACCTGTCAACCGCATGATGTCTCCGTTGTTTGTGATGGATAGAGCGATGCGTTGTTGCGTGTAACGTGCTGCTCGCGCCGATCGCGAGCGAGCCCTACGGCACCCCCTAGCCGTGCCGGATCGCGATCGTCTTCAGCACCGTAAAGCCATACAGCGCCTCGAAGCCTTTCTCGCGACCATGTCCCGAATGCTTGACGCCGCCGAACGGCAATTCGACGCCGCCGCCCGCGCCATAGTTGTTGATGAACACCTGGCCCGAGCGCACGCGTCGGGCGAGGCGCATCTGGCGCGCGCCATCGCGTGTCCAGATGCCGGCGACGAGCCCGAACTGCGTGCCGTTCGCGAGCGCGAGCGCTTCGGCTTCGTCGCGGAACGACATCGCGGCGAGCACCGGACCGAACACTTCGTCGCGCGCGAGGCGGTGGCTCGCGGGCACGTCGCGCAGCAAGGTCGGGGCCTGATAGAAGCCGCTTTCAGGCGCTTCGGGAATCACCTCGCCGTGCGCGGCCATCGCGATGCCGTCGTGCTGCGCGTCCGACAGAAAGTCCCACACGCGTTGCTGCTGTTTCGCGCTGATCAGCGGTCCGCAGTCGAGGTCGGCATTCGACGGCCCGACGCGCAACGCCTGAAAGGCGCTGCTGAGTCTGTCGAGCAGCGGCTCGTAAATCGCCTGCTCGATCAGCACGCGACTGCCCGCCGAGCAGGTTTGCCCGGCGTTCTGCACGATTGCGGAGATCAGCACCGGCAGCGCGGCGTCGAGATCGGCGTCGGCGAACACGATTTGCGGCGACTTGCCGCCGAGTTCGAGCGTGACCGGCACGTGGTTTTCGGCGGCCATCTGCGTGACGAGCTTGCCGGTTTCGGGCGAGCCCGTGAAGGAGATGTGATCGATGCCCGGATGACGCGCGAGCGCGGCGCCCGCTTCGTGCCCATAGCCGGTCACGATGTTCAGCGCACCGGCCGGCAAGCCGGCCTCGGCGGCGAGCTCTGCGACCCGCAGCACGGAAAGGCACGCGTCCTCGGCCGGTTTGACGACGCACGCATTGCCGGTCGCGAGCGCCGCGCCGACGCTGCGCCCGAAGATCTGCATCGGGTAATTCCACGGCACGATGTGGCCGGTCACGCCGTGCGCCTCGCGGATCGTCAGCACCGTGTAGCCGGATTGGTAGGGCAGGGTTTCGCCGTGCAGCTTGTCGGCCGCGCCGGCGTAGAACTCGAAGTAGCGGGTCAGGGCGGCGGCGTCGGCGCGCGCCTGCCTGAGCGGTTTGCCGGTGTCCCGCGCTTCGAGCCGTGCAAGGTCTTCCTGGCGCGCTGCCACCAGCAGCGACAGCCGGTACAGCACGCGGCCGCGCTCGGCGGCGCTCAGCGCGCCCCATGTGCCGTCGAACGCTGCGCGTGCGGCGTGCACGGCGGTGTCGATATCGGCCTCGGTGCCGCGCGCGATGCGCGTGAACGGCTGGCCGTCCGAGGGATCGAGTACGGCGATCGATTCGCCGCCGGAAGCGGCGCACCACTCGCCGCCGATGAAATGCCGTGCTTCTTCCATGCATGCTCCTTGATGACGTGCGGCCGGCGTGCGGCGGCGCGGGTTCGAAGGGGAGACACAAAACGGTAGAGACGCGAAGCGAGACTCGCCAGACGATTATCGCGCCGATCCGACCGCGGATGCCACCTGCCGATTGGCTATAATGACGCAGTCCGTACGGTCCGGTGCGCGGCCCCGTGGTTCGGGGCGAGAGGGTTTCAGTGCCCGACGTTCGCGGTTCGCACACAGTTCGCACCGCATCGGCAGCTCGCGCGCCGTTCGCCGCCTTCCGATTTCCATCCCCTTCAGAGAGCGCTCATGAGCTTCAATCACGTTCCCGCAGGCAAAGACCTTCCGCACGATTTCAACGTCATCATCGAAATCCCGGCGCAAAGCGACCCGGTGAAGTACGAAGCCGACAAGGACCTGGGCCTGCTCGTCGTCGACCGTTTCATCGGTACCGGCATGCGCTATCCGGCCAACTACGGCTTCATTCCGCAGACGCTGTCGGGCGACGGCGACCCGGTCGATGTGCTGGTGATCACGCCGTTCCCGCTGCTGGCAGGCTCGGTCGTGCGTGCCCGCGCGCTCGGCATGCTGCAGATGACTGATGAGTCCGGTGTCGACGCGAAGCTGATCGCCGTGCCGCACGACAAGATCTGCCCGATGACGGCGAACCTGAAGTCGGTCGACGACGTGCCGGCTTACCTGAAGGACCAGATCAAGCACTTCTTCGAGCAATACAAGGCGCTCGAAAAAGGCAAGTGGGTCAAGGTCGAAGGCTGGGTCGACGTCGATGCTGCCCACAAGGAAATCAGCGAAGGCGTGGCGAACTACAAGAAGTAAGCGCGCCGCGGTTCATCCGCTTGCTGCATGCGGTACGAAAACCGCGCGAGTCCGCAAGGACCGCGCGGTTTTTTCATCTGATTTGCGCGGCATTCGACTACCGTGCAAAAACGCCGCGATCTTCGTCTCGCACGCTTCGTCTCGCACGCATAACCTGAACGCATCGCTCCGATGAACGGAACGCATTTTTATATTTAGGTGTAAACCCTTATCATTCGCCGCACGACCTCGCGCGCGAACTCCAGGCATCTACGCGCGTTTCCATCACTTCAAGAACCACGGTCCGGATGATGAACCGCAGCAAGTCCCACTCGACATCGCCGCGCTGGTCGACCCGGCTGCATTCGGTCGTCACCGCGATCTATCGCAAGCGGCCGGTCTGGATGGTGTCGTTCGCGGCGAGCGAGGCGAATCTGTCGGAGGGCTTGAGGGCGGCGTGCGCATCGACGGCGATGCTCGCGCTCGGCAACGTGTTGCACGATCCGGTATTTGCGTGGGCGGCGATCGGCGCGTTCTGGACCTGCCTCGCCGATGCCGCCGGCTCGAACCGCGCGCGCTTCATGTCGATGATGAGCTTCGCGCTGCTGTCGACGCTGTGCGGCGGCATGACCGCGTTCGCGTCCGCCTCGGGTGCCGCGTGGGCCGCGCTCGCGGTGCTCGCGTTCACGACGCTCGGCGCGTTCGGCCGCATCTGGGGCGCGGCCACGTCGCAGGTGACGATCCTCGCGGCGACCGCCTGCGTCGTGATGGTCGATCGGCCGATGCACGACGCGCGCGCGGGTGTCGCGTTTCTCGGCGTCTATCTGGTCGGCTGTCTGTTCGCGATCGCGCTGAGCTTGACGGTGTGGCGCATTCATCCATTCGGCGCGAGCCGCGCGTCGTTGCGCGCGGTGTATCTGCGCCTCGCCGATGTCGCGTTCGATAGCGCGCGGCTTGTCGGCGGCCGTGCCGCGCCGCGCGAATGGGCCACGCATGCCGCGCGCTTTCGCGCCGATGCGCGCGCGTCGCTCGAACGTTCGCGCGATGCGCTCGCGAACGTGCCCGCCTCGAAAGCGGGCGGAGCGGCCGTCTACGACACGTTGCTCGGCTTGCTGACCGATGGCGAAGCGTTGTTCGCGTATCTGATCGCGGTGTCGGGCGCGGGCGCGAAAGTGCCCGACGATCCGCGCCGCACGCAACGCGCGGTGCGCTCGCTCAATGCGATCGGCGAAGTGCTCAGCGACATCGGCAGCGCGACCGGCGACGCGCGCTGGGAGCGTCTCGCGGACCCGCAGGCGCGTCTGCGGCGTCTCGCGCATCGGCTCGAAAGCGCGTTGCTCGAACCGGTGAAGCTGCAATCCGGTTTCGAGCTCGTCGATTTCGCGCCGCGTGAGGTGCACGTCGAACCGTGGAGCGCGTGCGTCGCGCGTTATACGGCGCGCGCGTGGTCGACGCTGAAGGCCAATCTGTCGTGGCAGTCGGTCGGCTTGCGCCATGCGGCGCGTGTCGGCGTGACGACGACGGCGGGCTTCGTCGTGATTCGCGCGCTCGGTCTGCCGTTCGGCTATTGGGCCACGATGGCCACGCTGCTGATCCTTCAGCCGTCGATCGCCGCGACCTGGCCGCGCAGCATCGAACGCGCGACGGGCAGTATCGTCGGCGGCGTGCTCGCGGCGGCGATCGGCTATGCGATTCATTCGCCGCTCGGCATCTCGCTCGCGGTGTTCCCGCTGGTGATGGCGACGATGGCGCTGCGCCCCGTCAGTTACAGCCTGTTCGTGCTGTTCCTGACGCCGACCTTCGTGCTGGTCGCCGACTTCGCGACGCCGGGCGCCAACGAGTTGGCGTTCGCGCTGACGCGGCTCGGCAACAACGTGCTCGGCTGCGTGCTCGCGCTGCTCGCGACGTTCCTTCTATGGCCGACGCGCGAGAAGCTCGATGTGCGCGTCTATCTCGGCGACGCGGTGCGCGCGAATCTCGCGTATCTGCGCGCGTCGCTCGACGCGCCTCGGCATGGCGGCAAGGAGATCGAGCAATTGCGCCGCGCCGCGGGCCTCACCAGCAACAACGCGGAAGAAGCGATCGGCCGCGTGCGGCTCGAAAAGCTCGAGGACTCGATGGCCGATACGGTCACGCTGACGGTGCTGAGCCTGCTGCGACGGATGGCCGGCACCGCGACGCAGTTGCGCCTCACCGCGAACCGTCGCGACATGCATAGCGAACTCGACGAATGGGTCGAGGCGATCAGCGCGGCGATCGAGGCCGCGCTGAATCGCACGTTACGGCCGGTGCGGCTCGAGTTACCCGCTCGCGAGCAGTTGACGTCGCTGGAAGCAGATGTGGTGGGCGAGCTGGCGCGGGTGCATCGGCTGCTGACGGAGAGGATGCGGGAGGCGAGGGGGTAGCACGACTCAGCCGTCGGAACGCTCGCCGTCTTCCGCGACGTCATTCACCGCTGCAACCGGCAACACCGACTGCAGCGTGAACACCCCGGCCGCCAGCGCCCGTTTATCGGCCGCCGTGAGCCGCTTGACCCAATACTCGGCGCTCGACGCGCTCGACCGGTCCGCCAGCTCGAACGACGCCAGCACCCGCACCGGCTTGCGCGAGCGCGTATAACGCGCGCCCGTGCCGCTCAGATGTTTGTCGAAGCGAGCAGCGACATCGGTCGCGATGCCGGTATAGACGCTGCCGTCCGAGCATTCGAGCAGATAGAGAAACCACGCCATAACCGCGCTTCTAGCCTTTGAACGGATTGTGTTCGCGCAGCTCGTCCACGTACGCGTGGATGCTGTTTTTTTCGTTATCGAGGAAATGGCCGACCGCATCGGCGAACGCCGGATGCGCGAGCCAATGCGTCGAGCGCGTGACCGTGGGCAGAAAGCCGCGCGCCATCTTGTGCTCGCCCTGCGCGCCGCCTTCGAATGCGCCGAGCTTTTCTTCGATGCAGAATTCGAGCGGCTGATAGTACGCGGTTTCGAAGTGCAGGCACGGCACGTGTTCGAGCGCGCCCCAGTAGCGGCCATACAAGGTGCCGCCGGTTTTCTCGTCGCGCTGATAGACGACGAGCGAGCTCGCGATCGGCTTGCCTTCATATTCGGCGATCACGAGCAGCAGATTCTCCGGCATCGACGCGCCGATCATCCGGAAGAAATCGAGGTTCAGATACGGACTCGAAAAATGCTCGCGATAGGTTTGCCGATAGCACTTGCTGAAGAAGCGCCAGTCGGCATCCTCGATGTCTGCGCCGCGGATCCTTCGCATCGTGATGCCGGCCTCGTGCACCTTGCGCCGTTCGGCGCGGATGTTCTTGCGCTTCTTCTGTTCGAGCGTCGACAGAAAGTCTTCGAAGTCGCGATAGCCGTCGTTGAGCCAGTGAAACTGCACGCCTTCGCGCTGCATCATGCCGATATCGGTGAGCGCGTCCGCTTCGCTCTGCGTCGGAAACAGCACGTGCAGCGACGACACCTCGGCCTGCTCGGCGAACGCCATCAACGTGGCCGCGAGATGGCGCAACGCATGCTCGTTCGCCGACAGCAGCCGGTTGCCCTGTACCGGCGTGAAGGGCACCGCGCACAGCAGCTTCGGGTAATAGGGCAGGCCGTTGCGCTTGTACGCGTCGGCCCAGGCCCAGTCGAACACATATGTCGCAACCCTAGGCGGAGCGTTATGTGTCCAGGTAGGGTTTACATGCATTGTATTCAAGTATTTCGAAGGCGACTGCAGGGCGCCGAGCTGTTTTTAGGTTGAGGGCAAGCATGCCCGAAACCGGGTGGGGGTCCGGGGGAGGGGCTCGAAAAAATATAACATAAATCATTGAAAAATATATTGTTTTTGCTGATTCTCGCTCTACAGTTAATACCGTTATTAACCGCTGTCGGAGATAGCCATCGACGCGTCCAGTGCCGTAAATGCGGATGTCATTCTGGCGAACGACCGCGACCGGCGCGTGTACGCCTACCGTATAATCGCAGCGCCCATCCGGTTGTTTTTCTGTGATGTATTCGTCACGGTTCTTGAACTTTCTCCCATTACTTCCGTGGCCGACTCCAAAAGTAGGCTGAGAAGCCGACCGACGAGGGATGTCGCTAGGGATGCAGGCAGCTATCGATAGGTTGAACCTGATGGGCACCAATACTCAAGTAGCGCTTTTCTGCGGCTTCGCTCAATTGACGTCAAAAGCACAACTGTGTCAGTTCCTTGGCATCAAAACGGCCAAACTCAACTTCCTGCTATACAAGCTGAAGCCGGCGCATCGCTATAAGACCGAAACAATAAAGAAGCGGAATGGCGACGACCGGTTACTTCGCATCCTAGTGCCCCTGCTTAAACAGATTCAACGGATTATCGCGTCTGAACTTGCGAAGGAGTACCGTCCGCGACAGCATGTGTACGGGTATGTGAAAGGCAAGAACATCGCACAAAAAGCGCGTATTCATGTCGCCCAGAAATGGGTGGCGCGCGTCGATTTGAAGGATTTCTTCCCATCCGTCAACTTTGGGCGGGTTCTCGGTATTTTTCGAGGACATCCATTCCATTTCAATGACGAGTTGGCGACTGTACTGACGCAGATTGTGATGGATGGCAATGAATTGCCCCAAGGGGCTCCGACTTCGCCAATCATTTCGAATCTCATCTGCCGTTCGCTCGATTTTGAACTGAAGCGGATGGCGAAAGAGCATCGGTGTTTCTACACTCGATACGCGGATGACTTGGTCTTCTCGACAAGTTTGAAGCGTCTGAGCCCTCAAATATGCTCGCCCGCGGCGCCTGATGGCGTGTCGATTCAGGCAAACGTCGGTGACGGTCTGCGCACGCTAATCGCGCGACAGGGTTTCACAATTAACGACGCGAAGACCAGGATATTCGACAGAAGTAGTCGGCAACAGGTCACCGGTATTACGGTCAACGAAAAAGTTAACGTCAGTCGCGAATATGTTCGCGGTCTGAGAGCTGTGCTCCACGCCTGGTTCAAATTCGGGGAGGAGTCGGCTGCTTCGTGGTTCTTCGCCAACCACTACAAGCGCAATCGACCAGACTGGAAAAGTACGCCAGCGGATTTTCGGGAGGTAATTCGGGGCCGACTCGGTTTCATTCGTTTCGTTAAGGGTGCTGACGACACAACCTATCTCGCCCTCGCGAAGAAACTGGCGAAATTGGACGACGGCTTCCAGTTGGGGGTAGAAGAGCAAATTCAGGTCAGTTCGCCACGGCTGATGCTGTACGCAGAAGGGGTGACGGACACGATTCATTTGCGCCATCCGCTCCAGCGATTCAAGGCAGATGGTCAGTACGCGGACCTCAACATTGATTGGTCCGACCATTCTGACCGGCCGCGCGGCGAAGGCAAGCTGTGGCAAAACTGCCTGAACGACGCGAAACGTGAAGAATTCCGACATCAAACGCAAGTGTATGTTTTCGACCGCGATAGTGAGTTTGCGAAGAAGGCCGAAGACAAGTATGGCAAGTTGAAACATCACGGAAATAGCACGTACTCCCTCGTTCTTCCGATTCCGGAACATAGGCAGGGGCGTGCTCAAATTTGCATAGAGCACTTATACGTAGATGATTTTCTATGGCAGCAGGACATTCAGGGCCGGAGGCTGTTTGCGCGAGAGGAGTTCGAGCAGGACGGTAATCACGTTGGTGACGTAGAGGTCATGTACCGCCATCCGAAGGCAACGACTCTTATCGTTGACTCGGACGTGGTGGGTTACGGTAGCTTGCGCAGCAAGCCCGTGGTGATGAGCAAAAAGCAGTTTGCTGATGCGGTGGAACTGGGCGTCAGACCATTTGACGCACCTTCCTTGGTAGGATTTCAGGGCGTGTTCGACATGCTTCGCGACTTGACGAAAAATCTAGCCGGAGAAGTGAAGGCCGATGCGTCTGATTTGGTTTGAGCATACGCTACATGCGTCTACGTCGGCGTTTGAAGGGCACACGCATGCGTAGATACAAACGCGAAAGACTCGGAGAGCGGATGCAGAGCCCTTGAGGTTGGAGCACGTCGTTCGGTGCCCAACGGAACGACAACGCCACGCGTGTGCCTTCCCTCTTAGTCTGCAATGCTCAGCCAGTCCTTTGGCACGAGGTATTCATCTCCGCGCCATTCCTCAGCCAACGTTACGTCATTGAGTTCACCCCACACATTCGGCCCTGCATGGTCGAGCACGATGATTTGCAGCTTCCCTTTGAAGTGGGCAGTTAGCTTGCCCATTGCCTCGTAGAAGCGGCGGATTGACGCGACATCCTCGTCGGCCAGTTCCTCATCAATTTCCCTAGCTGCGCGCTTCGGTTGTTGAGGAAAGTACACCTGGCTGGGCTGGTCGAAGATGATTAGCGCGGGTACAGGGGAGTGCGCCTGTCGAAGGAAGAACGAGTGGAGAGCCAGAATGGCAGCGACGTGGTATGAGAGCCAGTTCGCGCCGCTTCCCAGGTGCCAGAGGTAGTCTTCGCGGCCTGCGTCGTCCCGTACACCGACTGTCAGCTCTTTGATGTCAATCCGGGCCGGAGCGCTTTTGCGCTCGACATCAAGCGTCGCCGCAATCCTCGTTATGTATTCTGATACTTGCGTGGTCGCGGCGTCGAGCTGAACCTGATACTGCTGCTCGGCAAGCTCCCGCCGTAATTGTCCGATACTTTCGGTCAGTTTTTCGAGTTCTTCGTTCAAACCTCCGGGAGCGTATCGAGCCGAGAACAACTCCAACGCTTGCTCGACGCGGCCGAGAAACCGAGCCACGCGTGTCGACGCCTGTTCGGCTTCCCGGATGGTTTTCGACCGCGATTCAATGGCGCGTTTCCGCACCCGGACGGCTTTCAGCTGGTCTTCCAGCAGGGCCATTTGGGATGTGAGCTCGACGAGGTCCCTGTCGAGCACGGGCGGAGCCATGGAAACCGTATGCGTTTCGTCTTCTATGGTCGTGAGCGCATCACAGAGCTGTTCAAGTTCGCCGCTGGACGCGGTCATCGCGCCATCGCAGATTGGGCATCGCTCGCCGTCGTCTGAATGTGTCCTGAGCCACCGGGCAATGCCCAGGCGGTCCGTCTGGTCTTTCAGTGCACTTTTGTAGCTGCCAACAGTGCTGCGAACGACGGTTATCTGGTCCCTACGGTGACGGGCTACGCTCAGCTCAAGACTGATTTTGGACTCTTCAGCCTGAAGTGCCGTGTACTCGTCGGCTGATTCGGATACCCCTTGGGCAGAGAAGCCAGCCACCTGATTGTCGGCGGTCAGTACAGTCTCAAGTGCCGCGATAAGGGCCTCTTCCGTGGCTTGCGGGGCCTCACCTTGCAATAGACCGAGTTCGCGGGCTTCAGTGACCCACACCTGTAGATTTGCGAGCCATGTCGCTGAGACCTTGGCGTACGCGGAACGCTCCCGGTCCTTGCGACGAAATTCCCGAACGAGATTCTCGAGAATCCACTTCTTCTCGAGCCGCTCTGGTGTCGTTGCGCCAAGCACGTACGGGAATATGGTCCGGACCTTCTCGCGGTGCTCATTCGTGTCCGCTCGGAAGTACAAAACGTCGGGGTTGGCGACGATGTTCTGCGGCTGAAAGCAAAACGCCAATGTGTCCCGGAAGCTGGGGCGACCCTGGAAGCCACTTCCTGTCTCTTCAGCGTCGAAACTGAGATTCGACAGCCCGGCAAGCCTATCCAGAAGGCGCTTTACAGCCTGTCGTGTCGTGTTCTTGGCAGGCGTATCAATTGGGACGTCAAGTGTTACATCCTCCAGCAGCATCATGTCATCGGTGCTTTGCTGATTGCCTGGCTCTCGGCGTGCGAATATCTTTTCGCCTTCGCTAGTCTGTACCCGAATGCCGAACCATGCGCAGGCTTGCCGAATCTTCCCAGCGGGAATTGAGCAGAGCCGGGACCCGAGGCAATAGTCCACGATGGGGACGACCGAGGATTTACCTCGCTTGGACGTTCCACTGATGACGTTGACCTTTCCCGCTTCGAACGGCACCCGGCGAGGTGTCTGGCCTGCAGCCTTAGGCCACAGAATCACTTCAAGGATTTGGAGATGCACTTTTACAGTTCCAGTCGAAGCGCGGAGCAGAGTTCGCGCAGCGAGATTTGCTGAGCCCATATGCCAATCTTCTCCGCAGCCGATGTTAGTTCGGAGATTCCTAACGTCTGGGCGGCGGGAATGGTCTTGGTCCGTGGCGAGAGGGTGGCAGTGGCGGGGGTAAGCGTTACGAGGCCGGAAGAGATGCTTATCGCAAGCGAGCGCCGCGACAGGTCAAGCATTGAGTCTGCCCGGTCTTGAATCGAGAACAACAGGTCAACCTGTTTCCGGAATTTGCTCTCAAATTTCCGTATACCAGAAGATTTGAATGTCTTCCCAATGACCTCGCGCAAATCCTCGTTGAACACAAGCGGCAACACGATGAATGCTAACGTTGCCGGCGCGGCGTCCACATTTGAGCTCTCGGAATAGTACCCACACACCGCGCGCCAGATTAGGATTGCGCCAAGCGCAGGATTCTGGATTGCGTCGATTTCATCAAACAGCATCCAGAGCCTCCTTCGCTGGCGCGAGCAGCTCGGCGAAATCCGGATGCCATCCGATTTCTAGCGTGTTCGCAAGTCTGTGGAAGCTGCCCGCCGTGAAGTGTTCAGGAACCTGTTTTTCTTGCAGCTTGATGTCCGCCTCAAGACAGCTTGAGAGCAAAGTAATACCAAAGTCAGCCGGTTCTCGGCCTCTCATCGCCACCTTGACGCTGGCACGCTTGGAACGCCACGCGCGTAACAGCGTGTCCTGATATAGCGAGTAGCTGCTGCGATGCACGTATCCTCGCTTCGCCCATGCGGTACGCTCGCTTGCGGCCATCAGGTAGGTATTGACTGCGTCAAGCACCAACCCTTGGTCTGCCTCGATGAGATGCAACTGGCGTACGTAGGTCTGGCCAAGTAGCAATTCGGCTTGGGTCTCTTCGGCGGTCGGTTTCGTTGAAAAGGAGGGCAGGATTGTGTCTGTGCGGTCGAACTTACGAACGGCTGCAAGATACTCAACGAAGAATTCGTCGCGGCTGAGAGATACCGCGCGACTTTTCTCGACCTGTTTGAACGTGTTCGTTCGAATCCAGCCTGCGAGCTGTTTCAATATCTCGGGGACATTTTCGGCTCCCACGGGCGCATTTCCGATTTCCACCGCAATTTCATCGTACGGCGAGCCGATTCCGCGTTCTAACGTGAATGACCGGATAATTTCGGCGAGCGCAGTGTCCTTTGCCTGCAGGACAACATTCAGGTATTTCCCGAGTGACTCGGGGATAGCCGCTCTTTTTTCGTAAGCGGGCTTCGTGCCCCAGAACTTCGCCCGTAGGTCGGCAATTAGGGCCTTGGCTTCCTGTGGGCTCTGGCAATCGCTCAATCTTTGAGCAATCTTGCCCTTGTACGGCTGCGCAACGTACAAGACGAACTTCGTGCCGGCCGGAATATATCCGCCACGTCGTCCTTCAAGCCAGTTTGCAAACGTCTTCCACAAATCGATGGCGCTGTCGCTAATCGGGTTGTGGGCAAGTCCGCTCTTGTCCTGCTCTGCGAAAGGTACCCCGTCCTTTATCCCAGAGACGTCGTCGAAACACTCCAGTGCAATCGTATCGCCGCTGCGGGAGCGCAATAGATGGTGCAAGAAGCGAGCTTCCTGTAGGCCATACCCGTACCACTGGCCAAGTGCCGACTTCGGTGCGCCTTTTGGTTGTCGTGCCACACTATCCCCGAGGATAAGCGCCAGCTTCGCACGCAGATTCGGTGCTGTTGAGGCACCGGCGAGCAGCTGTCAGCGAATAATCATGCGCGAATTATCTCTGGCGCCAGTATTTTCCGCAAATCAAGGCCAGCTAATCACGGGTCGCAGGGGTTTTAATCTTCGTGGTCGCCCGATATTCAGGTTGGCGTGGATTTTAGGACCGCACGCCCAACGGAGATGTATCTATATGGTGGATGAAACCATCCTTATCCACCGCAACGACCGCACCGACGCGTTATCTCGACCCCTCCGAACTCGCCGCCTTACTCGGCATATCTGAGCGCGCTGTCGTCCTGCGAGCAAAATACCGCCCTTGGTTGCTGCCACCGCGTGCCGAACTTTATGACCGGGAGTTGCTTCGGTGGCGGCAAGATGTCGTCCAAACCTGGTTGAACAGCAGATAAACGGGAGTGCCCCGGGCTAAAGCAACTCGACTGGATGGATTCCGAACGCTTCCGCGAGCTTCTCGAGCGTCGCAAGCTCAAGGGGCGTGCCGCGCCCGTGTGGCGCTTCAACCCTTGAGATGAAATTGCGGTCAACACCCGCGAGCTCACCTAACTGTCTCTGCGTGAGGCCCATCTTTTCCCTCAATTTTAAGACCTTAGCGCCAACCGCGGCGCTCGACACATCCCCCGTCGGCGCCCGCCGCTCGATTTCGCCCTTGCCGGAGAAAGTCATCAAAACACGAACATCGATGTCCAGCGCGCTCGCGAGGGCCTCTGCGCGCTCTAACGTCGGGTTGCCGAATGTTCGTTCCAGACGGCTGATGACAGTACGGTCGGCGCCGATGTAACTGCCAAGCTCCTCTTGCGACATCCCCAGTCCGACGCGGTAGGTTCTCAGGTTTGTTGCGAAACGCTCTCGCAGGGTCGCAGGCTCACTAGATTTCTTCATGCCGCCATTTTGATGACGACAACGTAAATGTCTACGGCATATAAATGTTCGACATTTACGTTGTAGACATTTACATGTACACCGTAAACGCCTACACTCCGCTCTATCAGTTTTAGGCGGGCTGCAAGGGCTCGCACGTCGCGTCCAATTGAGGTGACTTTTGACTTTAGACAATCCCGCGAGCAGCACGTGGAAGCTGTTTCGCGACCGTCCTTTTCCACGAGTTCAGTTGCTCGGGGGAGGCAATCCCGAAGAGCGCATCCGCGCTTTAGATAGCGTCGGCAAATGCGATGTGCTTGTGGTGCCGGGCGGCCTGCCAGATATCGTTCAGGCGGTGAGCGCGCTTTCTACGCTCGGTATGCCAGTGCTCTACGTGGCCGGTTTGGATGAATATCGCAGCCGCGACGGGAAACAAGTGGTGGCTGCAGGCAAGCTGGCTGCCTCGGGCACAGCGGTCCACGTACTCGACCAGGATACAGTCGTTTTAGACGGCGTCCGATATCTTGGGTGCACGTTCTGGTCGTCGCCGGAGTGTGCCGGGCTCGGAGTGAGAGACTGGGCGCAGGACGTTGACGCAGTGCTCGCTGAAGTCGATACGGCGGTATGGCTGAGCGACGCTACCAATGCGGAGCAGGCGAGTGCGATTGCCTTTGTGCATCAATGGGCGTCTGTCACTGGCGAGTCAAAGGCGTCGGAAGTTTCGGCTCGTCGTGCGTTCGCTCTCATAGAGAACCGCCGCGCCATCGTCTGGCTTGCCAATGAGCTGCGACAACGGTTTGATGGACCGACGGTCGTCGTGACCCACTTCGCGCCTGAGTTACGACCGCAGGCGTCGGGCGCGGGCAGGTCCAAGCAAAGTCGCGTGCGCTCATTGCCGCGTCAGCATCCGGGTGCGGTCGACCTTTGGTTGCACGGGCAAACCGAAACCACGACAGATGTGGCTATCGAAGGGACGCGCGTCTTCGGCGGATTCGCAGACGAAGATGCCGGCCTGGACGTTAGCGACCTGCTCGACAGGGCGATGAGCGCGGCGGCAACGGGCAAAGGGCGTCGAAAGCAGGTGCCGAACGAACCCAAGCGTATCTTGAGCCCGGTAGTCAACTTTGAAGACGGGCTGCGTGCGCCGCTTTCTAGCGAAGCGGCGTCCATCGTCGCAGACATGAGGCAAGTGCATAAGAATGTGGACGCCATCGTTCCGCACACAATGACACGAAGCTCAACTTTGCGAATGTGCGTGCGCCGGACGATACACGATGAGATGCAGCTATTTACAAAAGCGGCCTGCGCAGCATACGAATTGGAGCGTCAAATCTACCAGCCGGCCAACCACCTTCAGTCGTTGATTCTTACGTCACGCGCAGACTATACGGTCCCACCTGGCTACCCCTCCAAAGATTCTCAAGATTCTGGATTCGACTACTACGAGCTTCTCAACAGGATGGCGGCGCACATCGACTCGGTGCGCGGACTAGCTGGCCACGCAGCCTGGCTGCTCAATCAATGGGCCAAGCGTGCAGGTGCAATTTTGCGGGAACTGGACGCGCGTGGAATCGGGGCGCGTGCGGTGGCGCCGCCGGTGCAGGCAATTCGAATGCCGAAACTATGCGAGTACATCGAAATCCATGCTCAATGCAATGCGGTGGAAATTGAACAGCTTCGGGAGCGTCTCAGGGAGATGTTCAATCGCGATGAGGAATGGCCGTTCATCACGCGCCTTACTCGCGTTGCACAGTTTTCCGAAGACGGCATGAGGCCTCTTGACTTGCCGACGGTGCTCGATTCGCTGGGCCACGCTGGACGGTTCGCAGTTACGTCGCAGGCCACGGGTTGAGACCAGTGACATAAGGACGCTGGTCAGAGGTACAGGGAAACGATGACAGTCTGGAACGTAGCTTCGATTGACGACCGGCCTGAGCTTGAACTCGTTCGCTGGCGAATCATGCGGACGAATCTTGGCGACATGCATTTCGTCGGCTGCGAAACGCTTGGCCACAACGGACGAGTCAGCTCGACCATCACGGACTTCGACCCGGCAGTTGCGCGCGGGTTCACCCGCTCCGGCCGTGTGTATCTGCTTTCAGGACCAAGCGGATTTTATCCGGCGGCGCAGTACGTCTGGACGCGATGGTGCGAGGTGAACAAGGTGTCAGCGTTCGTTGATATCAGCCTGGATGCGGTACCTAAGTCGAGAGACAGGATAAGCAGTTGAACGGGAGACGGCAGCCGTGCCTCAACCCAATGGTCGTCCACGCTAGCGACGGAACGCGAAGCTTGTTTAAGGGTGTCGCAAAAACATGAGCGAATTATTACAGAGCAATTTGAATCCGGACGCGCCAACACTGTACATCGGATTTTCTGGTGTCTTGCACATCGGGGAAGGGGTGTCACGAACGAAGGCAAGGTCGCTCTGAATTCTGGTCGAAGAATATTTGAGTTTGCTCCGCTTCTCGTTGAAGCACTTGGCTCGTTCCTACGTGCGGAAGAACGGCATCGGTTCCGCGTAGTGCCGGCAAGCGCTGGGCTTGCAGCACCCGGCGCACTAGAGCGATTGCGCGCGTGGCTTTTCGAGAATGGGAAGCTCGATGAATCTGTCGAATGGCCAATGTGAAGCTAGCAGGGCGAGGACGGGGCTTCCCGGCTTACCAACGCTGACCAGCAGCAGTCCTGGCGGAGTACAGCGCTATGCGAAAGTCGCGATTGCAGGACCGAGTGATTCGCTCAATCCGACGGCGGAGAAGCGTTGTCGTGCTCAGGTCGGAGCTGTTGAGTTTGGGAAGCTCGTCACAATTAAGCCGAGTGCTCCTACGACTGGCCGGAGCCGGAACGCTGGCGCGCGTTAGTCACGGTGCGTATGCAAAAACTCGAGTTAATCGTTTTACAGGACGACTGGCACCAGCCGCCCCTTTCGAAACAATCGCGGCGGAAACGCTTCGGAAGCTACGCGTCGAAGTGACGCACGGGACTCTGGCTGCAGACTACAACGCTGGTCGGACTACGCAAATTCCTATGCTTCCAATTGCCAATACGGGGAGGCGCCGGATTGGCAGGCGAATACAGGTTGGCAGAAAAACTTTGTTGTGCGGGCGACCGCATGCGAAAGCGCGTAAGGGAGCTATGCGATAACTTCACACGGAGTCGGAAATGATTGAAGGAGCTGACTCGCAACCAGAGACGCTCGTGCAGACAGAAGTAGCCGTGTACCTGGGCGACTGCACGGGCGACAGGTTTCAGCTCGTTTGCGATGGAATGACCATCGAGCCCGAAGGGAGCTTTGAGGAGCGCGCATTACTTGCGCTCGAGCGCCCGTCGCCGCGGGGCCCATATCCAGTTTCTGCTCGCTTTACGGCTTTCGTCCACGAGGCGCGGCTTGACGGCGATGCTCAGGAGGTCGTGCTTTTCACGACGCGCATCGACGTCGCATGCATGGGCACGCTGGCGAACGTGAGTGTGCAGCGTGGCCAATCGCTGGTTGACTTTGCGCCTGTCTCCTTCACGATAGGTGATGATGTCATTACGATAGCTCGAGCGGTCTTGAGGGCTCTTTCATGAATGACAACTTGCTGCTCGTGTGGCGAGAGAACTGGCCGCTACTTGCGATTCCTTTGGTCGCAGCTATGGTCGGCTATGCAATCGGTCGACTGCTTAGGGGGCGAAATGGCTGACACTAAGTCGAACATCGAACTGCGTCCCATCTATGCGGCGCAAAACATCCTCCAGCACATTCTAAAAATTCGTAGCAAGGCGCTCAAGCGAGTCTGTCGCTGCCGTAAGAAGCACACAGCAACAAGAACCGCAGATGAACGTCATCTTTACTTTGCCGCCTGTCGTGCCACTACCCGCGAGTACATGGATACGAGATTGTCTCCAGTGGTCAGCTTCGGCGGACGCGACTTGATGTCAATTTCTGATGTTGCGCAGTTGCTCAATGTGAGTCCAGGATATGTCCGCAAACAGCTAATGCGAAGACACGCTTTGCGTCCAGTGGTAGTGCGCCGCGGTCGCAAGCTCGTGCTGCGAGCAAAGGCCGAAGCGTACAGGCTCAAGCGGCGCCGTGCTGCCGGCAGAGCACTTCACGAGATAGCGCTTCTATCGCAAGAAGTCGGTCTATATGAAAAAACGAAGCTGGTCGAACGATAGCAACGTGAAGGAGGCCAGTGATGACTGAGCTCGACGGCGGTTTCCCGATTGACCCGAACACGCCGACTCTGTATATGGGATTTAGCGGTGTCTTGCATTGCGGTGAGGGCATGGTGGACGCCTGCGGAAGCGTGACGCTCGATTCCGGTCGCCAGCCATTTGAGTACGCGCACTACCTCTCCGAGGCACTCGCGCCGTATCCAGATTTGCGGCTAGTTCTGACGACGAATTGGGCCTGGTGGTTCGGTGACGCAGACACTATAGCGCTGTTGCCCAGCGCGCTTAGGCGAAGAGTTGTCGGCACTACACGCGAGTATCCCCCGCGCTTCGGCGAGCTACAAAATGGCTCCGGGCGTACGTGGTCCATCATCAGACATGCTGGCGCGCATAGGCTTGGAAATTGGCTTGCGATTGGGGATGATTTTCGCGGCGTGCCGCTCGATTTGATGTCTCGTTTCTTCGTCGTACCAAAAGATACCGGGCCCGAGACACCTTATATGCAGCAGTTGTTCCATGCATGGCTCGCGTCAATCGTGACGGAAGGTCGGGCATGAGTAACAGCGGCTGGGAAATCGCCATGAAACACGTCGACGATGCCTTTGACATACCTCAGTTTTTGGCATCATCCCTTGTGCGCAAAATCGCTGCGAATGACTTCCGGCTACCGCCGACGGAGCGCGTTAAATTTCAGCGGCTACCTGACGAGGTGATTGCTCGCATAGAAGAGATTGTTCGCGACGCTTACTTTGAAGCCGGCGAGGATGTTGGCGGCGACATCTTGCCAGAACATCTTTGGCAGCAAGCGCTTCGAGCGCGTCGCGCAATGATTGCGAACGGTGAGTTGGTGGCGCCCACCGATTTCAAGAAGCAAATCGGCGTAAGCGAGAAGCGACTGGCGGCCCTTCTAAATGACGGCAGCGTGTTCGCCGTCGAAGTCGACGAAGTACCATACATTCCTGCTCTGCTTGCAGAACCGGCACACAATCGTGAGCGGTTGCAGGCAATTTGCCGAATCATCGCACCCGCGCCACCGATGTGCCGCGTCGATTTTCTTACGTCACGGCGAGAAAGCCTCGGCGACCGCAGCCCACTCGACATGCTTGAGAGCGATGATGATTTCAAATCGCTGAGACGCCTAGCTGAGGCGTGGGCCGCAGAGTGGTCGCGAACCGCCGTCAAACTTTATGACGGCGAGCATGAGACCGAGCCGACAGACATCGACGCGCTGTACACCGCCATTGCGGAAATTGACCCGCGCAGACCGCTTTGGGAGCGTGCGTCAGAGGCGCTTCATGTACACGGGTACCAATGGCCGCTGGGTCCATATCCTGACGTCCGAAGATTTACCCTCTTTGTTGAGCGACAGACAGTTGGAGATGCTACGCCGATACCCGAAGCTTGCGTGCAAATCCTCGTCGTCGGCGAGCTCATTCGAATCCGAATCGTAGCTGCGCCTGGCACTCCGCTCAACTCGCAAAGAATAGCGGCAGGCAAGTACAAGACGGTTGTTGACGTAGCGAAGCAAGTCATCGCTTATCTTCGCAAGCACTAAGCGCAAGTCGTACGACCAGATATTTTCCCGATTAGAGGAGCATGCTTCATGCTGCAAGTCACCACTGAATTGTTGCCGTTTGGCGACCCTGACACCGCGACGCGCAAACACCTCGGGAAAGTCGAAATCGTCAACGTGGGCGGTGACCGAGCGCAAGCGTCGTATGAAGTCCGCGTTTTTGACGAGGCCGGGGAACAAATGGCGACGGGTCATCTCGAGAACTACCCTCGATTTGCGACCACGGTGGGGGACCTTGTCGCCCGGGGTGTCGCGACGGCTCTTGTAGGCAGAGAAGAACTTCCGCCGCGGCCCTTAACAAAAGAGACGTGATGTTGAGCAGTGCAATTCGTCCGCGCAAAAAAGTGCGGCGAACGTTCTCGTACTCGATAGCTAGTCCCGACTTTGCGTAAGCTAGATGGTACTGGCATGAGCGTCTACGACGTGAGCCACGTATCGAGGTCTGTCAGTTGATAGAACGCATTCGACCGATAGCAATCAAAGTGACCGTAAGTGAGAACGCGTTTTGCATCTCGCTTAAGGACGGACGCGTATTTCGAGTTCCGATGCGTTGGTTTCCCCGATTGCTAGCAGCGACACCCGAGCAGCGAAGCCAAGTTCGAATCTCTGCATTTGGCGCAGTGCTGCGCTGGGACCAATTGGACGAGGACATCAGCGTCGGCGGGCTGATGCGTGACTATGAGCATCTTCTTCTTGAAGAGACGTTGAGTTCACGCATACCCAACGATTTTCCGTGGGATACAAGCCCCGCATCACTCGCTGGCGCACAGCCGAAGCTCGCCGGCCGGAGGATTGCGGGCCGGTTCGTTGTCGGTCTAACCGCGCCCGAACGATTTGAACGCTGGGACGTATGCGAAGACCTCGCACGGCAGCTCGTCCCCAAAACACTTAAAGACGCAGCCAAATTTCCCCAGCATTCGCGCGAGATAACGCTAAGGCGCATGAGGCGCGCTATTGAAGGCAAAGGGTGGGTCAGCGTCGTGGAGGCGGACTGGCTTATTGAGCGGCTGCGAGTGTTGCTCGGCTGGTGACACCAAAGGCGTTGGTTGCCTAGACCTACTGACATAACGAAGCCCGCGGCAACGCTGCCCGCGGTCTGGTCGGCCACTGGTGCCCAAAGAAGCTCATAGCAATGCCGCCGGGCTTGTAGTCTTACTGTGTCACAAAATTCATTTGCAGCAAGGTGATACCTGGTAGTATTGAATAATACAGACTTCGGGCGATCGCGATGAGCGCAGATGTCGACGAATTTGACGCGTATCTGAATCATCTGGGGCAGGCGTTAGGACACGCCGATCGTCATGCCGGCCTCAAGGGCTATTGTTCGGGCCTGGTGTTGCCGCTGTCGCGCAAGAGCGTCGAGCCGATGGCCGCGCACATTGACCCACTTCACGCGAGTGCGAAGCACCAGTCACTCCATCACTTTGTGGCCAAGGCAGAATGGTCTGCCCGGGCGGTCCTGCAGCGGGTACGCGAATGGGTGATGCCAGCGTTAGACGCGCACGCTGCTGAAGAAAGCGGCTACTACTGGATCATTGACGACACCGGCTTTCCAAAGAAGGGACGTCATTCGGTCGGGGTGGCACGTCAGTACTGTGGGCAACTCGGAAAGCAGGACAACTGCCAGGTTGCAGTGAGCCTGTCGATCGCGACGCAACGCGGCAGCCTGCCGATTGCCTGGCAGCTGTATGTCCCCAAGGAATGGATTGACGACCGGGAACGTGCCCGTCGTGCGGGCATTCCCGACGATCTGGCCTTCGAGACCAAGCCTCAGATTGCGCTGGCCCAGCTTCGCGAGGCTATAGCATCCGGCATTGCACCGGGCATCGTGCTGGCCGATGCTGGGTATGGCGACGAAACCGCTTTCCGGGAGGGCGTAACGGAACTGGGTTTGTTGTACGCGGTAGGGATCCGGCCGGGCACCTCTGTGTGGGCACCAGGTACGGCGCCGCTTCCGCCCAAGCCCTGGAGCGGGCGCGGCAAGCCACCGACATTGTTGCGCCGTGCGCCCGGCCACGAGCCGATCGCCGTGAAGGAACTGGCCATGCAATTACCCGTAAGCGCCTGGCAATCCGTAACCTGGCGCGAAGGCAGCAACGCAGCACTTTCCTCGCGCTTTGCCGCCGTACGGGTTCGTCCCGCACATCGCGACTATTGGCGAAGCACCGTTCGCGACGAAGAGTGGCTGCTTATTGAATGGCCTGATGGCGATCCGGAGCCGCTCAAATACTTTCTCACTACCGCCCCCGAGGAGGCGACACTTGAGCAGCTTGTGTTCGTGACCAAAATGCGCTGGCGCATCGAGCGCGACTATCAGGACCTGAAACAGGAGTTCGGGCTCGGTCATTATGAAGGGCGAGGCTGGCGTGGCTTTCACCACCACGCCACACTGAGTATCGCTGCGTATGGGTTTCTGATGGCTCAGCGACTCCGGATGCAATCAGATGGACGCGATAAAAAAAACTTCCTTGAACGCGCGCTGCCTGCCCTTCCCCCGGATTACATCCCCCGGGGCAGTCCAGCGCGCTCAACGCCACGTTCCTGATTCCATTACTACGTTGCGCATTCTGCTTGGACTAAGGCTCATGCAACGATGGCTCTCTTCCTGTACGGCAATAGAGCGCGCAACTAATTATGTGACACAGTAAGAGTAGGAACGCGTTGCATTTCAGAAAGCGCCCAGCTGGAGCTGAGACATGACAGTGGACGAAGTGGCGCAGTACCTGTTCGTGAGTCGAGCACATGTGCTGCGACTACTTCGACGCGGCGATTTGCACGGGACTGTTGGCAGTGACGGTGAGGTCGTTATCGACGAAGAGACCGTCCGCCTCTATCGAGCGATGCAGGAGGCTGCAGCGAAAGAGTTCTTTCGCACGCAGAGGGAAGAGGACGAGCCGCCCGGGTTGTGAAAACAAACGTCAGCGCTTCCATGCGTGCCTCCCGACAGTACGACAACCGTGCGCGTCTGGTAAGGTTCGAGTCTCTTCCGCTGCATACCGAAGACCCATCGGGTCTCGCGGGCCAACGCGTTCAATGTATGGCGGCACCGTTCAATCATGAGCCTTGGCGCCCGCAGACGCAGCGCCTCGACTGAGCGCGGGAGACGTCTCGGTCTCGTGAGTGAACACGCGGCTGAACTGTCGCGGGGTAACGTTCGCCGCGTCAGCTAGCTCCTCAACCGCCGGCGGCGATACAGATTCTTCCGCGCGTGGTCGAGAGCAGTTTGAATGCGGTCCGACTTGGTGCGAGCTCTAGCAATTCCCAATGCTGCGTCTGCTCACCCGAGTGACGCTGGTACATAATCAGCCGATGCGTAGCGGACCGCACGATGGATACGCGGTTCGGTTCTTCCATGGCACGAAGCCGGATTGGTCGAAGATTGGTCGCCCTGCTGTTCTGGAGCAGTGTTGTGTGAGCTAGACTGTTCGGCACGAACGCTTGACCGCACTCATGTTTAAACAAGTCGGGCGCCGCCGTCCAGGTTCAGCGTGATGCCGTTCATGAAACCGTTGGTCATGAGAAAAACCACGCCCGCACCTGCCTCGGCAGCAGTGCCCAGCCGATGCAAAGGCAGCGTCTTCTTGAGCCCCTCGACGAACCCGTCTCGGGCATCGCCAAGCGTCTTCCGCAAAATCGGCGTATCAATCGGACCGGGCGACAATGTATTTACCCGAATGGGCGCTAACTCGAGGGCGAGACCACGTGAGAGCGCTTCCATCGCAGCGGAAGCGGCCGCAAGGACAGCCGTCCCGTATGCGTTCGGCCGGTCTGCCAGACTGCCCGAAATGAAAGTGACCGAGCCGTCCTTGCTCAAACGGTCGCCCAAAGCGCGGAGTACATGTACCGCTGCCCAGATACGTTCTTCGAATGCCTGGCGCAGATAGCTCTCGTCAGCTTCACGAAGCTTGCCGGCGACGAACGTTCCTGCTAGCAGCACTAGATGGTCAACGGACGGAATGTCCTTCACTGCCAGTCCCAACGCCTTCGCGTCCGTAACGTCCGCCGCGCGCCAACCCGCAAAGCCATGTTTCCTTGCAGCAGTTTCTGCGGAGGCCGCACTGCGGCCAACTACGATTACATGGGCTCCCACCTCCTGCGCCTGAATGGCGGCCTCCAGTCCAATGCCGGAAGTGCCACCGAAAACAAGGACTGTCTTTCCGGCAAGTTGCGTGGCTTGGCTGATGGTGGTTGCCTCGTTCATAACGTTCTCCGTAGATGAGCGCCGGGTCGGCGTCGTTGAAGAGAAGCTTAATTTGAGACGGCGTGCTTGATAATAGGCCTACTTATCGCTTTAATAGTGCCACTATGGAACAATTCTCTGTTGAGAGGCTTACGGGTCTCATCGCGTTCGCCCGAGCGGCCTCGCTCGGCAGCTATACGGCTGCGGCCCGTTCGCTGGCGGTCTCGCCGTCCGCTATCAGCAAAAGCGTGCAGCGGCTGGAGCAGCACTTCGGTTTGAAACTTTTCAGCAGGACGACGCGGTCCTTGACTCTCACTCCCGAAGGGCGCGACCTTCTCACGCGCACCCAACGACTGCTCCGGGAGGCTGAAGACATAGAACAGGCTGTGGCCGCGGCACGTTCGGAGCCGGCTGGGACCATCAAGATAACGGCACCGCTTCCGGTGGGCGTCCACATCCTAGCCGCGGCCTTGCCGGTATTCCGCAAGCGCTTTCCTAAGGTGAGCATCGACGTACGGCTCAGTGACCGAGTGGTCGATTTGATTGAGGAGGGTATTGATGTTGCCATTCGGGTCGGTGACCCAACTGACACGAGGCTGATTGCGCGCCGGCTTGCCCCGCATCGCATATGCGCTTTCGCATCCCCCGCCTATCTCGAAGAGCGGGGAATCCCCGCTCACCCTAGCGACCTTCAGAACCATGATTGCGTAAACTTCAGATACCAGTCGACCGGACAGGAGGCGGTCTGGCCGTTCCGCATGGGGGAGAGGTTGCTGGAGTTCTCTCCGCCGTCAGGGCTCACTATTGACCTGAGTGACGCTGTGGCCGCAGCGTTGGCAGCCGGTGCCGGCGTCGGCATTTCAGCAACCTACATTGCGGCACCCTTTGTGAGGCGAGGTGAACTTGTTCCCGTGCTGTTCGAGTATGCGCACGACCGATTTCAACTCCACGCCTTATGGCCCGAAAGCCGCAGGAGCAATCCGGCGGTGAAGGCGTTTATCGCTTTTCTACAGGAACTGTTTCCCTCACCAACGCCTTGGGACGCTCTCGTGGAACGGCACGCGCATGCTGGAGTAAGGTGAGGTGAAAGCGTGCTCGGACAACAATAGAGGACCTGAAATGCGCATCTACCGGCTTGGGGCCGGGAACAGCGCCATTATCCTGACAGCGGGTCTAGTTCCGCCCTGCGCTGGAGGCTTGCGCAGCACCGGTGCCGGCTTCGCGAAGTCAAGACACAATCTGCGCGCTATGGCAGAACCCAAGTCCGCCGGCCGGACATCGTTGCGGCAGGGCAGACCGCGAGCTGAAGACGTCACAAAGTTTTTCTGCAAGCAGCGTCCATTCGCCTGCGAACTACGAAGAGCTTGAGCCAGGCCAACGCATCCGACAGACGTTGGTCAGGTACATCTACAATGGCACGTCGATGTGTTCGACACAGGTGTCACGGCGATGAGCAACCCACTAAACTTGGACCTGCGCGCTCGCGCCGAACTGCTTGCCTATCTCGTTGCACCCCACCTCCTTGCGCGACAGATGACGGGCGAATGGCTGTCGGTCGGGCATGTCGTGGAGTCAACAGCTCTTTGGCTAAAGACGAACGGTGGGGGAGCTGATGTGATGGAGCGGGTGATGCTTTCGGCCCGCGCTCACGATATCGCTCGAGGCCTCGAGAAGACATCGGGCTCCGCAATCGCGCCGGGTTCCGTGACGGCTTTGTTCTGCGAAAATCTGTGCCTCGATTTCTGCTCGCCCGTTGCGAGAGATATTTACCAGCACTGCCTCACATATCTGGTCAATGTCGGCTGTTTCTGAGCCGGAACTTCCCGCAGTCCAGGAAAGACGCTTTTTGCGCCTTTTAACTGTTGACGTGGCGACCATGCCCGCAGCTGGCTCATAGGGGAGTTTCATGTGGCGCCGCGGCTCTATCGCAAAGTCTGCATCATCGACAATGCCCTTTAGCGGCACGACGTAGGCCGGCCGGCGGGATGCAAGCCACTGAGCGATGACGTCGTCGCGAATCCAGGTCCGCACCCAGCCTGCGGCTAATGTAAGAAAAAGCAGATTGCCATCATGTTTGGCCCGCAGGACATCCGCATCCTCTTGAGCCGCAGCTAGCCTGTGGACAATGCGTGCAAGTTCACCGCTGCAACCAGGGCTTCGTTGACCCTTCATCTCGAACATTAACTGGGACGGTTGCGATATGTGCGCGTTAATCAGCACCATCTGCGCCTCAATATTGTGGCTTGATTTGAGCGGTTCCCACTTTTCAGGAACCTTGGTTAAGCGAGGCCTCTTCCGTAGGTGAGCCATCGTCAGAGGCCTGGTTGGCCTTGCCAGGCTCTGTGTGGCCTGCCATCAGCGTGGTTGGGTAATTTCACGCGATTCCGCTCCTTTTTTGACGACAATCGCCCGGTTACCGCCGGCGCGCTGCGCAGCACAGAACGGGTGCCTCGTTGTTCACTTTCGTGCATCCGACAAGCGCAACTGCCCCTGACCAGAACCAATAGCCAATGCAAAATGGGCAAAAGCCCGGTTATCGGTCGTTTGCTCAATTTGGCATGCAACTTGCCTCTCAATACGCGGTGCTATCAGTAACCCTAGTTTTAGCCGCCGACTCGACGGGTTGATGCAAACGCCTGGGCCATGTTCGTTTTCTTCGGGAGAGCTACCACATAAGCATCCACTTTCAGCAGTCAGAAACCGCAGGAGGGCTTCATGTTTCGGTCCACGCCAGTAATTGCCAGCAAAACAGTCGGCGGCGAAAAAATTCACGCTGAATTTCTTAGCGATACGGGCCGACTGCGAATTATCGGCGGCGTAACAGTGCGGGCAGAATGGTTTCCGCCGCATTCCTGGTTTGCCATTGCATCTGTTGCGGGCTACAGCCGATGGGGTACGCGGCCGGACGAGACGGACTTGCTACGGCTCATCGAAAACTTCATGCGGTTACCAGGACGGCCGGCTCTATGAACAGAGCTGTGAGCGCAACCGGCGATTGCGCCTTCCGACTGGCCTTAGGTAAGGCTCTTCCTGCACCAGCGGTGCCGCGAATTTTCAGTCTAGGAAGCCGACAAGGGGGCAACGGCCTTCGGCACCTGACGTAGCGACTACTTGCGAACATGTTGCCGGGCGCGCAGACCATGAGCCTTCTGGCGCCGGCAAACTTTCAAGCATTACTGCCCAGTTTTTTTAGACATAGCGCTGTCGTCGGGAGTCATGCCGGGCATATCGATATGAGCCGTGTCCGCGCTCTTGCTCATGTCGCCAGGAACCCGGTTCCAGGGGCTCGAGACGGGCTCGCTGTGGTACGTCATCCCTGCGGTTGCAGCACCGTGAGCGCCGCCGCTGCCATTTCCACCGTTGCCATTCCCGCCAGCCTGCGCAAGCGTCGCGGCGCACGCGCAGAGTGACGCGACAGCGACACGCGCGAACAGAACTTTCGTCGCCAACTTTTCCATGGTATTTCTCCTTTGATGCAGGCGCGTTCGTCAGCCACGCCAAAGTCTCGTATGCCGCTAAAGGCTGACTGGTTGCGCAGCGGCAAATCGCAAGCAGCCACTCCAATGCAAACAGGGCGCGAGGCATGCGAGTGAGTCGTGGCGCGGCACCGAAAATGACAGCGTTACGCTGGATTCGAGCGCCTGACGCCGAGTGCTTGTCCTATTACTTCGGCATCGGAACTTTGTCTACGACCATGATGACGCCGTTGCTCTGGGTGACGTCATAGGTGGAAATGTCGGCAGTGTGGCCACTGGCATCCATTACTACGATGTTGTGCGGACCGTTCTCGCTGAATGTCAGTTCCTCTCCATTGACTGTCTTCAGTTCCGCCTTGCCGCCGCCAGCCTTGATGGCCTGGTCGAGCTTGCGGAAGTCGTAGCGCCCCGGAATGACGTGGTACGAACTCCGTCTGCCACGGGCCGGTACCGAGCGATTTCCGCTCGTCATCCTCCACCCACGTTTTACTTGTCCTCCGCCCACGCGCAACTTGTCCTCCACCCACGTTTTGCTTGGCCTTCACATACGGAAAATGGGTATCCACTTCCGAAAACTGCGCTGCAGGCAAAACGTTTTCTCGGTCGAGCACCCCGGTAATCTTATAATCTTTAATCTGTGTAATGCCCTACGCGTGAGCGGCGAGTCTCCCAAGATTGGCTCGTGATAGCGCTTCTGCTGAATTCCCTCGAATTTGCGTGTACCGCTGCTCATTTCCGGGCGTAGGGTTTATGGCAGCCAGGACGAGCAGTTGGCGCGAGAGCATCTCTGCTGTGAAGACGACGCCTGTTCTAAGGGCGCCGGTCATATAGTTCGAAGTCACCGCACCTCAGCGACTCCCTGGCTGCCCTATGCGCAGTCTCGAGAAAGCTATTACAGCAAATTCGCTGTGCCGCGATTCGCGCTCCTCCGTGCCATTAGTTCACGTTTTCTTGTGGTCATTGTCGTAGGCGCCTGCTTTCGGGCTCGGAGTCCTGTTGCGCGACGGGGGATATTCGTCGAGTATCCTTTCGTGTGCGCTGGGTTCTGGATTCGTCGAAGTTGGCACACTCGCGGCCAAGTACAACGACGAACCTTGAAGTGCTCATGAAAGAGCTATCAGCAACAGCGTCTATTTCGCTCTTTGCGTCTTAACAACGCGAACAGTGCCGACAACAACGCCGAGCGCTGCGGCGGTTGCACCCGCGGACTAAGCCTACGTGAGCGCCACCTTGCCCGGAGGCTCCAAAGAAGCGCCATGAGGAGCCGGAGACGAGGAGGCCTATACCATTCTTGAAGGCAGGGTGCTGAGCCTGTACCAGATTTCGCCGGTTCAGCGCTTTCACCCGGAGGGACGATTCGCAGAAGTTGGCGCTGAGGGAATTGTCACTGAGAAACAACAGGCTTTGCTGCGACAGGACCCGCGACCTTTCCAAGCCATAGAACGAGGGCAAACTAGAATGCTCGAAGCAACGTTGGACAATGTGCGAGCGGCGTTGATGGGCTTTGCAGTCCAGCACGACGCGCTCTTTTCGCTGTTGCTGGTCACTCCTGCGGCCATCGCCTATTTTTCTTCATATTTAATCGTCCGCTACCGTGCGCGATTCACCCCTGTCTTCATGCACGGACGCACGGCTGTGTCGACTGGACTCTTCGCGCTGTTCCTGACGGCCAGTGACCTTTACGCGTTGCCGCGTGTGCTGCACACCCTCTCGTTCGAGACGATGTGCGCGGCCATTCCGTTCATGATGCTCGTGCTGGGCGCGTGCTGGGGTGTATTCGTGGCAAGCGTCATGGCGTGGTGGCATAGACGGCCGGTTGTCCGCTGAATCCGCTTCTAGCAAAGACAAACTGACAACTTCAGCCCGCTCCCTGGAATGCTGGAAAAGGGTCTGGTCAAAGCGAGCAAGCGGCGGCTGAACCTCGGTCACGTCAAGCTCGTCGAAAAGCGCTACAGACATCCCGTCGCTCAATCAGGCGCACATTTCGGCAAGCTCACGGATGAGCCCTGCAGCATCGTTCCTACCGAACCGTCCATCCGGTTGCGCACCCAGCCGGAGACGCCGGGCGCTTGAGCCCGGCGTACGCACGCTATCCCGATAGCCGATGCCCTGTACCTGACCGCGTACTCGAACGAGCCGAGTCTCAAGCATCCCATCTTCGTCGTCAGCGCCCATGCGAAGTCCTTGAAAGAATGACGAGGTGTGTCTCACTGTCTCTTCAGGGAGACTACGGCTGGCACAGCGGCCAAATTCGCAGCGTCGTGAGGCGAGCGGTGTTTCCTAAAACCTCTCCACCCATGGTCGGAGTTCCACCTCCCACGTCCACGCGCTGCGGTGCTGACGATGAACGTGAAGGTATTCCCGCGCTATCGCGTCAGGGTTCAACCATTTGTCGTCCGTGCCGCCATCGTCTGATTGTGCCCAGCTACTGGCAATGCCGCCGTCGATAACAAAATGCGCAACGTGGATATTCCTTGGGGCAAGCTCTCGCGCCATACACTGGGCCATTCCCCGCAGGGCGAATTTTCCCATGGCAAACGGTGTCGAGCCGGCTAGCCCTTTCACACTTGCCGTAGCACCGGTCAGCAGGATGGTGCCGTGGCCGCGGGCCAGCATGCGCACGGCTGCGGCTTGCGCGACGAGAAAGCCGCCGAATGCGGTGACCCTAACGGCAGCTTCAAGTCTCTCTGCCTCGATGGCTTCAACTGCCGCGCGATAGCGGCCACTCGCGTTGTAGACAACGAGGTCGGGGACGCCAAAGGCGCGCTCTACCTGGTCAAAGAGTGCTGCAACCTCGTCCGGGCGACTGGCGTCGCAGCCCACGGCCACGCCATGCGTCTCGTCGACCAGGTCGGCGAGCTTGCTCGTGTCGCGGGCGGCGAGCGCGACCTGCATACCCTCCGCCGCAAACAGGCGAGCAAGGGAGGCGCTCAATCCCTTTCCTGCGCCCACAATCAGCGCTGTCTCGGTTCGATTCACGGTTCCTCCGAATTCAACAGGGACCAGAGTAGCTACGTATGCCGTGCCGTTAGTCCGTTTCCGCACATCCTAACTATTTAGCGGAGGGGATTGCGGGATGGACGCTTCGTCATATTGTCCGCCGGCAACATGCCCGGCAAGGCCTCCACAAAGAAATCTGCCTGCAATGCAGCCCCAGCCTGCACGTCGTACTGTGCAAAGTCGCGCACACCGGCTGCCAGCAGAACCTCGTCGTCGAGGAAGAAGTTTCCCGAACACTCCCTGGCCTGGCGCGTCAGGATATAGTGGGCCGCGTCGGCAACTATCTCAGGCTTGCGACACGCTGCAATCATGTCCTTACCACCAATCTCATTTCGCACAACCGCGGTCGCGATAGCTGTTCGAGGCCACAGCGAATTGACTGCGACACCTCGGTCCTTGAACTCCCCGGCAAGCGCTAATGTGAACAGGCTCATCGTGTATTTTGCAATGGTGTATGCCGGAAAGTCGCTAAACCATTTTGCGTCGTGGACCAACGGAGGTGACAGCGTGAGGATGTGCGGGTTCGGCGAATTGAGGAGATGCGGCAGGCACGCTTGCGCGCACACGAACGTGCCTCTGCCATTGACCCCATGCATCAGGTCGTACCGTTTGACGGGTGTGTCTAGCGTGCCAGTCAGTCGAATGGCGCTGGCATTGTTCACGAGGATATCGATGCCACCGAACATCTCAACGGTCTCGGCAACCGCGGCTTTCACGCGTTCTTCGTCGCGAATATCCACAACAAGCGGGAGCGCCCTGCCGCCCGCAGCTTCAACAGCTGCAGCCGCCGTGTGAATCGTACCCTCGAGACGTGGGTCTGGGTCGGCGGTCTTTGCGGCAATCACGACATTCGCGCCGTCGCGGGCGGCTCTGAGTGCAATGGCGAGTCCGATGCCGCGACTGCCACCAGACATGAATATGGTCTTGCCGGCAAGGCTCATAGTCGTCTCCTGAACACTCCCTGTAGCATACGCTGCTGCCGTCATCACGCCGTTGCCGATGTAGACGTCACTCGTGAAGGGGATGGCGTACGTTACTCATCTCGTCGTGAGTCGCAGACGCTGAACCCGTCGTTCGCGCGTGGCTTCCTTCGCTTGTGTTTTGTGTGGTGCAACTGCCGACCTTGCCAAGCGCAAGATGCTGCCAGCACGCTATGAGGCGCATCGCGCAGACTTGTTGGCCGCGGCGGGAATAAGTATTGGCGTGGTACGCAGACGACTTGACGCCAGTGCTAACCGTGACTGGCAGCGACCCTGCAGATTGGTGAGCGAGTCCACCAACCGTGACGGTATCGCTAGCCGCGAAAACCCGGACCCTGCGGCTGACAACACGGCAGCAACGGGAAAAGCTGTGTGTTTCATGAGAGGTTTCCTCATCACGCGACGCCGGCTTGCGCTGCGTTGACTGCATATATGGAGGCCCCGGGCAGCTGGATGCGGGGGGCGACAGGTGTGTCGCTGTTTCCGATGCCAGGCGAGCGACCAGGCGCGACTGTCGCCCCTGATTTGCCGATTGTCGATTCCGCTGTCAATCACGACCTTGGCGTTCTATAACATAAACGCAGCAGCGGTCTTATTGGTCAATGGGCGTACAACGTCCTGTCACCGGCGCACTCATTGCGCATCCTTCTGCCCCGCCCGGTACCAGCCTCGCGTCATTACCCAGGTAGTCATCGAATAAGTCCGGCTTTGGGCACAAACGGTGCCACAAGCCAGCTTCGCATTTGCTCGGCTAAACGGCGTCGGAGACGACGCTGTATGGCATTTGGTGGAGCGAAAGCAGGAATCAGCAAGGCGCGAGAAAAGGTCTAATGCAAGCATCGCGCGCTCGTGGGGATGCCAATCCCCTTGTTATTCCGGGGTCGTACTATTCGCAACCCGTTGACGAAAAAGAGGTGACGAGATGAAAGTGCAACTTTTAGCTGTAGTCAGTGCAGTATCCCTGCTCGCTGTGACCGGCGCCGCCCACTCGCAGCAAATGCAACCGTCGGGCACAACTGACCCGTCGTCTGCCCAGCAGCCCATGACAACTGCCCAGCCGGCCACGACTATGGACCGCACCCCCGACCTGGGATATGGACCCCAGCCCGGCGGAAGCAGCGGCAGCGGCAAAGCCAGAAACGGTGCCGCGTGCACGGTGGGCCTGTCCTGCGATATCTATCAGGGCAGCTAGCCACGCAGGCCCGAAGTGGGCTTCGCACGTCCGAAATTCCCGTGTGGATTTCGAGTTCGGAGCACGCGAATAGCGAATCTCATGCGTGGAAAACTCAACGTAGATTAAAGGAGCCAACGTGAAATCATCACTGATGGTCGCTTCTGCTGCCGGGTTGTTTGTCATGGCCGGGTATGCGCATTCGCAAGGCGCGCCCCAAGTCCCTCAACCCGCCCCACAGGAAAACGCCGCGACTCAAGCGACCGACCCCAGTGCGGGGATGGAGGCATATGGCGGTATGCCCGACACGAAGGTACAAAGCGGCGTAAAACATGCCAGGCCGTGCAGGGTAGACCCGCAATGCAACGTTTTTTTCGGAGGGAGCTAAAAAACGGACTGACGGTGGGCGGGCCAGGAACGGAAAGCACTGGGTGCCGCGTCTCGAGGGGGAACGACATCCTTGGTCGGGCTTACCGGTTTCCCTTTCACTCTTTAAGGGTCGGGCGCGTCCTGATAGGGGAGGCGCATCGACATGCGAAACGCGCGCCGGCTTCAAGAGCGAGCGGAATGGAGGTCACTACGAGAGTTTGAGCGCCGGGGCGCCTTGAGTTCGGAATAGACGCCACGAATTGCATGCGCCATGACGTAGACCTCGATTCGGCCCAGGGCCAACCGCTTTTCTTATGCGCACCCCCTGAACGGGCGGCGCAGCCGTGACCGATGCCTCGACCGGACCCGCTTCCTCCACTGCATCGTGCAACGATTCGGCCCCCGCCTCCTTCCTCACCCGGGAAGCCCAGTCACGAACCACTTCTCCTTCTTCTGGACGTGAGCGGCGTACGCCTTCCAGCCGTCAGGGTTGCCCTCAAAAAGGTCCTGCTGAACGGTTGACGCAAGCGCATTGCGGTTGGGCTCAGTATCAAACAGCTCCCTTGGCCACAGGAAGAACGCGCTGGCGACGCCCGCGCTGAACTCGGCCACCGTCATCGTCGGACCAAGCGCCTGGAGGAACCCGAAGTCCTGTGACAAGTTCTGCTCCTTTGCAAGCTGCAGCACCAGCGCCTCCGGCCGACCTGTCCTGGCTAAACAGCTCAAAACTTCGAGCATGTCCCCGAGGTGAAGCAGCAATTCGCGTCGGTCAAATCGGTCGTCCATTGCAGCTATCCCCGCTCGTTGCGGGCCTGGCGGGAAACGGTCTGTTCCGGCGCAACACCTCGCCCCGGCGACTCCTGTCCCGGCGCGTCTTCGTCAACCATTGCGTCATCGTCCTCTGACTGCACGAGTGGGGGAGCGCTGTCAGGCACTGGCGAGCCAGAGGCGTTCGGGGCGTCTCCTGGCCGTTCATCTTTATCATCGTCGCGGCGCACGTCGCGCGTCTGTCTCTTTCGTTGATTCGTCATGGTTTCCTCCGTGAGGGAGGCAACGACCGGATGTACTGGGTCTGCCTGTGCGACTATCTGGCGGGCGGCGGCAGCTTCGCATGCTGCCGGCCGCGGATAGAACTCTTAAATGTCGGTTACGTCTCTTTCGCTAACAGCGCGGGGCGCAGACCAGTACGGGTCCCGGTTGTAATACTGATGGACCGTGGCACCCTATTGCGCATCCGCCATGGATGGCCAGTGGTCCTTGTCGAATCCAGGCTCGTTTTTGATTTGTTCGGCCGTTATGTCGACGAAGAAGCACTTCTCGTCAACGTCCAGTGTCAGCGCGCTCCAGGGAATCGCGTGCAGGGTGCCGCCCATGCCGAGGAAGCCACCCTCCGAGAGAACCGCATAAGCAACACGCCCCCTGCGCACGTCCAGCATGACGTCGGATATTTTGCCGATATCTGCTCCGTCCGACGAGACCACCTTGTTGCCATCCAGAGTCGACGCCGCCATCACCTCCTGCCCCGGCCCCGCACCCACTCCACCGCCGACAATATTCGCACCGGCACCGCCCGTCCGCGACGGGATTTTGGGGTCGTGGATTGTCATCAGCAATTGTTCTGGCCGGAAATCGATGAGGATGTCAACATCCCCGCGTTGATTTCATTCCAGTCCGGGAGAGCGGCGCGCCAGTGTGGTTCGCCAGAGGGAGTGTTCTCGGCTTGGCGCCCGGGTGACTTTGCTGACAGTGAGTCCGGGTTCAACTGCATGCTCACATCGCGGGGAAATCGCGGACCAATGTCAGCGGTGCATCATCCGCCTCGCGGCCGACAACCTCTCACGAAGGCGCAAACCCCATTCAATTCCGCACGTTATTTCTACCGTTTCTCGTGTCCCTCCAGGATGCTGAGCAGCTTTTCTAGCTTGATACGTTGGGCAAGCCCGAGCCCCGGCGTTGCGTGGATTTCGTGAAGACGACGTCGCCAATAGGTCTGGGCAAATATCGAGTGCGTCCCCTCCGCCGCCAGTGCTTTTTCTAGATTGGAAATCTCTGCGTCTGCGTGCCGGAGAGCGTGCCGGTTTGAGGCGCTCAGGCCCCATCGACGAGTTCCCCTACTCATGTCGGCCTCCATCGCGAACTGTGCTCCATGCTCCGTAACGCAAAAGAAGTGCCAGGCCGACACTCTTTCCGTGCATCGCCTCCATGGCGACGAGGTATATCTTTTGCGCCTTAAGTTATTTTGAACCCATCACGCCACAAGGGTGACGGTTTATGAAGGTCATTCTATCGCGCGAACGAGTGCGAGCGTTTGCGTAGACTGCACAGCTTCGGCATCCCCGACACGCCAACGGAGTCGTCGTTTGATGCGATAACGCGCCTGGCGGCAATGTCGTTGCCTGCTCCGATGGGCGCTCATCATCGACGAAAAACCGGTAGTCGCGCATGTCGGCCTGGGCGATGCAGCCACTGTCCGAATTGGCACAGAATACTGCGAGCGAACCGTCACGTGCATCCTGCAAGAAGGGGGGCGCTCCTGTGCGCAGGCACGTCGACCTCCATCACTTACCGCGCTGAGTCTTTCGCCAGATTGGATGCTAGGTCGGTACGTGTCGTTCGTGGGTAAGGGAAGCTGTCTCGCCGTGCATCGTCGTGCATGACTGAGGCGCCTTGTATGGCGCGCCGCTCTATGCAACGCAAAGCACAAGCTGACGTTGCACGCGTTGCCGGGACCAAGCCTTGCTACACCTCGAGCTGAACCTGCGGGCGGCTAAATCGACGCTCTCCGAAAATCAGGCAATCATCAGCACGGCGTTGTCAACCAAAGACCCGCAGGAGCTGTTCGCATTGCAGGCAAAGCGGGCGCAAGCCGCCATGGAAGAAGCACAGTCGTACTGGCGGCATGTGTACAACATCATGTTCAGCGCCCAGGCCGAACTGGCCACGAGCGCTGAGGCCCAATTCAGGCGGCAACAGCGGAATACGCAAGCGCTTGTCGATACGGTCGCAAGCAATGCTCCGGCGGGAAGCGAACCCGCGATGAACGCGTTGCAATCAGCTGTTACGGCCGCCAGCGAGGCGACGGACGCACGGGAAATTGCCGAAGACAACATTGAGGCAGCAACTTCCGCCACAAACAAAGCGACCCAGCAGGCTTGTTGAACAGGTCAAAACTGCGCGGAAAAGATAAGTGTTATTCGACATGCCCTGTCCATGTTGGTAACTGCCTGCCGCGCATCCCTTCGGCTTCGGTGTTCTCATCGTAAGGGCCCCGCCTGAGCGGCGTGCGCGGCGCGTGGGTGGGCATCCGGACGGCATTCCAGCCGATGACTTATTCAGGGCCCGCGATGACTCGCGCTGGCGCGTACGGGCGGGCTGCTCATAGACGGCAGAGGTAAGCGGTGGCGCATACACAGGCGGGCGCCACATAAACGGCTGCCGGAAACCCGATAGTTTGTCCCACATCGACGTGAGCCACCGCTGCCCCTGAAAGTGCAAGCGCGGTGGCTCCAAGGCCTAATGAAAGCGTCAGGTGTGTCGCTTAAACCTTGCCGAGTGCTGCATTCGAGCTGCATTAGCGTGCGGTGAGTGTGCAGGAGAGGGGGCTGCCGCGCCAGAGTGCGCATGAACGACCTCAAGGTATTCCAGCGGAACCCGCTCAAGCCGTTCAGGCCGCCGCTCACCATCCACCGGGAATTCGACGCTTACGTGCTTTCCCGTGGGCTCATGCGCTATGACCTGCCCGACCCGACCTCGAAACCGGCTTGCCGAACGGTCGTCGAGTGCACTCAGGCGAGCAGCAGTGAATATCACGGAAATTTTTTTTCTTATCTGGGACACAAGAAGCTCCTTAATTCCATTGTTCAGAGGATAGGAAACAGGCGTAGGTAACGCAAGGCAAAAAAGAGGTCCCCACCCAAGCCGTTTTGGCATACGGCGGCTCTCGTGAGGGTGACTTCTGCCTCCGCCGCCAAGGTACCGGGAGCACCAAGCGTTGCTGTAGGCACGGCAAAGAAAAAAATCGACAGCCCGCTGCACGGCAGGCCGCCGCGGAGCGCCAGCTATGCGAAGGGGCGTTGCGAGGGCGGCATTTTCGGATACGGAATGAGCGTCCGTTGTCTGTTCTATCGCCTGCCTGCCGTTGCAAAGCGACGAATCAGCGGCCCTAGGCACGGGCCTTGCGGCACTTCGTTCGTCAGCAGCAGTCGCTTTCACGACATCCCCTCTTCGGAGGTGAACCATGAAACTTAACAATAGGACGTTTTGCGCTTCGGCTCTCGTGATGGCGCTGGCGGCAATCACATACGCGCACGCTGGCGGCACTGCGGGCGGGACGTTAAGACCGGGGGTCGGTTCGATGACAGCCCCGAACGACAGTGGATACGGTTCGCAGGATGTCACACGCGGTGGCGTCGGTGCGATGCAGAGCAGCCCTCCGACCGGACGTTCTAACCGGGGGAAGGCCAATGGTCTGAATATGGGTACCCGTAGCGGCGCGAACAGCGACGTGAACAGACCACGGTACGGCCCAAAAGAAAACAGCCAGTAGTGGTAACAGCGGACTGCACGCGGCGTTAACATCGCGACAGGCTCACTCGACAAGCAACTAGCGCATGCCTGCAGGCTCGGTGAACGCGTGGACCAGTCGACGGCTTCGTCCCGCGGAAGAGTCGTCAAATTTGTCGCCGGTTCGTTTCACGAGACAGACTTCGTCGTTGACGATGATGTCGCCAAGGCTGAGCCGGGGCGCGCTGGTGACCTTGAGTCCGGCAGAAACGTCGCGACGGCATCGGTCAGGTCGTCGGCTTTGGTTCGGGACAAGGCCCGCCCTTCCGCTCGCCGGGCGCATCCCGCTCCGCGGGCGACGCGACCCCGACTGGACTCTTTTCCTCCGCGGCATCGTGCAACGGCTCGGCCAACGCGTCCCTTTTCATCTGGGGAAGCCCAGTCCCGAACCACTTCACCTTCTTCCGGACGTGAGCGGCATACGCCTTCCAGCCGTCAGGGTTGACCTCAAAAAGGTCGTGTTGAACGGTTGACGCCAGAGCCCTGCGGTTGAGTTCTGTGTCGAGCAATTCCCTTGGCCACAGGAAGAACGCTGGCGACTCGTGCGCTGAAATCGGCCACCGTCATCTTCGGGGCGAGCGCCCGGAGGAATTCAAAGTCCCGAAACAAATCCTGTTCGTTTGCAAGCTGCACCACCGGCGTGTCGGGCGCACCGGTCCGGGCTAAACAGTCAAAGCTTCGAGCATATCCTCGAGGTGAAGCAGCAGTTCGCGTCGGTCATATCGGTCGTCCATTGCAGCTATCTCCGCTCGTTACGTGCCTGGCTGGAAACGGTCTGTTTCGGTGCAACACCTCGACCCGGTGACTCTCGTCCCGGCGCGTCTTCGTCAACCAGTGCATCATCATCCTCTGACTGCACGAGGGGGCAGCGCTGTCAAGGACCGGCGAGCCGGAAGCGTTCGGAGCGTCGCCTGACCGCTCATCTTTATCATCATCGCGGCCCACGTCGCGCGTCTGTCTCTTTCGATGATTCGTCATGGTTACTGCTCATACGACACAAAGAGCTGTCCCTGCATCTTCTCGAAGCCGACCATTGGCTGCGGTTTGCGGCCGAGCGCGGAGATGCGAACGCTATCGCGGCGGTCCGCGAAGTTGACAAGCAGGTTGACAAGACGCTGCGAGACTTCGATGCCGGAAAGCTTCCGGTCAACAGGGTCAGGGAGGTGCAGCAGAGGATGCTCGATATGGCAATGAGCCGGCCGAGTCCACGTATCTTTACGGGGCAGTAACCGCCCTTGGTGTCGCGCGTGCGCTTTTGATAAGCGCACTGCGCGCGCCGCCTGTCGTCGTGTCGGTTTCCAGCTAAAGCGGCGCGCAAACTGGGTACCCGGCGATTTCACGAGATATACGTTGGTATAAGTTCTCGAGGTCAACGCACTATAAACGACATACGTTGTAAGAATGGATTTGCCAGCCCGGCGCGCGTACCTTTATTTCATGTCCGACGCGTTCCCGCTGCGCGCGACTATACACCGGCACGCGGGGGCACAGGAGCTTGCCATGTTCATCTATTCGATACGTTATCGCGATGTCTGCGGCCGTTGGTCGGTTGCCTTCGCGCAGGCCGCTTCACGGACCGACGCTGAAGCGATTGCAACCCGCCGTTATGGCGCTTTCCATTCCGTCAGCCGTGCCGGCTCACAGCCCGCATGACTAAGGCAGCGCAGATGCTGGACTGTCAGGCGCAGACCGTGCGCGCAGCAGTAACTCTTTCGTCTTTCGTGCACCCTTGTTAGCGCCATATGAACGCCGCTAATGCGTACGTCTACATGGCTCCGCGTCGCGAGCATCAATTCGCGGCTGCGTGGCGGAAATCTTTTGGGCCCTTGCTCCGGGCTCCAGGTCATCCGGCTCTCCGGTTCTGTGGCTGCTCCTGCGCAGAGCTTTTACGGCCTTGCAGATTCCCCCTGCAGCGCCTTTTTTCCTGTCAGTTTTGAACGCTTGCATGATACGTAGTCTTGCGAACTAGCGGTGCCTGCCCATGCCGGTCCTGCACCGTGTGTCCCCATTCTGGGGGAGACGTCATCAAACTCGTTGCAGCTACGAACGGCGTATTCAACGAGCCGGGCAACCGAGGGGGAAGCATGCGGTGGTACTAAACCGCTCAGAGTGCTCTCCACCGTCTCACTACAGGATGTCTCAAATGAAATTAGACGCCGTCACGTTTGACCGACTCCGCCGTCTCGCTCCGGTTCTCGATGACGTACTCAATGCGGGCGAAATCGAGCACGCAGAACAGGCGCTAGGCCTTGATTCGCTCGCCCAGCTATGCTCACAGCTCTTCGTTGCATACCACAGTCATTATCCGGGCGAGATTGCGCAAGTGCGACTCGACGCCCCCGAGTCGCAGTAGTGAACGCGCGAGCGGAAACAATCAGCGAAAAGTGCAGTTCTTCGAGCGCATGGAAACGCCTTCAGCCGTGTCTCATCCCTTGCGAAGCGTTCTCTGAGTCGAGTTGCGAGACGGAGAAAGCGGTGAGACGGGCGCATTCACCGGGCTGACGAGCAGTCACTGCAATCGCTGCGCTATGGCGCGAGTGGAAGAAGCTAAATTGCGCCGACGCCTTGCAGTACAACGTATTGGGACTAGACGTAAAGTGACGCCGTAGTCCCCTAGCACGGCGCCGAATTGCCAAGGTGCGCCATGTCCGAAAACATTCGCTCTTCTCTGCGCCGCGAGGTGGGGAAGTGGTTTTGCCCGACGAGCAACACACACGTTGCAAGATTCGGACGCATCTATCCAGGCGGCAACCGTTACGTCTGCATTCGCGCATCAAGGACCTCCGGGTTTTTTGTGCTCTACTTATTCATTATGGCGCGGGAGACTGGCGGATTTACCCGCCTTCTGGCGTTGGGCCGAGTATTGGCTATTCATCGGTTGAGTCCGTATTCCGAGCGTAAATCGTGGCTTGCTGCCGGACCAGGTGAACATGTTCGTTCAGTCGGTGACACAGGAAGAGGTCGACCTGCACTTCGGTGTGTACGAACGGATGCTTGCTGAGAAGCTGGGAGTCGTGCCACCCATCCAATAACCGAAGATGACCGTGCTCAGAGGCATCAACCGGGTCTTCGGTCGGCTGGCAGTCCCGGTTCAGCGCAACTGGTCTGCAGACGGACTAGGTTCCTCCGCGAAGGCACTCTGCGGAGCGGTTATTTGTGTCGCTATGCAACGTATTGCACGGGTAAGAGGCGACCGTGTCGTACCGCTGTACGCTGCTGGCACCGTGGGGCTGGCGTTTCAGGCGGCGAAGCGCGGCGGTAACCGTGCGGAACTAGCGGAGCCCTCGTGCATGAATGAGGTGGTGGGGACAAAGCTGGTCGATGTTGCTACCTCCTCAGTGCACCTGCAAGGGACCAGAGCCGAGACTGGCCGCCTGGCAGACTGAGCGGTCAACTGGCCGCCTTTGACCAGTTTGCAGTTCTGCTGGAATCTGGCCCGGCTGCGCAACTTGTCTACAAACATGCCATTTCGACCGTGCTGCCGGTCAATGGCAGGAGCCAGACACGTGAGCCGACCGAGGTGCCGGTGAATGGCGACAAGCCGAACCGCGTGCGAGGCCCTGTCCGATGAGAACTGCCATGACATGCTGTCGCTTACGCTTGACCTGCGCATAGCCAGACGACGTCTACGTCGAGAAGTTCAGACAGGCGCGCACAATCCGTACTCTTCGGAACAGTAACTCCGGCGCGCCAAAGGGTCACCTCGTGTTCCGATACGCCGAGTGACCTGGCCACCCGACCGGAGGTCACCTTGGCGCGCTTGATGGTCATGTCCAGTCGTGCAGCGAAGGCCCGCCTGGAGCCGTTGTGTTTGAGTGTGTCTTGCAGATGTACATCAAGATTCAGACGACGATTCATGACGTGCAATGCTCCGTGTAACTCATTGTGACCAAACCTAGGTACTTCAGGCTACGAAGGTGTGACACGACTTCGAGGTTGATGCTTGTAGTCGAACGCCATCACCCGGGCTGGCATGTCTTTCGCGTGAACTTCACTGCACCTGAACGCCCGTTGCGGCGCGTCTTCCCCGGTTTGAGTTAACGCTTTAAATGCCCGTTGTAATCGACACGGAGGCCGTTTTCCCTATCCCGTACAAGGCCAGAAGTTACTCCGCCGCTTTCTTCGAATGAAGTAGCAGCGCAATGACAACGCTCGCAGACGTAGGTCTGTCGGAAAACTTACCCAAAGGTCGGCACTGTTCGTGCGTCACCGACTTTGGTCACCCGCGGGTCCGGGAAGTTCCACTGGCGAATATCTGCTTGCGTGGAAAGGAGCGGCGTGCTGTTCCACGACCTCGTCACACATCGCGATGATGGTCTCCGGCGAAAGCGCCATCGCAATAAGGACGCAGACGCATACAGCGGGTGGCGGCGAGAGAAAAACACCCTTCTTCAAGGGTGTCCCAGATAGGCAGATTCAATTGGCGCCCCGACCGCCACCGTCCTGTAATGACATCTTCGTCGTTTGCAGTTCCTGCATCTGTCAACGTCCGCAGAGCACCCTTACGCAGCCCAGCGCGGAGGATGTTGTACGGGCTCGCGGCCGAGACCAATACGCCTGCGGAGCCGGTGTCGAAAATGCAGCCGACCCGGGAGCTTCCAGACGACGCGCTTCATCAGTTGGTCACCGTTGCCGAACATGCTGGGCGTTGGGCATTCATCTTCTGGAGGCGAACATGACTGATTTTCAGGGACAGGCTGTTACAGCCCAGCGAGCAAATCTTGACTTCATTTTCGGCCTGGCCAGCAGAGTGCTGGAGGGCGAGGAAAAGCTCATCAGACTGAATCTGGATACGGCGAGAACGACGCTTGCCGATTGGCACCAACGCGAGCAGGACGGGCTGGCGAAAAAGGGCCGACAGGAAGTTGCCAGTCTGCAGGACGCGCTGGCGCTGCACTCGGCGGAGAAGGTCCTGACGTACGAACGTCAGGTTGCGGAGATTGCGTCGGCCACGCAAACGCAGCTGGCAGAGGTCGTCAATGCGCGGTACCAGGAGGTCAGCCGCCAGCTTCAATCGTTCGTCGAGAATCTCGCGCAAAACGCCCCGGTTGGCTCCGAAGCCGCAATCGCATTTCTGAAACAAGCTTTTACGCTGGCCGACACCACTCAGGAAAGCGTGCAAAAGGCCACGAAGCAGGCAGTCGAAGTCGCGCAAAGTAACCTGGACGCCGCAACAAAAGCCGCATCGGAGGTGACCGAAGTGGCTGACCAGGCAGTCGGGAAAGCGGCAAAAGCGACGAAGCAATAATTTGAAGGAACGTTGAACCCGGGGTCGCACGGCGCGGCGAGCTAATGCGCCCGGCTACACGCTGCGACCTGGCCGCTGACTGAGGTTGACCCGGTTCGACGGATAGATTTGCAGTTGAGTTGGATAGATTTGCAGTTGAGTTTAGTGCGGTGTGGCACCTCCCGATAAGATCAAATCGCGGGTTGTCGACGGCCGGGCGGCGGGTCGCCTGTCACGACCACGACGCTGCCTGGCGGTGGACAACCCGCGCGGCGATAAGCTTTGACCTTGCGCATGCAGGTTTTCGAACTCGAGCGGCGAACAGTAGCCGATGCTGCTGTGCAGGCGGCGTATGTTGTACCAGCTCTCCAGAAACGAGAACAGACGCCGCCGTGCCTGTTCGTGGGTCGCGAAGTGTTCGCGACAGAGCAGTTCGGCTTCGAGCGTGCCGAAGAACGACTCGCACATCGCGTTGTCGTAAGCGTCGCCGGCGGTCCCCATCGACGGTTGTACGCCGGCTTCTCGGCAGCGCCGCCCGAAGGCAATGGAGGTGTATTGACAGCCTTGATCGGAATGTAGAATCACACCGTCATGGCGTCGTTGCTGCAACGCCATGTCCAGCGCGCGTAACATCAGTTCGGTGTACAGATGGTTGGACATCGCCCAGCCGATGATGCGACGGCTGAACACATCCAGCACGACTGCCAGATAGAGGAATCCTTCACCGGTGGGTACATAGGTCGCATCTGCGACCCACAGCACGTTTGTCGCGTCGGCACTGAAGTGCCGGCGCACCAGATCAGGCGCACGCCGGGCGCCTGCGCGTGGCCGTGTGGTGCGCGGCCAGCGCCGCCGGCTTGCCCCGCGCAGACCCGCCATACGCATGAGGCGCGCCACCCGCTTGCGCCCCACGTGTACGCCTTCGCGCGCGAGTTGCGCATGGATACGCGGTGCCCCATACGTGCCGCGCGAGCTTGCATGGAGCGTGCGGATATGCGCGAGCAGTTGCGCATCGCTACGCGTGCGCATCGCGGGCTCACGCACCAGCCACGTGTAATAGCCGCTCGTCGAGACGCCGAGCAGCCGTGCCATCATCGCGATGGGCCAGCGGGCCCGGTTCGCTTTCATGAATCCGTACCGCCCTTCGGTGGAATGGATCCCGTCTCCCTCGCGAACCAGGCTGCCGCGTGAGAGAGGATGTCGCGCTCCATCTTCAGTTGCCGGACTTCGCGACGCAACCGTGTGAGCTCCTGCCGTTCGGCTGTGGTCAGACCGTCATGCCGCACACCTGTGTCGCGATCAGCCTGCGCCACCCAGTTGTAGATGGTCTGTGCAGTCGGCTCGAACTCCTTTTCCAGTTCCTCCGGCCTGCGTCCGGCCTTCACCAGCCCGACCATTTGTGCCCGAAATTCCGCCGGGTACGGGGTACGATGCTTGCCCATAATCGGCACCTCCTTCTCCAAAGGATAGATGTCCGTTTTTCTGGGTCAACTTCAGACATATAAAGCCATAAGTTGCATGGGCTCTTTTAACAGATGACCTCCGCAGGAGCGGAGTTCTTTCGAAAGCACGTAATAGAAAAAAGGGCCTAAGCGATAAAGATGCCCCCACACTGTTTGCGGTTGGTTAGAGCTGGCCCTGTGCCCGTCAGCTCGCTCGAATCAGACAATGCCGCCGAGTTTCTCGCCGGCGCGGTTAGCCAGTATGGACTGCAACTTCTCGAGAGACAGAGGTTTGGTGAGGTGACAGTCAAAGCCGGCAGCAAGTGCCCGCGATTTATCGGGCTCCGCCGCATACCCAGTGAGGGCTATCAGCATAACGTTATCAAGTCGTTCGTCAGCCCTTATCACGCGGGCAACCTCAAAACCATCCATCTCAGGCATGCCGATGTCGATGATGGCGACCTCCGGGTGCGTCTCGTTGACGAGTCGCACCGCGTCATGGCCGTTGTCGCACGTTGTAATTTGATGTCCGTCTAGCTCCAGCAGAATACCTAATGACTGAAGCGCATCCGGATTGTCGTCAACGAGCAGGAGGCGGACGGGTCCCAGACCCAACGACTCTGCCGAATCCTTCGCTGCAAGCCGCTCTGCTTGAGACCGAAGTATCGGCAGACGCAGCGTGACGACTGTTCCTCTGTTAGCTCCCTCGCTGTGTATCGAGATGGTGCCGTCGTGAAGCTCCACCATCCGCTTGGCCACCGCAAGGCCGATTCCCAGACCGCCTTCTGCCCGGGCGCTGCCGCGAGCAGACTGAGCAAACAGTTCGAAGACATGTGGCTGGAGCGAACTGTCGATGCCAATGCCGTTGTCGACAATTTCGATAACGACGACATCTCCCCCGGACTTTTCCAGGTCACTCGGGATTTTCACCGCTAGTTCAATTGTCCCGCCGACCGGCGTGTATTTGGCAGCGTTTGACAGCAGGTTCCCAAGAACCTGACTCAGCCTCACATGGTCGGCGCGAACCGGCACTGGTACTTCAAGGCCAGTCAACTTGAGCGAATGTCGTCTTGACTCGATGTGATGCTTCACCGCGGTCACTGCGTCGAACGCAATCTCATTGAGCGAGGTGTCGCTGTGCTTGATGGCGAGCTTCCCGTGCTTTAGCCGCGCGGCATCCAGGAGGTCGTCGATAAGCGTTCGCAGATGCCGCATTTGCCGCTGTGCAATGGTCAGGACCTCGACCGCCTTTTCATTGTCCGCGCACAATCGCTTCGCCGCGCCGATGGCACTATCGATAGGCGCCATCGGGTTTCTCAGCTCATGTCCGAGCATTGCTACGAACTCGCCATGCCGGCGGTCGTTTTCGGCACCAATGTCGCGGGCGTCGACGATGGTTAGCGCAGCGCCGGCGGAGACTGCGAGATTCGAGAGCAGCCGGACATCCTCGAGGTCAAACCGGCGCGTAGGGGTGTGCGACATCACCCATATCGCTCCTGCAAATCCAGAACCGGTCGGAATCGGAACCACCAGTCCTTCGGTGATTTCCACGCCCGGAAACCGGAGGCTGGGGAAGTGCTCCTGTGGCTGGACAAACAGTTGCGGTTCGCCGGACTCCAGCGTCAGTCCGCACGGACATTCACGCCACGCCGTCGCCTTACCTTCCAATCCAACGCACAATCCGGCGACTGCCAGCCAGCGAAACTGCGAATGTAGGCCCGTTTCTTCAACAAGACTGATTCCGGAGCTGCCTGCGTTACACAGCAGTAGCGCAGCGTCGGCGACTTCCTGCAGTAGCTGTCCCCGGGACCCGGTCTGCGCGCGAGCGAGCCGCAGCAGCACGGCGTTTTCTGAAGCATGGTCGGCCGCTCTTGAGGGACGCGTGCTGAGTGCATCCGTCTGCGTGCGTTTGCGATTGCTTTCCATGACATCCGTTCGCGTTTGAAAGGGATGAAGCTCGATGGGCCGCTATCGTGCTGGCATTCTGCGGACCCGGCTAACGAACCGGGAAATGCATTGTCGCGTTGCTCGTCTGCGAGACCAGCACACGACTTACAATTATCACCTTTCTCCTGTCCTATCGCGGACATTTACTCAGGTCCGACCAGAAGCGGAGCCCCTTCCCAAATTGGACTGGTCATCCGCCGTTGCTGGCACGTACGAACGGCGCGCGGACGGCCGACGCGGAGGGCCCATAGACGCGAAACTTGCGCCTGCGAATGGCTCGGGGCGCGTTGGCATGCGCCATTCGCCCTCGCCAGTCGACCTCTCAAGCATGCCCCGGCATGGATGTTGTAGAACCCTCCTAACTCTCTGGAGCTGGCCATGAAATCCACGCCTACAGCTGCGCTGGTGGGCATTTTGTGACTCGCGGTGCCGCGCTTGGCGTGAATCAGCCCGCGCTTGTGCGAGGGCACTCGACCGCGCAGCACGCAACAGCGCTGTCATGGAACGACTCTTAAGTACTGGGTATCCGCACCGTGGCAAGCGACCGGCCCCCGTTAATGGGCATACCACCTGCTCGATTGCTTCACGGACGGGACTACCGGTGCTACGCTGGCCTTGGGCCCGCAGCATGTCGACGCTGGCGGTCGGTCCAGCTGTAATCAGAAGCTGCGCGGCCTCCAGCCGCCGGCTATGAGGAGGAATCCATGACGGCTCGTTCCATCGCGTCTCTGACGCTTTCCTTCGGCCTGGTTTCCATCCCGGTCAAACTGTACTCGGCCACCGAGAGCGCCTCAGGGGTTGGCTTCAATCTCCTGACGCCAGAAGGCGGGCGGGTGAAGCAGCAGTACATCTCTGAGGCGACAGGCGAGGTGGTGGCTCGCGCCGACATGAAGAAGGGTTACGAGTTCGAAAAGGGGCAGTTCGTCGTCTTCGCTGCGGACGAGCTGAAGGCGCTTGAAGAGGGTGCTACGCACGTTGTAGAAATTGTCTCCTTCGTGCCGGAAAAATCGGTCGACCCGCTCTACTACGACAAGGCGTATTTCATTGCGCCGGACAAACGGGGTGGCAAACCCTACAGTCTGCTGCAGCAGGCGATGCGCCAAAGCGAACGGTGCGCACTCGCCAAATGGTCCTATAAAGGCAAAACCCGCATCGTCCAGATACGGCCCGCTGAAGACGGTATGGTTTTCCAGCAGCTGCTGTTCGCAGATGAGGTGCGCGCATTGAGCGATTTGCATATCGAGCAGGAGCCCGTAACCGCCACGGAACTCAAGCTTGCGCTGCAAATCATCGACCAGGTCTCCGAAGACGCTTACGACCCGTCGGCTTATGAGGACGAGGAGAAAAAGCGGATTCTCGAGGCCATCGACCAGAAAATCGCGGGCAAGCAGATTGTGTCTCCAGAGCAGTCCATGAGTGAGTCGGGCGGCCAGGTAATTGACCTGATGGAAGCTCTTCGGGCGAGTCTCAGCGCCAACAAGGCGAAACGGGAAGTACCGGCGAAGACGGCGCCGGCCAGGACAACGGCAACGAAGAAGACCACCGCCGCTGACGTCGAAGTGTTGGCTGCCAAACCTCGCCGGCCTGTCAAACGAGCCACACCGAAAGCCGACGTCAAAAAAGAAGCACCGCCGGCAAAGGTCCGAGCACGCAAGTGACCAGACGGAGCCAGTCAAACGATTACTCGTTGCGCAGCCTTCAATCGCTGCTGGGCGTGTCGCGTCGGGTGCTTTCCGGGCTGATTGAAGCCGGATTTGTTCACCCTGCACGCGGCCGAAGAAACGAACTTCGATTCTCCTTCCAGGATGTAGTGGTCCTGCGCACAGCATTTCAGTTGCAATCAGCCAAAATCTCATCACGGAAGATTCTGAGGGCGCTTGCCAAGCTGAAAGCCGAACTTCCTGACGAGCTTCCGCTTTCTGGAATTCGAATCACATCGGTAGGCGAGACGGTGGCTGTCAGGTCAGGACAGGCCCAATGGGACGCCGCTTCCGGCCAGCACCTGCTCGACTTCGAGGTCGCACCTATTAGAGGCGAGGTCGCGTTCCTCGACTCGGCACCGCGAAACCAGACGAGTCGCGAACAGCAAGCGGAGGAATGGTTCGCACTCGCCGAACAACTCACCGGAACCGATGCTATTGGCGCGGAGCAGGCGTACCGGAAAGTGCTCGAGCTCGCGCCATCACCGCATTACCACGCTTATACGAATCTGGGCGTATTGCTGTGCGAGGCAGAAACGCGTTGCGACGAGGCATTGTCCGTTTTTGATGGGGCGTTAGAGCACTTCCCAGATGACGCGTTACTCCACTTCAACCGCGCGGTCGTTCTCGAAGAGCTGAAACGCTATGACGCTGCGGCGACAGCCTATCAGCGATGCATAGAACTTGACCCGACGCATGCAGACGCACACTTTAACCTCGCCCGGCTGAGCGAGATTCGCGGCGACAAACAGGGTCTAGTTCGACACCTTAGTGCTTATCGCCGGTTGATTGGCTGAACTGGACCTCGCCGACGATTCATGTGTTTCAGAGCACGGCGTTCGACCTATCAACCCGTTCATGAGGATGCTGAAACTCCGCGGCATGTCCAGGCGACGGCCTGATGCAAGCACGTACAAAGCTGCAGCTGCGTTGCGCATCGTTCTCGTAACGCAACTGTTCTGTCGAAGTTCATCGACGTGACTTGTCCTCCACCCACGTTTTACTTGTCCTCCACCCACGCGCAACTTGTCCTCCACCCACGTTTTGCTTGGCCTTCACACACGGAAAATGGGTATCCACTTCCGAAAACTGCGCTGCAGGCAAGATGTTTTCTCGGTCGAGCACTCCGGTAATCTTATAATCTTTAATCTGTGTAATTCGCTATCCTTGAGCGACGCGTCTCTCGTTATTCGCACTTGATAGCCTTCCTGCCAAGCTCCCGTGTGTTTGCTTCAATTGCTGTTCACTTTAGAGCGCGGAGAGTTTGGGCAACCAAGACGAAGGATTAGCGCACGCGAGTTACCTCTGCCACCGAACGCGGCCGCCTGCACACTCCCACGAGTCGCGGCCACACGACTAGAAGTCGCCGGTGCTTCAATGCGCTCCTTTGGCTGCCTGTGCACAGCTTCGAGAAAAGAACCGTAGCAATGCCGCTTGCGCCATGGTTCGCGTTCCTCTTTCCGACAACCCCCTTGTCGGCCAGTTCCACGAAAGTGTCGACAACATGCCGCACCTTGGGTCGTAGATGAGCCACCTTCGGCCAGACGGCGTGCACGTCTATCTGGCTCAGTAACGGTCTAAAGTCGCGAAGCGATGTGGGGCTAGAAAACAAGGGGCCACCCGAAGGTGGCCTGAAAACTTAGGCTATTGACTACCGTTTTCATACTGCCGACTGCTACTTCGTCGGCGTCGCGTTCGTTTGCCTACCGTCGACGCCTTCCCCGAGCGTGTGATTTTTAGCGTTCTCCTTCTCAGGCGCGCCGCCGCTTTCCGCGGTCTGGACGCCGGTCACGAAGCCGCGACCAAGCGTCATGCCACTTCCTGAAAATGCGCTCTTTGCGGCCTGGCAACTGGCTCGCTTTAGTGCGTCACTTGAACCAGTTATCGGCAAACGCCGACGCAGCTTTAGCCGTTCGAGCGTCTGCTCGGACCGACAGCTTCAGCTCGGGTGCGGGTAGGCCCTTCACGCTCGCCGTAGCTCCGGTGAACAGGATAGTGCCGCTGCCGCGAGTCACCATCCGAACTGCGGCGGCCTGAGGAATCAGAAATCCACCGAGGGCCATCACTCTGATGGCATCCTCAAGCTTTTGTGGGTCGATGGCTTCAACCGCTGCGCGATAGCTGCCGCTCGCGTTGTAGACAACAAGGTCGGGAGCGCCGAATGCGTTCTCTACGCGGTCCTCCAGATTCAATTAGGGATAGTGATGCGGAGCACGTTGTCTTGCGCTCTTGCGTAACGCTTCCTACTAGCCAATAGTAGATGTGACAAATTGCATTCACGTACCGGGGGCGGCCTTTACCAGCAGGGTTCGGGGACGGGCGTGCTTACGGCACAGCGGACGTTGTGCCCGATGGCCCGAGATTCCGACTTAGCCGAATCGTAGCCGCAGACGAGCTTTCCGCATTTCACATATCGTCACATAGCGCTGGTATAAGCAAAGGGAGCCAACCGTGCAGGAGAAGGATGTTGACCATCTCGCGCTCCCCAAGTCGTACGAGACATCCCTTTGAAAAATTATTTATCGACCTTGGCAGTCACTCGCCCGATAAGGCGCTGGCAGCACTGACCTCTGCAATGCAGGAAGAACGACGCGACATGAACGCGTTTGAGTGGTTGTCGCAGGCGCTCCCCGGCGCAACGCTCAAACCAGCGCTGGCGTTTGGCTCCGTCAGCGAGCTCTACCGGTCATATACACGGCCCGCGGAATTCGAGCGGCTGAAGGGCCTCCGGCGCGTGTGAGGGGACGTGGCCGTAATGCTGGAGCGGGCTGAATGGGGATGCTCGACGGCGCCGTCGGCACGATGGTGATGGACATCGGCCGCGCGGAAACCAAATGCGCTTGACCGCGCTTGGGACTCGGAGCGCGGTCGCTGCCGTCATGCAGATGCAGAAAGCCAGAACGTCAGCTCGGCGTCGGGCTTCTCTCCTGCAGCCACAGGGAAATACCGGTTTTGCCAATGGTCGTCAGGCTGAAGCCCCTGCCAGCTGTCCTTGGTTCCATATTGCGCCAGAAGGTAGCGCCAGCGATAGTGGTCATACACGTCGAGCACATGGACCGTGTACGCGCGGGCAAGGCTTTCGTTGCCCCTGATGACAAGCAGATTCTCATCGTTGGTGAAGGACGCCTTGTAGCCGAGGTTGTGACTGCCCACCACCACCGTGCAGTTGACGGGGTCAAACGGGTCGATGACGACAATCTTGTCGTGAATGACCGCGTGGCCTGCGTTGAGCAGTTCCTTTTCCCACATCCCGAACGTGTCATCAATGGCTGTTGCAGGGATAACCTGTGCGGGGTCATCCGGCTCTCGCCCGTTATCGTGGAGGTCGATAACGAAATTCCCGGCGCGCTCGACGTTGGTCAGCGCGCCACGAATGAACAGCTTGGGGTTCGCTTCCAGGGCGGCGGCCGCTGCGTCCACAACGCTGGGACTGCCAGGGTCAAAGCACAGGAAGAGAACGGCGTGCTTCGCGGCCTTGATAAGTCCTTCGACGTCGGCGATGTCAACCGGCGCTTCCGGGTTCTTGGGCTTGTTCTTTTGCGGAGTGTTTGGCGAGAACCAGACGGTAGCGTTGGACGCCCCCGGCACCTGAACATTGACTGGTGTCTGGTTGTCGGTACGGAACGTTTTCCCTTGCAAGGCGTGAGCGTCGCCATTGGCAGCGTCCGTGTCCTGCTTCAGTCTGTCCCAGTAGTCTGAATAGGCTTGCGCGACGGTGGGCGAACGAACAATCACGCTGTTGTTTGTCTGGGCGCATAGTCCGGTGGACGTCCAGTTGGCCGAACCCGTCAGTACAGCAGCCGGCTTGCCCTTGCTATCTACGTAGAGCACGAACTTGTTGTGTCCGATGTGGCTGCCGTCGGGAAGGATGCGGTCGAGGACATCCACGCCGGATTTGTGGAGGTCATCCCGTGCCGGCTTGTTCTCCTTATCCGGGTTGCCGCTGTCGCTGTCGAAGGTGTTCGACAGAATCAGATGCAGGCGCCTGTTCCCGATGAGGTGGGACTCCAGCTCCTTGTCGTGCAACTCGTAGAGCGCCGCGTAGCAGTTCCCACCCTCTGCGTTTGCTTCAACAAGCAGGGCCGGCAATGCGGTGATGAGGTCGCTCGCCAAAGACTTGCGTAATGCGTCTTTCGGGTCAGCTATCCGCTTTAACAACGCACCCGCATCTGGCGCGCCGGTACGTTTGCTGATGGGCACCTCGTGCGTGAGCGACTGGGTAGCTAGAATCCCCCGATTGAAGTAAGCCTTCAATGATGAAGCGTCGTCGGCAGGGCCATGGTCTGCTATCAGCGTCACGGGATTTGAGAAGAGCGGGTGCACATCCGGGTAAGGAATGAGCGTGGGAAAGCCCTTGTTATCGAAGGTCCCTTTGAGCGGAATGACCTGGTAGATGTACGGGCCAGGCGATGCCAGGTCTGTCACGGACAGGTCTTTCCAGAAGAGCTTCTGGATAGGCGCCTGCGCGGTAGTCCGCCCGCTCTTGCCGGCGTTCGGGTCGCCGGGAAATCCCGCCATGGCGGGGAGCGACTCGCCCTGTGGTTCGCCGCTAGCCGTGTTTGCCGGATTCGGCCGGAATACGCCGAACGTCGCAGCCTACGCAATCCTTGCGCTTACCCTCGAACGTCCAGGCCACCATAATCACATCATTGTTCGAAAACGCGATGCATTTCGTCGACATGTCTATCTCTCCATGTGAAGGCGCGCGATGCGGGTTGACCGTTGCCGGGAGCAACCCCGAGAGCGTATGCGGCGAAAGCGTCAAATTTGAGGCAAAGGGTGACGCATCTTTCATGGAAGCGCTGACAACTATGACCCGGTTACGCCCTGCCGAGCATACGTCGAGAGGCTGAAAACTAAAGGCATCGATGTTCCGCTCACGGAATATCCAGGTGCAGGTCACATTTTCGACGGTCGGGCGTTCAAGCAGCCAGTAACCTTACCGCAGGCGCAGACTGTCCGGAATTGCAGTTGGGAAGAAGTGGACAACGGTCAATTACTGAATGCGAAAACAAAGTCACCTTTCTCGTACAGCGACCCGTGCGTTGAGCGAGGAGCGAGGAGCGACGCTAGCCTATGACGGAGAGGCAGCCAAAAAAGCAAAGGCCGCCGTGCGTGATTTTGTGCATGTCACGCTTAGACCGACGGGGCCCCAATGAGGCTTGTTCATGCAGACCTATATGAGCGCCGCGCCAGGATTGGGGCTCCCAATCCTCTCTCGGGCTGATGAGCCGGACATGCCCGTTGGACTGTCGATGGGCACGCAAACCGCGCAAGCGACATCGGTCACAAGATGGCCTTATAGGCGAGCGTGTCGACAGCCCTTGCTACGTGCCTGTCCCTTGGCGGATTTAACGTGAACGTTCGTCGCTCGTGAGTTCGGGTTGAATTTGTGCCCTAAGCGAAGCGGGTCGGTAGCAGCATGGACTGCTCTAGATAGCGGGCCGCGTCGAGGGCGCCGCCCGTCAACAGCCGGGGCTTGAGCCGTTCTCAGACGCTGACTCCGCCAGACACGCAGTCTGACGGCGCGCGGAGAGGTGCTGCTTCCCGACCACACACCGGCCGCCGTCATTGCTTCCTGGCTCCCCACTTCTCAAGACTTCTCGCGATGTTTGAGAATTCTCAGGTTCGGTGAGAATTCGTGCAGCGCGTCCTAGCGGCGGGCCTTCAGTTTGGCGTGAATACCGCGACGAGCTGTTACGTTGCAACGGTCGAGTTGCCTGAGGTCGACGAGTTGTTGACAGTATTGAGAGTCGGGTACACCAATGCGGGACACGGCGGTCGAGCTCACCAGGACGTCCTCATAAACGACAATTACGCCTTTGTTGTCGAGCTCAAACGATAGGCCCCACGCAATTGACTGTACAACGTTTTGCTCCGAATTAGCCGTGGTTATCGACCCACGCACGACACCATGAAAGGCCTGCCGATTCTGCCTCTTCACCAGTACCGGCGATACCTGAAGCCGCGAGCCAGTTGGGCCGGCCCCCGCGAAAACCGGACATGTGGCAACGCTTAAATTATGAGGTAGTCTTCCGCCCATGTTTAAGCCTATGTCTAATGTGGAACCCGTCGAGGTTCTGACCCAGCCTGAGCAGCGCCGCCGGCGCTCTGTTGAAGAGAAGCTCGTGATAGTGCGCGAGACCTTCGAGCCCGGAGCAACCGTTTCCGGAGTTGCGCGTCGTCATCAGGTGAATGCAAACCAGGTGTTCGGCTGGCGCAAGCTCTATCAGGACGGAAGCCTGTCAGCAGTCAGTGCCGGCGAGCAGGTGGTGCCGGCATCCGACCTGGCCGAAGCGATGAAGCAGATTCGTGAACTCCAGCGACTGCTGGGCAAGAAGACGATGGAAGTGGAAATCCTCCGCGAAGCAGTGGAGTACGGCCGGGCAAAAAAATTGATTGCGCGCTCACCATTGCTGCCGGGGGACGACCGATGAAGACGGTCTGTGAAGTCCTGGGTGTGTCGCGCTCTAATCTCGCGGTGAAATCAAAGCGCGACGCTGAATGGGTCGACAAGCGCAAGACGCCCGCCCGTGACGACATGCCGCTCGTTGCGGAGCTCCAGGGGCTGATTGCTGATTTGCCCACTTACGGCTACCGGCGCGCCTGGGCCCTCCTACGGCGAAACCGGGACGCACAGGGGCAGCCTCGCGTTAATGCAAAACGGGTTTATCGGGTCATGCATACCCACGGCCTGCTGCTCGAGCGCCGCGCTCGACATCCCGAATCCACGCGCCGGCACGATGGCAGGGTCGCGGTGGACCGGAGCAATGCGCGCTGGTGCTCGGACGGCTTCGAATTCCGTTGTGATGACGGCTCGCCGCTGCGCGTCATCTTTGCGCTGGACTGTTGCGACCGGGAGGCTATGAGCTGGGCTGCGACCACTGGAGGCTATACCGGAGACATGGTGCGTGATGTCATGCTTCAGGCTGTAGAAAGCCGTTTCGATGGTGCGCTGAAAACCGACAGCGAAATCGAGTGGCTCAGCGACAACGGTTCCTGCTACATTGCCGTGGAGACGCTGGCGTTCTCAAAACACGTGGGCCTGAAAGCCATCACGACGCCGGTCAGAAGTCCGCAGAGCAACGGCATGGCCGAAAGCTTCGTCAAAACGATGAAGAGAGACTACGTCTCGTGGATGCCGAAGCCGGACGCGAGAACGGCGTTGCAGAATCTGGCCATCGCGTTTGACCATTACAACGAGTTGCATCCGCACAGCGCCCTGAAATACCGCTCACCACGCGAGTTTCGCCAGCGAGCAAATTCACCAACCTAAGCGTGACCGCATGTCCGGTCATGCAGGGGCAAGTCCACCAGTCCAGAGGAAGGGTGTTACCGCGACTCGAGGGCGTCGAGGCATGCCTGCTCCGTATCGTCCGGGTGCAGGTGGCGGTATGCGTCGAACAATTGTGAGCACAGGGCTGCCAATGCAGTGAGATTCACAGCCTGGTCTGCATACTCGACCTCGCCTGCGTTAAGGATGTCGTCGAGGAAGGGAGCCAGGCGACGCAGTTTCCGGAAAGTGGCGGCGTCAAGTTTCATATCGGAACTCCTCAGCGGGCAGAGCGCACCCTAGGCTGACTGCCCCAAGGCGTTGTCCGGCCCCGCCAACTTGCGGGCGTCCCCACCAGTTCAGTTAAGCACCCGCTTCGGCCTCCGACGGACACGAATCTCCGTTGACGGCTCATGTGACTCGCGGTGCTGGACGTCGTGTGGCAAGGCGGCCTCGGGGGTGCCTTCCGTTGCTGCCAATCGCATTGTTTCCGGGTCGAGACCGCCCTCAGCACTGCGCAGGTGCGGGCGCGGTTGACGCCACCCAATGTCCTATCAGCACGTCGTGTCCTGGCTCTCATCGGTTTCCTCCTGCCGCACTGCACACCGAACCTGGGAAACCACTTGAATACTAGACTGCAGGACCTCCAGTAGCAAGGAAACTGACAGCCCGCAGTGTGCGGCTGCGGACACCCGATAACGCTGCTGGCCGAGCTTTAATTGTGCACTGCACAGCACGAAAGAAGTGTTACACGTTGTTAAACCACAGGGAGAGGGTATACGCTTAAGCAACCTGCCCTGCGAGACATCCATGGACACTCCCATCCTGCTGGACCGCAACGGATTGCTTGCCGCATGGCATCGCCTTGTCGCGACCGCGCAACATGCCATGCGCGACCGGTACGAGTTGAACGGGTTCGGCGAGGTGGTGGCGAATGGTTGCCCGTCGGGGAGGCGCCAACTGGCCTTCACAGACATTTACTGTCAGCTGGCCGAACAGATGGGGCACCTTGCCGCCATGTCAGTGCCCGTGATGACACTATCGTTTGGTATCCGGGTACCGGACGTGATATGGATGGCGCCCGAAAAATGGGAAGGTCTTGATGGTGACACCCCCGTGCCGTTTGTACCCGACCTTTGCGTAGAAGTGCTGCTCGATAGCGACCGGCAGCGTGAGATGAACCGTAGGGTCGCGGCGTACCTGGAAGGCGGCGCGAAGGAGGTGATTGTGGTCAGACAGGATGGGGGACTTGAATTTTGGGGAGCCGAGGGCCGACGCCAGGCTTCCGCGTTCGCGATAGCACTCTCGCTCGAGCCCCTGTATTGCCAGGTCAGTGCGTCCGTCAGCATCATCGGCAGTCAGGTCTACGACGATATACACCATCGAGTTGCGGAAATGACTTCCGCCCGGGCTGTCGGACATGACTCGGTGCAGTGGGAGGCGAAGCAGACCAACGCTAATGCGCCGCTGCTGAATCACGCGACATCGGCGCAGTCATAATCCGTGTGCGTCGACTCATCCTGATGTCGGCCCGGGTACTTGTGGCAACCACGCGGGCGCAGAGCTGTCGTTCCTCGATGCGGACTTGCGCTTTGTTTGTAGCCATCGCCAACTCCAACCGCTGCGGCGTCCGCATTTCTTGCTTGTGACGGGCCGCTATGGGACGTATTGTTGCTGAAGCCCGCCCCTATGGGCCGGTTGATAAAGGCGATTCATAATCTGCTCGACAACAGCTCGGCGTGGTGCCCCAATCTACTCCGCTTCTGCAAAAGCTAATGTGGAATCGATGAACGTCTGCTCGCGCCCCTCGGCATAGCGCAGCGCTTCACTGGCAGACATAAATTTCACCGGCTCCGGGAAGATTGCGATGCTGCCTGGCCGGCGACCCCTTCCTTTCTATGGACCACGACATTGAGAAACGGCGTTCTGTTCCGTTAAACGATGGACTTTGGACTTCCGCTATCTGCACCAGAATGCCGTATCCGCGATACAGGCAACGCGACTGGGTCCGCATGGCTGCCTCCTCTGTGCGCCGCTGTAGGAATAAGACACGACGACGCAACGACCGTTCCAGGAAGTCCGTGCACGTTAGCGCCTGGCCGCCAGCGTGTCGGCGTTTCGCTGTGCAATCGAACATGGCTTCCCCATTGGAAAATTGGCCGCATCCTGGCGGGACTCTGGCAGCGCGCGTTGCCACTTCAAGCGACGCGTGGCACGCAGGACGGCCTATGATGAAATCATTGAGGTGCGGAAAACGTGCCTCCTAACCCAGAGGAGCGAGAATCATGGCCAAGCAAGATACCGAATCCAGCGTCTACAGCGTCACGGAAATTATCGGCACCAGCCCAACCTCCTGGGAGGATGCGGCGAAAAATGCTGTGGAAATTGCAGCGAACTCGCTGCGTGATTTGCGAGTCGCCGAAGTCTGCAAGCTCGACATGAGGGTCGATAGCGGCAAGGTCGTTGAATACCGGGCGCGAGTATCTTTGTCTTTCAAGTACGAAGCATGAAACGGCGACCCCGCACCACGGCAGAGAAGAGGCTTGCGATACTGCAAGTTTGCGGCATCGAGCTTGTACGCCAGTTGCGGACGGCGCAACTCCCAGAATGCTTACGCTCCGGTGGTCGAGATGCACGACGCCCTCGGCATGTAGCGCTAGCGCGCCTGCGGGGCCGTGCAGTTCAGTCTGGCGGTGTGCCTGCGTGGCAGCGGGCTTCAGTCCGTCCGGCGCCTCTTGCCGCTGCGAGCTGGCGGGACGCGCTCGCCTTCAACGCACGTAAATTCGACCACGTTCGTTGCATCCCAGATAGCGCAGTCCATCCGGGCCCGGCTACTGTCGCGCCACGGTCAAACCGCCGCTGGCCGATGCGGCAGCAGGAGTATTTACCTTGGCGCCTGCAGCACTATAGCCACTCGCACGTGGCGCTGCAGGGGCTCATGTCCAGCTCACCGAGGTCCATCGATTGCCGTGTCGGGACGAACCGCGAGACGAGCGTCCGCGACTGCTTATGCGGCGCCAATCGAGCAACTCGAGGACCCGGTTGTTACGCCTTCGCGCTGACGGTCTTGCCCGCTTTGTCGATGACTTCGACAGCCTGCTTGGCTGCCGACTTTGCATTCTCGTAGGTCGCATTTCCGGCGTCACGCGCAGCGCCGAAGCCCGTCTTCCACAGCGATACAAATGCTTCACTGCCCGCCGGCGCGTTCCTGAAGAGGTTCTCGAAGAGCGCCTGGGATTGCCGAACGTACTCATCAATCTGCTTCTCGCTGGTCGCGAGGATTTCGCTGCGCGCCTCGGACATGATTTCGTTCACATGCCGCCAGTAGGCCTGAAGCTTCTCGTTCGATGCCTGTGCCTGACGCGATTGCAAGGTGAAGAAAGCCTCGGGTGACTTAACCGAAACGGCTTCCGTCGCAACCGCCTGGTTCTCGGCCAAACTGGCCCTGGTGGCTTCGACATTCAGTTGGACCAGCTTTTCAAAGCCTTTGAAACCACTTTCGAAAAGACTGTAAAGCGCTGCTGCGCGTGCTTTCTGTGCTGCAACAAACTGTTCCGGGGCCACGGTACTCATGCTAGTCACTCCATTCAGGAAAAGGGCAAAAGGGTGTCGACCATTGTTAGTAGTCCGAACAAGAGCGTGGCAGGGGCATCTGCGCTGACCTTGCAGGGGCCCCGACACTCCACCGTGCCAGGTGAAAGCGGCTACCCGGACTCTCCGCTGACTTGTACTGCAACGCACTATTCATTCATGCAATGCCACAAATTAGCCCTGGCGGTGGACGTCTGTCAACCCGGAAGCCCCTTTGCACTGGCAGCCCAGTGTGGTTCTAAACGCCTGTCGTCAGTACAGGCCACGCTTTGCGCTAAGTAGGTACTTTCCCGGAAGACAGCCGCCAATGACGGCGCCAATGGGCCGGCCAGCGGTGCGGGTTGACGAAAATGAAGCCGCCCATCCGGCAACAGCAGGCTACAACAGAAAAGCCCGGTGTTCCATGTACCGCAATGCGCAAAAAAAGCCGCAGACATCGCTGCGGCCGGAACACACACGCAACGCATTGGGGGCGCTGGCGTGTCGATAATCGTATAGGCCCGGGCCAAAGAAGCAATCGGGTATATCGTCTGGATATTGGCCGCCAGCGCTTTGAGCACTTGTCGTCAGGACTTCGCGCATGCTACTCGTAAACCACTGTTGCAAAGGCGCCAGGGAGTCATGGCGGTGACATCTTGCGGTATCTGTTATCGATGCCGGAAGCGGCGATGCTGGTGAAAAGCAGATGGCCCGCATGAACGGGCCATCCGGTTCAAACCATTCGACGACCCGCGCCTACAGCGGCTGAATGTTCGATGCCTGCTTGCCCTTCGGGCCCTGTTTCACTTCGAAGCTCACCTTCTGGCTCTCTTGCAACGATTTGAAGCCGCTTCCCTGGACTTCAGAGAAATGTGCGAACAGGTCTTCTCCGCCATCATCTGGCGTAATGAATCCGAAGCCCTTCGCGTCGTTGAACCACTTGACTGTACCTGTTGCCATTTTGCTGAATCTTCCAAAGAGACGGGTTGTGTTGGACGACGGTCAGCTGGACGGCTGACTCGAGCCATTTCGGTTTTACCACAGCGGATTGACGGCCGACAACCAGGGGCATCGGCACATGGAGACTGCTGTCGCATTTCGTTGGTCCGCAACATGTCATGCTGACGGCGAACTGAAGGAGCGAAGGTGGCCGCGAGGAGGCCGCTGACTGGCCTGTTGCCGGCCTCGAAGGGAACTCGGCGAAATCTGTTCGGCGGCTAACCCAGCCTATCAGCGATGCATAGAACTTGACCCGACGCATGCCGATGCTCACTTCAACCTCGCCCGGCTGAGCGAGATTGGTGGTGACAAACAAGGTCTCGTTCGGCACCTTAGTGCTTATCGCCGGCTGGTTGGCTGAACTCGGCCTACCGAAGGGTACATGGTCTTCGCTGTGTGACCATAGCCTGATGACGCCGCAGCAGCCGTCTGCGGTGCGACAAGTCGAGCATCAGGATAGCCGCCGGGCTTGCGAGACACCGTCGCTGGAGTGGAGTTGCCACCGGGACACGTCATCTAACGTGAGTAAGTCGACTTTCGGGAAAAAGCTCCTACTTTGGGGAGGTCTGTTCGACTCCCAGCACCACCCACTTCCCATTTTGTTGTTGGTAGAGCGTTGCCGATGCTGTTTTCAGGTCCCCTTGCTCATTGAAGGCAATGGTCCCTGTTACGCCATCGAATGAAATCGCGTGCAGTGAGCTCAGGTACTTCCTCGGGTCCGTCGAGTCAGCCTTCTTCATGGCGTTCATCATCGCCCAAGCCGCGTCATAAGCGAGCGGGGCGAACTGCACAATACCAATTCCAAATCGCGCCTTCATCGTCGCATCTAGCTCTGCGGCATGCGGCATCCGGCCAAGTGGCGCCCCGTACTCCCAGCTATACATGCCTTGTCCACTCTGACCGACCAGCCGGAGGAAAGTGTCATTCGTGAAGCCGCCTTCCCCCATGTATTTGGCTTTAATTCCAAGCTGGTGAATCTGCTTGGCCACACCGGCGGCTTGGATGTCCTGGCCCACATAGAAAATCAGGTCAGGATTCAGCCCTTTGATTGTGGTCAAGACGGCTCGGAAGTCTATGGATTTCGTCGTCGTGTATTGCCATGAGGCTAGCCTCGCTCCTGCATTCTGGACGGCCTTCACGTACTCGGTGGCGAGATTGGTTCCATAGTCGGTGCTGTCGTCAATCACCGCCACGCGCTTTGCTCCGAGTTGCCTCACCGAATAATTAGCCGCAAGAACAGCCATCTGGTCGTCGTTGCTGATAGTTCGGAAAGTAGTTTCGAAGCCTTGCGCCGTATACGAAGGAGAGCTTGAGGCCGGAGAAATCTGCGGAATGCCAGCCCTACGATACACAGCCGAAGCGGCGATAGAGCATCCTGAATTGTGGTGACCGATGACCCCGCTAACCCCTTCGTCCACGAAACGTTGCGCGACGAGCACAGCCGTTTTGGGGTCGCCAGCGTCATCCTGGCCGTCAACCTCAAATCGAATCTTCTGACCTCCAATGACGAGACCGCGGGCATTCGCTTCTTCGAAGGCAAGTCGTGCCGCATTCTCCTCGTCCTTACCGTATGAAGCCGAAAACCCGGACAAAGGCGCGGCAACGCCAATCTTGACGACCTTGACTTCCTCGGCGCGCGCTCGATTCGCGAGGGCGAAGCACACGGATAGAAGAGCGAGCGTCATCACGATTCGACGGAGCATCAATCCTCCAGGTGAACAAAGCTTTCTGAAGCAAACCGACTAGGCAACGAGCAGCCGCTCGAAATTTATTTCATCTGCACCGCCTGGCCAGTGTGGTTTATCGTTGGGCAGGCAGCGCAGATGGCGAAGCGCCTAAGCGATTTTCTTACTTCGCAACCGGCATTGTAAACTCGGCACCTTTACCGATGCTGTCTGGCCACCGCTGCATGACGCTCTTATATCGCGTGTAGAAGCGAATCCCTTCTTCGCCATAAGCGTGATGGTCGCCGAAGAGCGAACGCTTCCAGCCGCCGAAGGAGTGCCATGCCATCGGAACAGGAATCGGAACGTTCACGCCGACCATGCCGACTTGAATCTGGCGCGCGAAAGCCCGAGCTACTCCGCCATCCGACGTGTAAAGCGAGACGCCATTGCCGAACTCGTGTGCGTTAATCAGCTTCACCGCGCTGGCGAAGTCCGGCACACGGACAACAGCGAGGACAGGGCCGAAAATCTCTTCCTTGTAGATTTTCATATCCGTTCGCACGTGGTCAAACAGCGTGCCGCCGATGAAGAAGCCGTTCTCCGAGGAGACCGGATGGTTCCGGCCGTCCACGATGAGCTTCGCACCTTCGGCCTCGCCAGACTCGATGTAGCCGGAGACCTTCGTCTTGTGTTCCGCCGTGACGAGCGGCCCCATCTCGGCGTCGAGATTCTCGCCGTTCTTGATGACAAGGGACTTCACACGGGGAATAAGCTTCTCGATGAGCTGGTCGCCCGTGTTGCCGACTGCAACTGCCACGGAGATGGCCATGCAGCGTTCGCCGGCCGAACCGTAGGCCGCGCCAATCAGCGCATTGACCGCCTGGTCGAGGTCGGCGTCGGGCATCACGACAAGGTGATTCTTGGCGCCACCGAGCGCCTGCACCCGCTTGCCACGCTTCGAAGCTTCCGTGTGAATATACTCCGCAATCGGCGTCGAGCCAACGAAGGAGATTGCCGCCACGTCGGGATGCTCGATGAGCGCATCGACCGCAACCTTGTCACCATTCACGACATTGAAGACACCGTCGGGAAGCCCTGCTTCCTTCAGCAACTCGGCAAGACGCAGCGACGCGGACGGGTCGCGCTCCGAGGGTTTCAGGATGAAAGTGTTCCCGCACGCGAGGGCGACCGGGAACATCCACATCGGGACCATCACCGGGAAGTTGAACGGCGTGATGCCTGCCACGACACCCAGCGGTTGACGCAGATTCCAGTTGTCGATGCCGCCACCAATCTGGTCGGTGAAGTCCGTCTTCAGCAGATTCGGAATGCCGCAAGCGAATTCGACGACTTCGATGCCGCGAATGACTTCGCCCTGCGCGTCAGTGAAGACCTTTCCATGCTCGCGCGTGATGAGCATCGCCAGTTCGTCGTGATGCTTGTTCAGCAGCTCCTTGAACTTGAACAGGATTCGTGCGCGCTTGAGCGGCGCCATCTCGCTCCAGTTAGGGAACGCCGCGTTTGCAGCTTCCACCGCCCGGTTGACTTCCTCGACCGAGGCAAGTGCGACAGAGCCCGCCACGTCGCCAGTCGCGGGGTTGAAAACGTCCTTGAACCGGTCGCTCGACGGTGCAACCACCTGACCGTTGATGAAGTGGCTGACCTGCTTCACAGAAAGACTCGCCTTCTCGCTTGCAACATTCATTTCAGAACTCCGGATTCGTGCCCGGCCATCTCGGCTGGGCGATTAAAGTCAAGCCACGTCGCGCAAGGCGTCACGCGCCGTCGAGAAAATCTGGTCAATCTGCTGCTCGTCCACGATGAGCGGCGGCGAGAAGGCCAGGATGTCACCGGTATAGCGAACCAGAACACCTGCCTCGAAACACTTGAGGAAGACCTCGTATGCGCGGGCGCCGACAGCGCCGGGACGCGATTCGAGTTCTATACCCGCAACCAGACCCAGATTGCGAATGTCTTTCACATGCCGTGAGTTCTGGAGCTCATGTGCCGCGTCCTCGAAAACGCCAGACAGCTCCTTCGCCCGTTCGAACAACCGGTCGCGCTTGTAGATGTCGAGCGTGGCGACGGCCGCCGCCGCCGCCGCCGGGTGCGCCGTGTAGGTGTAGCCGTGGAAGAACTCGATGGCGTTTTCGGCGCCAGCGTTCACAACCGTGTCGTGTACGGTGCGGCTAGCAGCCACCGCACCCATCGGGATTGCTGCGTTGTTGATGGCTTTGGCCATCGTGATAATGTCCGGCACGACGTTGAAATACTCACTTGCGGTAGGCGCGCCAAGGCGACCGAATGCAGTAATCACTTCATCGAAAATCAGCAGGATGCCGTGCTTTGTGCACAGTTCGCGCAGGCGCTGGAGGTAGCCCGTCGGCGGTACCAGCACACCCGTGGAACCGGCGAGCGGTTCGACGATGACGGCGGCGATGGTCGACGCATCGTGCAGCGTGACGAGTCGTTCAAGTTCATCGGCCAAATGCGCACCCCAGGTCGGCTGGCCTCGCGTGAACGCCGACTCTGCGAGGTTATGCGTGTGTGGGAGATGGTCCACATGCGGCATCAGGTTGCCGGAGAACATCTTGCGGTTGGGCAGGATGCCGCCGACGGAAATACCGCCGAAGCCGACACCGTGATAGCCACGCTCGCGCCCGATGAAGCGAGTCCGTTGCCCTTCGCCGCGAGCACGGTGATAGGCGAGCGCCATTTTCAGCGCCGTGTCGACAGACTCGGAACCGGAATTGGTGAAGAAGATGCGGTCGACACCTGCCGGCATGAAATCGGCGACCTTGGTGGCTGCTTCGAACGCAAGCGGATGGCCCAACTGAAACGTCGGCGCATAGTCCATCGTTTCGAGCTGCTGGCTCACCGCCTGTGTGATTTCTGAGCGACCATGGCCCGCGTTCACACACCAAAGACCCGCCGTCGCATCGAGCACGGTGCGGTTGTCCACCGTCGTGTAGTGCATGCCTTTGGCAGACTTGAACAGTCGAGGTGCTGCCTTGAACTGACGGTTTGCCGTGAAAGGCATCCAGAAGTTCGACATGTTCAGATTGATTTGATTCGAGCTCATGTGTTGACTCCGGGAATGTGAAGTCAACTTTAATGAGTTTGCCGGCTACAATCACTGGACAGTCTGCAACCAGCAGTCAGACCGTGCTGATTTTCTTCTCCGAACTGTATTGGAAATGTTCAAGCTGAACCTGTCACGCTCGCGCAAGAACGAAGGCACGTTGGTCGACCAGATTGTGTCGTCAATCGAGCAGGAACTGAGGCAGGGAACGTACCCGGCTGGCACGACGTTGCCCTCCGTCCGAGGCCTTGCGAAGACTCACAACCTCAGCACATACACGGTATCTGAAGCCTATCAACGGCTCGTTTCGCTGGGTCTCGTAGTGGCACGCGCGGGAGCAGGCTATCGCGTCGCGACGCCAGCAGCCAAAGCGCCCGCGGCACCGTCATTCAATGCGCCGAGTCTTAATAGAGCGTGGCTACTTTCCGATGTGTTCGCCGACAAGACAGTACCCATCAAAGCGGGCTGTGGCTGGATACCAAACGACTGGATAAACGAGAGCGGCGTGCAACACGCTCTGCGCGTTGTCAGCCGAGTACCTGGGTCGCGCATCGGCGGGTATGGCCACCCGTACGGCCTTTCGACTTTGCGCGAGCACGTGGCGAGCTCACTGCGCAGATACTCACTTCCCGTTGGCAGCGACGATGTCCTGCTTACGCAGGGAGTGACGCAGGCGCTGGACCTTGTTGTCCGCACGTTGCTCAGGCCTGGCGACACGGTCGTTGTCGAAGACCCGTGCTACTGCAATCTGCTCGAAATCCTCAAGGTAGCGTTCGTGAACGTCGTCAGCGTTGCGCGCACGCCTGATGGCATCGACACTGCGCAGCTCGCAGAGGTCGTGAAGACGCATCGTCCAAAGGTCATGTTCGTCAACACGGTGCTACAGAATCCGTCTGGTACGTCGCTCAGCGCTTCGTCGGCATTCCGCCTGCTGCAGATTGCGGACAGGGAAGGCATGTACGTTGTGGAGGACGACATCTCCCGAGAACTCGCGCCTCCCGGGATGCCGTGTCTGGCCGCAATGGAGGGGCTTCAACGCGTCATCTATCTCTCGGGATTCTCGAAGACCATCACGCCAGCGATGCGCGTTGGCTACATTGCTGCGAAGCGCGAGCTGTTGTCACGTTTTGCTCTCACGAAGATGGCCGTTGGCCTGACCTCATCTGAAGTCACGGAGCGCGCCGTGGCGAGCGTGCTCATTGACGGACACTATGACCGACACATTGCGCACATACGCGAACGACTGTTCAACGCCCACGCGAAGGTGACTCAGTCCATGTCCGAGGCCGGCCTGGAGATTTTTCATACACCGAATGCAGGGCTGTTCCTGTGGGCAAAGCTGCCCATTCAGCCGGAAGACAGCATCGCCATTACAAACGATGCCTTGAGCAAGGGAATCTGGTTGGCGCCTGGTTCCTACTTCCGGCCGAGCGAACACGCTTCGGAGTGGTTCAGGTTTAATGCCGCAACATCCGATATACCGGAACTGTGGGCGTTTCTCCGCAAACTGAGACGCAGCCGGACCTGAAGGAGGAGCGGGCACCGAAGTCTCGGTGACCCAATGTGAGCCATTAAGAAACCGCCATCGATTCGGTCATGTTCTGACGCATGTAGTCCAGGAACCGCTGCTGAAACAACATCGTATGCTCATGCGCGAGTTTTTCCGCCATATTGGCATCCTTGCGCTCAATTGCGTCGATAAGGTCGGCGTGGTCACGTCCTAGCTTCGTTGCCGTCGGTGACGTGACAGTGAAATCGAAGTGAAGGTGTGAGAGGCGCTGTCCTTCACCAAGCAGCCGCTCGTAGTACCCGATGAAGTAGGGATTGTTCGCTGCATGTGCGATGGCAACGTGCAACGCCTTGTTCGTCTCGGTCATTGACTGATAGTCGCCGCTCTCAACCGCTTGCATATACTCGTCATCCGCCTTACGGATTCGCACAAGGTCCGCCTGCGTGCGGTGCAGCGCTGCCAGACGGGTCACTGCGCGTTGAATAAGGTCAAGAGCGGAGATGTACTTCGGGAATTCTTCAATTTCGAAGGGCGTGACGAGCGTCGTCCGGTTCGGAAGAATCGTAACGAGACCCTCGCTGATAAGGCGGGCGAGCGCGTCGCGAACGGGCGAACGGGAAAGGCCAAACTGCGCGGCGAGCGACACCTCGTCGAGCGGCGAGCCTGGCTTGAGTTGCAGTGTCAGAATCTGCTTTCGCAGCTCCTCATAGATATACCGTCCGCCGTGGCGGCGGCCGCCTGCCTCTGTCTCCGTCGTAGCTTTGCTCATGGTTCCACCGCTGTCATCGTAAGCCCGGAAAGACGGGCGCGCATTCAAGTTTATCATCGTGCGCGCTCCGCCTCAGACCGCCGGAAAACCGGAGCCCCAGGTGTCGCTCAGCATGAATCCGGCGGACAATGGGTCATCGGGGTCAACCCCAATCTGCTGGATTCCATAAAGCCAGGCTCTCCCCTGAATGCGCGGAAGAATTGCCGCGCGACCTCCAACTTCGGTCTTGCCGAGCAGTTCCACATTAAACTCGCCACCGATTGTCGAGCGCGACTTCAACCGGCTTCCGATGTCGGCCAATCCTCTGGCCGCCAGTGTCGCCAGATTGGCGGAGCTGCCCGTACCGCACGGGGACCGGTCGACTCGCCCGGGCGGCAACGTCGTGCAGGTCTGATAGAGCTCGGGGCTGACGCGATTTCGGAACATGACGTACGCGACCTCGTTTATCTCCAGGAAAAGCGGATGTTGAATCCGAATCTGGCCGTTGATGATGTCTTTGAGACGGATGCCAAGCTCAGCAAGTGCTCGAGCATTCTCCGGCGCAATAGTCAGCCTCACCTGGTCAACATCGACGAGCGCGTAGTACACCCCGCCGAAAGCTACGTCCGCTTTGATTCTCCCGAGTTGTGGAACTTCGAACTCGAAATCCAGTAGTTCGACAAAGGAAGGCACCATGTCGAGCGAGACGCCCGTGCAGCGTCCATCCTCGCAGGTCGCGCGCGCAGTCACCAGTCCCGCAGGCGTATCGAGAACAACGGTCGTCTCCGGCTCCTGCATCTCGACCAGGCCGAGCTCGAGCAACGCCGTGACCACGCAAATTGCATTGCTGCCGGACATCGGATGGGCTTTGTCCGCCTGCAGGACGATAAACCCGGCATGCGCCTCCGGGCGCGTCGGCGGCAGCAGCAAATTGACTGACATCTGAAGGCAACCGCGCGGCTCGAGCACAACCAGTCGGCGCAGACTATCGTCGACCTCGTTGATGTAGTTCATCTTGTCGAGCATCGTCGCACCGGGGATTCCCAAAACTCCCCCGGTGATAACTTTGCCAACCTCGCCTTCGCAGTGCACATCCACGAGTTGAAGCGTCTTTTTCCAGCGCATGATGGACCCGCCTTACTTGATGTACCAGCCCCAGGGCTTATCGCCGTCATACCGCGTGATTTGCTTCGTTTCCAGATAATTGTTCAAGCCCCACACGCCGAGCTCTCGCCCGATGCCGCTCTGCTTGTACCCGCCCCAAGGCGCTTCAGTGAACGTGGGCTGCGAGCAGTTAATCCAGACGATGCCGGCGCGCAGCGCCCGTGCGACTCGCTCACAGCGTTCGCTGTCGCGCGACATGACGGCGGCAGCTAGCCCGAAACGGGAGTTGTTAGCAGAGCGCACCGCTTCGTTTTCTTCGTCGAACGGCCGGATGCAGACGACCGGTCCAAAAATCTCTTCGTTCCAGACCCAGCTCTCTTCAGGAACGTCGGCAAAGACGACGGGCTCCATGAAGTAACCTTTGTCGAGGTGTGCAGGACGGTCACCACCCGTCACCAATCGCGCCCCGTCTTCCTCGCCACGCGCAACCGCCGCGAGCACTTTCTCGTACTGTCCCTTGCTGACAATCGGGCCGAGCAGGACGCCGTCTTCAAGGCCGTTACCGATTTTGATTTTGCGCGTTTCCTCTTTCAGCCGCTGAAGGAGACGGTCGTAGATGCCACGCTGAACGAGTACCCGCGACGTAGCCGAGCAGACTTCTCCCTGATTCCAGAAGATGCCGAACATTATCCATTCGACGGCAGCGTCGATGTCGCTATCATCAAATACGATGAAGGGGGACTTGCCACCCAGCTCGAGGCTGATGTTCTTGATGTCGCGCGCAGCGGCCTGCATGATGCGGCTGCCAGTCGGCACGCTTCCCGTGAACGCCAGCTTGTCGATGCCCGGATGCTCGCTCATTGGCGCGCCCACATCACTTCCAGGGCCAGTCAGAATGTTCAGCACACCGGGCGGAAGGTCCGCCTCGGCCGCGATACTGCCCAGCTCAAGGGCCGTCAGGGACGTCATCTCTGACGGCTTCAAAATCATCGTACATCCGGCGGCCAGCGCGGGGGCGACTTTCCATGCTGCCATCAGCATCGGGAAGTTCCACGGAATAATAGCGCCGGCAACGCCGACCGGCTCCTTGCGCGCCACTGAACTGAAACGGTCGTCAGAGAGCGTTACGGGCGTCTCAGCGTTCTCGTCAAGCTTCTCTGCGAGCCCAGCGTAGAACTCGAAGCAGCCTGCTGCGTCACCCAGGTCCCAGAGCGCTTCGGGAAGCGGCTTACCGTTGTCGCGGACTTCGATTTCGGCAAGTTCCTGGATTCGGTCGCGGATACCCTTGCCGATGCGTCGAAGCACGGCGCCACGTTCTGCTCCGCTCATCCTCGGCCACGGACCCTCATCGAATGCTTTTCGGGCCGCCTTGACGGCGAGGTCGACGTCTTCCGCAGTTGCGGAGGCGACTTTGGCAATCACCTGCTCGGTACTGGGGTCGACAGTTTCGAAGGTTCCGTTGTTGACAGGCGCCACCCAACGACCGTCGATGAAAAGCTGTTCGTACGATTTCATAATAAGTCTCGTCAAGAAAAACGATAGGCACTGAATGGCGTAAGGCTTTGCTTGGTCGGGCGACCAGCAACCATGTCGGCAATCAGTCGACCTGTGGTAGCGCCAAGCGTCAGACCGAGCTGCCCGTGGCCGAACGCCATGAAGACGTTTCCAAGCCTGCGAGAACGGTCGATGATGGGCTTCGTGTCAGGCAGGAAGGGTCGATAGCCAACACCGTATTCCACGTCGGCGGTTTTAAGTTCCGGCAGAACCCGTTTGGCTTTTTCGAGGATGATTTCCGCGCGCCCAAAGTTCGGTTTCGCGCCGTCGCCCGCGAATTCGATAGTGCCGCCAATCTGCAGGCCGCGAGTCATGGGAGTGAAGCAGAAACCGCCATCCGCGTAGATGGTCGAGTGACGAAATTCCACCCCCGGGTTTTTGACGACAGCCTGGTAGCCCGCGATGCCCTTGAGCGGCACGCTTACCCCCAGCGAATTGAAGAACCGCCGCGCACCCGTACCAGCGGCAACAACGACGTGCTGCACCGCAACACTCTGGCCGTTTGCAAGCTCGACGCCGACAGCGCGGCCGTTCGATTCGACAATACGATTGGCCTCAGTCTGGATTCGGCGTCCGCCGTGAGCGATGAAGCTGCCGGTGAGCGCGGCAATGAAGCCTTCCGTGTCGCTGACAGCGCGCCAGTCAGGGAAAATCAGTCCGTGGGCGAACTTGCCAGCAAGCGCCGGCTCGAGGTCGCCGATTTCCTTGGCGTTCAGACGCTGTGCCCTGAAGCCAAGCGATTCGCGCAGCTCCAGATGTGGCAGCTCGCGCGCAAGCCCACCTGGATTGTCGAAGACTTCCAGAATAGGACGTTCGCCCATCAGAGCTTTGTCCTCGCAGGCCTCGAGCAACGGAGCGTAGTCTGCATAGACGTCATGCGTGAGGGTCGCCATTGACTCGGCGATGTCCACAATCTTCGAGTGCCTTGCGCACATGAGAAAGCGGAAGAACCACGGTATGATTCCAGGCAGAGCGCTTGGACGCAGCGCGAGTGGACCCTTCTGGTCCATGAGCCAGCCCGGGATTTTCATGAGGATACCGGGCTTGGATAGCGGGATGATTTCGCTCACCGCCATCTGGCCACAACTCCACTTCGCCGTACTATTGCCCGGACTTTCCGGGTCAATGAGCGTAACCGCGTAGCCGTCGCGCTGAAGATAAAGCGCGCAGCACACGCCCACGATGCCGCCGCCTATGACGACAGCAGATTCCTGGGCAGAGGCAAGCGGGTCAAGCGAAGCATTCTCGCGAGGAACGGCGTTCAATTCACAAACTCCTGCAAGCTGAAGCCATGAGCATAGGGCTGGGAGGTGTCGACATAATATTCTGCCCGTCCCGTAATCCAGGCGCGTCCTTCGACACTCGGCAACACCGCGTCCAACCCGCTCTTCAGTCTTGTTGTTGATTCCACTCGACCAGTGAAACAGCTGCCAATCAGGCTCTGGTGCCGGAAAGCTTGCCCCTCCGAGAGTAGGCCGCGCGCGTACCGCTGGGCGACGCGAGCGGACGTGCCGGTGCCGCACGGTGAGCGGTCAATCAGCGTGTCGCCGGCGATGACGACCGCTCGAGCGTCGGCGTCATAGGAGACAGGCGCGCCCGTCCACATGGCATGCTTCACGCTGCGGATGCCTGGGTTATCAGGATGAATGACGTCGATTGTCGAGTTCACCGCGGTTTGCAGCTGGCGGCCCCAGTTCAGCAGTTGGTCTGGAGAGAAGTGCTCGCATCCCGGGAAGTTCGGTTGCACCTCCACGATAGGATAGAAATTGCCGCCATACGCGATGTCGACGGCAAGACGTCCGAAGTGCGGATGCTCGATTTCAATATCGCGATGAAGCAGAAAGCTGGGCACGTTCGTGAATCGAACCGACGCGACACGGTCGCCGTCCATCACGTACCTGGCGTGCAGTTTGCCAGCAGGAACGTCGACGACGACCGTACCAGCCGACTTCGGTTGAATCAGACCTGCTTCGAGCGCGAACGAAATGGAGCCGATTGATGCATGTCCACACATCGGCAGGCAGCCGGATGTTTCGATGAAGACGAGACTCATATCCGCATCTGCAGACAGGGGCCGATAAAGAATGGTCCCGGACATATGCGAGTGGCCGCGCGGTTCCAGCATCAACGCGCGTCGAATCCAGTCGTGGTCTCGCACAAATAGGCCGCGGCGTTCATCCATTGTCGTACCGCTGAGCGCCGGCGCGCCGGCGACCACCATGCGCACGGGCATGCCTTCGGCATGCCCTTCGATACTCTTAAAGCTGTGCTTGCTCATCCGAATACCCTGCAAGAGTGCATTGCCGGCGGATTTCTCCACCGGCTTCCTGTCATGCCTGAGCTGCTTCGAAGACGGCGCGGAAGTCCGCCTTTTCTGCGTCGGTCAGCGGCTGCAGCGGCATGCGAGCTGAGCCGACCTTGAATCCCGCCAGTTCACAGCCGTACTTCACCTTCTGCACGAACTTGCCCGCTTCCATCGTCGCCATGACGGGGAAGAGCGAGCGCATTACGTCCTGGGCACCGCGGATGTCGCCAGCGGTGAACTTGTTGTAGAAGTCCACCACTGGCTTCACGAAGCAGTTCGCCGGGCCGCAAATCCAGCTGCTCGCGCCCCATAGGAAGAAGTCGAGCGCCTGGTCATCGGAGCCGCACGACAGCTGGTAATGGTCTTTGTACTTTTCGCCGATTTCGATGGCGCGCAGCAGGTTGCCGCTGCTCTCCTTGATGCCGACGACGCGCGGGTTATCCTTGAACGCGTCCAACACGCCGAAGCCCACTTCGACGTTCGTGCGAACCGGATAGTTGTAAAGCACGACATCGACGTCGGGAACCGCTTTGAGGATGGCCTCGTAGTGGCCAATCAGCTCTTCCTGCGAGGGCAGCGCATAGTACGGCGGAGCGATGAGGACGTTCTTGTAGCCCGCATCGCGGACCAGCTGAACCTGCTCGATGACTTCACGGGTGCACGAACCGTTCGCGCCACCGATGAGTGTGCCGCGGTCGCCTACGACCTCGCGAACGGTCTTCAGGATGGCGCGGCGCTCGTCGTGCGTCAGCGCGTAGTACTCACCGGTCGAGCCGAGCGGCACGAAGCCGGTTACACCCGCCTTGAGCTGGAATTCGAGAATGTTCGCCAGCACGTCGTGGTCGACAGCGCCGGCAGCATTGAACGGCGTGACGAGTGCGGGCAGGATGCCTTTCATCTGCATGTGTTTCTCCCTTTATGAAGGACGGGTTGGGTTAGTAGGCAAAGCGTTTAAGGAATCGCGACTCGACCACGCCAACGAGGCGCGTGAGGGGAAAAGCGACGACGAAGTAAATAATCGCGACCGTCGTCAGGAACTCGACCGGCTTTGCTGTGCTGCTCGAGATGTTCTGTCCGACGAACATGAGGTCCGCGACGCCAACCGACGAGATGAGCGCACTTTCCTTGAACAGACTGACGACGTTCGAGAGCAGCGGCGGAATCGCGCGCAGCAGTGCTTGGGGGAAAATAACGTAGAGAATTTTTGCTTGCGGCGAAAGGCTCAATGCGATACAGGCGTCGTGCTGTTCACTGGAGATAGACTTCAACGCGCCGCGGAACGTCTCGCTAGTGATAGCTGCCATGTACAGCGTCAGGGAAATCACAACCGAAACATACGGCGGTATCGGAAGGCGGAAAACGACCGGGAAGCAAAAGAAGACCCAGAACAGCTGGATGAGCAGCGGCGTGCCTCGGAAAAACTCCACGTACAGCGTTGTCGCGCCCTTAATGAATCGGTTGGGCGACATACGAAGCAGGCTTAGCACGAAGCCGGCGAGGCTTCCGATAACCGCGCAGCTGCTCGTAAATGCAAGGGTGAGCCCCAGTCCTTTGAGCAAGACAAGCCAATAAGGAAGAACCGCTGAAAAATCGAGATGCATGGTCTTCTCCTCAACGCTTGACCGCAAGGTCCTGACGACGCTCAATCACATGCACAAATTTTGCGATGGGCAGGGACAGAGCGAAGTAGATGAGAGCAACAACCGTGTAGGTTTCGAGCGGCCGGTAGGCTTCGGTCGCAAGGCTCTTGGCGACGTACATAAGGTCGGCGACCGCAACGATGGCAACGAGCGCACTCTGCTGCAGACTGCCAATGCCGTTTGTCATGAGAACCGGCATCGAGCTGCGAAGTGCTTGAGGCAACACCACATACATGGTGCGCTGCCACGGCTTGAGGCCCAAAGCGACAGATGCGTCAAGATGCTCCTTAGGGACCGCCTGAACGCCTGCACGGTAGGCTTCAGCGTTGAAAGCGGTCAAATTGAGACCAAGCGCGAGCACGCCCATGAGGATGGGGTCGATGAACACGTCGACCATCATCGGGATGCAGTAAAAGAACCAGACGATTTGTAGAAGCGCAGGCGTGCAGCGGAAAAACTCGATAAAAAGCTGCGCTGGCCAGCGTACGGCGACCCATCTGCTCATGGCCATGAGGCAGAGCAGGAAGCCAAGCACGAGACCCATGATGTTCGAGGCTACGGCGAGCTCGATGGTGACCTTGAGGCCTTCGAGCAAGGCGCCGAAACTGCCTTCAAGGAAGCGGAAGTCGAAGTGATAGTTCATGTCGGACCTCAGTCGAGATGCAGCACTTTCTCGAGGAATTCGCGGGTGCGAGCTTCCTTGGGGCACTTGAACATTTCGGCGGGAGCGCCCTGTTCGACGATTTTTCCACTCGCGCAGAAAACCACGCGCGTGGCGATGTCGCGCGCAAAGTGCATGTCGTGCGTCACGATAATCATCGCCATCTTCTGTTGGGCAAGCTGAAGCATCACGTTTTGCACTTCGATGACCATCTCGGGGTCAAGGGCGGAGGTGACTTCATCGAACAACATCAGCTTTGGCTCGAGCATCAGGGCACGCGCAATGGCAACTCGCTGCTTCTGGCCGCCGGAGAGCTGACTCGGGTATGCGTGGAGCTTGCTTTCAAGGCCGAGCCGGGCCAGATACGTGCGAGCCCGCTCGGTCGCTTCTGCTTTTGTGATGCCGCTGACCTTCGTCGGCGCGAGGATAAGGTTGCCCAGGACGGATAGATGCGGGAACAGCGTGTAGTGCTGGAACACCATGCCAATCTGTTTCTGCAGCTTGGCATCGATGCGCTTCGACTTGCCCGAGTCGGCTCCGTAGATGTACGGCTTGCCCTGAAAGCCAATCTCGCCGCCCTGGACGCCTTCCAGCCCCATCATCACGCGAAGCAGCGAGCTCTTGCCGCTACCGCTCGGTCCAATGATGACGAGCCGGTCATCGGCCCGCATGTCGAGGCTCATGTGGTCCATGACGACCAGATTCGGACCGTAGGACTTGTAGACGTCTCGAAACTGCACGAAATCACCGAAGGTCGCGTTGGCGCAGCCAACTGCAACTGGCGGAACATCCTGTTGAGCATTCATGGTTTGAGAAGAAAGCATGGAATCTCTCCAGCTGACGCGCCCGCAGGCACGTGATGTGTGATTCGAAAATCAGCGGCTGGCGACAGTGCCGAACCGCATACGAAATCGGCTAATACGGCTTCGGCTCGAGAGTTGAGACCCTTAGGAGCCTTGGTACCCCGGGCTTCCCATATAGCACGCAGACATGTGTGTTTGAATGTGTGCAAGTATGTACACATACTAGAAGGCCGGAATTGCGCCTGTCAACGCCTAACTTGGTGTTTCAGGGAAATCACTGACAAGCCGGTTGAAGACGCTTGGGACGAACCAAAACAGGCTCGAGCGAAGCCGAATCTGACTATTTCGCCGCATGCTACGAACGAAATAACCGTTTAACACTGCCCTCCATCCGCGCCCGGAACATAGGCAAGTCGACGACGTGCGCGTTCTATCGCCGTCTGTGACGTAGTCGGAATTTTTCATTAAGCACTGCAAACCGCCTCATGGAGCATGAAGCGTTGTGTTGTTCTATCCCGTCAAGCTTGCAAAGGTCAGATTGACGGGCGCCCTTCTGAATATCCTCGGAACAGCGCACCCATTGGGGCGTGCCGCGTCAACAGGTGCATCACTTGTTTGTGACAAGCATTGCCTGGACAGAGGTTTTGATGAGGCGGTTGACGGCGCCCGACTTGACCTGTTCGTCGACATACCTGTTAAGGACGGCGATGTCGGCAGCAGACGTTTCCTTCCTGAGGCCGAATGCGACTTCCTGCTGGGCGAGCGGCGGAGTCGGCTGGATGGTGGACGCCCATTCCGGGTGCGCCTCGGTAAGCAGCATGTTTGTGATGTTGGCATCTGCGAGCAGGTCCGCGCGCTTGGACATGAGTGCGAGGCGCGTCTCATCGTTACCCGGCAGACGCATGATTGTCGCTTGCTTGAAAACGGCAGAGATAGCCTTGTCCTGCGCGGTTCCTGACATGACCGCGACTGTCACACCGGGCTTGTCGATTTCGGCGATGGTGCGAGCGGCTTTGGGAACCTTTGGATTGTTCTTGTTGTAGACAAAGGAGACGTTGTAGTCCGTTGCCGGCGCCGAGAACGAAATGGCTTTCTCGCGTTCCGGCGTATCGTTCAACGCCATCGACAGGTCCCACTTGTCGGACTGCAGGCCGGCGACGATGTTGTCCCACGTGGTGTCGACGAACTCGACCTTCACCTTCAGCACGTTCTGTCCAAAGTTGCGACAGAGTTCCGAGAAAAAGCCGCTATATTCGCCGGTTTTCGGGTCGCGCATGACGTAGGGAGGAGCCACGGCCGCGCCGCAACGGAGAACACCGGCCTTTTTCACACTTTGCCAGGCACTGGTGTCATCGGCGTGAGCCGGGGCACCAGCAGCGACAAAACCGGTTACCGCCAGGCACGTCAGAACGCGCCGCGTGAAGCGAGACAGCAGAACCATAATCAGCTCCCGAAGTATTGATAAGCCTGTTAAAAGACCTTGGTTTCTCGCCACACAGCTTTGCGCATCTATTTGTGTGCAGCGATGTACACAGTCTAGGAATTCAAAATCTGGGCTGTCAACTAGGCATTTGTCCCTAGGCGAAAATGCAGCGGTCGCTTCAAACCTCGCTGCGGCAACGGTGACAAGGCGTTCAGCGAACTGAACACTCCGTTGCCTTCATCCGCCAGTGGATTCAACCAAAAAATGCGCCTCAAATGGTCTCTTAAACTACCCACTCGTAGCTAGCATCAGTCAATCACTGCATACATCATTGTGTGCAGACGACGTCAACTGTGATGCTCGGAGCGGATGCCATGCGTGCCGTCGTATTGGGAAGTGGAGTTGTCGGTGTGACGAGCGCGTTTTACCTCACACGCGCGGGGCATGCGGTCACCGTCATCGACCGCGAACAAGGACCTGCGCTGGAAACGAGCTTCGCGAACGCGGGGCAGATTTCGCCTGGCTACGCAGCACCTTGGGCGGCTCCGGGTGTGCCCCTGAAAGCGGTGAAGTGGATGTTTCAGAAGCACGCTCCGCTCGCGATTCGTCCGGACGACGAGGACAGGCAATTCCAGCTTCAATGGATGTGGCAGATGCTCCAGAACTGCAATGCGGAGCGCTATGCCATTAACAAGAATCGCATGGTCAGGCTTGCGGAATACAGCCGCGATTGCCTGAAGGCGCTCCGAGCAGAAACCGGCATCCAGTACGAAGGACGCACTGGCGGCACGTTGCAGGTTTTCCGTACGCAGCAGCAGTTCGACGGTGCGGCGAAGGACATTGCCGTGCTTAAAGAAGCCAATGTCCCATACGAGTTGCTGACTCAGGGTGAGCTTGCTAGAGCCGAACCGGCTCTTGCCGCCACCTCACACAAGTTGACCGGCGGCTTGCGTTTACCGGGCGATGAGACCGGCGACTGCCAGTTGTTCACGACTCGGCTCGCGGCGTTAGCTGAGCAAGCTGGCGTCACCTTTCGGTACAACACGCATGTCGAGGGCCTTGTCGTGGAGGGCGGTAAAGTTGTCGGCGTCCGCCATGGTGCCAAGCTCATTCACGCCGATGTGTTTGTCGTAGCGTTCGGCTCATATTCGACGAACTTCCTCTCAGACATCGTCAAGATTCCGGTTTATCCGCTCAAGGGCTACTCCATCACCGCCCCCATCATCGAAGAGCGATGCGCACCGGTCTCAACCGTCCTCGATGAAACGTACAAAATTGCTATCACCCGATTCGACAAGCGCATCCGTGTTGGTGGTATGGCCGAAATCGTGGGGTTCGACAAGCGCCTTCGCGAAGCTCGGCGCGAAACTTTGGAAATGTGTGTGAACGACCTTTTCCCGGGCGGCGGCGATACCTCAAAGGCTACATTCTGGACTGGGCTACGACCCATGACGCCTGACGGCACACCGATTGTGGGCAGCACCGCGGTCCCGAACCTCTATCTGAATACGGGTCATGGCACGCTCGGCTGGACGATGTCGTGTGGTTCAGCGCAGCTGCTCGCGGATTTGGTTTCAGGGAAGCAGCCGGCAATTCGGCACGATGACCTCAACGTTTCCCGCTACGCGAAGGACTCGCCCGCTCCGGCTGAATTCAACCTGAGCTGAGCGCGTTGCATCCGTCAGCAGTGACACCTGGCCGCACGTGCGTATAACGCGACGATTCGCCAGTTCGAGAATTAAGCGGCGGCGCTGGGAATGAGTAGCCGAACGGCCGCGACCAAGCGCTTGCGGTCGTTTTTCTTTTGACACTTCGAGGCACCGCTCGCTTGCGAGATGCCGAGCACGTTGTCCGCATCGCGCCGGGCTGGCGTTACTGGCGGTAGACCTTACTCACTCAGCAAAGATGTTGATGCACTGCGCCATTCGGTTTCGACTACCCGTGGTTATCAATCCAGGCACGTGCCCAAGCCAGGCCGGCGTGTTGCGCTTCCTCTTCTGTGTCGAAGTAAGCCAGGATGCCTGAGGCTTCGACCAGTTTGCCGTCCACGGTTATTGTCCCACTTGCCGCATAACGCTCGGGCTGGAGGATTTCCTTTTGCTGCAGAATTGCGGCCCCCAGCAGGTTGCCCCCGGGGTTATCTGGCGCGGAATATCCGACATGTCTGGTTCGCTCGCAGGAACGGCTTTTTCCAAGCTGCGCTGCTTTGCCATGAGATTGGGCGACGGTGTGAGGGCACGCCGCGCATGCACTTTCACCGAATGCGGAGCCGCACGTCGATGAGATGCAACCTTCCGCGTAGCCCTAACGTGAGACTGGCAACGTCAACGTGATTATCTGGCCGTCCTTGTTTGAACGGCAGCGAAAGGAAGCCCTCGGCGCGTCACTGCTCGCTGTATATGGCACGTGGCAATGCCACGGAGAGGTTCGACATCTCGTCGCACAGCGGCTTGGTGACATGTCCCATCTGCTTGGCGGTTTGATTACCGCGAGCAGAAATTTTTGCTGACTCAACACTGTGCCCGCGGCCGCCGTTCCTTTTGCCTGCAACCAGGCTCTGGTCCGGCCTGTCCACACAAGCAGGTGGCTTTTCGACTACGTTGTCTCGCCTCGCTGTTGCTCTCGATGGGTTACATGGTCTGCCAGCAGCCGTCGAATTGTGGTCAGTAAAATTTGCCCATCTACAGGCTTGCGAAGAAAGCCGTCGTAGCTTACGAAAGCGGGTGGGCTCGGCTCTCCCGAAACCAAGACGAATGCAACGTCGGCTAAGCCGGGGAGTGTGCGCAAACGGTGACAGAGCTCGCTCCCCGACATCACCGGCATGCGCCAGTCGGCGACCACTACATCGACAGGGGATTCGATGAACATCTTCAATGCCGACTGGCCGTCGCTCGCGCTTCTTACTTCGAATCCGTCTGCGGCACAGCTGGCGCTCCACGCCGCCAAAGCCTCCACGTCATCGTCTACGAGCAGTACGCTTGCCATACACAATTGTCCGGGTCGCCACATGTTGTTTGGCAGTTCGACGGTGGCCAAAGTTCACGCGGCCATTCATTGAGTCCTCATATTCGTCGCGCTCGCGTCGTTCTAGAGAATGCGTATTATGGGGCAGTAAACGGAGGCATCCATGTGTTACTCGGCTCAGATTCAAGCAGACTACCGCAAGTTTGTGCGTACTTTCGGCACCTTGATGGATATCCATGAATTTGCGCGCCTATTCTTCGAGCGCGCAGAGGGCATCAGCAAGGCAAAGGTGCCCAAGGCGATGGAAGATGCGTTCGCTGAGCCGCAAACTGACGCCGAAGGCGCCATCAAGACCCTTATCGATAGGTTCGAAGCAGAACAGACATCAAAACTCCAACGAGACCTCTTTGCGCAGCGCAAGCGACTGGCTGACGCAGAGCGTTCGCTCGAGAGCAAGGTCACAAAAGCAGCGACCGAAAGCAAGCGCATTGCCGCGAACAAAATTGAACAGACTCTCGATTGGCTCGACGATATTCGGCGAACGGAGCCGAAGGCACGGGACTCGCGCATATTCCCGAGGCATTACGCGCCAGTCATGGTTATGGAAAACGGACAGCGTGTTTTCAAACCGATGCGATATCAGTGTCGCATTGCTGGCAAGCCCGCGTCACACGACGTCAAATACCAAGGGGGCTACAACGCGAGGCGTGACAATCTCGAAGGATTCTGGAAGCCGCTCTTTGGTTACTCGCACGGCATTCTCGTGGTCAACGCGTTTTATGAGAATGTTAGCCGGGCCAAAATGGAAGGTCGCGTGCTCGCCGAAGGGGAGCAGGATGAGAACGTCGTTTTGGAGTTTCGTCCCAACCCTGCCCACGAGATGCTGGTAGCTTGCCTGTGGTCGCGCTGGTCTGCGCCTGGCGAACCGGATTTGCTTTCATTCGCGGCAGTCACTGACGAGCCTCCGTCGGAAGTTGCCGCAGCCGGCCACGACCGGTGCATTGTTCCCATCAAGCCCGAAAACATTGACGCTTGGCTCAACCCTAACCCAAGGAATTTGGAGGCAATGTACGTGATACTTGATGAGTGGGACCGGCCTTACTACGAGGAGCTAAGCTCGAATCTGGTGTATGGGGGATTTGAGGCGGGAGATTGAAGACGGTGGAGGTTTCAGCTGAGAATCTGATTGTCGAAGTCGGAAACCAGCAAACAACAAACCATCCACCATGAGCAAGTTTACGGAAAAAGAAGTCGTCGGTCTATCGGAAGTCGGTCTGGGCTTGGACGATCTGGTGCGCCAGGGCGCGCGGGAGGTGATCCAGCAGGCAATCGAAGCAGAGCTGTCGGCGCTGCTGGAGCGGTTCGAGAACGTTAAAACCCTGCACGGACAGCGTGCCGTGGTGCGCAATGGCTATCTGCCGGAGCGCGAGGTGCTGACGGCGGCCGGCCCCATTGCGGTGAAGGTGCCGAAGGTTCGCGATCGATCAGGATCAGGTGTGAAGTTCAATTCATCGATTGTGCCGCCGTATGTGAGGAAGTCGCCGCGCGTGAGTGCCGCGCTGCCGTGGCTGTATCTGAAGGGCATTTCGACGGGCGACATGAGCGAAGCGCTGGGCGTGCTGCTGGGCGAGGACGCCAAGGGGTTGTCGGCGAACGTGGTAAGTCGCCTGAAGGCGCAATGGGGCGATGAGCACGCCAGCTGGAGCCGGCGTGATCTGTCGAACTCGCGCTACGTGTACTGGTGGGTCGACGGCATTCATACCGGCCTGCGGAGTGAGAGCTCGGACGGCCAGTGCCTGCTGGTGATCATCGGCGTGAGGCCGGATGGGCGCAAGGAGCGTGTGGCAATCGGCGACGGGTATCGGGAGTCGAAGGCGTCCTGGCAGGAGCTGCTGCTCGATCTGAAATCGCGAGGCTTGCAGGGTGGTCCGCTGCTGGCCGTCGGTGATGGCGCAATGGGCTTCTGGGCCGCACTGGAGGAAGTGTTTCCTGCAACGCGCGGCCAGCGCTGCTGGTTTCACAAGATGGGCAACGTGCTCAACGCGCTGCCGAAGTCGCAACAGGGGCGCGCGAAGGCCGACCTGCAGGCGATCTGGATGGCGGCGACGCGCGCCGACGCGTACGCCGCGTTCGATCGTTTCGTGACGGTCTACGCCGCGAAATATCCGAAGGCGACCGAAACGCTGAAGAAGGACCGGGAGAGCCTGCTGGCGTTTTACGACTTCCCCGCCGAGCACTGGCAGCATTTGCGCACGACGAATGCGATTGAGTCGACATTCGCGACCGTGCGCCACCGGACGACTCGCACCCGCAACTGCGTGTCGCGACCAACCTTCCTCGGTCTGGCATTCAAGCTGATCGAGGAAGCCGAGAAAACCTGGCGCCGTATCAACGGCCCTGAGCAGATCAAGCTGTTGCTGGAGGGCATTGCCTTCAGGGACGGCGAACCGGTGCAAGGCGATCAACCGGTTCAGCAGAAACTCGCCGCCTGAAGTCGAACGCTATCAGCTGCCCATACACCACTCTTGACGTTAGCTCTACTACGAGCATCGACTGGCAGCGTGAGAGCTCCGTATGGAGCCGTCGCTGCGGGCAAGGCGATTGCGACAGCCTCGTGACGTTCCTGACCGGGATATGGGCGCCTACAGGCTAGGACGCAAGAAAGCTCGATGCCGTCAAGATTTAGTTCAATCAAGACGGAATCACCATCCGTAAATTAAGGCGCTTACTTTCGGGAATCAAACCTTCTATAACACCGCCGATATCTAACTGCGATTGCCTGTCTTAGCCAAAGACAGACCGACGCCGGCATCCGTAAGCGCGAATCAACATTTTGTTGAAGTCAATGAAGGGGGGGCGTAGCAATGGCCTTGGCGAATTTCGAGACACAGCGTGCAGGCTTAAACGGCGACGGCGACGTATTCAACGAATCACAAGATAGGGACTACGCGGACTGGAAGCGGATTCGGCTCGTGATAGAGCATGAAAACACACTGGTGCATCACAGGCTAAGTTGGCTGCTCACGTCGCAGACTGTCCTGTTTGCAGCTCTCGCGTTCATTGTGAGCAACTGGAAACCACAGCCAAACATTTGGACTGGGCCGTATGTTTGGCTGTTGATTTTGATTGCGGTCCTCGGCTTCATGACGTCATTGCTGGTCGGGCGTGGTCTAGGACACGCCCAGCAGCATATTGCTCGCATAGACCGCTGGTGGTATTGCGAGGACAGAAGCAAGCTTTCGATGGAGATGTTGGACGAGGACATGTTCCCCGGGGGGGCAAGTCGGGTCGAACTCACGCGTCACCGTTTGCCATTTCACCCGCCACTGCAGGGACAAACTAAGAAACGCGTTGACGAGAAATTCATTAACCCATACAACTTACCCTACTACTTCATGGGAGCGTGGGCGGTTATAGTTGCCATCATGCTGATTTTCCGACCCTGAGGCATGCATCGTCCGGCGCCAAAGAGCATCGTCTATCAAAGCGGGTAAGCCTGTCATTAGGTTCGTAGAAACGCAACAGCAATAACCATGGCGTAACGGCGGCAGCAACAGGGATTCAGCGCGGTTGATGCCACCGGCTTTGTCGTCACCGCGTGCAACTATCGGTATATCAAGAATGGAACTTTGGATTCAAGTCTGCGCGTGGTGCGCTGACCTATACGGCAAAACGTCGGCAGAGCCTCCTCATCACGACCTCGCGCTCGAGGGCATTGTGCCGCTGCGGGCTACAAAACGAGAGGAACACTACATCTGTACGCAGTGTGGGGCGGTGCTCGTTCGCATTCTCGGTGGCACACCTTCGCAGCAGATTTGGATGCTATTGAACGCAGGGCAGCATTGACGCAATTCTTCAACGCGCTGAATCATTCATGGTCGCGCGAGTCATCGGGCCTCTATGCGGGACGTTCAAGCATCAGGGCTGGCAAACTCAAGGCGAGGAAGTCCCAACCCGCTTGTATAGACCGGCTGGCCCTAGGCCTTGAGCGCGGAAGCCAAGACGCAGGTCATGGGAATCGGCAGTTCCCCGGCATCGTTCCGATACGCCTCTGCGTCGTGCGCAACTGTCTGTTCAATCGACGCCAGCGCGGCCGGCGTCTGGGCGTTTAGCATAGCGGCAACTCGAACGCCACCGCGCATGAGTGCGTGAAACGGCGTATCCGGCAAACGAAGCACAAGGGTCAAGGCCACCACCCGCATATGCGGTTGAACGAACCCCGCATCAATCAATATGCGCTTCGATTCGTCCAAATCGCTGAGCCGAAAGAAGGGCGGTCCCGACGGCACGGGCACATCGGTTGTCCCGTGTTTCTCGATTGCATTCGATACCATCGCGAAGCCGACTGCCTTGTCCGGTGTGGCCCAGACCGTAAAGGCGATTCTGCCGCCAGGTTGCAGCACACGAAACGCCTCCGCGAGTGCGCGCTCGGGGTGCGGAAAATGCAGCATGCCGAAACTGATGCCCACTGCGTTGAAGCTTTCATCGGGGAAGGGCAAATCCTCCGCGTCGCCGATGCGAAACTCAAGCCCCGGAAAAACGCGCTTCGCCTTTTCGACCATCGCGAAGGAGAAATCCACGCCAGCGACATCCGCGCCGCGAAGCTCGGCTACAGCCTCACCACCCCGGCATCCTCGGACGGCGTGCTATCTCCAACCTCGAACATGCCCCGTGCAACGCCAATGCGCTGTGTCTCGATTGGCACCAGTCGCGCGACAGGGTGGCCATCACGCAAAATGACGACCTCGTGAAACTCTCCGCGCTCGAGCGCTTCAATCAAAGCGGGAAGGGATGCGGCGGCTTCGTTGATGTGAATGGCGGTTGCGATGCGCTCCTGAAAACAGGGTGGCGGGTACGGCAAGAATGAGTATGTAGGATATGGCCAAGGTCCTGGCATTGACGCTGCCAGAATTTCTCCACCCATGGCCGTAATTCGACCTCCCAGGTCCGGGCGCTGCGATGCTGACGATGAACGTGAAGGTAACTGTCGCCCGGATGCAGTATCACGCGGCCGCAACGGTCCGGTATAGTCGAGTTCGCGCCAACTCTCGAAGCGGTCGCATGGACGCTCACCTGTTGATTATCTTTGGACTTACATTTGTAATGCATGTCATCGCAACATTGGCCTACGCCGTGCGAATCGCTGGCGTCCGCACTCGCCGGATTGCGGTTTCATTCTCCCTCTTCGGAATAATCGCCCTCGTGTCCCGAACGGCCAACTCATTTCAGGGGCCGTTTATCGCGAAACGGGTTGAGCTTGGCTAGGCACCTCGAACGTGGCCTTCTTGGCGACTTCCGTCTCTCGCATCGCTATATGCGGGATATTTGAAACCGGAATTACGGGTGACCTGCGCAAACCTGTCATCTGTCATCAATGGGTTCGCGACTGTCGTTCTAGCAGTGGTTATCGACCCGCAGGTTTCCGTGATGACGGACGACGTTATTGAAAGTCGGATTACAGAGGCAGCTTCAGGCGTGCTATCACGGCACTTTCGGGCGCACGTATTCTCGGAACAATTTGTGCGCAACTTCTGCTCGTGCCGGCGGCGCTTAGCATCGCGCGAGTCGCGGAACTCATCTAGCCTATCGTAGCTCGCACGTTATGGCCATCCGGCCATCCGCTTGCCAGCCGAGCATTCGCCCGTTCTGAGGAGCGTAGAAGATGTTGATTGCCTTCGGGGGACTACCGGGGACCGGAAAGACAACGGTAGCGCAGGCGCTTGCTCGCAAGGTCGCTGCTGTCTACCTGCGCATCGATACGTTGGAACACGCATTCATGAACTCCGCGGGCGGCTGGTTTGATATCGGACCTGCCGGCTATCTGGCCGCCTATGCGGTCGCCGCCGATAATTTACGCCTCGGGTCGACCGTCATCGCGGACTCGGTTAATGCGCTGGACGTCACCCGTCGCGCATGGAGAGACGTGGCGCTCCAGACAGATGTAGCAATGTTCGAGATTGAATTGATTTGTTCTGATGCAGCGACACATCGTCAGAGGGTCGAGGGACGCCACGGCGATATCCCTGACCACGTGCTCCCGACATGGAAGAGCGTGCTTGAGCGTCAATACGACCCATGGGAATCTGCGCACCTGATAGTCGACACTGCGAAGCTCTCGGTTGTGCAGGCCGTCGAAACAATCACTCAACATCTGTCGACATCATTGTTGAAAGCCAGAACGCGTCAGGCATACAACCACCATGAAAATTGAAGTCACGGACGTCCGGAATGAGCAGGACGATGGTTTTATCCAGGCGCAACTTCGAGCCTACAACGCTGATTTCACCGTAAAGGACTTAAAAGCGCTGCGCGTGTTTGCACGTGACTCTGGCGGCATCATCATCGGCGGTTTTCGGCCCGGATGAGAAGTGTCGTTCGTCATACCCACGCGGGAGCTGGTCCTTGAGAAGGAAATGGCGGGCGCTCAACCAGAACCCGGTCACTCGCGAAACGGCGCACTTTCCAATTGGTACGCCGATGTCGTGCGCCGCAAATAAAAACGCCCCTCGGATTTTGGTCGCGAGGGGCGTTATCACGTCGGAACACTTTCTCTTACAACGCGGCGTCCTTCAGCTTCTTCAGCGGGCGTACCTTCAGGCGCACCGAAGCAGGCTTCGCCGCGAACCACTTGTCTTCACCCGTAAACGGGTCCTTGCCGAAGCGCTTTTTCTTGGCGGGTACGTCTTGCGCGACAACCTTCAGCAGGCCGGGGAGCGTGAACTCTTTCGCGCCCTTCTTGTGAATTGATGCGAGCACCGTTTCTTCAAGCGCCGCCATCAACGCCTTTGCCGCCTTGGGTTCGACGCCTGAGCGCTCTGCCAGATGAACGGTCAGCGATGCCTTCGTAAACGAATCCTTGATGGGTTTCAACGGAGCGGCCACAACGGCTTTTTTTGCTGCGGGCACAGCAGCTTTCCTGGCGACAGGCGGAGCTTTCTTGCTGGCAGCCGTCACTTTTTTCGTAGCCGGAGCTGCCGCTTTCTTCGTGGCCGGAGCCGCAGTTTTCTTCGTGGTGGTGGTTGCCATGAGTTCCTCGCTTCTAGTCAAAGGTTGCCCAAGACCTTTGCCTTTGCGCCGTCACCGACTAACGCAAAGGTACAAATCCTCGGGTTGGGCGCCAGCGTAACAAGACCGCCATGAAGACGCAATGTCTGAGGCCTTAAATCAAGGGGTTTTTAGCGTAAAAGTTAAAAAAGCGATTCCTGTACCCTGCTTTAGGCACATTGGGCCAGTGAAACCCTGCCGACCGTGGCTTCGAGTGGGACCTTAACGGTGGCAGAACCATCGAACCGACCCGCCCTCTGGCAGAGACCGCTTTGCGAAAAACAGCACCTCCCCCAGTGGAGGTCGGCGCTATCGTCCGTACGCCGGTCATGGCAGAGAGACCGTAAATCGCTAAAGACCTTCAGCTGGCCTTGGCGTAATAGTTGGTTATGCCAATGTAGCGTTGGATTCTTTCAAGACCTTTCGCAATTGAGGCGCTCATGGCATATTGCGGGCACATCCAATAAGGGGGACATAATGTCGACACTCGAACAAATCCAGGTAAAGATGAAGAAGCTTCAGGCGCTCGCAGACGCACTCATCGCGAAGAAGTCGAGTTCTGTTATCGAGAAGATTCGCGAATTGATGTCAACGCACGGCCTGACAACTGCCGACATCGATGCGGATGCTGGTGGCAAGAAACGTGGACCGAAAGCCGCAGCTAAATCTACGGTCGTCGCCAAGCCCTCCGCAGCGAAGTATCAGGACCCGAAGACAGGCGCTACATGGTCCGGACACGGACGCGCTCCGGGTTGGATTGCGAACGCGAAAGACCGCAGCAAATTCCTGATTGAGGGTAGTGTCGATGCAGTCGTCGCTGCAGGCGTGGCAAGTGCGAAGAAGGCCAAGACTGCGGGCAAGAAGGTCTCGTCGCCAGTCAGCGCCGCTGCTGGCACGGGTCAGCCGAAAGGTCCGCAGCCGGCTAAGTATCGCGACGCGAAGTCCGGTGCGACTTGGAGCGGGCGCGGTCCGGCTCCGGCGTGGCTAGCCGGTGCGAAAGACCGGGCAAAGTTTCTGATTGCTAGCGTTAGCGGAGTTGCAGATTCTGGCGCTGCGAGCAAGCCGAAAGTCGTCGCGAAGAAACCCGCGACAAAGGCGGCGGTAGCGAAGAAGGCACCGGCGAAGAAACTGGTTGGCGCCAAAAAGGTGGGCACGACGACGAATGTCGCGGCTGCGCCGGAAGCTGCGGCTGCTTAATCGACCGTGTAAGCGAGCACACAGAGCTCGCTTTTTTTGCGTCGGCACGCGCGATTGGCGTGGTTACCTGGAACGGGTCCGCAATGCGTCCAGGCGGGCGGCGCATTTTGCGTTCGAACCACCACGCTTGTAGGCCTGTGCCGCCTTTGTGCTGTCGGGGACGAGGTCGCCGGGAGCACTCGTACCCCAGCGTCCCTCCCAATACAAGCCCAAGTTATACGCGGCCGACCGGTGTCCAAGCTCCAAGGCCGTGGCATACATGTTCTTGGCCATCTCAAGGTCGGCGTCCATGCCACGACCAAGCCTCGCGCTGTCCGCAAGAGCCGCTGCCGCCATGCCGCGAAGCGGGTCGCTCGCCATATCGTCCTTCAGGACATCGCCCAGAATGACGTGTCCGCCCTCGAAATCGGGAGGCCCACCTGTCTCCGTGACAAGAGACAGTGCAAGGGCGACCCGGAGCGACGGGTGCCGGTCAGGGCCAACCCGTTCAAGAAGGCGCCGGCCAAGATAGGGTGCGCCCGGCAACGGGCTTGTGAGCAGGCCATTCGCAATGGCCGCGATTGATTCGAGTGAAAGAAATCCAACCTTGTTCGCTGACACAACGTGCCGGAAGAACTTTTCTATGTCGAGTGCCGGGTCGCTCTGGCGAAGTTGTGCCCACTCACGTTCAATTTGGCCCAACCAGCTGGAATCTACAGACATCAGATTTCGCGTCCTGTGGTGAGTGATGCGCACAATGATACCTCACCGCTACTGCTGTCCGATGCCCCAAGCCGGGCGGGGCTGTGTTCGCTATAGCGCAAGTCGGTGACTGCCGCTCTGCCCGAGCAAGGTTCTCATTGATTTCTCCGTCGCGGCTCTGCTGGCTTCCACTACGCCGAAGCGCCTAGCGTTTTCGGCAGGGACCTTTTTCGGAACTCACCGGCATCAACTCGATGCGCAATACTCGCACATGGTGGGTCCCACCACTGGCGAAGGCACAACGCGCCGACAGGAGAAGCTCCGTCACGCTGTCGCTGACGTGAGTGAAACGCTGGCCTTTTCAGCGTCCCCGGCGGTGGCGTGAGCTGGCGTGGCTCTGGCGGGCGCAGTGCTAGCGGCATCGATACTGCGACTGCGTCAACGCAGGACTAGGCCGGCTGTAGTAGTGCCAGCGCTTGCAGGCCCCTGGCGGCGCTTCATTGCGCGAACGCTGGACCTGTATCTTTGGTCCATAGTGGTATGGCTTCGCGATTGGTCTTCTTAACATCAGGTTCGGCTGGTCCTGCTCGATTTCGAAGGGCCGTCGTCCTCCCCTGAACAATATGACAGACGAATTTTTCATCGAACGCAGCGCAACACTCAAGAGCCGAGAATCGGGAAGTCACTCACGGTCTCTTTCAGACTGGGGGCATCTCGACGCCTATGTCTTGCTCGGCGAGCCCGGGTCCGGGAAGACGACAGCCTTCAAGGCGGAGGCGAAACGCATGGGCGACGCGGCGTATTACATGACCGCGCGCGACTTTGCGGTACTGGAGTTGCCCGCGGCCGCGAAAGGGAAGACCTTGTTCATCGATTCGTTGGATGAGCGCCGTACCGACTCGGTTTCGCCGTTCACCGCACTCGATGAAATTCGCCGTGCTTTGCAAAAGGCCGGATGTCCACGCTTTCGGCTATCGTGCCGCGAGGCGGACTGGGTCCGCAGTGGAGATGTAGACCTGCAAGCCGTATCGCCATCTGATACGGTGGAAACGCTATGGTTGAATCCCCTGAATGAAGACGAGGTTCTTAAACTTCTTGCCGGCTTGCGTTCATCCAGCGCGGTCGACCCGATTGCGTTTCTGGAGGAGGCCCGAGCGCGAAAACTAGCTCCACTTCTCGCCAATCCGCTCCTGTTGAAGCTGTTGATTGACGTCGTCCAGAAGGACGACTGGCCGCAGAGTCGCAGCGCCACCTACGCGGCCGCGTGCAATCTTCTGGTGCGGGAGCACAATCCCGTTCATCGGATGAGCCGCTCCAATCAAAATTTGATGAGTACCGAGAGCCTCACGTCAGCAGCTGGACGACTGGCCGCAGTAATGCTGCTATCGAACAGCTCGGCGATTCAGATAGGAGCGACCGATACGCCGGTAGACGGTGTGTTTCATGTTGACGATTTGCCGTCGGGCCTGAACGTCGATAAAGCAGTTGCTATGGCTGCCCTTGATACCAAGCTTTTCTCCGCTGACGGAGATTTGCGGATGCCGGTGCACCGGACGGTCGGCGAATACCTCGCAGGCCGGGCAATCGGAGACCTTGTTACCCGGGAGGGCCTTCCTTTGCAGCGGGTAATCGCCGTGATGAGCATCGCCGGCGCGCAGACGGTGGATGCGCTCAGGGGTGTTTATGCTTGGTTGACGCTATTCTGTGTCAAGGACAGGGAGCTGCTCGCCGCACACGACCCATTAGGTTTGGTGCTCTATGGCGACGTCAAGCCGTTCTCTATCGGGCAGAAGACAAATCTGCTCATCGCGTTGCAGCGAGTGGCGACCGAAAATCCATGGTTTCGAAATGAAAACTGGGAGGCGCATCCCTTCGGAGCGCTCGGCACCGCAGACATGGAGGCTACATTCGCCCATTTCCTCCAAGACGAATCTCGAGACCCTGGCCACGAAGCCCTGGTCGTATGTATTCTCGACGCGATTCGTTACGGCGAGACGTTTACAAGCCTTGCAGTCACTTTCAACGAGATGGCTCGAGACGAAACTCGAGCGCAAAGAGTGCGGCTTGGCGCGGTCGCGGCGTGGCTCCGCGACGGGGCGTTCGAACCGGACGCCGCTCGGCGCCTGCTGCGTGATGTTTCGTCGGGAGCGGTGAGGGACTCGAACGACGAGGTCCTCGGCGAGCTGCTGGACTGCCTTTACCCCAAGCATTTGTCGGTGAAAGAAGTTCTTGCGTGTTGCAGGCCAGCGAAGCAGTCCAATCTAATCGGTCAGTTCAGGATGTTCTGGGCGGTCGAGTTCAATCGTCGCCTTCCGGACGAGGATTTGGTACCAGCGATTGAGGCACTCCACGAGCTCCTCTCAGCGCCGGCCGCGCGCGACGACGTCGACCCGTCCTCTCGGGCATACGACGTGACTCGCGAGGTTGCTGCAAAGGTGCTGGTGCGCGCAGTAGAGGCCGAGGGCGAGGCGATTCCGGAACCGCAACTTTGGAAGTGGTTCTCGATGGGACTCAACAAATACGGCTCACCTGGGCTCGAGTCGTCAGCAATTAAGTTCCTGAGTGACTGGTTAAGCAATCGCCCCGAGATGCAACGACGGCTTGTCATGGAGGGCCTTGCGCAAATCCCAGAAGACTCGAGGGCCATCCGCGTCCACGACCTCGAGACCTGTCTATTCGATGCAAAACGCCCCGCGGACTGGTATAGGTGGCTTCTTGTGCAGGCTAGCGCTTCTGCCGATGTAGTGTTCGTTGAGAACTGCGTTGACCGGGCATCATTCGCTGCCGTGAACCTAGCTGAGCGGTTCGACATCACGTTGGAGGCGCTCGAAGAGTGGGTAGCGGCAAACCGAAAGCGATGGCCACAGGCCGAGCAGTGGCTGCAGCGGAACACGGCTTGGCAGCTCGACTCCTGGCAACGACGGGAATCCGAACTCAAACAGCAGGTCGAGAGCCGTCGCCTAAAGGAGCGCGCGGAAAGGCAAAGCAATTTCGGGGAACGCCTGCGCGGTCTTTTGACTGGGAACAACGATGCCTGGCTGGTACGGGAAATTGCGTTAGCCTATAGCGAGATGTTCTCAAACATCAAAGGTGAAACGTCGTTGCACCGAGTGGCCGACCTGCTGGTGGTAGACATTGGCGTCGCAGAGCAGGCAATAGAGGCATTGAAGCGGCTCGTCGTCGCCGACGACCTGCCATCCCTAAGCAAGATTATCTCAGTGGGCCGCAAGGCGGGGCACTCGTACATCTCGTCTTATCCTGCATTGCTCGCGGCGAGACTTTGTTTTTCCGACGGTGCTGACGTGACGTCGTGGAAGCAGAGCGTCGTCGAAGCTTTGGTCGGCTTCTACATGTTGGATGCTGAGGCGCCGCTTCCTGACTGGCTACGGGCACTGGCCGAACATAATCCCGGCCAGGTTTCGGACCTGATGCTCGCCTGCTGGGAAGGGCAGCTCAAAGATGGTCGGGCTCCCAACGTCGACGCCCTTCGCTTCCTGAGAGACATAGAAGCCCCAAAAATCTTGGCCACGAAGCTTCTGCCACGCGTTCTCGGTACTATGCCGGCAGACCCAGACGAACGTTTGCTCCATTTCTTCAACGCGGTCCTGGTTCCGGGAGCCGAGCAACATCTGCCACGAGTTGCTATATCAACTGCGTTGGGGACTCTTCTTTCGAGGTCGGAGCTGAGCGCCAAATTCCGGTTGGCGGTGCAAATGGGACTGTTCGTCGTGGACCCTGAAAGCCAAATTGACGACATCGAGACTGAGGCAGCGAGTCGAGCAGACGGACCACATCAGCTGGCGACAGCAATCGAGCAGAGAGGACAAAGCGTCCACGACGCGCTGGCGGCGCATCCGGCCATCGTTGCTCGCATCATTCGGGTGCTTGCGTCGACAACGACTGCGTCTACATCAGCCGCCGACGACGACTACAACGCACCATACGACCATCAGAGCGCCGTGCTGCAACGACTTGCTCACCTTCTCGGGGCATCTATGTTGCCCGCTGCAGGACTGGCACTGCACGAGCTGCGTCAAGACCCTCAGATGGATTCATGGCGGATGTGGCTTGGCGCTTTGTTTTTCCAGCAAGGCCGGAACCTCGAAAATCACCAATACGTACCGCCGACGCCGGTCGAGGTCGCAAATGTTCTTGCCAACAATGCGCCCACGAACTCGAGAGATATGGCTGAGCTGTTGCGCGACCAGCTCGTTCATATTGCAAGGAAAATCCATTTCGAAGAGACGAATCAGCTGGACTTGTTCTATGACAAAGACAAAAACGGTGTCTTCACTCCGAAAAACGAGAATGCTTGCCGGGACGTGTTGCTCACGTTACTGCGTGGCCCGATGGCGCTGAAGTCGGTGCAAATCGAGAAGGAGAGTCTCGCCGCCGCGGAGAAGCGCGCGGACATGCAGACCAGCATCATCGTCCAAAGCAATCGTCGAATCGTTCCCGTAGAGATTAAAAAGGACAACCATAGCGAGCTATGGTACGCCTGGCGTGACCAACTCGAGCCTCGCTACATGCGCAATCCAGATGCTGAAGGAGTAGGCGTGTTCATCATTCTCTGGTTTGGTCACAAAACGAAGGTGGGACCGAACAAGGAAAAGCCGAAGACGGCCGAGCAGATGGCAGAAATGATGAGTACGCTCATGCCGGTTGAATATGCCGGGCATATCGTCGGTCTTGTTATCGACTTGTCGCGTAGCCTATCCAGGAAGGAGACCTTTTAAGGGACAAGCCTCCTGGCACCCCTTCACGTTTTCATGGCGGCTGCGACGGTGCTTGTTTTTGTTTCAGCATCCGCATAGACGAACTCCTTATTCATGTAATCAGCGTGACACGACGCACCGGATAGCCTCGACGCCGAGAAAGCCTCGTCGTGTTCCAGAGGAGCGGCCTAAACCGTCTTGTTGACGAGCGCGCTCGCTGGATGGTTATCAATCATCCAGCGGGCTGTTTCAGCGTAGAACGAGTTCGAATCGACAAATAGGTGGGCAGTCCGCGGAGACACAGTGGGATTCCGGAATTCGCCGGGATACAAAATAATCTCCTGTCGGAATCCGTAACCTACGTTATCGACGGCCGACAGCGTCAAACCGATTTTGGTCTTTCGCAGCAGCTGATAAATCTCTTTCTGCTCGGCGACCGGAGTCCTTTCGCCTAGCGCAACGGTCACGACGGCTTCTTGAGGAACGTCCGCGGTGAAAACGGGGAAACCTCGTTGGTCGAGATGCTCCGTCTTCTTACAGTCGCGAAGGGCGCGAATAATTCGCACCTCCTGTTCATACTGCCATTCGACAGATTTCGCGCAAAGCTCTGCCAATGGAACATGTTCGGATTTGTAAGAGTCGATGTGCTTCTTCGGCCGCTCTTCAACGTAATCGACCGGAATTTGACCAATGAAGAACTCGTGGTTGGCATCGAAAGAGATGACCCCGCCCTGATACTGGTCGGCGTAGTGCGACCACAACAAAATTGAGTTGGGCGACTTCGACAAACAAAGAATACCAACTTGCTGATTGAGTTGGTCAAGTATGTGTCGTGAAGTAATGTCGCTGGCTACATGTCCATCATTCAACTGGACAACCGCTTCCAACGGATTCGTGCGCCGGGGAGCGAGAATGTCAAACGAGAAACTAACTTGTTCATCCGCCTGGTCCGCTCGAACGATTATCTCCGGCAGAAGTTCGAACGGGTCGTTAAATGCACCCGGCTGGGTCATGCGGATGGACCCTCCGAGTATCCGCTTCAGCGTGGCGATGTTGACGTACTTGTGGAGAAGATTTTTCGCCATCGGTGCCTCGCGTCGGTGTGCAATGAAAGTGTGACGCATTGTGCGTCAGACCGTGCCCCGGCCGTATTCTACGTCTGCTCCGCCCCCGCGGTACCGCGTTGTCCAGGCGGGTAGGGTTCGTCACATTGACGAAATGAGGTTGTTGTCAGAAACCCCGAGCGGCAAACCACCCGTCAAATATGAGGCGGTGTTGGACCAAGACAAGCTTTGACCTAGCCTAGCCGGAAACATCAATGCTCTGATTGGTCTCCTTGTTGGTCAGCCGCGGCCCACAGCGCACAAGCCGCTGGCCTCGATGCCATTCCCGCAGGATTGTCTTGTCGCTATCGGCCGCAGGCCTAAGCCGTGTGTAGTCGGAGAGGAATGCATAGTCGCCGTTCGTCTCGACTGCCCCCAGCCAGAATGCTTCACAGCGCGGCTTCACGGGTGTGTTCACCGGAGTGTCTGGCGTGACAACGGAAGGACCCAGATTTGCCACTGGGGAAGGCGAGGACGCGCCGGTTCCCGCAGGGGCCGTAGGCGCTGCGTTCTGCGCGGACTTCTGTACAGCCTGTCGGGCAGCGTCACGGTCATCTTCTGCGAGCCAGTCTCGATGGCAGCTCCACTGCAGCGACGGCGTCTCGCACGCCCGGCGGTTAATCTGGTGCTCGACCTGCCGCACTTCTGTTGCTTCCGGCGGCGTCAGCAGGCTATGGTCGCAAAGCGATGAAAGCGTTCCTTTGATGCAGGTGGCGTAGTTTTGCTCGAGCGGCGTCTGTCCTGCCGTTTGAGCCGGCGCATACGCCTGTCCTTGCGCTGAGGCGTTGTCTTCAGCCAGCCAGTCCCGATGACAGTTGAACTGAAGTGCGGGGTTGGCGCAGGTCTGGCGATTTACACTATGCTCAGCCTGCCGAACTTCAGCGGCCTGCTGTGGTGTGAGCAGGTTGTGCTTGCATAGGAAGGGCGAGATGCCCCGTATGCAGGTCGTGAAGTTGACGCGTCGCTCGGCCTCGTCGACCGTGGCGCGTTGTGCGGGCGTCAGCAACTCATGCTTGCATAGGAACGGGGAACTTCCGGTGCTGCAGACCGCGTAATTCTGTCCAAGCTCCGCCTGCCTCGCCGTCTCAGCTTGCTCAGGCGTGAGCCACTCATGTTTGCACAGATACGGAGCGCTTCCGGTGCTACAAGTGGCGTAGTTCTTTGCCAGTTCGGCCTGCCTCACCGTCTCGGCCTGTTCAGGCGTGAGCCACTCGTGTTTGCACAAATACGGAGCGCTTCCGGTGCTGCAAGTGGCGTAGTTCTTTGCCAGTTCGGCCTGCCTGACCGCCTGAGCCTGCTCGGGTGTGAGCAGTTCGTGATGGCACATGTACGGGGCAGCTCCGGACAGGCATGCTGCCAGATTCCGGTCGTACTGCGCCGACGCGGGACTCGACCACAGACCAAGCACCGGGAGCAGAAATAAAAGCGTCGAGAGCATCTTCATTGCTGTGCTCCAGCGGTGTCCACTGTCGAAGCCGCAACAGGACCCGTTGAGGAAGCGGTCGACGAGGCAGCGTCGTCTTTGGGTTTGTCGAGTACGTATGCGTTGCCGTCGAAGTGAAGTAGCCTCGTGCCGCTGACTGGCACTCGGTTGCCGCTGGCGTCCGGTGTCAGTCCCGCGATGGATATTTCCAACGGATACCAAGTGCTTCTGCCGTCCCGGACAAAACGTGGGCTCATCACGTAGCGCTCGCATGTGGCTTTGTTTTGCATACATCCAGCGGTAGCCGTGTTATCGCGAGAGGAGCGGAATCCAAAGACCTTACGCAGGCCCTTGGGCTCAACGCTGAACACGCTGATGTACCGGTCAGTTTCCCCCATCCCCATAAACCCGTCTTCGAAAACGAGGCCCAGGTGTCTCCTGCCAAGCTCAACCAGCGCGACGGTCGAGAAGTCGTACTTCCCCCAGGTACCCATGAGGTCCAGGTCCTGCAGCGGCGTTGTCACGGACTCATCGCCCTTCTTGCCGACCGTCGTGACTGCGGACGATACGACAACAGAGCACGCGTGACACTCGTAAGGGTTTTGGTTATTCGGAACAGACTGCAAGAGGTAGAGAACCTGTTTCCCATACGGAAGGGGAACGCGCAGTGCGACCTTCGTGTTGAAGGAGCCACTGTCAGAGGAAGGCCGTTGCGTGTTCGCCAACAGGTGGAAGGAGGTGGCCGCGCGAGTAGCCGTTCCCTCGACGGTGTCAGGCGCTACCAGCTCAGGTACTGAGGCCATAAAGGCGTAAGGACCCGGGCCAGCTAGAGGCATGCTCGCGACCGGCGGAGCCGAGGCAGCGTGTACGGATGGTGACGCCTGCGGAGTGCGCGTAAGCGACCGCTTTGCGGACTGGTCGATGACGCTGAATAATATCGCCAGTAGCCCAATCAAAATAAGAGTGCCAATAATGGCATGGACACGGTCGCTCTGGGATTTGGTGGCAGCAGGTGCTGAAGAGTAAGACCCGAGGCCGGGGAACTGGTTTTGCAAGCTGACCGTCGGTGAGACTCCCACCCGCGTGCCAGCCGCCGATGCCGCACTCCCTGCTGTAAACAGGGCCGCGACCGACGCGGCGATGTGAGCAGGACACTCGTGCAGGAGCAGCAGGTCTTCAATCCGCTGACTCGAGTAGCCCTGGCCGCACAGCTCCATGGCCCATTCGACCATGCTGCTGGCAAACGCTTTTTCTGGGTCTACGGAGCCAAGGGAGGTGTTGGAAGAAGGGGACGTTCTGCCCGGGTGGCGCTGGACATCATAGGCGCCGCGCCGTGTCTCGTCGGACAAAACGTGCCAGGCGCGTGCGAGGTCTGCGAAGCGGCGGGAGGCGTCCAGCGGATTCCGCTCAGCATAGGCGGGATGGACCTTCGGCGCCGCGTACCTGTAGGCCTGGTTGATTTCGGCCGTCGAAGCGTCTTCCCTGACGCTCAAGATGCCATAGTAATTTTCCGTCATGCCAATCCCCGAACGCTCCTGTCCGCGCAGTCTTCTGCACTGTTTCGTATGCAAGTTTACAAGGAACTCTGGCGTTCACTACCCACCACGAGGACAAAAAACAGCCTGAAAAATGCTTTCACGAAAAGCGGCAAATCCCCTGCTGGCCTCTGATGTCGTTCGAAGAAATCCTGCCGCGCAGACCTAGAACGCTACTGCACAACCTTGAGGTCGAGCTCAGCCTGAGCCACCTGCTGGTCCGCGTTGAGCACCATCCCTAGCACCATCTTGCGCTGCTGCTCAAGCTTCAAACGAATTTGCCGGAGCGCTTCCGGGCCCGCCTTCAACTGTGTTTCCAGCTGGCCTCGGAGCTGTGTGTAGCGTTGTTGCAGCACGGCGATGTCCGCAGGGTCAACGCCCTTCGCCGGGTCGAAAACAAACCGCCCTTCGAGGCGCTTGCGCCACCCGACAAGTTCGCGCGTGAGCTGCTCGCCAAAGCCAGAGATGGCCTTGACCCGGTTCCAGGAAATGTCCGCAGCAGACTCGATGCCGAATGACGACAGCGTGGCCTTGCGCACCGGTCCAATGCCCGGGATGTCGTGGTCCGAGATGAAGAATTGCTCCAGGTACTTGCGAAGCTGAAGCTCACGGATGTTGGCCTGCAGCTTGTTGCGGTCTGAAGTGAACCGATTGCCAAGGTCCTCGTACTCATCGCGCGTCTGCCTGAGTTCCGCGAGCTTTTCCTGAAAGAGCTTATCCGTGGCGATTCGGCTCCACTGGGACCAGGCTGCTGCCGATATTTGCTTGGCGCTAGCAAGTGCATCCTTGCGCCGGCCCACCTCGGGCTGCTCCTTGTTCCAGCCAAAAAAGAGAACGGCCGCCACAATCAACACGCCAAACAGCAGGTGCTGAACCCCGAAGATGCCAAGCATCACGAGTCCGACTGCGGCACAGCGACGCACAAGTCGCCACATTCTTGCAGCTCTAAGCTCAGCGGGCGGAGGCTTTGCCTTCATGTCGGCGGGTCTCACGAACGCCGGCGCAGGCGCGGTGCCAGGTGATGGAACACCAGTGATGGCTGCCCAGACCTGCCCAATGTGAAAACTCGAACCCGCAGCTCCGGCCGCTGGCGCAATAGACACGACGCCGAGAAAAGCAACGTAGCCAGTCTGTCGTTCGAGCTCGCACCACGGGCAGCTTCCGAGGCCGCCGTAGTACCGGTGCGCCGGGTCCGTTGCGCATTCACGCAGCTGTCCCTTGAGCCCATTGAGCGCCGTAATCCAGTCTGTCGCCGTGGGTCGGCCGCCTAGCTTCGCGCCATCTTCCGAAAATGCCCGCTCGAACATCGCCGCCATCGCTGGTGGCAGGATTTCCGGTCCGACCGTATTGGGCGGCGGGCGCATGCCTCGCTTGCCGGCTGGCATCGTGTACGCATACCGGAATTCCTGGATGGCCTTCTCTGGCGGCATATCGCTCTGGCCCGAGTAGACGCCGAAGAACGGGTGCCGACCCAACAGCAGAAGGTGAAAGACGAGCAGCGCGAGCCCGAAGTTGTCGTGGTTCGGGGTCCGCAGAAGCCCTTGGAAGCTGGACAGGCCCTGAAGCTCTGGCGCCGTGAAGTGTGGCACCCCTACCTCGCAGAGATAAGGCGCTTTCCCGTTGGGAATCTGAAACGAGTCGCAGTCGATGAGCCGCGCTAGCGAGTTGCGGCCGACAAACACCAGATTCGGATTTACATCACCAATCACGCAGCCACTCGCGTGGATGGTAGAAAAGGCGGCTGCGACGTTGCGCGCCGCGTTCACCAGGAATGCCCAGTCGGCGCTTGGGAACTGCTGCTTGCGGTGTGCCGGCCCGTATAGGTGGTGAAGCGGTTCGGCGTTGGACGCCCGTGGCATGAGAAAGCCACGAACAGGCCCGTTGGCGCTGGGATGGAGTGTCTGGATTGGCCACGCAGCAATGTCTTTGAGGCGGTCATCTAAGGCCGCAATCATCGTCCGCAGCTTTGACTGTTTGTCGTGCGCAAGGGGGGCGTGATAGACCTTCGCCACTACGTTCTGTCCAATGGACGGCACCTCGTGGACCGAGCCTTCTCCTCCTCTCCCCAACAATCGTCCCAGTGCGATGCGCCGCCCCTGCCCGTCGTAATATTCCATTTATGCGGCCCCGCCGCGTGCGGCCATCACCAGCGTCTTGTCATCGTCGGTCCGCTCGTTGATGGCCGGACTGCCAAGGAACTGCGCAAGATGGTCGCAAAGCTCCTCACACTCTTCAGGTCGCTTGCCTCTCAGCACGGTGAACATCGGGTCGAAGAACGGGTGGTGCGGCATCCGGCTCTCAAAAGACAATGCGAGCCGCTGGAGCCCATCGCTGAAGAGCGCGACTTCTTCGACCTGCATTGCGGCCGCCACGACCTCCAGATTCGACGACGCGTCCTCGTCGGTCACGAAGCGCGTCATGTTCACGTACGGACCCTCTTCGGGCCAGAACACGACCCCTTGTGCCGCTGGGTTCGTTACAACTATCGCGCCATCGCCAATCTGGAAAAAGAGCGCGTCGCCTTCGCCCACGACGGCACCAAGAAGTGTGCAGGCGTAATCCCGTGAGGTCCCCTGTGCCTCATCGGCAGCAGCCAGGATGGCACTGCGCACGGCTTCCAGCCAGCCAACAGCCGCTTCCCGGTCAAGCGTCTCACCGCTTTGCAATGTGGCCTCGATGCTCGCCATTGTTGTCGAGCAGGCCAGAGCGGAGCCCTGCGCGGCGAAGCGCGCGCTGCCCGCACCGTCAGACACAAGGCAGACGAGAAAGGAGGCTCCGTCGTGGCCGCTCACCACGCTGGTGAGGCACGAGTCCTGGCAGTATCCGTCGCCCGCTTCGTGAGAGGTGCCGATAACGCTCGCGCCAATGGCACGCCAGCTCACACTTCCGCCCAACCGGCTGGCGAAGCAAGTGCGACCTTGTCCCCGGGCGTCGACTGCGATACGGACTTCATCGAGTTCGAGAGCCACTGGAACAGCTCGCGGAATTTCAGTCCCTCGAGCTTGACCGGGTCACGTGCAGAAATCTGCTTCAGAACGTCCGTGTTCGCATTGCCCACGGCGACCGCAAAGAACGCGAAGGACTTGGCGGTTTCGCCTTCGCGAACGAGAGCGGCGGCCGCCTGCCAGTCATCGGTCGGCGCACCATCTGTAATCAGGAACACCCAAGGGCGATAGAACGCGATGCCGTTTGCGCGGTATTCGTCCTTGCGCTGGCGCAGCAGTTCGAGCCCCTGCTTGATGGCCGAGCCCATCGGCGTATCCCCCGTTGCTTCCAGAATGGGTGGAATGAAATTAGGGGCGGTCTGGAAGGTGTTTCGAATTTGCGCCGGCCCAAAGGTCACGACCGCCACTTCCACACGCTTCATCGCCAGCGTGTCTGCGGCCAAATCATCCTTGAAGGTGGCAAGCCCTGCGTTGAGCTCGTTGATGGGCGCCCCACGCATGGAGGCGGATGTGTCGAGCAGCAGCAGGCAGGGGCAGCGCGGCTCGGGATTATCTGCAAAGCTGTCGGTGCCGAACGGCACCTGACTGGAAAACTGGTTATCCGACATCGCACTTCCCCCGTGTTTATGTAATGCCCACAATCATAGCCAGACGAACAGGCATAGAAAAGTTGTTTTCCGCGCCGGCAAGCAAAGAACCAAGCAGGTGCGAATCAAATCGGCCCGTTCGAAGGGGGTTGCCGCGCTGACGGCACGGCGAAAATCTCTCAGTTCCAGCTCAGGCCGGCGCGCCACGATGATGCCAGTTGAATACGAACCTGTGGATTCTGCCGTACAAGGTCACTCTAACTGCCGCCAACGGGCCTCGTGGCAAGAGAGAAGAGATTTTCCGTGTGCCGCTGCCGCGTGCTTGGAAAGCGCATCACGTAACGGAGGCAGCGCGGCGATACCCGTTCTCCCTGCCGAGAAAGGCAATCCGTTGCGCGCGCGGACAGCACGCGCAACACTACTCGCGTGCCGAACTAGCCTTGTTGGATAACCGGTTTTAAGAGAGCATCGGCCTTCTTCGAAACGACCCCGTGGACCTAACCGTGATTGAGCGCGCAACTTTACTGCCGATACCCGTTTGAGGGTCAACCGGCGCCTGTCCAGATGCTAGGCCTTTTCGGCTATCACCCGGCCGTATATCTCGAGCTAATCGGGATGGCCATGCGGGAAGCGTTCGATGAGTTGGAGCTTAAGAACCAGTACCGGCGGCTCACGCGCGTGCCCGAGCAGCCGAATAAAAAGGTGCCGGCCAGGACGCTGCGCGAAATGGTGAGCGCGATGCCGCCTCCGAAACCGGAGCGGATTTTATGGCGAACCTATCCCACGCGATTGAGGGCTGCACGAACGCCAGAAATCGCGTCGACGGGCTGTCATTCACGGAGACGCGGTTTCTCGGCATGGGCCTGGCACCGGGGTGAGTGGCAACGCCGGCATGCGCCGATTTGTTGTCATTTGCTACCATAGCCGACGAGCCACCCACAGAAGTTATAGCGGCCGACCATGGCCGTTGCATTATTTCCATTAGGCCTGAGAACATTGACGCGTGGCTGAACCCGGACCCGTCGAACCTCGCGACCTCGTACGCCATCCTCGATGACAAGGAGCGACCGTACTACGACATCGACTGACTGCTTGACGTGTAGCACATGAAGACTTCCACGTGCGCTCGCAATCGTTTGCGGTTCTCTTCGATTCCGAATCCCGTTGCTAGTTCGGCAGAATCGGTGCGTTTTAAACTTAGACATCTGCAGATGAACTGCCCATAGTTTTTTGATACGTGCTGTCGCTAGCTTCTGCGCCGATATGAGATTATGCAGCGGGGGCGCGACTGCTGTCGGAACGGTATCACTCGATTCCATAAAAAGCCCATATTCTGGGTGCCTGTTCGGCACATAGAGCACAGCGGGTCGGCGGCAAAATCAAATTGAGAGAAGACGGTCAAGCGGAACGCTTTGGGGGCCAGATGGATGAGAGTATTGTTGAGCCGGCAGACACGCCGGAGGAGTCAGGTTGCGTGCAGATTAAGGCCACGCTCGCTGGCAAAATAAATCTGGCTGATTTCCAGAATGCCATTCCGGTTGTCCACGAGCTCTCGCTCGCGAATGAGACCGCCGATGACATTAAGGAGTTGAGGCTCACCGCATCCTCCGAGCCGTCATTTTTCAAGCCGAAGACATGGCATCTGGACCACGTCGCTGCCGGAAAAGATGTACGTATCAGTGACCTTGACCTGTTGCTGGACGGGGCGCTTCTCGGCCGATTGACCGAGTCGGAAAAGGCACTCATAACCTTCAAACTTACGGCGGGGCTGGCAGAACCTATCGAGCTTGCCTCGTTTGAATCAACCGTCGAGTTGTTACCGCGCAATCAATGGGGCGGCCTGTCGGCTTTACCCGATATGGTTGCGGCATTCGTTCAGCCGAACGAACAGGCCGTAGAACGGGTCCTGAAGAAGGCCGCGGACGTTCTTCATAAAGCTGGCAAGTCGGGTGCCATTAACGGTTATCAGGAAGGAGCTCGGCGCGCCTGGGAATTGGCATCCGCTGTCTGGAATGCAATTGGGTCGATGGGCATCGATTATGCGGTGCCTCCGGCTAGCTTCGAACAGGCCGGGCAGAAGGTGCGTAGCCCCAGCCAGATTGCCGACTCAGGTCTCGGAACCTGTCTCGACCTCGCTTTGTTTGTGTGTGCTGCGCTTGAGCAGGCCGGTCTCAACGCTGTGCTCGTCTTTACGGATGGGCATGCGTTTCCGGGCGTCTGGCTGAAAGCTGAAGAGTTCTCAACCTCCGTCATCGACGATGTTACAGCGCTTCGCAAACGTGTGAAGCTGAAGGAGATGGTGCTGTTTGAGTCGACGCTGCTCACGCAGCGGCCTCATCCGGCGTTCAGCTTTGCTATCGCGAATGGTGAGGAACAGATTTCAGAGGAGGCGGACCAAAAGTTTCGCCTCGCCATCGACATCCGGCGCGCGCGATTGCAGCGCATCAAGCCGCTTGCCAGCGAGCAGGCGATTGCACGTGGAACGGTCGGAACTGAAGGGGCGAATCTGGAGAGAGGGTTCGAGGACGCTCCGGAATTGCCTGAGGAGCTGGAAGGTCCTGCGGATGACAAGGCCGTCGAACGCCCAGAGGACCGTCTTACCCGTTGGCAACGGAAGCTCCTTGACCTGTCACTCCGAAACAACCTGCTGAGTTTCAAGGCCGGCAAGAAATCACTGAAGCTGGATGCGCCGGACCCCGGACACCTCGAGGACGTTCTGGCGGAGGGCCACGCCATCAAGTTGCTCATGCGTCCCGACCTGATGGATGGCAACGACCCTCGTAGCCAAGCTATCCACGAAGCGCGTGAGCGGGAAAACATCCGTCGTTCCCATGCGCTTGACGCGTTGAAGCGGAAAGAGGTTTTTGTCGGACTTTCGCAGGACGAGATGGACACTCGTTTGGTCGAGCTCTTCCGGACTTCGCGCACAAACTTGCAGGAGGGCGGCTCCAACACCTTGTACTTGGCGCTGGGCTTCCTATCCTGGACGCGTGAAGCGAAGGACGACAAGAAGTACCGCGCGCCACTCCTTCTTGTCCCTGTGTCGCTTGAGCGACGGAGCGCTCGCTCCGGATTCAGCCTCATTTTGCACGATGACGAACCGCGCTTCAATCCGACGCTTATCGAGATGCTGCGTCAGGATTTCGAACTGGAGTTGGGCATCCAGGATACGGAGATGCCGAAGGATGATTCGGGTCTGGATGTCGCGGGAATCTGGAAGACTGTCTCCAGCGCCGTCAAGGACATCAAGGGATGGGAGGTGGTTGAAGAAGTCGTTCTCGCTACGTTCTCTTTCGCAAAGTATTTGATGTGGAAGGACTTGACCGAGCGAACCGAGCAGCTCAAACAGAACGCGGTCGTAAGGCATCTTATTGAAACGCCGCGCGATTCCTATGAGAGCACGATTGAGTTTCCTGACGCCAGAAGGCTCGACACAGAACTGCCGGTGAAGAACACCTTCTGCCCATTGCCGGCCGATTCGTCGCAGCTTTCCGCGGTCGTGGCGGGAAGCAAAGGAAAAGACTTCGTCCTGATTGGGCCCCCGGGAACCGGGAAGAGCCAGACCATCTCGAATCTGATTGCGCAGTGTCTGGCGGAAAGAAAGCGTGTGCTATTCGTCTCAGAGAAGATGGCGGCGCTTGATGTCGTGTACCGGCGCCTCGCCGATGTTGGTCTCGGCAACTTCTGCCTCGAATTGCATTCCAGCAAAGCACGTAAGACGGAAGTGCTCGAGCAGCTACGTACTTCGTGGGATGCCGCTGCGGCCATGGAACCCGATGAATGGCATGCAGAAGCCGCTCGACTGGAGGGATTGCGCAACCAGTTGAATGGGTATGTTGAACGTCTGCATCTGAGATACCCGAACGGGCTCAGCGTATATGAGGCAATCGGCCGCGTTGTCGCCGGGCATGACTTGCCCGTCCTGCAGCTGTCATGGCCGTCCGCTCGGGTTCACGATTCAGTCGCTATGCGAACGCTGCGCGAGACGGCCGAGCTTCTGGATGTTCACGCGAAAGTGATGGGAGAAGGGCAACTGACGTCCAGCCCGCTCGCCCACGTGGTTCAAACCGAATGGTCGCCGCTGTGGCAAGCCGCGCTGCTCGATTCGGCCCGCGCTATTGACCCAGTGGTAGCCCGTTTTGAAGCGACAACTGAGCAACTGCGTGCGGCCGTCGGTCTGCCGTCATCTATTTCCGACACGCGTGTTAGGGAAGGCCTGCGTCTCCTGGCTGCGACTTTGCCGTCTGCGTCTGGGCACGATTGGCAGTTCGTTCTGCGTCCGGATGCAAAAACAATTGCAGATAACCTGCGCGTCGCGAAACCATTAGTCGAACGACACCGCGAGCTGCACGCTTCGCTTTCAGCGCCGCGGGGCAACCAGGTCTTGGAGGATGTGCGACAAGGTATCGTTCAGCTCACTCGTTATCACGAACTTCATTCGCAGCTTTCCCAGCCATGGAACGAATCGCTAAGGTCACGGCTTTCCGCTGGCATTGAGCTGCTGCGAAAGCGCCAGAACCTGGTTAACCAACTGTCGCTCAAATACAAGGACGGTATTTCGACGGCAACGGTTCAGCAACTCCAGTTTGATTGGCGGGAGCTGCAAGATTCGTCTTGGCCGATGAGCATGATGCGTCGCCGCTCGCTTTCGAAGAAGCTCGTGGACCTGTCGACCGGCGGAGGCGAGCCAGACATTGGCGGTGACATCGAACGTCTCAAGCAGATTGAATCACTTCAGGAAGAAATCAAAGCGCTCGACGACCTATCGTTGCCGACATCGAACGCGTGGCTGGGATTGAAGACGGAGCTTGATGTCGCGCGGGCTTCCCTTGGTTTCCAAACCGCCCTCGAACAGGCTCGCGAACGGGTGGTTTGGGAAGATGTTGGACTTGACCCGGTTAGCCGGGGGCAGTGTGGCGAGACGGCGCGTGAAGACCTCGCTCGCGTCAGAGAACTTCGTCAGATTGACCAGGTTATCAATCGCCTTTCCGGACTCGAAGAAGAGACAGACGCCGTATGGGTTGGATATAAAACGGATTTGACTGTCGCGAAGACATACGTCGTCTTTCAGGGTGCGCTGGCAGCAGCAGTGGCTGGCAGCTATTGGCAGGACGAGGGTTTCAGCGTTATCGAGCGTGGCAGCGCGGGTGCCGTCGCGTCGGCGGACCTCAAGAAGATGCGCGAACTGGTTGCGCTTGGTGGTCGTCTAAAGGAGTTCGACGACCTCCCCGCGAAGACCGGCGGACTCTGGAACGGTTTGCAGACAAAACTGGAGGCAATCGAACCAGCGCTTGATTTCTTCGAGGCGCTGTCGGGCGCGCTCGCATTGATGGCAAATTCGCCTGAAGCGCTGGCGGCAGTAAAGGGCCCGATTGCTTTGCTGCTGGGCGATAGCAATGTTCTGCTTGAGCCGACGGGCGCGATTGCGGGTTCCGGGCGTATGTATGCCGAGGCACTCCAGGCGTTTAATCAGGCAGTGACGCAATTCACGGTCGCGAGCGGCTTGCCGAGCTCTGATGTCACGACTCTGGGTGCACTTCTCCCTGCCGCACTGGCCGCACGTGCAAGCGACGTCCTGGCTAGCTCGAATCGGTTGAATGCCTGGTGTGCGTGGCGCAAGACCCGCGCGGCGGCTCTTGCGTTGGGGCTTGCTCCCGTCGTCACTGGCGTTGAGCAGGGCGCAATCCAGCTCGGACGCGTAAAAGAAGCGTTCGAGACCGACTACTGCCGCTGGTGGTTGAATGCAGTTGTCGATGTGGACGACGTGTTGCGCACCTTTGTTTCCGCAGAGCACGAGAAACGCATTCGGGATTTCCGGGAGCTTGACGAACGGTTCATCGGCTTGACACAAGCCTGGGTGCGCGCGCAGCTTTCGGCCGGGCATCCCTCGCCTGACCGTGTCTCACGAGGCTCTGAATGGGGCCTGCTGCGATACGAAATGCAAAAGAAGACTCGCCATCTGCCTCTTCGCGAGTTGATGTCTCAAGCTTCGAGCGCCGTGATGCGCCTGACGCCGTGCCTTCTGATGAGCCCGCTGTCGATTGCACAATATCTGCCGGCCGAGACGGCGAACTTTGATGTCGTCATCTTCGACGAGGCATCACAGATTCCAGTGTGGGACGCTATTGGCGCAATGGCGCGTGCGAAACAGGTCATCATGGTTGGTGACCCGAAACAGTTGCCACCGACAAGTTTCTTTGACCGCGCGGAATCGGACATTGATGACACTGATGTCGAGACTGAGCTCGAGAGCATTCTAGAGGAGTGTATCGGCGCGAACCTGCCGACGATGAAGCTATCGTGGCACTATCGTAGCCGCCATGAAAGCCTGATTGCATTCTCGAATCATCGTTACTACGACGGGGACCTGGTGACGTTCCCAAGTCCTGTCACGAACGACCGTGCCGTCAGCTTTAATCACGTTGCGAATGGCCAATACGAGCGCGGTGGGGCGCGAACAAATAAGCCAGAAGCGAAAGCGCTGGTAGCCGACCTGGTCGGCAAAATGAAAACGCCCGGCTTCCGCGAAAGTGGGCTGACCATTGGCGTGGTGACGTTCAACTCTGAACAGCAATCCCTCATCGAAGACTTGCTCGACGAAGAACGTCGTAAAGACCCATCCATTGAGCACTTCTTCCTGGAAACGCAGCTTGAACCCGTATTTGTAAAGAACCTGGAGAGCGTGCAGGGTGATGAGCGGGACATCATGTATTTTTCAACCACCTATGGCCCGGGGATTGACGGCACCATGCCGATGAATTTCGGCCCGATGAACCAGCAGGGTGGGGAGCGTCGTCTGAATGTTGCCATTACCCGTGCGAGGCAGGAGCTTCGAGTCTTCGGTAGCTTCCGTCCAGAGCAGATGGACTTGGCGAGAACTCAGGCGCTTGGAGTGCGTGACTTGAAGCACTTCCTGGAGTTTGCGGACCGCGGCGCACGCGCGCTTGGCGAGGCGGTTACAGGTAGCGTCGGAGACTTCGAGAGCCCATTTGAAAAAGCCGTATCGAACACGCTCACCGAGAGAGGCTGGACTTTGCATCCGCAGGTCGGTGTGTCGGCTTTCCGCATTGACCTCGGTGTAGTCGACCCGGACGCACCTGGACGTTACCTTGCCGGCGTTGAGTGTGATGGCGCGACCTATCATCGTTCTGCAACAGCCCGCGACCGCGACAAGTTGCGTGAGCAGGTCTTGCGCGGCCTCGGTTGGGACATCCTGCGCATCTGGTCAACCGATTGGTGGATTGACATGCACGGGACCGTCGAGAACATTCATCGTCAGCTCGAGGAGTCGCTCGCCGAACAGCGGGCGAAGCGAGCGCAGACCGAGCAGGAGGCGACAGTCCTTGCGGAGCAGGCTATCGCGGACGTAATGGCGATGCCGGATGAGCAATTGGACCAGTCGGCAGATACGACAACCGACCCGTCGAGCGAGGTGAAAGTGGTGGCGGGCGCTACCACGCTTCCCGTTACCTACGCTCGGAACACCGCCGTTGCTCATTCTAGCGACCAAGTGGAGGAACGCTTCACGGAGGTCGATTTGACGGTTGAGGGACACGCGGTCGATGCCAATTCGTTCTTCGACATCGTCTACAACCCAACGCTTCTTCGGTTGATTGAGCACGTCGTACGTGTGGAAGGACCGGTTCGGGACGAAGTGCTGGCGCGTCGTATTGCGCGGGCGCATGGCTGGGTTCGGACAGGCGCAAAAATCCAGGACCGGGTCGTACGGCTGGCGTCGCAACACTTCAGCGGTGACCCAGAGGATGTGGGTACGTTTTTCCGAGCTAAAGGTGAATCTGCTGATATGCAGATTCAATTCCGGCGGCCCATTGATGGCACTGCACGGTCAGTCGATGAAATCTCTCTTGCCGAACTCCGAGCACTCGCGCTCGACATGATGCAGGCAGGGCATGACGAAGAGTCTGGCGTGCCGGCGATGGCCCGTGAAGTGGGTCTTCGCAAACTCAACGCAGGCAGCAGAACGCGTCTTGAAATGGCTTGGTCGGATGCGACGAAGACCGCTTTTCGGAAAGTTGACGCCAAAGACTGAAACAGTGCGACGGTCGGCACGACAGGCGTCCGGCCGTCTGCACAACTGGCAACATTTTTCCTTGCCGTACAGGCGACATTAGTTCGCTGGCGAAAGTACTGGGGGGACAGCATGGGTTTGAGCTTCAGGAAAAGCATAAAAATTGCGCCCGGTATCCGAATAAATCTCAGCAAGAGCGGAATCAGCACATCCATTGGTGGAAAGGGCTTCACGTACAACACCCGTGGCCGCATCACCACAAGCATTACGGGAACCGGAATCAGATATACGACAAATTTGAAGGGCAGGGACTCGAGCCGTCGGGACAGTCACGGCACATCTGAGAGCACCGGCACTGAACATATGAATACTGAGAACCTATCAAAGAGAGAGCAGGCAACGCAGGACTTCGTCTACAAGGTGCAGTCACGCACAACGAATGCCCTACGACAGTATTTTATATCCCATGGTGTTTATGTCGAAGATGATGACATCAGCGAAGCGGTCAAGCTCGAAGCGTTTCAACCGTTTCTCAATACGCTCGCGCACGACCTGGCGCTCACAACGAAAGCTATCAAGTTAGCCGTAGACATCGGTACGGTCTCGCTCGCAGAAAAAGAAAAGGCGATGCTGGCCGTCTACGAGATGGAGCACAAGTGTGCTGCGGCGCAAGGACCTCGCGGTGAGCTGCAGACAGCCGCGAGCGCTCTGATGGCCAGGGTGCGGGCTTGGCCACGTGTTCCTGGATTTGTTGGTCCTCTGTTTGCTGCGCTGTTGGGTTGTTTCCTCATGGCTGTGCTTAGCGTGCCCGTGGGGCTGGCTTTAACTGGATTCGCGCTCGCCTACGGTGGATACAAGACCTTCAGTTTCATGCGTAAGAAGGCCGTTTCCTCCCAAGCCATCAAGGAGGCGAACGAGTGGTTTCAGTCCAAACTAACTGTGGAGGTCACGCCGCGACCAGCCATCCGTTCGAGTAATGACTATGTTGCCCTCAAGGCGGCGGCATCCGCAACGGTCACTGCGGCGGCGGTCATCTACACCATCATCGTCTATCCTCACCACGCCGCGTCGAATGGCAATGGCGAACAGGCGACGCTTCAATCCGACACAACCGCAGTCGGTTCGAATGGCGTTGCGCCGGCTGCCGCTACTGCCACGACACTGAATACAGTTCATCCGGTTCCGGACTTTAGCTGGCTAGTGGGTAAGTACCCGTCTGATGTTGTGAATGACAAACGATTCCGTTCTGCTTTCAACGGCGTCTCGCGCGCGGACTGGAAAAAAATCTCGGAGCGGCTTGCTGTGGTCAACTCTTCCGGGATTCAGATGAAAGACGGTTATCTGGTCGCGCAAGGGTGCAAAGAACATGAGTGCAGTACGGAGCAAGCCGCGTTTGCCGTCAATGCAACATCCGGCAAAGGCGTGATGCTCGTCAAGCAAACCTCAAACCCTTCGGGTAACGCCTCGATAAAGATATTCCAGTGGCCTGACTTGCCCGTCGGTGCGACACCACTATCAAGCTGGGCGCAGGAGGCTGCAGGTACAGACGCCGCGCCTTCGGCTCAAACGGCTTCATTCCAGCAGACCAGCTTTGATTGTTCGAAGGCTCATTCCGATGCAGAGCACATCATTTGTAGCGACGCTGAGCTGGCCTCAGATGACGTTCAGTTGGCTGCAATCTACGCCAAGGCCAAGGCCGTTGCAGATGACCCAGTAGCATTCAAAGAGCGGACCCGGGCTCAATGGAATTACCGCGAGCAGCAATGCCATGAGCGCGAATGCCTTATCCGGTGGTATGCCGACCAGAATGTTGCGCTTGCAGCGATAGCCGCGACCGGTAAGGTTGCTCAACAGTAAAGGAGCTCGACAAAGTCAGGACGTTTCGCCAAACGAGTATTCGTAGGCATGCGTCGATTGCTAGGGGCTGGTCCAGGCGGGAACGAGTACGTTCTAGCGGTCAATTGTGGAAAACCGATGCTTCGTCGGTCCGTTCGAAAGGGTAGGTTGCCTCATCGTGTTGACAGTCTCAAAAACGTTTTGTGTCGCCTGCAGTTGCCTCACTACCTGAGCATTTGCGGGGGAAATGGGGTCGTCCTGCAGTTCCCATGTCAGAATCAACTGGAGAGCAAACATGAAGCAGCCCGGACTCGATGGTCGCCACCGCGACAAGGACGGAAAGATTGACCAGAAGCACGGCAATACGATGAACAAGAATCTGCCGAAGCCCATCGAGGGCTTCGGGCCAAATACGACTCTGAAGACTATGCGCGATAAGACTGGTGCTGTCAGCGAGAAAGACATTCGAGCTGCGGTAGCGAAGAAGCGAGGGCGATAATTTTTTGCAGATGCCGTTCGACCGCTTTCTAGGGGAAATGCCGTAGGCGTTCGGCCGACGTGTGCTAGATAACATTGAACGGCACTTTCTTAGCATCCGTCCTAGCGGTCGACCGGATGTTGCTCTGACGTTACCCTCAAGATTTGCTAGAGTGTGTTCGCTCTCTCGTGCCGAACAGCTCTCAATCTGACCCGACATTGGTGCACGGGCTCGGATTGCCAAGGGTTGTCCCGCGCGAAGTCACGCGCATGGGCCCTGATTGTGCTCGTGCGTGACCAGCGCCTTGAGCACGCTGCCCGTGCAGGCCTTGCCGGTGTCATTTTCATCATCGTTGGTACCGAGACTTTTCCGGCCGGACTATTTGTCGGCGTTCACGACGGCCAGGTGATGCATAGAGCCACTATGGTTCAAACCTAAGGCAACGCTGAATAAGTACCTGATTTTCGCAAATCCCCACGGAGCGACAAGGCTTTGCGGGGACCGAAAAGGACTTAATCAGCGTTGCCCTAAGTTGAGCTGGGAGTACGCAATGACCACAATCGCAATATCTGCGGCACAAGCTCGCGAGTTCCGTGCCCTCTTCGTAGCCTGGCGTCGCGAGCAGGGCGCGCATATTTTCGCCGAACCGCCGGAGAGTGCAGGTGCGAACGGTGCGGTCAACTTCGCTCAAGTGCCAGTTGAATTTCTGTCGGTGCTCGATGCGGCCGGCATTCAATACACAAACCTCTTGTCCTGACGAGGATGGTAATGGATACAGAAGAGTGGCTGCCGTGCATCGTTAGTACGTTCGACCTTATAGGAACTCGACGTCAGGCGGCTTCCGGCAAAGCCTCGACTGCTATGAGACTCCTGCAGGAGCGGGCAGTGTGGAAGATGAACCATGGCATGCGCAACCACAGCTACTGCTATGTCTGGAATGACTCTGTACTGATGCTTTCCTATCATTCCAGGCCTGCGGTCGCGCGCAGACGCGTTCTCGCGGAACTAGATGAGTGCAAGCAATGGTTGGAGCGGGAATGCACGGGTAAGCTGTACGCTATTTGCGTTAAAGGCCTTGCGTTTCCTCAAGACGAGATGCCCAGCCCATCAGTCGACGGTGAAATGGTTGGTCAGGCGCGAGCCGTTGTTCTCAAGACTTCAAGTTGGGCGATGGCGAATTGCTTCGAGATTGAGAAGAAGCTCAAACATCATCGGGCAGACTGGTATATTGATAGCCGAATAACCACCGACGTCGACGTGATGCCGGCGTTCGCGGCCGAAGAAGTGCGGCTGTTGCCATCGGCTGAGTCGCGAAGAGTAGATATGTTTCGCGGTAACCTGTTCGGCTAGGTTTGCTTCTTCGCTGCGCGTCTTACTGGGTAGGCAAACTATTTCACGAAATACGGTACGCCGGATTGCGGTAGAGGTCGTGGACGACATATGTCCGCATCCCGTCTCTCTGGTCGGTTTTTTTCCGCTACGGTTGGCCGGTTGCGGCCTGTCAGCTATTGTGTACGTGCGAATCAGCGTGTTATCTCCTATGCTGCTCTCAGCGGCGTTCAATGGACGCAGCTTTCCTTTTCACGCTTATGGACAGGAGATAGCGATGACGGGTCAAGAGACCGATGCATTGACGAGGAGTCAGGTTAGGCGTTTTCAAGCTGCGCTCGCCGTCGAAATGTGTCTGCGGACAGGATGGCACGTCGGTGAGGCGTTACCCGTGGTGAACAAGCTAATCGCGGAGCGGCTCGCGCATTCTCAAACCGAGACGCCGCCGCGCTATCTGTCTGATTCGGGCAGGAGCGGTAGGGAGCGCGCAAAACGGCTAGAAATGTTTGACGCAACCGAACTGGCACCTTACAGCACGGTTGGGCATAGCCGCGAAAACGCCGAACTTGGTCGAGCTCGGGAGGAACTCTCCTCGCCGTACAGTCGCGTCTATCAAGACTAAAGCCGCGTAGATGCGTTGCCCGCTCACCTCGGAGCGTTGCGCGAGCAACTCGAAGACTGAATTCCGGCACCGAGCGGCCTGCGGCCTTGGTGCAGCTGCCTGACGACTTTTCCCGTATGCGCGACAATGCTGCTTTGCGGCGCAGGTCGCGCCAGGAAAACCGTCGGGGGCAGGGTGAGCAGCAAGCTCGAAATTCTGGTTGTCGATTCGCTTTCAGATGTGCCTGCGGAGGAGTGGAACGCGCTCGCTGCAGGCAATCCCTTCGTGGCGCACGAATACCTGTCGGCGATGCACGATACAAAATGTGCATCCAAGTCGACCGGGTGGCAGCCGACCTATCTGTTGATGCGCCGCGGGGGGGTACTCGCCGGCGCCATGCCGTTGTACCTGAAATCACATAGCCGCGGTGAATACGTCTTCGACCACGTATGGGCTGATGCCTTCGCCAGGCATGGCATCCAGTATTACCCCAAGCTCCTGTCCGCAGTTCCGTTCACGCCCGTTACAGGCCCGCGCCTGCTGGCGCCGGCGCATGCTGACAGAGTGATGCTTGCACGGGGCGCCATGGAGTTCGCGAAGCAACTCGATGTATCGTCAATCCACGTCCTGTTCTCGCACGAGGACGACCTTGAAGCCCTGACCGACGCCGGCTTCATGTTACGAGAAGGTGTCCAGTTTCACTGGGAGAATTTCGGGTACAAGACCTTCGATGAATTTCTCTCGAAGATGTCGCACGACAAACGCAAGAAGGTGAAGCAGGACCGCCGAAGGGTCCACGACGCCGGCGTCACTTTCCGGTGGCTGCGAGGGCAGGAGATTGGCGCGGACGACCTCGACTTCTTCTACGAATGTTACGAGAATACCTATCGCGAGCACTGGAACCCGCCGTACCTAACTCGCAAGTTCTTCGGACTGGTTCATCGGACGATGCCCGATGCACTGATGCTTGTCATTGCTGACGCAGACGGGAAGAGGGTGGCGGTGGCTCTAAATGTTGTTCAAGGCGACACGATGTATGGCCGCTACTGGGGCACCAAAGAGTTCGTATCAGGCCTTCATTTTGAGACCTGCTACATGCAGGGCATCGAGTACGGCATCGCCAACGGGCTGAAGAGCTTCGAAGGTGGCGCCCAAGGAGTACACAAGGTGTCACGCGGCCTGATGCCCACGCCAACGTGGTCTGCTCACTGGATTGCTGACCATCGATTTGCGCACGCTATCAGCGAGTTTCTCGACCAGGAGACGGCGGCGATGGACGAGCACATTGATGAGCTCGAGGCCCATACGCCGTTCAAAATGAAAACGTGAAGGCAAGTCTCTCAGTGCCGAACTGGAGCCGCGGCTGCATAGGAAGGGATGCTGCCGAGGAGTTCCTCAGCGTTTTGTCGACGGTTTTGGGCGCTCAAGCTCAGACAACTTAGCCCGGAGCGCTGCAATTTCATTGCGACAGGCCTCAAGCTGGTCCCGCTGCTCAGACTCGACCGTGTACCCGGACGTCATCGCATTTGCCTCGACATAGAACTGGTACGCTGTCTTGGAGTTCTGGCCGAGACGTTGCGCTATAGCATCGACAACGTCTTCTCGTTGCATCGAGAGTCCTCGCTTCTTCCTGAATTCTATTTCCTCCCGGGCGATACGTGTGCCCGTCTTCCTTCGCACGCCATGCGCTCCTGCGCCCTTCCCAGCGCCGACCTTCTTAAACCGCTTTGCGATTCGGTCCGATAGTGAGTGGTCGTTAAGCGGAAGCCCCGATGTTGGATTTAAGAAAATGCGTCCTTCAAGAAGTTTCCGATTGACCCCGGTTTTCTTAATTATTTCCTCTCGGTCGATTTCGATGTAGTTTGCGATGTCATAGGCAATTGCCCACGACAACGAGAAGGATTTGCTATAGCCGTTTTTCTGGTCAGGTGGCGCTACATCGTATGCCGTGGCATGCCTCGCTTCGGCCTTAGCCAGTTCCTTCCTCGCGAACTGATGAATTTGAAGACTTGCCACACTGCCGACCCGCCACGCCGTGTCCGAGATGATACGAACGATAAGCATGATTAGGCGGTGGTCGGCAGCGTCTCCGGCACCTTCAAGATAGTCTTCCAGCGCGGCAATGTCGTCATCAGTCGCTCGATACTGGACTCTTCCAAGGCGACTCGCTCGGCCCGTTCGCGTGTAAATTCTCGGGTACTTCTTCAGCTCCTTTTCGTCGGAATCCAGACCGGAAAGTCCCACTACCGGCAACGTCGAAGTGATGCCACAGCCGACTGGTCCTATTGTCCCCGACGGGATACGGCCTTGCCCTTGTGCCCACGCAAGAAGCTCATAGACCTCCTTTAATCGAATGTTCGTGGTGTCTTTTGCGACCAACTGGTTTCCCCGATACTGAGGGCGTTTCATCGTCCGCTTCCAGCACCAATCTCGAAATCCTAGAAGATGCTTGTCGTTCATCTCAGCAATCGGAAGCTGCTTTTCCGACAGGTATATATATAGCTCGCGTGCTGCACTGACAGCAGTGTTCCTACGCGTTCGCATAGCAGCCTCCGAAACGTGCGCCGATTCTCCCTCGCGGATAACCATCCCGCAATAGTCGGTGGGCAACTCAAGAAGGGAGTAGGTGCTGCCTCGAAAAACTGGAAATCGGCGGTCGTTTCCATCCTCAATCCAGAAGACGTAAACCCGCTGAGCTTTGTGAACGGAAGCTTTCATGTGGACGTCTCTGGAACCTTCTGCAGAAGGTGTTGTAGAAGAGGGTCGGCGTAGTACCACGCGTCTCTACCTTTGCGCTTCAAACTAGCATCGACATCACCAACGAGTACCGCCTTATGCGACGCAAGACCGGATGCAGCACGAATCACCTCTGCATTGCAATCGGTGCCCTCGATGCAAACGACTATAACGGTTTGCCAAGTTCCGAGGGCCGCCGCCGGGAGCTCGAGTGCGTACGCCAGTGTGAGCTCAAACGCATCTGACGCCGTTAGAAGAACGAGGTCTCCGTTCGCTCGCGTGACTTGAGCGACAACGAACTCAGGAATCGAGTTGGTCACACGAACGTAGGGGGTTTGCTCCACGTCATGCAAGCTCATGCTCTCGCCTGGCCAGCGGCATTTTGCAATGTCTGCTTGCTTCCACGTGACAGGGCATTTTGCATATGCCCTTCCGCCGCGACCAAGGGTCGTCGAATTCATCGGAAGGTTATCGAACTGAAGTTCATCAGCTCTTTCCGACGCCAGCGTGACATTCAGCGAATGACAAATTGCCGCGTCGGTCGCAATAAGGACTGTGACTCCGTCACACGCATTCTCGCGATAGAGAGCTAGCGCTTCTTTCAGTGTTTCTTTTATTCCAGTAAGCTGAACCTTCCGCATTTCCAACCCCTCTCTAGGGCTGGATGGACGCAGAGATTCGCCACCGCCGCTTGACCCAGTTGAACCCAATGTCATTCGTTGAAATTTTCCTGAATACCATAGCGTGTGATACGGCGCAGGCCGACTGGGTCGGCTAACCATATCGGCCGCTCCGGCAAGTATCAGGCAAGTGTCGACTGGAAGCCTATGGATAAGCTTGTTGAGAGTTAGGATGTCGAGGGCATGAGCGTCATGAACCACGACCGTGTGGTTGGTCTTGTGGACTTGTGCTGGCCTTGCAAGCATCTCTGACAAGCTCAACTGAATGGCGGGGCGGGGCTCTGTACGCGAGAAAGCGATGTGAAATGCGTCTGCAAACACTTCATGGAGCCGACCGCGTGCAGCGGCAGCGGTACGCCCTCCATAGTCAATCAAACAAACTGAAGAGGCCGTCCGGCGAGGGGTGTCCACGGTAGTGAGCGCGTCATTGCACACCTGCGTCGAGCCCCTGGCGGCAACCAGGCGCGACAAAAAAGCGTGGGTGACCTTTGTAAGCGCATCCGAAGCGACAAAACGCTGGCGTCGGTATGTTAGACACGAAATTCTTCCGGACGCGACAGCCGAGTCCATTGTGGTCTGGACGAGTGCAGGGTCTCTGAGCTTGTTTGCCAGCCGGTGCTCGTAGTCCTTAGGGTGGACCGCGCGCAATATCGCGTGGCTGCCTTGTGTAAAGACAGAATCCGATGCAGAGAGCAGTCGACGCGGCTCGTTGAGCGGGTTTGAACTCTGGACAGAGTTGTCGATGGTTGACCAATGAATCGTCGGGTGGAAATCATACGGAGTTGCCAATCTCAATCCACGAAACACCGCGATGATGTCGGGCAGGGTTGAGCGTTCATGTCCTGAAAGGGCGACCGGCTCAAGTACACGAGTTATTCTGATGTCATCGAGATAGCTGTGCCACGCGGCAATACCAGCGATTGCTGCGGATGCGCTGATGCCAGCGGAGTGCAGGCTTTGGACGTCTTCATGGTCAAAAATCTCGCTGAGCTTCGCGTCAAATTTCCTCCAAAGCTTCTTGGCGCCACGCATTCCGATTTTCGCAAATGAGGGGTGTTTCCCCAGTAGCATTACCAGTTCTACGCCGCTTGGCTCCCGACAGACTCCAGTTTTGGCCTTCAGCTGGGCTCCATAGACCGGATGGTGTTCCAACGTGCCGGAAATTTCCCAAGTCTCACCGACCACCGGCGCCCGAAGCATAACGTTGAAGTTTGCAATGACGCGGATACGCTTTGTTGGGAGGAGCGTCAGTACGAAAATCGCACCGCCTCCGAGGCCGTATGACAGGACTCGTGTGACAGTTCCCCTTAAACAACGCAGGCTTGGGGCTTTGGTCATCGCTGTTTAAGGTCTCGATATGGGCTCTGCACGGAGTGAGACGCCGTTGTCTTCGAGGTACTGCAGGAGCTTCATGGCTGTGCCTTGCTCCGCCAAAGCACTTCTGAGGGCTTGGCATTCGTCTTGCAGCTCCGCCGTCAGAGACGTCTTCGAGGCGCGCTTCCTGTTCGGCTGTTTGCGCCACTCGTCGAGCTCATCGTCAAGGGTCTTGAACAAATTGAAGAGTTCGTCATTCGTTCCGACCGTGGACGTCGGTATTTTGAGCATCTCACAGATAGTCTTACGTGCCGCTTTTCCGAACTGGTTGACAGGAACTTGGCTAATTTTGGTCTGAGTCTTCCATGTCCTCAAGCGGGCCGCGTTTTCAAGTTTCTTCTCGATGGATGATGCGTTGGCGCTCATCTTTTCTCTCCATCTTCGAGGGGCGGGGTGTCCGAACCTGTTCGTTTTCCGAGCGAGACCACATTGGGTCGCCGAGTGCGAACCTCCCGGAGTCGATTGTTCAATTTTTGGAGTTCGTCCTCATAGTATTTTTTTTGTCGAACTTGTAGTGCCCGCGTTTCTTCGAGCTCCTCGTTGGCAATCCGCGCTTGTTCACGGTATTTCAGAATTTCGCGTTCCAACACCTGGATGAAATTCTGCTTCTGCTCTCCGTCTGATTGCGCGTCGGTGATTGCTTGCTTAGACCTGGTCTTGTCAAGCTGACTCGAAGCGGTTTGTTCAATCGCAGCAAACAACGAGCGTATCTCTTCTTTCAACGTTTTGTTGTGTGGGGCGTCTAACGTGCCACGACTAAACGAACGAAAGTTAAGGATGGCGGGGTGCTTTTGAAGGGTGTAGCGGCATTGAGATTCGTGCATCCACTGCGAAAGACCCTGCATGTCTTTGGGGAAGTAGTCTAGTTGCAATTCGTCGTTTTCATCGCAGACGCAACGCCCTTCATCGTTTCTAACCCATGGAATGCCAGTGTCAATCCACAATCTCAAGATGATGAGCTTCGCTTCGATGGCTTCTCGGGCCTGCAACGCAAGCGGTGATTTCGTGTCCTTGAGCTCAGTCATTTCGGGAGCTCCTCTCTAATCGTGGTCCAACTGTCGTAGAAACGTTGGAACCGGACACCAGAGCCTTCGGCCATAGCCTTCTCCGACTCAATCACTTCCTTGAGCGTTTCGATGAGCGCTTGCGCCTGCTTGCGAAGTGCAGCCGGCAGACGCTTGTCGTTAGCAGTTTTGAGGGCGGATTCCATTTCCTTTTCGAAAATTGAGAGTCCGACTTCAGTCGAGATGGAGTGAACGCACCCACTGCACATGCTTGGGCAAGCCAGTTCGATTCTCGGACGCTCGCCGTCAAAGCAGTTCGATTGCTCCTTGGTTTTGCCGGCGTCTCCAGCCATGCAAATGGTGTTCCCTTCGACTAGTCGATAGCCGCGCTGCTCGAGCTCATCTGCAATCAACTCGGCCTTCTGGGGAAGGGGAGCGAGCTTGAAGTTTTCCGGTAGAGACAACCTCTTCAGTAGCGCGTTTACCACTCGAGCGAACCCTCCCCCGAAGCGGCGTTGCCCGGTGAGCAGGTCGGTGAGGATTTCTATTAGATAAAGCTTCCGTTCCTCTCTCAGCATGCTGGCGATATTGAGTGCCTCAGTCTCATACCCGGCATAGTGTGCCTTGATACTGTCTTCTGGAAGGCCATTAGCTTTGTCCCGATAGTAAGCGAGCAGACTTTCTATGGAGAAGTCCTTCATGTATTGCTGCAACGCCAGTAGTTCCGGGGAGTCGAACCTGTGTACATAGAGCGTCATGAATGTGCGCCTGAAAGGCATCTGCCTACCCAGGAAAATCGTGGGGTCAATGCCGGCCAGCCGAAAAAAAGCCTTGGACGCTTCGCGAGCATTGAAAATCGGTCGCTCGGACTTGAATCCTGTCTCCGTGAATAGTGGAAACTCAAAAAGCTTTTCTGTTCGAGCGATTTCCACGTCTGTTTTGACAGATACTGCAGATGTGAACAGCGGCCGAACAATCTGAAAAATCTCTTCGAGAAAACTTACTGCGTCAGCAACTAGCTGATTGCACCAAGAGGTAGCGTAAGCACCGATAGATTTTTGAATGTACGTCTCTATACGGTGAAATGGAATATTTTCTGACACTTTAACGCAGCATCCGTGATAAAGGCCATAGGGTTTTTTACTTTTCCCTGCCCCGTGGATTTCTCCAGGCCTGCGACCAAGATTCGTCGCGATGTTAAAGTAAAGAGCGAACAATGTGGTATTGACAAGTGTAGAAGCAGAGTTGTCGCCGTATTTGCTCGCCTTGCCAACCCGAAAAGGAACGCGAGCCGAAGCGAGAATGCTGTTGGCTTTTTCGATGACCTCCACAGTAAAAGGTCGGGGCGACGACCGCTTCAGACTAATTTTCGATTCCAGCGAATCTCTTAGGAGTCTGAGTACCTCCAAGATTGCATCCTTGTAATCATATTGCCAGCGCAACGCTTCCTTGAAGCCTGCAACGGCAATGTGGAGGGGCATGTTGGGGGTCGCATGTTGACTGGGTGCCTGCACCGCCTGTTGCGCACTTTCCTTCGCCCATGTATCGATTTCCTGTGCCAAAGCATCCAACGATGTAGTTGGAGCGTCGCCCTGATGCATAGGGGTAGCGATGTGCTGTCCAGAAGCGCTCTGGATGTGTTCTCCGGTAGCCTCTGTGGAGTCGTCGGAGGAAACCGTAAGAGGTTTCTTCGTTGCGCGCGCGCGGCGCTTGTCACCAGCGGCTAATTCCCCCGCCGTTTTAGGAAATGGATGAAATCGAATGCTATCGAATCCGTCCTCTAACAACGCTAGTCTGTTGATAGTAGCCAGCGTCATCAGATGCTCTCTTCTGGTAGGGCCGGCGCGGGTCGGCTTGTCGAAAGTATCGAAAGCGGGTATTTGCTTTGTGACCGCGGCCGTGCGAAACCAACGCGGAATATCGTTACCGTTAATTGGTAACCCTATCCTAAAAGACAGAGACTCAGAAGAAAACGCCCATGTTCCGTCATCACGTTGTGTAGCGATGGCGAAAAGACGTTCTGGATTTTGCAGGATGTTTGTCGCTTCCTGAAGGAGCGCCTTCTGATACTGTATCAAGTCCCACCACCCTTGTTCGGAGACTTCCGCAGACAACTGTTGAACGTGTTCACGGCCGAGTTCAGCAAGCCGGGTGAAGCCGCGCCGAAACATCCAGCAGTAGATGAGAGTTGTGAGCCGTATGGTGTCGGTGAAAGCTTGTGCGGCTCCGCCTTCATTGCCTTTGAGTGCGGAGTTGGCTGCAGTCATCATGGGTGGAACCAAATGAGGAAAATCCGCTAGCCTGTGGATACCTGTGTGAATGCCTACGCCGCCGGTTGCGTTCACTAGGAATGCGCGCGTATCAAATTCGCGGACCTTGGAGCCTCGAAACTTGATGCTCTCAGACACGTCAATCCGTATGATTTTGTCATCGAAGTCGCTGAGGAATCGCCAGCTTTTCTCTTCGTCCGGTAACGTTGTCGGTGAAGTTGCCGCGATTTGTCTAGGGAAACGCTGATTAATGGAGCTCGGCGGTCATCGCTCACGTAGCCGAAGACGTTATAGAAGGCAGCTCACAGAACGGACTCACGAGGATGACGAGGCAGATCGGCTTCGCGGAAGTGGAAATTGCAGGCAAGAAGCGCGTGACGAGGCGCCAACGCTTCCTGGCGGAGATGGAGCAGATTGTGCCGTGGCAGCGTTTGCTGTCTGCAATCGAACCGCATTACCCGAAGGGCACGCGAGGCCGTCCGCCGGTTGGCTTGGAGCGAATGCTGCGGATCTATTTCCTGCAACAGTGGTACGGGCTGTCGGACGAAGGGCTGGAAGACGCGCTGTATGACAGCATTGCGCTGCGCGCCTTCGCCGGCATCGATCTGGCAGTCGAGAACGTTCCGGATGCGACCACGCTGCTGAAATTCCGGCGCCTGTTGATCGAGCACGAACTGACACGGAAGCTGTTCGACGAGATCGGTATCTCGCTGTGTGAGCGTGGACTGATGATGAAGGAAGGCACGCTGGTTGATGCGACGATCATCGAAGCGCCACCGTCGACCAAGAACGCCGGGAAGAGCCGTGACCCGGAGATGCATCAAACGAAGAAGGGAAACGAATGGCACTTTGGGATGAAAGCCCACGTTGGCGTGGACGCCGATTCGGGCTTGGTCCACAGTGTGGTTGGCACGGCGGCCAACGTGTCGGATGTGTCGCAAGCCCATTTGCTGCTGCACGGCCATGAAGAGGAAGCGTTCGCCGACGCAGGCTACATTGGTGTAGACAAGCGTGATGAAATGAAAGGCAAGGCAGTAAATTGGCACGTCGCTGCCAAGCGCGGAAAGATCAAGGCGATGCAGGACGGGCCGCTGAAGGACCTGGTGACTGCGCTTGAGCGAACCAAGGCGCAAATCCGTTCGCGCGTTGAGCATCCGTTCCATATCATCAAGAACCTGTTTCACCATCGCAAAACCCGATACAAGGGCTTGGCCAAGAACACGGCGCAACTGTTCAGCTTGTTCGCTCTGGCGAATCTGGTGACTGCGCGAAATCTGTTGCGATCGGTTCATGGGAGCAATCCGTCATGCGTATGAAAAATGAGAGAAGAGGGGCTCGTTTGCGAGCCAAATTCACCGAAATGAGCGTCGATTCGATTCGTTATCCAGAAAATTTGACGCGTCTTGATCTCAAGCCGATCCGACAGTTCATTAATCAGCGTTTCCCTAAGACATCGTCGAGATGAAAAATCAGCTTTGAAAGGTCACGCGGAAATAATTTGGCGATAGCCGTGTTGAAAATATGTTTGACGTCAGGGTCATGCGCAGCTTGATTCAGCAATCGGATGAGCTTATAAGCCCGTAGGTGCGACATCGGGCACTCCGAACTGGCGAGCATCTCTTCAAGTAGCCCGCCTCGTCGATAACCCGTGCTAAGCAAATCTAAAGTTTTGATTACTGGAGTTTCGACGTCGCCACGGGTCCGGATGCACGACAGCTTGAGGGTGCGTTTAGACCATACATGTGTGGTTTGTTCGACGGCTTCCACGACGCGTCCCTCCACCGGGTTGAGGTGTGGCGGGTGTGAGAAAAGCCTGAACACGCTGCAGACTGGGGCTGCCGTGCCTTACCCGCTCGAGGAAGCGTAGGAGACTGAAAAGGCTTATCAAATAATGGTTTACCGCTGGTCGGTCAGTCAGTCGGGCCTAGGGCTCGACATAACATCCCGTACTCGCCGTACGAGTGTCCCTTCAGATAGACGGGCGCCGCTGCCGCGAGCATCCCCGTGCGTGCGTCGGTCAGCGTGACGAATTGCGGCGCCCAACCGGTGTCGGGAACCGCGCATTGCGTCGCGTTGAGCGCGCTCAGAAACTCGTGCCGCAAAAACGGCGTGGGCTGCGGCTGCGCGGCGAGGAGGGCGTTCCACTCGGCGGCGTCCACCTCGGAGGGCGAGGCCAGAATGCCCGTGCGATAATCGATACGTTGCTGGTTCAATCTGAGTGACTGTATGCAATGACCGGCGCGGCGCTCTGAAACTGAAGCTGCCACGTCGTTCGTTGAGTTCGTTTATCCGGTTTGTTCAATCCCGTCGAGCCATCGAGCCGCGGTACCGCGAGCCGTGAAGGCTTGCCTGTCGATCCTGCCATGAAGACCCGAATCGCTCTTGCTCAAATCAATGTCACCGTCGGCGACTTCGCCGGCAACGTCGCGAAGATCGTCGCCGCCGCGCGCGCCGCGCACAGCGATGGTGCGAAGCTGCTGATCGCGCCTGAACTCGCGCTGTCGGGTTATCCGCCCGAAGACCTGCTGCTGCGCCCCGCGTTCTATACCGCGAGCGCGGCCGCGTTGGCCGATCTCGCCGCACAGTTGAAGCCGTTCACCGGTCTGCATGTGATCGTCGGCCATCCGCTGCGCGACGGGTCGGACAACCTCGCGCACGGCCCGGCGAACGGCCATGGTAATGCAAACGCGCCGATCGAGCGCGGCGTGCCGCCAGTCGATACGTTCAATGCGGCATCGCTGATCGTCGACGGCGAAGTGAAGGGCACCTATCGCAAGCAGGATCTGCCGAACACCGAAGTGTTCGACGAGAAACGCTACTTCGCCTCCGACCCGCAGCCGTTCGTGTTCGAACTCGACGGCGTCAAGTACGGTGTCGTGATCTGCGAGGACGCGTGGCATGCGTCGGCCGCGCAGATGGCAAAGGCCGCGGGCGCGCAGGTGCTGCTGATTCCGAACGGCTCGCCGTACCACCTGAACAAGGAAGCGGTGCGCTTCGACATCCTGCGCGCGCGCATTCGCGAAACCGCTATTCCGATGGTCTACGTGAACATGGTCGGCGGGCAGGACGAACTCGTGTTCGATGGCGGTTCGTTCGTGCTCGACGCGCGGGGCGAACTCGTCGCGAAGCTCGAGCAGTTCGAGGAAGCCACGGCTGTCGTGGAGTTCGACGCTGGCACGCCGCTGCCGGCCGCGATCGCGCCGGAGCAGTCGATCGAAGCGCAGGTCTACGCGGCGCTCGTGATGGGCGTGCGCGACTACATCGGCAAGAACGGTTTTCCTGGTGCTTTGATCGGTCTGTCGGGCGGCGTCGATTCGGCGCTCGTGCTGGCCGTTGCATGCGATGCGCTCGGCGCCGACAAGGTGCGCGCGGTGATGATGCCGTCGCGCTACACGGCCGATATCTCGACCAGCGACGCCGCCGAGATGGCGCGCCGCGTCGGCGTGCGCTACGACGAGATCGCGATCGCGCCGATGTTCGACGCGTTCCGCGGCTCGCTCGCCGAGGAGTTCGCGGGCCGCGCCGAAGATGCGACCGAAGAGAACATTCAGGCGCGCATTCGCGGCACGCTGCTGATGGCGCTGTCGAACAAGTTCGGCTCGATCGTGCTGACCACCGGCAACAAGAGCGAGATGGCGGTCGGCTATTGCACGCTGTACGGCGACATGGCCGGCGGCTTCGCGGTGATCAAGGACATCGCGAAGACGCTCGTGTACCGGCTGTGCCGCTATCGCAACGCGGCCACCACGTTTGCGACGCGCGACGTGATTCCCGAGCGGATTCTGACGCGCGCGCCGTCCGCTGAGCTGCGCGAGAACCAGACCGACCAGGACAGCCTGCCCGAATACGAAGTACTCGACGCGATCATGCGCATGTATATGGAGGAGGACCGTTCGCTCGCGGAGATCATCGCGGCGGGTTATCAGGTCGACGACGTGAAGCGCGTCACGCGCCTGATCAAGATCAACGAGTACAAGCGCCGTCAGGCGCCGATCGGCATTCGCGTCACGCATCGCGCGTTCGGCCGCGACTGGCGTTATCCGATCACGTCGCGCTACACCGAACCGGTGGAGTGAAAGACGACACCCGCGCGCGGATGCCGCAATGCATCCGGCGCGGCGTAGAATAAAAATCATCCTTTTCCTTTCCACTCTTCCCATCAAGAGACGAGGTTCGCCATGAAGCGCATCACCGCAGTCATCAAACCGTTCAAACTCGACGAAGTGCGCGAGGCCCTCGCGGAAGTCGGCCTCACCGGCCTGACCGTTACCGAGGTCAAGGGGTTCGGCCGCCAGAAAGGGCATACCGAGCTCTATCGTGGTGCGGAATACGTGGTCGACTTTCTGCCGAAAGTGAAGATCGAAGTCGTGGTCGCGGACAGCCAGTGCGATCAGGTCATCGACGCGATCATCGGCGCGGCGCGTACCGGCAAGATCGGCGACGGCAAGATCTTCGTCGCGGACGTCGAGCGCGTCATCCGTATCCGTACCGGCGAAGAGAACGAAGCAGCGGTATAAGCCGACGCAATCACGCACCGGCCCGGTGCGCGCAACGGCAAAAACCGTGCGCCGAATAAAAAACGGTGCAATACCCTTGCGGATATTGCACCGATACGCGCCTCTCGCAGCAGCGTGAAAAAGATTCTCTTGAAGAAACTTGTATTACACCCCGAGGGATGACCCTCGGGGCGTACCGTTCGATTAGAACGAGTGCTGGATACCTGCGTACACGCCGCTTTGCTGGCGGCCTTGCAGCGGGTTGTCCGTTGCAGCGGCGAAGCCCGCATTGTTCGCGTTCAGACCGAAGTTAGCATTGCGGCTGTTGCGCACCGTCGCTGCCTGCAGGTCGAGCAGCGTGCGCTTCGACAGGTTGTACGAACCGCCGATCGTGTAGATCGTCGCATTGCCCGCGCCGTTGTTGCCGTTCACGTGGTAGACCGCCGCGATCAGCGCTGCAGCCGGCGTTGCCTGCCACGTCACACCGCCCCATTCGTGATTCAGAGTGGTCGGCTGACCATATGCAACGGATGTCGCACCTGCCGAACGGACTGCCTGGTAAGCAGCCTGAATCTTGAACTGGCCGAGGAACACGTTCAGCAGAGCGGAGTACTCGCGCGATGCCGCGAATACGCCGTTGCCCGTGTTAGCCGTATTGATGCCGTTGTTGGCAACCGGACCGCCCCACAACTGGCCGTTCGCCGGGTTGCGGATTTCGTCGTACAGACCGCGGATCTGGAACAGCGAGCTGGTGTAGGTGACCTGCGCGCCAGCTTCGCGACCTTGCGGCGTCGAGCCGTTACCGTTCCAGCTCGTCGCGTTCGACAGCGCGTACTGACCGTAGAAGTCAAAGCCTGCGATCTTCGGCGACTGGTACGCGAAGTTGTTGCTCGACTGCGGCCAGTTGCGGCCACGCACCAGCGATGCCGACGACCAGTCCGACTGACCGAACGGGTCGAAGTCCCACACGCCGTTCGAGATGAAGAGCATGCGGCCCATCGTGAACGTACCGTACTGGTTGTTCGAAATACCGACCGTTGCCCAGCGATTGAAGAGACCGCCGCCGCCAGGACCTGCACCCGTCATCGTGTTGAACGCGCCTTCCAACTGGAACAGGATCTTGTTGCCGGCGCCAATGTCCTCGACACCCTTCATGCCCCACAGGCTGGTGCCCCAGTCGCCGCTTTCCGCCTTGAAGCGGTTCGAGCTGGTGTTGGCCGCGCCGTTGGCGTTAGCGCCGGTCGGGACGCCGGACATGTACTCGAGACCTGCATCCAAACGGCCATACAGCGTGACGCTACTCTGAGCGTGTGCAACAACGCCGGCCGACATCAGCGCAGCGACGAGCAAAGCTTTCTTCATCTTCTCCTCCATACCCTGTCAAAAAAAAGAAACCCAGTACTGCGAGTGGTGTTCGGACGCGATAAGCACCGAACAGAAAGCGGTACCAGGGGAGAGTGGCGGGTGGATAGGGATTCTCCTGCCATGACATGTAGCGTCGAGCTATCTTTGCGTCATGCCGATCCCACGCCGACCGGTTCTCCTCTGTGTTTTGAAGTGAAACTACTTTTAATCAACTTTGTTTTGGTACTTTGGTTACCAATTTATCAAAAATAACTTTAACTGGGAGAAGAAATTAGTACCGCCAACAGGGGGTGTCGCCAAATTGCAATACGAATGTGGGCTGGGACCCGAAGGAGTTCCTCGGGAAAAGGCGCAAAGCCTTGTCCGGCAAGGGAATCGCGGCTTGGAAGGGGTCGTATTAAGGATTGTCACTATTGACGAGTCAAAAGCGGCAGGTTAGGGCGAAAACTCGGCCTGAATGGCCCGTTTTGTGGGATTTTCGGCGCTTTTTCGTCGTTCGAATGGCCGGGCGGAAGGACATGGTGAAAACGAAAAAGGCGCTCGTAAGCGCCTTGTAAAACTACATTGACTACATTTTCTATGCCATTCGCATCATAAGTCGCGGGTAATTTTATTACTTGAGACTGCCCGACAGGAATTGCTTCAGACGTTCGCTCTTCGTGTTCCTGAACACTTCGTCGGGATGGCCTTCTTCCTCGACGCGGCCCTGGTGCAGAAACATCACGTGGTTCGACACGTTGCGCGCGAAGCCCATTTCGTGCGTGACGACGATCATCGTGCGGCCCTCCTCGGCGAGCTTCTGCATTACCTTCAGCACTTCGCCGACGAGCTCCGGGTCGAGCGCGGAGGTCGGCTCGTCGAACAGCATCACGTCGGGGTGCATCGCCAGCGCCCGCGCAATCGCGACACGCTGCTGCTGGCCGCCCGACAGATGCGACGGATACTGCTTCTCGAGACGCGGCGCGAGACCGACCTTCTCCAGATATTCGCGCGCGCGGTCCTCGGCTTCCTTGCGCTTCAGACCGAGCACATGCACCGGCGCCTCGATGATGTTCTCGAGCACGTTCATGTGCGACCACAGGTTGAAGTGCTGGAACACCATCGAAAGCCTGGTGCGCACACGCTGCAACTGCCTCGGGTCCGACACGCGCAACGCGCCGTCCTTGGCGGTCTGCGTGCGCACTTCCTCGCCGTCGACGAAAATGCGCCCCGCGTTCGGCTGTTCGAGAAAGTTGATGCAGCGGAGCATCGTGCTCTTGCCCGAACCGGACGAACCGATCACGCTGATCACGTCGCCGGCATTGGCTTTCAGCGACACGCCCTTGAGGACTTCGTTGTCGCCGTACTTTTTGTGAAGCTCGTCGACGAAGAGCTTCTGCTTCTTGGAGTTCATCAGGATCCTTAACGAGCTTGCTTGTCCAGGGACGCGCAGTTACTTGCCTTGCGGCCGCAGGTAAGCGAGCCAGCGACGCTCGGCGCGGCGGAACAGCCACACGAGCGCGAAAGAAATACACAGATACAGCAGCGCGGCGATGCCGAACGCATTGAACGACTGGTACGTCGCGGAGTTCACGTCGCGCGCGATCTTCAGGATGTCCGGCACCGTGGCCGTGAACGCGACGGTGGTCGCGTGCAGCATCAGGATCACTTCGTTGCTGTAGTAGGGCAGTGCGCGGCGCAGCGCCGACGGCAGAATCACGCGCCGGTACAGCGTGAACGACGACATGCCGTACGCGCGCGCCGCTTCGATCTCGCCGTAGGGCGTCGCCTTGATCGCGCCCGCGAAGATTTCGGTCGTGTACGCGCAGGTATTCAGCGTGAACGCGAGCAGCGTGCAGTGCATGCCGTCGCGAAAGAACGCGTTGGTCAGCTCGTTGTTGCGGATGATCTCGAGGCTGTAGAGACCCGTGTAGCACAGCAGCAGCTGCACGTAGAGCGGCGTGCCGCGGAAGATATACGTATAGAGCCACACGAGGCCCGCGAGCCATTTCTTCTTCGACACGCGCGCGACCGCGAGCGGCACCGACAGGCAGAAGCCGAGGCCGATCGACACGACCAGCAGCCATAACGTGATCGCGACGCCGGTGAAGCGATAGCCGTCGGTGAACAGATAGTTGCGCCAGTATTGCTGAATGATCTCGATCATAGATCCGCCTTTCGCACGCCGGTCGAGTAACGCTTTTCGAGGTACATCAGCACGAAGTTCGACACGGTGGTGATGACGAGATAGATCGCCCCCGCGAGCAGGGTAAAGAAGAAGAACCGCAAGGTACCCTTGCCGGCGTCCTGCGAGGCCTTGACGACGTCGGCGAGACCGATGATCGACACGAGCGCGGTCGCCTTGACCATCACCTGCCAGTTATTGCCGATGCCCGGAAGCGCGAAGCGCATCATTTGCGGGAACATCACGCGCGAGAACACCTGCCAGCTCGTCATGCCGTAGGCGGCGCCCGCTTCGAGCTGGCCGCGCGGCACCGCGATAAACGCGCCGCGGAACGTCTCGGTGAAGTACGCGCCGTAGATGAAGCCGAGCACCGCGACGCCGGCCACGAACGGGTCGATGTCGATCTGCTCCCAGCCGAGCGCGTCGGTCAGGTTGTTCAGCCAGATCTGGATGCTATAGAACAGCAGCAGCATCAGCACGAGATCGGGCACGCCGCGCACGAGCGTCGTATACACCGTGCCGATGCCGTTCGACAGACGGTTCTTCGACAATTTCGCCGCCGCGCCGAGCAGGCCGAGCACGAACGCGAGCGCGAGCGAGAACACCGCCAGCTTGACGGTTTGCCAGGTGCCGCTGAGAAGCAGCGGGCCGTAGCCTTGAAGGAACATAGGTAGTCCACGACGATGCGCTACGCGCACCGCGAAAGACGCGGTCCGCATAGCGCCGCGTCGGGGACGAGCGCCTGGCTCGCCGTGATCCGCAGCGCACAGCGTGCCGCTGTGCAAATCATGCTGCAGAAACGTTGGTGCTCCTGCAGCGCGCTTGTGGGACTTTCGTCTCGGATTGTTTTGAATCTACTGCCTGGTGAATCTACCGCCTGGTGTCGCCACCTTCGTTGCCGCTTTCACTGCCACCGGCACGAGCCGGCTTACCACGCAGTATCCTGCCTGTTTCGCTCAACGGCCGGGATAAATGTCGAAATCGAAGTACTGCTTTTCGAGCTTCTTGAACGTGCCGTCCTGATGAACCTCGGCGAGCGCCTGATTGAACTTCGCCTTCAGCTCGGCATCGCCCTTGCGCAGACCGATCGCGGTGCCTTCGCCGATCGTCTGCGGATCCTTCACTTCCGGACCGGCCCAGGAGAACCCTTTGCCGCGCGGCGTCTTCAGAAAACCGGCGTCGGCCTGCACTTCGTCCTGCAGCGCGGCGTCGAGGCGCCCCGACGCGAGATCCGCGTATACCTGGTCCTGATTCTGGTACGACACGACGAGCACGCCCTTCGGCTCCCACCAGGCCTTCGCGTACTGTTCCTGCGTCGAACCCTGCTCGACGCCAACGTGCTTGCCTTTCAGCGATTCAGGGGTGGGCCGAAGCGGCGAACCGGTTTTCGCAATCATGCGGGCGGGCGCGTCGAACATCCTGTCGGAGAAGTCGATCTGCTCGCGGCGCTTGTCGGTGACGCTCAGCGAGGAAACGATCGCGTCGAACTTGCGAGCTTTCAGCGCCGGGATGATGCCATCGAGATCCTGCGCGACCCACACGCACTTCACGTTCATCTTCGCGCACAGCGCGCGGGTCAGATCGGCATCGAAACCGACGATGTCGCCATCAGGCGCCTTCGATTCGAATGGCGGATAACTGGCGTCGACCCCGATGCGCACCGTTTTCCATTCTTTCGCCATCGCGCCGGTGGCCATGACTGCCAGAGCCACGCACAGTGCGAACTTCTTCATGTTTCTCCTGAATCAAACTGATCGTCGTAATGACACGACTCGACGAGCACCGGCCGAGGGCCGACGGTCGCTATTCTAGGCGGTCAAAATTGCCGTGCCGCAGGGATTGTCGCCGCGCTCTGGTCGTCCTTGCGCGGGCGGTTCGTCCGACGTGGCGCGCCGGTCCGGCGCGTTCGGTGCTTATCCGGCGTGGCTCGCACGGTGTGGTGCCGAGTCGAAGCCCGTCGCGCACCGGTTGCGGCCGACCCACCGAGGCTTGCCGGCGCGGCCTGCACGTCCCGCGGGACGTCCACGCGGCTTGAAAAGCGCGGTATTTTACCCGAAGAGCGGCAAGCTGCCAGCGCAGCGCGGCATCGAGCGGCAAGACGCCGTGCAACGCGTTGTGCGTGCGCGACGCCGGCGCGGTTTTGCGGGCGCCGGGCTGCCGGGCGCCGGGCTTTCCGCGCGATGGGCTCGCCGGTCGCGCGATTGCATGCAGCGATGGAACGCTGCGGTGCGGTTGCGCACGATTGTTATGGGGGGGCGCAACCCCTACATTCCCAACATCGCTCTGATTGACTACTTACCGGGAGACTTTCCATGATCGAGATTCGCCGCTCCGCAGAACGCGGTCACGCCAACCACGGCTGGCTCGACTCGTATCACAGCTTCTCGTTTGCCGATTACCGCGACCCCGAGCACGTGCACTTCGGGCCGCTGCGCGTGATCAACGAAGACCGCATCGCCGGCGGTCAGGGTTTCGGCGCGCACGGGCATCGCGACATGGAGATCGTCACGTATGTGCTCGAAGGCGCGCTCGCGCATCGCGACAGCATGGGCAATGGCTCGACGATCCGTCCCGGCGACGTGCAGCGCATGAGCGCGGGCACCGGCGTGCAGCATAGCGAGTTCAACGCGTCGCGCGACGAACTCGCGCACTTGCTGCAGATCTGGATCATCCCGCGCCGCGCGGGCGACCAGCCCGGCTACGAGGAAAAGCGCTTCGACGCCGACAGCAAGCGCGGCCGCCTGCGCGTGATCGCGTCGCCCGACGGCCGTGACGGCTCGGTGACGATCCATGCGGACGCGTCGATCTACGCGGGACTGTTCGACGGCGCCGAACACGCGACGTTCGCGCTGCCGGCGGGGCGCCTCGGCTATCTGCACGTCGCGCGCGGCACGCTGAGCGTGAACGGCACGGTGCTCGAGGCGGGCGATGCCGCGAAGCTCAGCGACGTCGACACGGTGACGCTGGAAAAGGGCGACGACGCGGAAGTGCTGCTGTTCGATCTGGGTCAGTTGAACGGCTGATTCAAGCAGTTGATTCGCGCGGGCCGCCGATCGAGCGGCGAGCAGCGCCAAACAGCAACGCCACGGAAAACCTCTTCCGTGGCGTTTTTCTATTCGCGAGGCGCCCTCCCTGGTCCGCCTCGCGAATGCGCCGCTTATTGATTGGCGGCCGGCGCCGACGCGGCGCCCTTGTGATGCTCCCAGCGCTCGCGCATCTTCTCGTGACGCTGCTCCATCCGCGCGAAGCGCTGCTTCAGCGCCGTGCTGACGGTGGTCTTCTGCTGGTCGTTCAGGCCGTTATAGAACTTCAGCCACGCGTCGGTGGTTTGCTGACGCAGTTGCGCGTCCTTCTGCTCGATCTGCTGATGCGTCGCGGCCATCGCGTTCAGATCGAGGATCGGCTGTTGCTGTGCGGCCTTGAACTGGTCTTGAACCTGCTTGTGGTTGGCGCGCATCGCTTCGTGGTTCTGCTTCATCGTATCGAGCGCGTTTTGCCACAGCTTTTCCTGATCCGCGTTCAGCTTCAACTGGTCGTGGAGTTGGGTCAGTTCCTTCATGAAGTGGCCATGCCAGCCGCCGGGCCCGCCGTGCGCCTGCTCGGCGGGTTGGGCGGCGTAAGCGGCGCCCGCGCCGATGGCGAGAGCGGTGGCAGCAACGGCGAGAACGCGCGACATTTTTTTGGTGGACATATGAGGCTCCTTGTAATGGAATAGCCGACGAAGCAACCGGTCTTTGGACTGCCTGCACTCGGTAAGGCACAGCGTAGAGAACCGCGTGCGCCGCTGTGTTACGCGCCCGGACGCCGCTATTACCAGCAATTACGTGTGGCTTTCACCGTAACACCCGGTAACCCTTCAGACCGTTTGGAAAACGAAATCCCTTTTGGCTGCGCGTTAAACTTCATTTCATGGCTACTCAAATCCTGGTCGTCGACGACGACGTCGAACTGCGCGATCTGTTGCGCGACTATCTCGCCCGTCAGGGCATCGAAGTTTCGGTGCTGCACGACGCGGGCTCGCTCGAACGGCGCCTCGAGCGCGAGCGCCCCGACCTCATCGTGCTGGACCTGATGATGCCCGGCGTGGACGGCCTCACCGCGCTGCGCAAGCTGCGTGCGTCGGGCGACGATATCCCCGTCATCATGCTGACCGCGCGTGCGGACGACGTCGATCGTATCGTCGGGCTCGAACTCGGCGCGGACGATTACCTCGGCAAACCGTTCAATCCGCGCGAACTGCTCGCGCGCGTGCAGGCGGTGCTGCGGCGGCGCCGCACGCTGCCGTCGGCGGCCGCGCCCGAGCAGCGCGAGCCGTTCAGCTTCGGCCGCTTCACGCTGGATTTCCAGTCGCGCACGCTGCATCTCGAAGACAAGCCGCTCGCACTGTCGGGCAGCGAGTTCGCGCTGCTGAAGATTTTCGTCAATCACCCCATGCGCACGCTCACGCGCGAGCGCCTGCTGGAACTGCTGCACGGTCCCGAGTACGACGGCACCGACCGCGGCATCGACGTGCAGGTGTGGCGCCTGCGTCGCATTCTCGAAACCGATCCATCCACGCCGCGCTTCATCCAGACCGTGCGCGGCCGCGGTTACGTGTTCGTGCCGGACGGCGAGCAGCATGCGTCGGCCCATTGATTCGCTGTTCGGGCGGCTCGCGCTGCTCGTCGTCGCGGTGCTGTTGCTGTCGCATTTCGCGTGGTATGCGCTGATGCGACTCGAACGTTCGCAACTGCAAACGCGCTACGCGGTCGAGGAAGCGACCTTCCTCGTCGACGCGGTGCGTCAGCACGTCGCCCGCACACCGGATCAACCGCTGCCGTCGCGTGTGAAGCTGGTCGACCCGGCGAGCCCGGACGTGCCGGCGGCCAGCGCGAACATGCCGCCGCCGCTCGCGCGTTTCGTCGAGGACGTGCGCGACCGCATGCCGGCCGACACCCAGGTGCGCGTCGGTCCGCCCGGCGCTCCGCCCATGCTATGGGTGCGCGCCGTGACCGATCAGAACTGGATCGTCGTGCCGGTGCAGCCGCTGCGCATGCCGCGCTCGCTCGACCGCACGGTCTTGTGGCTCGTCATCATTTTCTCGTTTGCGGTGATGGCGGCGCTGTTCGCCGCTTGGGCGCTGCAGCGGCCGCTGCGCTTGCTCGCGCAGGCGGTGGCGCGCTTCGGTCGCGGGCTGCCGGTGCCGCCGGTGCCCGAGCGCGGGCCGCGCGAGTTGCGGCAACTCACCCATGGCTTCAATCAGATGGTGCAGGAAGTCGCGCGCACCGAGAACGATCGCGCGGTGATGCTTGCCGGTGTCGCGCATGACCTGAAGACGCCGCTCGCGCGTCTGCGGCTGCGCGCCGAAATGATGGACGACGCGAAGACGCGCGACGGCGTCGTGCGCGACGTCGATTCGATGACGCATATCGTCGAGCAGTTCCTGCTGTTCGCGCACGACGGCGCGGACCGCAGCGAACCCGTGGAAGTGGATGCGCAGTGCGAGCGTGTCGTGCGCAGCTATCGGGCGGTGGCCACCAGTGCGCCGACCGTGCACACGGAACTGAACGCCGGGCCGTCATTTCTGCTGCCGGCGGCCACGCTCGACCGGATTCTGTCGAATCTGATCGACAACGCGCATGCGTATGGCGCGCCGCCGGTGGTCGTCGCGACCGCGCGCACACCGCAGAGCTTTACGCTATCAATTAGCGACAGCGGCACGGGCATCGCCGCCCAGGACCTGATCAACGCGAGCCGGCCGTTCGTGCGGCTCGATCCGGCGCGAGGCGGCAACGGCCATAGCGGGCTGGGCCTTGCGATCGTCGAGCGGCTCGTGCGGCGCGCGGGCGGTGAATGGGAAATCGGCAATCATGGCGGCCGCGGTTTGCGGGTGTTGATGAGTTTTCCGTTCGACGTGCTGCCGCGGGTCGCGACCGCCTCGGAAAACGCCTGGTAGAAGCAGGGTGTTGGAGTCGCGATGCGCGCGCGAGGCGTCGGCATCGCGAGCTGCGAGAGCTCAGTCCGAAAACAGCGTATTCAACGCGTTCGCCGTTTCGCTATCGACGGTATTCCACGTCACCGATTCCGCCTCGAAGATATAGTGCGTCGTATATTTGCCGAGGCGCGCGAGTATTTCCTCCTGAATCAGTTCCGGCGCGACCTCCAGTTTCAGATACCACGCGGTCGACGACAGACGCGTCTGGAACGCGCCGTATTCGGCGAGCAGATGGTCGAAAGCATCAGCGTCGTGATCGCGACAGACGATCACCAGATTTCCCTTCATGCGAATCTCCCGTTAGTGCGGTAGTGACAATCCGATATCAGGATTGATGATACCTGCTTCGTTGTGGGAGGCTCGGCGTCGTTTTCAGCGCGGGGCAGGGTGTCGGCGTGGGTTGGCTGAGCGGAGAGGGCGATACCGACGCGCGCTAAATATTTCGGCGAGCGTCAGGCATTCACCAGGCATTCACCGCGGTGCGCGCAGGCGGCGCCGTATCGTCGGGCGGCAGTGCTTCGGTGCGGTCGCGCCCGCCGGTCTTCGCCGCATACAGCGCGGTATCGGCGCGGCTCATGAGACGCTCGGGCAGATCGTCGGGCGACAGTTCGGTGATGCCGATGCTCACGCTCAGCCCCGCCGAGGCCGGCAGCTTCGGCGAGGGCACCGCTTTCAACCGCAGCCGCAGACGCTCGACGACTTCGCGCCCGCCCGTCAGATCGGTGGCCGGCAGCAGCAGGCCGAACTCTTCGCCGCCGAGCCGGCCGACCGCGTCGGAGCCACGCAGCTCGGCGCGACACGTATCGACGAAATGTTCGAGCGCGCGGTCGCCGGCGGCGTGGCCGAAGCGGTCGTTGATCTGCTTGAAGTGGTCGAGATCGGCGATCGCCATGCACAGCGGCTCGCGCCCCGCGTGCGCGCGATCGATCTCGTGGCGTAGCAGGTCGAGGAAATAGCGCCGCGACAGCGCGCCGGTCAACGCATCGTGCCGCGCCTCCGCCGACAGCAGCGTATTGGCCGACTGCAACTGCTCGGCGAGATCGCGTGTCGCGCGATGGTGGCGCCGCTCGCGCACGTAGGACACGGTGATCACCCACGCGAGCGCGACGGTGCCGGCCAGCGTCAGGAACACCAGCAGGTGGTCGCGCTTGTGGTTGCGCAGCAGCTCCGGCCACGCGGCGAGCGGATCGACCAGGTGCGCGGAGAGACCCGAGTTCAGGCCGCCGCGGTTCTGATAGAGCGCCGGGGCCGGCCGTTCGATCATGCCGAACAGCTGCGCGGCGACCGACGCCGGCACCCACGGCGCCTGCTCACGCACTTGCGTGTCTTCGCGGATCAGCATGTCGGGGAACGTCTCCCGGCGGTAGATGATGCGCCGCTCGGCGGGGCTCATCAGCGTGACGCGCGAGTTTGGCAACGCGTGGCCTTCGAGCGCGCTGTTGTGCGCCATGATGATGACGCCGTTGTCGTCGGACACGAAGGTGCCCGCGTGCGCGACCCAGTGGCGCAACCGCGCGATGCCGACCTTCGCGACCACCGCGCCGACCAGCAGCCCGTCCGCGTACACCGGCGCGGCGATGAAGATGCCCGGCTCGCCGCTCGCGCGACCCACGCCGTAGGCTTCGGAGAATGCGCCGAGCAGCGCGTTGGTCAGATAGCCGCGCGCGCGCATGTCCACGCCGACGAACGATTGCTGCGCACCCTCGGGGTTCGACATCGTGCCGCTCGACGCAACACAGATGCCGTTCGCGTTGACGATCCAGACCTGATCGAGCCCGGAGAAGCCCTGCGCTTCGTGCAGGAACCTGCTGACCCCGGCCATCTTCGGATCCTTGAGCAAGGCGGCTCGCAAGGCGGGTTCCGCCGCCTCGCTGTTCACGGCATAATTCTGCGATTGCACGAGGGCACGCTGGACCACGTCCATTTCGGCCATGGTTGCGGGGATGGCGCGGGACATCGCGAGGTCGCTGGCAATCACTTCAGCCATGTTGTCGACGATCGACGTGGACATTTGCCGCTGCGTGTGCAACGCCGCGTCCAGCTCTTGCTGTACCATCCGGTCCGCGACCATGCCAGCCACGAACCAGCAGACGAGTACGATCAGCACGAAGCTGACCGGCCCGGCTACCTGGCGCAAGGTTGTCCTGTTCATCGACCCTCTGATCCGTCTGGCTGTGACATGCAACTTGCTCGTTCGTGGGCAGCGCGCTCTCAACGCTGTGTCGTTATCTGCATCAGCTGCGGTTTCGTCCCGTCGCGAGCGAGGTGCGCTGCGCCGTCGCCATGCCCGGGATGATCCGCTGATAAACAGGTACGTCGTTTCCCGATTTTAACCGTCGCGGGGCACGATGCCACCGTTATTGCTGGGATGCCGCCTGCATATGCCGCGCCGATCAGGTTCTTAACGGCAGCCGCGCCGCTTTCTTGATAGCTGTGCGGGCCAATGAAGCGATCGAGCGACGACGGCCGGGGGCGATGCGCCGATGTGGCTTGCGCGCCACGCCGCGAGACGGTCTCGCGACGTGTCACGCTGAAGCACGCGGCAGCAGGGTACAGTGCGGCGCGGCGACGCGTGCCGGGGCTTGCTGAAGCCTTACGCCACGGCCTCGCGAGGCCGTATCGCAATTTGCGGCGAAAGGTTGTGCCTGAAACATAGGATGGTGTAGTGTCGTGCCGTCCAAAACGAGAAAAGCCCGCCAGCCCTCGGGCGGCGCCCGCGGCGACAGGAGTTCGGCGTGATGGTTGTGGTCGTGGGCGACGCGTTCACGAACCAGTCCATTGCCGGACCATGTGTCTCCAACGCTAACGATTTACCACGCACGCGCGTTTTGCCATGCCTGATTTCCGCTTTCCGGACCGACCCATAGACCGCCGCGGAGCAGCCGCGGCCTCCTTCGAGCGTTCGAATGCCTGTTTGAAGAGGGAGGGCATCTGATGGATTTCAGCTTCAACCTGAACCGCACCGCCAATGCGTCGGCATGGCGCGTGTTGCCCAACCGCTGGGACTTCGTCGCGTTCCCGCTGATCATCTGCCTGATCGCGATGGCGTCGATCGGCTTTCACGAAACGCTCGCGCCGATGTCGACGCTAAAGACGCAGGCGATCTCGCTCGATCCGGCCAACCTGCCCGAGTACGCGATGCGCACCACGCTGCGCATGCTCGCGGCGATGGTCGCGTCGCTGATCTTCACGCTGGTCTACGGGACGCTGGCCGCCAAGAGCCGCCGCGCCGGTCTCGTGCTGGTGCCGATCCTCGACATCCTGCAGTCGGTGCCGGTGCTCGGCTACATCTCGTTCACGGTGACGTTCTTCCTCGCGATGTTCCCGGGCCGCGTGCTCGGCGCCGAGCTCGCCGCGATCTTCGCGATCTTCACGAGCCAGGCGTGGAACATGACGTTCAGCTTCTATCAGTCGCTGCGCACGGTGCCGCGCGATCTCGACGAAGTCTCGCGCGGCTTTCATCTGACTTCATGGCAGCGCTTCTGGAAACTCGAAGTGCCGTTCTCGATGCCCGGCCTGATCTGGAACATGATGATGTCGATGTCGGGCGGCTGGTTCTTCGTCGTGGCTTCCGAAGCGATCACGGTCGGCAATCATACGATTACGCTGCCGGGCATCGGCGCCTACCTGGCGCAGGCGATCAGCGACAAGAACCTGCACGCGATTGGCTGGGTCATCCTCGCGATGACGGTCGTGATTCTCGCCTACGACCAGTTGCTGTTCCGGCCGCTCGTCGCGTGGGCGGACAAGTTCCGCATGGAGTTCACGAGTTCGGGCGATGCGCCGGAATCGTGGCTGCTCGACCTGATCCGCCGCACGCGGCTGATTCACCGGTTGCTCGTGCCGCTCGGCTGGATGTTCGCGCGCGCGGCTCGGGTGCGCTTCCAACTGCCGGCGTTCAGCGCGCCGCGCTTTCACATCCCGCAGCGCGAGAAGAACTCGAAGCTCGGCGACTTCATCTGGGCGGCGATCGTGCTGCTCGCCACGGTGTATGTGGTGTACCGCGTGTTCCTGTATGTGCGTACCGGCGTGACGCTCGACGAGGTCGGCCACGTGTTCGTGCTGGGCCTGATCACGCTCCTGCGCGTGGTCGTGCTGATCGCGATCGCTTCCGTGATCTGGGTGCCCGTTGGCGTGCTGATTGGCCTGCGCCCCGCGCTCGCGGAAAAGATGCAGCCACTCGCGCAGTTCCTCGCGGCGTTCCCGGCGAATTTGCTGTTCCCGGTATTCGTGATCGCGATCGTGCGCTTTCACCTGAATCCGGACATCTGGCTGTCGCCGCTGATCGTGCTCGGCACGCAGTGGTATATCCTGTTCAACGTGATTGCAGGTGCAAGCTCGTATCCGAACGACTACCGCGAGGCGGCCAAGAATTTCCACATTCGCGGCTGGCAGTGGTGGCGTCAGGCGATGCTGCCGGGCATTTTTCCGTACTACGTAACCGGTGCGATCACCGCGTCGGGCGGCGCGTGGAACGCGAGCATCGTTGCCGAGTTCGTGCAGTGGGGCGATACCAAGGTCGCCGCGCATGGCCTCGGCGCCTATATCGCGCAGACTACCGCGGCGGGCGACTATCCGAAGATCATCGTGGGCATCGCCGTGATGTCCCTGTTCGTGACCCTGTTCAACCGTCTGCTGTGGCGTCCGATGTACGCCTACGCCGAAGGCAAGCTCCGTCTAGATTGAGAAATGAAGGCTTAACGCGATGCAAAATCCTAAAGCTGCTATGACCGCCGCGCCGATCCAGACGCCGCCGAAGCCCCCGCGCCTCGGCGAGGAAATCCTGCGCGTGAAGGACGTGTGCCGCGGCTTCAACAAGACGCAGGGCGAACTGCTCGTCCTCGACGACGCGAATCTGTCGCTGCGCGAGGGCGAGATCGTCGGCCTGCTTGGCCGTTCGGGCTCGGGCAAGTCGACGCTGTTGCGCATCATCGCCGGTCTGATCGAGCCGACCGACGGCGAAGTCACGTACATGGGCAAGCCGCTCGCAGGCCCGGCCAAGGGTGTCGCGATGGTGTTCCAGACCTTCGCGCTGTTTCCGTGGCTGACCGTGCTGCAGAACGTGGAAGCGGGTCTCGAGGCGCAAGGCGTCGGCGCGTCTGAGCGGCGCACGCGCGCGCTCGCCGCGATCGACCTGATCGGCCTCGACGGCTTCGAAAACGCGTATCCGCGCGAGTTGTCGGGCGGCATGCGCCAGCGCGTCGGCTTTGCGCGCGCGCTCGTCGTCGATCCGACGCTGCTGCTGATGGACGAGCCGTTCTCCGCGCTCGACGTGCTGACCGCCGAAACGCTGCGTACCGACCTGCTCGATCTCTGGACGCAGGGGCGCATGCCGATCAAGGCGGTGCTGATCGTGACGCACAACATCGAGGAAGCGGTGTTCATGTGCGACCGCATTCTGGTGCTGTCGTCGAACCCGGGCCGCGTGATCGCCGAGATCAAGGTGCCGTTCAAGCATCCGCGCAACCGTCTGGACCCGGCATTCCGCCGCCTTGTCGACGAGATCTACGCGAAGATGACCGCACGTCAGACCGACGAAAAGACCAAGAAGGGGCTGGAGCTCGGTAGCTGGCTGCCGCACGTGTCGACCAACCTGATGGCCGGTCTGATCGAAACGCTCGCCGCCGCGCCGTATCACGGCCGCGCGGACATGCCGGAAATCGCGCGCTCGCTGCATCTGGAGGTCGACGATCTGTTCCCGATCGCCGAAGTGCTGCAGCACCTCGGTTTCGCCGACGTGCGCGAGGGCGACATTTTCCTGACGCCGCCGGCGCGCGTGTTCTCCGAGTTCGGCACGCAGGAACGGAAGATGATGTTCGCCGAGCATCTGCTGCGGCACGTGCCGCTCGCGGCGCGGATCAAGAAGGTGTTGAACGAGCGGCCCGGACATCGCGCGCCGCGCGTGCGTTTCGAGCAGGAGCTCGAGGACTTCCTGTCGGACAGCGCGGCGGAAGAGACGCTCGACGCGGTCATCAACTGGGGCCGTTACGGCGAGATCTTTTCGTATAACGACCAGACCGAAATCTTCAGTCTGGAAGACGTGGAGTCTTAAGCCTGGGTTGCCGCGGAAACGACTGCGGTTCAGACAAAAAAGCGGCGAGGAAAACCTCGCCGCTTTTTTATTGCAGATTGCCCCAGCGTGCAACCGCCGGCTCGGCCGTCGCCCACTTCCAACCCTTGTCCTGCTGGCACGCGCTCGCCGTGAACCACCTCTCGGGTGCGTTCGGGCCGTCGCCGTCCTGCACCGAGAACACGAAATCCTTGCACAGCGCGAGCGCCGAGCTGAACGCGCGGGTCACGCGCACCTCGCCATGGCCGTTTTCGATCGGCAAGGTGTGCTTGACCGACCACGGTTTCGTTTCGCCGACCGGCATCGTGCCGACCAGCGCCGCCATCAGATCCTGCTGATCCTTGTGCATGCTGCGCATGTAGCGCGCGACCGCTTCGTCGGTCGCGGCCTGCACGGCCACGCCGACGCCGAGCGCGACGGCCGGATTGCTGGTCACGAGGCCCGACGCGACACCCGCCGCCGCGCCGCTCGCGGCGCCGATCGACGCGCAGCCGCTCGCCAGCAGGCTCGCGCCGACGCATAGCGCGGCGGCCGCGATGAGCCGCATCCGATCACCCATCGGACCGCCAAGCGAACGCAATTTCATTGCAGCGCACCCCAGCGCTCGGTGGCGGGTTCGGCCAATGCCCAACGCCAGTCCTTACCATCACGGCAAACCGATGCGATGTAGAACGCGCTGCTCGCGGGCTTGTCGCGCGTTGCGTTTTGATCGACGGAAAAGACGATTTCCTTGCAGTCGAGCGGGCCGGTGCTGATCAGACGGCTGACGGTCACGCGGCCGTGTTCGTCGTCTTCGATTGGGAAAGAGTGGGTGATGCTCCACGGGGCGACCGCGCCGACCTCGAGCGGACCGGCCGCCTGCGCGATGCTGTTCTGCGTATTCGTGTGAACCACGCGCTCCGAGTACTGCACACCGGCGCGCGCGGCGGCGACCGCGCCAAGACCGATACCGGTCGCGACCGCCGCATTGCTGGTGACCTTGTTGGCGACCGCGGCGCCCGCGACACCGGCGCCCGCGACCGCGCCTTCCGTGTACAACGAACTGCAGCCGCTCAATGCCGACGAAACCGCCAGCGCCAGCGCGATCAGCGCTGTTACGTGGGGGCGTCTGCCAGCGACAACGGACTTTGCGTTGACAGCCCACACCATGTTCTTTTGCATTTCTCCCGTCCCTGCCCGTACAGGTGCCTGCGTTCACGCTTCGCGCGTGTAAACGAAGGACACGTCGTTCATTACGCAGCCGCATTGTGCAGGATGCGTTTTGTAATTGGCAGCGAAAAAATGCAAGAAATTGCAAAACATCGTGCGCTGCGATGTTTTCTGTCGCTTGGGCGGGCTTACCTGGCTCTGCCAGGTATTGGGGACATCAGGTGAATTTGCCGTCGGCGTGAGACGTTGAGCAGGTGAATTCGGTGCCGCGAAACGCGCGGCGAAAGGATCATGACGAACAGCGCGACAGTTGGCCGCCGCCATCGGCGGATGGCTCGCGTTGCACCGTGCCTATGAGTCGGCTTCGTCTTCCCCGCTTTCGTCGCCGTATGCGCTCAGCCGGTTGTACAGCGTTTTGAGGCTCACGCCGAGCGCTTTGGCAGCGCGCCGCTTGTCGCCGCCGCAGTACTTGAGGGTGCCGAGAATGATCTGCTTCTGCGCATCGGCGAGCGGCGTGCCGATCCACACGCTCATCGCGTCGCCTTGCGTGACCGCTTTCTTGACTCGCGACGCAAGATGCGGATGCGGCAATTCGACCGTCTTTTCCGCGAGAATGAACGCGCGATATACGGCGTTCTTCAACTCGCGCACGTTGCCCGGCCACGACCATGAACGCAGCGTTTCGATCGAGCGTTTGCTGAAGCTCTTGTTGGTGCCTTCCTGCTGATTCAATTGCGCGAGGAAGTGTTGCGCGAGCAGTTCGCGATCGTTTTCGCGCTCGCGCAGCGGCGGCGCGCGCAGCGGAAACACCGCGAGCCGGTACATCAGATCCTCGCGCAAGCCGTTTTCCTTGACGGCTACGGCGGGGTCGCGATTGGTCGCGGCGATCACGCGCACGTTGCCGCTGATCAACTCGTTGCCGCCGACGCGATAGAACGTGCCGGTTTCGAGCGCGCGCAGCAGCTTGACCTGGCGCACCGGCGCCATTTCGGTGATTTCGTCCAGAAACAGCGTGCCGCCGTTCGCATGTTCGAAGTAGCCGACGCGGCCCTGGACCGCGCCGGTGAAGCTGCCTTTTTCGTGGCCGAACAGTTCGGCTTCGATCAGCTCATCGGGAATCGCGCCGCAGTTCACGGCGACGAACGCGCCGTCCTTGCGGCCGCTGCGCTCGTGGATGGTGCGGGCGATCAGCTCCTTGCCGGTGCCCGATTCGCCGATGATCAGCGCGGTCGCGTCGGTATCGGCGACGCGTTCGATCTGTTCGTACAGATCGAGCATTACCGGCGACGAGCCGTACAGCAGCCCGTACGATTTCAGTCCCGCGACGGCGTCCGCGACGCGCTGCTTCGCTTGTGGCGAAGCATTGCCACCGGCGGACACGGTGGGCGAGTCCAGATCGATTGACGCCATAAAAAGGGAAGTCCTGTGCAAATGGAGTTCGTGTTGCGGCGCGCAGGCCTTGAATGCGATAGACCGTACAGCCACTATCTCATAAAAGACGATTTAACCACTTCGACACTGATTCCGGCAATCGAACTGGCAGCCGCTGAAATAGCCGTGCGCGCAATCGGTCGAAAGTGCGCGAAATCGGCTTTATCAGCGCGTTGGAGCGGTAAATATACCGGGCACATGCATTGCATCATTGACCGTTTGATCGAGTCGTGCGAGGTTTGACGGCTACGTCGCAGCGCCGCCGGCCAGCGCAAACCGGCAACCCGCATCGTGCGCCCGAAGCCCGAACTGTTGCACCGTCGACGCACCGATTCCGCGGCAACGCACGAACGCCGAATCAGACGAGGAGTGAACGATGACTGACACCACACAACAACTTGCACTCGGCGGACAGAAGATCGTCGAGGATCTACGGGTGCTGCTGAGGGACTCGGAGGAAATGCTGCGGCTCGCCGCCAACGTGCCGGGCGAAGGCGTCGATGCCTTGCGCGACCGGCTCGGCACGCACGTGGAAACGCTGCAATCGGCGCTCGGCGATGCGCAACGCAACGTGCATCGCCGGTATCGCGGGGCGGCGGTCAGCACCGAGCACTATGTGCGCCATAACCCGTGGCGCTCGCTCGCGCTCGCGGCGGGCACCGGTTTTCTGCTCGGCGTGCTGGTCGCGCGTTAGACGCGGCGCAGCGAGCGGCGCTCGCATCGGCTCGCCGGAAGGCGCGGCGCACGCTTGGCACGGCTGCATTCATCCGCATCACGATCCAAGGAGTTCATGATGACACGACCCACATTTGGTTTTTTTGGCGCATTGATGGCAATCGGCGGCTTCCTGGCGGTTCGCTACGTGCAACACAAGCGCACGGGCCAGGTCTCACCGGCGCGCGAGCTGAGCCGCTGGGAAAACGAGGGCGGCGCGGTGGCGGCGCCGGCGACTTTGTCGACCGAGCTGGCGCCCGCCTCGCACAGCGGCAACGGCTCGGGGCAGGTGAACGGGGAACACCGCGCATGGCCGTTTCCACGCGGCTGACGCGGTTCGCTCGAATGCAATGGGGCCTGCTGCCGGCGCCTGGAACGGGATTGTTAAATGAATCTTATAAAGCCGTATAATAGGTAAATAGGCAACAATGACGCGGACGTTGGCGCGAATTTGGCCGTCATTGTTGCAATTTTTCATCAAATGGTCGGCGGAACGGAACGCAGTCGATTCCGCGTCATGCAGCCGACCGGACCCAGCCGCATGCCCATTGGCATGTTCCGCATATTTTCTGACCCACGCTTGCAGGCTTTCGAAACGCGATGCCACATGTACTCATTGTCGATGACGACGCAGGTACCCGCGAGGCACTTTCCGCCGTCATCGGGGAAGACGGGCTGACCACCGCCACCGCGGGCGATCTGCGCGAAGCGCGTATTCAACTGATCCGGCAGATGCCGGACGTCGTTTTCACCGACCTGAAGCTGCCCGACGGCAGCGGGGTCGATCTGTTCGAAGATCTCGATCCGCGCTCCGGCGTCGAAGTGATCGTGATCACCGGCCACGCGACGGTCGAGTCGGCGGTCAGCGCACTGAAAATGGGCGCGGCCGACTACCTCGTGAAGCCGATCAACATGCAGCGCGTGAAGTCGATCCTGTCGCGCCTGCCGCGCGCCGGCGACCTGAAGGCCGAAATCGGCACGCTGCGCGGCGAGTTGCGCCGCATGGGCCGCTTCGGTCTGATGCTCGGCAATTCGCCGGCGATGCAGGAGGTCTACGACCAGATCAGCCGCGTCGCGCCGACGGCGGCCTCGGTGATGCTCGTCGGCGAATCGGGCACCGGCAAGGAAGTTGCCGCGCAGACGCTGCACGAGCTGAGCCTGCGCCGCAAGCACGCGTTCCTCGCGGTCAACTGCGGCGCGATTTCGCCGAATCTGATCGAATCGGAAATGTTCGGCCACGAGCGCGGTTCGTTCACCGGCGCGGACCGGCAGCACAAGGGCTATTTCGAGCGCGCGAACGGCGGCACGCTGTTCCTCGACGAAATCACCGAGATGCCGATCGAGCTGCAGGTAAAGCTGCTGCGCGTGCTCGAGACCGGCATGTTCATGCGCGTCGGCACGACCAAGGAAATCGAAACCGACGTGCGTCTGATTGCGGCCACCAATCGCGATCCCGAACAGGCGGTGCTCGAAGGCAAGCTGCGGCTCGATCTGTACCACCGGCTGAACGTGTTTCCGATCAGCCTGCCGCCGCTGCGCGATCGCGGCAAGGACGTCGAGCTGCTCGCGCAATCGTTCCTCGATGAGCTCAACGAGCGTCACGGCACGAAGAAGCATTTCCCTGTCGCGGTGAAGGACATGCTGCTGTCGTATCCGTGGCCGGGCAATGTGCGCGAGCTGAAGAACTACGTGCAGCGCGCGCACATCATGTCGAGCGCGGATTCGGATAGCACGGCGACGGTGCCGTTGCAAATCACGCTGTCGAAGCCCGCGGCCGGCACCGCGATCACGATCCCGTTCGGCACCTCGCTCGCGGAAGCCGACCGTCAGCTGATTCTTGCGACGCTCGAGCAATGCGGCGGCGTCAAGACGCGCGCCGCGGAAATTCTCGGCATCAGCCTGAAGACGCTGTACAACCGGCTCGTCGAGTACGGCAACGATGCGCGCGACGACGGCGATCCCACCGACGAATCACGCGCACTCGGCGGCGCGGACGCCTGATCCGCGCCTCGTTCGCACGTCATCCGCGTCCCCAGTATCCGCCCGCCCGGGCTTCCGGGCGGGCACCCGAACGGCACAAGCCTTGCTGCGCTCCGGTGGAACGCAAAACGAGGTCACCGACATGCCGCACCTGCCGCCGCACCTGTCGCATTACGCTGCCGTCTCCGCGCCGTCCAGGCCGTTGCACGCTCATCGGCCCGAACCGGTCGAGCCGCCCACTGCACCTCCCATCGCGCCGCCGGACCCGGCCGAACCCGACACGATCCCCGGCCCGACACCCGATCCGATCGAACCCGTCGAACCGGTCACGCCGCCGATCGGCGATCCGCCGCCGCAGCCAACGCAAACGCCTCAGGCCGCCGACCGTCCGTCGCGACCGCGGCAATGTTGATACGACCGTCGATGTCGGCGCCCTGTCGCGCACTCGATGGAACCACATCCCGCACTGCAAGGCGTCATGCCCTGGGTCGGTGCAGAGCATTGCTGTACTTGTTACAAAGCCGGCGCATGTTTTACCGGCAATTTACGGTTTCGCCCCCTAGACTGTAGGGATGCCGCGCTAAGCGGCAGGCTTCCCCCGGAGGCACGATCATGAGACACCCCGCATTGCGACGTTCCGCGCGGCACTCCAAGCGCGGGCCACGGCCGGCCGAGGTCGAGACTGAGCCGGTGGTGTCGCCGGACCCGGCCGCGCAGAATCGGATCGCCCCGCATACGCCGCCGGACGGCGAGCACAATCAGGGCGGGGTGCGTCAGGAAGGCCTCGAATACCAGCGCGATCTGGGCTCGGAGCAGGATGCCTGAGGCAGCGTAGCACCCGGGCGGGGGTATCCCGGCGACCGGGATACCGGTAAGAAAGACCTCCGCATTCGTCGGATTTAACAGAAAAATTTTCTTCGCAATCCGTGATGATTGCGGGGATTCGCTCGTTTGTCACATTTCCATACAACTTTATTTCTGATATCTCATATATCGGCACGATGATTGCGTGCACCGTTTTGGCGCAATTCCGCATACAACGAAACAATGGAGCACTAATGAGCAGATTGATCGTGGTATCGAATCGTGTCGCACCGATTCAGGAAGCGCGTCCGGCAGCGGGCGGGCTCGCGATCGGCGTGCTGGACGCACTGAAGGAGACCGGCGGCGTCTGGTTCGGCTGGAGCGGCGAAACGGTCAGCGAGCCATCCGCGCCCGTGATCGAGAAGCAGGGCAACGTCACCTACGCGACTGTGGGCCTCACCAAGCGCGATTACGACGAGTACTACCGCGGTTTTTCGAACACCACGTTGTGGCCGACCTTCCACTATCGCAACGACCTGTCCCGCTACGACCGTGAGGACTACGCGGGCTACCAGCGCGTCAACGCGACGCTCGCGAAGCAGCTCAAGGAACTGCTCAAGCCCAGCGACATCATCTGGGTGCACGACTACCATCTGCTGCCGTTCGCGCGCTGCCTGCGTGAGCTCGGCGTGAAGAACCCGATCGGCTTTTTCCTGCACATTCCGTTTCCGGTGCCCGAAGTGTTGCGCACGATTCCGCCGCATGAAGAACTCGTCAAGGCGATGTGCAGCTACGACGTGATCGGCTTTCAGACCGAGGCGGATCGCCAGTCGTTCGTCGACTATATCGAGCGCGGTCACCATGGCACGTCGAGCGAAGACGGCATGGTGCACGCGTACAACCGCTTCCTGAAGGTCGGCGCGTACCCGATCGGCATCTATCCCGACGCGATCGCGAAGGCCGCCGAGCAGTTCACCGACCGCAAGGCGGTGCGCAGCCTGCGCGACGGTATGCGCGGGCGCAAGCTGATCATGAGCGTCGACCGGCTCGATTATTCGAAGGGGCTGGTCGAGCGCTTCCAGGCATTCGAGCGGCTGTTGCAGAACGCGCCCGGCTGGCACGGCCGCGTGTCGCTCGTGCAGATCGCGCCGCCGACCCGCGCCGACGTGCAGACCTATCAGCGCATCCGGCAAACGCTCGAAGGCGAGGCGGGCCGCATCAACGGCCGGTTCGCGCAGCTCGACTGGACGCCGATCCAGTATCTGAACCGCAAGTACGAGCGCAATCTGCTGATGGCGCTCTTCCGCCAGTCGCAGGTCGGCTATGTGACGCCGCTGCGCGACGGCATGAATCTGGTGGCCAAGGAGTACGTCGCGTCGCAGGATCCGGCCGATCCGGGCGTGCTCGTGCTGTCGCAATTCGCGGGCGCGGCCGAGCAGCTGCCGGGCGCGCTCGTCGTCAATCCGTTCGATCTGTCGCAGATGGCCGAAGCGCTCGAGCGCGCGTTAGCGATGCCGCTCGCCGAACGTCAGGCGCGTCATGCGGACATGATGGAGCCGATGCGCGAGAGCAACCTGTCGGTGTGGCGCGATACGTTGCTCGATGATCTGCGCCACGTCGCGACCGCGTCTTCGGTGACGGCCAAAGCGGTAAAGCTCGCTGACGTGACGGCATCACCCTGAGCCGACAGGCGCGGCCCGCGCGGGCGGGCGGCGCCTGTGCCGCTCACGTCGTGCATGGAGTGACAGGGAAGATCAAGGCGAAAAGGCGTGCATCGCCTCGTGCGATGCGCGCCTTTTATCGTGCATGTCTTGCGCGTAACGGCCACAGCTCTCAGGCCGGCTGCGCCGCCTTCTGCATGACCCGCATCGTGCTGACGACCGCCGCGACCGCCGAGAACCCCGCGGCCACATACAGCGCGATGATCGTCCCGCTCTGCGGCGCGACGCCGAAGATCAGCGCGACCAGCGCCGCGCCGAGCGTTTGCCCGGTCAGGCGCGCGGTGCCGAGCATGCCGCTCGCGCCGCCGCTGCGTTCGCGCGGCGCGGACGACAGCATCGTGCGATTGTTCGGCGACTGGAAGATGCCGAAGCCCGCGCCGCACAGCGCCATGCGCCACGAAATCTGCAGCGCGTCCGGGTGAGGCCCGAGCGTCGCGAGCAGCAGCAGGCCGACGGTCATCGCGGCGAGCCCGACGCCGCCGAGCCAGCCGGCCGATATCCTGTCCGACAGCACGCCGGCAATGGGCGCCGCGATGATGATGATCGCGGGCCACGGCGTCATCAAAAGACCCGTTTCGACCTGCGACATGCCGAGCGTTTCCTGCAGCAGGAACGGCAGCGACACGAACGCGAGCATCTGCGCGCAGAACGAGCAGACCGACGTGCCGACCGACAGCGCGAACACCGGAATACGCAGCAGGTCGATCGGCAGCAGCGGGGCGGGCCGCGTCAGCTGGCGACGCACGAAGAAGTAGCCGATGACCAGCGCTCCGAGCGCCTCGAGCGTCACGTAGCCGAAATGCTCGCCGTGGCCGAGGCCATCGACCGCGAAAATCAGCAGGCCGAACACGAACGCGTTCATCACCGCGCTCAGATAGTCATACGGGGATTCGTGGCCGGGGTTCATCGGCAGCGCCTTGAAGCCGCCGACGATCGCCGCGATCCCGATCGGCACGTTGATCGCGAACAGCCACGGCCAGCTCGCGATCGCGAGCACGCCCGAGGCGACCGTCGGCCCGACCGCCGACGACACCGCCACCACCATCGCGTTGATCGAGACGCCGCGCCCGAGCTGGTTTGGCGGATAGATCATGCGCACGATCGCGGTGTTCACGCTCATGATGCCGGCCGCGCCGAAGCCCTGGACCACTCGCGCGAGCGCGAGCGTCGCCAGCGAGTTCGACAGCGCGCAACCGAACGACGCGACCGTAAACAGGATCAGGCCCGACAGATAAATGCGCCGGTAGCCGATGCGGTCGCCGAGCGACGCGAGCGGTAGCAGCGAGATCGTGATCGCGAGCTGATACGCGTTGACGACCCAGATCGACGCGGCGGCGCTCGCATTGAGGTTGCGCGCGATCGTCGGCAGCGCGACGTTGGCGATCGCGCTGTCGAGCACCGCGAGCGTCAGCGAGAGCGCGATGACGAGCATCGCCCAGTAGCGTTGTGGGACCGGTAGGCCCAGTTCCTTGCCTTCGAAGCGGGAAGTGGAGGGCGTCGAGCCGTCCGTGCGCGGGGAGGGTGCGTGCATCGATTGTTTGATTTGTCGGAGATGTTGGCGCGCCTGTGCGCGGCTCACGCGCTGGCCGCTGCGGGCGTATCGGTCGGCGCGGCGCCGGCGTTACCGGGCGCCGGCGCCGCGCGTGCGTTATTTGAGTTCGTAAAGGCCCGTGTGGGTCGTCGAATCGATTTCGTTCAGGTGCGTCATGAAGCGCGCGACCGCGTTGGTGGTTTCCGCGCTGACCGGCAGATGCGGCACTTTCAGCGCATGCAGCCGGAAGATATAGCGATGCGTGCGATCGCCGCGCGGCGGCGCGGCGCCGCCGAAGCCGACCGTCCCATAGTCGTTGCGCACCTGCATCGCGCCCTGCGGCAGCAGCGAGCCGTCGGCCTTGCCGGCGTTGCGCGGCAGCGAGCGCGCGTCGGCCGGAATGTTCACGACGACCCAATGCCAGAAGCCGCTGCCGGTCGGCGCGTCGGGATCGTGAACGGTGAGCGCGAAGCTTTGCGTGTCCGCGGGCGGCGCTTCCCATTGCAGCGACGGCGAGATGTTTTCGCCGTCGCCGCCGAACGCCTTGTCGTTGTACTCGTGGGCTCTCGGCATGAAGCCGTTGGTGGGAAAATCGTCGGACCAGAGACGGAAGTCAGCCATGATGTGCCTCCCTTGTTGATTGGTTCTGGGATCGTCGGAGTTCGCGATGTCGCGGCGGGCGAGGCGCATCTCGTGGCATGCCGAAGCGCGTGAGGACGTGCCGCGAAAGCGCCTGGAAGCACCCGGAAAACGCCGCCGAAGCGTGCCTCGAAGGCATCTCGAAAGCGCGCCGGGTGAGCCTTTCGAGTGTAGCACCAGCGGCCGCGAGACTCGCGCGAGCCGGGCAGGTCGCGCGCGGTTTTCAGCCGCGTTCCTCCAACTCCGGCGCGTCGCTTCTGATCCACGCGACGAGCCGCTCGATCACGCCCGCGATATCGCGATTCCCGCCTCGCAAAGCGCATTCCCACACGACCGCGACGCGCCAGCCGCTCGCGAGCAGCGCGGCGCGCACCTTGTCGTCGTTGCTGCGATTGCGGCCGATCTTGTCGCGCCAGAAGTCGGGCCGCGTCTGCGGCCATTTGAACAGATGACAGTCGTGGCCATGCCAGAAGCAGCCATGCACGAGCACCACCGCGCGATAGCGCGGCAGCACGATGTCGGGGCGGCCGGGCAGATCGCGCGCATCGAGCCGGAAGCGCAGGCCCCGCCGATGCAGCAGGCTGCGGATCAGGATCTCCGGCTTGGTGTTGCGGCCGCGAATGCCGGACATCATCCGGCTGCGCGTCGCGCTATCGACGATATCGACCATCGTCAGCGGGCCAACGGGTCGCGCGGCCGCTCACGCGTAGAGCGGCAGGGAGTGTTTCGACGCATCGCGGGTCGGGTGGGCAAGCAGGGTTTGCACATGCGGCAGCATGATACGCGCCACTTCGCGCATCACCGGCATCACGACGCTATTGCCGAACTGCCGGTAGGCCTGCGTATCGCTGACCGGAATCCTGAAGGTGTCGGGAAAGCCCATCAGTCGCGCGCATTCGCGCGGCGTCAGGCGACGCGGGCGCAGCGCCTCGCCCTGATAGACGAGAATTTCGGAGCCGTCCTTGTGATAGCGCGCCGACAGCGTGCGCGTCACGCTGTCCGGATAGGCCATGCCGAAACCGAAGCCGTTGCCCGCCGCACGATGCTTGGCCGCGTAGTTTTGCAGATACGCCCACAGCTTCGGGGTGAGCGCGTACTTCGGCTGCACGCGGCGCGCGGCGTGATCGAAGAAGCGCTCGTGGTCCCACGGCAGCACCGGTTCCGTGCCGTCCGTGCGATGCAGGATCGCGCCGAGCCGCGGACCCTGTTCGGGCAGGCGCAGGTCGTCCCATGTGAACCCGGTCTTGCCGCGAAAGCCCACCATGATGATGCGCTCGCGATGCTGAGGCGTGAAATGCTGGCCATCGATCACGCGGTAGTGCACCTCGTAGCCGAGCTCGTCGCGCAGCGTTTGCAGGATCACGTCGAAGGTGCGGCCCTTGTCGTGCGACAGCAGGTTCTTTACGTTTTCGAGCAGGAACGCGGCGGGGCGCTTCGCGGCGATGATGCGCGCGACGTCGAAAAACAGCGTGCCCTGGGTCGTGCATTCGAAGCCGTGCGGCCGGCCAAGCGCGTTTTTCTTGCTGACGCCGGCGATCGAAAACGGCTGGCACGGAAAGCCGCCGAGCAGCACGTCGTGGCTCGGCACGTCCTCGGCGGGAAACGTGACGATGTCGCCGATCAGCGCGTGCGCGCCGCCGCTCGCGGAGTTGTCGCCATGGTTCTCGCGATAAGTCCGCGTCGAGAACTCGTTCCACTCGCTGGTGAACACGCATTCGCCGCCGTGCGCCTCGAAGCCCATGCGAATGCCGCCGATACCCGCGAACAGATCGATGAAGCGGAAGCGCGCCGCGTCGCCCGCGTGTTGCGCCTCACGCGCGCCTTGCCGCAGTAGATCGCGCAACGCGGGTTCCAGCATCGCGGGACAAGGCGTTTCACCTTTTTCCCAGCGACGCACCGTCTTGATGTCCTTGCCGACATGGGCTGCGATTTCGCGTTGGGTGAAACGGGCGCGCGCCTGCTTGAGCAGGTCGAACGGGGCGGCGAGGGTCACGTGGCGTCCTTGCTGGGAATTTTTGCGGACATTATGACCTAAGGTCGTCCCCTTTCCCTATTGTTGGCGCCGATTGATCAGGAATTTTTCGCGATACGTCGCGCCGCTGCGTTTGTCTGCGGCGAAACATGCCTGTCACGAATGCGGATATACGCCTGTCCCGTGACGCTGGCTTCCGGCGTTGCGACGTGTGTTGGCGGCCGCGACCTCGTGCCCGGCCGCTTTTTTTGCGGCGCGCAAGACGAGCGGCGTGCCGGCTTGGCGCCACGCGTGCGGGTGCAGCGGGTTGGGCGGATGCGGACGCGGTCAGGCCGACTTCACCTTCTTCACCGGGGCAGCCCGCTCGAATCGCGAGGTCGGCGCGGGCGCGAAGCGTTCCCATTCGGGCAGCGGCGTCGAGGCCAGCCGATCGAGTTGCAGCAGCAGGCTGTCGACTTTGTCCAATTGGGCGGTAGAAAGCTGGCCGCTGTCGACCAGCGCGGTCAGTCGTTTGCGCCAATAGGTGGCTGGCAGGATCGGACCGCCGAAATCGCCGCGCAGCGATACGTGCATCACCCGCGCGATGTGCGCGATGTCGTGGTCGATCAACGCAGCATGCGATGATCCCGAAATCGTAGTGTCCGTGCGGTCCATGACTCCTCCCTGAGCGCATTTACGGCAGTGCGCGGCGAGACTTTAGGCCTTTTGATAAAAAATTTGCCCGATCGCGCGTCGGCGTTCGTCGGTGCCGCGGCCCGGCGCGCGGAGCAGCTCCCGGGAACGGCCGTTGCTGCTTCCCACACACCGGCGGAATACCGCGCCGGCATTTCCGTCGACTACGCATATGGGAGCCGAGCATGAACAAGGATCAAGTGAAGGGCGTTGGCCAGCAGGTCAAGGGCAAGGTCAACGAGGCCGTCGGCAAGGCCACGAACGACCCTGCGAAGGAACTCAAGGGCGACCTGCAGCAGGGCGCCGGCAAGGTGCAGAAGGCCTATGGCGATGCGAAGGAAAACGCCAAGGACGATGCAAAGCGCGGTCGTCACTGAACCCGTTTGGTGCAGGTTGCCGTAACGGCGGAGGCGTCGCGATCGTCGCGGCGCCTTTGTTTTTTGTACGGCGCAGGTCGGACACGACGCGTCCGATTTCACCAGTTGGGTCACGGCTGACGTTGGCGCGGCGGCCGGCCTGGGAGTAACCCGTGATCGCGATGATCGGCATTCCGCACGCGCTGCGAGCCCTTTAGACTTGGCGCAATCCCATCAGGAGGTCGCGCCAATGACACCCGAAAAGATACTTTCGATGTTCGAACGGCAGTATTTGGAAGGCAAGGCGCCGCCCGATCTCGAAGCGACCTGCGCGAACTTCGCGACGTGGCTCGCGGCCGCGTGGGAACTGCTCGACAGCACCGAAAAGACGCTGCTGCTGACGGTCGGCGCGGCGCTGTGGCGCGAGGGCTTCAATGTGCGCGCGGGTACGGCGACGAAGGACTTGTGGTGAACCGCCGATCGCGAACGGCGCTGTTGCCGCAGCGTTTGTAGGGTCTTCACGCGGCCTCGCACGCGTTGTGGCGAGTCGGTTTATATTGGGCGGTCTTGCAATTTCTGTCCCATAGGGCGACCCGAACCCATGACCGATTTATCCGCTTTCGCGATCACGAAGAAATGGCCGGCCGAGCATCCGGACCGGATTCAGCTCTATTCGCTGCCGACGCCCAATGGCGTAAAAATCTCGATCATGCTCGAGGAAACCGGCTTGCCGTACGAGCCACATCTGGTGCGCTTCGATACCAACGATCAGATGACGCCGGCGTTTCTGTCGTTGAACCCGAACAACAAGATTCCAGCGATCCTCGATCCGAACGGTCCCGACGGCAAACCGCTGCCGCTGTTCGAATCGGGCGCGATCCTGATTTATCTCGCCGACAAAAGCGGCCGGCTGATCCCGCAGGACGCCGCCGGGCGCTACGAGACGATCCAGTGGGTGATGTTCCAGATGGGCGGCATCGGTCCGATGTTCGGCCAGGTCGGCTTCTTCCACAAATTCGCCGGCAGGGAGTACGAAGACAAGCGTCCGCGCGATCGCTACATCGCCGAATCGAAGCGGCTGCTCGGCGTGCTGGAGCAGCGCCTGGAAGGACGCACATGGGTGATGGGCGATCAGTATTCGATCGCCGATATCGCGATCTTCCCGTGGGTGCGCAATCTGGTCGGCTTCTATGAGGCGGGAGAACTGGTCGGCATTCAGGACTTCCCGAACGTGCGGCGCGTGCTGGCGGCGTTCGTCGAGCGTCCGGCGGTGGTGCGCGGCCTGAATATTCCGCAGCGGCCGGCTTGATGGCCTGTTGCGCGCGCTCGCCGCGCTGGGCGTCGTCGCGTTTCATACCGACGGCATCGTTGCCGCGCATGGCTGGCTCGTCCATGTTTTTCCGCGCGTGTCGCGCTATGGCGAAATCGGCGTCGACGTCTTCTTCGTGATCTCCGGCTTCGTGATGGCGCTGGTGACTCTGGGTTTGCCCCCGGGAATCCAGTCGGCGCGCTCGTTCATATGCGCCCGCATCGCGCGGGTCGTGCCGCTCTACTGGATTCTCACCGCGTTGTTTATCGCGCTCGTCGCGTTCGTGCCGGGCGTTTCCGAAGCGTTCGGTCATGCGCGCGTGAGCGCCTGGCATGCGCTGTCGTCGTTTCTGGTGCTTCGACGGTTTTTCGTGTCCTTGAAATTAATACCACTGAGCGCGTATAACCTTTGAGGTGAGTAAAGTTCTTACCGGCTTATCGGGCGAGAATCGCGCGACAGCGCTGTGATGCGACCGGACGAAAAGGTGAAGCAATGAGCGCCGTTACATTGTTCGCGTGGTCCGTTCCGGCGTATTTCCAGGGTTCCGTGGTCGACCATACATGGGTGACGACCTACGACAGCCGCGTGAAGATTTACCCAGCGCTGGCGGACGTCCTGATCGCGGGCGAGCACTATTGGTACAGCTGGGGCAGCTTCCACGCCCGAGGTGGGACGCCGGTCAGTGCGGATGGTTTTTTGGCTTCCGGCGCGGCAAATCTGCTTTATGCTAGTTGTCTATGTAAGCCCGATGTGGACTCGAACATCGATCCGGCCGCTCGTGGAACGATATTCAGCTATGGTCGCGATGGTGTATGCCATCAGCTGTCAAACCAGATTCTTTGGGCGACCGGCAGCGGTGGAGCGGCTCCAGCTACCGTCCGCATGTCCAGGGGCTACTGGTTGAGCATCGCGATCTTCGGACCATACGGCAAGCAGCATGCTGCATGGGCGAGCAAGAAGATTCAGTGCTCGACACCAAGCGGGAGTGACGCGATGAAGCCAGGACATCAGGAATCCGATGTCGACGATTTTCAGGAGCATCTTCAGGCGACTTTGAAGGGTCCCGACGCGGATGCGAAAATCAAGTCGTTGATGAATCATCGACGCGCATTTATGGTGCGGGTCGAGCGTTTGCAACATGCCCCGCAGGGCAGCGATGTTCCGTCCGCCTCGGAGCTGAACCAGGCCTATTCGTCTTTTCTCCACGACGCTGCTGACATTCTGGGTCCCGAGGACTTCGAGCGAGTTTTTGGTGAACGCCCAAAGGATCAGATGAACGTCGTCGATCCTTCGATATACGAGCAAAGTGTCCGTCGGCCGATGCAAAAATAATGGAGCCGCTGGACTGGCGTCGTCTCAAACGCGTTTCGCGATCACCGTCGTCGAACTCGCAATGTCGAGATTCTTTTTTGCGCTTAGCTGCTTCACAAACGATCGATCCAGCAACGTCGGCGGTCCTTGCAGAATTTCTTCGACCGTGAGCGCCTTGAATTCCTTCAGCGCATTCTCGTCGAGACCATCGGCCCATTCGCTCATGATCCAGTAAATCGACCAGATGGCCGATGTCGATTCCGGTACGTACACACGTTCGACATTGATCGCAGATCCGAAGAGGTTGAGAATCCCCTCGGCTGTCATGTTGTAGTAGTGATGCGGGTAGCCGTGAGTAGGTTGAGTGAGCGGAACCACCACGACCAGATCGCCTCCTGGCTTCAACACGCGAAGAATCTCTTTGGCGGCAGTGAATGGGTCCTTCACATGTTCGAGGACATTCAACGACAGAAGGCCATCGAACGATGCATCTTTGAATGGCAGAACTTCGCCGACACCTCGCACATCGGTGGATGGATAGTTGGTGATGTCGAAATTGATCACGTTTTCGTAGATCGCGGGACGGCTGCCGGCCCCACAATCCAGAATGATCCCTGACGGATGGCGCTCGATCATACTCAGTGCATCCTGATCGTACAGATTGCTTCCGGCCAGTTCCGAGTCGTAAATGTCGAACTGAGAGCGCAGATCGGGCGACAAAAAATCGAAGAATTTTCCGTCGTCGCTAAATGGCATATCAGTGCGAAGGACAGACGCTATTCTTTTTCTTCGTTCCTGCCTGGATTGGGCCGCCACCTGTGCATCTTGCCTGCGATGACTTTCGGCGCTTCCGAAAACTTCAAAATGCGATCTTCCCGATCGTAACGCACCGAGCCTGACAGCCTCAGCGACGTCCGGATTTGCGGCGAGATAGGCCTGCTCACAAAAATTCAACGCGGTAACGCATTCAAGCGCTTGATCCATGTCGGTCCTCGGAAACGTTTCGAAGTCGGCTCGCAGATTATAGCGATCTGAGATTTCCGGGAGCGCCTGATTTTCCGGGGTTGTCGAACGGGTGGTTCGCGTGAAGTGTAGGGATCGCTCTGATCCCGCGCGGAAGGCGGATCGGCAACAAAAAGCCCCACAGCGCAAGGCGTGCGGGGCTTTTAAGAGCGGACCTGGCAGCCGGTTGGGCGCTTGGTCCCCTTGGCCTACTACAAATTCGCTCACTATCTTTCTGTTGCTTTGACGCATGCACTGCCGTGCGTGGTGCCGCGTGGCAGGCCGCCGCGCGAATGAATGTCATCGATTGTGTCGGATCTGTCGCTCCGTTCACGGCTTTGTGCTACGTATAACCCCTTCAAATCGATCTGGAGGGGGCGCATGTTGATGGGGCTACAGACAGATGGCGATTGACTTCGAAGTCGGAACGCATCGGTGCTGCACGCTCTACACGCGACAGGAGTATCGCGGTAGTGCGTTGAGCAACGAGGCGCGTGCCGGCCGTCAGCTCATTACCTCGGCAGGATCGCGGGAACTCACGCGCGATGCGCGCCAGTTAGCGGGGCTCGTCGAATTCATCCGCAACACGCGCAGCGGCGCATATGCGAATGGCGCTGCCCCAGAGCAGATTGCCCGGGCGCTACAGACCGCCGTCGAGCGTGGCGATGTGATCGCAGTCGTGTCCACGCCGCGTACCTCGCGCGGAGGTGCTGCGCCTATCGAGCAGAATATCCGACCGTACTACGAGACCGTCACGCCGTCGCAGCTATTCAGGCGTGCGCTGCCTGTCGTGAGTGCCGGGCGTTCTTTCCAGCGTCCAGTGCTGCCGCGACTGCCCGCCGAAGATGGGCTCGCGATCTGGTTCGCCCGCCCGGGCGACGTGTTGCCCGATGGAACGATTGCCATGCCGGTATCAACGCCGTTGGGCGATGCGCACGCGTTCGAATACAGCGAGGCTATGTCAGGCGTTGATGCGGTGGAGTTGGCGGGCGCGGAGGGCACGCCGCGTAATAATCAGGCGCAAAACAAGCAGTTCAAGGCCGTCGTAAAGGCGTTGCGACTCAATCAGGATCAGGCGAGGCAACTTCACGACGACATAAGTAAGCAGGGCCTCGGCTATCACGAGATGCTGGAACGTGGGCAGGATTTGTTTGGAGGCGGTGATGACTGATACCAAGACAGAAATAACAACGCGTCTTTCCGCACTCATCGGGCTCGATGTGAGCTGGGTCAGTCACGCGGGAGACATGCTCACCATGCAGTTTGGCCCGCAAAGGCGGTACACGCTTAGAGGCAGGGATCGTGAGGACGGGGCGTGGGCGCTTCACGTGCAATGCGCGTGGAAGCTAGAGCGCGAGGGCAAAACTATTGCGACCCGCGATGATCTGCGTGGCGTCGATGAAAAGGCGCACGACTCAGCCAAGCGCTTGCATGAAACGCTCGTAGGACAAGGGCCTATCGAGGTCGAGGCCGTATCGGCAGACGATGCGGGCGGCGTGGACGTGTCGTTATCCCGAGGATACAGCCTTGTTGTGATCCCTGACGGCGTTGAAGATGATGAGGACTGGCGCTTCTTCGCGCCGGGCGTTGATGCCGCACACCTCGTGATTGAAGGCGGCAAGATTGCACCCGAGTCGTTTTCGTGAATGCCGATCGAAAGCGTGCCCGCTTGACTGGCGAGCTTGGTTGCTTCGTGCAGAAGTACGCGCGCAAGGCGCACGCTGGCCACGATCCCGATGATCGACGCTACGACAAGAAGATTGAGACGGCGATGCGGCGCCTACGCGCCAAAGATCTCTCGGAATTGCTTTCAGGCGATGGCGAGCCAGTCTCGACGGACTGAACGAAGCGAGTTTTTCCTTTCCGTCAAACCGACACTTCATCCTCCGGTAGCGCGAACTGTTCGGCATCACCTGAAGATAGAGCCCTTTGCCATCGGCAAGATGGTAGGGCTGTTCAGTCAGCTTGGCCTAGCGACCTTGGAGTTCGGTAGGCGGTGCAATCTGATTGCGCAGGGCGTGGCGGTATCGATTTTTGGGATATTCGGCGATATCCCCACCAATACCCCAAAAAAATCTGGTTTGTCTTGGGCTATCGTGGGCAAGATGGCAGCAAAAAGCCCCACAGCGCAAGGCATACGGGGCTTTTCTGGACATTCTCAGGAGATACTGCGGCCAATCTGGTCCCCTGACTGACACGCCCATCCGGAACGTAAAGCCCGATTCGAAACCCTTGAAACTGTTCGACGGCGGCGGCCTGTTCCTTCTTGTGACCGCTGGTGGCAAGAAGTGGTGGCGTCTCAAATATCGATTTGCCGGAAAAGAGAAGTTGCTGGCGCTTGGCGTTTATCCAGAGGTCGGATTGGCGGCGGCACGTAAGAAGCGCGACGAGGCGCGCGAGGCCTTGGCGCGCGGGACCGATCCGGGAGAAGAAAAGAAAGAGGCTAAACGTCTGCGCATTCTGGCTGCGGCGACCTCTTTCGAGGCCGTATCGCGGGAGTGGTTCGCTGGACAGAAAGACGGGTGGTCGAGCGTCTACGCTGACAAGGTCATCGCTTCGCTGGAAATCGACGTGTTTCCTACGCTGGGTCGCCGTCCCATAACCGAAATCGAAGCGCACCATCTCGTGCAGGTCATACGGACGATTGAAGCGCGCGGTGTTCGTGAAACGGCCAAGCGTATCCTGCAGCGTTGTCGCTCGGTCTTCCAGTACGGCATCATGACTGGTCGGTGCACTCGAAATCCGGCAAGTGAGATAGATTCCGCGGTCATCCTCAAGAAGGGACCCGCTGTGCAGCACATGGCCCGCGTAAAAGCGGCAGAACTGCCGCAGCTGATGACGGACATCGGCGCATACGAAGGGGAGCCAGTAACGCGACTGGCACTGGAGTTCATGGCCCTAACGTTTGTGCGCACCACTGAATTGATTGGTGCAACGTGGGACGAGATCAGTGTCGACTCGGCTGAATGGCGCATCCCCGCCGAGCGGATGAAAATGCGCACACCGCACATCGTTCCGCTCAGCCGGCAAGCGCTCACCATCGTTGCACAACTGCGCACATTCAACGGTACGCGCGACTTCGTTTTCTATAGCCCTCAGAGCCGGAGCCACATATCAAACAACACTATGCTCTACGCGCTCTATCGAATGGGGTACAAGGGCCAAATGACCGGCCACGGCTTCCGAGGACTAGCGGCGACAGCGCTCCGCGAAATGGGCTACTCACGTGATGTTGTGGACCGCCAATTAGCGCACGCTGAACGCAATCAGGTCACTGCAGCCTATGTCCACGCCGAATACCTGCAAGAACGCCGTCAAATGATGCAGCGCTGGGCCGACCATGTTGAGGCGGCCCGCACGGGCGCGGACGAATTTGTCCGCAGTGTTGAGGCGAGAGCGTAATTTATTTGCCCGCCTATCCGACGCCTCGGTTAGCTGCCGCCCGAGTCGATCAAATGCGCGCGCGCGTATACATCGCGCGCGATATATACGACGAAGTGCTCTCTGTGAACGGCGGGGTTCGCTTGCGGGGAGAAAAGTACCCCCGAAAAAAATCTTCGATATTCCGAAGCGCGAATCAACTTTGCTTCAGTAAATACAAAAGTAAGGCACCCCGCTTGAGGGTGACCGACTTTTGTCAATATCCTGAGGTACGAAATGATTCCCAACGCAAGAAATGTCGAACCAAACGAACTCGCGATTCTTCGGCTGCCCGACGTGAAGCGACGGACTGGGCTTGGGCGCTCAACAATTTACGCGGCCATGCGCGAAAATAGATTCCCGCATTCCATAAGATTGACGGCTCGATGCGTCGGGTGGTCGGCCTCCTCCATCGAAGCTTGGTTGCGTGACCGAATCGAAGCCCGCTGACAGGAGCGTCGGGAGCGTGGCTTCTCGCAATGCTCCCGGTCTTTTGATAGCAATACTCTAACATTACTGTCAAATCCGATCAGATGTCGAGTGCATCTAGGCCGTTTATTGGCCACTAAATTACCTCCTCTCGATTGCAACGTGTCACCATCCTCTTCGACACCTCTGCAAGTCTCTAATAAGGGGGTAACTAATAAGGGGGTAACTGCTAATAAGGAGGTAACTGCTCTAATAATTGGGTAACAGCTATGTTGGCATCGGCTAGAAAATACAGACTCCAACAAGATAACATTTCTCTCCTGCATCAGGATAGAGATCGATCCAGACAGAATTCACATTGACTAGTGAAGGTATGAAGAAACCACTTCCTGTCGTTCAAAAACCTGTTATTGACAACCTTGCTTTTGTATTGCAGTGGGCTGCCGACTCGACAAAAGAAGAGCAAAATCGGCTGCTTTCTCCAGTTCGAGAACGCATTCGCGATGCGATTGCCCAAGGGGTATGCAATCGCGCATACCCTAACGGAAACCGGTATATCGAAAATATTTTTATTCCCTTCGAACCGAAACGCTCTGCATTCGTCCAGATCGGGGCAGTGCAACCTGAACGCCAGAACGGGGGTATTCGGATTTCAGTCAATCCTGCGAAATTTCGTGACGGAGATTCTGAATATCTCCACGACGTCATAGCGCAGTTGATCGGTGCCAAGCACCGGAAGCTTTGGCTGAATCCTTTGCTCAATCGGATCGACCTGGCAGTCGACATTCTTTACGCGAATCTCGACGGCATGCTGGTCAGCTACAGCAATTCGCAGCGCAGAACAGTTTTTGGAAAACGTATCGACGGTTCTGCTCGTATTGAGACATACAATTTTGGCAGCGTGAGCAGCGATTACCTATCCGCAGTTTACGACAAACGCGTGGAACGGGTTGACGCGGCCCTCCGCGACTTAGCAAAGAACGGCGACAAAAGCGAAAAATTGCACGAGAACGCCATCAGACAGGTGCATCGTAATCGTGATGCACCGGACATGATGCGTGTCGAAATTCGAGGAAGGAAGATGCGCGGCCTCCGTCTCTGGGAACTTGAGAGCCTACCAAACCGATTTACGAGGTTCCATTTCGCCGATCTCAGCCAAGGGGAAGTAAATTTGCACCGACTGGTGAAGCAAGCGTTTCTGGCTATGTGCCGCCAAGATGGCGTCAGAGCTGCGCTCGCCCAATTCAAGGGAACTCCCCATGAAAAGGAAGTTCGAGCCTTTTGGCAGTCGCGGCAGGCGTTATGGTGGCAACCCGACGAATTGTGGGCCGATGCTTGCCTAGCGCTACGGGAATCAGGATTATTTCCACGTAGCTCATTCAACAAGCCAAAAATTATCAACCTTGCCGCCATTTGAAGCGTTTCGTCACGCGTTGGGAAGCAGGCCACTGCTACGACCTATCGCGGTCGGCTACCGTGAGGAAGAGTGAAAACACCTATCAAGATTAGAAAGCGGAAACTCACGGACCTCAGTACCGGTGAACTATCTCGGATACGCGAGCTCAATCAGCAACTGACAGATGCGGAATACTGGATTCGTCAGCGCGCGCAACAGTGTCTATCCTCCTACTACGCTGCGGGCGGAGTCAGGCGTCATCGCTTCGATAACCATCTTCAAGAGGACGTTGAGATCGAAGCGAAAGTCACATGCGTTCTGCGCGCCGGCCATCCTGACTTCAAGGCCGACGATGACAATATCGTGGCGGAGCTAGATGCGTCGATCTTGCTCATCGAAGAGTGCGCCGAGGACCTTCGCCTGACCAACTGGGATGAATTGCACGCTGGTGCCGAGCACCCGCTTACCGACGTCCATTTTTGCTACCTGTTCCACGACCTATTCGACCATAAAAATCGAGGTGACTGGGACAGGACGCTGATGGTCGGCGGACTGTGGATCGATGTCACGCTCACCCAGCAACGGATGCTGTCGTGGTCGTGACGCGCAATCAGCGACTTACACGACCAAAACGCGTTCAGCCTAAAACTCGTCGGCAGCGATCAAGTAGGTGCAGCCGTCTCGGCACTTGCTAACAACGTACTCGCGTAAGGCTGTGCAATCGACGCCTGATTCCAACGGCCCAAACATGTCATCGAAGAACCGCATCAATTGCCGCCTCGTGACCAGAACGTGTATCTCCAGACCGTCGTCGGTTGGGTATTTTACCGCTACGCCCTCCTTCTTTGCCCACCCCCGTACGTGATTAATCCAATAGGGACTTGGGGGCGGAGGGAGAACGCGAAAGCGCGGTGACTGCGCCAAGAAAGCGGCAAACTCCTGATCGTCGACTGAGTCGATCCAAGCATCGCTGAAAGTCACGGTGATTCCCCAAATTTAGAATCGGCTTGATTTGTCTGCGAGCGCGCTCTGATCATCTAGACGCTCGCCTATATGAATCCTACTTCAGCAACCCGTCGTTCGCACTCCATGAAGGATGGGAATGAACGTGACCAATGACCGCGGCCCAAGGCGAATATGTTGCGGCCAAAAATCCCAGAGTGGTTCCGGCTTTTAATGGATACTTGGGACGTGGATCACGTCAAGGCTAAAGAAATGGCTTCTTGTTGCCGTTATTGCGGCAGGGCCGCAATCAAATTTTAGTCAACTGAAAAGAAGCCAACGAACTATATGAACGAAAATACTTTGCCGACCGCGGCGCAAGCCATCGGTGAGCACGCATTCCACCGCAATCTCCACCAGGCACAGACCCGCTCTGCTTTCGCCGCTTACGTACTATGGTTTTTCCTGGGTTCAGTCGGTGCGCACCTGATGTACACGCGCCGCTGGGTCATGCTGACAACCCACTACCTGCTTTTGGTTCTGACGGGCGTAGGTATTGGCATGGTCTTCCACAACGACGACATCCACGGTCTAGCCGTTGGATTTGCGGCACTGTGGGGCGCGTTCCTGCCGTTCAGTACCTTCAGCTTCCTCAGCATGTGCATCTTGTTTGCACAGGTGAATTACTGCAACGAGGACTCGGCGTTTCGACTGGCCGGGCAGAAGCCGAAGCTCACCCGCGTGACTGAACGCCTGGTCATCATTATTTCGGTCGGTGCGTTCGCGATCTTCGCTACCTTGATGTCGGGTTTTCCAGGTTCGTCGCATATAAGGTTTCGGTCGCATGACGAACAGTCAACGACTCCGGATACAACTGCCCGGCCTGCGGTACCGCAGGCCAATCCAGAGAGCGCTAACAGCGCGCCTGCTGCGAACGTCGAACAGGACAGCACTCAGCCACAAGCCAATGCGGCTGAGGCTTCTTCGCAGATGGCGACTGGGGCAGACGCGGCACAAGCACAGGAGCAGCAACCGCTAGTACAGGTTCAGTCTACAGAACCCCCTGCTGCTCAACAGACAGACGCTGCTACGGATTTCAACACGAATCCAAATCAGGTTTATGGAACGAGTTTTGACTGCGGACAAAGCCACTCGCAGAATGAATATTTGATTTGTCACACGCCCGCACTTGCTAGCGCCGACGTGAAGCTTGCCAACGCGGTAGCCGCAGCCAAAAGCGCAATTAACCCGACCGATTTGGATGCTCTGAAAGAAAGACTGCGGGGGCAATGGAACTTCCGGGAAAAGCATTGCAACGATGTTGCGTGCCTGAATACTTGGTACACGTATCAGGCCAATACGATGGCACTCATTGCGCAAACCGGGAACGTGGCGGCTCGCGTGGATACGGCACAAAACTGATAGTCAGGCAGAGGCAATGGGCCGGGGCGTAGTCCGGTGCCGGACATGGCCCGCTAAACGTTGCATGTCCGTAGCGCAGTTTTTGGAACGCCCGCAAGCTAAAATCCCTTGCGGGCGTTTTTATTTGATGGATTTCCGCAACGAGAGCTGCGGTGTACTAGAGCGCGCGTCAGGTCAATACACGCGGTCAATTGCAGCCCACGCGTCAACCGGTGCAGTAGGTCGCTGTGCCTACGCACAAGAGGACGCGCGGCCTTACGGCTAGTCCGCACGCGACCTGCACGCATCCCCGTGCAGGCTATCTGGGTACGGCGGGTAGGTTGAGGCGGCTTCTGCGCTCCGAGCAGACGTTCGGCGTCAGTCCCACGAAGACCGGTCATGGCCGGGGAAGTTCGGCAGTTGCCCATTAGCGGCGAGTCCGGCCTCGGCGCGTTACGACTAGACGCTTCTTGCACATCACTTTATTTGAAGCAATCGCGTTTGCGCCCGCACACCGAAGGCTCAATCTCGGTAACAAATCAATGGATATGCCTACACGAGCAAAATCCGACCCGGGTGGATCAACATGATGAATCGTTGTTAGGCTATCGGGAGGTATTGGGCCTCACGCTGCATCGATCCACCGTCGCATCCATTCACGGGAGCAGCGAAAGTCTGGCCAATTACTCGATGTGGGCCGCGGCCTTCGTAATGGTGGGATGGCTCACACCATACTCTTTCGCGAGTCCGCGCGCGGTCGCGCCCGCCGCGAGCTTCACTTTGATTTCGGCGCGTTGCGTGGCCGTCAGCGACAACGGACGACCCGAAATCTTACCTTCTGCCTTGGCCCGTGCGAGACCGGCGTGCGTGCGTTCGACCAGCTGATCGCGTTCGAACTGAGCGAACGCCGCAAACATGCGCATTACGAGATCGCCAGCTGCACTCGTCACCTCCATGACCGGCAGGTCTAACACAATGACTGCAACCTTCATGTCTCGCAACATCGCAACCGTCGCATCTATGTCGCGCGCGTTCCGCCCGAGTCGATCCAGCTTTGTGACCACAAGCTTGTCGCCTTCGTCGAGTTTGCCGACCAGCTTGGCAAACATTGGCCGATCCGTAGCCGCGACCGTGCCGCTGATCGTCTCGGCATACACGTGACGATCAGCGACAACGTAACCCGCCTTCTCGGCCAACAAAACCTGATTCGCGGTCGTCTGCTCATTGGTGCTGACGCGGGCGTAAAGAAAGGTCTTGGACATGGCGCGCTCAGTGGAAAGATAACGTGGAAATAATATCATGTGGAAACAAATCTAGAAACAAGGACTTTATTTCCGCATTTCCGACGTGTTCTGACCCGGCAAGAAAACGGTCGATTCATTACCAACATTTACTCCCGAATACCCCCGATTGAGGAAAAGCTCCAAGCAGACGTGCTCTGTGAAGTATCTTTTTGATACGTCGCCGTAGCGGCAATAAGACCTGACGGAGTGGTCAAGCACTCAATCCACCCAAGTTAAGCGCGTCTGCTGCGCCGGAAAGTTAAAAAAACACTTGACGTGAAGCCAACTTCGCGCGGCCGTCGCCCTGCTGGCGTCTTTTTCGACGCCAGCAGGGCGACGGCCAATGAGGATCTTTTTGATCTTCGTTGGCCCCATGTCTCTTTCCACTCTGCTTGCCGATCTCGCCGCCCATATACAGACTGACCAGTTTCGTCAGCTTGCTTGCGATCCCGAGCATCCCACGGCGTTGCAACGTCGTCGCAAATTGCCCTTGCCGGCACTGATCGCATTGATGCTCACCGGCATGCGCAAGAGCGTCCGGACCGAACTGGATGAGTTCTTCGCCCATCTGCAGCAACAGGCACAATTGCTGCGCCAGGTATCGGGGCAAGCGTTCGCGCAAGCGCGCGCCAAACTCGCCACGACCGCCATTCCGGCGCTCAATGACCGGCTGCTTGAGCAAGCCGCGGCGACCTCGCTGGCGGACGCCCTGGCCCTCATCGCACGCCATACCTTCCGTCATCGACCAGGCATCTCAAAGCCACGGAAACCCCGCTCGAAACCCCCACAAATCCACGACGCAAAAGCCTTGCTGAAAGATCTATTTCTTAACTTGGGTGGATTGGTCAAGCACTGCTTGCCTGCAACTGTCCTGCGTACCTACCCGAATCAGTCATCTACGAGCGCAGGATACTGTGAAACACACTCCGGTAGATTGATTCAAAATATCCACAGCCTCCGGTGTCTGATTACTACCGGACTCAAAATTTAAATAGTTCCGAAGAGTCTCTTCGTCCTTGGAAGTAAGGCCTGCGGCGTTTTGCATCCTCACAAGCGCAAACTCTGATCGCGACTCACCAATATTGTCGCCTATTTTCTGATAAAGTGACGCCGCTTCGGATATATTTCGCTGAGCAGCTTGATATTCTCCCGCTCTGAATTTTACGTCCGCGGAGCCATTCAGGGCGTCTGCCGCCTTGCCATAGTCCCCGCTCTTGATAAACAATGTAGATGCCTTTCCATATCGTTGTATCGCTAGGCTAACATTTCCCTGACTCGCGGCGAGCGAGCCCGCCGCATACCAGGCCTCACCTTTTTCCTTGGTTGGAAGGCTTGAAAAATTACCCTTTCCCAGTACTGCATATATATTTTTGTTCGCGGCAAGCACGTTCCCATTATCAATATAATTTTGCGCGAGCAGCAATTCGGCGTTAATCACACCGTTTTTGTCTTTTGCACTTCGGTAGACTTCAAGTGCACGAGTTGAATATTGTATAGACAGTTCAGAATGCCCAAAAGCCTCCTCCCGACTTGCGATATGGAAACTAGCATCTGCCATATCTTTAGCAATCGCACTGCTCGCCAGCGGCACGACCAAATCGTCCATTCCACGATGCATCAAAGCATGAACCAACGGACAATCAATGAGCTTCTGCGCGCTTGCCCCGTAATCCTTTTTATTTTTTATAATTTGTCGACTCCACACGTATAACTCTAAATTTGTGGGATTGTCTTGTTTTTTGACAAGGTCCTTCTTCAATTCCTCTTCACTGATTTTCCCGGACCTTAAACGATCATCAATTTCACTCATGCGTGGTGATAGGGGGATTTGATCGAGCAGCGTTTCACCTTGACTCATCGGTTCATATCTCGCCGCTGTTGCGCCAATTCCAACCTCTTGTCGGCAAGTTCCCATCGAGCTACCTGAGGGATCAAGCAAAGGTCCGCCGCTGTCGCCACCCATTGCCAAGGCCCGCGAAACCTCGATGCTTCCATCAGGGAACGCTACTACTTTCACCGTTTGCTCGTGGAAGACAGAAGGCTGATCGCCGATGTGTGGATAGTCCATAGCGTATAGGGTTTCAGCGTTTCGAGGTCCACGCAAAGTGATATCAATTGGTCGAACTTTCTTCTTGAGAGGTGTCACCAGCTTTAGCAGGGCAAGATCAACCGGCGCTTTCAACGTTTTGACTACGCTCGCTTCCAACTGCTGTTGTGGAAAAGCTGGACTTATCGCATAAATTTTTTGACCAGGTGACAACGTATTGACGACGTGATCGTCCGTTAGAATATAACCTTGCTCTGCATCGATAATGTATCCCGTTCCAACATCCGCATCCCCTATCTTTAAAAGCAAAACCGCATCACCAAATTCGGTTTTTAACGCATCTTCGCCAATCGTCTCCGGCTCGAAATTCCCACACTCGGCATGGGCGACTGAGAAAATTACGCTAGCCAAGATCGCCAAAATGATACTTCCACGTCGAGTCGGCTTCATAATCTAACTCGGTCGCTATTTCTTGTCAGGAAACGCAAAATTAACAGTTAGTTTTTGAATTGCCGTCTTCGTTAGGTCACCTTTAAAATCGGCCGTTATTGGGGTTATTTTGGTCCCAATGTCCCCGTTTGCGTTGCCCTCAACCGTGAATTGAAGCGTTACACTTAGTTTTGATGGACGCAATGGAACGCCACCTTTGTTAGCATCTTTCACCCCTTGCGCCGCGCTTACAATAGCCTGCTCAAGAGCGTGAGTAAGTGTTTCCGCAGCTACGTTTTTCGGATTTCCCGGCTTTGGCGGGACCAGCGAAAGGACGATTTGCTGGATTTTATCTTTCTCCAAAGAACCACCAACAGTAACAATCCATAAGCTAGCACTGCCGCTCCCCTTTACTTTGACAACCGTCTGAAGGTCGAGAGTTACCTCACTTAGGGGCGGCAAATTACTCTCTGCCAAAGTAGTTTGTACATTTGCCAACGCCTGTTGAATCTGGGATAGAACAGTCCGAATTTCTACGCTTCCACTATCGGACGTTTCATCGGATTTTGCGATGGAAAAGACGGTCAAAAGAAAAAAAAATGTGAAGATAACTGCAAGATGCTTTCTCATTTTTTCCACCTTTCACCGTGCTGTTTGGCTATTCGCCGCAACGCCACTGATGCCGCTCGGACCTCTGTGCTCCCCATTCAGTCTAGGACATTCCACAGAGCAAGCAATCCTTGCGGGGTATATCGGGAATTGGACCTCTGTGACGATGTGGCGGCTACGAGGTTGATTTGGATGAACGCCCGATTTTCACTATCTGTGAGAGCAGTTTTTCACTTTCATGGCGCAGTTTTCACTTTCGGGTAGGTTCTCTAACGTTACGATGCTTCAGACGCGCCCCGGTAGGGAATCGCCTGCGGGGGTAGTTTAGGGGGTATTTATTTTCCAGCACAACAACAAACTCATACGATTCACATGGTTACCATGCAAATATGATTCCTGTCAGAGCATGGGGGTATCAAACGCGTACGGTATCTCAATACCCCCTAAAATACCCCCAGATACCCCCGGCTGTAAATGGCTGCAATCGGATATTGTCGGAAATGAAAAACCCCGCCAGGCAGGCCATGGCGGGGTTTTCTGGATTTTTCTGAACGGCTTCGGAAGCTTTCATGGTCCCCCTGACAGGAATCGAACCTGTATCTAGCGCTTAGGAGGCACTTGTTCTATCCATTGAACTACAGGGAGAGGACCGGGCCGGACAGATCGGCGAGGACTCGGTGAGTCCAGACTGACCACCGAGCGCAGAGTATATCAAACCGGCGCGGGCAAAAGGAGAGCCAAGCCAGCAGCCGCCCGCGCCACGCACAAATCCCGCAAAAACAAACGGCCCCGCAGACATCGCCTGCCGGGCCGCGCAAACCACCTGAGCATCTGGCGAAGCGCACGCAACCGCGCCTATCGCCCCAAGCTCATCTCACTGTCAAAACTCCACCACCGCGAACTCCGCCTTGCCCACGTCGCACAGCGGGCAGCGCCAGTCTTCCGGAATGTCGGCGAAACGCGTGCCCGGTGCGATGCCTTCTTCGGGCAGACCGTCTTCCTCGTTGTAGATCCAACCGCAAATCAGGCAGACCCAGCTCTTGAATTCCGTCACTTCGATTACTTCGCTCACGACACGCTCTCTCGTTCAATGCAATGGCCGGCTTGCTCTGCCCCTTTATGGGGCGGCGCGGCGACCCGCAATATTACCGGAATTTGTCAAATCAGCCGCAGACGACCGATGCGGCGCCGCCCCAACGCCTCTGCGGCGAGCCCGGGTTCGCGCGACGGGCCTCGTCACACAAGCCGTGTACGCTTTGACCTGCAAGCTATCTGATTGGACAGATGTGGCGCGCGCTTCGCACGTATTGCGACGATCGGTCTCGGAGAGGCCGCTGGCGGCGCCGCATCGCCGGGTTTCGTTTCCAAAGGAGAAAACGATGTTCAAAAACCGATGGTTGGTCCGCGTCGCGGCGGCTGGGCTACTCGCCGGGTCGGGTGTGGCGCAGGCGGCGGGCGTGACCTTCGTGCAACCGGCCGACGGCGCGACCGTCACCAGTCCGGTGCACGTCGTGTTTGGCCTCGACGGCATGAAGATCGCGCCCGCCGGCACGCTGACGGACGGCACCGGGCATCATCACCTGCTGATCGACGGCAAGCCGCTGCCGAAGGGCGAGGTCGTCCCCGCGACCGACAAGTCGCTGCACTTCGGCAAAGGCCAGACTGAAACCGATCTGACGCTGCCGCCGGGCGACCATACGCTGACGCTGCAATTCGGCGACGGCGCGCACCGCTCGTATGGGCCGGAGATGAGCAAGACGATCACGGTGCACGTCAAGTAAGCAACTGCTTGAAAGGCCGGGCCGGCGCGCGTCGCCGGCCCGCGCCGATCGCGTTGCACACTGTGTCGCGCGCTTCATCGCACGGATGTTCCCGCCCGGCATACCTGCGACCGGCCCTGCGCCCGGTACAATGAGCAGTTCCGACTCATCGCTGTCTTCTCCCATTCCCATGTCGCTTTACACCATTACCGGAGCGCAGCTCGCGTTCGGTCACGTCGCGCTGCTCGACCACGCGGATTTCTCGCTCGAAGCGGGCGAGCACGTCGGGCTGATCGGGCGCAACGGCGCGGGCAAGTCGTCGCTGTTGAAAATCGTCGCCGATCTGGCCAAACCCGACGACGGCCTCGTCACGCGTCAGCAGCATCTGAGCACGGTCTACGTGCCGCAGGAGCCCGAGTTCAACGCCGACGACACCGTGTTCGACGCGGTCGCCGCCGGACTCACCGAGGCGCGTGCGCTGCTCGACGAATACGACGCGGTCGCGCATCAGCTCGCCGACACGCCTGAGGGCGCCGAACACGACGCGCTGCTCGCGCGCATGAACACGCTGCAATCGTCGTTGGACGCCGCGGACGCATGGAATTGGAGCACGCGCGTCGCGACCACGCTGCAGCAGATCGGCCTGAACGGTGAAGCCCGTGTCGGCTCGCTGTCGGGCGGCATGCAGAAGCGCGCCGCGCTCGCGCGCGCGCTCGTCGTGCAGCCCGACGTGCTGCTGCTCGACGAGCCGACCAACCATCTCGACTTCGACGGCATCCGCTGGCTCGAAGACCTGCTGGTGTCGCTGCGCGCCGGGCTGCTGTTCATCACACACGATCGCGCGTTTCTCGACCGCGTCGCGACGCGCATCGTCGAGCTCGATCGCGGGCGGCTGCTGTCGTATCCGGGCAATTTCTCCGCGTACCAGACGCGCAAGGCGCAGCAGCTCGAAGTCGAGCGCATCGAGAGCGAGAAGTTCGACAAACTGCTCGCGCAGGAAGAAGTGTGGATTCGCAAGGGCGTCGAGGCACGCCGCACGCGCAGCGTCGGCCGAATCGCACGCCTCGTGCAGATGCGCAACGAGCGCGCCGAGCGCCGCAACGTGCAGGGCAACGTGAAGCTCGACGTCGGTCAGGGCGAGAAGTCCGGCAAGATCGTGGCGGAACTGACGGACGTGACGAAGCGCTATGGCGAGCGCGCGGTGGTGGATCGCTTCACGGCCACGGTGATGCGCGGCGACAAGATCGGCTTCGTCGGTCCGAACGGCGCGGGCAAGACCACGCTGCTGAAGCTGATCCTCGGTGAACTCGCGCCGGACGAGGGCAACGTGCGCGTCGGCACGAATCCGCAGGTCGCGTATTTCGATCAGATGCGCGCGGCGCTCGATCTGGAAAAGAGTCTCGCGGACACGATCAGCCCCGGCAGCGAGTGGGTCGAAATCAACGGCCAGAAGAAGCACGTGATGAGCTATCTCGGCGACTTCCTGTTCGCGCCGGAGCGCGCGCGTTCGCCGGTCAAGTCGCTGTCGGGCGGCGAGCGCAACCGGCTGTTGCTCGCGCGCCTGTTCGCGCGCCCGGCCAACGTGCTGGTGCTCGATGAACCGACCAACGACCTCGACATTCCGACGCTCGAACTGCTCGAAGAACTGCTGATCGACTACGACGGCACGGTGCTGCTCGTCAGCCACGACCGCGCCTTTCTCGATAACGTCGTGACGTCGGTGATCGCATCGGAAGGCGGCGGCAAGTGGCGCGAATACGTCGGCGGCTTCACGGACTGGCAGACGCAGCGCGATCGCTCGGAGCAACTCGCGCTCGAAGCGCAGAAAGAATCGAGCAAGGAAGCGCCGAAAGAAGCGGCGCCGAAGGACAGCGCGTCGGGCCGCAATGCGCAGCGCAGCGCGAAGCTGTCGTTCAAGGAGCAGCGCGAACTGGAGGCGCTACCGAAAATGATTGCCGACCTCGAGGCCGAACAGAAGGCAATCGGCGCGCAGCTCGAAGACGGCTCGGTGTTCGCGAAAGATGCACGCGAAGGCGCGCGTCTGACCGAGCGCTATGCCGAGATCGACGAAGAGTTGATGCTCGCGCTCGAACGTTGGGACGAGCTGGAAAACCGCGTCAAGTAACGCGGCGTGCGCGGCCGGCACAAAAACAACAGAAAGCGCCGCCGCGCACGGCACCGAAATTCAGCCGGCGCGCGCCCGTGCATTTTCCGCCGATACCTATCGCGCCGGCGGTCCTGCGAGCCGTCCATCCTCCATTGCATGTCCCCCAACGCCCGCCGCGCCTTATCCAGTCGGCCAATTCAGCGCGGGGTCAATTGCCGCCGTGATCGAAATCAGTACAATACCCCGCGAACAGGCTTCCCCGGCGGGCTGTGCGTCCATCTCCGGCATTCGAGCGCGCCAACGGAAGCCGCGCGACAAAACAGCTTGCCCGCATCGCGGGCGCTCCACCTAACCCCGTTGTTTCGTTTCGCTTTTTTTGAATACTCAACGCATTGTCCAGGCCCTGTCCACAGGACCTGTGGACAACGATGAACCGACGCACCGAGTCAATCATGTCTACGAAAAAGCCAAACGCCGCGTATAGCGAAGCGTCGATCAAGGTGTTGAAGGGTCTGGAGCCGGTCAAGCAACGACCCGGCATGTACACCCGCACCGAGAATCCGCTGCACATCATTCAGGAAGTCATCGACAACGCATCGGACGAGGCCCTCGGCGGCTACGGCCGGCAAATCACGGTCACGCTGCACGCGGACCATTCGGTCTCGGTCGACGACGACGGCCGCGGCATTCCGTTCGGCCTGCACCCCGACGAGGGCGTACCGGTCGTCGAAATCGTTTTCACGCGCTTGCACGCGGGCGGCAAGTTCGACAAGGCCGCCGGCGGCGCCTATACGTTCTCGGGCGGTCTGCACGGCGTCGGCGTGTCGGTCACCAACGCGCTGTCCACGCGGCTCGACGTCACCGTGTGGCGCGACGGCAAGGTCGCCGAACTGAGCTTCGCGCACGGCGACGTCGCGAAGCCGCTCGAAGTGCGTGCCGCCACCAGGGCCGACAAGAAATCCGGCACGCGCGTGACCGCGTGGGCCGATCCGAAGTACTTCGATTCGCCGAACCTGCCGCTCGGTGAATTGCAGCGTCTGTTGCGCTCAAAAGCGGTGCTGCTGCCGGGCGTCGAGGTCACGCTCGTCAACGAGAAAACCGGCGAGCGGCAAAGCTGGAAATACGAAGACGGCCTGCGCGGCTATCTGCTCGAAGGCATGAACGGCAGCGATCTGCTGATTCCGCTGTTCGAGGGCGAGCGCTACGCGGAAAGCTCGCGTTCGAGCGAAGAGACGTTCGCCGAAGGCGAGGGCGCGGCGTGGGTCGTCGCGTGGAGCGAGGAAGGGCCGCTCACGCGCGAGTCGTACGTGAACCTGATTCCTACGCCCGCGGGCGGCACGCATGAGTCGGGCTTGCGCGACGGTCTTTATCAGGCGGTCAAGAGCTTCGTCGAGTTGCACAACCTGCAGCCAAAGGGCGTGAAACTGCTCGCCGAAGACGTGTTCGCGCGGGTGTCGTTCGTGCTGTCGGCGAAGGTGCTCGATCCGCAGTTTCAAGGGCAGATCAAGGAGCGCCTGAATAGCCGCGATGCGGTCAAGCTCGTGTCGTCGTTCGCTCGGCCGGCGCTCGAACTGTGGTTGAACCAGCACGTCGAGCATGGCAAGAAACTCGCGGACCTCGTGATCAAGCAGGCGCAGGCGCGCACGCGCGCGGGGCAGAAGGTCGAGAAGCGCAAGAGCTCGGGCGTCGCCGTGCTGCCCGGCAAGCTGACCGATTGCGAATCGACGGAAATCGGCCGCAACGAACTGTTCCTCGTCGAGGGCGACTCGGCGGGCGGCTCCGCGAAGATGGGCCGCGACAAGGAATACCAGGCGATCCTGCCGCTGCGCGGCAAGGTGCTGAACACATGGGAAACCGAACGTGATCGCCTGTTCGCGAACAACGAGGTGCACGACATTTCAGTGGCGATCGGCGTCGATCCGCATAATCCGGACGACAAGATCGATCTGTCGAATCTGCGCTACGGCAAGATCTGCATTCTGTCGGATGCGGACGTCGACGGCTCGCATATCCAGGTGCTGCTGCTCACGCTGTTCTTCAAGCATTTCCCGCAACTGATCGAGCGCGGTCATGTGTGCGTCGCGCGTCCGCCGTTGTTTCGCGTCGATGCGCCCGCGCGCGGCAAGAAGCCCGCGCAGAAGCTCTATGCGCTCGACGAAGGCGAGCTCGAGGCGATTCTCGACAAGCTGCGCAAGGACGGCGTGCGCGACAACCAGTGGTCGATCAGCCGCTTCAAGGGTCTCGGTGAAATGAGCGCCGAGCAGCTGTGGGACACGACGATGAATCCCGACACGCGCCGCCTGCAGCCGGTCGCGCTCGGCGAACTCGACTACGATGCGACCGTCGCGCGCATGACGATGCTGATGGGCAAGGGCGAAGCGGCGTCGCGCCGCAGCTGGCTCGAAGAGAAGGGCAACGAAGTGGAAGCGGACATCTGAGCGCATTGCGCCTCAATGCGGCATATGACACTGCAAGCCAAACACGGACACGGAATCTAGATGGACGACGATAACACTCTCGACCTTTTCAACGAGCCACCGTCGGACAGCGACGTGCTGACGCTCGGCAACTACGCAGAGCGCGCGTACCTCGAGTATGCGGTCAGCGTGGTCAAGGGCCGCGCGCTGCCCGATGTTTGCGATGGGCAGAAGCCGGTGCAGCGCCGCATCCTGTTCGCGATGAACGAGATGGGCCTTGGCGACAACGCGAAGCCGGTCAAATCGGCGCGCGTGGTCGGCGACGTGCTCGGTAAGTATCACCCGCACGGCGACCAGTCCGCGTACGACGCACTCGTGCGTCTCGCGCAAGACTTTTCGATGCGCTATCCGCTGATCGACGGCCAGGGCAACTTCGGCTCGCGCGACGGCGACGGCGCGGCGGCGATGCGTTACACCGAAGCGCGCCTGACGCCGATCGCAAAGCTGCTGCTCGCCGAAATCGATCAGGGCACGGTCGACTTCATGCCGAACTACGACGGCTCGTTCGAAGAGCCGAAGGTGCTGCCGGCGCGTCTGCCGTTCGTGCTGCTCAATGGCGCATCGGGCATCGCCGTCGGCCTCGCGACGGAAATTCCGTCGCACAACCTGCGCGAAGTCGCAGGAGCGGCGGTCGCGCTGATCCGCAATCCGAAGCTCTCGCATGCGGAGCTGATGCAGCACGTGCCCGGTCCGGACTTCCCCGGCGGCGGCCAGATCATTTCGAGCGAGGCGGAAATCGCCACCGCGTACGAAACCGGCCGCGGCAGCCTGAAGGTGCGCGCGCGCTGGAAGATCGAGGATCTCGCGCGCGGCCAGTGGCAACTCGTGATCACCGAACTGCCGCCGAATACGGCCGCGCAGAAGGTGCTCGAGGAAATCGAAGAACAGACCAACCCGAAAATCAAGCTCGGCAAGAAGACGCTGACGCCCGAGCAGTTGCTGACGCGGCAGACGCTGCTCGGGCTCGTCGACGCGGTGCGCGACGAATCGGGCAAGGACGCGCCGGTGCGTCTCGTGTTCGAGCCGAAGTCGAGCCGCATCGATCAGACCGACTTCGTCAACACGCTGCTCGCGCATACGAGCCTCGAATCGAACGCACCGCTGAACATGGTGATGGTCGGCGGCGATGGCCGGCCGCGTCAGAAGGGCTTGAGCGAAATCCTGCACGAGTGGATCGCGTTCCGTTTCGCGACGGTGACGCGCCGCACGCGGCATCGTCTGTCGAAGGTCGACGACCGCATCCATATTCTCGAAGGCCGGATGATCGTCTTCCTGAATATCGACGAAGTCATCCGCATCATTCGCGAATCGGACGAGCCGAAGGTCGCGCTGATGGCCGCGTTCGGTCTCACGGATCGCCAGGCCGAGGACATCCTCGAAATCCGGCTGCGTCAGTTGGCGCGCCTCGAGAAGATCAAGATCGAGAAGGAACTGGCCGAGCTGCGCGACGAGAAGGCCAAGCTCGAAGAGCTGCTCGGCAGCGAACCGGCGATGAAGCGCCTGCTGATCAAGGAAATCGAAGCCGACGCGAAACAGTATGGCGACGAGCGCCGCACGCTGATCCAGCAGGAAAAGCGCGCGACGTTCGAAGCGCGCGTGGTCGACGAGCCGGTCACCGTCGTGGTGTCGCAGAAGGGCTGGGTGCGCGCGCTGAAGGGCCACGGGCTCGATACGGCCGGCTTCAGCTTCAAGGCCGGCGACGGCCTTTACGCGGCGTTCCAATGCCGCACGCCCGATACGCTGATCGCGTGGGGTAGCAACGGGCGCGTCTATTCGGTCGCGGTGGCTCTACTGCCGGGCGGACGCGGCGACGGCGTGCCGGTCACGTCGTTGATCGAGCTCGAATCGGGCAGTCATTTGATGCACTACTACGCGGCGTCGGCGGAACAGGCACTGCTGCTCGCGTCGAGCAACGGCTTCGGCTTCATCGCGAAGGTCGGCGATATGGTGAGCCGCGTGAAGGCCGGCAAGTCGTTCATGACGATCGACGCCGGCGCCGCGCCGCTCGCGCCGATGCCGATGCTGCCGGACGCGGCGCAGGTCGCGTGTCTGTCGTCGGGCGGGCGTCTGCTCGTGTTCGGCCTCGACGAGATGAAGACGCTGTCGGGCGGCGGCCGTGGCGTCACGCTGATGGCGCTCGACGACAACGAAACGCTCGTGCAGGCGCTCGCGATCAATCAAGCAGGCGTGATGCTGATCGGCACGCGTCGTGGCGGCCGCGTCGACGAGGAGAAGCTGGCCGGCGCCGAGCTTGCGGCGCATGTCGGCAAGCGTGCGCGCAAGGGACGCGCGCCCGCCAGCAAGCTGAAGCTCGACGGCATGCGTCCGGTGCTGCCGGCCTAGTGGAGTCGATTTAACGAAGTTTGACGCTGTAGAACCGTGGGCGCCTGCTAGCATGCGGGGCGCTCGCGGTCTGTCGCAGCAAAGTCCGTCGCGCGAAGGGCGTGGAAGCAAACGGGGCGCGGCCGCGTCGCGGCCAGATGAACGTGCCGCGATCACAACGACAAAACACGACGCAATAGACGTCGATACCCGGAACTGCCTGCATCACGTATGGTCGAACGCGCTCAGTTGGTGCTGAGCCGGATCGCGTGTCCTAAACGGTGTGGCGTCGTCGGGAGAGGAAAACTACATGAACAAGGCTATCGAAGTCGCGCTTTTTCTGCATCTGCTCGGGGTGGCGGTGTGGGTCGGCGGTATGGTGTTCGCGCATTTCTGCCTGCGTCCTGCGCTCGGCGATCTGTCGCCGCAACTGCGCCTGCCGCTGTGGGAGTCGGTATTTGGCCGCTTCTTCAACTGGGTCGGGGTGTCGGTGCTAGTGATCCTGATCAGCGGCGGCTTCCTGCTGATGCAATTCGGCGGCGCTCATGCTAGCTGGCCGCTGCATGCGATGGCCGGTCTCGGCATCGTGATGATGCTGATCTTCGGGCATATCCGCTTCGCCGTATATCCGCGCATTCGCCGCGCGGTGCAGGCGCAGAAGTGGCCCGATGGCGCGCAGGCGGTCGGCACGGTCCGCCGTCTCGTGCTGATCAATCTCGTGCTGGGCGTCGTGACGATCGGCTTCGCTGTGCTGTCGCGCGGGTTCTGATCGCCGGACCGCCGGACCGCCGGACCGCCGGACCGCCGGATCGCCGGACCGCCGGATCGCCAACGGCGCAGCAGGCTTCGTGCGGCCCGCGACGCATCACGTCGTGGCGCCGTACGCGAGCCACAAACCGCACGCCACCGCCACCGTTCCATACACGGCATACACCGGCACCTTCAGCTTCGCGAAGCACATCGCGGAGAACGTCGCGGTCAGCAGATAGATCGGCTCCAGCGGTACGTGCACGGCAATGCGCAGTACCGCGACCGCGAGAAACGCGGTCGTGACCGCGCGCAGAATCCTCATGCCGTGCTCGAAGCGCGGGTTCACCTTCAACTGATGCAGATGCGGATCGCGATGACTGTCGAGTCATCAGATGCCGCTGCGCGAGCACGACGAGGCAGCCTGACGGCACGAATAGCGCGAGCGTCGCGATCAGCGCGCCGAGCCAGCCATCGACGAGATAACCGAAGAACGGGACCACGTTCAGCAGGGGTCCCGGGGACAACGGCGACAGCGTAAACGCGAGCGTGAAGTCGTTATCGGACACGCCGACCACCGGCGTGACGAACAGCGTCTTCAGCACCGGCAACGCCGAGAAGCCGCCGCCGAACAGCGTCATGCCGGCGCCCGCGAGGCGCGGCCACAGCAGCGCGAGGTCATAGCGATGCGGCAGCGGCAGCGCAAACAGCACGAGCAGCACACCGAGCGCGGCCAGCAGCCGATAGTCGCCGCGCTGCAGCGACACGGCGAGTCGCGAGTCGCGCTCCCGACTCGCGAACCAGCCGGCGCCGAAGGCCGCGCCGAGCATCACCACATACACCGCGGCGCTGTGCGCATAGAGCAGCGCGATGCTGCCGAGCAGCGCCGCCGTCCATTCGAGCTTGCCCCGCACCAGCGCGCGGGTTTGCTTGTACCAGGTGACCGCGATCAGCGTCGCGAGCACGACGCTGAAGTGATGCAGCAGGGTTTGCGACGCGATCGTGTGCACGATGGGCGTGCGATAGAAGATCGCGAACAGCGTCATCAGCGTGAAGAAGGGCAGGACGCTCGCCACCCCGGCGACCCATGCGCCCGCGCGTCCGCGCAGCGCGTGCCCGAGCTGCACGGCGACGTTGCAGCCGACGGGTCCCGGCACCATCCACGCGAGCGCGATCAGGTCCGAGAACGCCACGCGCGAGAGCCGCCCCTCGCGTTCCACGTAATGATGCTCGAGCTGCGCCATCAACGCGAGACCGCCCCACGACAGCGCCGACAGGCCGCACACGACCCGGAACAGCGTCCATAGCGGTTCCCGTTGCCCGCGGCGGGCAGCCTCATCGCTCGTGATGGTCTGCATCGGCGCTGCACGGGCCCGCCGTGCGGGCGCCCGTCCTTTAATTGTTGCTCGATAGGCTGCTTGCGCTGTGGGCTTCGTGCGCGACGCGGCGGCCGCCGACGCTGTTCATGCCGCATACCCCGAAGCGCTCGAGCAGTGCCGGGATCGCCTCCACTGGCACCGGCCGCGAGAACAGGAAGCCCTGTGCCTCGATATGGCCGAGCGCGGCCAGCCACGCAATCTGCTCTTCGGTCTCCGTGCCTTCGACCACCACCGTGAGCCCGAGCGAGCGCGCGAGGTTGACGATCGCGGTGACCATTACGCAGACGCTGCGGTCGCCCGGAATCGCCTGGACGAACGAGCGGTCCACCTTCAGCGTATCGACGGCAAAGCGGTTGAGATAGGACAGCGAAGAGTAGCCGGTGCCGAAATCGTCGAGCGCGATGCGTACGCCGAGACGCTTCAGCGCGAAGATTTTTTCGGAGACCACTTCCGGAAATTCCATCATCGTCGTTTCGGTGATTTCGAGTTCGAGGCGACGCGCGGAGATGCCGGTTTCCTCGATCGCGCGCGAGACCGTTTCGAGCAGGTCGCCGCGCCAGAACTGCACCGCCGAAATGTTCACCGCGAGCGATAGCGTGTCGTAGCCCTGCTGCTGCCATTGCGCGAGCTGACGGCATGCGGTCTCGATCACGAAGTCGCCGATCGGCACGATCAGGCCGGTCGACTCGGCCACGGGGATGAACTCGTTGGCCGGGATCAGTCCGTGCTGCGGATGGTTCCAGCGCACGAGCGCTTCGAAGCCGGTGATGCAGCGGCGCTTCAGATCGATCTTCGGCTGATAGGCGAGGAACAGTTGCCCCTCGGCCAGCGCGACGCGCAACTGCTGTTCCCACTTCATCAGATGGTCCGCGCGATGCGACAGATGCGGCGAATAGAACTGGTAGCAGTTCTTGCCGGCGTCCTTCGCGCTGTACATCGCGAGGTCGGCTTTCTTCAGCAGGTCGATCTCGCTTTCGTTGGCGACCGAGTACAGCGCGATGCCGATGCTCGCATGCAGCACGAACGCGCTGCCGCGCACCTCGAACGGCTTCGAGAACGCTTCGCCGGCGGCTTCGGCGAGCGCGACCGCGCGCTTTTCGACATCGTCGCCCTTGATCACGACGACGAACTCGTCCCCGCCGATGCGGCTCAGCGCGCCGTCGTCGCCGACCGCGGTGGCGAGGCGCGAGGCTGTCATCTGCAGCACGATGTCGCCGGCGTTGTGGCCGAGCGTGTCGTTGACGGTCTTGAAGTTGTCGAGGTCGATAAAAAGAATCGCGAGGCGACCCAGGTTGAACGGCTGCGCGACGTCATGGCGCAGCGCCTGCAGCGTCGCGTAGCGATTGCGCAGGCCGGTCAACAGATCGTATTCGACGAGTTCCGTCATCTCGCGCTCGCGGCCCAGCAGTTTGCCTATCAGGCCGGTCGCGACCGCGAAGAAGCTGAGCATCGCGAGCGAGATGAAGCCCGCCATCAACAGATAGACGTTGCGCGTGTGGTTGTAATCGGCGAATTCTTCGCCCTGCGAAAGACCGACGAGCACGCCGAGCGGATAGCCGTCGATGTGCCGGTACGACACGATGCGCGTGACGTTGTCGATCGAATCGACGTAGGTGCCCGACACATGCTCCGAGGTCGGATACGTGCCGCTCGCGGTGAACGTGCTGCTCGTCCTGCTGGCGTTGCCGGTGCGGCGCGCGAGCACGGTGCCGCTGTCCGAGATCACCGCGATCACGCCTTCGCGGCCGATCGCCGCGTTGTTGTAGAAGTCCGACGTAAAGTAGCTCGGGTCTTCGGAGACCACGATGACGCCCGCGAACGAGCCGTCCGGATGATTGAGACGCCGCGTCATCTGCAGCGTCCAGTGACCCGACACGCGGCCGAGCACGGGCTTGCTGATGTACAGCTGGTCGTCGTTTTCGTGCTCGTGGACCTTGAAGTGCTCGCGGTCCGACAAGTCGATGTGAGCGGGGTTGAGTTCGGCCGTATTGGCGATCAGTCTGCCGTGCTCGTCGATTATCGACACCTGCACGAGCGTTTCGCTTTGCACGACGCCTTTTTCGACCGTGCTCGCGAGATCGAAATGATTGGGCGTCTTTTCGAACTCGTACTTGACGAAGCGCGTGATCTGATCGACCTGGTGAATCGCCTTGATGGTGTGCTGCTCGAGCGCCGCGGAAAGTATGGCGGAAGACGCCATCGCTTCGCGGTACGTCGCGTCCCTTTCTACCGACAGCCGCGCGAAGATCACGGTCCACAGCAGGATCAGTACGAGTACCCCGAGGGCGGGAATGACGAGCAATGCGCGCCGGCGCGTGACCAATGGATCACGTCGCGGCCTGGCTTCGCGCGGCTCGGAGAAGCGGGACTGAGTCATCGCGCGGGCCTTGGCTGGGTGCGGGCCACTTGCAAACGCATGGGCATCGACTGCGCGAAATAGATGGATGGCTGCATGGTGACCAAGATGCCAAAGCTGCTGCGCAGGAGGAGAGGGCGTGGCGCCGCGCCGGACCGTCCACAGGTCATCGGATACGGTTCGATATTACTGAATGCCACTGGATTAAGGAAGCTTCCGGGCATGGGGTATACGCTCGCGCGGCGGGCGCCCAGGTGCGGCTGTTCACGTGGCCTGCATCGCCGGTCCTATGACGCGGCCGGTCCGTGGTTTGTCGAAGACTTCATCGGCAACGGTGCCTGCCACTCGGCAGTTTCTGGCAGGGCTTTTGCAATCCGGCCACGATGAATTCGGAGAACCAGGTATGGCGACGCCATCGCGCTGCGGCTTTTTGTGGTGTGAAGCGGCGGCATGTGGCGTGTCGCCGCGGCGTGCGCGCGAAGCCGCAGCTCGCTTACGCGAGCCGGCACGTGCCGTCGACGATCGTCACCGAAGGCCCGCCGATCCAGATCTTGCCGCGCGCATCGTCGTAGTGGACCGACACGTGGCCCGCGCGCCCGAGCGCGGTGCCCTGACGCGCCGTGTAGCGCGCGGCGGGACGACGGTGCTGCAGGTTCAGCAGACCCGCGAGCGCGGCATTGGCGCTGCCCGTCACCGGGTCTTCGCCGACACCGAAGCCGCCGCCCGCCATCAGGCAACGGACCTCGAACGTCGCGGGGCCGTCGGCGTCGTGCGGTCCATACACGGCGACGCCGTGCGTGTCGACCGAATGCACGAGCTCGGCGAGCGCCGCCGCGTCGGGTTCGAGCGCGAGGCAGGCGCGTGCCGAATCAACCCGCACGACGAGCCACGGCGCACCGTTGTCGACCGCGCATGGCGGCGCGCTGAAGTCGATCGCCTGACTACGTAAAGCCGTAGACAGCGCTTCGTAACGATGCTCGGCGAGCGGTGTCACGCGCGCGGGCGGCGCGGCGAACGCCCATGCGCCGTGCATGTTGTCGCCGCCGTCGAGCGCTTCGAGTTCGACGAGACCCACGCCGCATTGCTGGATCAGCTTGCCGGCCTGCTTCGGCTGGTAGCCGCTTTCGCGCAAAGCATGCGCGGTGCCCAAGGTCGGATGACCCGCGAACGGCAACTCGCCCCCCGGCGTGAAGATGCGCACGCGATAGTCGGCGGCCGCGTCGATCGGCTTTAGCAGAAACGTGGTTTCGGACAGATTGGTCCAGCGCGCAATGGCCTGCATTTGCGCGGTATCGAGCGCGTCGGCATCGAACACGACGGCAAGCGGATTGCCCTTGAACGGTGTCGACGTAAACACGTCGACCTGTTTGAAACGAACGGTGTGAGCGGACATCGACAGGCCCCGGCGCAAAGGACGTTGAGGGAGTTCGCGGATTCTATCCGCCTGCGCGGCGGCGATCCACCGTCGCCATAAAACAAAAACGCGCCGCCCGTGCGTGACACCGGTCGGCGCGTTTGAATCGCAATGCGGCGTGAATCAGGTGCCGATCTCGCGCGACACCGCACGCATTGTCACATCGCGTCGATGCTATTGGACCTCGGCGATCAGCTCGATCTCCACGCACGCGCCGAGCGGAATCTGCGCGACGCCGAACGCCGAGCGCGCGTGCTTGCCGCGTTCGCCGAACACGTCGGCGATCAGTTCGGACGCACCGTTGGTGACCAGATGCTGCTCGGTGAACTCGAGCGTCGAGTTGACGAGGCTCATCAGCTTGACGACGCGCGTGACGCGGTTCAGGTCGCCGACGTGCGCATGCAAGGTGGCGAGCAGATCGATCGCGATCGAGCGCGCGGCGGCCTTGCCTTCCTCGGTGGAGAGCGTCGCGCCGAGCTTGCCGACCCACACCTTGCCGTCCTTCCTGGCGATGTGGCCCGACAGGTACACCGTGTTGCCGCTTTGCGCGCTCATCACATAGGCCGCTGCCGGCGCACCCGCCGCCGGCAATTCGATGCCGAGTTCCTTGAGCTTGTCGTACACATTCGATTGAGCCATGTCGTGTCCTCGTTTCGGTGAGATTGCATGAATGCGGGCGGGGCGAAGTCCGCACGCAACGCGCGTGCAAGCTTCGCCCCGATGGCAGTGCGGCTAACGCCGTTCAGATTTTCGCGCGCACGAGTGCGGCGAGACGCGCCACGCCTTCGTCGATTTTAGCCGGTGGCACCGTGACGAACGACAGACGCAGCGTGTTGTGCTGGGCTTCGCTCGCGAAGAACGGAGCGCCCGGCACGAACGCGACGTTCTGCGCGACCGCTTCCTCGAGCAGCTTCATGGTGTCGATGCCCGCCGGCAGATTGACCCAGATGAACATGCCGCCTTCCGGACGGTTCCAGCTGACGCCTTCGGGCATATAGCGCTCGAGCGCGGTGAGCATCGCGTCGCACTGGTTGCGGTATAGCTCGCGGATGGTCGGCACGTGCGTGTCGAGAAAGCCGTCCTTGACCACCTCGTGCACGATGCGCTGCGTGAAGCTCGGCGTGTGCAGGTCGGTGGCCTGCTTGGCCTGCACGAGTTTGAAGATCAGCTCCTCGGGCGCGATGATGAAACCGACCCGCAGACCCGGCGCGAGCACCTTCGAGAACGAGCCGAGATAGACGATGTGATCGGGCGCCATCGACAACATCGTCGGCAGCGGTTCGCCCGCGTAGTCGAGCGCGCCATAGGGATCGTCCTCGATCACCGGGAACGGCGCGGTCTTCGCGAACTCGGCGAGCGCGCGGCGGCGTTCGACCGGCAGACGGCGGCCCGTCGGATTCTGGAAATTCGGCTGCGCGTACAGCAGACGCGCGCCATTGGTCAGTTCCGGCTTCAGCCCCTCGGGGATCAGGCCCTGCTCGTCGGTCGGCACCTGCACGTAGTGCGGCTCGTACATCGAGAACGATTGCAGCGCGCCGAGGTAGGTCGGCGTTTCGACCAGCACCGGGCTATCGACGCAGATCAGCACCTTGCCGAGCAGGTCGAGCGCCTGTTGCGAGCCGGTCGTGATCAGCACCTGCGACGCACGGATCTGCGCGCCGTTGATCGAGTAGCGCTGCGCGACCCATTCGCGCAGCGGCAGATAACCTTCGGTCGCGCTGTACTGCAGCGCCGCGGCGGGCGTGTCGCGCAGGATGCGGTCGGACGCCTCGCGCATGCGCTCGGCCGGAAAGGTGGCCGGCGAGGGCAGGCCGCCGGCGAAGGAGATGACTTCGGGCCGTTCCGTGACCTTCAGGATCTCGCGGATCGCGGAGCTCGTGAGCTTGCGCGCGCGTTCGGACAATTGCCACGTCGGGGCTTTCAGGTCGCTTTGGTCCATGATCTCCTCTGCTGGTATTTCTGGAACCGGTCAAAATTTCAATTATCGCGCGACTGGCCAACCATTGCCGCTGGGGTGTCACCGGGGTTGCCACGGGGGTTGCACAATCACGCGCTGTTTATCCGAGGGTTCGAGAACCCTCGGGTGTTTCGAATTCGGCGACGAGCGCCGCCGCGCCGTCGGTCGGCTGTACGTCGAGCAGGTGCGCGGCGCCGAGCCAGCGCAGTTGCTCGCCAATCAGCTCTGGCCGCGGATGCACGGCTTTCAACGCTTTCAGCGCGAGGTTCGTCGGCGCCATCGACTGCGACGGATGCCGCGTCGAGTCCCACTGGATCAGCGAGGGCAGCACGCCGTCGCCGGCGCCTTGCCACGCCGGGAACGACCCGTCGTCGGGCACCGTCAGGCCCCACGTGAAATCGCCGCGCGTCATCGGCACGACCGGCGCGATGCGCTGCGGATACTGCGCTTGCCACGTCGCCAGATGCTTCGGCCGCTCGACGCGCGCGACCCAATGCGACAGATACGGCCCGTTTTCCAGTCGCGCCTGCGTCGCCGGGTCGTCGAGCGCGAACAGGCGCGGGCGCGGCGCGGTGCCATCGGTTGCGTCGGCCGCGGCGTGCGGATCGATTGCGATCACTTCCAGGTAGACCCCGCCCCACAGGCCGAGCAGGCGATTGTGGGTCCGCATCAGCGGATGCGCGCCGCCGCCGGCCGGCGCGACGCCGAGCGTATCGGCGACGTACTGGACGCCTTCGTCCAGGGTGCGCGCGGAGACGACGAGGTGATCGAGACTGAGCGATTGGGCTGTCAGGGTGGTCATGGCGGATCGACGGAAAACGCTGTTCTTCGCAAGGGCCAGTTGCGCGCCACGCTTGAAGGCTGCGCTGCCGGGGCCGTAAGCATAACCGTTTGCCGGATCGGCGGGCCATGCGGATGGATTTACATGGCGTCACCAGCCTCGCTGGATTCAAATGTAACGGCCGTGACCTGCACAGTAACGGTACAATCGGCGCGATACTATTCGGTACAGTTGGAGTCCGTCATGTCCGTCCCACTTACCCAGATTCCTGCCCCGCACGACACCGCGTCGTTGACGCTGGTCGAACAGCTCGTCCAATGGGCGCGGCGCCGCATCGAGGAGCGCGTGTTCCGCCCCGGCATGCGCATGCCGTCGATCCGCAAGCTCGCGCTCGACAAGGGCGTGTCGCGCTTCACGGTGGTCGAAGCGTACGAGCGGCTCGTCGCGCAGGGTTTTCTGGAGTCGCGGCGCGGCTCCGGCTTCTATGTGCGCGAACGCCAGGGCGGCGCGGCGAGCGTCACCGAGCTGCACCCGCGCGTCGAGACGCTGCCCGCGCCGGCCAATATCGACGTCGTCTGGCTGCTGCGCAACATGCTGCACACCGGCGCGCGGCCCGAGCGCAGCCCGGGCCTCGGCTATCTGCCGGCCCGCTGGCTCGACGGCGACCTGATCACCAACGCGCTGCGCACGCTCGGCCGGCAAAGCGGCATGCAGATGCTCGGCATCGGCACCGCGCAAGGTTTCCTGCCGCTGCGTCAGCAGTTGCAGACGCGGCTCGAGGAACTGGAGATCGGCGCGTCGCCCGAGCAGATCGTGATGGTGTCGGGCATCACCCAGGCGATCGACCTCATTTCGCGCATCTACGTGAAGCCGGGCGATGCGGTGATCGTCGGCGATCCGGCGTGGTTCCAGATGTTCGGCTGCTTTGCGTCGCAGGGCGCGCGGCTCGTCGGCATGCCGTACACGCCGGGCGGCCCCGATCTCGACGCGCTCGAAGCGCTGGTCCAGGAATGGCGCCCCAAAATGCTGGTGATCAACTCGGTGCTGCAGAACCCGACCGGCACCTCGCTGAGCGCCGCGCAGGCGTTCCGCATCCTGCGGCTTGCCGAGGCGTACGACTTCATCGTCGTCGAGGACGACATCTACGGCGACCTGTGCCCGCCCAGCTACGCGGGTACGCGGCTCGCGAGCCTCGATCAGCTAAAGCGCGTGATCTACCTCGGCAGTTTCTCGAAGACGCTTGCGCCGAATCTGCGCGTCGGTTTCATCGCATGCGCGGCAGAGGTCGCGATGGTGGTCGCCAATCAGAAGATGCTGGTCGGCATGACGAGCCCGGAGTTGAACGAGCGCGTGATCTACAAGATCCTGACCGAGGGCCACTACCGGCGGCACGTCGAGCGCATTCGCGCACGGCTCGACGGCGTGCGCGAGAAGGCCGTACGGATGATCGAGAAGACCGGCATGAAGCTGTTTCTGACGCCGACGGCCGGGATGTTCCTGTGGGCCGACACCGGCGTCGACGCAGGCGCGCTCGCCGCGGCCGGGCACGAAGCCGGCTATCTGCTGACGCCGGGCGGGCTGTTTTCGCCGCAGCAGTCGCCGAGCACGTGGATGCGCTTCAACATCGCCAATTGCGGCGATCCTGAATTACCGGCGTTCCTAAGCCGTTATCTCGACGGCGTCGCGCGCCGCGCCTCTTGAAACCGCGCCGGAGCGTCCCCATTTGCGCGGACGATCCGGCGGTCCGGCGCTCCGGCACGGCGGGCCCGAACCGCGGTTGGAATCCGCTTCGGCCGCCGCTCATCCCCCAATTCGCAACAGAGAGGAAGTCCGACCATGGCACAAGAAACCATGAGCTTTCAGGCAGAAGTGAAGCAACTTCTGCAACTGATGATCCATTCGCTGTACAGCAACAAGGAAATCTTTCTGCGCGAGCTGATTTCGAACGCGTCCGACGCGGCCGACAAGCTGCGCTTCGAGGCGATCGAAAACAGCGCGCTGTACGAGAACGATCCGAACCTGCGGATTCGGGTGTCGTTCGACAAGGCCGCGCGCACCGTCACGATCGACGACAACGGCATCGGCATGAGCCGCGACGAGACGATCGCGCACCTCGGCACGATCGCGCGTTCGGGCACCAGGGAATTCTTCGGCAAGCTGTCGGGCGACCAGCAGAAGGACGCGGCGCTGATCGGCCAGTTTGGCGTGGGCTTCTACTCGGGCTTCATCGTCGCGGACAAGATCACCGTCGAGACGCGCCGCGCCGGTTTGCCGGCCTCGGAAGGCGTGCGCTGGGAAAGCGCGGGCGAAGGCGATTTCGCGGTCGAGACGATCGAGCGCGCCGCGCGCGGCACGACCATCACGCTGCATCTGCGTGCCGATGAGGACGAACTGCTGTCGTCGTATCGGCTGAAGTCGATCATCCAGAAGTACTCGGACCACGTCGCGCTGCCGATCCTGATGAAGAAGGAAGAGTGGGACGCGGAAAAGAGCGAGATGGTCACGAAGGACGAGGACGAGACCGTCAACCAGGCGAGCGCGCTGTGGACCCGTCCGAAGAACGACATCACCGACGACCAATACAAGCAGTTCTACCAGCACATCTCGCACGATCATCAAGATCCGCTGACGTGGACGCATAACCGCGTCGAAGGCCGCAGCGAGTACACGCAACTGCTGTACGTGCCGGCGCACGCGCCGTTCGATCTGTGGAACCGCGAGCAGCGCGGCGGACTGAAGCTGTACGTGAAGCGCGTGTTCATCATGGACGACGCCGAGCAACTGCTCCCCACGTACCTGCGCTTCGTGAAGGGTGTGGTCGATTCGGCCGATCTGCCGCTCAACGTGTCGCGCGAAATCCTGCAGGAAAGCCGCGACGTGAAGGCGATCCGCGAAGGCGTGACGAAGCGCGCGCTGTCGATGCTGGAAGAACTGGCCAACGCGGACAACGACGCCGATAAGGAAAAGTACGCCGGCTTCTGGAAGGAATTCGGCCAGGTGCTGAAGGAAGGCATCGGCGAGGACTTCGCCAATCGCGAGCGCGTGGCGAAGCTCGTGCGCTTCGCGACGACGCATACGGGCTCGGCCGAGCAGACCGTGTCGCTGGCCGACTATGTCGCTCGCATGAAGCCCGAGCAGACGAAGATCTACTACGTGACCGCCGACACGTGGCAGGCCGCGTCGAACAGCCCGCATCTCGAAGTGTTCCGCAAGAAGGGCGTCGAAGTGCTGTTGCTGACCGATCGCGTCGATGAATGGATGCTGTCGTTCCTCAACGAATTCGACGGCAAGCCGCTGCAAAGCGTCGCGCGCGGCGACCTCGATCTCGGCGCGCTGAACGACGAGGAAAAAGAGGCGCAGGAGAAGATCGGCGAAGCGTTCAAGCCGCTCGTCGAGAAAATGAAGGAAGCGTTGAAGGACAAGGCGAAGGACGTGCGGCTGACGTTCCGCCTGACCGACTCGCCGTCGTGCCTCGTTGCCGACGACGGCGAAATGAGCGGTTACCTGCAGCGCATGCTGAAGGCCGCGGGCCAGCAGGCGCCTGAGTTCCATCCGATTCTCGAAGTGAATCCGGAGCACGCCCTCGTGAAGGGTCTGCATGCCGATAGCGCGAATTTCGATGACTGGTGCCATCTGCTGTTCGATCAGGCACTGCTCGCCGAAGGCGGCGCGCTGGAAGATCCGGCGAGCTTCGTGAAGCGGACCAATGCGTTGCTGCTGTCGCGCGCGGGTTGAGCGTGAGCCGAAAGCGTTGATGTCGTTGCTGGATTGACGCCCGGTAGTTGAGAAATGCGCTGCTTCGGCAGCGCATTTTTTTGCCTTCTGGTTTGCGTCGGCTGCCCTGGCTGAAGGAGCGCGCACGATCGCCGCGGTCGTTGCCGCGAAAAATTACCGTCGGAGCACGCCGCTATAATCCGACACCATGCCTATCCGTTTCGATCCCGCCGACGCCCACTGGCGCGTCGCGCCTTTGGCCACTTTCAGCGCCGCCCAGAAAGACTGGCTGACCCGCGGCGGTTCACTGACCGCGCACCTGCGAGCGCTCGGCGCGGTCGCGGTGCGCGTGACTCGCGAAGCCATCGCGCTGCCGTGGCCCGACGAAGCCGCCGCGCTCGGACTCGCGCCGCGCGCGCCGGTGTGGGTGCGCGAAGTGGTGCTGTCGGTCGATGGCGTGCCGTTCGTCGCCGCGCATAGCGTGACGCCGCGTGCCGCGAGCGTCGGCATCTGGCAGGCGACGCGCCGGCTGCGCACCCGGCCGCTCGCGGAGTTGCTGTATAGCGATAGTAGTGTCGCGCGTTCGTCGCTGGTGAGCCGCAGGGTGGGGCAGCGGCATCCGTTGTATCGGTTGGCCGCGCATGAAATCGACGGCGGCGATCGGCATGCGCCGCATGCGCTGGTGGCGCGTCGCTCGGTGTTCGAGCGGCATGGCGCGCCTTTGATGGTGACCGAATGCATGTTGCCGGCACTGTGGGAGCATTTGCGTGCGTTGGACGCGGCCGCTCGCGCGCACGCTGCCGCGTCAGGCACCGGCGCGGCGCATATCGCGCACGCGCGGGTGCGCGAGCACGGTCGTCCGCTCGATCACACCGCGTCGCGTGCGCACAGCGTGCCGCGCGGCGCCGACGAGCGGAGCCGCTGATGTCGTTCAAGCGTTGCTTTGCGCCTGTCGTCGACGCTGATACGCGGGTCTTGATCCTCGGTAGCTTGCCGGGCGAGGTGTCGTTGGCTCACGGCCAATACTACGCACACCCGCAGAACAAATTCTGGTTACTGGTCGGTGAAGCGATAGAACGGGATCTGGTTGGTATGGACTATTCGACGCGTCTCGAGACGTTGCTCGAACACCATATCGGACTATGGGACGTCGTTGCCGAGGCTCGTCGAGCAGGAAGCCTGGATAGCCGGATTCGCGACCATGCCAGCAACGATCTGATTGCTCTCATCGATACGCTGCCGAAACTGGCTACCATCGCCTTCAACGGGGGGACGGCGGCCAAAATCGGGATGAAAGCGTTGGGCGAGCGGGGAGTGCAATATCGGCTTGTCCGTTTGCCATCGAGCAGTCCCGCCCATGCCTCGGTTTCATACGCTCAAAAGCTGGACATATGGCGACGGCTCACCTGCGTCTGATCGACCGACAGGATGCCATTCGCGGTTCATAGATCGAGCGCAAGAAACCGTGTGCCTTCGACTGGATTCTCGTAGTAGGGCGCGGTTTCGACGAACCCTAACCGCTCGTAGATGAGCTGTGCAAAACGGGTTTGCGGAACCGAGTCGAGAACCAGCGTCGAGAATCCCAATGTCTTCGCTTTCCCGATCACCGATGTGACCAGCGTTTCGCCAAGCGACAACCCTCTGAATGCTTCACGAACATAGAGCCGTTTGATTTCCGCAGTCTCTGCCGTATGGCGCAGCAGCCCCGCGCAACCGGCGAGCTCGCCGCCGGCGTCGGCGACGAAGAACATGCCGGATGGCAGCGTATAAACGTGTTCGAACGCGTCCATTTCTGCATCGAATCCGCGGTACGACAGATCCATATCCAGCCAGCGGACATACTCGTGGATCACGGCGACGAGGTCGTGCGTATCGGCGGGGAAAACGGCTTCGCGAACGATCGGCCGCGGCGTTTGCATGGCGGCTCTCAGATCCATACGTCGTTTTCGGCCGTTCTTTCGTTGGTCGTATCGCCGGTATTGACGACGCCGCGCGGTTCGATGAGCAGCAGCTTCACCTCGGATTCGGCATACGGCTTGTGCTCGACTCCCTTTGGTACCACCGCCATTTCTCCGGGAAACAGTTCGATCGAACGGTCGCGGAAGTCGATGCGCAACCGGCCTGCGAGGACGATGAAGGTCTCGTCGGTATCGGCATGCCGATGCCAGACGAAATCGCCGACTATCTTTACGACCTTGAACTGATAGTCATTCATTTCAGCCACGACGCGCGGCTGCCAGTGGTCGTCGATCTGACTGATCTTGTCGAGCAGGTTGATGGTCTTGTATTGGCCGCGTTGCTCGGGTGTCGGCTGGGAATCGCTTTGCATGGTGGCTCCATTCGGGTGATACCTGGAACAGAGCATAGTCCCGCCGCCGGCGAGTGTCTTGAACGATCGTGCAAGCTTGCGTTAGCCGGCGCGCCGATCGCTCGTCATCGCGAGCCAACGTGCGGGCGGGATCCCGTATGCGTGGCGAAAATGTCGGGTCATGTGGCTCTGGTCGGCGAAGCCGGCTGCTGCCGCCGCGTCCACGAGGGAAACGCTGCGCAGCATCATCGCGCGCGCGGCTTCGAGCCGGCGCATGACCAGGTAGTGATAGGGGCTGGTGCCGTAAAAAGTTCGGAAATCGCGCGACAGGCTCCAGCGGTCCTGCCCGCTGACGACGGCAAGTTCATCGAGCGTGACGGTGTGCGTGCACGATGCGTGCAGATATTCGCGTGCTCGCTGCGCTGCCGCGAAATCCGCGGACTTGCGCGTCTGCCGCGCGCCCGAGGCGTTATCCAGCGCGAGCGCGAGACCGGCGAGCGCGTCGTCACGTTCGAGCGGCTCCGCGTCGCCACGCATCTGGCGCAGCGCTGTCTGCGTGGCTTCGAACAGGCGCGAATCGGTCGTGACGCCGCCTTCGACGAACGGCAGGGGGCGGCCGCCGAGGACTTCCTGGATTGCAGCGGGCTGCACGTAAATCATCTGATAACGAAATCCCTCGTTCGTGCCGGCCTGACCGTCGTGCACTTCGTCGGGATGCAGGACCATCGTCTGTCCAGGTAGGCTGGTGCGCAAACCGCGCCGGTAATGGAAGCATTGGACGCCGGCGAGGGTCAGGCCGATCGCGTAGGTGTCGTGCCGATGCATGGAGTACGCGTTGCCGTGGAAAAACGCTTCGATGCGTTCGACTCCGTGAGTGGATTCCGAACGGGAAATCCAGTCGGATTGGGCTTTCCGGGTATCGCCGTCCATCACACGCTCCGGCTTGGTTTGGCAGATCTGCGGGAACATCGATATCGGAGGATTGTACCGGTGCGAATGTTCGCACGCTTGGCATGCACGATGGCGCGACTGACGTCAGTGTCTCGACGCGGGTCCGGTCCTGAGCAATTGCCTACTCACTCAGTAACCGTTTTACTTCATCAAGGAGGGAATCCGTCGTGTAGCCCCACAAAACAGGATCGAACTGGCGGCCAAACCGCTCCTTGAACTCTGAGTCCAACGTCTCTGGATAGTCGGCTTTGAATGAATCTATGTCAGATATGAGCGCGTCAATGTCAGTCGTTGACATTTTCGTCTGTCCCGAGCAATTGCCTACTCACTCAGTAGCCGCTTCAATTCGTCAAGGAAGGAAGCAGTAGTGTAACCCCACAACTCCGGGCCGAACTGGGAGCCATACGCCTCTTCGAATGCATCGTCCAGATTGCTAAAGTTCTCTCTCTCTCGAAGTTTTCAATTTCAGCAAGTATGTTCTTTAAACTTTCTTGTGAACTATCTCTTCTGTAGCAACCTACGATCACTTTGATGGTGTTACCCCAGTACGAAAAATCCTCGTTAAGGTACACACCAAAGAGCTGGTTTAGTTCGGGGTACAGCGGATTTTCATTCATAACTGCGTCTGATAAGTCGATGAACGCCGTCAGGACGTAATAGGGCAATGCCTCGGTCAGCTTCGTCGTGCCCTGCTGGGTCAATGTGGCCGTGTCCTGGCCCGTCCAGACCTGACGCAAACCAGCCGCCGCCGTATCAGAACCATGTACGCCGAACACGACACACCCTGCCTCGGTGAGCATGGTCGGTTCCGGGATCACACACAACGCACTTGCGCCGACCATTTCCAGCACGCCGCCGACGATTTGCAACCCGCCCCATAGCCGGTTGGAAAGCATTTCGGTCTGGGTGATTGACTGCCTTGCCAATACCGCCGCCAATTGCGGCGCACTGAGCACCATGCGCACGCCGTCCGCATCCTGTTGATACGACGTTCCGAACTTCTCCGTGGCTGTCGGGACTGCCACGCTAGCAGGCGACAACAGGTAGAGGAATGGGCGACGGATGAAAATTCGGGATCTGATGTATTCAGGCGTACTGCAGGACTGTCCGCATTGCAGGAAGTGGATCGATCCGTGACATTCGAACAGGCGATCGTCGGCAAAACCGGCCTTCTGGAACTGACCATCCACATTGCTGGTGAACACGAACCCGCCGCTTCTTTTCGCCGATGCCCAGCGGCGCAAGATCTCGAAACCCGCGTGCGGGACGGTGCGCCGGTACAGGTTGAGCCGATGGCCGTAGAAACCCCATGCGCGGACCGGATCACGCAGGAAGGCTGTTCCATTGGCAATGTCATGGAAATTGATTCCGCCGGTCTTCAACGCCGGATAAGCCGCCCAGAATCCGTGATCGCCTCGAAAGTCGGGTAGTCCGGAATCGACGCCCATGCCTGCGCCCGCCGTGATCAGAATGCCGTCGGCTTCGCGTATCCAGTCAGCCGCGATCGTCATTTGCTCTGTTGTGTCCATGCGTGCTCCCGTTGTTCACATTCCGAATTCTCCTCGCAGCCCGAAAATGAGGCAGAATCCAACCGTGCGACCCGCTGCGCGACGCAGTCCGCCGTGTTCGCTTAATCGTTCCGCTTTGGCGTTCCAGGGCCCCGCGTCGCCATCCGCCACGCACAGCGTTTGTGTCCTAGCGTTGTCGTTTTCCTGATCGACGTTTGCGCATCCTGCCCATATCACGTGCGAGATGCCTCTCAACCGCCCGCCCAGAGCCTAGCAATGACGACCCAGCAACCGACCATCATCTACACCCTTACCGACGAGGCCCCGCTGCTTGCGACGGCCGCGTTCCTGCCGATCATCCGGACCTTCACCAGGCCGGCCGGCATCGAGGTCGAGACCAGCGACATCTCGGTCGCGGGCCGCATCCTCGGTGAGTTTCCCGAGTTTCTGACCGAAGCGCAGCGGGTGCCCGACAACCTCGCGGAACTCGGTCGCCTGACCTCGTTACCCGATACCAACATCATCAAGCTGCCCAACATCAGCGCATCGGTGCCGCAACTGACGAGCGCGATCAGGGAACTGCAGGCGAAGGGCTACAAGGTGCCCGACTATCCGGAAGATCCGAAGACCGACGAACAGAAGGCGATCCGTCAGCGCTACTCGAAGTGTCTCGGCAGCGCGGTGAACCCGGTGCTGCGCGAGGGCAACTCGGACCGTCGCGCGCCGGCCGCGGTGAAGAACTACGCCCGCAAGCACCCGCACAGCATGGCCGAATGGAGCATGGCGTCGCGCACGCACGTCGCGCACATGCGGCACGGCGACTTCTATCACGGCGAAAAATCGATGACGCTCGATCGCGCGCGCGACGTAAAGATGGAACTCGTCACGAAGAACGGCAAGACGATCGTGCTGAAGCCGAAGGTCGCGCTGCAGGACGGTGAGATCATCGACAGCATGTTCATGAGCAGGAAGGCGCTGCTAGCGTTCTATGAAGACCAGATGGAAGATGCGCGCAAGACCGGCATGATGCTGTCGCTGCACGTGAAGGCGACGATGATGAAGATCTCGCACCCGATCGTCTTCGGCCACGCGGTGAAAGTGTTCTACAAGGACGCGTTCGCGAAGCACGGCAAGCTGTTCGAGGAACTTGGCGTGAACGTCAACAACGGCCTCGTCAATCTGTACGAGAAGCTCGAGACGCTGCCGGAATCGCAGCGCGAGGAGGTGATCCGCGACCTGCACGCATGCCACGAGCATCGTCCGGAACTGGCGATGGTCGATTCGGCGAAGGGCATCTCGAACCTGCACGCGCCGAACGACGTGATCGTCGATGCGTCGATGCCGGCGATGATTCGCCTCGGCGGCAAGATGTGGGGCGCCGACGGTCGTCCGAAAGACACCAAGGCGGTGATCCCGGAGAGCACGTTCGCGCGCATCTACCAGGAGATCATCAACTTCTGCAAGACCAACGGCGCGTTCGATCCGGTCACGATGGGCACCGTGCCGAACGTCGGCCTGATGGCGCAGAAGGCGGAAGAATACGGCTCGCACGACAAGACCTTCGAAGTGCCGGAAGACGGCGAGGCGCGCATTGTCGATCTAGCCAGCGGCGAGGTGCTGCTCACGCAGAACGTCGAGCAGGGCGACATCTGGCGCATGTGCGAGGTGAAGGACGCGGCGATCCGCGATTGGGTCAAGCTCGCGGTCACGCGCGTGCGCAATTCCGGCATGCCCGCGGTGTTCTGGCTCGACCCGTATCGCCCGCACGAAGCGGAGCTGATCAGGAAGGTCGAGGCCTACCTGAAGGATTACGACACCACGGGCCTCGACATCCAGATCATGTCGCAGGTGCGCGCGATGCGTTACACGCTCGAGCGCGTCGTGCGCGGGCTCGATACGATCTCGGTCACCGGCAACATCCTGCGGGATTATCTGACCGACCTGTTCCCGATCATGGAGCTGGGCACGAGCGCGAAGATGCTGTCGATCGTGCCGTTGATGGCGGGCGGCGGCATGTACGAGACCGGCGCGGGTGGTTCGGCGCCGAAGCATGTGAAGCAGCTCGTCGAAGAGAACCATCTGCGTTGGGACTCGCTCGGCGAGTTCCTCGCGCTCGCGGCGTCGCTCGAAGAACTGGGCATCAAGACCGGCAACAACCGGGCGAAGATCCTCGCGAAGACGCTCGACACCGCAACCGGCAAGCTGCTCGACAACAATCGCAGCCCGAGCCCGAAGACGGGCGAGCTCGACAATCGCGGCAGCCAGTTCTATCTGGCGATGTACTGGGCGCAGGAGCTGGCCGCGCAAACGGACGACGCCGCGCTCGCCGCGCAGTTCGCGCCGCTCGCGACGCAGCTGACCGCCAACGAGCAGGTGATCGTGGCGGAGCTCGCGTCGGTGCAGGGCGCGCCGGCGGACATCGGCGGCTATTACAAGCCGGACTTCAACAAGCTCGAAGAGGTGATGCGGCCGAGCCGCACGCTGAACGAGGCGCTCGGGGCGGTACGCGTCGAATGACGTGATGCGTGAAGTGAGGTGATGTGAAGACGAGCCGCCGGCGGGCGGCCAATGCTACCGGCGAACGCGTTCAATACTGCACGACGATCGCGACCCGCCGGTTGGCCGCTCTTGCCGCCGCGTCATTGCCGGCGACCAGCGGAAAATTGTCCGCCCGTCCGATCGCGGCCAGCCGATGCGGCTCGATCCCGCGCTCGACCAGATACCTGACCACGGCCCCCGCGCGAGCCGACGACAGCTCCCAGTTGGACGCATACTTCGCGGTCGAAATCGGCACACTTTCGGTATGCCCTTCGACGAGCACATTCCCCGTCGCATCCTTTGGCAGTCCCTGCGCGATCTGATTGAGTACATCGAACGAATCGACGACCTTCTTGTCATCGTTTGCGCGTGGCGTAATGGCGCAGGTTGGTCGCGACCCAGCGGCCGCCAAAATTTTTGGTTCTTCGAGGATGCCGAACTAAATTCGGCTTCGTCGTGGGCGTGTTGTGAGTTCGTTGAAAGCAGTTTGTGAGCGGTCGATTTGAATGAGCGAACCGCAGCGAATGCTATGCTCTCGTTCGACCAAAAATATTGCGCCTGTCGCGCGACATCCCTACATGACGAATCTGATCAAGCGCGCTTCGGCCGAGGCGCGCGCTTTCCGTAACCGCGACGCCCAAGCCATCGGCGGAAAACAGAAAATGGCCCACAAAAAGGCGCCCAAATCCACGCGCAACGCGAGCGGCACCGTCGAGCACGACGCACACGACGCACACGACGCGCCGCAAATCGAAGCGCCGCGCAAGCCGCGCTTCGCACCGGTGACGTTCTCCGAAGAGGGCGGCGTGCGCTACCTGCATTTCGGTACGGAATGGGTGCAAGGCGCGATGCGTCTGCGCAAGCCCGATCACATCGAACTCGAATACGCGCAGCAGATGATGGCCTGGCTGCTATTCCTCGAAACGCCGAAGCGCATCGTGCAGCTCGGGCTCGGCGCCGCGTCGCTGACCAAGTTCGCGCACCGCTTCCTGACGAGCGCGAAGGTCGAGGCCGTCGAACTGAATCCGGCGGTCGTCGTGGCCGCGCGCACGATGTTCGAACTGCCGCCCGACGACGCGCGTCTGAGCGTGCATGAAAGCGACGCGTGGGACTTCGTCAACGAGAGCGCGAACCACGGCACCATCGGCGCGCTGCAGATCGACGTCTACGACGCGACCGCGCGCGGCCCAGTACTCGACAGCGTCGGCTTTTACCGTGCGGCACGTGCGTGTCTGACCGACGCGGGCATCGTCACGGTGAATCTGTTCGGCGATCATCCTAGCTTCGTGCGCAACATGAAGCGTCTGAACGAAGCCTTCGACGGTCGCGTCGTCGCGCTGCCCGAAGTGCACGACGGCAACCGTATCGCGATCGCCTTCTCGGGCCCCGCGCTCGACGTGCCGTTCACCGCGCTAGAGGCGCGCGCGAAGCTGATCGAAGCCGAGCTCGGCTTGCCGGCGCGCAAATGGATCAAGGGCCTGCGCGAATCGACGGGGCAGACGGACGCATCGTTTGCGATCTGATCAGCGCACGGAGAATGAAGCGGCCGTCCCGGCGTATCGGTCGGCACGGCCGCTTTGCTTCCGGTATTTTTTTCACGTCTACGCCGCAACGTCATCCAGCCTGCATCGTTGGCGCTTCCGTCGCGTTGTTGGACGCCGACGCGCCTCGGGTCGTCCCTGCTTGACCGGGAGTTCGCCACTCCTATACTCTTTCGAAGCTTTCGGGGAGCCCGTGGCTGACCGCGGGACGACCACCCGCTGAGTTCCACCTCCCGTCGACCGCGGGCAGATAAATTCTAAATAGGAAACAGGAGACGTCATGGCTCACGACGCCGACGTGAAGAAAGCCAGCAAGCACTGGCTCTGGCTATTGCTGCTACCGTGGATCGCGATGATCTGGGTGCCGTCCTACAACCGGATCGAGCCGCAGCTGTTCGATTTCCCGTTCTTCTACTGGTATCAGCTGATGTGGGTGCTGATCAGCGCGGTCATCACCGCGTTCGTCTATTCGAAGACCAGGTCCCGCTATACGGGTCGCACGAACGGGGGCGCGCAACGATGAACCCCATTGCAACTTTCGTCTTCGTTCTGTTTTTCATCGGCGTCACGATTCTCGGCTTCGTCGCGGCCCACTGGCGGCGCGGCGATCTCGCGCATATCGAAGAGTGGGGTCTCGGCGGCCGGCGCTTCGGCACGATCGTCACGTGGTTCCTGCTCGGCGGCGACCTGTACACCGCCTACACGTTCATCGCGGTGCCGGCGCTCGTGTTCGGTGCGGGCGCAACGGGCTTCTTCGCGCTGCCATACACGATCCTGATCTATCCGTTCGCGTTCGTCGTGTTCCCGAAGCTGTGGAGCGTCGCGAAGCGGCACGGCTACGTGACCTCGGCGGACTTCGTGTCGGCCCGCTACGGCAGCCGCATGCTCGCGCTCGCCGTCGCGGTGACCGGCATCGTCGCGACGATGCCGTACATCGCGCTGCAACTGGTCGGTATCGAAGTGGTGATCGGCGCGCTCGGTTTCGACACGACCGGCTTCGTCGGCGATCTGCCGCTGATCATTGCATTCGCGATCCTCGCGGCCTACACGTACACGTCGGGCCTGCGCGCGCCGGCCATGATCGCGGTCGTCAAGGACGTCCTGATCTACGTGACGATCTTCGCCGCGATCATCGTGATTCCGCCGCAGCTGGGCGGCTTCGGCCATATCTTCGGCGCGGTCCCGCCGGCCAAGCTGCTGCTGAAGTCGCCGGACGTGTCGAGCCTGAACGGCTATAGCGCGTACGCGACGCTCGCGGTGGGTTCGGCGCTCGCGCTGTTCCTGTATCCGCACTCGATCACCGCGGTGCTGTCGTCGAAGTCGGGCAACACGATCCGCCGCAACATGGCGTTGCTGCCGGCGTATTCGCTGGTGCTCGGCCTGCTCGCGCTGCTCGGCTTCATGGCGCTCGCGGCCGGCGTGAAGGACATGCCGGAGTTCGCGCCGTACTTCAAGGCCTTCGGCCCGAACTTCGCAGTGCCGGCGCTGTTCCTGCACTTCTTCCCGTCGTGGTTCGTCGGCGTCGCGTTCGCGGCGATCGGTATCGGCGCGCTGGTGCCGGCGGCGATCATGTCGATCGCGGCGGCGAATCTGTACACGCGCAACGTGCACAAGGAGTTCGTCAACCGCAACATGACGCACGAGCAGGAGACCAACGTTGCGAAGCTGGTGTCGCTGATCGTCAAGGTCGGCGCGGTGGCGTTCATTCTCGGTCTGCCGCTCACGTACGCGATCCAGTTGCAACTGCTCGGCGGGATCTGGATCATCCAGACGCTGCCGGCGATCGTGCTGGGTCTCTACACGCGCGTGCTCGACTACCGGGGTCTGTTGCTCGGCTGGGCGGCAGGTATCGCGACCGGCACGTGGATGGCGATTTCGTTGAACCTCGCGAGCTCGATCTTCACGATCCATCTGTTCGGCATGGCGATTCCGGGCTATGCGGCCGTGTGGTCGCTGGTCGTGAACCTCGTGGTGTCGGTCGTCGTGAGCCTGGTCGTGCGCGCGGTGGGCATGCAGCGCGCCGAGGACCGTACGCGTCCGGAGGACTACCTGGACATCGTCGAAGGCTGATTCCAGCTGCAAATCACGTTCTGAAACACGCAACGCCCGCCGAAGGAAGTTGGCGGGCGTTTGTGTTTACGGGGCACTCCAGGGCAGGATAGCGGAACCGTCCTTTCACGCGTTCGCCGCGCGCCGCCATGGCTGCTGCAGATACTCCCACCGTGATCTCCCGCCGCGCGGCACTCAGCCGGATGGTGCGCGCGGTCACGTCGCCGTATTACCGCTACCGGCACGCGAAGGTACTGCATAGCCTGCGCGTCGGCCTCGCGATGCTGGTGTCGATTCTCGCGACGACCGGCATCGATATTCCGCACGGCATCTGGTCGTCGGTGACGTTGCTGATCGTGATCGGCGGCTTGCAGCATCACGGCAATATCCGCAAGAAAGCGGCCGAACGCGCGGCCGGCACGCTGCTCGGCGCATCGATCGGGCTCGTGCTGATCGTGCAGCAAAACTTCATCGGCTCGCTGCCGCTCACCTATGTGCTGATGGCGATCGTCGCGTCGATCTGCGCGTGGTTCGCGATTGGCTCGTCCGGCTATATCGGGCTGTTGACCGCCATCACGATGTGCATCGTCGCGGGCCACGGCGACAATCTGATCGACGTCGGCCTGTGGCGCACGCTGAACGTGCTGATCGGTATCGTCATCGCGCTGGCGTTTTCGTTCGCGTTTCCGCTGCACGCGACGTATTCGTGGCGCTACGGCCTCGCCGCCAATCTGCGCGAATGCGCGGGCATCTACGCGCGGCTGCTCGACGGCGAAACGATCACCGAGGAGGAGCAGATCAAGCGCTTCCTGCGGATCAACAAGCGGCTCGTGCAACTGCGCTCGCTGATGCCGTCGGTCGCGAAGGAAATCGACGTGCCGCAGTCGAGGCTCGAGGAGATCCAGCGGCTGCATCGCTCGGTGCTCAGCTCGCTGGAACTGCTTGCCACGGGGCCGCTGATGAACGCCGATGCCGCCGCGCGCACCACCTATGCAGCGCATTGCGGCGCCGAGGTGCGCGCCGTGCGGGCGATCCTGTTGTCCACCGCGCGCGGGCTGCGTTTTGGCCGTCCGTCGCGCTTTGGCATTCCGGCCGCGGCGCCGCCCGCGAAGGGGTACGGCGACGTGGCCACCGCGTTGCCGCCCGACTGGCAAGGGCCGTACTGGCTCGGTCAGCGGCTCGCGGAGCAGGTAGACCGGTTGCGCGCGCTATTGCTGGAGACCGAGCCGAACTGGAACATCGAGCGGCACGAGCGGGCGACGCGTGGTAGGTAGGTGCTAGGGTCTGTTTACATATGGAACGCACGTGCGTTGCCGCGAGAAGGGCCGCTCGCAAGGATTGCGACGCCGCGAATACTCGACGTATTCGCAAGGAGCATGACGCAGCGAGCGGCCCTTCTCGCGGCAACCCCAGTTCTGAATTTCATTCCAGGGGAATGCCCGCTATCGGCCGCATGGCGGCGTCGCGCGTCGCTCACGTGGCGCGGCCACGCAGCGCTCCTTACTCCTTGCCCTGCGCCCCGAAGGAAGTCCCCTTGGGGGACGGCCGATAGCGGGCATTCGCACGTGCGTTCCATATGTAAACAGACCCTAGCGCTGGCCTGCCCCTAAGCCTCAAACCTGCGGCGGCAGCGTGACCATCCACATCATGCCGAAGCGGTCTATCACCATTCCGAAGCCCTTGCTCCAGAACGTTTGCTGGAACGGCATCACGACCTGGCCGCCATCGGCGAGCGCGTTGAAGCATTTTTCCGCCGACGCGCCGTCATCGACGGTCAGCGACAGACTGAAGCCATTGAACGGGCCGGCCGCCGGATCGCAGTTGCCGTCGGAAGCCATCCACGTGCTCGAGCCCAGCTGCACGCTCGCGTGCATGATCTTGTCGGCGAGTTCGGGGCGTGGCGGATTGTGCGCGTCCGGCGGCGCTTCCTTGAACAGCATCTTGAAGGTCACCTGGGCACCGAGCTTGTCGGTGTAGTAATCGAGCGCTTCCTGGCAACGGCCGTTGAAGAACACATAGGGCTGAACGTACATGATCGTCTCCATGGTCAGGCGTTGGGCGGGCGCCGTCGTTCCTCGCCAGCGGCGGTGGGGAGAGGCGTGGAGTCGATTGTAGTCGGTGGCGGCGCGTCGATTGTGACGCTATGTCGCCGGTGGCGATGCAGCGCAAACGAAAAGCGGCGCTGAACCGTGAGGTCCAGCGCCGTCCGTCATCGATTGCATTCGCGCGGAGCCGCGCGGCGAGCGTGAGCGTCACTCAGCCAGCCAGGCCCGCCGCCTCCGGCGCCTCAGCGCAGCGTGTCGATCAGCTTTTCCAGCTTCACCGCGTCCGCGGCGAACGTGCGGATGCCTTCGGAGAGCTTCTCGGTCGCCATCGCTTCGTCGTTGAGGAGGAAGCGGAACGACTTCTCGTCGACCGGCACGCGCTCGATGTCCGCGTCGTGCGATGTCTCCGGCGACAGCTTGCGTTCGACCTTGTCGGTGCTCTCGTGCAGTTTCTGCAGCAGGTCGGGGCTGATTGTCAGCAGATCGCAGCCGGCCAGTTCCAGAATCTGCGAGGTCGTGCGGAAGCTCGCGCCCATCACCTCGGTCTTGTAGCCGAACTTCTTGTAGTACGCGTAGATGCGGCGCACCGACTTGACGCCCGGATCGTTGGCGCCGCCGTCTTTCGCTTCGTCCCACGCGCTGCCGGCGTCCTTCTTGTACCAGTCGTAGATGCGGCCGACGAACGGCGAGATCAGCTGCGCGCCAGCTTCCGCGGCGGCGGCGGCCTGCACGAGCGAGAACAGCAGCGTCATGTTGCAGTGGATGCCTTCCTTCTGCAGCGCCTCGGCCGCGCGCACGCCTTCCCACGTCGACGCGAGCTTGATCAGCACGCGGTCGCGCTCGATGCCGTGTTCCTTGTACAGCGCGATCAGCTCGCGGCCTTTCGCGATCGAGCCTTCGACGTCGAACGACAGGCGCGCGTCGACTTCGGTCGACACCCGCCCCGGGATGATCTTCAGGATTTCGGTGCCGAAGGCGATCAGCAACTGGTCGATGATCGCGCCGGCCGGCTTCGACGCATGCGCCTTCACGGTCTTTTCGAGCAGCGGCCGGTAGTCGTCTTTCTGCACGGCCTTCAGAATCAGCGACGGATTGGTGGTCGCATCACGCGGCTTGTACTGCGCGAGCTGCTGGAAGTCGCCGGTGTCGGCCACCACGGTGGTGTATTGCTTGAGTTGGTCGAGTGCGGTTGTCATGTTCGGGCCTTCAGGGCGCGTGTGCGCCATGGTTCAGGAGAAGTGAGGACGCCGCCGCGCCGGCAGGGGGAATCAGCCGGCGCCGGCGGCCGCGGGTCAAGCCGCAGCGCGTCCCACGATGGCTTGGGAAACGCTGCCGGATACGTCTATTCTATGGCGGATCGCCGAGGACGGTATGAACACCGCGTGTGGACAGCCGGGCGGGGATATCCTTTCACGCGCGCCGCGCGTTCAGCACGACTTGCGTCACCACGCCCGCGACGAGCCCCCAGAACGCCGAGCCGATCGACAGCAGCGTGAGTCCCGACGCGGTCACCATGAACGTGACGAGCGCCGCCTCCCGCTGCCTCGTATCCTGCATCGCATTGGCGAGCCCGCTCATGATCGAGCCGAACAGCGCGAGCGCCGCGACCGACACGACCAACTCCTTCGGGAACGCCGCGAACAGCGCGGCGATCGTCGCGCCGAACACGCCCGCGAGCAGATAGAAAATGCCGCCCCATACGGCCGCTGTGTAGCGCCTGGCGGGGTTTTCGTGCGCTTCAGGGCCGGTGCAGATCGCCGCCGTGATCGCGGCAAGATTGATGCCGTGCGAGCCAAACGGCGCGAGTAGCAGCGACGCGACGCCGGTCGTCGCGATCAGCGGCGCGGACGGGGTCGTATAGCCGTCGGCGCGCAGCACCGCGATGCCCGGCACGTTCTGCGAAGCCATCGCGACCACGAACAGCGGAATGCCGATGCTCACGCAAGCCGCCACCGAAAACGACGGCATCGTCAGCACCGGGTGCGCGCGCGACGTGAAAGTGGCTGAAGTCGAGCAGCCCGAGGCCGCCGGCGGCTGCCGTGCCGGCCACGAGCGTGGTCGGAATCGCATAACGCGGCACGAACCGTTTGACGATCAGGTAGGTAAAGAACATCGTTAGCACGAGCGCGGTCTGGTACTGCGCGGCACGGAAAATCTCGATGCCGATCTCGAACAGGATGCCCGCGAGCAGCGCTGCCGCAAGGCCGGACGGAATCCGCTTCATCAGCGCGTCGAACCAGCCGGTGACGCCGACCAGCGTCAGCAGCGCCGCGCAGAAGATGAACGCGCCGATCGCCTGCGCATACTCGACATGCGGCAGCGACGACACCAGCAGCGCCGCGCCCGGCGTCGACCACGCGATCACGATCGGCGCGCGAAAGCGCAGCGACAGGCTGATCGTGCACAGGCCCATGCCGATCGACAGCGCCCAGATCCACGACGAAATCTGCGCGTCGCTCAGATGCGCGGCCTGGCCCGCCTGGAACATCAGCACGAGCGAGCTCGTGTAGCCGGTCATCGCCGCGACGAAGCCCGCGACGATCGTCGACAGCGACGTATCGGCGAGCGGATTGAAGCGCCTCTGCGGTGTGGCGGCGGGAGACAGCTGGGGCGACGGGGACGAACTCATGCGAAGGCTTTCTTGTTGTGGAAGTTGAAGCGTCGGGACGTGGATTCTGGAACGGCGGGCGTTACTTGCTCAGCACCCGCATGGCCGTCTCGAGGCCCGCGAGCGTCAACGGATACATGCGGTGGCCCAGCACTTCGCGGATCGCGCTGACCGACTGCCGGTACGGCCACAGCGCTTCCGGCTCCGGGTTCAGCCACGCGAAGTGCGGGAAGTGATCGGCGAGCCGGCGCAACCACACCGCGCCGGCCTCGGCGTTGTTGTACTCGACCGAGCCGCCGGGCTGCAACACTTCGTACGGGCTCATCGTCGCGTCGCCGACGAAGATCAGCTTGTAGTCGGGCGTGAACTTGTGCAGGACGTCCCACGTCGGTGTGCGCTCGGCGTGGCGGCGGCGGTTGTGCTTCCACAGGAAGTCGTACACGCAGTTGTGGAAGTAGTAGAACTCGAGGTGCTTGAACTCGGCCTTCGCGGCGGAGAACAGCTCCTCGGTGCGCTTCACGTGATCGTCCATCGAGCCGCCGACGTCGAGCAGCATCAGCACCTTCACGTTGTTGTGCCGCTCGGGCACCATCTTCAGATCGAGCCAGCCGGCGTTCGCGGCGGTGCTGCGGATCGTGTCGGGCAAATCGAGTTCTTCCGCCGCGCCTTCGCGGGCGAACCGGCGCAACCGTCGCAGCGCGACCTTGATGTTGCGCGTGCCGATTTCGACCTGGTCGTCGTAGTCGCGATACGCGCGCGCTTCCCATACCTTGACGGCCGTGCGATTGCCGGCCGCGTCGCCGCCGATGCGCACGCCTTCGGGGTTATAGCCGCCGTGACCGAACGGCGACGTGCCGCCCGTCCCGATCCACTTGTTGCCGCCCTCGTGGCGCTCTTTCTGCTCGTCGAACAGTTCCTTCAGGCGCTCCATCAGCTTGTCGATGCCGCCCATCGCCTCGATCTGCGCCTTTTCCTCGGGCGACAGATCGCGTTGCAGCTTCTTCTTCAGCCAGTCGGGCGGAATCTCGAACGCGAGCTCAGAGGTCGCCGCGACACCGTTGAAAAAGGCGCCGAACGCCTGGTCGAACTTGTCGAAGTACTGCTCGTCCTTCACGAGCGTGATGCGCGAGAGGTAGTAGAACTCGTCGAGCGACGGCGCGATCACGTTGGCCTTCAGCGCTTCGAGCAGCGTCAGGTATTCCTTCACCGAGACCGGCAGGCGGGCGGCGCGCAGCGAGTAGAAAAAGTCGATCAGCATGCTGGATGTCCTGCGGCGCGGCGCCCGCTCAACGGTTGTTGCGGTTCATGAACAGCAGCCGCTCGAACAGGCTCACGTCCTGTTCGTTCTTCAGCAGCGCGCCGTGCAGGGGCGGCACGATCTGCTTCTGATCGGCCGAGCGCAGTGCTTCGGGCGGAATGTCTTCGGCGAGCAGCAGCTTGAGCCAGTCGAGCAGTTCGGAGGTGGACGGCTTCTTCTTCAGCCCCGCGACGTTGCGCAGCTCGAAGAAGCTCTGCAGCGCCGCGGCGAGCAGATCCTTCTTGATGCCGGGGTAATGCACGTCGACGATCTGCTGCATCGTCGTCGCATCCGGAAACCTGATGTAGTGGAAGAAGCAGCGGCGCAGGAACGCGTCGGGCAACTCCTTCTCGTTGTTCGACGTGATGATCACGAGCGGGCGATGTCTGGCGCGCACCAGCTCGCGCGTCTCGTACACGTAGAACTCCATGCGATCGAGTTCGCGCAGCAGGTCGTTCGGGAATTCGATGTCGGCCTTGTCGATCTCGTCGATCAGCAGCACGCTCTGCTCGTCCGATTCGAACGCCTGCCACAGCACGCCCTTGACGATGTAGTTGCGGATGTCCTTCACGCGCTCGTCGCCGAGCTGCGAATCGCGCAGACGCGACACCGCGTCGTATTCGTACAGCCCCTGCTGTGCCTTGGTGGTCGACTTGATGTGCCATTGCAAGAGCGGCATGCCGAGCGCGGCGGCGACTTCCTCGGCGAGCATGGTCTTGCCGGTACCGGGTTCGCCCTTGATCAGCAGCGGACGCTTGAGCGTCATCGCGGCGTTGACCGCGAGCTTGAGGTCGTCGGTGGCGACGTACTGCGATGAGCCTTCGAAACGCATGACGAGATGCTCTTGTGCGGGAAAAAACCCAGTATAAGTCAGAAGGCCTGTTGGCCTGAAACCGGCTCACGTATGGTGTCAGCCGCGCAGTGACGCGGCGGCGGTGCCGCTGTGGCGTCGTTGCGAAGCCGCCGTGGGCATGGCGTGGGGCCCGTCCCGGCGGGCGTTGCGCGGCCCCCGTGTCTGGTGGACGTTCGGCGCGGCGTCGCGGTACAATGAGCCCGATTTTTTTGGCCTGCGCGGCTACCCTACAAGAAGAACGGCGCGGACCGCTGCCTTTGTGGGCAACCGTTTCCCCTCAAGCCAGGTTACATCTATGAATAAATTCGTCGGCAAACACGTCGTGATCGTAGCGCTGTCGGTGCTCGCGGGGTATGCGGCCAATGCGCAGGCAGCGGATGTCGTAGGCAACGCCAAGGCGGGCCAGGACAAGGTCGCGATGTGTATCGGCTGCCACGGCATCCCTGAATACCGCACGGCTTATCCAGAGGTTTTCCGCGTGCCGAAGCTCGGTGGCCAGAATCAGGCCTACCTCGAAAACGCGCTGCGCGCCTACAAGAAGGGCGACCGCCATTTCGCCACGATGCACGCGATCGCGGTGACGCTGTCGGATCAGGACATTGCCGATGTCGCCGCGTACTACGCAGCGCAAACTGCCGCTTCGAAAAACAATCCCGACAAGTGATCGGCGTCGGTCACCAGCACATCCAATTCGCGGGATAGGAGATTTCATGATCAAGCCCCAACAGGCACTCCACACGGTATTCAAGGCGGTCGGCGCGGCGGCGGTAATCGGTCTGGCCGCAGCGAACTCAGCACACGCGGCCGACGCCGGCAAGGGTAAGGTGCTCGCCGACAGCCACAACTGCGCGGCCTGCCACGGGCCCAACCTGAACAAGCCGGTGAGCCCGGAGTATCCGAAGCTGGCCGGTCAGTACGCCGACTATGTCTACTGGGCGCTGCGTCAGTACCAGATGGGTACTGGCAATCCACACCTCGGCCGCAACAACGCGATCATGCAGGCACAGGTGCAAAGCCTGTCGCTAGGCGACATGAAGGACATCGCCGCCTACATCGAATCGCTGCCAGGCGACCTCGTGCAGAAGAAGTAAGCGTCGGGCGCCGGTTTCGCGCCGAAGCTTCAAAAGCAAAACACCCCGCCTTGGCGGGGTGTTTTGCTTTGAGGGCGTCGTACCTCGGCGTGCTGGCGTCGTGCCGCGCCGGAGTTTCCAGTCGCCTCAGTCGCGCGTCGCGCGCCGTTCGATGCGCTGCAGATACGCGTCCGTGTCCGGCGGCGTGCCGGTGCGCTGCGCTTCCCAGATGGTTTCGCCGAGGCAGTCCATGATCGCGTGCTGCGCCTCGTGCGTCGAGCCGAGGCGCGCGGCGAGCCGCTCATGCGCGGCTCGAATGCCGGGCGGCTGATCGATCGACAACTGCTCGGAGATCGCCAGGTGCATCGACAGGTGCAGGAACGGATTGGTCTGGCCGCGCTCTGGCGAATAGTCCTGCGCCTGGGCGGCGGGACCATCGGCGAGATCGGCGTGATATTCGGGATGCTCGACGATCCAGTCGGCGGCGATCGCCTCGAGCGGCGTCAAAATCTCGCCCTGGCGCTGTTTGCGCCAGGTGTCGGTGAAAAAGAGGCGAACTTCGTCGCGGCTGGGATTGAACATCGTGGAATCGGTGCGTGGGAGTGGAGGCGCGGAGCGCGACGGTGCGGGTCCGCAGTGCGCGCTGAGCGTAAGGCACTATTTTACGCGGCGGCCGCGTGGGCTGCAGGCGCGCTGCACTGCCTCGGGTTTCGAGCTGGACCGGCCTTATAGATCGGGTGGCGGGGTCTTCGGCCGGAACTCGCACAGCGGCTCGATCGCGCAATGCCAGCATTCGGGGCGGCGCGCCTTGCATACGTAGCGTCCATGCAGGATCAGCCAGTGGTGCGCATCCTGCCTGAATTCGGCGGGCGTGAATTTTTCGAGTGCCGCTTCGACCGCGCGCACGTCCTTGCCGGGCGCGAGGCCGGTGCGGTTGGCGACGCGGAAAATGTGCGTGTCGACCGCGATGGTCGGATGGCCGAATGCGGTGTTCAGGATCACGTTGGCCGTTTTGCGGCCGACACCGGGCAGCCCTTCGAGTGCCTCGCGATCCTCGGGCACCTCGCCGCCATACCGGTCGAGCAGAATGCGGCAGGTCGCGATCACGTTCTTCGCCTTCGTGCGATACAGACCGATCGTCTTGATATAGCTCGCGACACCTTCCTCGCCGAGGTCGAACACCTTCTGCGGCGTGTTCGCGACCGGAAACATCCTGCGCATCGCCTTGTTGACCGACACGTCGGTCGCCTGCGCCGACAGCAGCACCGCGATCAGCAGTTCGAACGGCGTCGTGTACTCGAGCTCGGTGGTCGGATGCGGATTGAGGCTCTGAAGCGTTTCGTAGATCGCGCGGCGTTTGTTCGCGTTCATGCGGAGCGGGTCCGTGTGAGTGGGCCGGGTTGCGTCGGCGTGGTCAGCGCGCGGTTGGCGGCGAGTTGGACGGCGGATTGGACTCGTTTGACTCATTTGACTCGTCGGACTGCTGCTCCGAGCCGGGCGTGTCGCCACCGCTGGCAAGACCGAGACGGCGGCGGCGCGCTTCGGCGGCGTCGATCTGTGCCTGCACGTCGGCGCTGACGTTCTCGGTGTTCAGCGGTCCCTCGCCTTTCGCGGCCAAGTCTTCCTTCTTCTTGCGCGCGCGTTCGAGCGCGGCCTGGATGATCGCGCGTTTCTTCGCTTCCGCGTCGTCCGCAATCGGGGCGGCGGGAGCCTCGGACGGCACTGTCGCGCCGCTTGCCGCAACCGCGTCCGGCGCAGCCGGTGGCGCGCTTGCGGCTCGCCGCGCCGCAGCGCGCGCTTCGGCGGCGTCGCGCTCGCGCGCGAGACGGGTCTCGCGGCGGTTATGACGCGCCCGCGCCGCGTCCGCGTGGCTTTGGCTCCATGCATCCCAGCCGGTGGCCTCGCCGGTCACGGGGAGCATCGTGATGCAGTCGACCGGGCAGGGCGGCACGCACAGGTCGCAGCCGGTGCATAGCTCGGCGACCACGGTGTGCATCTGTTTCGGTGCGCCAACTATCGCGTCGACCGGACACGCCTGCATGCACAGCGTGCAGCCGATGCACACCTGTTCGTCGATAACCGCCAACGGACGCGGACGTTCGACGCCATTGGCCGAATTGAGCGGAATCACCGGTTTGCCGAGCAGCGCGGCGAGGCGCGCGATGCCCTCGGCGCCGCCGGGCGGGCACTGGTTATAGTTCGCCTCGCCATTGGCGACGGCTTCGGCATACGGACGGCATGCGGGATAACCGCACTTCGTGCATTGCGTTTGGGGCAGCAGATCTTCGATGCGATCCGCGAGTGTTTTGACGTCTGTCACGGTTGCGGCGCGGGGGTTTGCCGTGCGATCGCACGACCTGAACTAAATAGCACATTATCGCCGATTTCCCGGATTGCCATTCGCAATCCATGTGCCATAATCGAAGCGCTTCATTCGAAAGACCGCAGAAAAGGGTGTGTTTCCCAACCACGACGCGCCCGCTAAACGCCGCCACAAAAAGGCTCGAGGAGAGGCCGGCGGCGCGATCCGGAGAACGCGGCTCACGAAGACGATGCCACCATGAATCAGCCGAAAATCAAAAGAGATCCTGAAGGCACGAGGCGCCGCATCTTGCTCGCGGCGGCGGAAGAGTTCGCAAATGGAGGGCTGTTCGGCGCGCGGGTCGATCAGATCGCTCGCCGCGCGGAAACCAATGAACGAATGCTCTACTACTACTTCGGTAGCAAGGAGCAGCTATTCACCGCGGTACTCGAGCACGCGTTCAGCGCGCTCAACGAAGCGGAACGCACGCTCGAACTCAACGGAATCGCGCCGGTCGAGGCGGTTACGCGTCTCGCGCATTTCGTGTGGGACTACTACCGCGATCATCCCGAGTTGTTGAGGCTCATCAACAACGAGAATCTGCATGAAGCACGCTATATGCAGAAGTCCACGCGCATACGCGAAATGATTTCGCCGATCGTCGCCACGCTCGGCGGCATTCTCGAACGTGGGCAGCGCGCGGGGCTGTTTCGCACGAACATCGACCCGCTGCGCTTTTACGTGACGCTCTCGGGCATGGGCTACTACATCGTGTCGAACCGTTTCACGCTCGAGGCGACGCTCGGCCGCGATTTCAGCAGCGCCGCCGAACGCAGCGAGGTGATTCAGATGAATACCGAACTGCTGCTCGCGTATTTGTTGAGAAAGTAACGGGCAGTGCCGCGGTGATCATGGCCGCGGCAAAAAATCAGTATCACGAACAAAGCGCGATAAAAAAGCCAACGGCCTCGAACGGGACCGTTGGCTTTTTATATGCTAATGCAAGTTTGATGCTCAGGCTTCGACTTTTTCTTTCGCCGTTTTTGCTGCCTTGTTGTGCTCGAGAATGAAGTCGCGCAATTGCGGGTAAATGATCGTGCGCCAGCGGCGGCCCGAGAAAATGCCGTAGTGGCCGCATTTCTCCGCAGTGAAGTGACGCTTGTTCTTCGCCGGAATGCCGCTGCACAAGTCGTGCGCCGCGTAAGTCTGGCCGTCGCCGGAAATGTCGTCGAGTTCACCTTCGATCGTAAACAGCGCGGTCGTCGTGATGTCCTGCGGCCGCACCGGTTCGCCGTTGACGACCCACGTGCCCTCGGCAAGACGGAACTCCTGGAACACGACGCGGATCGTGTCGAGGTAATAATCGGCATCCATGTCGAGCACCGCGTTGTACTCGTCGTAGAACCGGCGGTGCGCTTCGGCGTCGTCCTCGTCGCCGCGCAGCAGGCTCTGGTAGAAATCCCAGTGCGACGCCGCGTGACGCTCCGGATTCATCGCGACGAAACCAGTGTGCTGCAGGAAGCCGGGGTAGACCTTGCGGCCCGCGCCGGGATAGTTCGGCGGCACCGTGAAGATCACGTTGTTCTCGAACCACTCGTACGAGTGCTGCGTGGCCAGCGAATTGACCGAGGTCGGGCTCTTTCGTGCGTCGATCGGGCCGCCCATCATCGTCATCGTGCGCGGCGTGTCCTCGCCGCGGCTCGCCATCAGCGAAATGGCGGCGAGCACCGGCACGGTCGGCTGGCACACCGAGATCACGTGCAGATTCTTCGCGCCGATATGGCGAATGAATTCCTGGATATACGCGATGTAGTCGTTCAGACCGAACCAGCCGGCTTCTAGCGGCACCATGCGCGCGTCGAGCCAGTCGGTGATGTAGACCTTGTGGTCTTGCAGCAACGTGCGCACGGTATCGCGTAGCAGTGTGGCGTGGTGTCCTGACAACGGTGCGCAGACGAGCACGACCGGTTCGTCTTTCAGTTGGCTGACAGCTTCGCTGTCGTCCGCGAAGCGCTTGAAGCGCATGAGACGGCAGAACGGCTTTTCGATGAACGTCTGCTCGACGATCGGAATGTTATGGCCGTCTTTGACAATCTGGTGAATATTGAACTCGGGCTTTTCGTAGTCCTTGCCGAGCCGGTAAAGCAGTTCGTAGCCGGCGGAAAGGCGCGTGGCGCCCGGCACATAGGCTAGCGGACTGGCCGGATTCGCAAATGATTTCGATGCGGCCTGAGCCCAGGCGGTGAGGGGGCTCAACATCGCCCGCTGGAATTCATGAAATTGATAGAGCATGTTTGCTCCGTTTTAAGCGGTTCGCATGGGGCTTCGCAAACACGCGTGAGGCGTTGCGGCGGGCCATTGTGGTTGTAGGCACATTATTGTCGGCCGACAGTCAGATCGATAATATCGAACAAGGCAAATTTGTGCAATGCAACAATATTCGCATTCAGTGTACGCAAATTGTCACTGCGTCATGCTAATGGCGATGCTGCTCCGCCGCTATCAGGGCTTGCCTGATCCTCAAGCTCCATCGCGCGGATGCCGTTATGCGCCGGATGGCCGGTCGCCTGCGCCATCTCCTGCTCGTGCTTCATCAGGTTCAGTCCGGTGTGCACGAGCGCCACGTGGGAGAACGCCTGCGGAAAATTGCCGACGAGACGTTTATCGACCGGGTCGTACTCCTCGGACAGCAGGCCGACGTCGTTGCACAGCGCGAGCAGCCGCTCGTACATCTCGATGGCTTCCTGCACGCGTCCCTGCAGCGCAAGGTTATCCACCATCCAGAACGAACACGCAAGAAAGGTGCCTTCCCCCGGTGGCAAGCCGTCGTCGTATTCCGTGGTGCGGTAGCGCAGCACGAAGCCGCCGTGCATCAGGTCCCGCTCGATCGCCTCGACCGTGCCCTTGATGCGCGGATCGTGCGGCGGCAGGAAGGCGACCAGCGGCATCAGCAGCACGCTCGCGTCGAGCCGATCGCTGCCGTAGTACTGCGAGAACGCGTTGAGCTGCGGATTCCACGCCTTCTCGCAGACCTCGGCGTGGATCGTGTCACGCATCGCGCGCCATTCGTCGAGGGGGCCGTCGAGCTTGAACATTTCGGCCGAGCGGATCGCGCGGTCGAACGCGACCCACGCCATCACCTTCGAGAACGTGAAATGCTCGGGGCCGCCGCGCGTCTCCCAGATGCCTTCGTCGGGTTCGCGCCAGATCGTGCTCAGGTGCTCGAGCATCGCGCGCTGCACGCTCCACGCGGTGACGTCCGCCTGCAGGCCGCCGACGCGCGCCAGATGCAGCGCGTTCATCACCTCGCCGTAGACGTCGAGCTGACGCTGCCCGACCGCATTGTTGCCGATGCGCACTGGTTTCGCGCCCTCGTAGCCGGGCAGCCAGTCGATTTCGGATTCGGGCAGGCGCCGCTCGCCGCCGATGCCGTACATGATCTGCAACTGGTCCGGCGCGCCCGCCATCACGCGGCCGAGCCAGCTGCGCCAGGCGCGCGCTTCGTCGTAGTAGCCGCCGCGCATCATCGCGAGCAGCGTGATGGTCGCGTCGCGCAGCCAGCAGTAGCGGTAGTCCCAGTTGCGCGTGCCGCCGAGCCGCTCGGGCAGCGACGTGGTGGGCGCCGCGACGATGCCGCCGGTCGGCTCGTAGGCGAGCGCGCGCAGCGTGATCAGCGAGCGGCGGATCGGCCCGGCCCAGCGTCCTTCGACGGTGCCGCGCGCCGCCCATTCGAGCCAGTGGTTCTCGGTGCGCGCGAGCGACGTGTGCGGATCGCGCGCGGGCGGAATGCGCAGATGCGACGCCGCGTACGCGAGCGAGAACGGCACGCGCTCGCCCTCGGTTACCGTGAATTCCGCGACGGTCTTCATGTCTTCGCCGTGCAGCTCGACCGGCGTGCGCAGCACCGCGTTGTCGGGGCCGACGATCGCCTTGATGCCGCTGTCGTGCTTGAGCTTGTCGACCCACGGAATCGAGAAGCCATAGTCGAAGCGCAGCACGAGTTCCATCTTCATGCGCACGGTGCCGCGCTTGCCGACGACGATGCGGATCAGCTCCGACCAGCCGTTGCCGGGCGGCATGAAATCGATCAGCGTGACGGCGCCGTCGGGCGTTTCGAAGTCGGTTTCGAGGATCAGCGTTTCGCCGCGATAGCGCCGCGTGATGGTCGGCGCGCCGTGCTCGCCGTCGGTAGCGGGGGCGAGCAGCCAACGGCCGTTGTCGGGCGAGCCGAGCAGCGCAGCGAAGCAGGCGCCCGAGTCGAAGCGCGGCCAGCAGAGCCAGTCGACGGAACCCTCGCGGGAGATGAGCGCGGCGGTATGGCCATCGCCGATGAGTGCGTAGTCTTCGATATGTGCAGGCATGGAAAGCGTGTCGGAAAACGAGTCGTTATTACGGACGGCGACAGCAGCCGCGCTTCGAGTGGGTGTTATTACCGGACCACGATCGGCAGTGTTTGGTTCACCGCACAGTGCGGCAAAACGCGGGTTGGAAAATTGTCAAATCCATGCATACAATCAAATTTCATGCCGATGTCCGGCGACCTGCCGGACTGCGAATCGGCCTTGCTCATGGCGGTTGCAGACGCCGTTTCCGAGGACGAAAGCCATGCTGAACCCTTCGAAATCCGATTGCATCACGATTCTCTCGGCCGCCAGCCAGCTTGCCGGCGACTCCATGTTGCCACTCGATCATGGCCGGCTCGGCCTGAGCCGCAACGGCATGCTGGCTGCCGCCTCCTTCCTGGTCGAGCGGGCCTGCTTCCGGCGCTATCAGCAGGATGCCGATCATTATGCGGTCGGCGCGCTGTCGTTGCAGGGGCGCCTGCGGCTCGAACAGCTGGCGAACGGTTGAGCGGTAGCGCCGAGCGTTCGTAGCGCAGGTTCCTGGCGTATCCGCGCCGGCCATTCGCCGCATCCCTTCGTACCGCGCCTTCGCATTTCCTATCCGTATCTTCACGCCGCGTCGCGTCAGGTCGATCGTTCGCGTGGCGCGGGCGGTCGCGCGCGTCCATCTTGCGCGCGATGCCCGCTTCCCGCATATGTCACGGCGTGACATTTGCCGCGCTCTCACATGGGCGAGTGGCGCTGGCACCCAGCGAACCTTCCCTTCGTGCGAAACCACCTCGATACCGGACGCAAATCTCACGCCCGGCGTCGCGGCGCCTGTCGCTCACAGATGCGACGAGCCCACGCCGAAGATCCCGATGATGCCGATGATGATCAGGTAAAGCGCGACGATGTAGTTCAACAGGCGCGGCATGATCAGGATCAGGATGCCTGCGATCAACGAAACGAGCGGGCCCAGGCTGAGAGTGACGTTCATGGAGACTCCGTGGTTGAGACGCGTGATGCGCGATTGAGAAAACGATTGAAAAACGTCCCGCCGCGCGGGACCCAAGCCGCTGGCGCAGACCGTGCCGCAGCGGTGGATTCACTGCATGATCCGACCTGACGCTCTTATACTGACTTCGACAACAACAACGTGGAACGACGCTCGATTCGCGGCGCGGCAGACCAGACACCGTTACAACCGCTCGTACCCCGGCTCATACGCGAGCCCGTACCAGACAACCGATGTCGAGGAGGTCTCATGCTTCACAGTCGCCGTGCCGTCGGGCGTATTGCCGTGCGCCCAGTTCCGACTTCCGCTTTTACTTCTGTTCTTGCCAGTGTTGCCTTTCAGGGTTCCCGTCCGCGTGGCGCTGACCGCGCCGCTCCATCTGCCGCGGATTGCACGGCGGAAAGCACCGCCCGGCGCGCAACGCGGCCAGTGCCGTTGCAGGCCGCCCGTTCGATAATAAGAGGTTTCGCGCTCATGGTTTCGATTGTTGCTTCGCACACGTATGCGCAAGATTCTGGCCCGGTCCCCGCGGACGGCGTCTATACGATGCTGGTCGGTACTTACACCAGCGGCAAGAGCGAGGGCATCTACGTCTTTCGCTTCGATACGAAGACGGGCGCGGCGACCCGGGTGTCGGTCGCGCAGACGGTCAATCCGTCGTTTCTGGTCGTGAGCCGCGACCGCCGCTTCGTCTATTCGGTCAACGAACTGCCCGGTGACAACGGCCCGGCCACGCAGCGCGGCGGGATCAGCGCGTTCGGCTTCGATGCCGCGCGCGGGCAGCTGACGTTTCTGAACAAGGTGTCGTCGGACGGCAATGATCCGTGCTATCTCAGCATCTCGGCGGACGGCAAGTATCTTCTGAGCGCGAACTATTCGGTCGCGCCCGATCCGGGCGGCAGTTTCGCGGTGTTTCCGCTGCAGGCGAACGGCCAGGTCGGCACCTCGGTGCAGACCGTGCATCACGAGGGCGGCGGTCCGGTGAAAGGGCGCCAGGACAACTCGCACGTGCATTCGACCGTGTTCTCGCCTGACGGCCGCTATCTGTTCGCGCAGGACCTCGGCGCCGACAAGCTGTACTCGTATCGCTACGCGCCGCAGAGCAGCGCCGGCGCGGGTCCATTCATCGCGACGGAGTGGGGCTACACGCAGCAGAAGGCCGGCACGGGTCCGCGCCATCTGATCTTTGGCGCGGACGGCAAGCACGCGTATCTGACGAGCGAACTCGCGGCGACCGTCAGCACGTTCGACTACCACGACGGCAGGCTGAAGCTCGTGCAGACGCTGCCATTGAGCGAGCCTGACTTCAAGGGGAAGGTGGGCGCGGCGGCGATCCATATGTCGCCGGACGGACGCTTCGTGTATGCGTCCAATCGCGGCGACGCGAACGAGATCGTGATCTTCTCGGTCGATCCCGCCACTGGACACCTGAAGCAGATCGGCCGGCAGTCGAGCCTCGGCAAATCGCCGCGCGAGTTCACCATCGATCCGACCGGCAACTGGCTGATCGTCGGCAATCAGCTGAGCGACACGGTCTATGTGTTCAAGCGCGATCCGCAGACGGGGCTGCTCGATCCGAATCCGAAGCAGCATTTCGATCTCGGCTCGCCGGTCGACTTCAAGCTGGTATCACCGTCGTGACGCGCGGCACGCGCGGGTAAAGGAAAAACGGACAGCTCACATCGTGAGGCTGTCCGTTTTTTCTTCCGGATCATCGCCGACCCGGTTAGCGATTCACCGGGCGCTCATTCCGCCGGCCCCGGCGCCAGCACTTCGCGGCTGCCGTTGATGCTCATCGCCGACACGAGGCCGGCTGTCTCCATCTGCTCGACGAGCCGCGCCGCGCGGTTATAGCCGATGCGCAACTGCCGCTGCACCGACGAGATCGACGCGCGCCGCGTGCGTACGACGAACGCGACCGCTTCGTCGTACAGCGGATCGGCTTCCGCATCCGGCGCTTCGCCGAACAGGTCCTGGGCCGCGCCGCCATCGGCGGCCGGGCCGTCGAGAATGCCTTCCTCGTATTGTGGCTCGCCGAACTGCTTCAGATATTCGACGATCGCATGCACTTCCTCGTCGGCGACGAACGCGCCGTGCACGCGCTGAGGGTAGCCGGTGCCCGGCGGCAGGAACAGCATGTCGCCCTGGCCGAGCAGCGACTCGGCGCCCATCTGGTCGAGAATCGTGCGCGAGTCGATCTTCGACGACACCTGGAACGCGACGCGCGTCGGAATGTTCGCCTTGATGAGACCGGTGATGACGTCGACGGACGGCCGCTGCGTCGCGAGGATCAGGTGGATGCCGGCCGCACGCGCCTTCTGCGCGAGCCGCGCGATCAGCTCCTCGATCTTCTTGCCGGCGACCATCATCAGGTCGGCGAGCTCGTCGATGACGACGACGATCAGCGGCAGCGGCGCCAGCGGCTCGGGCGCATCGGGCGTCAGCGAGAACGGGTTGCCGAGCTTCTTGCCCTTCGCCTCGGTGTCGCGGATCTTCTGGTTGAAGCCGGCGAGATTGCGCACGCCGACGGCCGACATCAGCCGGTAGCGCTTTTCCATTTCGCCGACGCACCAGTTCAGCGCATTGGCCGCGAGCTTCATGTCGGTGACGACCGGCGCGAGCAGATGCGGAATCCCTTCGTAAACCGAAAGTTCGAGCATCTTCGGGTCGATCATGATCAGGCGCACTTCCTCTGGCGTCGCCTTGAACAGCAGCGAGCAGATCATCGCGTTGATCGCGACCGATTTGCCCGAGCCGGTCGTGCCGGCCACCAGCATGTGCGGCGCCTTCGCGAGATCGGCGACGACGGGATGGCCGGTGATGTCCTTGCCCATCGCAAGCGTGAGTCGCGAGTGCGAGTTCTGGTAGACGCTCGCCTCGAGAATTTCCGAGAGGCGGATCGTTTGGCGCTTCGCGTTCGGCAGTTCGAGGCCCATGCAGGTCTTGCCCGGAATCGTTTCGACCACGCGAATCGACGTGAGACCGAGACCGCGCGACAGGTCCTTCATCAGACCGACAATCTGGCTGCCGCGCACGCCGAGCGCCGGTTCGACTTCGAAGCGTGTGATGACCGGACCCGCCGATGCGCCGACCACCATCACCGGCACCTTGAATTCCTGCAGGCGCTGCTCGATCAGCAGGCCGGTTTCGCGGAGCTTTTCATCCGGGATCGGTTCGATGTCGGCATCGGCGGGGGCGAGCAGATCGAGCGTCGGCAGTTCGACCATCGATGCGGCGGGCGCGTGGAACTCGAAGCCGTTGACCGGCGCGTGGCCGCGCAGCGGCGGGCGGCCGGCGGGCTCGGTAGTGGGTTGGTCGGCGGATTGGGCCTGCGGTTGCGGTGTTAGCGCGGGTAAAGACGACGGAGCGGGCGACGGAGCGGACGACGGTTCGGCGGCCGGCGTGTTCGCGACAGGCGTTGCGCTTGCGCCGACCGAAGGCTCGATGCTGGTCGCCGGCGCGGCGAAGCCCGGGAAACGGACTACGTTCGAGACGACGGCCGGTGCGGTTGCCGGCATAGCGAGGTTCGCCGCACTCGTCGAAGTCGACGACGGCGAGTCGTTTGCGGGGGTGTTCGCGGGCTCGTTCGCGGGCTCGTTCGCGGGCTCGTTCACAGCGGGCAGGGCAGGGGCGTGCGACGTCGCGGGCTCACCTGACTGCGCACTTTCGCTCGCGAGTTCCGAGACTGTCGCGCCGGACCACGGCGGCACGCTTGCGCTCGACGGCGCGGCGGCCTCCGTCTGCGGCGAGTCCGCTGACGCGGCCGCGCGTTGAGCCGCGGCGGGGCCGAGCTTGCTCTCCCAAGGCACGAGCGTCTCGTGGATAACGATTTCGGCTGCCGGAGCCAGCGCTTGCGGAGGCGTCGCGGTGTCGGCGGTGGCCGGTTCGACGGTTCGCGCGGATTCCTCCCTCTGCGATGCCGGGACGCTGGTGCTTGTCGCTGTCTGCGTCGAATCGTTTTGGACCGCCGGTGCGTCTTCTTGCGAAGCATCGTCCCGTAGGCTGGCTGCGAAGCGCTCGAATGGCGTCGCCGTCGGCGACTCATGTTGCGGCGCGCTTGCGGCGGGTTCGGTGGCGGCAGGCTCAGCCACAGCGGATGCCGATGGCTCGACAACCGCGGATTCGACAGCCGCAGCAGCCACGGCGGCCACCGACTCGATTGCAGTCGTCGTCTGCGGCGCAGCCGTAAGCGGCGCATGAATGACGGGCGGTTCGGTCGGCCATTGCGCAACCGCTTCGTTGCCGCCCTCGACCGACGTCTCGGACTCGGCCACCGCACGCTCAGCCGGCAACTCGACCGATGCGGTTTCTTGCTGCGACTGCGCCGGCGACACCATCCGCGCCGAACTCTCCACGCTCTGCGCCTGCGGCGCCGCAACCGTCTCGCCGTTTTCGACAGGTAGCACGTCCCGCTGCGTTGGTGGCACATCGAACGTCGTCGACGCACGCTCTGCATCGTCAATCTTCGCGCTATCGGCGCCACGGCTGCGCGCCAGGCTCACGCCGGCCATGTCGGTCCAGCGCGCGGCGTTTTCCGCGATGCTGCGCAGCGTTTCCTCGACGCTCGCGGGCGGCGCGACCGTCGACGCGTTCGTCATCGTTCGCGTGAAGTTCGGTGTAGGCCGGCGCACGGTCGACGGCGAGGTCGCGCCGTTGGCGCGCGAAGCGGCCGGGAACGGTTGACGCGGCGTCGCGCCGCGATTGAGCGGTGCGCTGCCGTCGGCCGGACGTGACAGCGACGACGGGCGGCTTGCGCGGCCCGCGGCATTCACCGATCCCGCTGTGATGCCGATACCGGCGCCCGACGCGGCGGCGCGGCCCGCCATTGCCTGTGCCGCTCGCGCCGACACGCCGGCCGCGTTGGCGGCCGTCGCCGCCAACGCGGCACTGGAGCCGAACGACGCGGCCGCACGCTGATCTCCGACCGAGCGCCGCCCGACCTGCGCAGCGCCATCACGAGCCGACATGCCCGATGCGGCCGATGCACCCGCCGCACCCAGCGATGCCGCCGCCGTCGCCGCGCGCGGCTCCGTGGTGCGCAGCCAGCCGGCCGGCGCGACCGGCTCGGTCGGCACGAATGGTGCGGCGGATCTGTCCGCAGCCTTGTCCGCATGCAGCGCCTGCGTTGCCGTCGACGTTGCCGGTCGCGGCGACGCGCTCGACCCCGTGCGTAACACCGGCTCGGTCTGCTTGACCGGCCCGCGCGCCGCATCGGCTCGCCAGCTTGCGCCGGCGCCACGGGCGGAAGCGTCCTTGCTACCCGCGATGCCAGCCGCCGCGGTGCCGGCAGCAGCTGCGGAGCCCGCGCCGCGCCCGCTCGCGGGCGGATGCCATACCGTCGGCCGCGCGTAGCGACCCTTGCTATTGCGCGGCGCCATCGTGTTGGTAGCAGGCGACACATGCGACGGCGCGCCGTCGTCGACGTTGCGGTGGCGGCGCGCATCCTCGTCGCGCTTCGCGAGTCCCCGCGACAGACCGAGGCCGAACGCGCCGTCGGCCCAAACGGCGACGTCGCTCCAGCGGAAGTCGACGAGCCACGGCAGGCTGATCACGAGCAGCGCGAGCGCCGCGAGCGGCGTGCCGATATGGCCGAGCAGATGTCCAAGCCCCGCGGCAAGCGGATGACCGAAACCATTGATGCCGGCGATGCCGATCAGCGAGCCCTCGAGCGTGCAACTCGCGATCAGCACGCAGACGAAGCCGAGCCACAGCCGGATCGTGCCGGGGCCGCGCAGACCCGCGCCGCCCGGCAGCATCGACTTCACGAGGCGCCACAAAAGAGGAATGAGCCAGACGGCCGACCCGCCGAACCAGCCGAAAACTACCGTGTGCATACCAGACATCTACGAATGACGGAGCGCGCGAGAAGCGCAATCCGTCGAGTTTAAACGGCGCAGCGCGCGGCTTCGAAGGCCGGCGCGAATCCCGAACGCGGCGCAAACTCGCATCACTTGTCGCTGCGATCGAACATCAGGGTGTCGCCGTTGTCGAGGATCAGCTGCATCTGCTGCGGCGCTCGCATCTGCACGCCGGTGCGATCGATGCGCTCGAGCGCATCGAGGAACGGCTTCTCGATGTCGCCGCCCGGCGAGACGCACGCCATGCGTGTGCCGGCGAGGGAACCGAAGCTCAGCTTGCCGTCCTTCAGCATGTACGAACCCATGAAGCGGTTGCAGCCGGAAAAGCCGCTCGCGTGACGCCGGCCGCCTTCGGTCGACAACGTCAGCGTGAGCGGCTTCTGATCCTTCGACGGCACCGCGCGCGCCGTGCCGTCGGCGTTCTTCCACGAGCTCAGCACCCAACTGGTGTCGTCGAGCAGTTGCGCGGCGGCGGGATTGAACGGATCAGGCGGCGGCGCCGACGAGTCCGGATGCTTCGGGATCGCGCACGCACCGAGCAGCGCGACGATGCCCAACGCGGCGACGGCCGTGCGCAGGCACGGAATGATGCGCGCAAGAGGTCGCGGGCGGGAGCGGATGAGCATGGCGTCGTTCCTGTTCAAACTGGCGAAGGCGTAAGGGTAACGTACTAAGCTTGTCGTGCGCGAGCGATGCTCGCGGTGACGTGATCGCGGCTGCGAACGTCGACGCGGCGGCACGGTTCCGCTCGACCGCCACGGCCTCGCGAGCGCACCGAAAGCGCACCCTGAGCGCCGCGCGGCAAGGGGCCCGCATGTTAACATCGCGGTCTATCCAATCCCACCCTCATCCCGACTTTTATCTGGAGTTCCCATGCAGTTCGGCCAACGGATCGGCACGCCCCTTTCTGAATCCGCGACGCGCGTGATGCTGCTCGGCGCCGGCGAACTCGGCAAGGAAGTGATCATCGCGCTGCAACGGCTGGGCGTCGAAGTGATCGCCGTCGACCGTTACCCGAACGCGCCGGGCCATCAGGTCGCGCATCGCGCGCATGTGATCGACATGACCGACCGCGCCGCGCTGCGCGCGCTGGTCGAGCAGGAGCGCCCGCATCTGATCGTCCCCGAAATCGAGGCGATCGCCACCGACGAGCTCGCCGCGATCGAAACCGAGGCGCTCGCCGAGGTGATCCCGACCGCGCGTGCCACCCAACTGACGATGAACCGCGAAGGCATCCGCCGCCTCGCTGCCGAAGAGCTTGGTCTACCGACCTCGCCGTACGCATTCGCCGATTCGCTCGACGAGCTGCGCGCGGGCATCGCGAAGGTCGGCTATCCGTGCGTCGTGAAACCGGTGATGTCGTCGTCGGGCAAGGGGCAGTCGGTGCTGCGCAGCGACGCCGACGTCGAACCCGCCTGGCAGTACGCGATGGCGGGCGGCCGCGTGAATTTCGGGCGCGTGATCGTCGAGGGTTTCATCGACTTCGACTACGAAATCACGCAGCTCACCGTGCGCGCGATCGACCCGGCGAGCGGCGCGGTCGGCACGTATTTCTGCGATCCGATCGGCCATGTGCAGGTCGCGGGCGACTATGTCGAATCGTGGCAGCCGCAGCCGATGAGCCCGCTCGCGCTCGAGCGTTCGCGCGAGATCGCGCACAAGGTGACGGCGGCGCTCGGCGGCCGCGGCCTGTTTGGCGTGGAACTTTTCGTGCGCGGCGACGACGTATGGTTTTCGGAAGTCAGCCCGCGTCCGCACGACACGGGGCTCGTCACGCTGTGCTCGCAGCGCTTCTCGGAGTTCGAACTGCATGCGCGCGCGATCCTCGGCCTGCCGGTCGATACGTCGCTGCGTGCGGCGGGCGCGTCGGCGGTGATCTACGGCGGTCGTGACGAGGCCGGCATCGCGTTCGAAGGCGTCGCGGCCGCACTTGCGGTGCCCAATGCGGATCTGCGCCTGTTCGGAAAGCCGGAAAGCTTCGTCAAACGTCGCATGGGCGTCGCGCTCGCGACCGGCGAGAACATCGAGCAAGCGCGCTCGCGTGCCAGGCAGGCGGCGGCCGCGGTGCGGCCGGTGTCGGCGAAGTAACGGGCAGGCGGCGAGGCGCGGCGCAAAAGTGTGCGGGACGCACACGAAAGAGCCCACCGCATTCGTTTCTGGCTTATCGAAGCAAAGAGATCGGAGTAGAGGATCGTATGGCGCTTGAATCTCGCAGCAATCCATGGCGCGGCGCGCTTCGCCGGGTCGGCGCACTCGGCGTGGCGTTCGCGCTGTGCGCCGGCATCAGCGGCTGCGGGCTCGCGGCCGCGCCGTGCCGGATCGCTTCGGCGGGACTGAAGATCGTGCCGGTGGTCGGCCACGTCGCCGCTGCGCCGACCGATGCGTGTGCCGGCGTGATCGATCCTTGAAGCGTCGTTGAGCTGTCCGTGAATCGCCCATGAGCTGCCTGTGACTCGGCCGTGACTCGGCTGTGACCGGCGTCGCGGCCGGTGTTGCCTTCCCTGCCTGACCCCCGCAACAATCGAGGTGTTCGATGAAGACATGGCGTGTTGCAATCCTCACGGCGGCAGCATGGACGGTGGCCTGGCTGGCGGCATCTTCCGGCGGCGCATCGGCCGCGCCATTGCAGTTCAAGCACATCGAGGGCAAGAACCATCAGACGCGCAAATACACCTGCGCGACCGGCAAGATCCTGCAAGTCACCTACTGGAACGCGCAGAACGGCCAGAGCTTCGCCGTGCTGCCGGTGAAAGGCGCGTCGATGCTGTTCGTCATTACGATCTCGGCGTCCGGTGCAAAGTACCAGGCTGGCAGCTACACCTGGTGGACCAAGGGTCCCCGCGCCAATCTATATGACCTGATGAGCGGCGAGAACGCGCCGCCGATTCTCTCCGACTGCGTGACCGTGATTCGCTGATTTGCTGATCGGCGGACACGTGCACCGCATGCGGCGGCTTCATCCCCTACCGCCGCCGGCTTCTTCTCGCGCCTGGCTTCCTGTCCCCCGCGCCGCCTCGTGCGCTCGCGCGCATCGTTTCCGTTCGAGTAGTAAGCTGTCCGGCATGGCGTTCGCCATGCCGTTTGCCATGCCGCGCGCGCGGAGCGGTGTTTCGCGCGCAGCCGTCGTTGTCGTCTTCGATTGTCCGTTCCCCGAGTCATCAAGCGAGACCCTCAATGAAAGCATCGGACCTGTTCGTCAAATCGCTGGAAGCCGAAGGTGTCGAGTATGTGTTTGGCATCCCCGGTGAAGAAAATCTCGATCTGCTGGAGTCGCTGCGCCGCTCGAAAATCCGTCTGATCCTCACGCGCCACGAGCAGGCGGCCGGCTTCATGGCCGCCACCTACGGGCGGCTCACCGGCCGCACGGGAGTATGTCTGGCGACGCTCGGCCCCGGCGCGACCAACTTCGTGACCGCGGCCGCCTACGCGCAGCTGGGCGGGATGCCGATGCTGATGGTCACGGGCCAGAAGCCGATCAAGTCGAGCAAGCAGGGGCACTTCCAGATCGTCGACGTGGTGCGGATGATGGAGCCGCTCACCAAGTACACACGGCAGATCGTGTCGATCGGCAATATTCCGGCGACGGTGCGCGAGGCGGTGCGCCGCGCCGAGGAGGAACGCCCGGGCGCCACGCACCTCGAATTGCCCGAGGACGTTGCGCACGAGGAGGGCGACGGCAAGCCGATTCCGAAGAGCTACAGCCGCCGCCCGGTCGCCGAGGAGAAGGCGGTCGCGCGCGCTGTCGAGGCGATCACCGCCGCGAAGCATCCGCTGCTGATGATCGGCGCGGGCGGCAACCGCAAAACCACGACGAAGATGCTGCGTGAGTTCGTCGACCAGATCGGCATTCCGTTTTTCACCACGCAGATGGGCAAGGGCGTGATCGACGAATCGCATCCGATGTGGCTCGGCAACGCGACGCTCTCCGACGGCGACTTCGTGCACCGCGCGATCGAGCTCGCCGACTGCATCATCAACGTCGGTCACGACGTGATCGAAAAGCCGCCGTTTTTCATGCGCAGCGGCGAAGCGGGCGAGAAGACCGTGATCCACGTGAACTTCCTCGGCGCCGAAGTCGATCCGGTGTATTTCCCGCAGATCGAAGTGGTCGGCGATATCGCCAACGCGGTGTGGCAGCTCAAGGAAAGCCTGAAGACGCGTCAGGAGCATTGGGACTTCACACGCTTCAAGGAGATCAAGGAGCACTTCGAGGCGCATCTGGTGAAGGGCCAGCACGACGATCGCTTCCCGATGTACCCGGTGCGGATCGTCAACGACGTGTACGAGACCACGCCGGTCGACGGCATCGTGTGTCTGGATAACGGCATGTACAAGATCTGGTTCGCGCGCTACTACCGCGCGCACGAGCCGAATTCGCTGCTGCTCGACAACGCGTTGGCGTCGATGGGCGCGGGGCTGCCGTCGGCGGTCGCGAGCAAGATCGTGCATCCGGAGCGCAAGGTGATCGCCGTGTGCGGCGACGGCGGCTTCATGATGAATTCGCAGGAGCTCGAAACGGCGGTGCGGCTGAAGCTCGATCTGGTGATCCTGATTCTGCGCGACGACGCGTTCGGCATGATCCGCTGGAAGCAGGAGAACATGAACTTCCCGGACTACGGCATGACGCTTGCGAACCCGGATTTCGTCGCCTATGCGCAGAGTTATGGCGCGCAGGGGCATAGGATCGAGGCGGCCGAGCAGTTCGCGCCGCTGTTGCGCGAGTGCTTCGCGACGCCCGGCGTGCACGTGATCGACGTGCCGATCGACTATTCGGACAACGAGCGCGTGCTCAATCGCGAGATCAAGCGGCTGTCCGCGCGGCTTTGAGCCTCTGCATCGAATCTAGGAGAACGCGACATGTTGCAGACAACCTATCCGTACTACCTCGCCAACGAGCCGGTGGCCGCCAACACCGATCTCGAAGTCACCGACAAATTCAGCGGCGAAGTCGCCACGCGCGTCGCAATGGCCGACGCGGCCGCGATCGACAAGGCGATCGGCCTGGCGGTCGATGCGATGCCCGCCATGCGCGCCTACCCGCCGTTCAAACGCCAGGCGGTGCTCGAACATTGCGTCAAGCGCTTTCGCGAGCGCTACGATGAACTCGCGCTCGCGCTGTGCATCGAGGCGGGCAAGCCGATCAACGATTCGAAGGGCGAAGTCACGCGCCTGATCGATACGTTCAAGGTCGCCGCGGAGGAGAGCGTGCGGATCGACGGCGAGATCATCAATCTGCAGATTTCGCCGCGCGCGAACGGGTATCACGGCTATGTGAAGCGCGTGCCGATCGGGCCGTGCTCGTTCATCTCGCCGTTCAATTTTCCGTTGAACCTGACCGCGCACAAGGTCGCGCCGGCGATCGCGGCCGGCGTGCCGTTCGTGCTGAAACCGGCGAGCCGCACACCGGTCGGTGCGCTGATCATGGGCGAAATTCTCGCGGAAACCGATCTGCCGAAGGGCGCGTTCTCGATTTTGCCCGCGCATCGCGACGGCGCCGACCTGTTCACGACCGACGAGCGCTTCAAGCTGCTGTCGTTCACCGGGTCGCCCGCGGTCGGCTGGGAGTTGAAGCGCAAAGCCGGCAAGAAGAAGGTGATTCTGGAGCTGGGCGGCAACGCGGCGGCGATCGTCGACGCTGACCAGGGCGGCAAGCTCGACTACGTGGTCGACCGGCTCGCGTTCGGCGCGTTCTATCAATCGGGGCAGAGCTGCATCGGCGTGCAGCGGATTTTCGCGCACACGAGCGTCTACGACGCGCTGCGCGAGAAGCTGATCGCGAAGACGAAGTCGCTCGTGATGGGCGATCCGAAGAACGAAAAGACCTTCGTCGGGCCGATGATCTCCGAATCGGAAGCGAAGCGGCTCGCTGGCTGGATGGAGGGGGCGGTGCAGGCGGGCGCGCAGATCGTCGCGGGCGGCAAGGTCGACGGCGCGATGTTCGAGGCGACGCTGCTGGAAGGCGTGAAGCGCGACACCGATCTGTATCGCAAGGAGGCGTTCGGACCGGTTGCGATACTCGAGCGCTTCGACGATTTCGAGGCGGCGCTCGCGCAGGTCAACGACAGCGACTTCGGCCTGCAGGCCGGCGTGTTCACCGATTCACTCGCGCATGCGCATCGCGCGTGGGATGCGCTCGAAGTGGGCGGCGTCGTGATCAACGACGTGCCGTCGTTCCGCGTCGACAACATGCCGTATGGCGGCGTCAAGGATTCGGGGCTCGGGCGCGAGGGCGTGCGCTACGCGATCGAGGACATGACCGAGATGCGGCTGATGGTGATGCGCGAGACGTGGTGAGGGGCGATCTGACGTGAGCGGGGGCGGGCGACCGTTCGCAATGGGGCCAGTGCGGGCGCGGGGACGGCTGACGAGCGCCGCGCGCCGCCCGCCGCCCGCCGAAGTGCCCGGCTGTCACGCCACTGTCGTCTGTGCGCACTACGCTGCGACCGAAGCAACGGCCGCGAGCCGCCGGCCGGCCAGCCGTCACGAGCGTTTTTGCTGAAGTGCTACAATGCTCGGCTTTCGGCGGATGCTTCCGCCAGCCGGAGCCGGCCGCATTATCCGAACTCAGACGGGTCTCGCGCGGAACGACGTGGCTCCGCCTTCATCCTGATGCCCTCCGCGGTCCCGACCGCTGTCGCGCGCATCGCGCCACGCGCCTTTTTAGCGAAAGCCACCATGTCCGACACAGCCGTCACGCCCAGCACCGAGACTTTTGATCAATTCGGCCTCGCGCCCGACATCCTGAAGGCCATCAAGGAATCGGGCTACACGTCGCCCACGCCGATCCAGGCGAAGGCGATCCCGGTCGTGCTGGCGGGCCGTGACGTGATGGGCGCCGCGCAGACCGGCACCGGCAAGACCGCGAGCTTCTCGCTGCCGATCATCCAGCGCCTGCTGCCGCAGGCCAGTACGAGCGCGTCGCCGGCGCGCCATCCGGTCCGCGCGCTGATCCTCACGCCGACCCGCGAACTGGCCGACCAGGTCGCCGCGAACGTGCAGGCCTACGCGAAGCACACGGCGCTGCGCAGCGCGGTCGTGTTCGGTGGCGTCGACATGAATCCGCAGTCCGAGCAGCTGCGCCGCGGCGTTGAAATCCTGATCGCGACGCCAGGCCGTCTGCTCGATCACGTGCAGCAGAAAACCGCGAACCTGGGCCAGGTGCAGATGCTCGTGCTCGACGAAGCCGACCGCATGCTCGACATGGGCTTCCTGCCCGACCTGCAGCGCATCCTGAACCTGCTGCCGAAAGAGCGCCAGACGCTGCTCTTTTCCGCGACGTTCTCGGGCGAAATCAAGAAGCTCGCCGCGACGTATCTGCGCAACCCGCAGACCATCGAAGTGGCGCGCAGCAACTCGACCGCGACCAATGTCACGCAGATCGTCTACGAAGTCGCCGAGGGCGACAAGACCGGCGCGGTCGTGCAGCTGATCCGCGAGCGTGGCCTGAAGCAGGTGCTCGTGTTCTGCAACAGCAAGATCGGCGCGAGCCGGCTCGCGCGCAGCCTCGAACGCGACGGCGTGGTCGCGACCGCGATTCACGGCGACCGCACGCAGAGCGAGCGCATGCAGGCGCTCGATGCGTTCAAGCGCGGCGAAGTCGAGGCGCTTGTCGCGACGGATGTCGCCGCGCGCGGTCTCGACATCGTCGAACTGCCGACCGTGATCAACTTCGACCTGCCGTTCAACGCCGAAGACTACGTGCACCGGATCGGCCGCACGGGCCGCGCGGGCGCATCGGGCGACGCGCTGTCGCTGTGCAGCCCGAACGAGCGCAAGCAACTGGCCGACATCGAGAAGCTGATCAAGCGTCCGCTCGACTTGCAGCGCCTGACCGTCGATGCGCCGGTGCGCCATCATCACGAGGACCGTCCGCCGCGCCGCGATCGCAGCGAATCGCGCGACGAGCGCGGCCGCCGTCGCACGGGCGGGGCGTCGGGTTCGTATGACCGTGCGTATCATCATCGCGCGCAACCGGTCGACGATTTCTTCCTGAAGCCGTACGAGCCGTCGCCGGCATCGGTGCGCACGATCGAGGAGACGGCCGCGTCGAACGGCGCGCCGCAAAAGACGGCGCCGAAGCGGCAACTGGCCGCGTTGCTCGGTGGCTTCGGAATGCCGAGGAAGACGCCTTCGTCGTCGTAAGACGGGCTGTCGGGTTCAGAGCTCGGGGTGCAACGCCTCGAGCGTAAAAACGGTGGGGCCGAGCGGTTCGATGTCTCGGAAAACGCAGCAGGCTTCACGCGTGCGCATCATCGGGATGCGCGAATCTTCATCCGTTTTGCCCAGGCCGCGGTCGCGGCGCTGTAGAACTGCTCCAGCGTCGTGGGCGGCTCGCTTCCCAACTTCAGTCCCAGATGCCGTGCCGCCGCGCCTAGTGCTTCGAGCGGCTTGTCGCTATCGAGCGCGGTCGCGCCGTTCTGCTTGCTCAGTTTCTCGCCGTGCTCGTTCGTGACGACCGGCACATGCAGATACTCGGGCGTTGCCACACCCAGACAACGCTGCAGATAAATCTGCCGCGCCGTCGAATCCATCAGATCCGCGCCGCGCACGATGTGCGTGATGCCCGCGTCCGCATCGTCCACCACCACCGCCAGCTGATATGCCCACTGATCGTCCGCGCGGCGCAGCACGAAATCGCCGACCTCGGTCGCGAGATTTTGCGTCTGCGGACCCTGCCAGCGGTCGTCGAACGTGATCACGGCGGGCTCGCCGTCGGGTACGCGCAGGCGCCACGCGCGCGCCGGCTTGCCATGCAGACCCGTGCGGCAGGTGCCGGGGTAGGCGAGTGTAGTGTTGCGCGCGTGCGCGTGCAGCAGCGAATCGGCGATTTCCTTGCGCGTGCAGCCGCACGGATAGACGAGACCGGTCGATTTCAACTGCTCCAGCGCGTGCTGATAGCGCGCCATGCGCTGGCTTTGCCAGACCGGCGTTTCGTCCGCGCGCATGCCGAAGCGTTCGAGGGTCGCGAGGATGTCCTCGGCGGCACCCGGCATCGTGCGCGGTCCGTCGATATCTTCGACGCGCACGAGCCACGCGCCGCGCTGCGCGCGCGCGTCGAGCCAGCTCGCGAGCGCGCTGACCAGCGAGCCGAAATGCAGCGGGCCGGTCGGCGACGGCGCGAAGCGTCCGCGATAGGTCATGGTTTGGGGACGACAGGCGAGGCGCCCGCGTCACGGAGCCCCCCGGCTGTCATTACGCGGCGCACGCGGCCTTGCTGTCCGGATGGCACGCCGGACAGGTCTTGCCCGCGACGTACATCGGCGATTGCTGTTGCTCGGGCGTGACCACCGCGCGGCAGCCGAAGCATTGCGCGGTCGCGGTCGGTTCGAGTTGCGGATTCAGCGCGGTGCGGTAGTCGAACACGAAGCAGTCGCCGTGATAATGCGCGCCGCCCACTTCCTCGAAGTATTTGAGGATGCCGCCTTCGAGCTGGTACACGTTCTCGATGCCGACCTCCTTCATATGGATCGCGGCCTTCTCGCAGCGGATGCCGCCCGTGCAGAACGACACCACCGTCTTGTCTTGAAGATCGGCACGGTTGTTCTCGATTACCTCGGGGAATTCGCTGAACTTCGTGATCCGATAGTCGAGCGCGTTGTCGAACGTGCCGACGTCGACTTCGAACGCGTTGCGCGTGTCGAGCATCACGACCGGACGGCCTTCGTCGTCGTGACCGCGGTCGAGCCAGGTCTTCAGCGTCGGCGCGTCGACGAACGGTGCGCGGCCGAGCTCGGGGCGGATCGCCGGCTTTTTCATCGTGATGATTTCGCGCTTGAGCTTGACCAGCATGCGCGTGAAGGGCTGCTTGTCCGACAGGCTTTCCTTGAACTGCAGATTCGCGAACTTGCCTTCGAACAGCGCGTCGTGGCGAATGTAGTTGATGAATGCGTCGGTGCTCTCGCGCGTGCCGGCGATGAACAGGTTGATGCCTTCCGGCGCGAGCAGGATGGTGCCGCGCAGGCCGAGCGCATTGCAGCGTTCGGTGACGAACGGGCGCCAGGCGGCGGTGTCTTCGATGGTCGCGAATTGATACGCGGCGAGATTGACGATACTCATGTGTTCTGCGGTAAAGATGGCCGGCGTGGCGAGGGTTCGCGCGCGTTTGCCGGTTAAATAGCCACGTCGAGAGAGGCGAAACCCCTATTATCCCTCAACCCGGCATTTTCCCCGACCTGGCCGAATGGCTAACGAGTTGCGCTAGCGCAAACAGCGCTCGCTCCGACCTCGTCCTGGCCGGATGGCCAACGCGCCGTTTTGACCTGAAATCCGCAGAAGGGTGGAGTTACAATGTCGCCCATGTCAGATCCCCGCTTCGTTCATCTCCGCGTTCACTCCGAATTCTCGATTGCCGACGGCATCGTGCGTCTCGACGACATCGTCGCGGCGGCGGCCAAAGACGGTCAGGGCGCGCTCGCGCTTACCGACCTCGGCAACGCGTTCGGCCTCGTCCGTTTCTACCAGGAAGCGCGTGGCAAAGGGATCAAACCCATTGCCGGCTGCGACGTCTGGATCACCAATCCTGACGACCGCGACAAGCCTTCCCGCCTGCTGCTGCTGGTCAAGGACCGCCGCGGTTACCTGAACCTCTGCGAATTGCTCAGCAAGGCCTCGCTGACGAACCAGTATCGCGGCCGCGCGGAAATCGAAGCCGGCTGGCTCGAATCCGGTCTGGGCGAAGGGCTGCTCGCGCTGTCGGGTGCGCAGCAGGGCGACATCGGTCTCGCGCTGGCGGCCGGCAACGAAGAGGCGGCGAAGCGCCACGCGCAGCATTGGGCGAAGGTGTTCCCAGGCGGCTTCTATATCGAGCTGCAGCGCTATGGCCAGCCTGGCGGCGAGCAGTACGTGCAGCAGGCGGTCGCGCTCGCGGCATCGCTGAAACTGCCGGTCGTCGCGACGCACCCGATGCAGTTCATGACGCCGGACGACTTCACCGCGCACGAAGCGCGCGTGTGTATTTCCGAAGGCGACATTCTCGCGAATCCGCGTCGCCAGAAGCGCTTCACGGCCGAGCAGTATTTCCGCACGCAACAGGAAATGGCCACGCTGTTCGCGGACATTCCTTCGGCGCTGGCGAACACGGTGCAGATCGCCAAGCGCTGCAATCTGACGCTCGAACTCGGCAAGCCGAAGCTGCCGCTCTTTCCGACCCCCGACGGCATGTCGCTCGACGACTACCTGGTGCAGCTGTCGAAAGAGGGCCTCGAAAAGCGGCTCGAACAGTTGTATCCGGACGAGGCCGAGCGCGACTCGCAACGCCCGACGTACTACCAGCGCCTCGAATTCGAGTGCGGCACGATCATCAAGATGGGCTTTCCGGGCTACTTCCTGATCGTCGCGGACTTCATCAACTGGGCCAAGAACAACGGCGTGCCGGTCGGGCCGGGCCGGGGTTCGGGCGCGGGTTCGCTGGTCGCCTATGCGCTCGGCGTGACCGATCTCGATCCGCTGCGCTACAACCTGCTGTTCGAGCGTTTCCTGAATCCGGAGCGGGTGTCGATGCCCGACTTCGATATCGACTTCTGCCAGCACGGCCGCGATCGCGTGATCCAGTACGTGAAGGAGAAATACGGCGCGAACGCGGTGTCGCAGATCGCGACATTCGGCACGATGGCGGCGAAGGCGGCGGTGCGCGACATCGGCCGCGTGCTCGATCTCGGCTACATGTTCACGGACGGCATCGCGAAGTTGATCCCGTTCAAGCCGGGCAAGCACGTGACGATCGCCGACGCGATGAAGGAAGAGCCGCTGTTGCAGGAGCGCTTCGACAACGAAGACGAAGTGCACCAGCTGCTCGAACTCGCGCAGCGCGTCGAAGGCTTGACGCGTAACGTCGGCATGCACGCGGGCGGCGTGCTGATCGCGCCGGGCAAGCTGACCGATTTCTGCCCCTTGTACACGCAGGGCGACGAAAGCGGCGTCGTCAGCCAGTACGACAAGGACGACGTCGAAGCGGTCGGCCTCGTGAAGTTCGACTTTCTGGGCCTGACCACGCTGACCATTCTGGATTGGGCCGAGCGCTACATCCGCCGCCTCGATCCGTCGAAGCAGGACTGGTCGCTCGCCCAGGTGCCGCTCGACGACCCGGCGTCGTTCTCGATCCTGAAGAAAGCGAATACGGTCGCCGTGTTCCAGCTGGAAAGCCGCGGCATGCAAGGCATGCTGAAGGACGCGCAGCCCGACCGCTTCGAAGACATCATCGCGCTCGTCGCGTTGTACCGCCCGGGTCCGATGGACCTGATCCCGAGCTTCTGTGCGCGTAAGCACGGCCGCGAGGTGGTGGAATATCCGGACCCGCGCGTCGAACCTGTTCTGAAAGAGACCTACGGCATCATGGTCTACCAGGAGCAGGTGATGCAGATGGCGCAGATCATCGGCGGCTACTCGCTGGGCGGTGCCGACCTGCTGCGTCGCGCGATGGGTAAGAAAAAGCCCGAGGAAATGGCCAAGCACCGCGAAATTTTCGCGGAAGGCGCGGCCACCAACGGCCTCACGCGCGAGAAGTCCGACGAAATCTTCGACCTGATGGAGAAGTTCGCGGGCTACGGCTTCAACAAGTCGCACGCGGCCGCCTACGCGCTGCTTGCGTACTACACCGCGTGGCTGAAGGCGCACCATCCGGCCGAATTCATGGCGGCCAACATGTCGCTCGCGATGGACGACACGGACAAGGTCAAGATCCTGTTCGAAGACTGCCTCGCGAACAGGATGGCCGTGCTGCCGCCGGACGTGAACCTGTCCGCGTATCGCTTCGAGCCGGTCGCCGAAGCCGACGGCAAGCGCTCGCGCACGATCCGCTACGGTCTCGGCGCGATCAAGGGCAGCGGCCAGAACGCGATCGAAGAAATCCTGCGCGCACGCGAGGAAGGCCGCTTCATCGACATCTTCGATTTCTGCAACCGCGTCGATCGGCGCATCGTCAATCGTCGCACGATCGAGGCGCTGATTCGCGCCGGCGCGTTCGACACGCTGCATCTGAACCGCGCGCAGCTGATCGCGTCGGTGTCGCTCGCGATGGAAGCGGCCGAGCAGGCGGCGGCCAATGCGCAGCAGGCCGGCCTGTTCGACATGGGCGACGCGCCGTCGCAAGGCCACGAACTCGTCGACGAACCGGAGTGGCCGGAAAAGCGCAAGCTGCAGGAAGAGAAGGCCGCGCTCGGTTTCTACCTGTCGGGCCATCTGTTCGATGCATACAAGGACGAAGTGCGTCGCTTCGTGCGCCAGAAGATCGGCGAGCTGAAGGAAGGGCGCGACAAGCTGGTCGCGGGCGTGATCGTGTCGCTGCGCACGCAGATGACCCAGCGCGGCAAGATGCTGATCGCGCTGCTCGACGACGGCACTGGCCAGTGCGAAGTGACGGTGTTCAACGAGGTCTTCGAAGAGCACAAGCAGTTGTTCAAGGAAGACGAGCTGCTGGTCGTGCAGGGCCAGGCGCGCAACGACGCGTTCACGGGCGGCATCCGCTTCACGGTCGAAACGGTGATGGATCTCGGCCGCGCGCGCTGCCGTTACGCGGACTCGCTGAAGGTGCAGATGAACGGCAACGCGGACGCGCAGGCATTGCGCCGGGTGCTCGAAGCGCACACCGCCGGCAAGGACGAGCCGTCCGCCACAGCCGCGCCGCGCGGCAATGGCGGTGGGCGTGGCGGCTTCGGCGGCGACGGCGGCCGTCAGCGTCAAGCGGTGCAGATTCCGAACGGGCTCGCGGTGCAGGTCGTTTATCGCAGCGAGCATGCGCAAGGCGAAATGCGTCTGGGCGACGCGTGGCGCGTGAAGCCGACCGATGAACTGCTCGCCGCGCTGCGCGGCGAGTTTGCGGGAAGCTCGATCGAAATCGTGTATTGAGCGAGGTCCGCGGTGTGGATGGGCCGGTGCCGCGTGTACCGGCTAACTTTAGCGCCCGCCCGTTTTTTCCAGGCGCGCCAGCTTCAGAAACCGGTAGTACACCGTCTCCGCATTGAACAGCGCGATCATCAGCCCGGTGCGGCCATCCAGAAAACCGCGCCGCAGCAGATAAGTCCGCACGAACGCCCACAGGCCGCGCCCGAGCGCGAGTCGAATGCTGCCTTTCTGCCCGGCCTCGTAACGCTGCCGGGCGCCGGCCGTCGAATACGCGTCGAGCTTGCGCAGCACGCCCTCATAGTCCTCGTACGAGTAGTGCATCAGCTTGCCGGTCAGGCGTTGCGCGGGCGTGTCGAACACGAGGCGCTCGTGCACGAGGTCGTCGGAGAAGCGCGCGGTGCCGCGTTTGAAGAGGCGCGGAATCCAGTCCGGATACCAGCCGCTGTGATGGACCCAGTGGCCGCAGAAACTCGACAGACGGTCCACCGCATAAACGTCGGCGGCGGGTGCGGCGAGCGTCGCGCGAATCGATGCGGCAAGTTCCGGTGTGACGATTTCGTCGGCGTCGAGCGACAGGATCCAGCTTGTCGTCAGGGCATCGACCGCGCGGTTCTTTTGCGGGCCGAAGCCCGGCCAGTCCGTCTGTTCGATGACACGCGCGCCGTGCGCGCGAGCGATGTCGGCGGTGCCGTCGGTGCTACCGCCGTCGATCACGACGATCTGGTCGGCAAAGGCCACGGCCTGCAGGCATTCGGCGAGCCGCGCCGCCGCGTTCCGGGTGATGATGGCAACGCCAAGAGTGGTTTCTTGCATACCTGAGTTGCGTGGAGGACGAAGTGACGGAGCGGGTCGCGACCCGGCAATCGAGCAGCGAGTATACACATCTCATCCGGCCCCACACCACGGCGCCGATCCGCCAGGTGTTGCGCGCATGCCGTCGCGCGCCGAGCGCCGGCCGTCATCTGCAACCGATTACAATGCTCTCTTTTGATGTTTCACGCGGCCGCCCAATCATGCGCCGCGTGCTCGCCGTTCCGCATTTCCAGAGGATTCCTTGAGCGCGAAGCCAACGTTAAGCAAACCCATGGGTGCAGGCGATGCGTCGTCGCCGGCCGTCGTCCTGCGGCGCCTGTGGCCTTTCATCAAGCCGCTGCTGTGGGTCGTGGTCGGCGCGATCATCGCGATGGCGGTGAGCGCCGGCACCGACGCCGCCATTCCCGCGCTGCTCAAGCCGCTGCTCGACAAGGGCTTCGGCTCGCACGCAATCGACAAGACCAAATGGCTCGTGCCGATCGCGGTGATCGGCCTCGCGCTGATTCGCGGCGTGTCGCAGTACGCTTCCGGCTATCTGCTCGCTTACGTGTCGAACAAGATCCTGCTCGAGCTGCGTCTGAAGATGTTCGACCGCATGATCCACACGAGCGTCGCGTTCTTCCAGCGCGAAACCGCGAGCACGGTGATCAACGCGATCGTCTTCGAGGTCAATCAGATCCTGAACGTGCTGCTGAGCGTGATGGTCACGCTCGTGCGCGACTCGCTGACGGTGATCTTCCTGCTCGGCTATCTGTTCTATCTGAACTGGCGCCTGACGTTGATCGTCGCGGTGCTGCTGCCAGGCATCGGCTGGCTGGTCGGCAAGATCAATCGCCGGCTGCGGCGACTGAACCGCGAGCATCAGCTGCTCACCAACGAGCTGTCATATATCGTCGAAGAAACGGTGGGCGGCTACAAGGTCGTCAAGGTGCATAACGGCGAGCAATACGAGACGGACCGCTTCACCGCGATGAGCCGGCGCCTGCGCGGCTACGCGATGCGCATGACGGTCTCCGGTGGCCTCGCGCAGCCGTTGACGCAGTTCCTGGCGTCGATCGCGCTCGCGGTCGTGATCACGATCGCGGTGGTGCAGTCGTCGTCGGATCAGACGACGGTCGGCGGCTTCGTCGCGTTCGTCACGTCGATGCTCCTGATCATCTCGCCGCTCAAGCATCTGATGGACGTGAACCAGCCGTTGCAGCGCGGCATGACCGCGGCCGAGCTGATTTTCGGCCTGATCGACGAGCCGGCCGAGCCGGAAGGCGGCGGCAAGCCGCTCGCTCACGCGCGCGGCGAGGTCGAGTTCCGCGACGTGTCGTTCACCTACGGCACGAACTCCACGCACAACCGCCATACGCTCGACCAGGTGTCGTTCAAGATCGCGCCGGGCGAGATGGTCGCGCTCGCGGGTCCGTCGGGCAGCGGCAAGACCACGCTGGTGAATCTGTTGCCGCGCTTCTTCGATCCGACCGGCGGCGCGATTCTGGTCGACGGCGTCGCGCTGCCCGAGTACGACCGGCACGCGCTGCGCAGCCAGATCGCGATGGTGAGCCAGGACGTCGTGCTGTTCAACGACACCATCGCGCACAACGTCGCGTACGGTCAGGAAGTCGATGCGGAGAAGGTCAAGGCGGCGTTGCGCGCGGCGAACCTGTGGGACACCGTGCAGGCGATGCCGCAGGGCATCGAGACGCTCGTCGGCGACAACGGCATGATGCTGTCGGGCGGCCAACGCCAGCGTCTCGCGATCGCGCGCGCGATCTACAAGAACGCGCCGATCCTGATTCTCGACGAAGCGACGTCGGCGCTCGATTCCGAGTCCGAGCGCCACGTGCAGGCGGCGCTCGAAACGCTGATGAAAGGCCGCACCACGCTCGTGATCGCGCACCGCCTGTCGACGATCGAGCGCGCCGACCGCATCCTCGTGATGGAGGCGGGGCGGATCGTCGAGCGCGGCAGCCATCGCGAGCTGCTCGAGCACGACGGCTTGTACGCCCATCTGCATCGCATCCAGTTCCAGCAAAGCCCGGTTTGATCCGGCACATTGCGAACGGGAGCGCGGGCTGGTGTTGCGTCTAAGTCTCAATTTATTGCGCTTTTTCGGCGCTAATCGCATGCTGGCGGCCAATCACGGTCCGCCTCGCGGAAATCGACTGCCCATGTCTCACAACGATCCGAGCAAGCCGCTCGTCTCCATCGCGCTCGCGACGTACAACGGCCGCACTTATCTGCCCGAGCTGCTGGCTTCGCTCGAAGCGCAGAGCTGGCCCCATCTCGAAGTCGTGGTATCCGACGACGCCTCCTGCGACGGCACCCGCGAACTGCTCGCGTCCCATACGGGACGCGTGCCGGTGCGGCTCGTCGGCGATGGCACGCGGGCCGGCATCGTTGGCAATTTCGAGCGCGCGCTCGCCGGCTGCCGCGGCGACTACATCGCGCTCGCCGACCAGGACGACGTCTGGGCGCCCGAGAAGGTCACCGATCTGATGCGCGAGCTGCGCCGCGTGGAAAGCGCGGGCGACGCCGCCGCGACGCCGGCGCTCGCGTTCTGCGACATCGAGCTCGTCGACTCGACGCTGTGCTGTATGTCACGCTCGCTGTTCGATATCACCGCGAAGTCGCGCTGCGCGACGCGACTGCGCGATTTTTTGCTGAGCAACCATGTGCCCGGCTGCGCGATGCTCGTCAATCGCGCGACGCTCGAACGCGCGCTGCCGTTCCCGCCCGGCATCGTGATGCACGACTGGTGGCTCGCGATGGTGGTCGCGTCGTTCGGCGAGATTCGCCACGTCGCGGCGCCGCATCTGAAGTATCGGCAGCATGACGGCAATGCCGTCGGCGCAAGCGCGACCAATGAGCGCGGCGCGGCGCGCGACGAATGCGGCGCCGAGGCGGCACGGCGGCGCGGCGCGAGCCGGCAGCGGCAGATCGAAGCCATCGCGGATCAGGTGCGGGTGTTCGTGCGACGCTTCGGCGCCGAGCTGCCCGTCGATGCGCGTCACGACATGTATGCGTTTTCGCGCGGTGTCGCGAGCTGGCGCGGCGCATTCGAGTTCGTGATGATCAGCCACACCGGCGAGACCTTCGTGCGCTCGGTGAAGATGCTGCGGCGCTTGCGCGCGAGCGTGCTGAGCTTCGGCGTCTAGGTGCGAAGGCCGAGTCTCGCGCGACGCTTGCGGCGGCGGGGTGCGTCGCGCGGACTTTCGTGACCGATGTGGCGTCGCCAGGCACCGCGAGATCCTATCGTCGTCTTCAGGCCTTTCTGCCCCGCACGACCCGCTTGATCCAGATGCCCGGCGCGTAGACCATCGGGCAACTCGCATACAGGAACATCCGAATCCGCAGCCCGAGCTTCACGCCGGCGCTGCGCGTCACCAGCCCGAGGCGTTCGCCGAGGCTGCCCGCTTCGAACATCGCATGGATGAACTGCTCGCGCGCGAGCTTCGGCGCCATCGCCGCGCGCATGCGTTCACCGACGCCGGCGATCTGAGCGTCGCGCTGCAGTTGCGCGAGCTCCGCGAGTCCGTAGCGATTGCTTTGCCGCATCCGCGCGATCAGCTCGTCGACCGACTGGTAGCGGCGCTTGCGCGAAAGTCCGCCGCGCCGATAGCGCACCAGCGGCTCGTGCAGACTGATCGCGCCGCCCGACAGGATCGCGCGCAGCACCATGATCTGATCCTCGGCCGCGGCGCCCGGCAGCATCGGCCCGAAGCGCTCGATCAGGCGTCGCGACCACGTATGTGCCGCGCCGATCAGCCATGGACGCTCGACGAGCCAGTCGTCGAAGCTGCGATAGCGATCGAGCTCGGTCGGGCTCACGCGCTCGTGCACGTGACCCGCTTCGTCCATGTCGGCGAGATCGGTGGCGATCAGGTCGGGGCGGCGCCCATGCGCGAGCCAGCAGTCGACGACGCGCTCGCAGCGCTCGGGCGCCGACATGTCGTCGCCGGCGGCGACGAACAGCAGTTCGCCGTGCGCGAGCTGCGCGAGTTGCGACAGGTGCGCGCTGATGCCCTGGTTCACGGTATTGCGCCGTGCGACCACGCGATGCGGGCCCGCGTAGCCGGCGAGCGCCGCTTCGATCGCGGCGTAGGTGGCGTCGCTGGACGCGTCGTCGGAGACGATGATTTCGAGCGGCTCGTAGGTTTGCGCGAGCGCGCTGCGCACGGCGTCGCCGATCTGCTCTGCCTGGTTGTAGGCGATCACCAGCATCGAGACGAGCGGGCGGGTGGTGTCGGCGGTTGCGGCGGACGGCGGGCTATCGGTCATGGAGTCGGGACGAAGGCGATTGGCCTAGATTCTAGCCGCTGACGGTCGCGCCGCGCGACGCACGCGGCAAACCCGGGCACTCCGAGCCGAAGCCGGCGAAAGCCATCCTTTACAATTGCCGCTGCCCCGAAACTGCGCACCCACGGCCTCGCCCGCGCGTGCGCCTCACCGAGACCGATCCTTGTCAGAGCCAACCCGCGACGCAGCCCTCGACCCGAACCGCCGCCCCCTCACCGACATCGCGCTGACCGCCCAGGCGCTGAAGAACAGCGGTGGCGCCGAGCGTTACACGCGCGACGTGATCGCCGGCCTGCATCGCATGGGTTTGCGCCCGACGCTGTACGCGCGCGAGATCGACCGCGCGCTGCCCGAGGCCGCGTGGATCGATGCGCAGCCGCTCGACGTACGCTGGGCGCCGCGCAAGCTGCGCAACCTCGCGTTCGACTGGCGTCTGAAGCAGCGGTTGAAGCGGCATCGTCCGGCGTGCGTGTTCTCGATCAATCACTCGACGCATGCCGACGTCGCGTTGTGCGGCGGCACGCATCCGGGTTCGCTCGAAGCCGCGGGCCGCGCGCCGCGCCGCAGCGACGAATGGCAGATCGAGCTCGAGCGGCGCGTCTACACGCGGGCGCGCTCGATCGTCGCGCATTCGCAATTGATGAGCCGCGAGTTGCAGCGTTTTTATGACGTGCCGGCCGCGCGGATCGACGTGCTCTATCCGCCCGTCGATACCGCACGCTTCCGGCCGCTCGACCCCGCCGCGCGCGCGGCCGTGCGCCGCCAGCTCGGCGTGCCCGACGATCGCGTGATGTTCGTGTTCTCGTCGACGAGTCACGAGCGCAAGGGCTATCCACTGCTCGAAGCGTTTTTCTCGCGCACGACGCTGCCGGTCTGCCTCGTCGTCGCGGGACGCCCGGTGCCGAAAACCGGCGAGACAATTCGTTACGCGGGTTACAGCAAGGAGATCGAAAAACTGTTCGCGGCCGCCGATTTCACGGTCGTCGCGTCGGCGTACGAGCCGTTCGGGCTCGTCGGCGTGGAGTCGGTGATGTGCGGCACGCCGCTCGTGATCGCCGACAACGTCGGCTCGGCGGAGACCGTGACCGGTGCCGCGAAGATCGAGTTCTCGCGGCAGACCGCGGGCAGTTTCGAGCGCGCGATCGGCCAGGCGGTCGAGCGCGTGAAGAGCGGCGCCGCGCGCATCGCGACGCCGCGCGACAGCCTCGTGTACGACCCGAGCGTCGACGCGCACGTCGCGGCGCTTTACGAGGTGTTCACGCGGGGATGAGGGCGGCGCTCCGCGCTCGGGTTGCCGCTTCTCGTCAAATCAAAATCAATCGCGCGGCTGCGTCTCGCGCACGACCGCGGCTGGCGCCGGCGTGGTCCGCGCTTCGCTTCGCAACTCGCGCTTGCGTGCATCGATCACCGCCAGCAGCGTCGCCACCAGCGAGGCGAGCAGCACCGCCACCATCATCGGCACCAGCACGTCGATAGTGAGCCCGAAGATCACCGTGCTCGCCGCGACCGCGAGACCCGAGTACGACGCGGCGCGAATCGCCAGATCGGTCGCATGCCGGTGTCGCCAGAAATACACCGTGATCCCGTAGTAGAACAGCAACAGGCAGATCACGCCGACCGCGCCCATCTCGGCGAGCGTCGAGAAAAAGTCGCTATGCGCGCGCTCGTTGACGATCTCGGCCTTCACTTCGCCGCGCTTCGCCATCACGCCGAGCTCGTCGACCAGATGGCCTTTGCCGACGCCCCACACCGGATGCCGCTCGAACATCATCCGCGAAGCGTTCCACAGTTGCAGGCGCAGGCCGGTGGCCGTGTCGTCCTCGCCCTTGCGCATCATCGACACGTCGTTCGGCACCTCGGCAAAGCGCTTCTGAACCCGTTCGGTCGACAACAGACCGCCCGCCCCAATCACGATGACGAGCGTCGCGATCAGCAGGCGCTTCTTGTGCGTGAACCAGTGGTACTGCATGCCGAGCAGCACGACGAACACCGGCACGGCGACCCAGCCGCCGCGCGAGCCCGACAGAAACGATGCATAGCCGCCCGACACCAGCGCGAGCACGCGTGGCACCAGCACGCGCCAGTCGCGCGGATTGTCCCAGCCAAGCGTGAACACCGACAGGAACCCGAGCAGCAGCGCGGTATCGCCGAACGGAATCGCGTTCGTGTACGAGTTGTTCAGGCGGTTCGCGTCGGTCCAGCCGCCGGGCGGCTGATCGATGAACGCCCATGCGCCGACCGCGAGCGCGCCGGCCGCGCAGCCCCAGCCGATCATGCGCAGATTGCGCGACGGCAATTGCCGCAGCAGCAGGAACACCAGAAGCGCGAGCACGAAACGCGACGCATTGTCGAACTCGCGTGGCAGCCAGTAGCCGAGCACCAACTGCTGCGCGCCGATCCCGACGACGAACGCGAGCATGCCGATCGTGAACCAGCGGTAGGTCCGCAACGCGGAGAAATAGCCCGGCATGCGCCGGTTGACGATGGCCGCGCCGAGCGCGAGCGCGACGAGCGCGAAAAAGCAGTAGCCGGTGCCGCCGCGCCACATCAGATTGACCGCGGGCGCGAGAAACAGCAGAGCCGACGTGAGCCAGACCAGACTGGAAGCAAAAATCATAGGTCTACGTTATCGATGAAAACACTACCGTTCCGGTGGTGAAATTGCAGGGGGTGCCGGACCATTTGAGTTTATCAAGACGGTAGAGCGATCCGGATTATAACCATGCGCTTCCTTGCGAAATGCTTGCTGCCGCACGCGGCAAGGTTCCGCTGGTCCGCGGCATGCGGGTGGGGCGGGCGCGGGCGGCGTCTGTCGTGCGAGCAGGCGGGGGCGGTACAATCGCGCGACATTCATGGCCGGGGCGCGGCGCATGCCGCGCCCCGCGCCCAGCTCAACGGACCGACTCGATGTTCTCAATCATCATCCCGACCTGGAACAACCTGCCTTATCTGCGCCTCGTGATCAGAAGCCTGCGCCGTCATTCGACGCATCCGCACCAGCTCATCGTGCATGTGAACGACGGTTCGGACGGCACGCTCGCGTGGGTGCGCGACGAGGGCATCGAGCACACGGCGTCGCCCGGCAATATCGGCATCTGCCATGCGGTCAATATCGCGGCGGCGCGCGCGACGCAGGACTACATCGTCTACATGAATGACGACATGTACTGCTGCCCCGGCTGGGACGACGCGCTTGTCAAGCGTCTCGCGCAGATGCCGGCCGACAACCTGTTCATGTTGTCGGGCACGATGATCGAGCCGGTCGATTCGGGCAATCCATGCGTGGTCGTGCGCGACTTCGGCCGCGACACGCAGGCGTTTCGCGCCGACGAACTGGTCGCCGCCGCGGCCGGTCTCGTGCGCGCCGACTGGCGCGGCGCGACGTGGCCGCCGACGCTCGTGCATCGGGACTGGTGGATCAAGGTGGGCGGCTACAGCAGCGAACTGAGCCCCGGCATGAGCAGCGACAACGATTTCTCGATGAAGCTGTGGGACGCGGGCTGCCGCGTGTTCGTCGGCGTCGGCGACAGTCTCGTCTATCACTTCCAGCAGAAGAGCACCGGCAAGATCGTGAAGAACGACGGGCGTCGCCAGTTCCTCAACAAGTGGGGGATGACACAGGCGACCTTCGACCGCTATTACCTGCGCCGCGGCACCGCCATCGACGGCACGCTCGCGGTCAGCGAGCCCGAGCGCACCGGCCGGCTGCGCCGTGCACTGCTGAAGTCGCGCATCAAGCGCGCGTTGGGCTGACGGGCGTCGAGCCGAAAACGGCTGCTTGACGCGCTCCGTGTGTCAAACGCCGCGCGTTACGAGCGGCAGCACCGTCAGATCCGGATGCGTGCCGTCGACGATGCTGCGTCCCACGTGCACCGCTTCGTAGAGCGCGTCGTCGAGGCTCGCGAAGCTCTCCTCGCCGTCCGCGTGAAACGGCACCGCTTGGCCGGGAAGCTGGGGGTTGGCGCCCGGATGGCAGACGTAGCCTAGATACGTGTAGCGGCTGTTTTTCGCGGCCGCATCGGCGGCATGCGCCGGGTCGGGCGGATCCTTCGCGACAGGTGACACGTGTATCTCGAAGCCCTCGTATTGCACCGTCTGCCAGCTTGCGGTTTGGTCGGCCATGACCGCCTCCGTCTGGGTCTGTCCTGTCCAAAAGTCTAGGTGATTTGCCGCCAAAACGCGCGGGCGGCCGGCTACGGCCAAACCATGACGGCTTCGACTATGGAGGCGCTCCTGGGAAGTGGGTTGATGAAGCGCATTCTGCTGAGATCGGCGACGTTTTGATAATTGGGCCGCAGTTGGAGAGATTTTCGTTTAATTTTTGAAATTAGGCGGTCTGCAGGATCGCGTCCGCCAGAACGCCCCAGCTGGTTCTCCTCGGATAAAATGTTGCGCTTTGCCTAAATCCGACTTCGCTCATGTGGTTCAAAAACCTTCAGCTGCACCGTCTGCCCGCGCCGTGGTCCGTTAACCCTGAACAGATGCAGAAGTGGCTCGCGCCGTACGCGTTCGCGCCCGGCCAGAGCATCGAGATGCAGGCCCAAGGCTGGGCGCCCCCGCGCGACGGTGACTCGCTGGTCTATGCAATGAACGGTCAGATGCTGCTGACGTTCCGTGCCGAGAAGAAACTGCTGCCCGCGTCGGTCGTCACCCAGGTCACGCGCGAGCGCGCGGCCGAGCTCGAGGAGCAGCAGGGCTTCAAGCCGGGCCGCAAGCAGATGCGCGACCTGAAGGAGCAGGTCACCGACGAACTGCGGCCGCGCGCGTTCAGCATCCGCCGCGATACGCGCGTGTGGATCGATTGCACGAATGGCTGGCTCGTGATCGACGCGGCGTCGCAGGCGCTCGCCGACGATGTGCGCGGTCTGCTCGTGAAGTCGATCGACCAGTTGCCGCTGATGACGGTGCGCGTCGCGCAGTCGCCGGTCGCGGCGATGACCGGCTGGCTGCTCGACGGCAACGCGCCGGCGGGTTTCACGCTCGATCAGGACACCGAGCTGCGTTCGCCCGCCGAGGGCAACGCGACGGTGCGCTATGTCGGCCATGCGCTGGACGCCGAAGACATGCGCCGCCACATCGAGGCGGGCAAACAATGCATGCGGCTTGCGATGACGTGGAACGATCGCGTGTCGTTCGTGCTGACGCCGTCGCTGACGATCAAGCGCGTCGCGCCGCTCGACGTGCTCAAGGAAGCGAGCGACCCGACCGCGCAGAACGACGACGAGCGCTTCGATTCCGACGTCGCGCTGATGACGGCCGAGCTCGACCGCATGCTGCGCGATCTGCTCGATGCGCTGGGCGGCGAGCAGGGCGAGCAAGGGCTCGCGTTGCCGCAGGCCGTCGCGGCCTGAGCGTCAGATTCCCGCGCTGTCGAGCGCTTCGACGAGGGTCCAGTAAGGCGTGATCGAGCGCAAGCGGATCGGGTAGGTCCGCTGCAGCAGCGCGAGCGTCGCGTCGGTATCGGTGAGCTGATAGATGCCCGACACGCGCAGATCGGCGACGTCGTCGGCATAGCGCAATACGCCGGCGTGATGGCGCGCGAGTTCGTCGACGAGATCCGCGATACGCATGTTGTTCGCGTAGAGCAGGCCACGCGTCCACATCGCCTCGCGCGGGTCGAGCGCTTGCGGCGCCGCGACGCCGAAGCGTGTCAGCGTGCACCGTTGGCCTTGCGTCAGCACCAGCGCCGCGCCCGATGCCGGCCTCACCAACGCGTCGCCGCGAAACGCGGCCACGCGTGTGAAACCATCCCCTTGCCTCACGCTGAACTGCGCGCCGCGCGCTTCGACGACGCCTTCGGCCGTCTGCACGAGCAAAGGCGCATGAGTCGTTCGGGCGCCCGGTGCGCCGCCAACATCGCTCACGGGCCGCACCATGATTTCCCCTCCGAGCAGATCGACGCGCCGAACGTTCGCCTCGAACGCGGCGTTGATCGCGCTCGCGCTGCCCAGCGTGATCTGAGTGCCGTCCGCCAGCAGCACGTCGTCCAGTTCGCCAGTCGCGGTGTGGAATTCGGCGGTCCACATCTGCCACGGCAAGCGGCTCGCGAGCCAGCCCGCGGGCGCGGCGATCGCAAGCCCCGAGAGCGTTTTCAGCGCGCGCCGCCGTCCCTGCGACACGCCGGCAGCATCCGCGTCTTCGCGTAGCGCGGGGCCGACGTCCGCGGGCACGGCGCCGGTTTCGCGCCGTAATTGCTGCGCTCGCCGAAGCATTTGGTTAAAGATGCGGTACTCCGGACGCATTTGACAAATGTGATTTAAATTGAATTTAGCAGATCAGGATTTAACGATTTATATCTGCTAATAATGATTTGCGGCGGATATTCGGATCGAGTTCACATCGAATTGACTGAATACCTTATTCCAAGGGAAGCGTGGGCCCCGGTTGCGTGAGAGCATGCAGACCCATTGTCATCGATACAAAAAATTTAGGCTATGTGTGGATCGTTTCTTTTCGTGAATTCTTAAGCAGAAATGCGACTAATTGCGCTGCAATAGAACGTGGCATTTTTGTCACGAATTACAGCGTGCCGGGTTTAGCTGACGAGCGTGTAAATCTGATGAAACTCTTCGCATGCGCGCGGCGCTGACGACGGTCTGCGCACAGCAGGCCACTCATGAACCCCGGTAAAACTCCGTGCGCTGCCGCACCTTCGATGCAGACGAAAAAACGACAGGCGTATCAAAGGCTTGCGGATTTTTCCGGGAAGTTATGCACAGATTTGCCAACAAAAACTGTGGGTAACTTCGAGCGTGTCGTCGCGCGTCGAGGCGCCGTTAGTCTTCGAGCGCCCACGCGCGCCTGCGGCGCAGCAGCGCCGAGCCGATCGATACCGCCGCGCCGATGCCGCCCATCGTCAGCGACAGCGCGACGATCAGTGGGCCGGTTTGGGTGCGCGCCGAGACCACGCCGACGAGCAGGCCGGCGAGCGGCTGCGTCAGGTTGTTCAGCAGAATCGCGACGCCGATGGTCTTGCCGTAGTCCTCGGGCGGGATGATCTGCAAACGCGCGCTGCGGATGTAGACGTTGAACATCTTGTCGAAGCCGACGATCAGCAGGAAGCCGAGCGCATAGCCCCACGGCGACGCGCTCGCGCCTGCGATCACGCCGCCCGCGCAGATCGTCACGAATGCGACGAGACCGAGCACGCGCGCCGGCCATCCGGCGCGCGCAACCGTCAGCAGCACCAGCACCGTGGCGAGCGCGCCGGCCGTTTGCAGACCGGCGTAGTAGCGGCTCGATTGCGCATGCAAACCCGTCACCATCGCCGCCGACGTCGCAAGCGTGACACCGATGACGAGGTTCTCCGCGGCCGCGAGCATGACGACCTTCTTCAGGCCCGGCAGCGTCCACACGTGATCGAGCGCGATGCGCAGCGGCGTGGTCCAGTGGGCGGCGGGCGTGAGCGATCGAGCGGACACAGGCGAAGGCGCGCGAAAGCCGCTCAGTCGCTGCCAGACGAACAGTGCGGCGTCGGCGCACAGAAACAGCACACCGGTCGCGGCGACCACCCATTCCCAATGCCACACACCGAGCAGCAACGCGGCGAGCATCGGCCCAAGCACGAAGCCGAGCTGATCGGCCAGTTGCGAATACGCGAGCACCTTCTGGATCTGCTGCGTGCTGAAGATCTGCGGCAGCATCACCTCGCGCGCGACGAGCCCTTGGCTCGTCAGCACGCCGCACGCGGCCGACAGCGCGATCAGCCAGCCGATGCCGCCGAACAGCGCATACGCGGCGATACCGCCGAAGCATGCGAGCGCACGCACCGCCTGGCTCAGCCGCATCAGGCGCAGCGGTGGAAAGCGGTCGCAGAGCGCGCCGAAGAACGGGAACACGAGGTAGCGCGGCAGCGTTTCGATGAAAAACGCGAGCCCCGACCACGAGACCTGGCGCGTCGTTTGAAACACCACGAGCGGCACCAGGAAGAGCAGGATCTGATCGGCGAGACGCGCGATGAACAGCGAGCAGAAGAAGGCCTGATGGTTGACGCGCACCGTGGTTGTCTCGCCGTGTTGGGGTCGAGACCGATCCTATCAAAAGATCGCGCGGGCGAGGCGGGGCGCCCGCTGGCCGCCGTCCTATTCGCCGCGATACGCCTGTTCGAGCGGCGCGATATCGAGCTTGACCATCTTCATCATCTGCGCCATCACGCGGCTTGCCTTTGCGCGATCCGGGTCGCGCAGCATCTGCAGCAGCACGTTGGGCGCGATCTGCCACGACACGCCGAAGCGGTCCCGCAGCCAGCCGCAGGCCCACGGCTCGCCGCCGCCGTCGAGCAGCTTCGACCAGTAGCGATCGATTTCCTCCTGCGAGTCGCAGTGCACGAGCAGCGAGATGGCCGGCGTGAATTTGTATTGCGGGCCACCGTTCAGCGCCATGAACTCCTGGCCTTCGATTTCGAAGGTGACGGCGACGACCTTGCCCGCCGGTCCTGGGCCGGCGTCCGTGGCGTGCAGCGTGGTGGCGATGCGCGACGCCGAAAACACCGACGTGTAGAACTCCACGGCTTTTTCCGCGTTGCCGTCGAACCACAGGCACGGCGCGATTTTCTGCATGACGTTGCTCCTTCGGGACTGGTGTCGGTGGGCGTGGGCGTGCGATTGTCCGACGCCCATCGGCCGCTCACTTCTTCTCTTGGGACGAACACTCCATCGCGGCCATCGCCTGCTGGATTTCCTCGGCGCTCAGGTCGCGCTTGTGCGTCGCGAGCGACCAGTTGTGGCCGAACGGGTCCTTGACCTGGCCGTAGCGGTCGCCCCAGAACATGTCGGTGACGGGCATCGTGACGGTCGCGCCCGCGTCGACCGCCTGTTTGAAACTCGCGTCGACGTCTGGTACGTAGTGGTGAATCGTGACCGGCGTGCCCTTCAGCGTGTTCGGGCCGAAGGTCTGGTGCTCGGGCCATTCGTCGGTCAGCATCAGCATGGAGTCCCCGATTTTCAGGGTCGCGTGCATCACCTTGCCGTCGGGACCCGGCAGACGGATCTGTTCGACGGCATTGAAGGCTTTCGTGTAGAACGCGATCGCTTCGGCGGCGTTCTTGCAGATCAGGTACGGCGTGAGCGAGTGCATCCCGTCCGGGATCGGTTTGGCTGCGGCGCTGGACATGACGGTGACTCCTTGAAGTAACGGTTCCTCAGTGGAAAGACCGGCTGCGTGAGCTGGGTCTTCAACGTTACGACGAGTTGGTCACCGTGGGATCGACACTCCGAAAAAAATATTTTCGGGCGCGGGGGAGGGCGGCCCGCCATTTATCCCGCCGGATTGTCCTCGTCCGCCGGCGGCGCGGACGACGGCGCCGTGCTGCCCGCCGGCGCGCCGAGGATGCTGATCTGGAACGTGGGCGTCGCGGCGAGCGACTGCAGCGTCGCGTCCTCGGGGATGCGCTCGTCGAGCGGCAGGATCACCGAGCCGCCAATGACCGCGCGCCGGCTGTTGTCGGCCGGGCGCAGGCCCCACACGTCCTGATAGACGACGGGGACCGTGGCGCCGTTGCGCGTCGTGTTGCCGAGGTACAGCATCACGTGGCCGCCGATGTAGATCAGCGTGCGCAGCGGCACGCCATGCCGCGCCAGATAGTCGAGCCGTTCGGCGGGTGTCGACTCCGACAGATCGACCATGCGGCCGGCGCTCATCTGCGTCGACGAATGGCGCGGCAGCCACACGCCGAACGCGGCGAAGATGCTTTGCAGTTCCGACGAACAGTCGTTATAGAGCCCGCTATTGCCCCAGCCGTACGGCCGGCCGATCAGCGCCTTCAACAGCATCGCGAGATGGCGCGGCGTCGCGGCGAGCGGCATCGGCGTGATCTGCGTGGCGTCGAGCGACGCGGTGCGGATCAGCGCGCGGCCGTCGACGTCGCGCGCGGGAACGAGGAGTTGGAGTGTGCCTGCATTGGTGCTGGTCGCGGCTGGCGATGCCGAGGCACCCGCCACCAGCGGCAGCATCGTCCCGGCCGGGGCAGCGAAGCGGAACACGCCGTGGCTGTCGTTGACCGCCGCCGACGCGACGATCACCGCGCCTAGCGACTTCCCGGCCGCCGCGCGCCATTGATCGATGAAACCATCGTCGGCGAACGCGACGCCGTCGCTGCGCACCCAGCCCTGCACGTCGGGCGTCTGCACGTAATGCCACGCGCCGTCGACGCTGCTACCGAGCACGTAGAGCGGCGTGCCGGGCCGCACCGCCGAGATCTGCAGGTTGTCGAACGGATAACCCTCGCCGGCCAGGCGATGGTCGTAGAACGACGGATCGGTGGTAGGCAACTCGCGCACCATCAGGTTGCCGGTCGCGATCGCGCGCCGCTCGGGCTGATAGACCGGCGTTTGCGTGAACTGCGCGAGGTTGATGTTGCGCGCGATCGCGTCGATCCACGCCTTGTCGTGCGGCCGGAAGTTTTCGCCGTAACCGATGATGCTGCCACGCTTGCCGGTGTTGTCGAACCTGTCGATGCGGCGCTGTTGCAGTGCGGCAATGTCCTCGCCCTGCTCGCGAAACACGCGTGTCGTCACCCAGGCGGGATTCCACGGCGACGGCGCGTTCTCGCCCGTGCCGAAGTAGCGCGCGAACAGCGCGTCGAAATGTGCGCGCTGCTCGGCGGCGCTGAGAAACGGCCGATCGTAGTCGGGGCTGTTCGGATCGAGCCAGTGATCGACGTTCTGGTCGTAATGGGCGAGCGAAAACAGCGTGACGTTGTCGACGAACGCGTGCGTGCCGCGCGGCGGCGTTGGCGTGCTGCACGCGGCGAGCGTCGTGACGGCGACGCACAGCACGACGGCGCGGCAGGCACGGCGGGAGAGAACGGCGACGGGCATAAAGATTCGGCGTATGAGGTGCACGGCCAAGATGATACGGTGTCGGCGATGCGCACGGCGCATCGGATGTTGGGCGGGGGCGCGCGCGGCTTCGATTACACTCGCTTCATCCGTCCACCCGCGCGTCGCCACGCGCGACAATCGCCAGGGAGTCCGCCATGAAAACCAGCGCACGCAATCAGTTCAGCGGCGAAGTCACCGACCTCAAGCACGGTGCCGTCAACGACGAAGTCACGCTGCGCACGCCGGACGGTCTCGAGGTCGTCGCGATCATCACGCACGGCAGCGCGAAGTCGCTCGGGCTGGCGACCGGCAAGCAGGCGTTTGCGCTCGTGAAGGCATCGTCGGTGATCGTAATGGTCGATGTCGCAAGGCAGCAGGTGTCGGCGCGCAACTGCATCGAAGGGACCGTCGCGGCGGTGACGACGGGCGCCGTCAATTCGGAAGTGACGATCAGTGCCGGCAGCGCGCAGATCGCGGCGATCATCACGAACGACAGCGTCGAGCGCCTCGGCCTCGCGAGCGGCAAGGCGGCGACGGCGGTTTTCAAGGCGTCGAGCGTGATTATTGGGGTCGATCAGTAAAAGGCCCGGGCCTCTGGGACGGGTACTCAACGAGTTCTCACTGATCGCGGATGGCGCGAACGATGATCCCGTCCCATCCAAAAACAATCCTGTGAGCGTCCATCCGGAAGATCGCAAAACAATTGTCGCTATCTACGACAACGGTTGTAGCGGGCAACCCGGTTTCATTCACGCGAAGGTCGAACTGTTTCTTCAACGCCGAAAGCGTGTCAATTCGTTTGACGGTAAAACCTGTGTTGGGCTTGCAGGTTTCACTGTCGAAGCTCATGGATTGCGGCGTAATTGTCATCGTCATGCCGAGAATCCGTTTTGCTTCGGGGATGCCACCAGAAATATCGGCATAGTCAACTACATCGGTCACGACCCAATTGCCGATGAAATCATTAATCGTAGCGTGTGGTGGTGTTTGTGCCGCGCACACGCTTGCCGAGGTGGTCAGCGTGAGAGCCACATACGAAAAAAGCTTGTGGCCTGTCATTGTGCCGACTGCCGGAAGGGCGCGGATTCTTGTTGACGGCGGCTCATTAGTCCCCGGCTTATCTTCGCGGGACCTATCTTTCGGCCATTGCGATCACGCGGGGTAATCATCACATTAAGCATCATTTTTTCTGCTACCGCTAGCATGTCTCCGGTATTTGCGGGACCTAACGCGTCGCGTGTGTTCTGACGTGACGAGTTATAAGCAAAAGACACGGCAGCATTGAACTGTGCCTGAGTCAATTCGTGCTGCGTGACCACAGCTTTAACTGCTGCCTCAGCGTCACGAATCCGATTTTGCAGGATAGCGTTTGCCTGTTCGGGAACAACCGTTCGCGCTAGTTCTTCCGCCGTACACGGACCGAAGTGGGCTAATGTGCCGATGCCCCAGGTGCAATTACCATTCTTTGGCGCATCGTTGTAGTAGTGCATAACGACACCTTCATTTAGACGAAGGGCGGTATAGCCTGCTTCACTCATGGATTTATCTGAATTTGCGTTTGGCATCGAAATATCTTAAAAAAACGAATCGAATGGAGTGGGTAATATAGCAAAAATAGAGTCGACAGAGACACGTTCGATTTAAACTAATGCGAAATGAATATTGATTATATTAAGATAGAAACTAGGAAGGGATAGTCGAGAACCGAGGGGGACGGCGAGCGTAGACGCGCGGCGCGTGTCACAGCGTTCGACACCCGCGCGCGGGGATTGCGCTTGCTTTACACTTCACCCCTTACCGCTTTCCATCCCGCTCTGATCACGGACGCCGTCATGTTCGAAGTTTCCTCCACCTCGCATCTGCCCAAAGCCGCGCAATATGAAGAACTGGTCGCGCAGGCGCGCGCACTGCTGGCCGGCGAAACGGACTGGATCGCCAACGCCGCGAATTTCTCGTCGTTCGTCTTTCATTCGTTGAGCGATCTGAACTGGGCCGGCTTTTACTTTCACGACGGCCGCGAACTGGTGGTCGGCCCTTTCCAGGGCAAGCCCGCGTGCGTGCGCATTGCGCTCGGCAAGGGCGTCTGCGGTACGGCCGCGCAAACCCGTCAGACCCAGGTTGTGCGCGACGTGCACGAGTTTCCCGGCCATATCGCATGCGATTCGGCGTCGCAATCGGAAATCGTCGTGCCGCTCGTCGCGCCCGACGGCACGCTGATCGGCGTGTGGGATGTCGATAGCCCGGTCGTCGCGCGCTTCGACGAGCAGGACGCGAAGGGCATGGAAGCGTTGTGCGCGGTGTTCATCGAGGCAGCGCTGCCGCGCGGCGTGTAGCGTTGCCGAATCGCGCCGGGCGTGGCGCGCAGCACTGAGGTGCAGACCGTGCATCTCAATCTTTGAGACGCTCTAGCGCATCACCGCGATGCACCGCGTGTCTGGCGCTTTTCTCGCTTGTCACTTCGTAGTGCGGGTCCGATTTCGATGCGGCGACGGCAACATCGTGTTCGTGCCGAACAGCCAGATCTGGAGCAATCCGGTGATCAACGACAACTGTGGCGGCACACAGCGCATCGAGGTCGAGGTGGAACTCGCGCAGCGCAAGGACGTGGATGCGGCGATCGGGCAACTGCAGAAACTCGTGGCCGACGAGCCGCGCGTGCTGAGCGGTTCCACGCTTGCACCGGTGGTGTCGGTTGCGGATTATCCGGCGGATGGCGGCGCGACGTTGAGGATCGCCGCGTGGGTCAGGTCGCCGGATGCGTCGTTGGCTGGCGGCGATCTGCACGACAGGGCGCAGGCCGTGTTGGAGCTGCGGGGTGTGAGGTAGCGGCTTAGGGTTAGGGGTTAGTAGGGGCATGACATACGGCCTCGACGCGATTGCCGGCCGGGTCGATCAGAAATGCCGCGTAGTAGTCGCGGTGATAGTAAGGCCGCAAGCCGGGCTGGCCGTCGGATTTGCCACCAGTCGAGAGTCCCGCTTTGAAGAATGCATCGACATGCTCACGGGACGGCGCTTTGAAGCACCAGTGACGTTTGTTTTCTCCTATTTCATTTGGATCGAGATACACGGCCAGATAGGTCGATGAGATGTCGTCGGTCGTGCAACGCTCGCCGTAGCCTAACGCGGTGGGACGGTCGAAGACTTTGCTCGCGCCGAGAGCCGTCATGATGGCGTCGTAGAAACGTCGTCCTGCCTCGATGTCGGGAACGCCGATCGACACGTGATCAAGAAGCTGCATTGGATGTCTCCCTATTGAAGCTGCACTGAGTTTATACGCGCAACTCGCTCCAACAGGCATTTCCGACTCAATCGCCAAGGTCTTCTTCCATAAGCGGCGGGCCGCTCAGTTCAAGGGTCATCAGATAGCGTTCGTCCTCCGGTCGGTTTTCGTGAACGAACCGTCGAATGTCAAGCGCAACCTGATATTTGCTGGTTACCTGCCTAACGGCGACGTGGAATTCAAACGGCAGATCATCGATAACATACATAACGATTGAGCGCAGAATCGACATGAGTGTTCATCAACTTGCACACGCGACTTTTTCAATCTCGGGCGAATATGTGGTGCCTGGGTTTTGGAGAAAATATTTTGCCGTTGTGCCCGACGTGGCGATTGCGAAGGGTGATCCGGTAGTCGATCCAACGGGACAGGGGCGAGTCTTGACGCGGCGCACCGGAGTGTGGAGTGTGCGAAGTAAAGAGGTTGTCCGTAGCGACTTGCTGGAGCCGCATCTTCGTTATCTCGTTAGCCACTTGAATCTTTCAAGGGACGATTTCCAGCGATTGCTGGCAGACAAGAATGCGAAAGTGCGCTTCTTCTGCTACTGGTACAACGCGAGCGGGGACCGGGTGTCTGACGTGCCAACAGACATTCGCATCATGATGGAAGCAATGGGCGGCACGGTAGAGATTGACGAGTATCGCTAGAGCAGGCACGAATGGAGGGGCTAGTGGCAATCGAACTCGAAGCGCCATCCGCACCGTTCCACGCTCGCGGCGACTCGCCAGTAAAGGGTTTGAGCGGCTTTCGATGAACGTGAATAAACGTCAATCACCTCACATTAAAACAATGTCGTACTGCTCCTGACTCAAATTCGACTCCACCTGCAACGACACCGGCTTGCCGATGAAATCGATCAGCATTGCCAGATGCTGCGACTCTTCCTCGAGAAACAGATCGATCACCTGCTGCGAAGCGACCACGCGAAACTCGCGCGGATTGAACTGCCGCGACTCGCGCAAAATCTCCCGCAACACGTCATAGCAGACCGTGCGCGCAGTCTTCACTTGCCCTTTGCCCTGGCAAATCGGGCAAGGCTCGCACAGCACATGCGCGAGCGACTCACGCGTACGCTTGCGCGTCATCTCGACGAGCCCGAGTTGCGAGAAGCCATTGACGGTCACCCGCGTGCGATCGCGCGACAACGCCTTCTTCAATTCGCCTAGCACCTGGTCGCGATGCTCGACGTTTTCCATATCGATGAAATCGATGATGATCACGCCGCCAAGATTCCTTAGCCGCAGTTGCCGCGCGATGGTATGCGCGGCTTCGAGGTTGGTCTTGAAGATCGTGTCGTCGAAGTTGCGCGCGCCGACGTAGCCGCCGGTGTTCACATCGATCGTCGTCATCGCCTCGGTCTGGTCGATCACGAGGTAGCCGCCCGACTTCAGATCCACGCGACGCGATAGCGCGCGCTGAATCTCGGCCTCGATGTTGTACAGATCGAACAGCGGCCGCTCGCCGGTGTAGTGGTGCAGCTTCGACGATACCGCCGGTGTGAACTCGGTCGCGAAATCGGCGAGCATCTGATGCGTCTCGCGCGAATCGACCTGGATGCGCGATGTGTCATCGTTGACGAAATCGCGCAGCACGCGCTGCGCGAGATTCAGATCCTGGTAGAGCAGGCTGGTGGGCGGCATGCGCTGGGCCTGCGACAGAATCGTCGCCCACGTCTTGCGCAGATACGCGACGTCGGCCGCGAGCTCTTCGCTCGTCGCATCCTCGGCGATCGTGCGCACGATGTAGCCGCCTTTCTCGTCGGCGGGCAGCACGGCGGTCAGACGCGCACGCACGGCCTCGCGCTCGGCTTCGCTTTCGATTTTCTGCGAGATGCCGATGTGCGGCTCCTGCGGCAGATACACGAGCGTGCGCCCGGCGATGCTCACTTGCGTGGACAGCCGCGCGCCCTTGGTGCCGATCGGGTCCTTGACGACCTGCACCATCAGCGTCTGACCTTCGAAGACGATCTTTTCGATCGGCTGATGCGGTGTTTGATGTTGCGCTTCGCCGGCGATGCGCGGATGCCAGATGTCGGCGACATGAAGAAACGCGGCGCGTTCGAGGCCGATGTCGATGAACGCCGATTGCATGCCGGGCAGCACGCGCACGACCTTGCCGAGATAGACATTGCCGACGCGGCCGCGCGACAGCGTTCGTTCGACATGAAGTTCCTGGACGGCGCCCTGTTGAACGAGCGCGACGCGCGTTTCCTGCGGCGTGACATTGATCAGGATTTCTTCATTCATGGTGTTGTTCTAGAAGTCGATGCGCGCTGCACGCAGGAGGGCAGCGGTTTCAAAAAGCGGCAAACCCATAATACCCGAATAGGACCCGTCTATATGCTCGATAAACTCCGCCGCGCGTCCCTGCACGCCATACGCCCCCGCCTTGCCGAGCGGCTCACCGCTCGCCGCGTAGCGACGCAACGCGTCTGCGTGCACTGCAGCAAAACGCACCTTCGAGACCGACAACGCCGCGGGCAGCAGCGAGCCGTTGGCATCGATCACGGCGAGCGCGGTCAGCACTTCGTGCGTGCGGCCCGCGAGACGTGTGAGCATCGCGACCGCATCGTCGGCATCGATGGGCTTGCCGAGAATCGCGTCGTCGATCGTGACGGTGGTGTCGGCGACGAGTATCGGCCGCACCTCGTGACCGCCGTCGAGGAGCCGCGCGCGGGCCGCCTGCGCCTTCGCGATGCACACGCGCTGCACGTAGTCGCGCGCGTGTTCGCCGGGCCGTTCGGCTTCGAGCGCTTCGGCGTCTTCATCGGGGCGCGGCAGCAGCAATTCGAAACGCACGCCGAGCTGTTGCAGCAGCTCCTGGCGGCGCGGACTTTGCGAGGCGAGGTAGACGAACGGATGCAGCGAAGCGGAGGGCGTGGGCATGAACGGGTCTCGATGGAGCGGGAAACGGATGGCGCGGGGTGGTGAGCGCGGGTGGGCGTGGAAGAGTGAGCGGGGCGAGGTTGACCCGGTGATCCGATCGATGCGCTGCATCCACTAGCGGCATCGATGCACAGCGCGTCGGGCGCATCATCGCATGAAGCGGCGGCAATGCGCTCAAGCGTATGGAGCCGAGCACCCGCGACGCGTCAGCAGCAACGAATCGTTGCCAGGCGTCGCCGCGCGAGGCTCCAGCACCTACGCGCGATGATACGGATGATTTTGCGTGATGGTCCACGCGCGATAAAGCTGTTCGGCCAGCAGCACGCGCACCATCGCGTGCGGCAGCGTGAGGCTCGACACGCGCAGCATCATATCGGCGTGTGCCTTCAGCTCGGGATCGAGCCCGTCCGCGCCGCCGATCAGAAAGGCCACGTCGCGGCCGTCTTGCTGCCAGCCCGGCAACGCGCCCGCGAGCTGCATCGTGGTCCAGTCCTTGCCGCGTTCGTCGAGCGCGACGATGCGTGCGTTCTTCGGCAACGCGGCTTCGATCTTCTGCCGTTCGGCAGCCATCACGCTTTCGGCCGAACGGCCCGACGAGCGCTGCTCCGGTTTGATCTCGCGCAGTTCGATGCGCAACTCGGGCGGCATGCGTTTCGCGTATTCGTCGAAGCCGGTCGCGATCCAGTCCGGCATCTTGTGGCCGACGGCGAGGATGTGCAGTTTCATCGCGAGGACAGTAGCGCTGTGCCCGACACGGCCCGCTTACTTGCGGCGCGCCGTGGTCTTGCGCGCGGGCTTCGCGGCCGGCGCTTCCTCGTCTTCCTCGTCGTCGGGCTCGCTTGCGCGCGCGCCGCCGAACGGATTCGGCGTCGACAGCTTGATGCGCACCGGCTTGTCGCCCCAGATTTCCTCGAGGTTGTAGTACTGGCGCAGCGCCGGCTGCAGGATGTGCACGATCGCGTCGCCGCAATCGACCAGCACCCATTCGCCGATATCCTCGCCCTCGGTGCTGATGATCTCGCCGCCGGCTTCCTTCACGCCTTCGCGCACGCTCGACGCGAGCGCCTTGGTTTGCCGGTTCGACGTGCCGCTCGCGACGATCACGCGATCGAACAGCGAGGTCAGGTGGCTGGTGTTGAACACTTTGATGTCTTGCGCCTTGACGTCTTCGAGAGCGTCGACGATTACGCGTTGCAGTTTGCGAATATCCATGGAGTTACCGGTGGTACAGATGATGTTGAAGAATATAGTCCCACACCGCGGCGGGGACGTGACTCGCGGCCCGATCCTGGCTTGTGCCGCCCGCACCCGCGTGGGCGAGCCGCTGGTTGACCTGCTCGCGCAGATGCGCGCGAATGTCGGTGGCCGATACGTTGAACGCGAGCGTCGTGTCGATCAGCAGATGGCCGCAGGGTGTGGCCTGCAGCACGTCGGCGCGCGCACGGCGCGCGGCGATTTCCTTGGCGACTGCGGGGGCGACCGACGCGAGGTCGAAGCCGGGCCGCGTGGCCGCGCCGATATGCGCGAGCTCGAACAGGCGCCGCCAGTCGCGCCATGTGTCGAGATGCACCAGTTGATCCGCGCCGATCAGCAGCGTGATCGATGCGTCGTCGCCTTCGCGCTCGCGCCAGCATTGCAGCGTCTCGACCGTGTAGGTCGCGCCATCGTGCTCGATTTCGTCGGTCGCGACGCGTACCGTCACGCCGGGGATCGCGAGCGACGCGGCCGCCGCGCGCGTCATCGCGAGCCGATGTTCGGCGGGCGACACATCGGCTTTCTGCCACGGCTGGCCGGCCGGCAGCAGCACCAGTTCGGTCAGCCGCAGCACGTCGGCGAACCGCCGCGCCAGCGCGAGGTGGCCGTCGTGGATCGGATCGAATGTGCCGCCCAGCAGACCGATCCGGCGAGGCAGGGCGACAGGGTGAGCGTTCGGCTTCAGGTGAGGGTCCTTTGTCGTGACCGTAAGCGAGACAGGTGGCGCGTCATACCCACTCGCGCGGCACGAGGAAATCGCTGTACAAACGCGCTTCCGGCGTGCCCGGCTCGGGGTGCCAGTCGTAGCGCCAGTTCGCCACGGGCGGCATCGACATCAGGATCGATTCGGTGCGTCCGCCGCTCTGCAGCCCAAACAGTGTGCCACGGTCGAAGACCAGATTGAACTCGACGTAGCGGCCGCGCCGGTAGGCCTGGAACGCGCGCTCGGCTTCGCCGTACGGCGTGTCGCGGCGCCGCTCGATGATCGGCAGGTACGCCTTGAGAAAGCCTTCGCCGACGCTTTTGAGCATCGCGAACGATTGCTCGAAGCCCGGCGCCGAGAAATCGTCGAAGAAAATCCCGCCAATGCCGCGCGGCTCGTTGCGGTGCTTCAGGAAGAAGTACTCGTCGCACCAGCGCTTGAAGCGCGGGTACAGATCCGCGCCATACGGCGCGAGCGCGTCGCGGCACACCTGATGGAACTGCCGCGCGTCCTCTTCGTAGCCGTAGTAGGGCGTCAGGTCCATGCCGCCGCCGAACCAGAACACCGGTTCTTCGCCTTCCCTCGTCGCGATCAGCAGGCGCACGTTCATGTGCACGGTCGGGCAGTGCGGATTGTGCGGATGCAGCACGAGCGACACGCCCATCGCCTCGAAGCCGCGCCCGGCCAGTTGCGGCCGCGCGGCGCTTGCCGAGCCCGGCAGCGCGTCGCCCGCGACGTCCGAGAAGCCGATGCCGGCGCGCTCGAAGAACTGGCCGCCTTCGAGAATCCGCGTGACGCCGCCGCCGCGCAGCTTCTCGCCGGGCGCGCGCTGCCACGCGTCGGTAGCGAACGCGGTGCCGTCGAAGGCGCCGAGCGTGTCCGCGAGATGCGATTGCAGGCCTTGCAGCCAGCTGCGCACGGCTTGTGCGTCGTAGCTCGAATTGCTCATGAATGCAGGTGCTTGGGCGGCACGCTCGTCGTGCCGCGGGTTCTTCGAAAGAAAGCGATGGCCGCGTTGGCGCCGGGTGTCTGCGAACTCGGACCGCTGGTTCGGATTGTGCTTGGTTGCCGGAGGCGAACATGAGAGGCGGCTTGCCGCTTCAGTCGATTCGCGGGCTCCGGGCCCGTCTGCCGCGACGAGCGGGAAAGATTCAGTGTAGCGCGCGTCGTGTAACGTGCCCGCACTGCGGCGCCTGTGGCACCGGCAGTGCGCCGCCCGCACGGCGTCCAGCGCTAGCGAAGCTTACTTGCCGTCGTGCTTGCGGTTGAGCGCGCGATAGCCGATGTCTCGGCGGTATTGCATGCCGTCGAACGCGATCTGGTTGATCGTGTGGTACGCGGCCGCCTGCGCGGTGCGCACCGAATCCGCGAGACCGACGACGCACAGCACGCGCCCGCCCGAGGTGGTCAGCTTGCCGTCCGTCAGCGTGGTGCCGGCGTGGAACGTGACTGAATCCGCGGTTTCGGCGGGAATGCCGTTGATGCGGTCGCCCTTCCTCGGCGTGTCCGGGTAGTTGTGCGCGGCGAGCACGACACCGAGCGCGGTGCGGCGGTCCCATTCGAGCTCGACGGTGTCGAGCGTGCCGGCGATCGCGTGTTCCACCACCTTCGAATAGTCGCCTTTCAGACGCGCCATGATCGGCTGCGTTTCGGGGTCGCCCATCCGGCAGTTGAATTCGAGCGTCTTCGGGTTGCCTTGCGCGTCGATCATCAGGCCCGCGTACAGGAAGCCGGTGTAGCGGATACCTTCCTTCTCCATGCCGCGCACGGTCGGCAGGATGATTTCGCGCATCACGCGCGCATGCAGCTGCGGCGTGACGATCGGCGCGGGCGAGTAGGCGCCCATGCCGCCCGTATTCGGGCCCTGGTCGCCGTCGAGCAGACGCTTGTGATCCTGGCTCGACGCGAGCGCGAGCACGTGCTTGCCGTCCACCATCACGATGAAGCTCGCTTCCTCGCCGGCAAGGAACTCCTCGATCACGACGCGCGCGCCGGCGTCGCCGAGCTTGTTGTCCGACAGCATCATGTCGACCGCGGCGTGCGCTTCTTCCAGCGTTTGCGCGACCACCACGCCCTTGCCGGCGGCGAGGCCGTCGGCCTTGATCACGATCGGCGCGCCCTTGGCGTCCAGATACGCGTGCGCGGCGGCGACGTCGGCGAAGGTTTCGTACTCGGCCGTCGGGATGCCGTGGCGCTTCATGAACGCTTTGGCGAAATCTTTCGAGCTTTCGAGCTGGGCGGCCTCTTTGGTCGGCCCGAAGATCTTCAGGCCGCGCGAGCGGAACAGGTTGACGATGCCTGCCGCGAGCGGCGCTTCCGGCCCGACCAGCGTGAACGCGATCTGTTCTTTTTCGACGAAATCAGCGAGCGCGGCCGGCTCGGTGATGTCGATGTTGAGCAGACGCTCATCCTGAGCGGTGCCGCCGTTGCCCGGCGCGACGTAGACGAGCTGGACCCGCGGCGATTGCGCGAGCTTCCATGCCAGCGCATGTTCGCGACCGCCGGAACCGACGACGAGTAACTTCATGTGAATCCCCGAGACTTGAAAACCATAAACGGCCGAGCGGTGTGCTCAGCCGTGCAATAAACCATCAACAGCAAGGGCAAACGATGCCAGAGCCCGGCGCGCCATCACTCGCCGGCGATCGACGCGTTTGTATAGACTTCCTGCACGTCGTCCAGATTTTCCAGCGCGTCGAGCAGTTTCTGCATTTTCACGGCATCGTCGCCGGTGAATTCGACTTCGGTCTGCGGCTTCATCGTGACTTCGGCAAGTTCGGCCTTGAAGCCCGCCGTTTCGAGTGCAGCCTTCACTTTCGAAAAATCGTTCGGCGGGCACAGCACCTCGATACTGCCGTCCTCGTTCGTCACGACGTCGTCGGCGCCCGCTTCGAGCGCGGCTTCCATCAGCGCGTCTTCGGCGGTGCCGGGAGCGAACAGGAACTGGCCGACGTGATCGAACATGAACGACACCGAGCCGTCGGTGCCCATGTTGCCGCCGTTCTTCGAGAACGCGTGACGCACTTCCGCGACCGTGCGGGTGCGGTTGTCGGTCATCGTGTCGACGATCACCGCCGCGCCGCCGATGCCATAGCCTTCGTAGCGGATTTCCTCGTAGTTCGCGCCGTCCGCGCCGCCGACACCGCGCTGGATTGCGCGGTTGATGTTGTCTTTCGGCATGTTGGCGTCGTACGCCTTGTCGACCGCGAGCCGCAGACGCGGGTTCGAGTCGATTTCACCGCCGCCCAGACGGGCCGCAACCTGGATTTCCTTGATGAGCCGCGTCCAGACCTTGCCGCGCTTGGCATCGGCCGCTGCTTTCTTATGCTTGATGTTGGCCCATTTCGAATGACCCGCCATACATTTCTCCGTCGCGCGCGCCAGCGGGGCGCACGCATAGTGCAATTGTCGTTGCGATCTCGGGCGCCTCGCGTGTTGCGCCTCGATGTCAATCCGTCAGGTGAAAGGCTGCCGGCCGCTCGTGCTTGTCGCTCGTGTTGGCCCGTCGAGGCGGCCACCTGTGCCGCCGATCTCAGCCTGGCCGTTCCCGCGCGTCGTTCCGCGCTTGCCCGCCGGTGGGCGTTCGTGCCGGTTCGTGCATGATCGGCCGGCCGGCCAGGCGCAGCCGCAGGGCGGCAGCGCGGTGGAGCGGGGCAGCTTGCGCGGCCAGGCGCCGCATGACCTGATGCGAAAGCGCGGGGCGCCAGTCGAAATTGCAGGCGGTGGTGCGAGTGATCGTGCGGGTCGAGCCGCTCCGTCGAGCGGATTCGAATTTTATCATGCCGGGAGGGTGCGGCAGAGGGGGCCGCGTCGCGAAACCGGCCGCAAATGCAATGAAATCGACGCGAAAATGAATGGAGGCGGTGCGGATGTGTCGCCGGGAGGGCCGGATGCGGGCGAAAGCGGGGCCGGTTCCGGGGCGGCGGCATCGCCAGGCCACCCCCGTTGGCCCCCGGCGCGTCAGTTCTTCGTACCGAACAACCGGTCGCCCGCGTCGCCCAGGCCCGGCACGATGTACGCATGCTCGTTCAGATGCGAATCGAGCGACGCGATGAACAGCTTGACGTCCGGGTGCGCGTCCTGGAACACCTGCACGCCCTCGGGCGCGGCGACGAGCGCGAGGAACATGATGTTCTCGGCCGCCACGTTGCGGCGCTTGAGCACATCGACCGCGTGCACGGCCGAGTAGCCGGTCGCGACCATCGGATCGCAGAGGATGAACACGCGGTCTTCGAGGTCCGGCAACCGCACCAGGTATTCGACCGGCCGATGATCCTCCGCGCGATACACGCCGATATGGCCGACGCGCGCCGACGGCACCAGCTCGAGCAGGCCGTCCGACATGCCGACGCCCGCGCGCAGCACCGGCACGATCGCGAGCTTCTTGCCGGCGATCACCGGCGCGTCGATCTCGACGAGCGGCGTGGTGATGCGGCGCGTGGTCATTGGCAGGTTGCGGGTGATTTCGTAGCCCATCAGCAGCGTGATTTCGCGCAGCAGTTCGCGGAACGTGCGCGTCGACGTGTCCCGGTCGCGCATGTGCGACAGCTTGTGCTGGATCAGCGGGTGATCGAGGATGAAGAGATTGGGGAAACGGCTGTCCTGGGTCATGGCGGGCTCGCGCGCGGCGGCAAGGTGGATCGGTTCGGCGCGCTCATCCGTTGGCTCAGTCCGCGCTCGAAGGTCGGACGAACGGTGGAAAAGTGCGCCACCGCGCAGTTTACCGAAAGAGTACCGCCCGGCGATACCTGAGATTGCAGCGACGCGGCACAGTCCGGCACCGATTCTTCTAGAATCTGGGGAAACTTCGCCAGGAGGGCATACACATGGACATGGGAATCGCAGGACGCCGCGCGCTGGTTTGCGCGGCGAGCAAAGGTCTGGGACGCGGCTGCGCGGAAGCGCTCGCCGCCGAGGGCGTCGACCTGACGATCGTCGCGCGCACCGCCGAAACGCTCGAAGCGACCGCCGAGGCGATCCGCAAGCAGAGCGGTGTCGAGGTGAAGACCGTCGCATGCGACATCACCACGCCTGAAGGGCGGGCGGCCGCGCTCGCGGCCTGCCCGCAGCCGGACATTCTCGTCAACAACGCGGGCGGTCCGCCGCCGGGCGATTTCCGCAACTTCACGCACGAGGACTGGATCCGCGCGCTCGAAGCCAACATGCTGACGCCGATCGAGCTGATCCGTCAGACCATCGACACGATGAGCGCGCGCGGCTTCGGGCGCATCGTCAACATCACGAGCTCGGCGGTGAAGGCGCCGATCGACGTGCTCGGTCTGTCGAACGGCGCGCGCTCCGGCCTGACCGGTTTCGTCGCGGGGCTCGCGCGCAAGGTCGCGCCGACCGGCGTGACGATCAACAACCTGCTGCCGGGCCTGTTCGACACCGACCGTATCGCGGTCACGTTCGAGGCGCAGGCGAAGACGCACAACATTTCGATCGACGAAGCGCGCAAGCAGCGCATGAAGACGATCCCCGCCGGCCGCTTCGGTAATCGCGAAGAATTCGGCCGCGCCTGCGCGTTCCTGTGCAGCACGCACGCGGGTTACATCACCGGGCAGAACTGGTTGATCGACGGCGGCGCCTATCCTGGTACGTACTGAGCTGGTACGTACTGAGCAGGCACGTACCGAGCCGCCGCGCGCGAACGACACCCGTCACATTACAACAACGATAGTCACAACGGTTTGAGGAGCCTTACGTCATGAGCACCCGCATAGCGCTGATCGCGCACGATCACAAGAAGGACGACATCGTCAAACTGGCCGGCGAATACGTCGACACGCTCGCGCGCTGCGAGATCGTCGCAACCGGCACGACCGGCGGACGCATCAGCGACGCGCACGGCCTGACGGTCGAGCGCATGCTGTCGGGCCCGCACGGCGGCGACCTGCAGATCGGCGCGCAGCTCGCCGAAGGGCGCGTCGACATGGTGATTTTCCTGCGCGACCCGATGACGCCGCAGCCGCACGAGCCGGACATCAACGCGCTAGTGCGCGCGTGCGACGTGCACAACATTCCGTGCGCGACGAACATTTCGACCGCCCGCATGGTGCTCGACGTGCTGACGCTGCGCCTGTCCGGCGAGGCGTGAGCGCGCGCGTCGCCGCATCCACATCCATACAGATGAAGGAGACGTGATGGTCAAGGCAATCCGTTTCGACAAAACCGGCGGCCCCGAAGTCATGAAATGGGTCGACGTCGAGGTGGGCGAGCCCGGCGCGGGCGAGATCCGCATTCGCCAGACGGCGGTCGGCCTCAACTACATCGACGTGTATTTCCGCTCCGGTCTGTATCCGCTGCCGCTGCCGGGCGGGCTCGGCATGGAAGCGGCCGGCGAGGTCAGCGCGGTGGGCCCCGGCGTGACCGGTCTGAAGGTCGGCGATCGCGTCGGGTATGTCGCGCGGCCGCCCGGCGCGTATGCGCAGGAGCGCGTGCTGCAGGCCGCGCTGGTCGTCAAGCTGCCCGATGCGATCAGCGACGAGCAGGCCGCGTCGGTGATGCTGCAAGGCTTGACTGCGCAATATCTGCTGCGCCGCACGTATCGCGTGAAGGCCGGTGACACGATCCTCATTCAGGCCGCAGCGGGCGGCGTCGGCCTGCTCGTGTGCCAGTGGGCGAAGGCGCTCGGCGCGACGGTGATCGGCACGGTCGGTTCCGACGAGAAAGCCGAGATCGCGAAAGCGCACGGCTGCGATCACGCGATCGTCTATACGCGCGAGAACTTCACGAAGCGCGTACGCGAGATCACCAACGGCGCGGGCGTGCCGGTCGTCTACGATTCGATCGGCAAGGACACCTTCGAAAAATCGCTCGACTGTCTCGCGCCGCTCGGCCTGTTCGTGAGCTTCGGCAACGCGTCGGGTCCGCTGCCGCCGATCGACTCGTCGGAATTCGCGGGACGCGGCTCGCTGTTCTTTACACGACCGACGCTCTTCACCTATATGGCGAAACGCAGCGACTACGAGGCGATGTCGGCCGAGCTGTTCGACGTGCTGAGCTCGGGCAAGGTCAAGACCAGCATCAATCAGCGCTATGCGCTGCCGGACGTCGGGCAGGCACATGCGGACCTCGAAGGGCGCCGCACGACGGGGTCGACGATCCTGCTGCCATAAAAAGTGTCAGCGCGGCCTCGGGCTGCGCTGCACGTCATCCATCAGGGCCGTTTCATCGCGAGATGAAACGGCCTTGTCCGTTTACGCGATTTTTACGCGCACCCCGCGATCTTTGACCAGCTCTTTAGGCCGATCGGCATACCGTTCTATCCATCCAAAGTCCGTGAATGGAGAACGAGAATGGATGTGCTGTATGTCGGGGGCCTGGCGCTGTTTGCCGTGCTGACCTTTGGGCTGATTGGCGGCTGCGAGAAGCTGATGCAGTTGCGCCGCGGACAAGGAGCGCGCTGATGACCTGGATGCTGTGGCTGGCCGGCGCGTCGACCGCGCTGCTGTTCGTTTATCTCGTGTATGCGCTGCTGCGCGCGGAGGACATTGAATGAACACGAACGATGTCCTGCAGGCGAGTCTTTTTATCGTCGTGCTACTGGCCGCCGCGGTGCCGATGGCGAGCTATCTCGGCGCCGTGATGGACGGCAGTTCGCGCGTGGTGCGCTTCGGCGCGCCGCTCGAACGGCTGCTTTACCGTATCGCGGGCGTCGATCCAGCGGCGGAAATGGGCTGGAGGCACTACGCGGTCGCCACTCTCGCATTCAACGTGCTCGGCGCGGCGTTCCTGTACGTGCTGTTGCGCGTGCAAGGGTGGCTGCCCGGCAATCCGCAGCAGTTCGGCGCGATGTCGGTCGACAGCGCCTTCAACACCGCGGTCAGCTTCGTGACCAACACCAACTGGCAGGACTACACGCCCGAGCAGACCGTCGGCTATCTGACGCAGATGCTCGGCCTGACCGTGCAGAACTTCCTGTCGGCGGCGACCGGCATCGTCGTCGTGTTCGCGTTGATGCGCGGCTTCGCGCGCCATACCGCGCAGACGATCGGCAACTTCTGGGTCGACATCACGCGCGTGACGATGTACGTCCTGCTGCCGATGGCGGCGATCATCGCCGCACTGCTGATGAGTCAGGGCGTGATCCAGAACTTCAAGGCATATCAGGAGGTGCCGACGCTGCAGACCACCACCTACGCCGCTCCGAAGCTCGACGCGCAAGGCAATCCGGTGAAGGACGCGAAGGGCGATCCGGTGATGCTCGACACGCCCGTGAAGACACAGACCATCGCGATGGGCCCGGTCGCGTCGCAGGAAGCGATCAAGATGCTCGGCACCAACGGCGGCGGCTTCTTCAACGGCAACTCCGCGCATCCGTACGAAAACCCGACGCCGTTCTCGAACTTCGTGCAGATCATCTCGATCCTGATCATCCCGGCGGCGCTCGCGCTCGTGTTCGGCCGCGTGATCGGCGACCGGCGGCAGGGCGTCGCGGTGCTCGCGGCGATGACGATCGCGTTCGGCGTTTGCGTGTTTGGCGAGATCAGCGCCGAGCAGAGCGGCAATCCCGCGTTCACGGCGCTCAACGTCGATCAGTCGGCGAATGCACTGCAGGCGGGCGGCAACGCGGAGGGCAAGGAAACGCGCTTCGGCATCGCGCAGTCGGGCATCTTCACGGTCGCGACGACGGCGGCTTCGTGCGGCGCGGTCGACAACATGCACGATTCGTTGACGCCGCTCGGCGGCCTGTATCCGATGCTGCTGATCCAGCTCGGCGAAGTGATCTTCGGCGGTGTCGGTTCCGGCATGTACGGGATGCTCGTGTTCGCGCTGCTCGCGGTGTTCGTCGCGGGACTGATGATCGGGCGCACTCCTGAATATGTCGGCAAGAAGATCGAGGCCTACGAGATGAAGATGGTGTCGATCGTCGTGCTGCTCACGCCGCTGCTCGTGCTGGTGGGCACTTCGATCGCGGTGCTCAGCGCGGCGGGCAAGGCCGGCATCGCAAACCCCGGTGCACACGGCTTCTCCGAGATCCTCTATGCGTTCAGCTCGGCGGCGAACAACAACGGTAGCGCGTTCGCGGGTCTCACGGTGAATACGCCGTTCTACAACTGGCTCACCGCGATCGCGATGTGGTTCGGGCGCTTCGGCACGATCGTGCCGGTGCTCGCGATCGCCGGTTCGCTCGCCGCGAAGAAGCGCATCGCCGTCACCGGCGGCACGCTGCCGACGCACGGACCGCTGTTCGTCGTGCTGCTGCTCGGCACGGTGCTGCTGGTCGGCGCGCTGACCTACGTCCCGGCGCTCGCGCTCGGTCCCGGCGTGGAGCATCTGATGATGATCGGCGTGCAGTGACCCACGGCAGTGACCCACGGCAGCGAGCCAACGACCGAACAGGCGCTTGCACACCGCAAGCCTGCAAGCGCCCACGGACATTCGAGGATTCAATGACTGAACATAACGCTACCCGGTCCATGTTCGACCCGGCGCTGCTGCGCCCGGCGATCGTGGACTCCTTTAAAAAGCTCACGCCGCGCACGCAGTTTCGCAACCCGGTGATGTTCTGCGTGTACGTCGGCAGCATCCTGACGACCATTCTGTGGATCGCCGCGCTCGGCGGTCAGGCCGAGGCGCCCGCGGGCTTCATCCTCGCGGTCACGCTGTGGCTGTGGTTCACGGTGCTGTTCGCGAACTTCGCGGAGGCGCTCGCCGAAGGCCGCTCGAAAGCGCAGGCCGCGTCGCTGCGCAGCGCGAAGAGAGACGTGATGGCGAAGAAGCTCAACGAGCCGCATCCGAAGTCGCCGATCCGCATCACGACCGCGACCGATCTGCGCCGTGGCGACGTCGTGCTGGTCGAGACCGGCGACGTGATCCCGGCCGACGGCGAAGTGATCGAGGGCGTCGCTTCGGTCGACGAATCGGCGATCACCGGTGAATCGGCGCCGGTGATCCGCGAGTCGGGCGGCGACTTTTCGTCGGTGACCGGTGGCACGCGGGTGCTGTCGGACTGGATCGTCGTGCGCGTCACGGCCAATCCGGGCGAGGCGTTCCTCGACCGCATGATCGCGATGGTCGAAGGCGCGAAGCGTCAGAAGACGCCGAACGAAATCGCGCTCACCATCCTGCTCGTCGCGCTGACCATCGTGATGCTGCTCGCCACCGCGACGCTGCTGCCGTTCTCGATGTTCTCCGTCGAAGCCGCGAAAGCGGGCCACGTGGTGACGATCACCGCGCTCGCCGCGCTGCTCGTGTGTCTGATCCCGACGACGATCGGCGGCCTGTTGTCGGCGATCGGCGTAGCCGGGATGAGCCGCATGATGCAGGCGAACGTGATCGCGACCTCGGGCCGTGCCGTCGAAGCGGCCGGCGACGTCGACGTGCTGCTGCTCGACAAGACGGGCACGATCACGCTCGGCAACCGCCAGGCGTCGCAGTTTCTGCCGGCGCCGGGTCTGACCGAAGAGGCGCTTGCCGATGCCGCGCAGCTGTCGTCGCTCGCCGACGAAACGCCGGAAGGCCGCAGCATCGTCGTGCTCGCGAAGCAGCGCTTCAATATCCGTCAGCGCGATATGGCCTCGCTGCATGCGGTGTTTCTCGCGTTCACGGCGCAGACCCGCATGAGTGGCGTCGATCTCTCCCCCCAGGGGACTTCCTCCGGGGCGCCGAACCGTGAAATCCGCAAGGGCGCGGCCGATGCGGTCAAGCACTACGTCGAAGCGAACGGCGGCCGTTTCCCGAACGAAGTCAGCAACGCGGTCGCCGATGTCGCGCGACGCGGCAGCACACCGCTGGTGGTCGCCGAGAAAGGCGAGCAGGGCGCGCGCGTGCTCGGCGTGATCGAGTTGAAGGACGTCGTGAAGGGCGGCATCAAGGAGCGCTTCGCCGAGCTGCGCAAGATGGGCATCAAGACCGTGATGGTGACGGGCGACAACCGCCTGACCGCCGCCGCGATCGCGGCCGAAGCGGGCGTCGACGACTTCCTTGCCGAGGCGACACCCGAAACGAAGCTCGCGACGATTCGCGCGCATCAGGCCGAAGGGCGTCTGGTCGCGATGACCGGCGACGGCACCAACGACGCGCCCGCGCTCGCGCAGGCCGACGTCGCGGTCGCGATGAACACCGGCACGCAGGCGGCAAAAGAGGCCGGCAATATGGTCGACCTCGATTCGAATCCGACCAAGCTGATCGAGATCGTCGAGATCGGCAAGCAGATGCTGATGACGCGCGGGTCGTTGACCACATTCTCGATCGCCAACGACCTCGCCAAGTACTTCGCGATCATCCCGGCCGCGTTCGCGTCGACGTATCCGGCGTTGAACGCGCTGAACGTGATGCATCTGGCGACGCCGACCTCGGCAATCATGTCGGCGGTGATCTTCAACGCGCTGATCATCGTGCTGCTGATTCCGCTGGCGCTGAAGGGCGTGCGCTATCGCGCGCTAGGCGCTGCGATCCTGCTGCGCCGCAATCTGCTGATCTATGGCCTTGGCGGGATCATCGCGCCGTTCATCGGCATCAAGCTGATCGATATGGTGCTCGCCGCGTTCGGCTGGGTTTGAGCGCGCAGCGCGTCATTACGCCACAACCAGAAGTGATGAAAAGGGAAAGAGACCCATCATGAAAAATCTGTTCCGTCCGCTGATCGTGATCTTCGCGGTGCTGACCGCGATCACAGGACTCGCCTATCCCGCCGTGATGACCGCGTTCGGCCAGGCGGCGTTCCACGAACAGGCCAACGGCAGCCTCATCGAGCAGAACGGCAAGGTGGTCGGCTCACAGCTGATCGGCCAGCAGTTCGACGCGCCCCAGTACTTCTGGGGCCGGCTGTCGGCGACGAGCCCGATGCCGTACAACCCGCAAAGCTCGGGGGGCTCGAACCTCGGGCCGACCAACCCGGCGCTGCTCGACGAGATCAAGGGCCGTCTCGCGGCGCTGAAGGCGGCGGGCACCGACATGTCGAAGCCGGTGCCGGTCGATCTGGTCACGTCGTCGGGCAGCGGGCTCGATCCGGAGATCAGTCCGGCCGCGGCCGCGTATCAGCTCGAGCGGGTCGCGCAGGCGCGTCATCTCGCGCCGAACGACGTGCAGGCGCTCGTCGAGCGCTACACGACGGGGCGCCAGTTCGGCGTGCTCGGCGAGCCGCGCGTGAATGTGCTGAAGCTCAATCTCGCGCTCGATGAAATGAAGCGTGGCTGACACTGAACGCAGCGACGACGCACCAGCCGCAATGGCGGTTCATCGATGAAACAGCGGCGTTTCGCGTGGCGCCGCGCCGCCATTTGCGGGCCGGCGCGGGCCGTGCCACCATGCAGACACCGCCGCTCGTACGACTATCAAACCCACTGAGCATGAACCGCCCCGACCCTGACCAACTGCTCGACAAGCTGCAGCGCGACGAAGAAAAACGCCAGCGCGGCCGGCTGAAGGTTTTCTTCGGCGCGTCGGCCGGCGTCGGCAAGACCTATGCGATGCTGCAGGCCGCGAGCCGCCGCCAGCAAGAAGGTGTCGACGTGCTGGTCGGCATCGCCGAAACGCACGGGCGCAGCGAAACCGCCGCGTTGCTCGCGGGGCTCGACGTGCTGCCGCTCGCGCAGATCGAGTATCGCGGCCGCAAGCTCGGCGAGTTCGATCTCGACGCCGCGCTCGCGCGCAAGCCGCAACTGATCCTCGTCGACGAACTCGCGCATTCGAACGTGCAGGGCGCGCGTCATCTGAAGCGCTGGCAGGACGTCTACGAACTGCTCGACGCGGGCATCGACGTTTATACGACCGTCAACGTGCAGCACCTGGAGAGCCTGAACGACGTGGTCGGCCAGATCACCGGCATCCGGGTGTGGGAGACCGTGCCCGATCGCGTGTTCGATCATGCCGACGAAGTCACGCTCGTCGATCTGCCGGCCGAGGAACTGCTCGACCGCATGCGCGACGGCAAGGTCTACATGGCGCAGCAGGCCGAGCGCGCGGTGCGCAACTTCTTTCGCAAGGGCAACCTGATCGCGCTGCGCGAACTCGCGCTGCGCCGCACCGCCGATCGGGTCGACGCGCAGATGCGCGAGTACCGCGCCGATCGTTCGATCCAGCGTATCTGGCAGGCGCGCGAGCGGCTGCTGGTGTGTGTCGGTCCTGGTCCCGAAGCGCCGGCGCTGGTGCGCTCGGCGGCGCGCCTCGCCGCGAGCCTGAAGGCCGACTGGCTCGCGGTCTATGTCGAAACGCCCGCGTTGCAGCGCCTGCCCGACGCCCGACGCGAACGCACGCTGAACGCGCTGAAGCTCGCCGCCGAACTCGGCGCCGAAACCGCGACGCTCGCCGCCACCGATGCGCTCGACGCGTTGATTGGTTACGCGCAGGCGCGCAACGTATCGAAGCTGGTGGCGGGCGCATCGTCGCGCACGGGCGCGAGCCGCTGGCTGCGCCGGCCGCTGGGCGAGCGCATCGCCGAGAAGAGCGGCGATCTCGATCTCACGCTGATTCGCGTGTCGTCGGAGCGCGACGGCGGCGAGCAGCGGCGGCTGTTGAACACGACCGCGAACGCGTGGCGCGAGGCGTTGAGCGCGGCCCGCGAGCGTCGCTCGCCGCCGCGCGCGTACGCGTTCGCGCTCGCGATCGGCGCGGCGATCACGTTGCTGTCGAGCCAGTTGATCGACCGCATCGATCTGACCAACCTCGTGATGTTGTATCTGCTCGGCGTGATCTTCACCGCGGTGAAGCTCGGGCGCGGGCCCGGTGTCGTGCTGTCGTTCGCGAGCGTCGCCGCGTTCGATTTCTTCTTCGTGCCGCCGCGCATGTCGCTGTCGGTCTCCGACACGCAATACCTGCTGACGTTCTTCGGCATGCTGCTGACCTCGCTCGTGATCAGCCATCTGACTTCGAGCCTGCGCCACGAGGCGAGCGTCGCGCGACGCCGCGAGCAGCGCACCGGCGCGATGTACGAGATGGCGCGCGAGCTCGCCGCGGCGCTCGCGACCGAGCAGATCGTCGGCATCGGCACCCGGCACGTGAGCGAGGTGTTCGGCGCGCGTGTGGCGATCCTGCTGCCCGACAGCGCCGACCAGATCAAACAGAAGATCGAGGACCCCGACGCGGCGATCACGCTCGAAGGCGACGCGCTCGATCTCGACGTCGGCCAATGGGTCTACGATCAGCAGAAGCCGGCCGGCCACGGCACCGATACGCTGCCGGCTGCCGCGGCGCTGTATCTGCCGCTGAAGGCGCCGATGCGCACGCGCGGCGTGCTCGCGGTGGTCGTGCGTGACGAGCGCGAGCTGACCGTGCCCGAACAGCGCCGCATGCTCGATGCGTTCGCCGCGCAGATCGCGCTCGCGCTCGAACGGGTGCACTACGTCGATATCGCGCGCGATGCGCTCGTCAACATGGAGTCGGAGCGGCTGCGCAATTCGCTGCTGTCGGCGATTTCGCACGATCTGCGCACGCCGCTGACGACGATCGTCGGGTTTTCGTCGATGCTCGCGCAGGGGCGGCAGGCGGGACAGGGGCGGACAGAAGGCGAGGTGAATGCTTCTTTGCGGACCGACGCGCAATCCGCCGCGCGGCGTGACGACGAACTCGTCGACGCAATCCACGAAGAAGCGCTGCGCATGACCGGCATCGTCACGAATCTGCTCGACATGGCGCGCTTGCAGGCCGGCAGCCTGCAACTGAACCAGCAATGGACGCTGCTCGAGGAGACCGTCGGCGCCGCGCTGCGCGCGTGCAAGCGTGTGCTCGCGGATCATCCGGTGCAGGTTACGCTGCCCGCCGATCTGCCGCTGCTGCATCTCGACGCGGTGTTGATGGAGCGCTTGTTCTCGAACCTGTTCGAGAACGCGGCCAAATACACGGCGTCCGGCACGCCGCTCGCGATCGGCGCGCAGCAGATCGACGCGGACGGCACGCCGTTCGTGCGCGTCACGATCGACGACAACGGCCCCGGCCTGCCCGCCGGCATGGAAGCGCGCGTGTTCGAGAAGTTCACGCGCGGCGAGAAGGAGTCGGCGAAACCAGGCATCGGCCTTGGGCTCGCGATCTGCCGCGCGATCGTCGAGGCGCACGGCGGTACAATCGGCGCGCTCAACCGGCTGGCCACGGATGGCCACGTCGAGGGCGCGCGCTTCTGGTTCACGCTGCCGGTCAAGACGCCGCCCGACGCACCCGAGACGTTTGATACGCTCGAAGACGAAGGCGCAGCCACCGACACCGACCTCAACCCGCTCACCCGCCCCGCCCATGAGTGACCTGAGCATCACCGTCGTTCTGATCGAAGACGAGAAGCAGATTCGCCGCTTCGTGCGCACGGCGCTCGAAGGCGAGGGCATCGCCGTGTACGACGCCGAGACCGGCAAGCAGGGGCTCGTCGAAGCGGCGACGCGCAAGCCCGATCTGGTGATCGTCGATCTGGGCCTGCCCGACACCGACGGCCTCGACGTGATCCGCGAGCTGCGCGGCTGGAGCGAGCTGCCGGTGATCGTGCTGTCGGCGCGTACCCAGGAAAGCGAAAAGGTCGCCGCGCTCGACGCCGGCGCCGACGATTACCTGACCAAGCCGTTCGGCGTGTCCGAGTTGCTTGCGCGGATCCGCGCGCATCTGCGGCGGCGCAATCACGGCGGCGCGAACGAATCGCCGCAGGTGCGCTTCGGTGCGGTCACCGTCGACCTCGCGCTGCGCCAGGTTACGCGCGACGGCGCCGCGGTCCATCTGACGCCCATCGAATACCGGCTGCTCGCGACGCTCGTGCGCCATGCGGGCCGCGTGCTCACGCACCGGCAGTTGCTGCGCGACGTGTGGGGGCCGTCGCACGTCGAGAGTCACCACTATCTGCGCATCTACATGGCGCATCTGCGCGGCAAGCTCGAGCGCGATCCGGCGCAGCCGGAGCATATCGTCACGGAGACCGGCGTCGGGTACCGGCTGGTGGGCGCGGTGTGAGTTCGTCCGCGATGCCGCTTCGTTATAATCTCCCGACGTAAGGACGACCTTGCGCCTGCATCAATCATCGGGGACGGCCCCATTTTTCATGGAGCTGTGTCGATGTCCTGGTTTCTTCTCCTGATTGCCGGTCTGCTCGAAGTCGCGTGGGCGGCCGGTCTCAAAACTTCCGAAGGTTTCACCCGCTTGTGGCCGTCCATCTTCACGGTCGTGACCGCGCTCGGCAGCTTCGTGCTGCTCGCGCTCGCGATGCGCCAGTTGCCGCTCGGCACAGCCTATGCTGTTTGGACAGGGATCGGCGCGGTCGGGGCGTTCATCTTCGGCGTCGTGATGATGGGCGAGGCGTTGACGGTCGCGCGCGTCGCCAGTGCGTCGCTGATCGTGATCGGCCTCGTCGGCCTGAAGCTGTCGTCGGGGCACTGACCGGGCGGCCACCTCCGCTCGGGGCGCGGCCGCCATTGCCTGCAAGCCACAGCGAAGGCTTCGCCGCTCTACGTTCTGCGAATTATCGTAGCTATAATGAGACAGAAACGACCTTGAGATTGCCCGCGGCCTGGCTGGCGCGGCCAGCTTGGCGAGCCTGATGGCTTCGGCGCGGAACGCCCGGTCGTTCCCGCCGCGGCGCCTGGCACGCACTGAACGCGTGGAGGCGGCCATGCTTGAATCACTTTCACTTGCAGCGGGCCTTTCATGGGGCAGCGGTCTGCGCCTCTATCTGACGGTCCTCCTGGCCGGCGTGTTCGAACGTCTTGGCCTGATTCACTTGCCGAACACATTGTCCGCGCTGTCATCGCCATGGGTGATCGGTGCGGCGGCCGTGCTGACGCTGGCCGAATTCCTCGCCGACAAGATCCCCGCGTTCGATTCGCTGTGGGATGCGATCCACACCTTCATCCGCATTCCGGCCGGCGCCGTGCTGGCCGCCGGCGCGCTCGGCCACGCCGATCCGACGCTGCTGAGCGTTGCCGCGCTCGCGGGCGGCACGCTCGCCGGCACCGCGCATCTCGCGAAGGCGGGCACGCGCGCGCTGATCAACCTGTCGCCGGAGCCGGTGTCGAACGTCGTCACGTCGACCGCCGAGGACGGCCTCGTGGTCGGCGGCGTACTGCTTGCGCTGTTCGTGCCGCTCGTGTTTCTGGTCTTGATGGTAGGCTTCCTGCTGCTCGCGGCGTGGGCATTGCCGCGATTGTGGCGTGGCGTGCAGGGCGGTTTTCGCGGCATGGCCACGCACATGGTGTCGCGATTTGCGAGGAGCAGGCACGATTGAGCGAAGCACTACCAGGATCCAAGGCGGGTTCAAGAACGCGCGCCGACACGAGACCGGCGCGGCGGCTTGGCGGCATCGATCTGTTGCGCCAGGCCATGCGGATGACGGCGCGCGACTGGCGCGCGGGCGAACTGACGATGTTGCTGCTCGCGCTCGTGCTGGCGGTCGCGGCGTTGTCGAGCGTCGGGTTTCTGGGCGATCGGCTGCATCAGGGGCTCGAGCGCGATGCGCGGCGCATGATCGCCGCCGACTTCATCGTGCGCGCCGATCATCCGGTCGATCCGCAATTCGCCGCCGAGGCGCACGCCCTAGGCCTGCGCACCGCCACCACGGCGATCTTTCCCAGCATGATCAATTCGACCGGCGCGCAGCCGGCGTCGCGGCTCGCCGCCGTCAAGGCGGTGTCGCCCGGCTATCCGTTGCGCGGCGCGCTGCGCATCGCGGCGGCGCCGGGAGCGGCCGATCATCCGGCGACGTCGATTCCGGCGCCGGGCACCGTGTGGGTCGACCAGCAGTTGCTCGACGCGCTGAAGCTGAAGATCGGCGATACGGTGAAGGTCGGCAATCGCAACTTCACGGTCGGCGCGCTGATCACGCGCGAGCTCGATCGCGGCTTTTCGTTCGTCAACTTTTCCCCGCGCCTGATGCTGAATGCCGCTGACGTACCGTCGACGGGCCTGATCACCTATGGCAGCCGCGTCACGTACCGGCTGCTGGTCGCCGGTTCAGACGACGCGGTCGCGCGCTTCGCGCAGTTTGCGCATGAGCGCGTCGACGGCGGCAAGCTGCGCGGCGTCGCGCTCGAGTCGCTGCAGGACGGCCAGCCGCAGGTGCGTCAGGCGCTCGATCGCGCGGGCCATTTTCTGACGCTCGTGTCGCTGTTGACCGCGCTGCTCGCGGCCGTCGCGATCGCGATGGCCGCGCACCGCTATATGCGCCGGCATCTCGACGGCTGCGCGGCGATGCGCTGTCTCGGCGTGAGCCAGGCCGCGCTGCGTGCGCTGTTCACGCTCGAATTCGTCGGGCTGGGCGTACTCGGCGGCGTGCTCGGCGTGGCGCTCGGTTATCTCGGGCATCTCGCGCTGCTGACGTGGCTCGGCGGCCTGATCGACGTGGTGCTGCCGCAGCCGACGCTGTGGCCCGCGCTCGAAGGCATCGCGGCCGGCCTCGTGCTGCTGCTGGGCTTCGCGCTGCCGCCGCTGTTGCCGCTCACGCGCGTGCCGCCGGTGCGCGTGCTGCGGCGTGAATGGGGCGAGGAGGGACGCACTGCGTGGGCCGCCTACGCGCTCGGCATCGTGCTGTTCGCGGGGCTGCTGATACTCGCCGCGGGGGAATTGAAGCTCGGGGGCATCGTCGCGGGTGGATTCGCGGGCGGGCTGCTGGTGTTCGCCGGCATCGCGCGGCTCGCGTTGTGGGGCGCGGCGCGCGTGGTGCGCAGCGAGCGCGTCAATGCGGGCATCGGCTGGCGCTATGCGCTGGCGTCGCTCGAGCGGCGCAGCAGTACCAGCACGCTGCAGATCACCGCGCTCGGCATCGGCCTGATGTGCCTGCTGCTGATCGCGATGACGCGCAACGACCTCGTGCAGGGCTGGCGCAAATCGACCCCGCCCGATGCGCCCAACGAGTTCATCATCGACATCCAGCCCGATCAGCGCGACGCGGTCACGCAGTATCTGGACACGCACGGCATCGCCGGCGCGGCGCTGTCGCCAATGGTGCGCGGGCGGCTCGTCGCGATCAACGGTAAGGCGGTCAATCCGGATTCGTTCAAGGGCGAGGATGCGCGGCGACTGGTCGACCGCGAGTTCAACCTGTCCTACACGACGCAACTGCCCGACGACAACCGGATCGCCGCGGGAACCTGGTTCGGCGAGACGACGAAGCCGCAGATCTCGATCGAGCAGGGTCTCGCGAAGCTGATCAACGTGAAGCCCGGCGACGTGCTGCGCTTCGACGTGACGGGGCTGACTGTCGAGGCGCCGGTGACGAGCGTGCGCAAGCTCGACTGGGGTTCTTTCAAGGTCAACTTCTTCGTGCTGATGCCGCCGGTTTCGTTGCAGGATTTTCCGGCGACGTTCATCACGAGCTTCCATCTGCCGGTGGACAAACAGTCGACGATCGATGGCCTGATCGCCGCGTATCCCAATCTGACCGCGATCGATACCGGCCCGATCCTCGCGCAGGTGCAGCGCGTGTTGCAGCAGGTGATCGGCGCGGTGCAATTCCTGTTTGCGTTCACGCTCGCGGCCGGCGTGCTGGTGCTGTACGCGGCGCTCGCCGGCACGCGCGACGAGCGTATGCGAGAATCCGCGCTGCTGCGTGCGCTGGGCGCATCGCATCGTCAGGTGCGGGCGGTGCAGGTGGCCGAATTCGTCGCGGTCGGCGCGCTTGCCGGCCTGATGGCGGCGCTCGGCGCGCAGATCGTCGGCTCGATGCTGGCCACGCACGTGTTCGAGTTTTATCTGGACTTCGATCCGTGGCTGCTGCCGGTGGGCATTGCGGCCGGCATCGCGTGTGCCGGTGTCGGCGGGTGGCTGAGTTTGCGGCATGTGTTGGCGCGGCCGGCGCTGCAGTCGCTGCGCGACGCGTGAGTTTTCCTGGTGATGTCTTTTTGCTGTTGAGCAGGGTATGAGCGATTTGAACGACGAAGTGTCCTCGGACAAGCCGACGGCCTTCGAACTGGTGGGTGGCGAGACGCGGGTGCGCGACCTGGTCGACCGGTTTTACGACCTGATGGATCTCGAGGCGGATTTCGCCGGGATTCGCGCGCTGCATCCGGCGTCGCTCGAGGGGTCGCGCGACAAGCTATTCTGGTTTTTGTGCGGCTGGCTCGGCGGTCCCGATCATTACATCGGCCGCTTTGGCCATCCCCGTCTGCGCGCGCGGCATCTGCCGTTCGCGATCGCGTCGAGCGAGCGTGACCAGTGGTTGAGGTGCATGGCATGGGCGATGGAGGATGTCGGCTTGCCGGAACCGCTGCGCGAGCGCCTGCTCGGCTCCTTCTTCGAAACCGCCGACTGGATGCGCAACCGCAATGGCTGACACGCCGCCGCACGCCACCTCGGCACCGTATTCGGTCGAAGCCGACCATGCGGCGCTCGCGCCGCGGGCGCGCGAGGTTCTCGACTGCTGGTTCGGTGCGCCGGGCACGCCGGAGCACGGCACGGAGCGCAAACTCTGGTTCAAGCGCGATGACGCCGTCGATACGATGCTGCGCGAACGTTTCGGTAACCTGATCGATGCGGCGAACGCGGGTGAGCTCGACGCATGGCAGAGCACGCCGTTGGGTGCGTTGGCGCTCGTCATCGTGCTGGACCAGTTTTCCCGCAACTGCCATCGCAATACGCCGCGCGCCTTCTCGACCGACGGCAAGGCGCTGCAAACCGCGCAACGGATCATCGCGAGCGGCGCCGATCGGCTGTTGCCGGACGTGCAGCATCGCGCGTTCGCGTATCTGCCGTTCGAGCACGATGAAACGCTCGCGAGCCAGCAGGAGTCGCTGCGTCTGTTCAAACAGCTTGCGGCGGAGCCGGGCGGTGACGGCTACTATCAGTACGCGCTGCGCCACGCGAAAGCGATTGAACGATTTGGCCGCTTTCCACATCGCAACGGGTTGCTCGGACGTGAATCGAGCGACGAGGAGATCGCGTTCCTGCGCGAGCCCGGTTCGTCGTTCTGAATCGACGCGGACGCGCGCGAGACACTCGGCCGGCGCGACGCGTTGCGCGGCTCTATTCGTCGCCGTGCAGCTTGCCCGCCATCGGCGTGCGCACGAAGACGCGCAACAGCTCATCCGAATCGCCCGGTCGCGCACCGGACCAGAACAGCCGCCATTCGCCGGCCGGCGGCCGCGCGTTGTCGCGGCGGCTTTCCTCGATCAGCCAGGTGCAGGCGGTCGTGCGCGGATCTTCGCTCGGCTGATGCACGATGCCCGTGTAGTAGAAGAGCATCGGCGCTTCGGATTCGCCGAGTCCGGCGCTTGCCATGCAGTCGCCGTCGTTCCATTCGATATCCATCTTCGCGCCGAGGTCCCGGAACACCGAGCGGTAGCTTTTCGCGTAGTCGAGCCACGGCAGCAACAGCGTGCTGACGAGCCCCCAGACGAGCATCGCGCCTGCGCACCAGCTGAGCGCGCCGCGCCATTTGCCCGCGTACTTGAACGACGGCAACAGCCACAGCCAGCCGATCGTCAGCAGCAGCGCGCCGACGATCAGCGCGGGCGAAATCGGCAGCACCCAGTCGAGCGGCAGCCAGCGGCCGAGCAGATGCAGCGACGCATGCGTGCTCGCGGGGGTCGTCATGATCGACCAGACGATCCACACGAGCACGGCCGCGCTGCCGAACAGCACTCGGCTAGTCATATCCCAGCCGGTATGCAGGCGCGCCGGCAAACGTTCGACGCCCTGCATCGCGACCAGCGCGAGCGGCGCGATGAACGGCAGGATGTATAGCTCGCGAACCGTCGCCGAGCTTTGCAGCACCGCGAAACCGATACCCGCGAACAGCACCGGCAACGCGACGCCCGGATCGCGCGAGCGCCGCCATGCGCCACCGGCGAGCGCGGCCAGCGCGAGCGGTACGACCGGAAAGCCGACGCTCAGCACGGTGCGCAGCACGAACAGGTGGCTCTCGTTTTCGGAGCCGAGCTCGGCGACCGAAAAACCGAAGAAACGCCCGACGTTGTTATCCCACAGCCACACCTTGAAGAGTGCCGCTGAGCGCAGGTAGAAGCAGATCGGCCAGATCAGCGCGAACGGCGCGCAGACGAGCGCGGCGAGGACGAGCGCGCCGGCGAAGCCGCGGCTGCGGCATGCGGGATAGAGTAGCAGCGCCGCGCAGGTGGTGGCGCCGAACACGAGCGGTACGAACAGCCCCTTGGCGAGCAGCGACACGCCGACGCCCGCGCCGAACATCGTCGCGCCGCTGATGATCGCGTGACGCCGCTCGCGGGCATCGAGCGGTTCGGTGTGCCGGGCGGCTTGCGAGTGCATCGGTAAATACGACGCGGCGCGCGGGTCGTCACGCAGATGCACGAGTACGAGTTCGAACAGTCCGCAAAAGCCGAGCGCGGCGCCGGCCATCAGCGCGACGTCGGTCATCATGTCGTGCACGTGCTTGACGACGACGAGCGTGCCGCCGAACAGCGCGAGCGTGCCGATCACGCGCAGGTCGAACCAGCTCGACGCAGCGACCGCGCGACGCGCGACCCGCGCGGTGCAATACACCGTCAGGCCCGCGAACAGCGCACTCGCGAGCCGTGCCGCATCGTGCAGCGGCAGATAGCGGCCGAACATCCACGCGAGGCCCGTGGCGACCCAATCGTAGATCGGCGGCTTTTCGACGAAGGGCTGGCCGGCATTGGTCGGCACGACGAGGTCGCCGGTATCGAGCATGTGCTGGACGATGCCGAATGTGTAGGTTTCGTCCTGCTTCCACGGTTCGTGGCCGAGAATGCCGGGGGCGAGCCACGCGCACAGGATCGCCAGCGCGACCAGCCACAGCAGCGGGCGGATCGCCGCGAGCGCGCGCCAACGCTGCAGGCCGCGCGTTGCGCGGTCGGCAGAACCGGCGGAGCCCGATGGATGGGCGGTGTCGGCGCTGTATACCGCTGCGGCCGAAGCCGCGGGGTCCCCGGCCGCCGGCTGGCTCTGCGCGCCGGCAAACGGGTGCGCGGTGCCGGCGGAAAGCGAAGCCTCGTGCGCGCCACCTGCTGGAGCGGCCGAGGTCGGGGCCGTCGCGTTGGCACTGTGCGCGCGCCAGCGCGTGGACTGCTTGTGTTGCATGGAAGTCTCTGGTCAGCGTACGCGGCGGCGTTGGCCTCGTACTTATGCTTTGCTTACGTCGCCTGCGGATGCATACGATCTGGTCGATTGTAGCGCCGCATTATTACTGAAGATTACACACGAACGAACGCGCGCGCATTCGATGCGCGGCGGTGCCGGTTTCATGAGAAATCGACCAGGGTTCGTGGGGAAAGAGGAGAGGGGGGAGCGGGCTGGAAAGGCGCGGCCGTAGTGGACCGCGCCAAGTGTTTAAGGCTTGCGCCGCGTTGCGTGCGGCGTTCGCTCAGCGGCCGCCGGCGACGTCGAACAGCGCGCCCGTCACGTACGACGACGCGTCGCTGAGCAGCCACACGATGGCCTCGGCGACTTCTTCGGCGCGGCCGGGGCGGCCGAGCGGCGTGGTCGCGCCCAGTTGCGCGGCGCGCTCGGGCTTGCCGCCGCTCGCATGGATCTCGGTGTCGATCAGGCCCGGACGCACCGCGTTCACGCGCACGCCCTGCGGGCCGAGTTCTTTCGCGAGGCCGAGCGTCATCGTGTCGATTGCGCCTTTCGACCCCGCATAGTCGACGTATTCGTTCGGCGAACCGAGCCGCGCCGCCGCCGACGAAACATTGACGATCGCGCCGCCCGCGCCGCCCCGCTGGGTCGACATGCGCCGTGCCGCTTCCCGTGCGCACAGATAGGCGCCGAGCACGTTGACGTCGAACACGCGTTTCAGACGCGCGAAGTCCATATCGGCGAGCTGGCTCGACCGCGCGACGATACCCGCGTTGTTGACGAGCGCATCGATGCGGCCGAAGGATTGCTGCAGCGTATCGAACATGCCGGTCACGTCGGCTTCGTTCGCGACATCGCCGGCGATCGGCACCGCGCGGCCGCCTGCGTGTTCGACCTCTGCGACCGTCTGCTGCGCGGCGGCGAGGTCACGCACGTAGTTCACGCCGACGCACCACCCGCGCGCGCCAAGCAGACGCGCGGTGGCACGGCCAATGCCGCGGCTGCCGCCGGTGATCAGAACAGCTTTCGTCATCGCAACCTCGTCGCTGGGGTGGTGCGTGCGCGGCGCGCTTCGCTCGGGTTCGGCGGACCCGCGATTCAGATCGCGTCGCTTTGGACCGCCGCCCATTTGTCGCGCGCGGGCGGCGCGTAGCGTTGCAGCTTGCCGATCAACGCGAGCGGATCGGCGTCGATCTGCAGCATGTCGAGATAGGTCTTGCGCAAGAAGCCTTCGTCGACCGTGTGCTGAAGCAGGTCGATCAGCGGCGCGTAGAAGCCGTCGGTGTTCAGGAGTGCAACCGGTTTGCCGTGGTAGCCGAGCTGCGCCCACGTGAAGACCTCGAACAGCTCCTCGAGCGTGCCCGCGCCGCCGGGCATCGCGACGAACGCGTCGGACAGCTCGGCCATCATCTTCTTGCGATGATGCATGTCCGGCACCACGTGCAGTTCGGTCAGGCCGTTATGCCCCACTTCCTTGCTGACGAGCAGTTCGGGAATCACGCCGATCGCGCGGCCGCCTTCGGCCATCACGGTATCGGCGATCACGCCCATCAGCCCCACCTTGCCGCCGCCATAGACGAGCGCGAGATCGGCCTCGACCAGCGCACGGCCGAACGCGCGCGCCGCCTGCGCATACAACGGTTTGGCTCCCATCGAGGAGCCGCAATAGACACACACCGACTTCATGCTCAACTGTCCTTCGATTCGTTGCGAGGCGCGGCGCCTTCACGCGGCGGCAGGTAGTCGTAGAACTCGCGCTTGGGCAGCGTGCCCGATACGAGGTCGTCGAACAGCTGCCGCGAGCGGCCGCGGAGGTAGGGCGCCATCAGCGAGACGATCTGCACGCTGACCTGATGCAGCTCTTCGCGGATCGCTTCCTGCTCGTTGTATTTGCGCGGATTCATCACGAACTGATATGACAGCCAGTACGTGCCGATCACGCCGACGTTGGTCGCGATCACCTGCATTTCCTGCGGCGTCGCGACCATTTCGCCGTCGGCCACGAGCTGTTCGCAGAACTGGCTCGCGAAGCGCACCTTATGGCTGATGATCTGCTTGAAGTGCGTCTCGAGCGTGCGGTTGCGCGCGAGGAGGTCGTTCAGGTCGCGGTACAGGAAGCGGTAGCGCCACGTGAAATCGACCATGTACTGCAGATACGACCACATCTCGTCGATGGTTGCGCGATGGTCGTCGGGGAAACGCAGACGCTTCTCGATCTCCTGCTCGAACTGGCTGAAGATGCTGTTGATGATGTCGTCTTTGTTGCGGAAGTGGTAGTACAGGTTGCCTGGGCTGATTTCCATTTCCTCGGCGATCGTCGTCGTCGTGACGTTCGGCTCGCCGATTTCGTTGAACAGCTTCAACGACAGTTCGAGAATCCGTTCGCGCGTGCGGCGGGGAGGTTTGGCTTCCATGTCGTCCGGCCCTGGTTATGCCGGGCTGGGCGCGTGGCGGCGTGCCGCTGCTGCGTGTTCCACCCGGATGCAGTTGGTATATTGAGCTCTCCCGAACCCGCCGACACGCGGCGGGCCCCCCGAAAGGGCAGGATGAGGCGAGGCGCGGATCCGTTTGCGCGAGCGCTTTCCTGTGAGACCGTTAAACGATTATAAACCGAGCGTTCTAATACCCAACCGCCTGCGCGGATTTTCATTCTGTGGGGCGTGGCGAAGCGTGCGCTTCAACCCGCATCGAACCTCAAAGCCACCCGCGAACCCAGCCGACGACCAGCGGCCCGACGATGACTCCCCACGTCATCACACACATGCCGAGCGCGACCATCACGGCCGCACTGCCGAGATCCTTCGCGCGGCGCGACAACTCGTGACGTTCGAGCGAGATCCGGTCGATTGCCGCTTCGACGCTCGAGTTGAGCAGCTCGACGATCAGCACGAGCAGCACCGAGCCGAGCAGCAACACGCGCGACACGGGATCGACGGGCACCACGAGGCCGCACGGAATCAGGATCGCGGCCAACGTGAGTTCCTGACGAAATGCGCTTTCCTCGCGAATCGCAACGCGAAAACCGGCCAGCGAGTTTTTCATCGCGTGCCATGCGCGCGTGAGGCCGCGGTTGCCTTTGTAGGGGTTGAAGGGCAGCGGGGCGAGCGGATCGTCGGGGCTGAGCGGTTCGTTGGGGGCGTCGTGGCTTGCGTCGCGAGTCGTGTCTTGGGTGGCGTCAGGTTGCACGCCACCCGCGACGCTGGCGCGGCCGGTCGTGGTCCTCGCGCCGTTCACCCGATGCACGGTATCCGCATGCCCGGTCATACCCGGCTCGCGTACGTCGTCGAACGGTTCGATGCTGGTGGTGTCGCGGGTGGACTCGACGGCGCGCAGTGCGCCGTTCGACGCGCCTTCGGCGCTGGATCGACTGCTTCGCATGGATGGCTCCGCGCGCCGCATCACGCAGCGGCGCTTTCCTCACGATACGCCGTGTCGCGCAGCGGCTTCAGATGCGCGGCGAATTGTGCGGACGCCGCTGCCCACGAGAAGCGCTCGGCCCATGCGCGCGCATGCAACCGATCGATCTTCAGCGCCTCCAGACACGCTTCGCGCAGATCCTCGTGCATTGCACCGGCGCCGCCGTCGCCGAGCACGTCGATCGGGCCGGTGACCGGATAAGCGGCCACCGGCGTGCCGCATGCGAGCGCTTCGAGCAGCACGAGTCCGAACGTGTCGGTGCGGCTCGGAAACACGAAGACGTCGGCGGCCGCGTAGACCTTCGCGAGTTCGGCCTGCGACAGCACGCCCAGATAGTTGACCTGCGGATAGCGCGACTTCAGTTCGGCGAGCGCCGGACCTTCGCCCGCGACCCACTTCGAGCCGGGCAGGTCGAGCTGCAAGAATGCCTCGACGTTCTTCTCGACCGCCACGCGTCCCACGTACAGGAAGATCGGCCGCGCGGTGTTGAGCACCTTCGAGTCCATCGGACGGAAGATTTCGAGATCGACGCCGCGCGTCCACAGCACGACGTTCGTGAAGCCGAACTTCTCGAGGTCCTGCTTGACGACGGGGGTCGGCGCCATTACCGCGAGCGACGGCTTGTGGAACCAGTGCAGAAACCTGTAGGTCGCCGCGAGCGGGATGCGAAAGCGCGCCTGCACGTACTCGGGAAAGCGCGTGTGATACGCGGTCGTGAACGGCAGCTTGTGTTCGAGCGCATACGCGCGCGCGGCCATGCCCAGTGGACCTTCGGTCGCGATGTGCAACGCGTCGGGCGCGAAACGGTCGATGCGCTCGCGCAGCCGGCGGCGCGGCAGCAACGACAGGCGTATCTCCGGGTAAGTCGGGCACGGGATGGTGCGGAATTCGAGCGGCGTCAGCAGATCGACCTGATGGCCGAGCGCGGTGAGTTCGCGCCGGGTGTTCTTCAGCGTGCGTACGACACCGTTGACCTGCGGCTCCCATGCGTCGGTGACGATCATGATCTTCATCGCGTTGTTCATCGCTGCGGGCCCTGTGGAAGTGGAGAGTGGAAGTGCTCAGGCAGTGGCGCGGGCTTTTTGCGTGCCCGCCTGGGGCGCGCGCAGCGCAGTCCAGAAGATCACCTTGAGCTCGCCTTCATAAGTCTCGACGAGCGCCGACAGACTCTCGACCCAATCGCCATCGTTGCAATAGAGCACGCCATCGATCTCGCGCATCTCGGCCTTGTGGATGTGGCCGCAGACGACGCCGTCGCAGCCGCGGCGACGCGCTTCGTCGGTCATTACGCGTTCGAACGACGAGATGAAGTTGACCGCGTTCTTGACCTGATGCTTCAGGTATTGCGACAGCGACCAGTACGGAAATCCGAGCTTGCTGCGAATGCGGTTGAACCAGCGGTTCAGCACGAGGATCATCGTGTACAGCGTGTCGCCGAGATAGGCGAGCCATTTCGCGTGCTGGATCACGCCGTCGAACAGATCGCCGTGCACGATCCACAGCCGCTTGCCGGCGAGCGTCGTGTGGAACGCTTCGCCGCGTACGTGGATGTCGCCGAACGCGAGGTCGCAGAACTGGCGCGCGGCTTCGTCGTGATTGCCGGGCACGTAGATGACCTGAGTGCCTTTGCGCGCTTTGCGCAGCACTTTCTGCACGACGTCGTTGTGCGCCTGCGGCCAGTACCAGCCTTTCTTCAACTGCCAGCCGTCGATGATGTCGCCGACGAGGTACAGGTACTCCGATTCGTTGTGGCGCAGGAAGTCGAGCAGATATCCCGCCTGGCAGCCGCTCGAGCCGAGATGGATATCCGAGAGCCAGATCGTGCGATAGCGATGCGGATCGTCGTGGCCGTCATCGGGATGATCGGCGTGGGCATCGAGTGATGGCGTCGCGGGCAGCGGCAGGCCGTGTTGAGTAGAACCCGGAGCGGGCCGGAACGCGACGGGGTCGACGCTCGGTCCGGTTTGACGAAACAGGGAAGTCGCGGACGTATTGGGGTCCATGGCTCACGCGTCGAGTGGCGGTGCCCGTATTGGGCCGGGTGCGCGTGACTTCGGCGTGACAGTCATGAGAAGTTCTTATTACGGAGGGGCCTTGGCGGGGCCTGTTTTTTCGTTGTTCTGGCTTGGTTGGCCTTTCCTTGTTGGCTTATCGGTCTATTAGCGTTGCCCCTGTGCGGGGCGGCACCTACTTTCTTTGCTGCTGCAAAGAAAGTAGGCAAAGAAGACAGCTCAAACCGCCAACTCTTAAGCGGGTCTCCTGGCTTGGAAGGGGTAGTGGTGCATCTGGAATCCGGGCCCCCGCACATTCCCCGTTCGTGACAAAGCCATCATCCGCTCCCACTCCGCACTACGTGCGTCGCGGACGGGTCTGCCTGGGAAACCAACGGCTTTGCCCGCGCGGCGGGGACCCTCGGCTGCGCCTCGGCGACGCGCCGAAACAACCAGTGGTTTTTGAGCGGGGATTCGGCGTGCGTAGCGCCGCCGGAAGAATGACTGCCTTGTCACTAGCGCGGAATGTGCGGGAGCCCGGATTCCAGATGCACCACTACCCCTTCCAAGCCAGGAGACCCGCTTAAGAGTTGGCGGTTTGAGCTGTCTTCTTTGCCTACTTTCTTTGCAGCAGCAAAGAAAGTAGGTGCCGCCCCGCACAGGGGCAACGCTAATAGACCGACAAGACAACAAGGAGAGGCCAACCAACCCAGAACAACGAAAAAAGCCCCGCCCTGCAAGGGGCAACGCCAATAGACCGATAACAAAGCAAGGAAAGGAGGACAACACCGCATTCGGCCCATCGCCCACGCGCGCTAGCGCCCCACCGCTACCACCCGCGTCCCCGCGAGCCGATCATGCAAAAACTGCCGCTGCGGATCAAAACGCCCACTCGCGGCCCACACCACGAACCAGACGCCCGCAATAACAAGCGTCTGCGGCACCCGCAACCCAAGAAGTGGATGCAACGCCAGCGGCGGCAAAAACCACAACCAGGCGAACACATACCGCGCAATCGCCCGCCCAACCGAAACCGGCGCGCCATCAGCGCCAACAACCCGTAATCGCCAGGTTTTCATCGGCAGCGTCTGGCCGCCGTGCGTCCAGAACCAGACGAAGTACACGCCAACCACGAGGCCGATCCAGCCGGCGAGCAGGTTGTGATGCGCGAGCCCGTTACGCTGCTGCGTCAGCGTGCTGAACAGATAGCCGGCGAGAAACACGACGCCGAACAGAATGACCGCTTCGTAGAGCAGTGCCGCGAGCCGTCGCCGGACGGTGGGCGCCGTGCCGCCGGGTGCGGCGGCAGGCAGGGTGGGGGTGGCGAGCGGCTGGGACACGTAATGGGTTCGGCGTCGGAATCAGGAGCCGTGGAAGATTGCCGGCGCTTCGGCAGGCGACACGGGCACCGGCGTCGCCGGTACGAAGCTGCCCGCCGCCGGAATCGCAGGCGTTGCCGGCAGCCAGGCCGCGGCCGGCGCGGAGGCAGCCGGCGCGGCGCTCGCCGCCGCGGCAGCACTGGCGCCGTGCTCGCGCGCATTCACGAACCGGTCGATGCCCTTGATCTCGTTGCGAGCCGATGGCGGCGCGCTGACGACGCTGGGGCGACGCTTGCGTTCGCTCGCGGCGAGCCGCTCCTTCGTTTCTTCGGGCAGCTGTTGGTACGCTTTCCACGCGTTCTGGCGCGCTTCGCGCGGCAACTCCTTCGAAACCTGGTAGTTTTCGCGCGCGACGCGGCGCTGATCGGGCGTCATGCGCACCCATTCACTCATGCGCTCATGCAGACGCTTTTGCGCATCCGGCGACATCTTTGCGTATCGCGACGCAATCTTGATCCACTTTCGCTTGCGTTCGTCGCTAAACGAATCCCATTGCGATGCGAATGGGGCCAGCGCGGCGTGGTCGGCGGCGCTCAGGCGTGACCACGCGAGGGGGCTATTGCTGCCCGGCAGGCCGGGCAATTCGACGGAAAGTGCGGGGGCGGGCGCGGGCGCGGCGACGTTGACGCCGGGCGACGGATTGCCCGCCGACGATGCGCTCGGGTGAAAGCGCGGATAGGTCGCGACAAACGACACCAGGGCCGCGATCGTGCATCCGAAAACAACGGCCAGGCCGCGCTTGTAACTCACCCGAGGAATCTCCCGCTCAGTGGGCGCGTGAAAGATACGCGTTGAAGCCGTGGTCGAGATAGGCATTGAGCGGCAGGTCGTCGCTTAGCATGGCGGCATCGATATCGGCAAGTTCGGCGGTCCGCTGGTGATCTTCCCAGTACGCGATGCCGATCAGGCTCACGACCAGCGCGGCCAGCGGCCACGCGAGCGCGAAGCGGCGCAGCGGCCAGCGGCGGCGCGGCTCGAAGCCTCCCTGCGGTAGCCCCGCCATCCCGGCCGGCATGCCGGCGACCGCAGGCACGAACACCGGCGCGCTGACGGCTTCGGGCTTTTTGCGCGCCAACGCGGCACGACGCGCGGCAGCGAGCCGGTCGACGGTGGCGGGAGGGAGGCTGGCGGTGGTTTCGTCGAGCGCGCGGCGCAGTTGACGCGCAAACTCGAGTTCTGTGTTTTCAAGGGAGCTCATAGCGTGATTCCTTTCGCCTTGAGCGCTTGCGCCAGCGTATGAGTGGCCCGGGAGCAGTGCGTTTTCACGCTGCCTTCGGAGCAGCCCATTGCGGCGGCAGTCTCGGCGACATCCATATCCTCCCAATAACGCATGAGAAACGCCTCCCGTTGACGTGCCGGTAATTTCTGGATCTCGTTGTCGATCGACTGCAGGACCTGCTCTCGTTCGAGCTTCTGTTCGTTGCTCTCGGCGCCAGCCGAACCCGCCTCGGCCTCGAAGGTTTCCAGCGGATCGAACTCGTCGTCGTCGGCATTGCCGAGCGACGAGAATAGACTAACCCAAGTGTTGCGTACTTTGGCACGGCGGAAATAGTCGTGCGTCGCATTCTGCAGAATACGCTGAAACAGCAGCGGCAACTCGGCCGCCGGACGGTCGCCGTATTTCTCGGCGAGCTTGATCATCGCGTCTTGCACGATGTCGAGGGACGCATCGTCGTCCCGCACGGCGTAGACCGTCTGCTTGAATGCGCGCCTTTCGACGCCCGCCAGAAAATCGGCGAGTTCCTTGTCTGATGCCATCCGGTTGGGGTCGGCGCAGCAAGCGTGCGCGTAATCGGTCGAAAAATGTCGTAAAACTCGCGGATGCTAACAAACTTTTGCTCCGATAGGGTGAAACCTCCTCAAGCTTGCATTTGCATGACGGTCGACATTCCGTCCGATCGCGCGCTCCTACGCGCGAGCAAATGGCAATATTTTCTTGACCGCGAGCGCGTCAGAAGCTATCGTCGCTGGTTCGCAACATAAGTGAGTTGTCTCAATTGAGGTGTGGCCCAAGAAGCCCGCCTGTCAACTGGACGCGCCGCTTGAACCCGAGCCACAAGCCCGGCAGAGAGCACCCGATCAATTTTTTGCCGAAAATTCGAAAGGTGAATCAATGAATATGCCCAGCGCGGAATTCTCCACGTCGGATACGACCCCCCATCACGAAGCTGACTCTATCGGCGCCACCGTGCTCATGAAGGCACTGGCCGACGAAGACGTCGAGTTCATTTGGGGCTATCCCGGCGGCTCGGTACTCTACATTTACGACGAGCTGTACAAGCAGGACAAGTTCCAGCATGTGCTCGTGCGCCACGAGCAGGCCGCCGTGCATGCCGCGGACGCCTACGCGCGCTCCACCGGCAAGGTCGGCGTGTGTCTCGTGACCTCCGGCCCCGGCGTCACCAACGCGGTGACCGGCATCGCGACCGCCTATATGGATTCGATCCCGTTGGTCGTGATCAGCGGCCAGGTGCCGACTGCCGCGATCGGTCAGGATGCATTCCAGGAATGCGACACGGTCGGCATCACGCGTCCCTGCGTGAAGCACAACTTCCTCGTGAAGGACGTGCGCGATCTCGCCGCCACCGTCAAGAAAGCTTTCTACATCGCCCGTACCGGCCGTCCCGGCCCAGTGCTGATCGACATTCCGAAGGACGTGTCGAAGACGCCGTGCCAATACGAGCCGATCAAGAGCGTTTCGCTGCGCTCATACAACCCGGTCACGAAGGGCCACTCCGGTCAGATCCGCAAGGCGGTGTCGCTGCTGCTGTCGGCGAAGCGTCCGTATATCTACACCGGCGGCGGCATCGTGCTCGCGGATGCGTCGCGTGAATTGAACCAGTTCGCCGATCTGCTCGGCTATCCGGTCACCAATACGCTAATGGGTCTGGGCGGCTACCGCTCGAGCGACAAGAAATTCCTCGGCATGCTCGGCATGCACGGCACGTACGAAGCCAATATGGCGATGCAGCACTGCGACGTGCTGATCGCGATCGGCGCGCGCTTCGACGACCGCGTGATCGGCGATCCGAGCCACTTCGCGTCGCGGCCGCGCAAGATCATCCATATCGACATCGATCCCTCTTCCATTTCCAAGCGCGTCAAGGTCGACATTCCGATCGTCGGCGACGTGAAGGAAGTGCTGAAGGAACTGATCGAGCAGTTGCAGACGGCCGAGCATGGCCCCGACGCCGCGGCGCTCGCCGACTGGTGGAAGGACATCGAAGGCTGGCGCGCGAAAGATTGCCTGAAGTTCGACCGCAAGAGCGACATCATCAAGCCGCAGTACGTGGTCGAAAAGGCGTGGGAGCTGACCGACGGCAACGCGTTCGTGTGCTCCGACGTGGGCCAGCACCAGATGTGGGCCGCGCAGTTCTACAGGTTCAACAAGCCGCGTCGCTGGATCAATTCCGGTGGCCTCGGCACGATGGGCTTCGGCTTACCGGCCGCGATGGGCGTGAAGATGGCCCATCCGGACGACGACGTGCTGTGCATCACGGGCGAAGGCTCGATCCAGATGTGCATCCAGGAGCTGTCGACCTGCAAGCAGTACGACCTGCCGATCAAGATTATTTCGCTGAATAACCGCTATCTGGGCATGGTGCGCCAGTGGCAGCAGATCGAATACAGCAAACGCTATTCGCATTCGTACATGGATGCGCTGCCGGACTTCGTGAAGCTCGCCGAAGCGTACGGACACGTGGGCATGCGCATCGAGCGCACGGCCGATGTGGAACCGGCGCTGAAGGAAGCGCTGCGCCTGAAGGATCGCACGGTGTTTCTCGACTTCCAGACCGATCCGACCGAAAACGTCTGGCCGATGGTTCAGGCCGGCAAGGGCATCACCGAGATGCTCATGGGTTCGGAAGATCTTTAACGACGGGGCGTCTGGATAACTCCAGCGCCGGCTTCGTGATGCGCGCCTTCAAAAAAGGCGAGGGCAGACGAAGCGGCGCCGCTCCGCTCGCAGACATCGACACATCATCTGGAAGAAGCGAAACATGAGACACATCATTTCCGTCCTGCTGGAAAACGAACCAGGCGCGCTGTCGCGCGTGGTGGGGCTGTTCTCCGCACGCGGCTACAACATTGAAACCTTGACGGTGGCTCCGACCGAAGACCGTTCGCTGTCGCGCATGACCATCGTCTCCGTTGGCTCGGACGACGTGATCGAACAGATCACGAAGCATCTGAACCGCCTGATCGAGGTGGTGAAAGTGGTCGACCTTACCGAGGGCGCCCACATCGAACGCGAGCTGATGCTGATCAAGGTGAGGGCGGTCGGCAAGGAACGTGAGGAGATGAAGCGGATGGCGGACATTTTCCGCGGCCGCATCATCGACGTCACCGAAAAGACCTACACGATCGAATTGACGGGGGCGAGCGACAAGCTCGACGCCTTCATCGAGGGGCTCGATTCCACGGCGATTCTCGAGACGGTCCGCACGGGCAGCTCGGGCATCGGTCGCGGCGAGCGCATTCTGAAGGTCTGACGTCGCGTTTCGCAAGGCCGGGCAACGCGGTATCGCCCGGCTGGCAATAACAACATTCGCAGTACCTGAATTTCTCTGAATCATCGAATCTAGCCAAGGAACCGACATGAAAGTTTTCTACGACAAGGACGCCGATCTCTCCCTCATCAAGGGCAAGCAGGTCACCATCATCGGCTATGGCTCGCAAGGCCATGCGCACGCGCTGAACCTGAAGGAAAGCGGCGTGAACATCACGGTCGGTCTGCGCAAGGGCGGCGCATCGTGGAGCAAGGCTGAAAACGCCGGCCTGCAAGTCAAGGAAGTCGCGGAAGCGGTGAAGGGCGCGGACGTCGTCATGATGCTGCTGCCGGACGAGCAGATCGCCGACGTGTACGCGAAGGAAGTCCACGCGAACATCAAGCAGGGCGCAGCGCTCGCGTTCGCGCACGGCTTCAACGTTCACTACGGCCAGGTGATCCCGCGTGCCGACCTCGACGTCATCATGATCGCGCCGAAGGCGCCGGGCCACACGGTTCGCGGCACCTACTCCCAAGGTGGCGGCGTGCCGCACCTGATCGCGGTTGCGCAGGACAAGTCGGGCGCGGCGCGCGACATCGCGCTGTCGTACGCAGCGGCTAACGGCGGCGGCCGGGCCGGCATCATCGAAACGAACTTCCGCGAAGAAACCGAAACCGACCTGTTCGGCGAGCAGGCTGTGCTGTGCGGCGGTACCGTCGACCTGATCAAGGCCGGCTTCGAAACGCTGGTCGAAGCGGGTTACGCGCCGGAAATGGCGTACTTCGAGTGCCTGCACGAACTGAAGCTGATCGTCGACCTGATCTACGAAGGCGGCATCGCGAACATGAACTACTCGATCTCGAACAACGCCGAGTACGGCGAGTACGTGACGGGGCCGCGCATCGTGACCGCTGAAACGAAGAAGGCGATGAAGGCCGTGCTGACCGACATCCAGACCGGCGAATACGCGAAGAGCTTCATCATCGAAAACAAGGCTGGCGCACCGACGCTGCAATCGCGTCGCCGTCTGACGGCCGAGCACCAGATCGAGCAGGTTGGCTCGAAGCTGCGCGCGATGATGCCGTGGATCGCGAAGAACAAGCTCGTCGACCAGTCGAAGAACTAAGCGTCTCGACGTAACGAGGTTCGGCGCGGCGCTTCGGTGCGGCGGCCGGACCAGTCAAAAAGCCGTCCAAGGGTGCTGAACCCTGGGCGGCTTTTGCTATCCTACGGTTTTACAAAAACACAGAAGCCATCCATGAATTACCCTCATCCGATCATCGCGCGAGAAGGCTGGCCGTTCATCGCCATCGCGGCCGTCGTTGCATTACTGGTTCACGCCTTCGGGGGGTTCGGCTTTGCGTGGCTCTTCTGGCTGATCCTGATCTTCATCGTGCAGTTTTTCCGCGACCCGGCGCGTCCGATTCCGACGCAGGCCAACGCGGTGCTGTGTCCTGCCGACGGTCGTATCGTCGCGGTAGAAACCGCGCATGATCCTTATGCGAATCGCGAAGCGCTGAAGATCAGCGTGTTCATGAACGTGTTCAACGTGCACTCGCAGCGCTCGCCCGTCGACGGTGCGATCTCGAAAGTCGAATACTTTCCTGGCGCCTATCTGAACGCGGCGGTCGATAAAGCCTCGCTCGAAAACGAGCGCAACGCGGTCGTGATCGAAATGGCCGGCGGCCAGACGGTCACGTCGGTGCAGATTGCCGGGCTGATCGCGCGGCGGATTCTTTGCTACGTCCGTGCAGGCGAGCCGCTGACCCGCGGCCAGCGTTACGGATTCATCCGCTTCGGTTCGCGCGTCGACGTGTATTTGCCGGTGGGCAGCCGTCCGCGCGTGTCGATCGGCGAGAAGGTGTCGGCGTCGTCCACGATCCTCGCCGAGCTGTAAAGCGGCATACAGGAGGTTGTCCGAATGGCCGCATTCAAACCGCGTCGACCCCGCAGCAGTGGACCGCTGCCGCGGCCGTTTCGTCGCAACAAGCCGCCGGTGGTCACGGAGTCGCCGGTCGCCGACAGCCGGCGCGCGCAGCGTCAGCAGTTCCTCAGAAAACGCGGCATCTACCTGCTGCCGAACGCATTCACCACGGCCGCGCTGTTCTGCGGCTTCTTCGCCGTCGTGCAGGCGATGAACGTGCGCTTCGAGATCGCGGCGATCGCGATCTTCGTCGCGATGGTGCTCGATGGCATGGACGGTCGCGTCGCGCGCATGACGCATACGCAAAGCGCGTTCGGCGAGCAGTTCGACAGCCTGTCGGACATGGTGTCGTTCGGTGTTGCGCCCGCGCTCGTGATGTACGAGTGGATCCTGAAGGACCTCGGCCGGTGGGGCTGGCTCGCGGCGTTCGTCTATTGTTCCGGCGCGGCATTACGGCTCGCGCGTTTCAACACGAATATCGGCGTGGTCGACAAGCGTTTCTTCCAGGGCATGCCGAGCCCGGCAGCGGCGGCACTGATCGCCGGTTTCGTGTGGCTCGCCACCGACAACCGCGTGCCGCTGAAGCTCGTCTGGCTGCCGTGGGTTGCCTTCGTGCTGACCATCTACGCGGGCGTGACGATGGTGTCGAACGCGCCGTTCTATAGCGGCAAGGCGCTCGACGTACGGCATCGCGTGCCGTTCGGCGTGATCCTGCTGGTGGTGGTCGCCTTCGTGCTCGTGTCGTCCGATCCGCCGTTGATGCTGTTCGGTCTGTTTGTGCTGTACGGTCTGTCCGGCTACGTGTTCTGGGCGTATCAGGCGGTGCGCGGCCGGGCCAATCCGGCGCGTTCGATGTCGCACGACCGTTGAGGATTTGAACCGCGCTGCATCGCAGCGACGTACGAAAAACGGCAGCCTGCAGGCTGCCGTTTTTCGTTGGTTGGTGCCGTTACGCGGTCGCTTCGGACAGCGCCGCAGGCCGCCCCGGCGCGCATTGCGTGGTGGCTGGAATGCCGCTATAGTCGTCGGATCAGTGCGTGGGCGTGGCCGATTTTGCCGGGTCGGCGAGGCCGTTCGCTGCGCCGCGCCATCATGCTTCGTTCACGCCTTTATGCGTTTTTGCGTTCCGTCCGCACCGGCCGCGATCATCGTGATCGCCCTACCTTGCCAGCGGCGGCGCTCATCGTCCCATTCCAAAACCAAGTCCCACATCTGAACGACTCCCGAGGAGGCCCCACATGTCCGACAAACTGATCATTTTCGACACCACGCTGCGTGACGGCGAGCAATCGCCCGGCGCGTCGATGACGAAGGAAGAGAAGATCCGCATCGCCAGGCAACTCGAACGGATGAAAGTCGACGTGATCGAAGCGGGCTTCGCGGCCAGCTCGAACGGCGACTTCGACGCGATCCATACGATCGCCGGCCTCGTGAAGGACAGCACGATCTGCTCGCTTGCGCGCGCGAACGACAAGGACATACAGAAGGCCGCCGACGCACTGAAGCCGGCCGATCATTTCCGCATCCACACGTTCATCGCAACGTCGCCACTGCACATGGAGAAGAAGCTGCGGATGACGCCCGAGCAGGTATTCGAGCAGGCCAGGCTTGCGGTGCGTTTCGCGCGCAAGTTCACCGACGACGTCGAATTCTCGCCGGAAGACGGCAGCCGCTCGGATTTGGACTTCCTGTGCCGTGTGCTGGAAGCGGTGATCGCCGAAGGCGCGACCACGATCAACATCGCGGACACCGTCGGCTACGGCGTGCCGGAACTCTATGGCCAACTCGTGAAGACGCTGCGCGAGCGCATTCCCAACTCGCACAAGGCGGTGTTCTCCGTGCATTGCCACAATGACCTCGGCATGGCGGTCGCGAATTCGCTCGCCGGCGTGCAGATTGGCGGCGCGCGCCAGGTCGAATGCACGATCAACGGGCTCGGCGAGCGCGCGGGCAATACGTCGCTCGAAGAAATCGTAATGGCGGTGAAGACCCGCAAGGATTACTTCGGACTCGACGTCGGCCTCGACACGACTCAGATCGTGCCGGCCTCGAAGCTCGTGTCGCAGATCACTGGCTTCGTCGTGCAGCCGAACAAGGCCGTGGTCGGCGCGAACGCTTTCGCGCACGCGTCGGGCATCCATCAGGATGGCGTGCTGAAGGCGCGCGATACCTACGAAATCATGCGCGCGGAAGACGTGGGTTGGGCCGCGAACAAGATCGTGCTCGGCAAGCTGTCGGGCCGCAATGCGTTCAAACAGCGTCTGCAGGAGCTTGGCATCGCGCTCGACAGCGAAGCCGAACTGAACACCGCGTTCGCGCGCTTCAAGGAACTCGCCGATCGCAAGGCGGAGATCTTCGACGAAGACATCATCGCCATCGTCAACGAGGAATCGGCGGAAGCGCACGAGAAGGAGCACTACAAGTTTCTGTCGATGTCGCAGCATTCCGAAACCGGCGAGCAGCCGCACGCGAAGGTCGTGTTCTCGGTAGAGGGTAAAGAAATCACCGGCGAAGCGCGCGGCAACGGACCGGTCGACGCCACCCTCAACGCGATCGAAACGGAAGTGGGCAGCGGCTCCGAACTGCTGCTGTACTCGGTCAACGCGATCACGACCGGCACGCAGGCGCAGGGCGAAGTGACCGTGCGGTTGTCGAAGAGCGGGCGCATCGTCAACGGCACGGGCACTGATCCGGATATCGTCGCGGCATCCGCGAAGGCATATTTTTCGGCGCTCAACAAGCTGTATTCGAATGCGGACAAGGTGAATCCGCAGCGCTCGGAGTAACGCGAGCATGGCGCGCCGGTAGCGCGCGATCGCTTGTGTGGATCGGAGGAGAAGCCCCGTGGTGCTCGGCACACGGGGCTTTTTTCTGCCGTCATCGCGCAGCTGCGGCAGCGCGATATGACGAAACTACTCCGCCGTCGTGCGCCGCAGCGACCAGCCGCGCGTTGCGCGGGCCTGCTCGCGGACTTGAAATCTGACGTCGACGGTAATCCCACGGCGAGGCGCATCGGCGACGAACGCGTCCAGCAGTTCGCGCACGTCGTGATCGACGAAATCGGCGCGTGTCGCATCGACGATAACCGTGGCGCCATCCGGAATCTGCTGCAGATAGTGCTTGAGCGGCACCTTACCGAGAAACGACACGTCCTTGCGAAACGACAGCAGGTAGTGATCGCCATGCTGCGCGAGCACGATCGGGCCGCGCAGGTTTGCGTACAGCGCAAACAGCATGCTAGGATGCCGAGCACGATACCGATCAGCAGATCGGTGACGAGCACACCGACGACTGTGACGATAAATGGTGCGAACGGCGCGAATCCCTGCCGCGCGAGCCCGGCGAACAACGACGGCTTGGCGAGTTTGAACCCGGTGAAGATCAGGATCGCGGCAAGGCAGGCGAGCGGGATCAGGTTGATCACGCTCGTGAGCGCGAACACACTGACGAGAAGCAACACGCCGTGAATGATCGCCGAGAGTCGGCTTTTTGCGCCGGCATGGACGTTCGCGGAGCTACGCACGATCACCGCGGTGATCGGCAGGCCGCCGATCGCACCCGCGATCAGATTGCCCACGCCCTGCGCCTTCAGCTCGCGATCGGGAGGCGCGCGGCGGCGCTCCGGATCGATCTGTTCGACCGCTTCGAGGCTCAGTAGCGTTTCGAGACTTGCGAGGATGGCGATCGTGATCGCAACGCGCCATATGTCGGGATTGATGAGCTGGGCGAACCGTGGGCCGAAGTCGGCCGACGCGAGCACGGCCTGCAGTGCCGCGAACGATTCCAGCGACGGCAACGCGACCCGCCCTTCGGCGGGCGGTGCCAACGATGGCGCGACGAGATTGAGGGCGAGCGTCGCGCCGATGCCGAGCAGCACCACCGCGAGCGGCGCGGGCATGATGCGCACGACAGCGAAGCGGCGCAGCGCGCGCGTTTCCCAGCCGGCGAGGATCGCGAGCGACAGCAGTGTGATCAGCACGGCGGTCAGTGAGATTGGGCCGAGCGGCGTTGCGACCGCCGCCGCCGACTGGACGGAGTCGGCGGTGCCGGACAGCCCCAGCGCAACGGGGAGCTGCTTGAGGACCAACAGCACGCCGATGGCCGCGAGCATCCCCTTGATCACCGGCGACGGCACGTAGGCGGCGTACCGGCCGGCCTTGAGCATGCCGAAGCCGAACTGGATGACGCCCGACAGCAGTACGGCCAGCAGGAAAGCGGAAAAGCCGCCAAGCCGTGCGATGCCGTCGACGACGATCACGACGAGGCCCGCGGCCGGGCCGCTCACGCTCAGACGCGAGCCGCTCAGCGCGGCAACCACGAGCCCGCCAATGATGCCGGACACCAGTCCGGCAAACGGGTCGACGCCCGATGCGTGAGCAATGCCGAGGCAAAGCGGCAGGGCCACCAGAAAAACGGCCGTTCCGGCGAGCACGTCGCTCTGGAGCGCGGAGAAAGAGGTTTGATTATCCATGGTGTCGAAGAGCGAGAGGTGGGACGATGGGCGACGAACAGGTATGGCCCGATGACGATTCCGCTGTCGGCTCCGTCCGCGGTTCGAATGGGACGGGCGACGCGCTTCGCTAGCCCGCGCTGTGCGCCGCGGTCGTGCAGGTCATCGCGTCGTCGGCGGTATAGCCGGAGGTGAGAACCTTGATGCGCCCGTCGTCGAGCGCAAAGATCCAGCCGTGCACGAGCGGCGCCGGCTCAGCCTCGTGCACGATCGGGCTCGCCCGTAGCTGCCGCACCTGTTCGAGCACGTTCAGCTCGGCGAGGCGATTGACGCGATCCGGCTCGGTCGCCGCGCCGTCCAGCTCCGAGTGATGCGTTTTGGCGAGCGCGCAGAGCGGCGCGATACGGCGGTTCACATGGGGCAGCGCGGGGTCCGGCGGCAGCAGCGCGGCGCGCACGCCGCCGCAGCCATAGTGGCCGCAGACGATCACATGGCCGACCTTGAGCACCCGCACCGCGTATTCAAGGACGCTCGCGACGTTGTCGTCGCCGGGATGAAACAGGTTGGCGATGTTGCGATGGACGAACAGATCGCCGGGCTCGCAATGCGTGATCGTTTCGGCGGGCACGCGGCTGTCCGCGCAGCCGATCCAAAGAATGTGTGGATTCTGTCCGCGCATCAGGTCGCGAAAAAATGCCGGATTACGCGTCGCGGTTTCATGGGCCCACGCGACGTTGGCGACCAGCAGGTGTTTGGGTCGGTTCATCGTAGCAACTCCGTATGAGAGGCAATTGACCTGGCACCGGACCGAAACCGCGTCTGCACGTGATTGCGAGCCGGTGCCCGAACGGCGTTTACAATAACCTTTCTTTCGCAAATTTGTTGGCGTAAACAGGATAAAATTCTGTTTTATGCTTAAACAATAAAAAAGCCGCCTATCGAAGGCGGCTTTTTTGAGATTTGGTGCTTCTTCCGAAGAGGGTGCTCAGTGCTCAGAACAGGTTGCGGCGGTCGGGGTCGTGCAGCGGGTCGGGGGTCTTCTGCGTGAGGCGCAAGATGCCCTGGTCATCGAAGTAGAAGTTGTACATCATGTACCAGACGTTGTCTTCGAGATAGCGATAGGTCCAGACTTCGCGCCTCATCAGCGGGAAGTACGACGTTTCGACCGGGCGGCCGAAGTTCACCAGCACGTCGCCGCGCGTCCATTTGCCGATCTCGGCGCGGTAGAACTCGTTGGGCTGCAGCACCTGGCGCACGTTGATGATCTTGCCGGCTGCGTCGATGTCGGCGGCGGTGGTAGTTTCGCCCATCGGTTGGGTCGGCCACATCAGACGCTTGCCGCCGTCGGGCAGATCATAGGTTTCGCGCGGCGGACCGAGACGCGCGATGACCGTCGATGCGTCCGCTCCCTGTTGATACTGCTGCCACGGCTGGGCGCAGCCGGCGAGCGCGAGCACGCTCAGGCAAACGAGCGCGGCGCGGCGCAGACTGGCGCTGGCCGGGGCTGTGATAGCAGCCGCCGTGGGGTGGTGGCGGTTCGGCATGTATTCCTCCGATGGCGTTTGAATAGCGGTTCTTATCATCGAAACGCACTATTTTGACACGCGCTGTGGCGAAAGAACGGCGTTGCTTGAACGTGCGTCGCCACCAAACAGTAACGGATGCGCCGGCTTGCCTATTCCGTGCGCGTCATCCTATGATCCGCGCTTCGAAGATTCAGAGCGGACGACCATGACGGTGATGTGGCGAGGGGCGGCGGCGGTTGCGCTGACGGCGATTTCGATGGCGGTGGCGGGAGTTGGCGTGGCTGAGGCGGCGAATCCGGCCTCGACGGGCGCGAGTCAGGCGTCCGCGCAGGGGACCGTTCCGCCCACCGGCAAGCCGGGGAGCCGCGCGGCCACGCTGGCGGCAAGCCCGGCCGGTAATCACGCAAGCAAGTCCGCCAGCCTGCCGGCCGGCAAACTCGCCGGCACGCCAATCCAGCTCGCGCTGATCGAAGGCATGTCCGGCCCGTTCGCGAACGCGGGCGCGGCGGTCGAGCGCAATCTGCGTTTCGGTGTCGAGCAGGTCAACGCGCACGGCGGCGTGGAGCTCGCGGACGGCGCGCATCCGTTCGAACTCGTCGTGCTCGACAGCAAGGGCAGCACGGAGGAAGCGCTGACGCAATTGCGCGCGGCCGCGGATCGCCATATCGGCTACATCCTGCAGGGCAATAGCTCGGCGGTCGCCGCGGCGCTGATCGGCGCGATCGAGAAGCAGAACAGCCGCGAGCCGGACAACCGCGAACTGTTCCTCAACTACTCCGCCGACGACCCCGCGCTCACCAACGCGGACTGCAGCTTCTGGCACTTCCGCTTCGACGCGCACGCCGGCATGCGGATGGCCGCGCTCGCCGAGGTGATCGAGCGCGACAAGGCGGTGAAAAAGGTGTACCTGCTGAACCAGGATTACAGCTTCGGACACGACGTGAGCAGCCTCGCGCGTTCGACGCTCGCGGCGAAGCGTCCCGACATCGCGGTGGTCGGCGACGAATTTCACCCGATCGGCCGCGTGAAGGATTTCGCGCCGTACATCGCGAAGATCCGCGCGAGCGGCGCGGACGCCGTGATCACCGGCAACTGGGGCAACGACCTGACGCTGCTCGTGAAGGCGGCGCGCGAGCAGGGCCTCGACACGAAGTTCTACACGTTCTACGGCAACAGCCTCGGCGCGCCGGCCGCGCTTGGCGACGCAGGCGTGGGTCACGTGATCGCGGTGGCCGAGTGGCATCCGAATGTCGGTGGCGCGGCCTCCGACGCGTGGTACGCGACGTTCCGCGCGCGCTTTCCGGCCGCCCAGGACGACTATCCGGTGCTGCGCATGCCACTGATGATCGAAACGCTCGCCGCCGCGATGAGCCGCGCCGGCAGCGCCGATCCGACGGCGGTCGCGAAAGCGCTCGAGGGCATTCGCTTCGACAACGGTATTCACGCATCGTGGATGCGCGCCGATGACCATCAGCTGATCCAGCCCCTCTACGTGATGCAGATGGACAAAGCCGGCACACCCAGCGTGCATTTCGATAACGAAGGGTCGGGCTATGGCTTTCGCACGGTGCTGGCGCTACCAGCCGAGCGCACACTATTGCCGACGGTCTGCCGGATGCGGCGCCCCTGAGCGCCCGCGAGCGACACTCAATCCGCCTTGCTGGCCCGGGGTTCGCGGCCGGAATCGGCTGTGCTACAATACGCGTCCCGTTGTTGGGCTGGGTTCTGATTCAGTTAATTCAGCCACGAACGGGACTCAGTAAATTGTGAAACGGGTATCCCACGGCACGGCCTTTCTTCCGTGACCGCCTGTCCAGTTATCAAGGAAATTGACATGTCCGCAGTTGAAGCAAGCAAGAAGTCCGAAGTCGTCGCGCAATTCGCACGCGCAGCCAACGACACCGGCTCCCCCGAAGTTCAGGTCGCGCTGCTCACGACCCGTATCAACGAACTGACCTCCCACTTCAAGGAGCACACGAAGGATCACCACAGCCGCCGCGGTCTGCTGCGCATGGTGAGCCGCCGTCGCAAGTTGCTCGACTACCTGAAGGGTAAGGACGCGGATCGTTACCGCAGCCTGATCGAGAAGCTGGGTCTGCGTAAGTAATCGGCCAGTCGTTCAGCAAGATGCCTGTGTCAGTTTCGCTGATACAGGCATTTTGTTTTTGCGCGGAGCGCTTCGTGTAACGCGCACCGCCTGTGATCCGCGGCGTATGCCGGTTCGCGCGGCGTCTATGGGCAAGCGCAGTAGCAGAACAGCAGTAGAAGAAGCAGTAACAGGAAACAAGGCCGGGCTTCAGGGCGGAGTTTTGTGTCATTCCAGCGGTTCGCGCGCAGTCGCAGCACGTGACTCTCTGGAATGGCATAGCACGACTCTTCCCATGCGGCGCCGGCCTGGCGTTGCCGCGCCGCTCCGGTCCGCGCGGCATTACGATGAGGAAAAGCAATGACTATGTTCAATAAGATCGTCAAAGAGTTTAAGTGGGGGCAGCACAACGTTCGCCTCGAAACCGGTGAAATCGCTCGCCAGGCGGGCGGCGCGGTGATCGTCGACGTCGAAGATACCGTGGTGCTCGCCACCGTGGTCGGCGCGAAAACCGCGAAGCCGGGCCAGGACTTCTTCCCCCTCACCGTCGATTACATCGAAAAGACTTACGCCGCCGGCAAGATCCCGGGTGGCTTCTTCCGTCGCGAAGGCCGTCCGTCGGAAGGCGAGACGCTGATCTCGCGCCTGATCGACCGTCCGCTGCGTCCGCTCTTCCCGGAAGGCTTCTACAACGAAGTGCAGGTCGTGATTCACGTGCTGTCGCTGAATCCGGAAATCCCCGCCGACATCCCTGCGCTGATCGGCGCCTCGGCGGCGCTCGCGGTGTCCGGTCTGCCGTTCAACGGCCCGGTCGGCGCGGCGCGCGTGGCCTACATCAACAACGAATACGTGCTGAACCCGACGCGTCCGCAGATGAAAGAATCGGCACTCGACCTCGTCGTCGCCGGCACGGAACGCGCGGTGCTGATGGTCGAATCGGAAGCGCAGCAATTGAGCGAAGAAGTGATGCTCGGCGCCGTCGTGTTCGGTCACGAGCAGATGCAGACCGCGATCGACGCGATCCACGAACTCGTCCGCGAAGGCGGCAAGCCCGAGTGGGACTGGCAGCCCGCCGCAAAGAACGAAGCGCTGATCGCACGCGTGACCGAACTCGCGCAGGCCGATCTGCTCGCCGCTTACCAGATCCGCGACAAGCAGGCTCGCTCGACCAAGCTGAAGGAAGTCTACGCGGCGACCTCGGCGAAGCTCGAGGAAGAAGCGGCGGCAGCGGGCACCGTGGCGGCCGACAAGGCGTCGGTCGGCAACGTGCTGTTCGACATCGAAGCGAAGATCGTCCGTACGCAGATCCTGAACGGCGAGCCGCGTATCGACGGCCGCGACACGCGCACCGTGCGCCCGATCGAAATCCGCACCGGCGTGCTGCCGCGTACCCACGGCTCGGCGCTGTTCACGCGCGGCGAGACGCAGGCGATGGTGGTCGCGACGCTCGGCACGAAGGGCGACGAGCAAAACATCGACGCGCTCGAAGGCGAGTACCGCGAACGCTTCATGCTCCACTACAACATGCCTCCGTTCGCGACGGGCGAAACGGGCCGCGTCGGTTCGCCGAAGCGCCGTGAAATCGGTCACGGCCGTCTCGCCAAGCGCGCGCTCGTCGCGTGCTTGCCGAGCGCCGACGAGTTCGGCTACTCGATCCGCGTCGTGTCGGAAATCACCGAGTCGAACGGATCGTCGTCGATGGCTTCGGTGTGCGGCGGCTGCCTCGCGCTGATGGACGCCGGCGTGCCGATGAAGGCGCACGTCGCCGGTATCGCGATGGGCCTGATCCTCGAAGGTAATCGCTTCGCGGTGCTGACCGACATTCTCGGCGACGAAGATCACCTCGGCGACATGGACTTCAAGGTCGCGGGTACGGAACAAGGCGTGACCGCGCTGCAGATGGACATCAAGATTCAGGGCATCACGAAGGAAATCATGCAGGTCGCGCTCGCGCAGGCGAAGGAAGGCCGCATGCACATCCTCGGCAAGATGACCTCGGCCGTGGCCGGCGCGAACACCCAACTATCGGAGTTCGCACCGCGCATGATCACGATCAAGATCAACCCGGAAAAGATTCGCGACGTGATCGGCAAGGGCGGCTCGGTGATCCGCGCGCTTACCGAAGAAACCGGCACGACGATCGACATTTCGGATGACGGCGTCGTCACGATCGCGAGCACGAACAGCGAAGGCATGGCCGAAGCGAAGCGTCGTATCGAAGCGATCACGATGGAAGTCGAAGTGGGCCAGGTGTACGAAGGCACCGTGCTCAAGCTGCTCGACTTCGGCGCAATCGTGAACATCCTGCCGGGTAAGGATGGTCTGCTGCATATCTCCGAGATCGCGAACGAGCGCATCAAGGACATCAACGACTATCTGAAGGATGGCCAGCAGGTGAAGGTCAAGGTCATCCAGACGGACGAGAAGGGTCGTGTGCGTCTGTCGGCGAAGGCATTGCTGAACGACGCGCCGCAAGGCGAGCCGACGCCGCAGTAAGGCGGTAGCGGACAAACGGCCGGCCGTGTCATGCGCGCCGGCCGTTTTTCATGCAGGATGGATTGCGTTGCGCATTCGAATCGCAGCGCGGTGCTATGGCAGACGGCAGCAACGGGTAGGTAACGCAATCCAATCTTGGAGTTGACGCAGATGAAAGCGATCGAAATCACTGAATTCGGTGCGCCGGAAGTCCTCAAGCTGGCGGAGCGTCCGACGCCGCAGCTCAAGGCTGGCGAGGTGCTGATCAAGGTGGCGGCATCCGGCATCAATCGTCCGGACGTGTTTCAGCGCAAGGGCGGCTATGCGCCGCCGCCGGGAGCGTCGGATCTGCCGGGGCTGGAGGTGGCGGGCGAGATCGTCGGCGGCACGATCGACGCGAAGAACAACCCGTTCGGTCTGAAGATCGGCGATCGCGTGTGCGCGCTGCTCGCGGGCGGCGGCTACGCGGAATTTGCGGCCGCGCCGCTGCTGCAATGCCTGCCGGTGCCGACGGGGTTGTCGGATATCGAAGCGGCTTCGCTGCCCGAGACTTTTTTCACGGTGTGGAGCAACGTCTTCAATCGCGCGCAGCTCGGCCAGGGCGAGGGCGGTGCGAATGAAACGCTGCTCGTGCAGGGGGGGGCGAGCGGCATCGGCGTGACGGCGATCCAGATTGCGCACGCGCTCGGCTTCCGTGTGTTCGCGACCGCGGGCTCGGACGAAAAGTGCCGCGCGTGCGAAGCGCTCGGCGCCGAACGCGCGATCAACTACAGGACTGAAGATTTCGTCGAAGTCATCAAGTCGCTGACCAACGATCGTGGCGTCGACGTGATCCTCGACATGGTGGCAGGCAGCTACGTGCCGCGCGAATTGTCGGCTCTCGCCGACGGTGGCCGTATCGTACTAATTGCGCTGCTCGGCGGCGCGAAGGCGGAGCTGAACCTGAACGAAGTGTTGCGCCGCCGTCTGACGGTTACCGGTTCCACACTGCGACCACGGCCGATCGAGTTCAAGGCGCAGATCGCCGCGCAACTGAAGGAGCGCGTATGGCCGCATCTCGAAGCTGGGCGCATCAAGCCGGTCGTGCATCGCGTGTTTCCGGCCGCCCAGGCTGCCGACGCGCATGCGCTGATGGAAAGCGGCACGCACGTCGGCAAGATCGTGTTGACGTGGGGTCAGGAGGCTTGACGTCATCGGTTTGACCCGATCCACCCCACGCAGTAAAATTGCGCGTTTTGCGCGCGCCGGATCAATCCGACGGGCGGGCCGCGAGCGCAGGAACAAACTGCAGCGAGGCGCGAGCGAAGTCCGCCGGCAGCAGGCCGGACTGGCAAGACAGGACAATACGAGACGATGTCGAATCAACAACGAGCCAAACTGGTAGTCGGTAACTGGAAGATGCATGGGCGGCTCGCCGCCAACGCCGCGTTGCTGCAGGCAGTGGCACAGGGCGCCAGTGAATTGCCGGCCGACGTGCGCGTCGGTGTGTGCGTGCCGAGCCTCTATCTCGGGCAGACTCAGTCGCTGCTCGAAGGCAGCCCGGTCGGGTGGGGCGTGCAGGACGTGTCCGCGTTCACGCATGGCGCCTATACCGGCGAAGTGGCTGCGCCGATGGTGACGGACTTCGGCGCCACGTTTGCGATCGTCGGGCACTCGGAGCGCCGCGCGTATCACCGCGAAAGCGCCGAACTGGTCGCGGTGAAAGCGCAGCGTGTGCTCGAGGCGGGTTTGACGCCGATCGTGTGCGTCGGCGAAACGCTCGAAGAACGCGAAGCGGGTTGCACCGAGCAGGTCGTCGGCGGTCAGCTCGACGAGGTGCTCTCGAAGCTGTCGGCTCAGGAAGCGGCTCGCCTCGTCGTCGCGTATGAGCCGGTGTGGGCAATTGGCACCGGCAAGAGCGCATCGGCGGCACAGGCGCAGGCCGTGCATGGGTTCCTGCGCGCACGTCTTGCGGCCAAGGGTGCGGCGGACGTGCCGTTGCTATACGGCGGCAGCGTTAAGCCGGACAACGCGGAAGAACTGTTCCGTCAGCTCGATATCGACGGCGGCCTGATCGGCGGCGCGTCGTTGAAAGATCAGGATTTCCTGGCGATCTGCAAGGCGGCCGCTGCGACCAGCGTGGCTGGTTAAGCTGGGCGTCTCGGCGAGGATGACTCCATTTCGCGCAACACACAGTGTGCGGCGCGGTTAAATAAAGACTCAGGTGAGTGTGATGCTGTATTTGAAAACATTGATTATCGTCGTTCAGTTGTTGTCGGCGTTCGGGGTCATCGGACTTGTGTTGCTGCAGCACGGCAAAGGTGCCGATATGGGCGCGGCTTTCGGCAGCGGCGCGTCGGGTAGCCTGTTCGGTGCGACGGGTTCGGCGAACTTCCTGTCGCGTACCACGGCAGTGCTCGCAGCGCTGTTCTTTGCCACGACACTGGCACTCACTTACCTTGGTGCGTATCACGTGAAGCCGTCGGCAGGCGTGCTGGGCGCGGCAGCTACTGCGCCGGTCGCGGCTTCGGCGCCGGCTGCGGGCTCGGCCCCGGTGGCGGCATCGCCTGCAGCGCCGGCTTCGCCTGCGTCGGTTCCGGCGACGGGCGTGCCGAAATAAATTTTCGGCGGACGTGGTCTTGTGCGTTGAACAATCTGCTTAAGCAAGTTACAATTCAAGTCTTGAAGCGATTCGCGGGTTTTGCAAGTTGTTTTCCCGGATTGCATATAGTGCCGACGTGGTGAAATTGGTAGACACGCTATCTTGAGGGGGTAGTGGCGAAAGCTGTGCGAGTTCGAGTCTCGCCGTCGGCACCAAATGTTATCTAAATGCCAGCCGTTTGCTTCGCTTCGGCTGGCATTTTCACTTCTGGCGTATCGCTGTACGGCTTACGTCATGCGCGTTGAGGAAGTGATTTCGCGTCAGGGGTGCTATGCTCCTGACGGCACTCAGAACCAACCGATTGAGGATTGTCTTGAACCTCGCAGCCTATTTCCCCGTTTTGCTGTTCCTTATTGTGGGCACCGGTTTAGGCGTAGCACTGGTCAGTATTGGCAAGCTCCTCGGTCCCAACAAGCCCGACACCGAGAAAAACGCACCGTACGAGTGCGGCTTCGAAGCATTCGAAGATGCGCGCATGAAATTCGACGTGCGCTACTACCTCGTCGCCATTCTCTTCATCATTTTCGACCTTGAGACCGCATTCCTGTTCCCGTGGGGCGTGGCGTTGCGTGACATCGGCTGGGCTGGGTTCACGGCAATGATGATTTTCCTGCTCGAGTTCCTGCTTGGCTTTGCCTACATCTGGAAGAAGGGCGGCCTCGACTGGGAATGATGGATTAATCGCCGGTTTGCGTGGGTGGCCAGGCTTGCCGCCCCGTCTGGAGTGGAAAGCAAATGAGTATCGAAGGGGTCTTGAAGGAAGGGTTTGTCACCACTACGGCGGACAAACTGATCAACTGGACGCGCACCGGCTCGCTGTGGCCGATGACGTTCGGTCTTGCGTGCTGCGCGGTCGAGATGATGCATGCGGGCGCTGCCCGTTATGATCTCGACCGTTTCGGCGTCGTGTTTCGTCCGAGTCCGCGTCAGTCGGACGTGATGATCGTCGCCGGCACGCTGTGCAACAAGATGGCGCCTGCTCTGCGCAAGGTTTACGACCAGATGGCGGAGCCGCGGTGGGTGATCTCGATGGGCTCATGCGCGAACGGCGGTGGCTATTACCACTACTCGTACTCGGTGGTGCGCGGCTGCGACCGGATCGTCCCGGTCGACGTGTACGTGCCGGGTTGTCCGCCCACGGCGGAAGCGCTGGTATACGGCGTGATCCAGCTGCAAGCCAAGATTCGCCGCACTAACACCATCGCCCGTCAATAAGGCCAACGCCTCCCCACAATATGGCAAGCAAACTCGAGACCCTGAAAGCGAACCTCGAGGCGGCCTTTGGCGGCCTCCTGTTGAGCGTGACCGAGTCGGTCGGTGAATTGACGATCGTCGTCAAGGCCGGCGACTACCTCAACGTGGCAAAGCGTCTGCGCGACGATCGCTCGCTCGGTTTCGAGCAGTGTGTCGACCTGTGCGGCGTCGATTATCAGACCTATGCCGAAGGCGCTTACGACGGCCCGCGTTTTGCGGCAGTGCTGCATCTGCTGTCGGTACAAAACAACTGGCGTCTGCGGCTGCGCGTGTTCGCGCCGGACGACGACATGCCGATCCTGCCGTCCGTCGTCGATATCTGGAATTCGGTCAACTGGTACGAGCGCGAAGCGTTTGACCTGTACGGCATCGTCTTCGAAGGTCACCCGGACCTGCGCCGCATTCTGACCGACTATGGTTTCATCGGTCATCCGTTCCGCAAGGATTTCCCGGTCTCCGGCTACGTCGAGATGCGTTACGACCCGGAAGAGAAGCGCGTCGTTTATCAGCCGGTGACGATCGAGCCGCGGGAAATCACGCCGCGCGTGATCCGCGAGGATCGCTATGGCGGTCTGAAACACTAAGAGAACGTCATGGCAGAGATCAAGAACTACACGCTCAACTTTGGTCCGCAGCACCCGGCAGCGCACGGTGTGTTGCGTCTCGTGCTCGAACTCGACGGCGAAGTGATCCAACGCGCCGATCCGCACATCGGTCTGCTGCATCGCGCGACTGAAAAGCTCGCCGAAAGCAAGACGTTCATCCAGTCGGTGCCGTACATGGACCGTCTCGACTACGTGTCGATGATGGCCAACGAGCACGGCTACGTGCTCGCCATTGAAAAGCTGCTCGGCATCGACGTGCCGCTGCGCGCGCAATACATTCGTGTGCTGTTCGACGAAGTCACGCGCGTGTTGAATCACCTGATGTGGATTGGCTCGCACGCGCTCGACGTCGGTGCGATGGCGGTGTTCCTGTATGCGTTCCGCGAGCGCGAAGACCTGATGGACGTGTACGAGGCGGTGTCGGGCGCGCGCATGCACGCGGCCTACTATCGCCCGGGCGGCGTCTATCGCGATCTGCCTGACGCAATGCCGCAATACAAGGCGTCGAAGATTCGCAATGCGAAGGCGTTGTCGAAGATGAACGAAAACCGTCAGGGTTCGCTGCTCGACTTCATCGACGACTTCTTTACGCGCTTCCCGAAGTGTGTCGACGAATACGAAACGCTGCTCACCGACAACCGGATCTGGAAGCAGCGTCTGGTTGGTATCGGCGTGGTCAGCCCGGAGCGCGCGCTGCAGCTCGGCATGACCGGCGCGATGCTGCGTGGCTCGGGCATCGAGTGGGATCTGCGCAAGAAGCAGCCGTATGAGGTTTATGACAAGCTCGACTTCGACATTCCGGTCGGCGTGAATGGCGACTGCTATGACCGCTATCTGGTACGCGTCGAAGAAATGCGCCAGTCCACGAGTATCGCGAAACAGTGCATTGAGTGGCTGCGCAAAAATCCGGGCCCGGTGATGACGGACAATCACAAGGTTGCGCCGCCGTCGCGCGTCGGCATGAAGTCGAACATGGAAGATCTGATCCACCACTTCAAGCTGTTCACCGAAGGCTTCCATGTGCCCGAAGGCGAGGCGTATGCCGCAGTCGAACATCCGAAGGGCGAGTTCGGCATCTATCTGATCTCGGACGGCGCCAACAAGCCGTATCGTTTGAAGATCCGCGCCCCGGGCTATGCGCACCTGTCCGCGCTCGACGAAATGGCGCGCGGCCACATGATCGCCGACGCCGTGACGATCATCGGCACGCAGGACATCGTGTTCGGCGAAATTGATCGCTAGGACGTATTCATCGACGCGCGTCTGCGGTCGTCGCACCGCCACGCGGGTCAAGCAAAGGAACGCCGGGTCTGTCGCAGTATGACGTGAGCGACAGGTTTTCGTTCGGTAGGAATTGAAAGAGTCGTGTCTGAAAATGATCTCAGCTGAAGGCCTGAAAGAAATCGATCGTGCGGTCGCAAAGTACCCCGCGGATCAGAAACAGTCCGCCGTGATGTCGGCGTTGGCCATTGCTCAAACGGAGCATGGCTGGCTGTCGCCCGAACTCATGCAGTTCGTCGCGGATTATCTCGGCATGCCGGCAATCGCCGTGCAGGAGGTAGCGACCTTCTACACGATGTACGAGACCTCGCCGGTCGGCAAGTTCAAGATCACGCTCTGTACGAACCTGCCGTGCCAGCTCGGCCCGGACGGCGGTTCCGAAAGCGCCGCTGAATACCTGAAGCAGAAGCTCGGCATCGACTTCGGCGAAACCACGCCCGATGGCAAATTCACGCTAAAAGAGGGTGAGTGCATGGGTTCGTGCGGCGACGCGCCGGTGATGCTGGTGAACAACCAACGCATGTGCAGCTTCATGAGCCGCGAGAAGATCGACCAGCTGCTCGAGGAACTTTCGAAATGACGGCTTTACACGATCGTCACATCAAACCGCTGATTCTCGCCGGACTGAACGGCGACAACTGGCATCTCGAAGACTATGTGGCTCGCGGCGGTTACGCCCAGCTGCGCCGCATCCTGGAAGAAAAGATCGCGCCCGAGCAGGTGATCGCCGACGTCAAGGCGTCGGGTCTGCGCGGCCGCGGCGGCGCGGGCTTCCCGACCGGTCTGAAGTGGAGCTTCATGCCGCGTCAGTTCCCGGGCCAGAAGTACCTCGTCTGTAATTCGGACGAGGGCGAGCCGGGTACGTTCAAGGACCGCGACATTCTGCGCTTCAATCCGCATTCGCTGATCGAAGGTATGGCGATCGGCGCGTACGCGATGGGCATCACGGTCGGCTACAACTATATTCACGGCGAAATCTGGGAAGTCTATAAGCGCTTCGAAGAAGCGTTGGAAGAAGCTCGCCGCGCCGGGTTCCTCGGCGACAACATCATGGGCTCTGGCTTTTCGTTTGAGCTGCATGCGCATCACGGTTACGGCGCGTACATCTGTGGCGAAGAAACCGCGCTGCTCGAATCGATCGAGGGCAAGAAGGGGCAGCCGCGCTTCAAGCCGCCGTTCCCGGCGAGCTTTGGCGTGTACGGCAAGCCGACCACGATCAACAACACCGAAACGTTCGCGGCGGTGCCGTTCCTGCTTGCCATCGGCCCGCAGAATTACCTTGAAATCGGCAAGCCGAACAACGGCGGCACGAAGATTTTCTCGGTGTCGGGCGACGTCGAGCGTCCGGGCAATTACGAAATTCCGCTCGGCACGCCGTTCGCGACGCTGATGGAACTCGCCGGCGGCATGCGTGGCGGCAAGAAGATCAAGGCTGTGATTCCTGGTGGTTCGTCGGCGCCGGTGATTCCGGGCGAGATGATGATGCAGACCGACATGGATTACGACTCGATCGCGAAGGCCGGCTCGATGCTCGGCTCGGGCGCAGTGATCGTGATGGACGAGACGCGCTGCATGGTGCGCTCGCTGCTGCGCCTGTCGTACTTCTATTACGAAGAGTCGTGCGGTCAATGCACGCCTTGCCGTGAAGGCACGGGCTGGCTGTATCGCGTCGTGCATCGTATCGAGCATGGTCTCGGCCGCCAGGAAGATCTGGATCTGCTGAACTCCGTCGCGGAAAACATCATGGGCCGCACGATCTGCGCGCTCGGCGACGCGGCCGCGATGCCGGTTCGGGGCATGCTCAAGCACTACTGGGACGAATTCGAATATCACGTCGCCCACAAGCATTGCCTCGTCGGCGGCCATGCCGGCGCGGCGGCGCCCGAAACAGTGGCTGCCTGACGGTGGCTGCCTGAGTCGGCCCGCCAGGTTCGGCTGACGGATAACTACCAGACGAACACCTCAACCGCAGGATTCATGGCCCGAAGCGGGCGATGAACAGGCGAACGATTGAGCGGTAACAGGTTAAGGAAGATTGACCATCATGGTTGAACTGGAAATAGACGGCAAGAAAGTCGAGGTGCCTGAAGGCAGCATGGTGATCCAGGCTGCGCATAAGGTCGACACCTACATTCCTCACTTCTGCTATCACAAGAAGCTGTCGATTGCGGCCAACTGCCGGATGTGTCTGGTCGATGTCGAGAAGATGCCGAAGGCCGTGCCCGCGTGCGCGACCCCGGTGTCGGCTGGCATGATCGTGCGCACCAGGTCGGACAAGGCGGTGAAAGGCCAGCAAGCCGTGATGGAATTCCTGCTGATCAACCATCCGCTCGACTGCCCGATCTGCGATCAGGGTGGCGAATGCCAGTTGCAGGATCTGGCCGTTGGTTACGGCAAGTCGTCGTCACGCTATAGCGAAGAAAAGCGAGTGGTGTTCCACAAGAACGTGGGTCCGCTGATCTCGATGGAAGAGATGTCGCGCTGCATTCACTGCACGCGTTGCGTTCGCTTCGGCCAGGAAATCGCCGGGGTGATGGAACTCGGCATGCTGGGCCGCGGCGAGCATGCGGAAATCACATCGTTCGTCGGCAAGACGGTCGACTCCGAGCTGTCGGGCAACATGATCGACCTGTGCCCGGTCGGCGCGCTCACGAGCAAGCCGTTCCGCTACAGCGCCCGTACGTGGGAGCTGTCACGCCGCAAATCGGTGAGCCCGCACGATTCCGTCGGTGCGAACCTCATCGTGCAGGTGAAGAACAATCGCGTGATGCGCGTTCTCCCGTTCGAAAACGAAGCGATCAACGAGTGCTGGATCTCGGACAAGGACCGCTTCTCGTACGAAGGCCTGAACAGCCCCGAGCGTCTGACCAGACCGATGCTCAAGCAAGGCGGCCAGTGGGTCGAAACCGACTGGCAGACCGCGCTCGAATACGTGGTCAAGGGTCTGAAGGGCATCAAGAGTGACCACGGCGCGAACGCGCTTGCCGCACTGTCGAGCGCGCACAGCACCGTCGAAGAACTGTTCCTGTTGAAGCAGATCGCGCAAGCGGTCGGCACGCCGAACGTCGACTTCCGTCTGCGTCAGTCGGATTTCTCGGCGCCCGTTACTGGCGCGCCGTGGCTCGGCGGCACGATCGCCGATCTGTCGAACGTCGATGCGGCGCTCGTGATCGGCTCGGATCTGCGCCGTGACCATCCGCTGCTCGCCGCGCGTTTGCGCCAGGTCGCACGAGGCGGTTCGGCACTTACGCTGCTCCAGGCCACCAACGACGACGCGATGATCCCTCAGGCGCAACGCGTGGTCGCGGCGCCGTCGGCATGGCTCGAGATGTTGGCAGGCCTCGCCGGCGCGGTGGGCGAAGCGAAGGGCGTCGCGCTGCCGGAAGCATTCGCGGGCACGCAGCCGACGGACGCGCACAAGCAGATAGCGAAATCGCTGACTACCGGCGAGCGCCGCGTCGTGCTGCTCGGTAACGAAGCGGTCCGTCATCCGGACTTCGCGGCGATCCACGCCGCGGCGCAATGGATTGCCGAGGCAACCGGTGCAATGCTCGGTTTCCTGACCGAAGCGGCCAACACGGTCGGCGCGCACCTCGTGAACGCGCTGCCGGGCGAAGGCGGTCTGAACGCGCACGAAGTGTTCGAGCAGCCGCGCAAAGGCTATCTGCTGTTGAATCTCGAGCCGGAATTCGACACGGCCAATCCGGCGCGGGCGCTTGCGGCGCTGAAGCAGGCCGAAATGGTCGTCGTGATGTCGCCGTTCCAGACCGGCGCCGACTATGCCGACGTGCTGCTGCCGATCGCGCCGTTCACCGAATCGGGCGGTACGTTCGTCAATGCCGAAGGCACGGTGCAGGCGTTCAACGGCGTCGTGCGTCCGCTCGGCGACACGCGTCCGGCCTGGAAGGTGTTGCGCGTGCTGGGCAGCCTGCTCGGCGCGCCGGGCTTCGAATACGACACGGTCGAAGAAGTGCGTGCGGCCGCGCTCGGCGACGGCGATCTGAAGTCGCGTCTATCGAACCGCACCAGCGTCGCGGTGACGCGCGGCCAGGCCGCGAAGGCGGCGGAAGGCAAGTTCGAGCGTCTCGCGAACGTGCCGATCTATCATGCCGATGCGCTCGTGCGTCGCGCGGAGTCGCTGCATCTGACCGCGGCGGCCCGTACGGCGAATTCGGTCGGCCTGCCCGCTGCGCTGTTTGACAAACTGGGTTTGAAAGAGGGCGACGCGGTGCGCGTTCGTCAGGGCGAGCAAGCGGTGCAGTTGCCGGCCGTGCGCGATGCGAATCTTGCGGAGACGGTCGTCCGCGTATCGGCGGCTACGCCTGCCGGTGCAGCGCTGGGCAGCCTGTTCGGTGAACTGGTGGTGGAGAAGGCGTAAATGAGCTTGTTCGATACGATCAACTCGGGCGGCGCCCAACTTCTCGGTGTGGCATGGCCCACGGTGTGGGCGCTCGTGCGCATCCTGGTGGTGGCCGTCGCGATCCTGCTGTGCGTCGCTTACCTGATCCTGTGGGAGCGCAAGCTGATCGGCTGGATGCATGTGCGTCTCGGTCCGAACCGCGTCGGTCCCGCCGGGCTCTTGCAGCCGATCGCCGACGTGCTGAAACTGCTGCTGAAGGAAGTGATCCAGCCCGCTCAGGCAAGCCGCTGGATCTACGTGATCGCGCCGATCATGGTGGTGGTGCCGGCCTTCGCGGTCTGGGCGGTGATTCCTTTCCAGGCGGGCGCGGTGCTCGGTGACATCAACGCGGGTCTGCTATACGCGATGGCGATCTCGTCGATCGGCGTGTATGGCGTGATTCTGGCCGGCTGGGCGTCGAACTCGAAGTACGCGTTCCTCGGCGCGATGCGCGCCGCCGCGCAGATGGTCTCGTACGAAATCTCGATGGGCTTCGCGCTGGTGGTCGTGCTGATGACGGCCGGCACGCTGAACCTGTCGGGCATCGTCGGCTCGCAGGAGCAGGGCTTCTTCGCCTCGCACGGCCTGAACTTCCTGTCCTGGAACTGGCTGCCGCTGCTGCCGATGTTCGTCGTGTACTTCATCTCGGGCATCGCCGAAACGAACCGCCACCCGTTCGACGTGGTGGAGGGCGAATCGGAAATCGTCGCGGGCCACATGATCGATTACTCGGGTATGGCGTTCGCGCTGTTCTTCCTCGCCGAGTACATCAACATGATCGTGATCTCGGCATTGGCTGCAACACTGTTCCTCGGCGGCTGGAGCGCCCCGTTCGGGTTCCTGTCGTTCATCCCGGGCATCGTCTGGCTCGTCGCCAAGGTTTTCTTCCTGTTGTCGGTGTTCATCTGGGCGCGTGCCACGTTCCCGCGCTATCGCTATGACCAGATCATGCGTCTCGGCTGGAAGGTTTTCATTCCGGTCTGCGTGGTGTGGCTCGTGGTGGTCGGCTTCTGGATCATGTCGCCGTTGAACATCTGGAAATAAAGGGCGGACGAACCTATGACCGCAATCCAAAACTTCTTCAAGACTTTCTTCCTCACGGAACTGCTGAAAGGCCTCGCGCTGACCGGACGCTACGCGTTCCAGCGCAAGATCACCGTGCAGTTCCCGGAAGAGAAGACCCCAATCTCGCCGCGTTTCCGCGGTCTGCATGCGCTGCGCCGCTATGAAAACGGCGAAGAGCGCTGCATCGCGTGCAAGCTGTGCGAAGCAGTGTGCCCGGCGCTCGCGATCACAATCGAATCGGAAACGCGCGCGGACAACACGCGCCGCACGACGCGCTACGACATCGACCTGACCAAGTGCATCTTCTGCGGTTTCTGCGAAGAAAGCTGCCCGGTCGATTCGATCGTCGAGACGCACATTCTCGAGTATCACGGCGAGAAGCGCGGCGACCTTTACTTCACGAAGGAAATGCTGCTGGCCGTTGGCGACCGCTACGAAGCAGAAATCGCCGCCAACAAGGCAGCCGACGCACCGTATCGTTGAAGCGTTTTCCCGCTTGCAGCAAATGCGGCAGTCAAAGCAGTAACACGGCCTGCAGTCGGGCCGACCGCCGCGGCCTGAACGCCGCGGCACGGCGCACCTGTGTGGCGGTTCTGGCGGTTTCGTCCGCTTTTGCCAGCCACGGGTGCCAAAGAACAATGCCTGACGATGGCCTAACGATGAACCGGTAATCATGGAATTCACGACCGTACTGTTCTACATCTTCGCGCTGCTCCTGGTGGTTTCAGGGCTGAAGGTGATCACCTCGCGCAACCCGGTGTCGTCCGCACTGTTTCTCGTGCTGGCGTTCTTCAACGCAGCGGCGATCTGGATGCTGCTGGAGGCCGAGTTCCTCGCGATCCTGCTGGTGCTGGTCTACGTCGGCGCGGTGATGGTGCTGTTCCTGTTCGTCGTGATGATGCTGGACGTCAATCTCGACGTGCTGCGCAAGGACTTCAAACGCTTCGTGCCGATGGCCTCGGCGGTGGGCGCGATCATCGTGATCGAAACCGCGCTGATCCTGTGGCACGGCTACGGCGCGACCACCACGGCGCTGCACGACACGGCCGCGGCTGCCGCTGGCATGGGCGACTGGTCGAACACGCGCCTGATCGGCAAGGTCATCTATACCGACTACATCTTCGCGTTCGAAATTGCCGGCCTGATCCTGCTGGTTGCCATCATCGCGGCGATCGCGCTGACCACGAGCCACAAGAAGGACAGCAAGCGTCAGAACGTCAGCGCACAGGTCAAGGTGCGCGTGCAGGACCGCGTGCGCGTTGTGAAGATGCCGTCAGAGAAAACCGCGGCGACCCTCGCTGCGGAACAAGCGGCTGCCGCGGCAGCTGCAGCAGCAGCCGACTCGGCGCCGGCCAAGAACAGCTGAGCGGACAGGAGATAGAAATCATGTTGACCCTTGCCCATTACCTTGTCCTCGGCGCGATCCTGTTTGCGATCAGCATCGTCGGCATTTTCCTGAACCGCCGCAACGTCATCATCATCCTGATGGCGATCGAACTGATGCTGCTCGCGGTGAACACCAATTTCGTCGCGTTCTCGCACTACCTGGGCGACGTGCATGGCCAGATTTTCGTCTTCTTCGTGCTGACGGTTGCGGCAGCCGAAGCGGCGATCGGTCTCGCAATTCTGGTGACCCTGTTCCGTAGTCTCGACACGATCAATGTCGAGGATCTCGATCAGCTCAAAGGTTAATTTCAGGAAAAGCGGTTATGTCCACGATACTCAATGAAAACCTGCTGTTGGCAATTCCGCTGGCACCGCTCGCTGGTTCCCTGATTGCGGGGCTGTTCGGCAAGGCGATAGGGCGGGCGGGTGCGCATTCGGTCACGATCCTCGGCGTCGCGATTTCGTTCATCCTGTCGGTCATGGTCTTTTTCCAGGTGATGGACGGCGCGAGCTTCAACGCTACCGTTTATCAATGGATGTCAATCGGCAAGACCCAGCTCGAAGTCGGTTTCCTGGTCGACTCGCTGACCGCGATGATGATCTGCGTGGTGAACTTCGTCTCGCTGATGGTGCATATCTACACGATCGGCTACATGGCCGACGACGACGGCTACCAGCGCTTCTTCTCGTACATCTCGCTGTTCACGTTCTCGATGCTGATGCTCGTGATGAGCAACAACTTCCTGCAGCTGTTCTTCGGCTGGGAAGCGGTGGGTCTCGTTTCGTACCTGCTGATCGGCTTCTACTTCAAGCGTGAGAGCGCGATCTACGCGAACATGAAGGCGTTCATCGTGAACCGCGTCGGCGACTTCGGTTTCCTGCTCGGCATCGGTTTGCTGTTCGCGTTCGCCGGCTCGATGAACTACGGCGAAGTCTTCGCGAAGCGTACCGAACTCGCGGCACTGAACTTCCCGGGTACCGACTGGGGACTGCTGACGGTGGCTTGCATCTGCCTGTTCATCGGCGCGATGGGTAAGTCGGCTCAGTTCCCGCTGCACGTGTGGCTGCCGGACTCGATGGAAGGCCCGACGCCGATCTCCGCGCTGATTCACGCGGCGACCATGGTGACGGCCGGTATCTTCATGGTCACGCGCATGTCGCCGCTCTTCGAACTGTCGGATACGGCGCTGTCGTTCATGATGGTCATCGGTGCGATTACCGCGCTGTTCATGGGTTTCCTCGGGATCGTCCAGAACGACATCAAGCGTGTGGTCGCTTATTCCACGCTGTCGCAGCTCGGTTACATGACGGTCGCGCTCGGCGCGTCGGCATATTCGGTCGCCGTGTTTCACCTGATGACGCACGCGTTCTTCAAGGCGCTGCTGTTCCTCGGCGCGGGTTCGGTGATCATCGGCATGCATCACGATCAGGACATGCGCAACATGGGCGGCCTGCGCAAGTACATGCCGATTACGTGGATCACGTCGCTGATCGGTTCGCTCGCGCTGATCGGCACGCCGTTCTTCTCGGGCTTCTACTCGAAAGACTCGATCATCGACGCGGTGAAACTGTCGCATCTGCCGGGCTCGGGTTTCGCGTACTTCGCGGTGGTCGCAAGCGTGTTCGTGACCGCGTTGTATTCGTTCCGTATGTATTTCATGGTGTTCCACGGTGAGGAGCGCTTCCGCAATCCGAAGCACCCGGAATCGCCGATGGGCGCGGAGGCCGAGTCGCGTGGGCATGACGACCATGGTCATGGTCACGACGACCACGCTCACGAGCCGCACGAAACGCCGTGGGTCGTGTGGGTGCCGCTCGTGCTGCTGGCGATTCCGTCGATCGTGATCGGCGCGATCGGCATCGGTCCGATGCTGTTCGGCGACTTCTTCCAGCACGGCGTCGCGTTCGACAAGGTGATCTACATCAGCGAGAGCCATCCGGCGCTGCATGAGATGACCGAAGAATTCCAGGGCTGGGCGTCGATGGGTCTGCACTCGGTGTCGGGCCTGCCTGTGTGGCTCGCGCTCGCAGGCGTGGTGGTCGCATGGTTCCTGTATCTGGTCCGTCCGGATCTGCCCGCTGTCATCAAGCGCGCATTCGGCCCGATCTACACGTTGCTCGATAACAAGTACTACATGGACAAGATCAACGAAGTCGTGTTTGCGCGAGGCGCGGTGGCCATTGGCCGGGGTCTGTGGAAGGAAGGCGACGTGGTCGTGATCGACGGCATCGTCAACGGCAGCGCACGCTTTATCGGCTGGTTCGCGAGCGTGATCCGCTTCCTCCAATCCGGCTACATCTACCACTATGCGTTCGCCATGATCATCGGCATGCTGGGGCTCCTGACCCTGTTCGTAACGCTCGGCGGCAAATAAGGCGAGGGACACTCATGCACGCTTATCCGATTCTGAGCATCGCGATCTGGTTGCCGATCTTTTTCGGTCTGCTGGTCCTCGCGATCGGCAACGACGAGAACCCCGCTCCCGCGCGCTGGATTTCGCTGATCGGCTCGGTTCTGAGCTTCCTCGTCACGCTGCCATTGATCACCAGCTTCGATTCGAGCACCGCCGAGCTGCAGTTCGTCGAGCAGGCGAACTGGATCGAGCGCTTCCACATCACGTATCACCTCGGCGTGGACGGCATTTCGATGTGGTTCGTTGCGTTGACCGCGTTGATCACGGTGATCGTCGTGATCGCGGCGTGGGAAGTGATCACGAAGAACGTCGGCCAGTACCTCGCGGCCTTCCTGATCCTGTCGGGCATCATGGTCGGCGTGTTCAGCGCGGCCGACGGCCTGTTGTTCTACGTGTTCTTCGAAGCGACGCTGATCCCGATGTACATCATCATCGGCGTGTGGGGCGGGGCGAACCGCGTGTACGCGGCATTCAAGTTCTTCCTGTACACGCTGGCGGGCTCGCTGCTGATGCTGGTTGCGCTGATCTATCTGTACAACCAGACCGGCTCGTTCGACATCGCCACGTGGCAGCACGCGCAGATAGCGATGACGCCGCAGGTGCTACTGTTTATCGCGTTTTTCCTGGCCTTCGCGGTGAAGGTGCCGATGTGGCCGGTGCACACGTGGTTGCCGGACGCGCACGTGGAAGCGCCGACCGGCGGCTCGGTCGTGCTGGCCGCGATCATGCTGAAGCTCGGTGCGTACGGTTTCCTGCGCTTCTCGCTGCCGATCACGCCTGATGCGAGCCATTTCCTCGCACCGGTCGTCATCACGCTGTCGCTGATCGCGGTGATCTACATCGGTCTCGTCGCGATGGTGCAGGCCGACATGAAGAAACTGGTCGCGTATTCGTCGATCGCGCACATGGGTTTTGTCACGCTCGGCTTCTTTATCTTCAATCAGCTCGGCGCGGAAGGCGCGATCGTGCAGATGATCTCGCACGGTTTCGTGTCGGGCGCGATGTTCCTGTGCATCGGCGTACTGTACGACCGCATGCACTCGCGTCAGATCGCCGATTACGGCGGCGTCGTCAACGTGATGCCGAAGTTCGCGGCGTTCGTGATGCTGTTCGCGATGGCGAATTGCGGCTTGCCGGGCACTTCCGGTTTCGTCGGCGAATTCATGGTGATTCTGGCCTCCGTCCAGTACAACTTCTGGATCGCGAGTGGCGCGGCAGTCACGCTGATTCTCGGCGCGGCCTACACGCTGTGGATGTACAAGCGCGTGTACTTCGGCGCGGTCGCGAACGACCACGTGAAGAACCTGCTCGACATCGACCGTCGCGAATTTTTCATGCTGGCTGTGCTCGCCGCACTGACGCTGTTCATGGGCCTGTACCCGAAGCCCTTTACCGATGTGATGCACGTATCCGTGGAAAACCTCCTCTCCCACGTTGCCCAATCGAAGCTGCCGTTGCCTCAGTAACGACGAGCGGAGGAATTTAAGACCATGCAAAACGCCCCTATGACTGCTCTGTTGCCCGACGCACTGGTGATGTTCGCCATTGTCATCGCGTGGCTCAACGACACGTTCGTCGGCCAGGAGGGTCGCCGTACCACGTATTTCATCGCGTTCTACTCGACGCTCGTCGCCGGGATCTGGTTCGCGATCAATGCGTTCGACCCTCAAGTGCATTACTTCTTCGACCACATGTACGTGGTCGATCCGTTCGCCAATGTGATGAAGGCAGTGGTGTCGCTCGGCTATGCGGTGACGATCGTTTATTCGCGTCGCTACCTCGAAGACCGTAGCCTGTTCCGCGGCGACTTCTTCCTGCTCGGCATGTTCTCGCTGCTCGGCCAGATCGTGATGATCTCGGGCAATAACTTCCTGACGCTGTATCTCGGTCTGGAACTGATGTCGCTGTCGCTGTACGCGGTGATCGCGCTGCGTCGCGAAGTGGCGTCGTCGAACGAAGCGGCGATGAAGTACTACGTGCTCGGCGCGCTGGCTTCCGGCTTCCTGCTGTACGGTGTTTCGATGCTGTATGGCGCGACCGGCTCGCTCGACCTGAACGAAGTGTTCAAGGCGATCAGCACGAGCCACTACGATCCGACCGTGCTGCTGTTCGGCGTCATCTTCATCGTGGCGGGCGTGGCGTTCAAGATGGGTGCGGTGCCGTTCCATATGTGGGTGCCTGACGTGTACCAGGGCGCACCGACGGCGATGACGCTCATCGTCGGTGGCGGCCCGAAGGTCGCGGCGTTCGCGTGGGGTCTGCGTTTCCTCGTGATGGGCCTGCTGCCGCTGGCGGTCGAATGGCAGCAGATGCTGGTGATTCTGGCGGCGCTGTCGCTGATCGTCGGCAACATCACCGGGATCGTGCAGCGCAACGTCAAGCGGATGCTCGCGTATTCGGCGATCTCGAACATGGGCTTCGTGCTGCTCGGCCTGCTCGCCGGCGTGGTCGACCAGAAGACCACGGGCGCCGCGAACGCGTACGGCTCGGCGATGTTCTACAGCATCGTCTACCTGATCACGACGCTCGGCACCTTCGGCGTCATCATGCTGCTCGCGCGCCGCGACTTCGAAGCGGACACGCTGGAGGACTTCAAGGGCCTCAATCAGCGCAGCGCGGTATTCGCGTTCGTGATGATGATCATGATGTTCTCGCTCGCGGGTATTCCGCCGGCAGTCGGCTTCTATGCGAAGCTCGCCGTGCTGCAAGCGACGATGAACGCCGGCCTGACCTGGCTCACCGTGCTCGCCGTGATCACGTCGCTGTTCGGCGCGTTCTACTACCTGCGTATCGTCAAGCTGATGTACTTCGACGAGCCGCAAGACAAGTCGCCGATCGTGGCGGACACGAGCACGCGCGCGTTACTCGCGTTGAACGGCGTCGCCGTGCTGGTGCTCGGTATCGTGCCGGATCCGCTGTTGCGCGCCTGCTTGCAGGCGATCCAGCACACGCTGCTGCTCTGATGTCCGCTGCGGGCTGGTTTATCGTGCTGTTGGCGCTGGTTGGTGCCAACCTGCCGTTCCTGAATCAGCGCCTCTTCGCCGCGGTGCCGTTGAAAGCGGCGAAGAAAAGCGCCTGGCTCCGGATTGCCGAATTGATCGTGCTGTATTTCGTGGTCGGCGCGCTGGGCTTTTTGCTCGAAGCGCGCGCGGGAAATCGCTTCGAGCAGGGCTGGCAGTTCTACGCGATCACGTTCGCGCTGTTCGTCGTGTTCGCTTTTCCCGGCTTTACCTTCCAATATCTCGTCAAACGCCGCTGACGGCGTCTCGCCGTCGCGCGCGCCTGGCTGTTCTGAGGTCCGCACATGGCTGAGCTTCCCAATCACGACGCCGCGCTAACCGAGACTTGTATCGACAGCAAGACGGTCCATCAAGGACCGTTCATGACGGTCAAGTACGATACGGTCCGACTGCCCGACGGCAAACAGGCAACGCGCGAATACGTTCAGCATCCGGGCGCCGTCATGGTGATCCCCTTGTTCGACGACGCTCGCGTGCTGCTCGAAAGTCAGTATCGCTATCCGATGGGCAAGGTGATGGTCGAATATCCGGCCGGCAAGCTCGACCCGAACGAGGGCGCGCTGGCCTGCGCGGTCCGGGAACTGCGCGAGGAAACCGGCTATACCGCGCGCGAGTACGTGTACCTGACTCGGATTCACCCAATCATTTCTTACTCGACCGAATTCATTGATATCTATCTCGCGCGGGGCTTGACCGCGGGTGAGCGCAACCTCGATGAAGGCGAGTTTCTCGAACTTTTCACCGCGACCGTGGAGCAGGTATCCGAGTGGGTGCGCACGGGCAAGATCACCGATGTGAAGACGATCATTGGTACCTTCTGGCTCGAGAAAGTGCTGTCGGGTACGTGGCCGACCGAGGCGCCCGAAACGGTATAAGTTCGCGTCTGCCCGATAGCTGATCCGCGTTGCAGGTGAACGGAGCCCCTGTTGGTCGATGACCGGCAGGGGCTTTTCATTGGCTTCGCGGTTTCTTTCTGGCTCGAAAAATAAGCCGTCTCCTATGCCATCTGGCTGGCTCGTCGTGGCGCCGGCGGCCGGCTAATATGAACCTCTCGATCACCGAATTCGTCGTCGATTTTGTTTTGGATGACTGAAGTTAAAGACCGCAGTGATCTCATTTCTGCTCCGGCACAGGTTGTCAATTGACAACCTGTGCCGGAGCGACTAAATTGGAGGTCTCGATGGTTCGAGCAAGGCACATGAAGAAAGAGATCGAGGCCGCATTGGCATACGCGGAGCAGCACGGCTGGCGCGTTCAGGACGGCGGAAGAGGTCATGCGTGGGGAAAAATCCATTGCCCGTACAGAGACGCCGAATGTCGTTGCGGGGAGTTCTGTATATCGAGCGTCTGGAGTACGCCGAAGAATGCCGGCAATCACGCCAGGCACTTGCGGCGCATCGTCGGCAACTGCACGGCACGGCGCTAGTGGGTTCGTAGGTATCACGCAGGTATCAAGCAGGAATCGCAACAACCTGGGCTCAACGAAGACAGGAGTAACGTATGGAATATGTGTTCACGTTGAAATACCGCCTCGCCGCGGAAGAATGCGATGCAGACGCAATCGTCGAGCGGTTGGGCGAAGCGGGGTGCGACGACGCCACGATTGGCGTCGGGCAACCCGGCCGCCTCGGGCTGCTTTTCACCCGTGAAGGCGCGAGCGCGCTCGCGGCTGTCACCAGCGCGCTCAAGGACGTGAAAGGTGCGGTGCCGTCCGCGCAACTGATCGAGGCGGGACCTGACTTCGTAGGGCTGACCGACGTGGCCGAGGTGGCCGGCGTGTCGCGGCAAAACATGCGCAAGCTGATGCTGAACAACGCAATCGACTTCCCGTCGCCGGTCCACGAAGGCAGTGCGTCGGTGTGGCATCTGGCGGACGTGCTCGAATGGCTGACCGCGCGCGGCGGGTACGAGATTGAGATCGGTGTGGCGGATGTCGCAAAACTCGCGAAGCAGATCAATTTGACGAAGGAGGCCCGTCAGATTGAACCGCGTGTGAGCCGTCAACTGAGCAATCTCGTGGCGTAGCAGTGCGCCGCAAGCGGGCCGTAGAGCGGAGCAGATGTGGCACCGCTTCTAGCCGGGCCGCCTTCGGCAGCATATGCCGTAAAGCGTTAAAATCGCCCACCCGCGTCATATTCCCTTGCGGCTGCTGGCGGTTGCGCGTCGGCTCTAAAGCTTTGCGAACGATCGTTCACAAATTTCCATTTTGCGCTAAACTGGCACGCAAGCCCTGATTCCACATGAAGGTCCTCGATTTACAGTGTCCGCATGGCCATCGGTTCGAAGGCTGGTTCGCTTCGACCGATGACTTCGAGTCGCAGCAGTCCCGCAAGCTCGTCGAATGTCCGATCTGCGGTGCGAACGAGGTGAGCCGTTTGCCTTCGGCACCGCGTCTGAATCTGTCGGGCGCGACCGACTCCAAGGCGCCGGCGGGCGTGGAGCAAATGCAGGCGCACCTGATGCGCGCGCTGCGCGAGGTACTGGAGAAGACGGAGAACGTGGGCGACCGCTTCGCCGAGGAAGCACGGCGCATTCACTACAACGAAGCGCCTGTGCGCAGTATTCGCGGTGTCACGACACCGGAGGATGCGCGTGCCTTGGTCGAGGAAGGCATCGAAGTGATGCCGCTGCCGGTCCCAGCTGTGCTGAAGGAACCACTGCAATAGCGCGGTGGCTCCAGGCGGTCGGGCGGTGGCGGCCAGGAGACACTACGCATGAATCTGGACTATTCCCCCGCTGAAGACGCGTTCCGCGCCGACATCCGCGCCTGGCTCGAAGCGAATCTGCCTCGCGAGCTGAGCGACAAGGTTCTCAATCACAAACGGCTTTCCCGCGAAGACTTCGCAAGCTGGCACAGGCTGCTCGGCACGCGAGGCTGGTCGGCAGTCGCGTGGCCGCGCGAATACGGCGGCCCCGGCTGGGACGCGACGCAACGACATATCTGGGAAGAAGAGTGCGCGCGTATCGGCGCACCTTCCGTGCTGCCTTTCGGTGTGTCGATGGTTGCGCCGGTGCTGATGAAGTACGGTAACGAGGCGCAGAAGCGCCACTATCTGCCGCGTATTCTCGACGGCACGGACTGGTGGTGTCAGGGCTACTCGGAACCGGGATCGGGTTCCGACCTTGCGTCGCTGCGCACCCGCGCGGAGCGCGTCGGTGATCAATACGTGGTCAACGGCCAGAAGACCTGGACCACGCTCGGCCAGCACGCCGACATGATGTTCTGCCTCGTGCGCACCGACAGCGGCGCCAAAAAGCAGGAGGGCATCTCGTTCCTGCTGATCGATATGAAAACCCCGGGCATCACGGTGCGGCCCATCATCACGCTCGACGAAGATCACGAAGTCAACGAGGTGTTCTTCGAGGACGTCAAAGTGCCGGTCGACAGTCTCGTCGGCGAAGAAAATCGCGGCTGGACGTATGCGAAATATCTGCTCGGCCACGAGCGTACCGGCATTGCGCGAGTCGGAGCGTCGAAGCGTGAGCTGGCGTTTCTGAAGCGTGTCGCGCTGAATCAGAAAAAGAACGGCAAGCCGCTGCTGCACGATCCGGTGTTTGCGGCGAAGGTAGCGAGTCTCGAAATCGAGTTGATGGCGCTGGAAGTCACCGTGCAACGGGTGGTAGCCAACGAGGCGGGCGGTCGCGGCCCGGGCCCGGAAGCGTCGATGCTGAAGATCAAGGGCACGGAAGTGCAACAGGGGCTCACCGAGCTGATGTTCGAAGCAATCGGCCCGCTGGCCGCGCCGTTCGACGTGCCGTTCCTCGAAGGCGAACGCGAGCACAGTCTTGCCGGCGACGACGATGCCGCGCCGCTTGCCGCGTACTACTTCAACTTCCGCAAGACGTCGATTTACGGCGGCTCGAACGAAATTCAAAAGAACATCATCGCGCAGATGATTCTCGGACTTTGAGGAGCGGCGCATGGACTTCACTTTCAACGACGAACAACAGCAATTTGCCGATGCGCTGCGCCGCTATCTCGACAGGAGCTACGGCTTCGAAGCGCGCCAGCAGATCGTGCGCTCGGAGGCGGGCGTATCGGCTGTGCACTGGGCCGCGTTCACCGAACTGGGGCTGACCGCGTTGCCGGTGCCCGAAACGCAGGGCGGCTTCAACGGTGGTCCGATCGACATGCTCGTGGTCATGCAGGAGCTCGGCCGCGCGCTCGTCGTCGAGCCGTTTTGGGCGACCGCGGTCGGCATCGAAGCGCTGCGCCTTGCCGGCACCGGCGACGGCGAAGATGCCGCCCTGCTCGAACGGGCGGCCCAGGGCGAAGCGAGGCTGGCCGTGGCGTTTCACGAGCCGCATGCGCGCTACGATCTGTTCGACGTCGCGACGACCGCGAGCGGGCAGGGTGCGCAGCACACGCTGAGCGGCACCAAATCGGTCGTGCTGCACGGCGCGCAGGCGGACCACTGGATCGTGCCGGCGCGCCTCGATGGCGAGATCGCACTCTTTGTCGTCGCGCGTGACGCGGCCGGCGTCACGCTCACCGAGTACCGCACGATCGACGGTCAACGCGCCGCGACGCTCGAATTCAATGGCACGCCCGCGCGCCGGCTCGCCAGCGAACACGCGGGGGCGGCAACCCTCGAGCAGATCGCCGACTACGGCACGCTGCTGCTGTGCGCGGAAGCGCTCGGCGCGCTCGACGCGCTCAATCACGCCACCGTCGAGTACACCAAAACGCGCCAGCAGTTCGGCCAGCCGATCGCGCGTTTCCAGGCGTTGCAGCATCGCATGGTCGAGATGCTGATCCACGCGGAGCAGGCGCGCTCGATCACGTATCTGGCTGCGATGCGCTACGCGAGTGAAGACGCGAACGAGCGCCGTCGAGCGATCTCGGCGGCAAAAGTTCGGGTCGGCCAGGCCGCGCGTTTCGTTGGTCAACAGGCGGTGCAGTTGCACGGCGGCATGGGTGTCACGAACGAAGTGGCGGCCGCGCATCTGTTCAAGCGCCTCGCGATCATCGAGACCACGCTCGGCGACGTCGATCATCATCTCGCGCGGTTTGCCACGCTGCCCGGATTTGCGGTCGCCGAAGACTGATCGGGCCGTTCCACCGGACAAAGGAGGTGCACGATGAAAATCAGTTTCGAAGACATGGAAGTGGGCTCGAGCCGCGAAATCGGCAAGCACATGTTCACGCGCGAGGAGATTGTCGAGTTCGCGCAGAAGTTCGATCCGCAGCCGTTTCATCTCGACGAAGCCGCCGCGGCCGAATCGCCGTTCCGCGGCCTCGTCGCGAGTGGTTGGCACACCTGCTCGGTAATGATGGGCATGCTCGTGCGCAAGGTACTGGCGGATTCGACATCGATGGGTTCGCCCGGGATCGACGAGATCCGCTGGCTCAAGCCGGTACGAGTCGGCGACACGATCACGATGATGAACGTCATCGTCGACAAGCGCGTGTCGCAGAGCAAGCCGGATCGCGGCATCGTGTCGACACGCTGGGAGGGCATCAATCAGCACGGCGAAACGGTGATCACCGTGCGCTCGAACGGCATGTTCGGCCTGCGCAATCCGGGAGCGGCGGCATGACGGCGAGCGCGGCGACGCTGGTCGCTTTCGACAATGCGGGTGCTTTGCGCGCGCTCATCGGCGCCGAGCCGCTCGTCAGCGAGTGGCTGAGCGTCGATCAGGAGAGGGTCGACCGTTTCGCCGAGGCAACCGGCGATCATCAGTGGATTCACATCGATCCCGAGCGGGCCAAACGCGAATCGCCGTTTGGCGGCCCGGTCGCGCATGGGTTTTTGACGCTGTCGCTGATTCCGGCTTTGCTCGGCAAAACGGTGAAGATCGAGCAGCGCATGGGTGTCAACTATGGCTTGAACCGCGTGCGTTTCATGTCGCCGGTACTCGTGGGGTCGTCGCTGCGCGGGAAGTTCGCCGTCGAGTCGGTGACCGACGTCGACAACAGCGGCGTGCAACTCGCGTGGAACGTGACGCTGGAGTGTCAGGGCAGCGAACGACCGGTGTGCGTCGCGGAGTTCATCACGCGGCATTACTTCTAGCGTTTTCCCTTCGCAGACGAAATGAAAAAGCGCGAGCCGGCAGGCATGCCGCTCGCGCTTTCTGTTTGTGTCGAGCCGCGTCAGCGAGACGGCCGAAACTAGTGTTTCGCGTACTGCGTCGCGCCAAACAGCACCTCTTTCGCCTTGTCGTCCATTAGCGGCGCGCGCGCCGACGCCAGCACGTCGACGCCGCGCACCACCGCCGGCCGCGCAGCGATCTCTTCATGCCAGCGCTTCACGTTCGGCAAGGTATCGAGCTCGATGCCCTGATTTTTCCACGAACGGGTCCACGGAAACGCGGCGATGTCCGCGATCGTATAGTCGTTGCCCGCGAGGTACCGCGTCTTGCCGAGTTGCGTGTCCATCACGCCGTACAGACGTCGCGCCTCATTGGTGTAGCGATTGACCGCGTATTCGATCTGCTCGGGTGCATACACGCGGAAGTGATGCGTTTGCCCCAGCATCGGACCGAGGCCGCCCATCTGGAACATCAGCCATTGCAGTGCCGCGTAGCGCGCGGCCGGATCGCTCGGTAGAAACTTGCCGGTTTTCTCGGCCAGATAAATCAGGATCGCGCCCGATTCGAATAGCGCGAAGGGCCGGCCGTCGGCGCCTTTCGGACCTTCGGAATCGACGATCGCGGGAATCTTGTTGTTGGGACTGATGGCGAGAAATTCCGGCTTGAACTGGTCGCCGGCACCGATGTTCACGGCATGCACGTTGTAGGGTAGGCCCGTTTCCTCGAGCATGATATGAATCTTGTGGCCGTTCGGGGTCGCCCAGCTATAGACGTCGATCATCCTGGCTCCTTTGTTCGTCGAAGCGGCGCCGCAAAGAGGGCGCCGCCGTTGCCGAAAATTAGAGCATAGATCGCGCGACGCTGCTTGCCGCGGGCTCAGTCCCCACGCTCACACCGAGCCGAAGCACTCAAACGCGTGTGACCGGCATCTCAACGCGAGCCGCCGCGCCCGCACCCATATGACGCGCAAGTTCGAGCTTGGCGATCGCGTTGCGATGCACTTCGTCGGGGCCGTCGGCGAAACGCAGCGTGCGCGCCGACGCATAGGCATACGCGAGCGGAAAATCGTCGCTGACGCCGCCGCCGCCATGAGCCTGAATCGCCCAGTCGATCACCTGACACGCCATGTTCGGCGCGACCACCTTGATCATCGCGATCTCGCCGCGCGCACCCTTGTTGCCGACGGTATCCATCATGTACGCGGTCTTCAGCGTGAGCAGACGCGCCTGCTCGATCATGCAGCGCGCCTCGGCAAGACGCTCCTGCGTGACCCCTTGCGACGCCACCGGCTTGCCGAACGCGACACGCTGCAGCGAGCGCTTCGCCATCAATTCGAGCGCGCGTTCGGCGAGACCGATCAGGCGCATGCAGTGGTGGATGCGTCCCGGGCCGAGACGGCCTTGCGCGATCTCGAAGCCGCGGCCTTCGCCGAGCAGCATGCTGGTAGCGGGCACGCGCACGTTGTCGAGTGTGATCTCCATGTGGCCGTGCGGCGCGTCGTCGTAACCGAACACCGTGAGCGGGCGATGCACGGTGATGCCGGTGGCGTCGGCGGGCACGAGGATCATCGACTGCTGCTGATGGCGCGGCGCGTCGGGATCGGTCTTGCCCATCACGATATAGACCTTGCAGCGCGGATCGCCCGCGCCCGACGACCACCACTTGTGACCGTTGATCACGTAATGGTCGCCATCGCGCACGATGCTGGTCTGGATGTTCGTCGCATCCGACGACGCGACCTCTGGCTCCGTCATCAGAAACGCCGAACGGATCTGCCCTTGCAGCAGCGGTTCGAGCCACTCGCGCTTGTTCTCTTCGCTGCCGTAGCGCTCGATCGTCTCCATGTTGCCGGTGTCCGGCGCGTTGCAGTTGAACACTTCCGGCGCCCACGGCACACGGCCCATGATCTCGCACAGCGGCGCGTATTCGAGATTCGTCAGGCCCGCGCCGCGCTCCGATTGCGGCAGGAACAGATTCCACAGACCGGCGTCGCGCGCCTTCTGCTTGAGTTGCTCGACCAGTTCGGTCGGCACCCATGCGTTGCCGTTCTGGCGGTTGCGCGCGATCTCCGCATAGAACGCCTGTTCGTTCGGGTAAATGTGCTCGTCGAAAAAGGCGAGCAGCTTTCCGCGCAACGCCTGGACCTTCGGGGTGTAATCGAAATTCATCTTGGACCTCGCGGGTAACGGACTGCGAATGATGGGGAGCAGGGCGCGCCCTTGTGTCTAGAGAACCTTCTGCGCATAGTGCCAGGCGAGTTCGGCCATCGGCTTCGCGCGCCGGCCGGCGTCGAGCGCCTGTGCGTTCGATGCGGTACCGTCGACGACGCGCTTCATGATCCCTTGCAGGATCGCTGCGATGCGGAACATGTTGTAGGCCAGATAGAAATTCCAGTCGCCACGAATCTCGAAACCGGTGCGTTGGCAATAGCGCTCGACGTACCGCGCTTCATCGGGAATGCCGAGCGCGGCCCAATCGAGTCCCGCGATGCCGCGGAACTGCGTGGGGTCGACATGCCACGCCATGCAGTGGTAAGCAAAGTCGGCGAGCGGATCGCCGAGCGTCGACAGTTCCCAGTCGAGCACCGCGAGCACGCGCGGCTCGTTGCGATCGAAAATCAGATTGTCGAGCCGGTAGTCGCCATGCACGACCGACACGCGCTCGTTCGTTTCGGCCGGCATATGCTGCGGCAGCCATTCGATCAGCCGGTGCATCGCGTCGATCGGCTCGGTCTCGGACGCCAGATACTGCTTGCTCCAGCGGCCAATCTGGCGCGCGAAGTAATTGCCTGGCTTACCGTAGTCGGCGAGGCCGGCGGTGGCGGCGTCGACACTGTGCAACGCCGCGATCACGCGATTCATTTCGTCGTAGATCGCCGCGCGCTCGGTGGGCGTCATGCCGGGCAGCGATTGATCCCACAGCACGCGACCTTCCACGAACTCCATCACGTAGAACGCGCGACCGATCACGTTTTCGTCCTCGCACAGCGCGAGCATGTGTGCGACCGGCACGTCGGTGTCGGCTAGCGCGTGCATCACGCGATATTCGCGTTCGATCGCATGCGCGGACGGCAGCAGCTTCGCCGCGGGTCCGGGCTTCGCGCGCATCACGTACGCGCGCGACGGCGTGATCAGCTTGAACGTGGGATTGGATTGTCCGCCCGCGAATTGCTCGAGCGTGAGCGGCCCCTCGAATCCGTCGACATGTCCGGCCAGCCACGCGGCGAGCGCGTCGTTGTCGAAGCGTTGCCGCTCGTTGACCGGGCGGGTGCCCTCGAAAGCCGAGTAGTCCTGTCTGCGTGCGGGTTCGCCGGTCTGCGTGGCTTGCGCCATGTGTCTCCTCCAGTTCGGTGTCAGCTACGCTGGTATCGGATGAATTGTGCGTAGAGCATTTCCATCGTGGTGTTGCGAACGTCGCGATGCAACGGCGACGGCGGTGAATAGTTGAGCATGCGCAGCACCCAGTCGCGCGGCGCGGCGCCGACGTCGAGCGCATTGATGCAGCCGGTCGCCTGCGCCAGATGACCGAAGAACGTGCGGCCGCCGGCCGTCAGCGCGTGCGACAGGATCGCGCGATTGACGCCGCCGTGCAGCACCAGCAACGCGGTGTCCCACGACGTGTCTTCGCGCAGCGCCGTGACGGCCGGCAGAACGCGATCGAACAGCTCGCCGATCGTTTCGCCGTCGAGAAAGCGCATGCTCTCCGGCACGATGCCGTCGAACACGCCGAGAAACGCGGCCTCGATATCGCTCGGCGGAATGCCGCCGAGCCGTCCGCCGCGAATTTCTTGCCACGCGGGCTCGATTTCGGGCTCGATCTGCTGACCCGTTTCGGCAAGCACGCGCCGCGCGGTTTCGATCGTGCGGGGCAAGCCGCTGACGATCACGCGGTCGAAGCGCACCTGCTGTTCGGCGAACACGCGGCCCGCCGCGCTCGCCTGCTCGCGGCCGTTCGCGTTCAGCGGCACGGTTTCGGGATCGATCGCGCGGCCGGTGTCGTCGAAGTAGGTGACGTCGCCGTGACGCATCAGGAAGATGCGGCGCCGTTTCGGCAGTTGGTAGTCGGGCATGTCGGGCGGCTCTCTCGTCGATTATTTGTAGATGGGGGCGCGTTTTTCGAGGAACGCGGTGATGCCTTCGAGACCGTCGCGATGATGCAGCGACGCGACGAAGTTATCGCGCTCGGCGACCAGATGATCCGCGAGCGGCTGCGTACCGGCCGCGGCGATCAGCCCCTTGATGCGCGCGACCGAATTGGGCGAAATCGCGCCGAGCTCGTCGGCCCACGCGAGCGCGTTATCGAGCGCGGTGCCGGCTTTGGTGAGCCGGTTGACGACGCCGAGTTCGTGCAGACGCGCGGCGCCGATCGGCTTGGCTTCGATCAGTACCTCGGTGGCCAGCTGGCGCGGCAGCGCCTCGGCGAGAAACCACGAGCCGCCGCCGTCGGGCGTCAGGCCGACGCGTGCGTACGACATCGCGAATTTGGCGTTGTCCGCGGCGACGATCAGATCGCAGGCGAGCGCGAGCGAAAATCCGGCGCCGGCCGCCGCGCCTTCCACCGCGGCAATGACCGGCTTCGACGATAGCCGCAGTGCCGAAATCCATTGAGCGAGCATGTCGATGCTATCGGCTTGCACGGAGGGATCTTTCGCGCGATTTTCGAGCAGGCGGTTCAGGTTGCCGCCTGCGCAAAAGAAGTTATCGGCGCCGGTGATCACGACGGCGCGAATCGACGGATCGCGCTCGACGGTATCGAATGCCTCGATGCCCGCGGCGTACATGTCCGGATGCAGCGCGTTGCGCGCGCCGGGGTTCGACAGCGTGAGGACCAGCGTGGATTCGCTGCTGGCCGGGCGTGAAGCGAGCAGGGCGGCGCTCATGATTGGGTCTCCGTTGGGATGTCGGCGGCGTCGCGTTGCGTGAGCGCGAGGCCGAGTTGCGCGCGTCTTGCGAGCCATGGCGACGGACGATAGCGCGGTTCGCCGAGCACGCTGTGCATGTTGCGCAGGATCGCGAGAATGGTGGTGGCGCCGAGCGCGTCGCCGAGCGCGAGCGGTCCGCGCGGATAGCCGAGGCCGAGCATGACGGCGAGGTCGATGTCCTCCGGCGTCGCGATCTGCTTCTGCGCGATGTCGCAGCCGATGTTGACGATCGTCGCGACCACCCGCTGCGCGACGAAGCCGGTCGAATCGCGGATCACGGTGACGGGGATGCCGTCGGCGGCGAACAGCGCATGCGCGCTATCGCGCGCGGCGCGTGTCGTGGCCGGCGTGGTCATCAGCGTGCGGCGTTGCGCGCCGACGAGCGGGAACAGTGCGTCGACGGCGACGACGCGGCTCGCGTCGAGCGCTTCGTCGACCGCGGCCGTGGTCGCGTCGTGGCCGAACGGCGTGACGACGATCAGCGAACCGGCGGCGGGCGTCGCGCCTTCGTCGAGCTTTACGCCCGCTTTGCCGACCAGTTGCACGACTGCCTCATACGCGTCGCGGTAGCGTTGGCTGACCCACACGCTTTGCGGCAGCGTGGTCGGCGCGGGCGCTTCGGCGGCAACCTGCTGCTTACCGTCCACGTAGCGATAGAAACCTTCGCCGCTCTTGCGGCCGAGCAGTCCGCCCGATAGCCGCGTGCCCGTGATCGGCGACGGTGTGTAACGCGGTTCTTCGTAGAACTGGTGATAGATCGACTCCATCACCGGATGCGACACGTCGAGCGCAGTCAAGTCCAGCAGCTCGAACGGCCCGAGGCGAAAGCCGGCCTGCTCGCGCATGATGCGGTCGATGTCCGCAAAGCTCGCGACGCCTTCGCCCGCCACGCGCAAGCCCTCGGTATTCATGCCGCGGCCCCCGTGATTGACGATGAAGCCCGGCATGTCCTTCGCGCGCACCGGCGTGTGGCCCATGCGGCGCGCGAGTTCCATCAGCGCGTCGCCGGCTTCGGGGTCGCTGCGCAGGCCGTCGATCACTTCGACGACCTTCATCAGTGGCACCGGATTGAAGAAGTGATAGCCGACCACGCGCGACGGAACGGTGCAGCCCGCGGCTATCGCGGTGATCGACAGCGACGACGTATTCGACGCGAGGATGCAGCGGCCGCTGACCACGGTTTCGAGCTCGCGAAACAGCGCCTGCTTCACCTCGAGCTTTTCGACGATCGCCTCGATGACGAGATCGCAGCCGACCAGCTCGCTGATCGCCTGCACGCCGCTCACGTTGGCGAGCGCGGCGAGCGAGCGCGACTGCTCCAGCTTGCCTTTGGCCGTCAATTTGGCGAAAGTCTCCGCGAGATAGTCGCGCGCGGCGCCGACGGCGGCCGCGTTGGTGTCGTAGAGCCGCACGCGCAGGCCAGCGAGCGCCGCGATTTGCGCGATACCGCGGCCCATCGCGCCGGTGCCGACAATGCCGATGGTCTCGATGCTGAAATTGCGAGAGTTCATTGTGATGCCCGACTCCATGGTTATTTTGGAATGGCACGATCGTGCAATTTCTTGGATGATTCGATGGAAAGCCGCTGCTTCAACCTCGACGCGCGGTCTCACACACCATGACACAAGGAGACACCCCATGATCAAGCTGTGCGGTTTTGCGCTGTCCAACTACTACAACAAGGTCAAGTTCGTGCTGCTCGAACATGGCATCGAGTTCGAGGAGCAGTTCGTGAAGCCGAGTCAGGAAGAAGCGCTGCTCGAGCATTCGCCGCTCGGCAAGGTGCCATATCTGCAGACCGAGCACGGCGACCTCTGCGAGTCGCAGTGCATCGTCGAATATCTGGCTGCGCGTTTTCCCGACAAGCGGATCTTCTGCGCCGATCCGTGGCAGGCCGCCAAGGAACGCGAAATGATCTTTTTCGTCGATGTACATCTCGAGCTGACAGTGCGCAATCTGTACAAGGAAGCGTTTTTCGGCGGCACGGTCAGCGACGCGACGAAAGGGCGCGTCGAGAAGCTGCTCACGCATCACATCGCCGGTTTCAAACGGATCGCGAAGTTCTCGCCGTATCTGTGCGGCGAGCAATTCAGCGTGGCGGATACCGCCGGCTACGTGAGCCTGCCGCTCGTCGGTATGGCGACACAGACCATTTACGGCCGCGATTTTCTGCTCGAAGCGGGGATCGACTGGAAGCGCTACGTGAAGACGATCAACCCGCGGCCGGCTGCGCAGCGCGTGACGGAGGATCGCAAGGCCTGTGTCGCGGCGTCGCGTGTGTCCTGAGGGGATGAGCGCAGTGCCATGAAGCGCGCATGGGTGCGAAGCGCACACCCGTGCCGCGCAGCGCGATGGCAAGTAACGTGGGTTCGTTCGTGGCATCGCGCAAGGCATCCTAGAGCCGCGCGAGCCGTTCGAGCGCGGTAGCGAGCGTGCCTTCCTGCTTGGCGAAGCAGAAGCGCACCACGCCCGACTCGTGCGCCTCGTGATAGAACGCCGAGACCGGAATCGCCGCGACGCCGATTTCGCCGGTCAGCCATTGCGCGAATTCGGCTTCGGGCAGGTCGCTGATCGCCGAATAGTCGACGCACTGAAAATACGTGCCCGTGCACGGCAGCAGCCTGAAGCGCGAATTCGCGAGGCCCGCGTGGAAGAAATCGCGCTTGCGCTGATAGAACGCCGGTAGCTCCACGTACGGCGCCGGGTCCTTCATGTAATCGGCGAGGCCGATCTGCATCGGTGTGTTGACGGTGAACACGTTGAACTGGTGCACCTTGCGGAACTCGGCGCTCAGCGCGGCGGGCGCGGCCACATAGCCGACTTTCCAGCCCGTCACGTGGTAGGTCTTGCCGAAGCTCGACACGACGAAGCTGCGCTGCGCGAGTTCCGGATAACGCGCGACGCTTTCATGCGGCGCGCCGTCGTAGACCATGTGCTCGTACACCTCGTCGGACAGGATCAGCACGTTGGTGCCGCGCACGATCTCCTCGAGCTTGCGCATGTCCTGTTCGCGCCACACGGTGCCGGTCGGATTGTGCGGCGTGTTGATCATGATGAGCCGCGTCTTCGGCGTGATCGCGGCGGCGAGCTTGTCGAACGGGATCGCGTAGTCGGGTGCGTCGAGCGTGACGAAAACCGGCTTGCCGCCCGCGAGTTCGATCGACGGCAGATAGCTGTCGTAGGTCGGTTCGATCACGATCACTTCGTCGCCGGGATGGACAGTGCAGAGAATCGCGGTCAGCAACGCCTGTGTGGCGCCCGCGGTCACGGTGATTTCGCTATTGGCGTCGTAGTGGCGGCCGTACAGATTCGCGATCTTGTCCGAAATCGCCTGACGCAGCGGCAGCACACCGGCCATCGGCGGATACTGGTTGTGACCGTCGCGCATCGCGTTCGCGACCGCGTCGACGATGCGCGGATCGCAGGCGAAGTCGGGAAAGCCCTGACCCAGATTCACCGCGCCTTTTTCCGCGGCGAGCGCGCTCATCACGGTGAAAATCGTCGTGCCGACGTTCGGCAGGCGAGACGGAAACGTGGGGCTCGTGGGCGTGTCGTGCGGTGCGTTCATGGCGTCGTGGGTAGCAGGGCGATAAGGTGGGCCGGTTCTCGAACTGTCGTTGCGAAGGGCGAAGCCTGATTGTAGGGAATCGCGACACGCTGTGCGCGCCGCGGGTGTCACGTTGATCGTCAGAAGCCGCCTGACGATGAACCTTCAACATGCGCTCGGCTCAACGCGCCACACGGACGGTCGGATTCACGCGTTGACGGGCTCGCCCCCAGCATTCTGCGCGATGCCGATTTCCGCGACGAACGGTGCCGGTTGCGCGATCCTGAAGCCGAAGTCGCGCGCGATCCGTTTCGCGAGCTTCAGCACCGCACGGTCTTTCGACACGAGCCAGTCGGCCTGCGCCGCATGCGCAAGCTCGAGAAACTTCTGATCGTCGCGATCCTTGCATTGGGGCAGCGGCCGCGCGTCGGCGGCGGACTCGGTCGGCTCACATGGCTCGACCAGTTGCGCCAGCCGCGCGACGACCGCGAGCGCAGCGGCTTTGTCGACATTGCGGTGCGCGAACTGCGGATAGTCGAGCACGTAGGCGAGCTCGGCGAGGCAGCGCGCGTCGATCAGCGCGGCGAGCGCGCCGCTTTCGAGCGCGGCGGCGATCGGCCGCGTGTGAGGGTCGTCGAATACGAGTATGTCGATCCAGACATTGGAATCGAGTACGACGCGCAACGCGCCGCTTGAGGCGAGGGAACCGGGCATTCGTTACAATCGGGCTTTCGTCTTTGACCGCCAGGCACGGCGTGCCTGCAAGCCTCTATGATAATCGTTCTGTCGCCGGCGAAATCGCTCGACTACGACACCCCGCCGCACGTCAAAAAGCACACGATCCCCGATTTCGTCGATGACGCCGCCGAACTGATCAGCGGCCTGCGCCGTTTGTCGCCGCAACAGATCGCTTCGCTGATGAGCATTTCCGATCAGCTCGCGCACCTCAATTTTCAGCGTTACGCGGACTGGTCGCCGCAATTCGGCACGCACAACGCCAAGCAGGCGGTGCTCGCTTTCAACGGCGACGTGTACGAAGGTTTCGATGCGAAGACGTTGTCGTCGGCCGATCTCGACTATGCGCAGAATCACGTGCGGGTGCTGTCGGGCCTCTACGGCCTGCTGCGTCCGCTCGATCTGCTGCAGCCGTACCGGCTCGAAATGGGCACGCGTTTCGTCAACCCGCGCGGCAAGGATCTGTACGCGTTCTGGGGCGAGCGGATCACGCACGCGTTGAACGCGCAGTTGAAGAAGAATGCGGCCACCTCGCGCGTGCTGGTCAATTGCGCATCGGGCGAATACTTCAAGTCGGTCAAGCCGAAGCTGCTCGACGCGCCGGTCGTCACGCCGGTATTCGAAGACTGGAAGGGCGGCCGCTACAAAATCATCAGCTTCCATGCAAAACGCGCGCGCGGCTTGATGGCGCGCTTCGCGGTGGAAAATCGCCTCGATCGTCCCGAGCAGTTGAAGGACTTCGAGACCGAAGGCTACGCGTTCTGTGCCGAAGCCTCGAACGACTCCACTTTCGTATTTCGCCGCCGCGTTGCGGAATAAGCGTGCCGCTGCGCTAAAAAGGCAGCGTGAATTCAGGCAGGGAAGACTCCGATGACGTTATCGATTACGAGCAATTTCGACGCGGGCGCAGTTGATGTGTTGTCCTGCGAGGACGCCGGCAATATTCGCCTGCGCGTACGGCCCGACAGCCACGCCGAGTTTGCGCAGTGGTTCTATTTCCGCCTGTCGGGCGCGGCGGGCGAGCGCTGCGTGATGACCTTCGAGAACGCCGCCGCGTGCGCGTTCGCGGAGGGCTGGCGCGACTATCGGGCGGTCGCGAGCTACGACCGCGTGAACTGGTTTCGCGTGCCGACGTCGTACGACGGCCGCGTGCTGACGATCGACCATACGCCCGATTTCGACAGCATCTACTACGCGTACTTCGAACCGTACAGCGAGGAGCGTCATGCGGAGTTTCTCGGCGCCGTACAGCAGATGCCGCACGCGTCGCTGACCGAACTCGGCAAGACGGTCGAAGGCCGGCCGATTTCGCTGCTCACGCTCGGCACGCCGCCCGCCAACGATGCCGCCAACGCCGTGCCCAAAAAGAACATCTGGCTGATTGCCCGGCAGCATCCGGGCGAGACGATGGCGGAATGGTTCATCGAGGGGTTCGTGAAGCGCCTCGTCGGTTGGGGCGATTGGGCGGGCGACCCGGTCGCGCGCAAGCTCTACGATCATGCGGTGTTTCACATCGTGCCGAACATGAATCCGGACGGCAGCGTGCGCGGCAATCTGCGCACCAACGCGGCCGGCGCGAACCTGAATCGCGAATGGATGGAGCCGGATGCCGCGCGCAGTCCCGAGGTGCTGGTGGTGCGCGACGCGATTCATGCGATAGGCTGCGACCTGTTCTTCGATATTCATGGCGACGAGGCATTGCCGTATGTGTTCGTCGCGGGCTCCGAAATGTTGCCGGGCTTCACCGAGCGGCAGGGCCGCGAGCAGACGGCGTTCATCGAGGCGTTCAAGCACGCGAGTCCGGATTTTCAGGACAAGTATGGCTATGCGGCGAGCAAGTATCGCGAGGATGCGTTGAAGCTCGCGTCGAAGTACATCGGCAACGAATTCGGCTGTCTGTCGTTGACGTTGGAAATGCCGTTCAAGGACAACGCAAATCTGCCCGACGAGCGGGTCGGCTGGAACGGCGAGCGCAGCGCATCGCTTGGCGCCGCAATGTTGCAAGCGATCCTGCGACACGTGGAGACGTTCGCCTGAAGAAGCGGACGGATGGACACAAAAAACGAGGCACGCACGGCAAAAGTGCGTGCCTCGTTTTTTATTGGGGCGACTGATCGGACGGTGGCGCGGCTCGATCAGCGCCAGATGTCATTGGCTCTTCTTCTTCTTCGAGTTCTTGTTTGCCGATTTGCTCGACGTCGTGCGCGACGATTGGCCCGAGCCTGTCTTCGACGACTTCTTCGACGTCTTGCCGCCGACCGCGTGCTTGCCTTTGCCGCCTTTGTGCTGGCCCGATCCCGCGCTATGCGCGCGGTTTGGCGGTACCGGATCGTTCCAGCTGAATGCGAGCATCTGCGAGCCGACGTAGCCGCAGCGGAATTTCAGATCGGCCGGCTCGCCCGAGTTGTCCTGGCGCACGCCGACGCCCTCGACGGTGACGATGCTGTCCACCTTGACGCGCTGCTTGCCTTCGTCGAACGAGTCGTTCCATGGCGTGACCGACGAGTGCGCACTGTCGAACGAACTGGACGGGAATTCGACGTGGTCGAAAGCGGTCGACGTGCTCGCGACGAAGTCGCCATGCGCGGCGCAGTCCGCGACGAGCGGATCCGCATGCATTTCGGTGATAAATCTTTTGACGAGGTCGTTGTGCTGTTCGAGCTGATCAGCGAATGCGGGAGCCGCGCAGATGAGCGAGAGACTCGCTGCGCAGGCTGCCAACCGGCCGATCACCCGCAGCAACCGGCTCGGTACATTGGTGCGATCCATCTAGTTCTTTAGACGCAAATGGGAGATGAGGCAAATAAGATGCCGCGCGCAAGGGTTGAGTTCAATGTTGCTGCAAATATTCTGCCTTGTCCTGATGGGGGCGCCCGGAAAGTCTCCAGTGATGAGGCGCTGATTATCACAGATGCGCCGCACGCGACGTCAAAGCGCGCATTCTCAGGTGCGCGGGCCGCCCAGACGATAGCGCCGCACGTCGTAGGTGGTCACCCATGCGGGACGGTAGACCGCGATCAGCGCGGTCGCCATGCCAGTGAACCATGCTTCGCCGGTGGCGAGCAGCAGCACGCTGAGCGCGTAGCCGATCGGCACCACGGTCATCGAACCGCCGGACACGACGATATGGATGCCGAGCGCTGCCGCGGCCGTCAACGACACGGCAATGGCGGGCGAAACGAAGCCCTGGCCGAAGATGAACATGAAAAGATTGCGCGGTAGCCACGCGGTGCAGATGCGCTGGAGCAAGGTCGAGATGGCGACGGGCAGGGCTCCGTACACGAGGAACGTCAGCGCGATGCCCTGCCACGGCGCATCGAAGACGACGGCGGCCAGCCCCGCGACCACCGCCATCGCGATCAGGGCGAGCCCCCAGTCGAACAGCGTGACGACGAGCGTGGCGCCGAGCAGGTGCATCACGGTGCCGTCGTCGAGCCAGGCGTTGCTCGACCACAGCACCGACACCGCGACGATTATCGCGAGCCAGACATGCTGGAGCGTGCCGTCCTGAAGTCTTTTGAAAGGTTTTTTCCACAGCGCGAGCGCGATCACCATCGCAGTGGCAATCCAGCCACCGACAGCGACCCAAAACGGAAGCGGTGTGTAGAGGAAACCCATGTGTCTCATATTACTCGTTGGACGACAAAAGGTGTGAGCGGATTCCATGCCAGCCTACCCTCGACGCTGCGCGCATGCGGGCGTTCCAACCCATGCGCGCGGCGTGCCCCGAGCCCCGCGTCATGCGGAACCCGGCCCGACCGACTTCCGCGCGGGCCGGCCGGGAGGGGCCTCACTGTACGACGTGGCGGGCTCCGCGGCCATCGGTAGCGCGCTGCTGGTGTCGCTGCCCGGCAACGGATACTGGAAGCGCGCACGTGTGCGGCGCCGGAGCGGAACTGGGCCAGGCTGCCCGCGGATGACCGGCCGCGCGCTGTGCTCGCCGTTGTTGCGCAGCACTTGCAAATGATTCGTGAGCCATCCGTTGTAAAGCGCGACCGCCGCGGCGCGATTGGGCGCACCAAGTTGCTGGAATATGCTCGTCAGGTGGATCTTGACCGTACCTTCGCTAATGCCGAGCGTGCGCGCGATCATCTTGTTGGTGCTGCCCATGTGCACGCAGCGCATGATCTGCTCCTGCCGCGGTGACAGCCCGCCCGAGAGTTTGTTGCGGCGGGGCGGCGGACTTTCTTCGTCGAACGTACGGATCGCGGTGTCGGTCGGCAGCGGCGGATCGATCGCCAGCGCGCCGGGCGGCACGTAGTGACCGCCGAGCAGCACCATTTCCAATGCGCGCACGATCAGGCAGGGATCGGTGTCGCGTGGAACAACGCCGAGCACACCTTCGTCCATCAGCGCGCGCACGAGCGCGGGCAAAGTCCCGTCGGTGAGCACGCTGATGCGCAGGTCCGGAAAGTGGCTGAGCAACGCACGCACCTGCGCAACCGACATCCAGTCCTCCCAGTCGATCACGACGAGATCAGGCCGATAACGCTTGAACGGACGTTCGAGCAGACGCCATTCATCGGCTTCTGTGAAGCGTGCCAGCCGGTCGATCTGCCGCAGCAAGGACTTGAGTCCATCACGTCGTTCTGCGTTTGAATTGAGAATCGCGAAGCGCATGCATGTCTCCAGATGTATCGGGCGAAATGGCGCGACGCATCTGTGGGACTCGTGGAGCTGACTCGATCACGGCGATGCGTCACGGTGCCTATGATGACAAATTCCCTTCGTTTTGACGGCTGTCCAAAAGGCATAAGAAATGCGGACAATCAACAAAAAAGCCCCGTATATACGGGGCCTTTTTGCGATAGGGCAGGGATGTCGACTTCGGTGTCAATGGAAATGGGGTTGCGCGGGCTCGGCGTCTTCGGGCATTTCCGCGTGGACGATTTCGCCGAGCGGGTCCGCATACAGCGGCACGCCGCAGTCGTCGCAATATTCCGGCTCGAAGCGGCCCGCGTGGCGGCGCACATCCGTGATGCCGGTTTCCTTGAGCAGCGCGACGATTTCCTCGAGCGGTTCGTCCGAGTCGGTGATTTCCTCCGGCTCCTCGTCGATGCCCGCCTCGCCGTTTTCGCGGCCGTAGAGTGGCCACACGACACCGTAGATCACGTCGTTGCTGCCCTTGCGCGTGAAGCCGACGCGGTACTCGTCGATGCGCCGTTCGCCGAAGCCGGCGACCACCGCGCGCAGATCCTGCGGCGCCGCGCCAATAGTGTCGAAAAGATAACGCACGGCGGTACGCACGGTGTGCGGACGCACACTTTCATCGGCGTCGCGGCACGCCGAGTAGTACGCATCCGGCAGCAGACATTCGAATTCGCAGCCCGGCAGCACAACCGACAGATTCGCGCCGCCTTGGGTGGCCCATTGCTCGAGACATTGGCCGCGCTCGATGCGAGTGCCGTGCTCTTCTTCCTGCCAGCGGAACGTCGCGTCGCCGACGGGAGCGGCGACTACGGCGAGCAAAAAGCGCGGGTCCGCCAGAATCGGCGAGGTCTCCGGCAGTTCGCCGAAATTGAGCTTCGCGTTGCCGCCGCTGACCGCGGCTTGCGCAAGTTGCTGGGCGATGCGCCACGTTTCGACGTGATGGCGCGGCAACTGGTCGATGCTGAACAGGAACGGAGCCATTGCCACGCGCGTGTTGGCGGCGAGCACGTGCGCTTGCAGGTGCGCGCGCAGGGCGTCGGCGGCGTCGGACTTGAGCGGGCCGGACGGAATCACGTAGCGGGTCCAGGCGAGCACAGGCGCGGCGATCAGCAGCGCTTCATAAGACACGCCTTCATGTTCGATCACGAACGATTCGCTGTGCGTTTCCGCCATGTCGGCCAGCGCGCCGTAGGCATCCGGATGGTTTTGCTGCAGATGGTCGAGCGCGGCGTCCAGCGTAGTCTGGTTGGCGTTGCGCACGACTTTGGCCAGCAGCGCGTCGAGCTTCGCTTCCCAGAAGCGATCTTCGGTACGGCTGCCCGACGCGAAAAGCGCGAGCGAGAGACCGACGAGCTTGTCGGCGTCGGGAGGGAGACGTTTGGTGATTCGCGAGCGCATAAATCCAGAAAAATTGGGGGCACGGAACCTTATATTGTAGTCTTTTCCAGGCAGCTATATGGATTGGCCAGCAATCTCCGGGCAATTTGGGCGCTTTCATCTCAAAAAATGCGGTCGCCACGGGCACAGTCGCAAGCGACTCGCAACACCCTGGCGGGATGGTATAAGACACCCCGGACGCCCAACTCGCTTCTATACTGACGGCGTTCAGCGGGCGCCTGACGGGCGTGTGTCATGTCATTGCCACGGTCTGGCGCATTAGGAGATTCATCGTGAAATCTGACCAACTGATCGAGCGACTTGCCGCGGTATTCGCATTGATTGTGCTCGTGGGTGGGTCGTTGCTGGTGCTGGCGCCATTTACGACCGCGCTGCTGTGGGGCGCCATCCTCAGCTACAGTTCCTGGGGACTCTACCGGCGACTCACTGGCGTGGTCGGCGGGCGGCGCAAGCTGGCCGCGACCTTGATCGTGCTGATTATTCTGGTCGTGGTGCTCGGGCCGTTCGTCTATGCGGGTTTCGCGTTCGGCGCGCATGTTCACGACATCGTTGCGCTGGTGCAAAGACTTTTCGAGTCGGGGTTGCCCGATCTGCCGCCGTGGGTGCAGCGGATCCCGCTGGTTGGTTCGAGCATCGGGGCCTTTTGGGAGCGCTTGACCAGCAGCAATTCCGAGTTGATCGCGCAATTGCGCACGCTCGCCGCTCCGGCTGGGAAGTGGATTCTGGCGGCGGCGCTTGCGGTGACGCATGGGCTGGGGCTGCTGGCGTTGAGCATCGTGCTCGCGTTCTTCTTTTATACCGGTGGCGAGGGGGCGGCCGCCTGGCTGAAAGCCGGCATGCGTCGAGTAGCCGGTGAGCGCGCCGAGTATCTGCTGGCGCTGGCGGGCAGCACGGTGAAGGGGGTGGTCTACGGGATTCTTGGTACGGCCCTCGTACAGGCGGTTCTCGCGGGATTCGGTTTCTGGATGGCGAGCGTACCGGCGCCGGCGTTGCTCGGGCTCGTGACGTTTTTTCTGTCGGTGGTGCCGGGCGGTCCGGTCATTGTCTGGTTGCCGGCAGCGATCTGGCTGTATCAGGGCGGGTCGACTGGATGGGCGATTTTTGTGGTCATATGGGGCCTGCTGGTAGTCGGCATGGCCGACAACGTCATCAAGCCGATCCTGATTGGCAAAAACAGTGACATGCCGTTGATTCTGGTGATGCTCGGCATCCTCGGCGGCGCGTTTGCGTTTGGTTTTCTTGGTGTTTTCATCGGCCCGACGTTGCTGGCGGTCGCCTATACCGTGCTGCATGATTGGACGATCGGCGCATCCGCCGCCCAGACGCTGGCGCCCGAAGTGAAAACCCCATCGATAGACGATCCGGGCCGTATGGGAAAGATCCCCTAAGGAAAACCCCAGGATTTCGCTTGCAAGTCCCGATGTCGGCGACTAGAATTCCGCTCTTTCGTGCTCCGGACGCCGGGGTGCGGAGAAGCGGGAAGCCTTTGATGGCGTGGGCTTCAGCGGTGTGGGCAGGTTAAGCGAGTGATAAAAACCTGTTGACGATCCGACGGAAGTTCTCCATAATTTCGCTTCTCTGCTGCAGACGCAGCGACGCAAACGAAGC